>NZ_CP079218.1:2921623-4382434 GCF_019317285.1 Pedobacter sp. D749
CGAAGATCTCTTAGCAGAGCAGGCAGATAAGAATGGGAAGTTTTACCACCCGGATGCCCCTTCCTATGGTGAATCCGGGTTCTATTCTGCAGCGATACAATCCTATATCAATTTTCTGGACATAAGCGATAGTACCATGACTAAAGATGGACTGGTTCCCAACGAAACCAGCACAGTAAAAAACAGATTGGCACAAGCCATTTGCCTTGTAGGCGCATCTGGTGTGGGCAAAAGTTACCGGATCAAAAAAAACCTGGCAAATGATGGGCACAAAAGCCTTTTTGTAATTGTGGACAACATGTGGCAACATATCCTGTTCGATTATTCTCCAGAAGATAGAGCCTATACCTTGACCAAGGTTGGAAAGTTCATTGAGGCTGCTTCCAAAGATCTGGCCAACCATTACACCATTGTGTTCGATGAGTGCCACAAGAGCCTGGAAATCATTAATGATGTACTACTTCAGGCCATTTCCACTAAACGGAATAACGGGGTGCGTTTCCTCTCACTCAATAGCCTGGTTGACAAGCAATTCGATTTTTTAGCAGAGGACAACGGTACCAGGATCTTGCCGGATAATTTGGGCTTTGTTTTTGTATCATCCAAGACCGAACTTATCCAGGGTAACGATGACCTGCGCAAAAGAATCGAAATCATTGAGCTCACCGACCTCGACCGCGATGGTGAAAACCACAGCCTAGATTATTTGTTTGATAAAATCAGTGAGGAAACCGCCAGTGAATTTACTAATTGATTCCGCGCTCTACACGCAAGGGGCATTTGGGGATTCATTTGGCTTCCTGCTTGAACATGGTCTTATCGAAGTCAAACAATACCTGAAAAGCTATAAAGTGGTATTCGTTGGAGAGGTGATCACCCCGTACCATCATTTCATTGCCCTACCTAAAAACTTTGAAGACCATACCCAGGAAAATATTTCCCTCACCATCAACCTGCTCAAAACCTTCAGGGGGTTAAAAAGAAAAGAAAAGTTACTGATCGAAAACAAATCCTTTGAAACCGGTAAAGAGATCGAATCCGAGTTTTATTACTGGAAAAAGCTCTATGGCTTCTTTATGGACTACATTACCTATGAGTTTTATTACCCCAGACAAAAACTTTTTATTCATAGCTCCCGGCCAAAGCTCGGGAGGGTAAACCCGATGCTCACCGATATCAACAGGGGAAGGTATGGCAACGGCATCACCTATCAAATAAAAGACTTTGCAACCAATGAAATTAGAGATGTTTATTATACCGTGTTGAAATCTCTACAAGAAAAATATGCCTCAACAACAGAGTCCAGAAAGATAGCCGAAATGGAAGAATTCCTAAAAAGAAAAGGTATTGCATTCAAACAGATAGCCTATGACGACAAACAGGTAATCACGACTTTAAGAACAACACAGTTTAACCCTGTATATGAACTGGTCATCAAAACATTACTAGCCTATATAGAAAACTCCAGCATACAGGTCAAAAACAAGATCAATGTTTTTTATTCGAAAGCTTTCGAATATGTTTACCAATATATGCTCCAGGCTGTACTAGATAGCAGTACAGGGCTTAAACCAATAAACTGGACCGAACCCAGCTATAAAACACTTCACCCCGATTTAATCCATACGAGATTTATCGGTGACGCAAAATATTATAACCTAAAAGATTACCTGCGTAAACCTTTTGAAAAAGAGCTGTATGCCTATAATGTAGCCAATCATAATGCCCAAATAAACCTGGTTATGATCCCAAGCGAGCAAAATGCATACTTAAGTACGCTTACTCATAGCCCTTTCAACCTGGAAGTCATTACCATTAGCCTACAGGACATATACAATGATTTTATAACCGGGAAAAAAGACTGCCTCGCATTCATCGATTCTGTCATCCATAAAAGGACCGATAACATTAGGTAGCGAATCATGTACAAATACTATCCTAAAATAATTAACTTCTCCAATGAGCATACAATTAACACAAATCCCTAGAACCATTGATACCCTGACCAATTTTTTGGAAAACAAAAAAGATGAGTACCGCAGCGCATATGAAAATATCCGCAGCGGCCAGGGTTGGAAAATACAGAACGGCGAATTTTACTTTGAAGCGGTAAATTCCCTTTATAACCATTTATACACCAAAATCTACGAACCCTTACTTACAGATAGTGCACTAACTGATTCAGATATAACCGGCTTTATAGATGATTTCCTTTATTGGGCAGCACAGGAGAAAAAAAAAATCAGTGACCTAGATGAACTGGCACATTTCGGTATTTTAACTACAATCAACAGTCATGTACACAGTTTATTGTATAGCGCTTTCAACAAATTCAAACAGTTGAGGGATATTTACAGGGAGGAGCAGAAACTGGCCAAAAATTACATATCTACGGCAAAGCCGCCAACAGCCCGCAAGCAGACCTACAAGATTGGGATTGTCACTGTAACAGAAGAAGAACACAATGCAGCCTTGGAGATATTAAGCGGGGTTAAAATCATCCCACCAAAAGAAAATAACGCCTTCACCTACCGGACCGGTCATTTAAAAGGTGGAAAAAAGGGAATTAAAGTTATCCTCGTGCAATGTCTTCACCAAGGTGCAGCCGCAGCAGCGGTGGCTACCAGCCAGATGATAACCAGTCATTCGCCTGAGATAATGGCCATGATCGGCCATGCTGCTGGAAATAAGTCCAAAATGAAAAAATGCAGTGTAGGTGACATCATGCTCGCAAAAGAGTCCATCGACTTTGAACAGGTGACCATTACCGAGCAGTCGGCAGGCGACAACCCGCCTGAAATCATCGAAAAGCCCAAGAAGAGGCCTGTACCTGCCAATACCACGCTTGTTACAAGTGCACTACAGTTCAAGTCGACCGGTATTTTACAGCAAATAAAAGATGGTTATCCGGATAAAGCACTTTTTGAAGCAGAATTAAAGCTCTTTCCTGGAATCATTGTTTCAGGAAGTGCCATGGTTAGATCGGAAACATGGTTCAATAAAGTGATGGCCGACAATCCAGGTGCCATAGGCTGGGACATGGAAATCTTCGGGTTTTACTATGCGATCGAAAACACCACATTCGGCAACAAACCCAAAGGAATAGCCATGAAGTCCATCTCCGATTACGGTTCAAAAAAAACAAAATACCCCGAGGGCTTGGAAGACCATACGGTGAGAGTACCTTATGCATGTTACACCAGTGCTGATTTTTTTAGGCAATTTGCCATTGAGAACCTGGGTGATTAAGCTTTTTAATGTATTCCCCACTTTACCGAAATACCCAAATATGGTTACAATGTGACGAATAAAAAGAGAGATTATTAGTTCGATCTTTCCAGAAAAATTGAGTTTCGACGAAGAGCAACAAAAAACCCCTCTAAGGCTATCCTTAAAGGGGTTTAAAGCAGTGGGCCCACCTGGGCTCGAACCAGGGACCAAAAGATTATGAGTCTTCTACTCTAACCAGCTGAGCTATAGGCCCGGAAAAAAGTTATTCCTTTTTTGCGAGTGCAATGTTACAAATTTGAATTGAAATTAGGAAAATGTTTTCACCCTTTTTTCATAAAAAGAAAGAATACAAACTCATTTTCAAGCGCTTAATTTTAATTTTCATTTTACAGCGCCTCGTTTCTCATTAAAAATGTTGATAAAACGCCTGCTCACCTGTCCTCAAATCAATTTCGAATAGGTTAATTTTGCAATTGATATGAATACGCCCGACCCGGACAACCAACTTCTTCTCGATTTTTTAGCCACCACCAACCAGCCTGTTTTTTTAACAGGTAAAGCCGGAACCGGTAAAACAACCTTATTACGCAAGATTAGGGATACCACAAAAAAGAATTTCGCCATTGTTGCACCTACCGCTGTTGCAGCAATAAATGCAGGTGGCGTAACACTCCATTCCTTTTTTCAAATCCCCTTCGGCCCGCTGGTTCCGGTTGTTGATGAAAACGCAGAAAGTAATTTTAAATATTCAGACGAAAAAACAAGACTTTTACGCTGCCTTGATTTATTGATCATTGATGAGATTAGTATGGTTAGGGTTGATCTGATTGATTTTGTCGACCGTACTTTAAGGCGTGTTAAAGGCTCTAACCGTCCTTTTGGTGGCGTTCAGGTGTTAATGATCGGCGATCTTTACCAGCTCTCTCCTATTTTTCACGATGCCTGGCATATTCTGGGCAGTTATTATTCCAGCCCCTACTTTTTCGATAGCCTCATTTTCAGGTCTACGCCAATGCTTACGTTCACTTTAGATAAAGTTTACCGTCAATCAGACCCCGTATTTCTTGACATTTTGAACGGGATGCGGGAAAACAGTCTCGACGCCGGCCTCCTTGCCAAACTGAATGAACGTTACGACCCATCTTTAGATCGGGAATGGAAAGATGATTACATTACGCTCACCACACATAACCAATTGGTTAATGAAATTAACCAGGGTTGTTTAGAAAAATTGCCCGGAGAAATTTTCGAATTCAATGCAGATGTAAGTGGCGATTTCCCTAAAGATGCCTACCCTACCGACGAAAAACTTCAGCTAAAACTGGGTGCACAGGTCATCTTTATCAAAAATGATTCTTCAGGTAAAAAGCAATTCTACAATGGAAAAGCGGCAAAAGTTACCGCAATCAGTCAGGATTCGATAAAAGTAACTTTCACCAACGGTGGCAGGGAAATCGAAGTAGAAAAAGAAATCTGGCAAAATGTTAAATATAGCCTGAGCAACGAAGAAAATAAAATCGACGAAACCAGTACCGGATCCTTCTCACAATATCCATTTAAACTGGCCTGGGCCATTACCGTGCACAAAAGCCAGGGATTAACCTTCGACCAGGCAATAGTTGATGTGAGCACCGCATTCACCCACGGACAGGCTTACGTAGCACTAAGCCGTTGCAGAAGCCTGGAAGGACTGATCCTAAAATCGCCTGTGGTTTCCGAAAATATCATTACCGATGCCAAAGTAATCAGTTTCACAAAAGCCGCTCACCAGGATAAACCTACCGCTGATCTGCTGGCACGTTATACGCAGCAATATGCCTGGGGATTGATTCATGAGCTTCTGGATTTTTCGCTGATTGCAAAAGATTGGGAGAAACTCGGGCGCTCCAAACTGATCGATAAAGACGAGAAGAATGCTTTTTTATCTATTTACGAACAGGGAAACCAGATCTTTCAACACGAGATCTTTAAAGTAGCCAGAAATTTCATTACAAAGGAATTCTCGAAAATAAGCACCAATGAAAATCCTGCAAATGAAAGTGCTTTTATGGAACGTTTGCAGAAAGCCTCAGATTATTTTATTCCAAAACTTGAACAACTCATTACTTTAATGGCAAGAATTGTGGCCATCAACTTTTATAATGATACGCACTCTGACAAATTACTTACAGTTTTAAACGACTGTAAAGATGCACTCCAGATCAAGCTGGCTTTATTTAAAATTTCGTGGAACCCCTTTTCGATCAAAAATTACATCAATACCTTGCATGCCGCTGGCAATAAACAACCCGAGAAAAAACCGGTTAAATCGAGCATCAAGCCAAAAGAGATTTCCAATCCTCAGGTTTACAAAAACCTGGTCGAATGGCGCAAAACAATCGCGCAGCAACGTGGCACCCAGGATTATGCGGTACTGTCTGACTTAGCATTACTTTCTATTGCCGAAAAAATGCCCAGAACTACCGACCAACTTGCGGCACTTAAAAGCGTAGGCATTGGCAATGCAAAAGAACTGGGCCAGCAAATTACGCGTATTGTAAACGCCCATTTGGGTACAAGTGAATTATTTTAAAAATTTTAGTTCTTAACACAATTTTTTAATACTTTCGCAACCCCAATTTTAGCGCCAACCACAGCATAACACACCATGAGCAAGTTTTTATACGGAATCGATTTTGGAACAACCAATTCGGCACTTTCTATTTATGATGAAGAAAAGAAGGAAATTGTAGACACGATTTCTATCCCTTCATTGATTTATTTTACAGAAGTAAAAAGTCTTGTTGATGGCGAAAGCCATATCGTTGGCGACAAAGCAATAGATGCTTATTTAAGTGACAACATGAAAGGCCGCTTCATCAAATCTATCAAACAAATCCTCTCAAGAACTACTTTTACCGAAACCCGTATCCATAATAAAAGATATACAGCTTCTGATCTTGTCACTTTAATTCTAAAAGATTTAAAAGCGAAGGCCGATCAGATTGTTGGTGAAGACTGCCGCAAGGCCATTATAGGGCGGCCGGTTTTCTTTGATGATGACAATACCATGAAAGATACACTGGCGCAAACCAGGTTAAAAAAAGCTGCTGAAAACGCTGGCTTTACTGACGTGCGTTTTCAATTCGAACCTATTGGGGCAGCCTTTGCCTACGAAAAAACAATTAAGAAAAAAGAACGGGTTTTAGTAGCCGATTTAGGTGGAGGTACAACAGATTTCACCTACCTGATCCTCGATCCGGATAAAGTTGGCAGCAAAGACCGTAAAAATGATATGATTGCCTCTGGTGGTATTTATATTGGTGGCGATAGTCTCGATTCTGCATTTATGTGGGATAAAGGCACACCATATTTTGGAAAAAACACCATGTACGAGGCCACGCCAGGCAAGGTTTTAAATGTTCCAAAATCACTTTTTGCCAATATCTGTACCTGGGATAAAATGAACTTTTTTAACGGTTTAAAAATCCAGAAAGAGATTGAGGAATATTATTATTATTCAGGAAACGATCCGAAATTCAAAAACCTGATCACCCTGATCGAAAATAACCTGGGCTATTCTTTGTTCAGATCGATCGAGAAAACAAAAATCGAACTTTCTGATCAACCTGTTTCAACCTTCGCCTACAGCAATATGGAGATCGAGATTAACGAAAATATTTCACTTGAGCAGTACAATTCGATTATCGGAAAAGACATCAATAAAATCAATGCTTACCTGGATCAGTTTATGGAAACATACAAAATCAACTCAGAAGACATTGACTGTTTGTTTTTAACCGGAGGAACATCAATGGTTTCAGCCGTGCAAAACCTGTTTAAAACTAAATTTCCTCATATTCCGTTAAACTCTGGCGATAATTTTAAAAGTGTAGCCAAAGGATTGGCCTACAGTGGTTATTTGTTTGAGGATTAATGAGCAGATTTTCATTCTAGCTATAGCGAAGAATCTGTAACATAGCTGCACTTTCTATCCCGTCAAAGGCCTATCGTTTGGACACATCTTTTTTTAAGAATAGTTTAGGCATTTTGCTAACCAACTTTAATAAAGCACGGATTTTAACCAAGTACGCCGTCAATCCCAAGAGCCGGAAAAATCAAAAAAACAGCTGCTGTCTAGTTCAATTAGCACTAACAAACCTGAAACGCAGTGGTTTTGTGTTCATAAATGATGATTTAATTTAAAAAAATATTGAACACAAAACGAAGTGCCGTTGTTTTTTTGATGTGCATGGGATTGTGCAAAAGGCTCATTGCTGGATTGACGAAGCGTTTTGGGTACTTTGGCGCTCCAAAGTACCATGCCCCGCGGCATAGAGCGTTAGAAGAATGTTATAATCATTGTGTCCACACGATAGGTAAAAGGCCGAGGATAAAGAAATATTGACTGGATCCGGAGCGCAATGCCTGTACAAAACATTTAGATACTTCCCGTCTTTCGCTTTTACGCTTCGCTGCCTCGTACCTCGTTGCTGCTGGTAACACTCAATGTCATTAAGTTAAGCCATTAGGCACAAGAAAATAATTTAACCACAGATAGGAAGGATGCACACAGATATGAAAATCCGTGTTTATCTGTGCTCATCTGTGGCTAAAACCCCTTAACTTAATGACATTGGGGTAACACTCCGACCGGGGCTATAGGACAATGCAGCATTTCATTTTTAGGGTATGCAAGGTGCAGAACCCTTTGTTCATAAACCCGATTGTAATGAATCCCGACGTTAAGTCGGGAGTAATAAAAAGCGGGGCTGCAAACCGCCATAAACCACAGCACCTATATTTCCTGATACCTGCAATATTATCTATTACTTGTTTCGACTATTGCAATTCCAAATATCTCCCTGAAAGGTCGTCAATCTGTGGTTATCTGTGTGAATCTGTGGTTAAAAACCTCAAATTAATGATATTTGGCTAGCGCTCCAACAGGGAATAAGCCTACCAGATTATATTTTATTTTGGCCATGAAAAATGAGGCTAACGCATACTGTAAACGCTAAAATACAATTACGTAACATTTTTAGGAAAATTTTCCTTGCTTTAGGTTAAGATTTTATAATTTAGCTGACGTAAAATTGGTGCGGCTGATAAAATAGATGCAGTAAGCAAAGCTTTACGCGTTAGGCGCGAAACAATTAATGTGGTGAGGTCTGGAATACCTGTTTTCTGGAAGAGATGAAATCAAGCAGATGAAATTTCTTTGGCAGACGCACCAATTTTTCATTCAATTTAGGCCAGGCGGCTGAATTGCAATACCGACATACCTCTGTGACGTTTAAAACTCTTATTAAAATTAGTGGTTTGTTCGAAACCCAATAGCTCAGCTATTTCATCAATCGTGTATTCACTATGGATCAATAATTCTTCCGCTTCGCGCATAATGCGATCTTTAATAAGCACCGTCAGGCTCTTTCCAAGCACTCTATCTAAAAATTTATTTAGCTTGCCAGCGCTCATTCCCATACCTTCTGCATAAAATCGGATGGATCTTTCCTGCCTGAAAAATTGTTCTAAAATTGCCCTGAATCTCAATACCTGCTGTAAATCATCTAAAGTTAAGGCAGCAAGATAGCCGCTTAAACCAGCTGTATAACCTAGAAATAAAGACAAATACTGTGCTAAAAAAGGTATATCTTTTTTAACATTAATTTCTCTCTTTAGCTGATCAAGTAACCTATAAGTTTTAGTCAATTTGTGCGAATCGAGATCCCTGAAGGATAAATTTAAAAAGAGGTTTTTAGCCTGAGGATCTAAATGCTGAAGTAAAAATTCTGCATATAGTAAACTGCTAAAACTTAGCCAATAACCTGAAGTAATCTCTCCATCGAGCCTAACCAGACCTTCTTCCGGAATAAAAAAAATCCTACCTTTTAACAGGGCGTAATCGCCGGAATTCATGCATAAAAAGCCATTTCCTTCACGCACAATTAATATACGCATAGGGTATATTGCCTGCAACGCACGTTCTTTTTTAAAAAAACCGTTAATTGGCTCTAGTTGTATCATAAAAATTTAAGGGTAAACAACTGTAAGATCAAATTTATCAGATTTGGTTACAGGCCGCTAAAATAAATTATTATAATGATAAATGCCTCCAGAAATACAGATTAAGAATCAAATCTAAAAAAGCATCAATCTTTCGATTCCGTATTTAAATTAAATCCATTTATTAAACGATGAGATATAGCCCCTTCTCTTGGCATTATTATTAGATGATGTGCATCAATATCATATAGTTATCCTGAAATGACGCAAAACAACAAATGCAATCGGATGCAAAGATATTCTACAGTATCTATCTATGCTGATAGCACAATTACCTTAGTGGCTTCGATGCCATCCGGTGTAAATTCAATATCAAATTGAACTATATTATTGGGTTTTATGGGATCGACTACACCATGAGCAAAAACACTCACTTCTCTTCCTCCATTTGATGGTGTAATACTTCCAACACCTTCTTTTTGATTATAAAACTTTACCGTGCCTAACCTCATAGAACTATTGAATCAGTTTTACATTAACGGCATTAGGACCTTTTTTCCCTTGCGCTATTTCGAACTCAACCCGGTTATTCTGACTTATTTTATCAACTAAACCTGTAACGTGAACAAAAACTTCGTCTCCGTCTTCTGTTATGATGAAACCAAATCCTTTAGATTCATTATAAAATTTTACTGTTCCCTGCATTTTTATTTAGATTTTACTCAATAAACATACAAAAAACCAAAAGGTTTAGCTATTATATAAAATTCTGGATCTGATCGATAGATCAGGCAATGAGTATTGATGATTTAATGCTGACCAGAAAAAGGCACATACAAAGAATAAAGCCAAAGGCAACATTCGAAACTTTCTTATCTTATTATCATGCATTTAGCGCCGATAATTAAGAATTGAATTTAAAAACCCCATACAACAGCCATATTCTGCCAGTATCCAAAATCTCGATTGGTAACGAACTGTTATCTAAATTTATCAGTCCATACGCTAAGTTTCCTAGATAATAAAGGATTGGAAAAATACCAGAAAATAGATCCGGGCTTTATTGAATACCAGTTTTTTTTCGAATGATCAAAATACCCCCCCATAGAGAAAGGTTCTCCCTGAAAAAGTATTTGAAAATTGAACTAACCCTTTTTTTCGCTAAAAATCACAAAGAAAACACTAAAACCACCTAAAAGGGAAACTATTCCAAGAATCAAATTTAATTTATCGTTCATAACGTAATTTACAGATTAAAATGGCAATGACAATAGGCTGACAAAAAATAATTTAAAAAACAACTTATGGTTGTACGATTTAAACCTGAACTTCAGCATACATGCTGTTACGTAAAGTTTGTGATAGGAGCTGATGTTTATCAGATGATGAATTCAAAGCAAGTATGGCAGTCCATAACAAATCTATTCTGCTATTTTTCGCATAAATTTTGATACAATACCTCAGGCTATAAAACTATCTCCTATATTTATTAAAAATCAGTCAACTAAATAAATGAAAACAACTTTTACCCTATTGTTATCTGCCATTGCCTTTGTACTTATATCGGCAACAACACTGAACAAACACATATACGAAAGCAAAACTTTCGATTTTTTTACAAAACATAAAATAGACACACCAGACCAGGACCGCTTTGTGAAGGTTACCCTTGCGCAGGGAGAATTTACAGAACCTACCGAAATGGCGGTGCTTCCAAACCTTGATATTTTGGTTGCCCAACGTAGAGGTGAAATATTGATTTATAAAAATCAGACTAAAAAAATTAAAGAGGCAGGCAAACTCGATGTTTATTTTAAAAGCAATACCCCTTATGTAAATGCAGAAGAAGGCTTATTGGGTATGGCCGCAGATCCAAAATTTGCGGTAAATAAATACATTTATCTTTTTTACAGTCCATTTGATAAATCTGTAAACCGATTATCCAGATTTAAATTGGTTAACGATCAGATTGTAAAAGAATCGGAGAAAATTGTGCTCGAATTCTATTCTCAGCGCGAAATATGCTGTCATACCGGAGGATCTATTGCTTTTGGATCAGATAACCTGTTATATGTATCAACAGGCGATAACTCCACCCCATTTGATGCGCCAAAACAACAATATGTAAACAAAGGCTATGCCCCACTCGACAACAGAAAGGGATTTGAACAATACGACTCCAGGAGATCGGCCGGTAATACGAACGATTTAAGGGGAAAAATACTTAGAATCAAGGTAAATGAAGATGGTACCTACAGTATTCCGGATGGTAACCTTTTCCCTAAAGACAATCCGAAAACCAAACCTGAAATTTATGTAATGGGAAATAGAAACCCTTACCGCATTTCTGTCGATCAGAAAACCAACTTTTTATACTGGGGCGAGGTTGGACCTGATGCACCGGACGATGACGATTTGAGAGGCCCCAGAGGTTATGACGAAGTAAATCAGGCCCGTAAGGCAGGTAATTTTGGCTGGCCCTTATTTATTGGTAATAATTATCCTTATAAAGCTTACGATTATACCAATGGTGCAAACGGAAATGCATTTGATCCGGCAAAACCGATCAATAATTCGCCAAACAACACCGGTTTGGAGCAACTGCCGCCGGCACAACCTGCTTACATCTGGTATCCTTACGGCGAATCGAAAGAATTTCCACAGGTTGGTGCAGGTGGCCGAACAGCCATGGCCGGTCCGGTGTACTATGCCTCAGCAAATTCACCTTACCCAGCCTATTATAACGGCAAACTAATTATTTATGAATGGGTACGTGGATGGGTTAAAGCGGTAACCATGAATGCACAAGGTGATTACCTGAGTATGGAGCCCTTTATGGCTAACGTTTCTTTAGCAGCCCCTATTGACATGGAATTGGGTCCAGATGGAAAATTGTATATCCTGGAGTACGGCAAAGGCTGGTTTACCAAAAACCCTGATGCTGCAATTACCAGAATTGATTACCTGAAAGGCAACCGTCCACCAATAGTTGAAAGCCTGAATATTGCAAAAACAAGTGGTTTATTGCCTTATAAAATGACAGCAACAGTTACCGCTAAAGATCCGGATGGTGATCCTTTAACCTATGTATGGAACCTGGGAAAAGGCATTACCAAAACTACCACTAAGCCAACCCTACAGTATACCTTCGCTAAAGCAGGCGAATATCCGGTAAGTGTTACCGTAATAGATAATAGTAAAACTTCAGCGAAAAGTCAGGTGATACCGGTTTTTGCAGGTAACGAACACCCTGTTGTAAATATAGATTTAACAGGTAACAAAAGTTTTTACTTTCCCAATAAACCAGTTGATTATAAAGTTTTAGTAAGCGATAAAGGTGCTAAAGTGAATGCTAACCGCATATATATATCAAATACGTATACAGAAGGAACTGATTTAGCTGGCGCACAATTGGGGCACCAGCAGGCAGCACAAACCATGATTGGTAAAGCATTGATGTTGAAATCTGATTGTAGCACCTGCCATAAAGAATCAGCTGTTTCTATCGGACCAGCTTTTGATAAAATTGCGGCAAAATATAAAAACGACCCTAAAGCGGTTGATTACCTGGCTTCAAAAGTGATTGGCGGTAGCCATGGCGTGTGGGGAGAAGTACCAATGCCTGCACATACCGCAATGAAAGAAGCTGAAGTAAAAAAAATTACAGAGTGGATTATGACTTTAGGCAATAAAGAAGCGGTTAAAGCCTCACTTCCAACTGCAGGCAAAATCATTCCGCCAGCTGCTACCGATAAGAAGAAATCTGTTTTAACTTTAAAGGCAACTTATACCGATGCAGGAGGTACAGCATTAAAAAAACCGCTAACCACAACAAAAGTAATCACCCTGAAAAGTAATGTAATTGATGCGGACGATATCAAAGATTTTGGGGGTTTTGAGCGAAAAGATATTTATGGTGGTGAAAAACTCATTCTCACTAAGGATAACGGCTGGATAGCCATTAAAAATGTTGATTTAACGGGTATTTCAGGTTTTACTTATTCATTCTTAAACCTCGATCCCGGATCAGATGGTGAAATCGAAATCAGATTGGACGATAGTAAAGGAATGATGATCGGGAAATCTACTTTTAGAAAAAGTGATCCGATCAATATGATTTCGGATGGAAAAACACATGATATTTATTTCGTATTTAAGGTGATAAAAACAGGCGATAAAAAGAGCCGGGCCATTATCCAATCGATTACGGTAGAACCTAAATAGGTCTATAAATAAAATTATTTTGATGTTGGCGTCATTCCTGAGCAGGCAGGAATGACGCCAACATTAAATATCACGCGGCAATTAAGGCTTCTGGATTTTTATTGTAAAAATTGCTGATTTCATACCCTTCGTTAATTCAGCAATAATATCTTTGCAGCAAATTCAGAAGATTCCATGCAAAACATTAAAAACATTATTTTCGATTACGGAAACGTAATATTTGATATCGATTTCAGAATTGCTCAGGCCTCTTTTCAAAAATTGGGCATCACAGATATCGAAAATTTCTTTGCGCACAAAGCGCATAACCAACTATTTGATGACATTGAAACTGGTGCCATTTCTCCGGCCGAATTTAGGACAGGAATTAGAAATGCCGCAGGCAAACCTGAATTAACCGACCAGCAGATTGACGAGGCATGGAATAGCCTGTTAATTGGAACGATACAAGAAAACCACGATTTACTGCTTGAAGTAAAAGAAAAATACCGTACTTTTTTGTTAAGCAACAATAATGAAATCCACTACGATTGGATTATCAATTACCTGAAAACAACCTTCCAGATTAATAATTATGATGCTTATTTTGAGAAAGTTTATTTCTCGCAACACATGAAACTGCGTAAACCCAACACCAATATTTTTGAGCAGGTGTTAAAAGAAAACAACCTCAATCCGGCCGAAACGTTATTTATCGACGATAGTCCACAACATATAGAAGGCGCTAAAAAAGTGGGATTAAACGCTTTATTAATGACTGAAAAACCAGCTCAACTAGGGGCCTTTTTAAAAGCAAACGGAATTTTGTAAATTAATATATGTCAGAAAAAAAATTTAAGTCGCTAAAAGAGTTCTATCCTTTTTACTTGTCAGAGCACAAGAATACCACATCGCGTATCTTACATTTTATTGGTACCGGCTTGGTTTGCCTGGCTTTTTTTACAGGTTTTCTTTTTCACAACTGGCATTTCTTTTTAGCAATTCCTGTATTGGGCTACGGCTTTGCATGGGTTGGGCACTTCTTTTTCGAGAAAAACAAACCTGCTACTTTTCAGTATCCGGGTTATAGTTTAGTGAGCGATTTTATCTTGTTCTACGATCTGTTATCAGGCAAACAATCTTTTGTGGTAAAGAAATAGTTTTCAGGAGCTAAAAATACCTTTCAATCTAAACTCGATCCGATAACTATCGGATCAGCATGATGGTTACAAAAAATAAAATCGTCATCTCGACTGAAGCACCGCGGAATGGAGAGATCTACCTTGAGATAGATTTCTAGAATGCGTTGCACTCCGATCGAAATGACAACTCTGTTAACTAAAAACTACCAACTGTTAACCAAAAACTACAGTTTCCTTCTTTTTAATTCTCTTTCAATCAACCCAAGTTCACGGCCTGTTTGTCCGGCTACTGAAGTATTTTCCTGTGCCCTTCTGAATAAATAAGGCATTACCGCTTTAATCGGTCCGTAAGGAACATATTTTGCTACATTATAGTTCGAATCGGCAAGATTAAAACTTAAGTTGTCACTCATCCCCAATAACTGGGCAAAATATACATGAGGATGATTGTGCGTTATATTTTTTTCCTCTAAAAGATAAGTTAATAAGCGGCTGCTATCTTCATTATGCGTTCCGGCAACAATGGCAATTTCTTCAATATGATCAATACAATAACGTAAAGATTCGTTATAATCGCGGTCAGATGCCGCTTTATCCGGCTGAATTGGCGAAGGATATCCCATTTCTGCAGCACGTTTACGCTCTTTTTCCATGTAAGCACCACGTACCATTTTTACACCCAAAATAAAACCATCTGCTTTAGCTATTAAATGGTCAGCTTTCATATCCGCTAATTTATCATGACGATACATTTGGTAAGTATTGTACACAATAATCCGTTCCCGGTTAAATTTACGCATCATATCCAGCGCCAACTCATCTATGGTATTCTGAATCCAGGTTTCTTCAGCATCAATCATGATTGGCACAGCTTTATCGAAAGCCGTTTTGCAGATCATTTCGCACCGTAATTTTACTTTTTCGTATTCTGCCTGTTCTGCTGCAGTTAAAACTTCTTTGGCATCCAGTTTCTGCAAGAGTGCAAAACGGCCGATACCTGTTATTTTGAAAACCGTAATCGGAATTTTGGTATCGCCATCGGCACGTACTATAGTACGGATAATTTCGGCACAGGTTTCATCAAAAACCTGTTCTTCTTCTTCTCCTTCTACCGAATAATCTAAAATGGTACCTACCCCCCCTTTATCCAATTGCTCAATAGCTTTATTACATTCTGCAATGGTTTCACCACCGCAAAACTGCTGAAAAATGGTCGTTTTAATCGCTCCCTGAATCGGCAAACCAATATTTAAAAAGAAGTTTGTAATGGCCGGACCAACTTTGGTGAGGAAATTACTCCCAATCATTTTAAAAAGCCAGTATGCTTTTTTAAGCTCATGGTTAGATTTTTGACGGAAAGCGATTTCCGTATTGTCGAAATTGGGTTGTTTTTTGGTGGATAAATCCATTTTTACTATATAATAAGTCAGATTGGTGCAAAATTATAAAAAGCATTGGTTGTTAAAACTAAAAACCTCTAAATAATCGTATTTTTGCATAAAATGATACAATTCAAATTAGAAGGCGAATTTATTCCATTAATCCAACTGCTAAAAGCAACAGGCTTGGTTGGAACCGGTGGTGATGCACAGGCTGCTGTGATGGACGGTTTGGTAAAATGCAACGGCGAAGTAGAATTCCGCAAACGCTATAAAGTCAGGATTGGCGACATCATCACTTTTGAACAAGATAAAATCGAAGTAATTTAATGGAAACCTTAACGAGCGCAGGCCATTCGCTTTATTTCGAAAGCAATTTAGACGCCTTAAAAACACTTTTAGAAAGCAACAAGTACAGCAAAGTTTTTGTACTGGCTGATGAGCATACCAGCGAAATCTGCCTGCCCCTGTTCCAGTCGCTTTTAGATGATTTTTCTGAATTTGACCTGATTGAAACTTCGGCAGGTGAAGAAAATAAAAATATCGATTTCTGTATCGGCATCTGGAAAACCTTACTGGACTTTGAAGCCGACCGCAAAAGTTTAATGATCAACCTTGGCGGTGGTGTAATTACAGATATGGGTGGCTTTATTGCCTCTACTTACAAAAGAGGTATTGATTTTATCAATGTACCCACTACCCTTCTATCACAGGTTGATGCTTCGGTAGGTGGCAAAACAGGAATCGATATTGACAATGTAAAAAACATGGTGGGTACCTTTACCTTGCCACAAATGGTTTTTATCGAAACTGCATTCTTAAAAACATTGCCGGAGCGCGAGCTTTTATCAGGTTTTGCCGAAATGATCAAACATGGTTTGATTTATGACAAGTCTTATTACGAAAAGTTAAAAGCCAGTAATTACCTTACTCCTGCTGCAGAAGACATTTACCGATCGGTTGAAATTAAAAACGAAGTGGTTACCATCGATCCGCATGAGAAAAACTTACGGAAGATTTTAAACTTCGGCCATACCATTGGTCACGCTGTGGAAGGCTATTCGCTGGCAAATGACGAAAATCCATTAACACATGGTGAAGCCATTGCTATTGGTTTTGTGTGCGAGGCAGCATTATCAATCAAAAACAGTACGTTAAGCAAGGAAGAACTGAAAGATATCAGTGGTTATATTTTATCTTTATACCCAAAATACCACATCAAAAAAGAAAGTTTCGATACCCTTTTGGAACTGATGCAGAGTGATAAAAAGAACGAAGATGGAAACATTCTCTTCTCACTTTTAGAACAAACAGGTAAATGCACGTTTAACTGCCGTGTAAGTACAGCCGATATTTTAAGCAGTTTGGATTACTATAACAGTTTATAAAATGAAGTATACAGGAAGTGATATTTCTGTTATCGGGCTATTTGGCTTCGTAATCGTTTTAACCCTGGTTGAAATGTATTTTAGCTATGCGCACGACAGAAAATTATATACCAAACGCGATACCTGGACGAACATCTACCTGATGACGGCAGCCGTTGTGATTAATTTAGGCACTAAAACATTTACTTTTTTCTTGTTGGCCTATTGCTATCAATTCCGTTTATTCCAGATTTCTAATATTTGGGTATATTGGATTGTGCTCATTTTAGCGCAGGATTTTTTATACTGGTTTTTGCACACCGTTGGCCATTATGTACGCTTTTTCTGGGCGATGCATGTTACCCATCATTCATCTGAACACTTTAACTTAACCACCGGTTTCCGTTCAACTGTTTTTGAGCCTTTGTACCGGGTTTTCTTTTATCTTCCGCTGGCATTTATGGGCTTTACTGCAGTTGATATTCTTTTTGCCTACCTGGTTACCCAAATTTACGGCAATCTTGTTCACACCCAATACAACATCAAATTCCCGAAATGGTACGAGTATATTTTCGTAACCCCATCCCATCACCGGGTACACCATGCCAGCAACGTACGTTACCTGGATAAAAACATGGGTATGGTATTGATTCTTTGGGACAGGTGGTTTGGCACTTTCCAGGAAGAATTGCCTGAAGATGTAGTGAAATATGGTCTAACTACACAACCTACTGATACCGGGCCGGTAAACATTATTTTTCATGAGTTTAAAGCTTTAACTGCAGACGTTAAAAAGGCACCAAACTTTATGGATAAAGTAAAATACATTTTCAATCCACCGGGATGGAGCCATGATGGAAGCACTAAAATCGCTAAAATTATGCAGCAGGAATTGCGTGAGGAAGAACAGAAAAAGTATGATGAACTGCAACTGCAAAAAGTAAAGGGACTTAACGATCGGGGAGAGTTAAGTTCTACAGGATAAAAAATTAAGCTAAAGGTCTGTGTATCCACACGGACCTTTTTCGTGATATGCTTTAGCTATTGTTTTTTAACCACAGATGCACACAGATAAACACAGATGATAGTTTCGTACGCTAAAAGATAGATCTCTCCACTTCGCGTTGCTACGGCTGAGATGACGAGGATTCTATTGAGTCTGTCAATGGTAGAGGTTAGTGGAATTGCAATAGTCTACTGGAGATTTTTTTTTGTCATATTATTTTTATTGAGAAGCATTACTTTAGATATTTTTCTTTCTTTTAAGCTGCGATTTTAGGATTTATTGAGCTGTTTGCAAACTCTAATGGCGATAAGTACCCTAAGTATGAATGTCTTCTTTTTCTATTATACCAGACCTCTATATATTCAAAAATGGCTAAACTAGCCTTCGCTCTTGTTTTATATATCTGCTGGTATATCATTTCTGTTTTTATAGTTTTAAAGAAACTCTCTGCAACTGCGTTATCCCAACAGTTTCCTTTTCTGCTCATGCTTTGCTTTATCCCTAAGCATTCTAATTTTTTTCTGAACTCGGAACATGCATATTGTATACCTCTGTCTGAGTGAAAAATTAACTGTTGGGTAATAGGTCTATTCTTTATAGCCATTTCTAATGCCTTTATCGTGGTGTTCTCAGCTTCCATATTTTCACTTAATGACCAGCCTACAACTTTTCTATCCGCCAGATCTATAACTGTTGTCAGATATAGCCAACCTTCCCCAGTTTGTATATAAGTGAGGTCTGAAACCCATTTCTCTCTAATATTGGCGGCATAAAAATCTCTATTAAGGAAATTTTCTGCTAAGGAGTAAGTGTGCTGTGAATCTGTTGTCTGTACCCATTTCTTACGGATGGTACTCTTTATACCCAATCTGCGCATCAGCCTGGCAACTCTGGGCCGAGAGATAAAGATCCCTCTGGAACATAATTCGGCAGTAATACGCGGACTCCCGTAACACCCTTTACTCTCTGCGTAAATCTTGCTTATCTCTATCATAAGATAATTATCATCGGTAAGCCGCTTACCCTGGGGGTTTTTTAACCAGTAATAAAAACTACTGTTGTTTATTCCAAATACCCTACACATCCTTTCAACAGAAAATATCTTTCGGTAATCTTTTATAAATCCGAATATCTCCCGTCTCCCTTGGAAAAGATGCCTACCGCCTTTTTTAATATATCACGTTCTAGCTGGGCTTCTTTAAGCTCCTTTTGAAGTTTCCGAATCAATTGCTGCTCCTCGCTAAGGCTTGTAGTATCAGCTTTTGCAATTCCTTCGCGCTCTTTCCATTTACTTAAAAGGTTCGAACTTATACCCAATTCTATTGCAACATCCTTTATCGAACCCCGCGCATGGGCCAGATCCAAAGCCATTCTTTTAAAAGGCTCATCAAATATTCGTCTGCTCATATATTCAAATTTAAAGTTTAATGTTTAAATCTGACAAATAAAACCCTCCAGTCAAATGTAGCAACTCCATAGAGTTTTTCAAATACGTTAGTGGGTTGATGACAGCTATACTAAGGACGTCATTTCTACCGCATTGGAGAACCCGAAGGCTCTGCGAAGCAAAATCTTTTTACAACGCTCCTTCCGTAGCGTTAAGCATAGCGTCTCTATAGGTATAAAAATAAATTGAGTTTATAGACTCAATTAAAAAGAGTCACAGACTCTTTTCTACTATTAATCCGTAGCGCCCCTCGAAACACTACGGGCAGAAACTAACAAATTGCATTTCTGCTGCCCGTGCCAATTACGAAGCTCTTTTTTTTGCACACTTCATCATAATTTTTTATATTAGGTTAATCAAAGGCGATGATAACCCAAATCAATCTCGTCTGATTAAAGATTCCCAAAAAAAAATATTCCAAGTCCACCTTTACGCCACATTTACCCCGCGTTTATGCCACCTTCCGGCCAGGCTTGCTTAACACCTGCTTGCACACTGCTTAACCCTTGCTTTGGTTGAGTAATGCCCCTGTTGGAGCTCAGGTAGATCAAACATTTGACTCGCTTGAGATCTGCAGGCTAACAATGGCTAAATAAAAGGTAAAGGGAAAGTTATCTTAAGGTATTGTTGGTGTATAACTGTGTCGGAGCAGCCCGGTTAAAGAAACAATAAACGGCTGTCCGGATTTTTTTATCCTGCCCTGTCCGTAGCGTTAAGCATAGCGTCTTTATGGATACAAGAATAAATTGAGTGTATAAACTCAATTAAATGAGTCACTGACTTTTTTCTATTATTAATCCGTAGCGCCCTTTGCAACGCTACAGACAGACACGGGGATACCATCATTTCAAGCGGACCAGATAGCTATCGGATTGTAGCGCAGTCGGGAACCCGATAGCTCTGCGAAACGAAGTCTGCCAGAATAGATCTCTCCACTTCGCTTTGCTCCGGTCGAGATGACGAATCCATTGGCCCTAACCATATAAAAATCCGTTTTTAAGTTGTTTCAAAAAATAAAAAGACTAATCCAGGATACAGATCATTTTAGACAAAATTAAATTTTATTAAAAATATTTTCGTTTTCCTATTGACAAATTAAATTTTGTTATTACATTTGGCTCAACAAAAAAAAGAAATGCAAATTACAAACACATATTACTTTGGTTACTTTTACTATTTTAGTAAGAGCCGGGGCTAATATGCAAAAAGATATATAACAATATTAAAATGTATAAAAAAGTCCCGGCAAACAGCCGGGACTTTTTTGTTTTAACGCAAAATGGAAACGACAAAACGAGTAGCAATTCAGGGTATTAAAGCATCTTTCCACGAAGAAGCGGCATACAAATTCTTTGGTAAAGACATTGAAACTGTTGAGTGTAATTCTTTTAAAGAAACCTGCGACAAGCTAGAGAAAAACGACGCCGATTTCGTAGTGATGGCTATCGAAAACTCTATTGCGGGTAGCTTATTACCAAACTATACCTTGATCCGCGATTACGGCTTTTCAGTTGTGGGCGAAGTTTACTTAGCTATCCAATTGCACTTAATGGCATTACCGGGCGTAAAGTTCGAGGATATTAAAGTCGTTACCTCACACCCTATAGCCATCCGCCAGTGTATCGATTTCTTTTACGATTATCCTCACATTAAAATTGTAGAAAGCAACGATACTGCTGCCTGCGCAAAACGGATCCAGGAAGAGCAATTAACAGATACCATGGCCATTGCAAACAGCTTAGCCGCCGAACTTTACGGCTTAAATATTTTAGAACGCCGTGTAGAATCGAACAAGAAAAACTATACCCGTTTTCTGATCCTTAAGAAGGATAAAACAGACGAAGGAAAGAAAATAAACAAAGCATCAATCTGTTTTCAGGTCGGACACAAAGCAGGCTCATTGGCAACTGTGTTAAATATTTTTGCAGAACAAGAGGTAAGCTTAACAAAAATACAATCTATGCCTGTTTTAGGTAAAAGAAACGAGTATTACTTTTACGTGGATTTAGAGTGGCCGAGCACCGAAAAATACGATAAAGCGATCAGGAAAGCATTAAAATATACATCGAACTTTAATATCTTAGGAGAGTATCAGAAGAACGATAAAGTATAATAGTCGGGAGTCCATAGTCAGGAGTCCGAAGACAAATAGCAGAGCATTCAATTAATAATATAAAATAATTAAAATATATTCCGGATATCCGACTAGGAATCTGGACTTTAAACAAACCCGTCATCATGAAACTTAATTTAAACATTCAGCCTTTAAACACCTGGTTAAACGTAAACAACGAACCATTAATCATTTCTGGTCCTTGTAGTGCAGAAACTGAAGAACAACTATTAACAACAGCACATTTATTGGCTGCTACCGGCAAAGTATCGGTATTGAGAGCTGGTATCTGGAAACCACGTACCCGTCCGGGAGAATTCGAAGGTATTGGAAGTATTGGTTTAGAGTGGTTAAAACGTGCTAAAGCAGAAACCGGTTTGCCAACGGCTGTTGAGGTTGCCAATGCAAAACACGTTGAAGAGGCCTTAGCAGCTGGTGTAGATATCCTTTGGATTGGTGCACGTTCTACGGTAAACCCATTCACGGTTCAGGAAATTGCTGATGCTTTAAAAGGCCATGATGTTCCGGTATTGATTAAAAACCCGGTAAACCCTGATTTACAATTATGGATCGGTGCAATTGAACGGATCAATGGCGCAGGAATTACTAAGATCGGTGCCATTCACCGCGGTTTCTCTTCATTCGAGAAAAGTTCATTCCGTAACGAACCAATGTGGGAACTTGCTATTCAGTTAAAAACACTTTGTCCTGAATTACCAATTATCAACGATCCAAGTCACATTTGCGGTAACCGTGAATTAATCCCTTACATCTCTCAAAAAGCTTTGGATTTAGACATGCAAGGTTTAATGATCGAATCTCATGTAGATCCTTCAGTTGCCTGGACAGATGCTAAACAACAAGTTACACCGGCTGCTTTAGCAGAATTGGTAGACCGTTTAACAGTACGTGAACCGGAAGCACCAAACGAAGCTTTCGCTGATAAATTAGCCGACTTACGTAAATCAATCGATAAAATTGATGATATTTTATTACAGAAATTAGGCGAACGTATGGCTATCGTTGAGAAAATCGGCGAGTTTAAGCGTGATAACCAAGTAACTATTTTACAGGTGAACCGTTGGGATGCCATCATTAAAAAAGGTCACGCTTTTGCAAAAGCTTTAAAATTAGACCTGAACTTTACTGAGAAATTTTTAGAATTGATGCACGGTGAATCGATCCGTAAACAAACTGAAATTATGAATGCTGGTAAAGCTGAAAAAGGCATTGCGGCTGAACAACATACTGAAGTTAAAGCGTAATAAAGGTGGAGGGTTTGAAGGTTTAAGGTGGAGGGTAAAGTCTAAATCTTAAAAACAAAGATCTTTAAAAAGGTAGAAGGTTTAAGGTAGAGGGTGAAACCTAACCTTAAAAAGATATCCTCTACAAGTAACATTATTAATGTGGTGTCAGGTGTTTCCATCTGACACTTACATTTAAGAATAAAAACAGAATAAAATGTCGAAAAACGCCTTAGTTTCTTTTAAAGGAACCAAGAATATCAATACGGAAATCCAATTAACAGGCTCTAAAAGCGAATGCAACAGAGCTTTGATTATTAGCGCTTTAAGCAAGAAACTGGTTAAAGTTGAAAACCTTTCCAATGCTGCCGATACGGTAACGTTAAATGGAATTCTGAATAATCTGGAAGAAGAATTAGAAGTTGAAATTGAGGAATCAAAAACGGTTGATGTTGGTCCTGCGGGAACTGCCATGCGCTTTTTATCAGCTTATCTTTCTGCTAAAAACGGTAATTTTCTATTAACAGGAACCGAAAGAATGAAGCAACGCCCGATCGGGATTTTGGCTGAGGCATTGAGAACAATCGGTGCTGATATTTCGTATGTAGAATCAGACGGTTTTCCTCCATTAAATATTACTGGTCCTTTAAATCAAAAAACTGCTGAAGTTAAAATAAAAGGCGATATCAGTAGTCAGTATATTTCAGCTTTGCTGATGATTGCCCCTATCCTACCTCAGGGTTTAACGTTAGAAATCGAAGGCGAACTGACTTCTAAACCGTATGTAGATATGACTTTAGATATGTTGGCTGAAGTTGGCATTGAACATAGCTGGAATGGAAATTCAATTACCATTAAACCACAGGTTTTTAAAGCTGGTACTTTGGTTGTTGAGCCAGACTGGAGCGCGGCATCGTATTGGTATAGCATTGCAGCTTTAGCAGATGAAGCAGAAATTAATTTACCCACTTTAAAAGAGAAAAGTTTACAGGGTGATAGCCAGATCAAAAATATCATGAAGATATTTGGCATCGCTACCAGCAAAACCGATAATGGAATTGCCATTAGCAACTTAGGTCTTTCTTTAGATACTAAAGAAATTTTAGATTTAAAAACCTGTCCGGATTTAGCACAAACTATTGTAGTTATTGCGGCTGCCTTGGGCAAAAATATGGCATTTACAGGTTTAGAAACCTTAAAAATTAAAGAAACAGATCGTATTGCAGCTCTTCAGAACGAATTGGCTAAAATAGGCGTTACTTTTACAGAAGATAATCTGGTTTATACTTTAAATACAGACAACCTTCATTTTCCTGATCAGGTTACTTTTGCAACCTACGAGGACCACCGTATGGCAATGGCTTTTGCTCCTCTTGCATTATTAATCAACGAAGTTGAAATTGAAGAAATGCAGGTAGTAGAAAAATCTTATCCTTATTATTGGGAAGATTTGAAAAAAGCGGGATTTGATGTTAGCATAAAGTAAGTACCAAGTATTAAGAACCCAGTATCGAGATTGGATGTAAAAATCCATTCAATAATTTAATCAATCTATAATTCAATCAAAAATAATGGCAGGCAACTCATTCGGACAATTATTTCGCATCACCACTTTTGGAGAATCTCATGGCGTAGCCATCGGGGTAATTATTGATGGCTGTCCGGCGCAATTGGATATCGATATGGATTTTATCCAGTCAGAACTTGACAAACGTAAACCTGGTCAATCCAAAATCACCACGCAAAGAAAAGAAAGTGATACCGTTCAGGTTTTGTCGGGTGTATTTGAAGGAAAAAGTACCGGGACACCAATTGCCTTGCTGATTCCAAACGAAGATCAACGCTCAAAAGATTACGGTCACAATGTTGATGTTTACCGTCCCAGCCACGCTGATTATGTTTATGATGCGAAATATGGTATCCGCGATCACCGTGGCGGAGGCCGTTCTTCTGCGCGCGAAACTGCTGCCCGTGTAGCAGCCGGAGCAATTGCCAAACTGTTTTTAAAGCAACAGGGCATTGAAATTTTTGCACACGTAACTTCAGTAGGAACAATAGAAGCTCCTAATTTGGAAGGCAATGATTTATCAGCTTTATTGCAAATTAGAGAAGAAAATATTGTGCGCTGTGCTGATCCGGCAACTGCAAACGAAATGATAGCGTTTATCGATTCGGTTAGAAAAGATGGCGACACCGTTGGTGGAAAAATAGGCTGTATAATAAAAGGCTGCCCTGCGGGTTTAGGGGAACCAGTTTTTGATAAATTGCATGCCGATTTAGGGAAAGCTATGCTCAGCATTAATGCTGTTCATGGTTTCGAATATGGCTCTGGCTTTGCCGGAAGTGAATTAAGAGGATCTCAGCACAATGACATCCCTCAGCCAAAAGTTGCTGATTCAAAAGTTTTTAAAACAACGACTAATTATGCTGGTGGCATTTTGGGCGGCATCTCTAATGGGATGGATATTACCTTCAAAGTAGCTTTTAAGCCTGTTGCCACCATTATGCATAACCAACAAACCATCAATGCAGCTGGTGAAGCCTCCGAGATTAAAGGGAAAGGCCGGCATGACCCTTGTGTGGTACCCAGGGCAGTAGTAATTGTTGAGGCAATGGCTGCACTCGTTTTAGCCGATCAGTTTTTAAGAAACAAAGTAAGTATTATTTAATTTTCGCAAATGAGAACCATCACTTTCTTATTGTTATTGATCAGTATGAATGGCTTTGCACAGAATTATGCTGAACAGATTGCCAAACATCGTGAAATCTATAAACAGGATTTCATTAAAGACGAACGGTCGCCGCTCAGGAAAAACGACCTGCAAAACCTTCATTTTTATGAGGCAGATAGTACTTACAAAATCTTAGCGGATGTAGAAACACTGAAGAATGAAAAAGTTTTCAAAATGTCTACTTTCGATGGGTCCAGCAGCGATTATTATAAATATGCACATGTAAACTTTGTTCTTAATAGCAAAAAAATCCAAATGACTTTATATAAAAGTGTTTCTTTATCGACCAACCCAGTTTATAAAGATCACCTTTTTCTACCCTTTACTGATGAGACCAACAATAAGGAAACTTATGGCGGTGGCAGATACATTGATCTGGATGCAAAAGAAATCGTAGATAACCACATTGAAATCGATTTTAATAAAGCCTACAATCCTTACTGTGCTTATAGTGACGGATACCGTTGTCCTGTGCCGCCAGAAGACAACAACCTGCAATTGGCTGTAAAAGCTGGCGAAAAACTATATACTGGTGAAAAGAAACACTAGAAATAAAAGTTAATATTACGTTTATCTGCAAAATGATCCCTGGATTGTATTATAATCCGCTTTTTAACGTAAATTACGCACATTAAGTAAAAATAACCCATTCCTAAATGACGTACAGCTGTTTAATTGTTGATGATAATGAAATTGAAAGAGATGCCATAGAAATGCATCTAAAAAAAATCCCTTCATTAAATAT
This sequence comes from Pedobacter sp. D749, assembly GCF_019317285.1. Taxonomy (NCBI): domain Bacteria; kingdom Pseudomonadati; phylum Bacteroidota; class Sphingobacteriia; order Sphingobacteriales; family Sphingobacteriaceae; genus Pedobacter; species Pedobacter sp. D749. The sequence continues at coordinate 2,948,218 of NZ_CP079218.1, forward strand.
TATCGCTGTGTGTAGTAATGGTATAGAAGCTTCGCAAATTTTATCAACCGTTTCTGTGGATATTGTTTATTCTGATATTGATATGCCAGAGCTTTCCGGTATGGATTTATTAAAGAGTATTAAAAAACAACCGTTATTTATATTTATTACTTCATTTAGTGAGTACGCGGCAGAAAGTTTTAATCTGGATGCATTGGATTTTATTGTAAAGCCCGCAACGTTCGAACGTATATTAAAAGCCACCAACAAAGCGATCGAGTATATTGAGTTAAGGAAACAATTAAATAAACTTCCTTTCGAAAACTTAAACAACGACGATAAAAAAGACGACGATTATTTCTTTTTTAGAGAGACTAAAGGCATAACCAAGCTTAAATATAATGATGTAATTTATATTGAAAGTATGGGTGATTTTTCAAAGCTGTTTACCAGTATCGATAAACATGTTATTTTAGTAAGCCTAAAAAATCTGGAAAAACAACTACCTTCGAAAATTTTCTCAAGGGTACACAAACAATACATCATTAATATAAACCATATCGTAACCTTAACCAATCATGAGGTTCATTTAGATCATAACTTTCTGGTTCCCATAAGTGCTTCTAACAGGCAGGAATTATTAGAAAGATCAATTGACAAGAAAATTCTGTCGAGATTTTTAAAATAAGTTATTTTTTCATGATTATTTTAAAATAACTTCCACCTGTAGGATTAATATCAGCGCTAATTTTACCATCCATCAAGCTAATAAAGGTTCTGCAGAGCAATAAACCTAAACCTGTACCTTTTTCTTTATTGGTACCTGATGTACTCACACCCGCACCTAGATAGCCTGGCATATTAAAATGCTCCACCTGTACAGGTGTTAAACCGATCCCTGTATCTGAAATTTTAATCTCCAGCACATTTCCGTTATGATCAGCATAAGTTGTAATTTTACCACCGTTTGGCGTAAATTTTATGGCATTACTGATGATGTTTCGAATAACCAGCGTTAACATATTCGAATCTGCTTTGCAAAACGTTTTGGCTGGCACAAAATTCTGAATAACCAGGCTTTTTTCGTTGGCATTATCCTGCAAAGAAAGAATAACTTCGTCAATCAGCTCATGAATATCTAGCGATTCTAAATACGGGTTAAACCCCTGCATCTGGCTGGCCGCCCAATTAAGGAGATTCTCCATCATTGTAGAGGTATAGGTGAGGTTGTTTTTTAGTGCCGCAGCATATCTGTTTAATTTCTCTTGCTCAATATCCCCTCCTTCTAACAACTGCATAAAGGAAATTAATGAATTTACTGGGGTACGCATATCGTGACTTACCACACTAAAAATACGGTCTTTAACCTTACTTAACTGCTCTAACTCCCGTTTTTGGGTATTGATAATGATATTCAGCCTCATTGTTTTCCGCTGATTAAAAAATATAACAACAGCAATAATGAGAATCAGTATGGTAGCTATGATGAGGAATAATCTTAAACGTTCATCAAATTTAATCTGTTGTACCTGTTTACTAATCTGCTTATCTTTTATCCCGGCGGCTAACTTTGCCTCAAATTTAGCATTAGCAAATTTACTATCCTGAGCCAAACGATGAATATTGAGATCAGCTTTTGCCTTTTGAAAAGTTAGGAGGTCTAATGCTTTTTCTTTATCACTCAACACTAATTGTTGCCTTTTTAGTTCAAGTTCTTGTTGTTGTCTTTTTAACTCGCCATCTGTAAGTTTTTGCTTCAATAAATAATCACGTTCTTTAATTCCAAAATCGAGCTGCATCTGCCTTCTGGTAATTTCCTTTTCCTTTTCCTGATCAAAAATCTTATCCCTAACTGCAATGTACTGCCTGTAGTAGGCTAATGATTTGTTATAATCCTTTTGTTTTTCATATACCGTACTCAACCCTAAACTAGATTGTTTTTCTATATCTAATAATCTGTTTTCTTCGGCAATTTTTAAACTATTATTGAGTAATAGGATGGCATTTTCAAAATCATTTTCCTTTTGGTAAAAGTTTCCTAATGCATATAAACTTGCGGCATAAGCTTCTTTATTCTCTCCCGACTTATTTAACTCAACTGATTTTTGATACGACTTTAACGCTGCGTCCTTTTGTCCTATTGAACTGTATAAGTCAGCAAGTTCTCGTTTAACAGTGGCTATTAAACCTATATCTCCAATGGCTTCTGATACCCGCAACGATTTATTGTAATACGCTAAAGCCAGTTTAATTTTCTGGTCAGGCAATACATTCATCTCCCTTAATTCGCGATCTGAGGCCTCGAAATAATTGGCACCAATCAAACCATAAACAACCGCTACGCCTCTTGTATTTTCGCCCGCTTTAGCAAATACTTTTAGTGCCATGTTCATATAAACCAAGGCCTGACTCTGATTACCCAAACTTTGATAAATAGTAGAAATATTGGTGTAACAACTTGCCATGTCGCCTTCGTTGCCCATTTTTTCGAAGATCGCTATGGCCTTTTGGTTAACTTCTAACGATTTTGCATAATCAGGAATGCTGCCATATAAAGCCCCTAAATTGAGGTAAGTTCCGGCAACCATATCTAAGTTACCTACTGAGGAAAATTCGGCGACTGCATTGTGATAATTCTCTTCTGCCTTTTGATAATTAGACCTACCATGATACATTGTACCTCTACGGTAATAAGCCATTGCAGAGAATTTTTTTAGATTTCTCTCATGTGAAAGCTGAATGGTTTTATCAATATACTCTTCCGCTTTATCTACACTTTTCATCCTCATGTATTGGCGGTAAACTTCCGTCAATATTTTGATTTTGGTGGAATCTGTTCTTAGATTCTTTTGATTTAAACTTAAAAGGCTATCCAGTTTTTTCTGCGGGGCACTCATCTGACCAAAACCTGCCGTACATAAAAACAAAAAAAGTAGGAGCAGCATACTTTTTTTCAAAAAACATACTTTGCTAACAAACTGAGCATGTACAAGATGGAGATTCATTTTCAGATCAAACTAATAATTTGTTTTATCGGAAAATAGCACAAAAAATCTCGAAAATTACAGCATTTCATGTTCGTGATGAGATAAAACATTCTGAAATAGGGATAGGCTATAAAAGTAAATAAAAAAGTGGTCAAAAGACACCCATTTTGTTACCTTTTGATAAAAATCACAATCATTCAAGCATAAAAAGATAATAAACAGACTTTTAACCCTTTAAATTATTCAGACCTTTAAATTTATACCTAACCATCATTTTATTAAAAAATTGAAGGATATTTAGTTGGATTTGCATCGTGCATCATCTGATAGATGGTTTCAATAACATCATCAACTGATGGTTTACTGAAATAATCACCGTCTGATCCAAATGGTGGACGATGTGCTTTGGCTGATAATGTTTTTGGCTGACCATCTAAATGGAAATAACCTTTTTGTTCTTCCAGAACCTTTTGCAGGATATATGCAGATGCACCTCCCGGAACATCCTCATCTACTACCAATAATTTATTGGTTTTGGCAAGCGAGTTTACACAAACCTGGGTGGTATCGAAAGGCAAAAGCGTTTGTGGATCAATAATTTCAACCGAAATGCCTAGTAAGCTTAATTCTTCTGCTGCTTCCTGAACAATTCTTAATGAAGATCCGTAAGAGATTACGGTAATATCGGTTCCTTCTTCTAAAACCTCTGCTTTACCTAACGGGACAGTAAAACTACCTACATTACCTGGTAGTTTTTCTTTAAGCCGGTAACCGTTTAAACACTCAATTACTACGGCAGGTTCGTCAGCCCTGAAGAGGGTGTTGTACATGCCGGCAGCTTGGGTCATATTTCTGGGTACGCATAGGTGCATCCCTCTTAAAGCGCCTAAAATCATGCTGATTGGCGAGCCCGAATGCCAGATTCCTTCCAACCGATGACCACGGGTACGTACGATAACCGGTGCTTTTTGAATTCCTTTGGTACGGTAAGAAAGTGAAGCTAAATCGTCGCTAAGTACATTTAATGCGAAAATTAAATAATCAAGATATTGTATTTCAGCAATCGGTTTTAGGCCCCTCATGGCCAAGCCAATACCCTGCCCCATAATGGTCATTTCTCTAATTCCGGTATCGGTGATTCGCAATTCGCCATATTTAGCCTGCAAACCTGCAAAACCTTGATTTACATCACCAATATTTCCCAGATCTTCTCCAAAAGCAACCAAACGTGGATCGCGGGCAAAGTTTTCGTTAAAGCAGGCATTAAGCACTTCCCTACCGTCAACCATTTTCGATTGCTCATCATAAACAGCATCAACCACTGCGATCATATCCGGGCTTTCTTTGCCATTGGTATGCAGTTTAGAATTGTATCTGTCGTGATTAAACTTGGCTTGTTGCTTGTACCAGGCTAAAAGTTCATTGCGTTCAGGGGAGTTAAAACTAGCCGATAAACGTATAGCTTTTCGTACAGCAGTAAAAACTTCCCGACGTTGTGCATCAGCAGTTGAGGCCAGATTTGCAGCAATTTTAGCCAGTTCAGGCTGATGTTTAGCCATACTGCTAATTAAATCAACAACTTGCTTTTGTTCTGGTTTAATACTATCCAAAAACTCATTCCAGGCTTCTTTTTGTGCATTACGTACAAAAACCTTTGCATTCTTTTCAACCTCTGCAATTTCCTCTTCGGTTGCTACCGCCGATTCGAGCATCCAGGCACGCATTTTCTGAATACAATCGTATTCTGTTTCCCAGGATAACCGGTCTTTTGATTTGTACCTTTCATGTGAACCAGAGGTAGAATGCCCCTGAGGCTGAGTAAGTTCGGTAACGTGAATTAAAACAGGTACATGTTCGTCTCTGCAAACATTTATCGCTTTTTCATATACCTCGCATAAAGCCGGATAATCCCAGCCTTTCACCTTATAAATTTCATAACCTGGTTGATCAGCATTACGCTGAAAACCTTTTAAAACCTCAGATATATCTTCTTTGGTAGTCTGATATTTTGCCGGAACTGAGATACCATAGGCATCGTCCCAAATAGAAACGGCCATCGGTATCTGTAAAACACCCGCAGCATTAATAGCTTCGAAAAATACCCCCTCCGAAGTTGATGCATTACCAATAGTACCAAAAGCAACTTCATTTCCGCTTACAGAAAAGTGTTTTAAGTAATCGAGTTCTTTATTTTGTCTAAATAATTTAGAAGCATAAGCTAAACCTACCAAACGGGCCATTTGGCCTCCGGTTGGAGAAATATCAGATGAGCAGTTTTTAATCTGCGTTAAATCGTTCCAGCTACCATCTTCATTAATAGATTTTGTTGCAAAATGACAATTCATTTGTCTTCCCCCCGAAAACGGATCAGCACCGTCGGTTGGATTGGCATAAAGCTGTGCGAAAAATTCTTTGATGGTAGAAATACCGGTTGCAAAGGCAAAAGTTTGGTCGCGGTAATAACCCGAGCGCCAATCGCCGTTTTTAAAGGCTCTCGCCATAGCCAACTGAGGAACTTCTTTACCATCGCCAAAAATGCCAAATTTAGCCTTCCCTGTTAATACTTCTCTACGGCCTAAAACACTGGCCTGCCTACTTTCAAAGGCTATTTTATAATCATTTATAACGATCGATTTAAAATCGTTAAAACTGAGTTCAGAAGCATCAATAGCGTTGGTCATCAATTTTTCATTCGGCATAGTAATCAAAGATTGGTTGCGGCAAATATAGACAAAATTAAAAGTTTGCCTTTAACCTCTATTGTAAAATTATATATCGGTTTGCAAAATATATTTGGAATAGTTTTTGTTTTAATAGGAAAACATTAAATTTGTTTTAGAATTTTAAAAAATAAATTACAGCCACATAACATGAAAAAGATCTTAGTATTATTCGCTTTTGTTTTAGGTTTTGGTGTTGCAGTAAATGCACAAACCAAGCCTGCAGAGTTTAAATTTGAATCGGAAACTCACGATTTCGGTAAAATTGTTTTGAACAAACCAGTAACTTACGACTTCAAATACACAAACGTTGGCGAAGCGCCTTTGATTATCACCAAAGCTGAAGCGAGTTGCGGATGTACAGTACCTAAATACACTTCTACCCCATTAAAAAAAGGTGAAACTGGTGTAATTTCGGTAACGTTTAACGCTGCTGCCGGTCCTTCTACTTTTTCGAAGGCCGTAACCATTACTTCAAATGCTAAAACACCAATTAAAGTGCTTTACATCAAAGGTGAAACGGTTGCCGCAGCTTCAAAATAATTTTTAAATGATAATATTTAAAAAGTCCCGATTTTCATCGGGACTTTTTTATTTTTGTGCCATGCCAAAAATTTCACAAAAGGGTGTGCAGATGCCTGCATCACCAATCAGAAAGTTAACCCCGTTTGCAGATCAAGCTAAAAAAGATGGTAAAAAAGTTTTCCATTTAAATATTGGTCAGCCAGATATAGAAACACCTGAAGGAATGTTAAATGCCATTAAAAACATTGATTTTAATGTTTGGGCCTATACTCCATCAGAAGGTACACTTGCATATCGTTTAAAACTTACCGAATATTATAATAAACTGGGTTACAATATTACACCCGAAAATATATTGGTAACAGTTGGCGGCTCTGAAGCCATCACCATTGCCATGCAAACCTGCGTAAACGAGGGGGATGAAATTATCATTCCAGAACCTTTTTATGCCAATTACAATGGTTTTGCCTGCATGAGCAATGTGGTGGTAAAACCAATCCTTTCTTACATTGAAAATGGCTTTGCATTACCGCCGATTGCTGAATTCGAAAAACTGATTACGGAAAAAACGAAGGCGATCATCATTTGTAACCCTAATAATCCTACTGGTTATTTATATTCAAGAGCAGAATTAGAGGCTTTAAAAACCCTTTGTGTTAAATACGATCTGTTTTTATTCTCTGATGAAGCTTATCGCGAATTTTGTTATGATGGAAGGGAATTTATCTCACCCATGCATTTAGATGGTTTAGATGAAAACGTGGTCATTATGGATACGGTTTCTAAACGTTACAGTGCTTGTGGTGCACGTTTAGGCTGTCTAATTACTAAAAATAAAGAAGTTATCGCATCAGGATTAAAATTTGCGCAGGCAAGATTAAGTCCAGGCATGGTTGAACAAATTGCTGGTGCAGCAGCTGTAGATACGCCAGATAGTTATTTTGAAAAAGTAAATACCGAATATACTTTGCGTCGTGATACTTTGGTTGGCCGGTTAAATAATATAGAAGGTGTTTTCTGTCCTAATCCTGGCGGTGCATTTTACGTAGTAGCAAAGTTTCCTATTGATGATGCTGATAAATTTTGTCAGTGGATTTTAGAAGATTTCAGTCATAATGACCAAACGGTAATGATGGCCCCTGCAACGGGCTTCTACTCTACCCCTGGTTCTGGTAAAAACGAAGTTCGTATGGCATACGTATTAAATACCGATGATTTAAATACAGCTATGGACTGCTTGGAAGTAGCATTGAAGCAATATCCGGGAAGAGTAGGTTAATTGTATAAATTTTCTTAAACCGATTAATTGTTTAGCAAAGGTTCAGTTTAAACAATTAATCGGTTTAAATAGTTAAGAACGTATAGTTAATTTTGTATATCCTATAGCCTGAATAATAGCAAAAAAGCAGAATTAAAAGCATTTTATTCCGGCTATTCATTCACTTCTGTGCATGTGAGTTAAACTGATAACCGCGCCATTTTAGCAAAACAATAAGCGGGTTGCAACGGTTTTGAGATCATGACAGCATTTAATATTGAAATAGAACATAGTGATCAATCGATCACCCTGACCATTACCCCAAAAGCTGATTATTTTAAGATTGTTTATTTAGGAGATCTTTTAGGGGCAATAAAAAAACAGGAATCTGACTGGATCTTACTAAAAGCAGAAGAGATTGAGCCTGAGGAACTAATACCATTTAAATTGACAGAAAAAGGTCATCATCTTTCTCTAGGTGTGGCCGAGATCAACCAGATCTCAGGCGCAATTGAAAACCACTTAAAATAGTTAGAATAACATAAGTTAAATACGCTCAAAAAAATTGAGTTAGTGACATCTATTTTCTACCTATTCCTTTCCTTATTTCCCAAATACCCTGTTGGCATTTTAGCACAATTCACATTGCCTTTCTACTTTCATCAACCTTATGGCATGGGTAACATTTTCCTTTATAAATAATATTTGTCTTTATGTGGCTGACCGTCGATATCCAGATTGATGATTTATCATCCATTATGCACCCCAATGCCCGCCAATATGAATATCATTGAATAACTCAGCCGACTAAAATTAAATTATGTGCTAATATCAGCCAAAAACTTGGCTAAAATCAGGTTTTACCACGTTAAAGATTCGTTTTACCACGTTGATGCAAAAAAGAAAAATTAAAAACCTAGAATTAATGGACTGGTTACACAGTGCTTTAGTTGCAAAACAATCTTTATATTACTATCAACAATCTCATTATCGGAACTTTTTACTAGGCAAATGATGTACGAACTTATCAGCTTCAGGGAAATAATTTTAGATGCCATTAAAGTGGGAGCAGCATATCAATGCCCAGGTAAGGAACTTCAAAATGAAATTTTAAAGGAAAGTAAAAGAATAATCAGTTCCATTCAGCATAATGTAACACAAATAGCTCCTGATAAATCAAAGGCTTATATCAGACAACATCAAAGCGGGTTGGTGCAATTAATGGATGAGTTAGCAGCCATGGTAGATGAGGATAATCTTAACGCCTGTCAAAAAAACAAAAATGAGGGAATTAGTAGCATAGTAAACCTACTCAACAAAATGGTTTTGGATCTTCAGCAGTATTTGCCCTATTATTTTGACTATGATTGTGCCGTTTCTATAACTACCCAGAAAAAACTGTTAGTAAATATTGAAGAAAATTCCAGCAAGATCCTGAAAAACCTTGGAGAACTGAATACAGATAATGAAATCATCATCTTTTTTAAGTATATCTTTGAACACCTCAATAGCAGCCCAAGCCGTTTCACTTTCGAACAGGCTATATATTTACATGAATTTTTTGAGTCGCTTGAAATAGCATTGAATAAATTCGTACCTTCTTTAGCTATGTCAGGGATTATTCTACTGCTCGTCTCCTTAAATTTTAATCATCCATATTTTTATCATTCCTGCTGCAGCCATTTTAATCATGAACTTCAAAAATGCGAAAGCATTAGCGAGCAATATAGATTAATTCATTTCTTTAAAAAGCTAATTGGGCAGGTTTTTAAAACCATAAGCATACCATATAATAGAAATTTGTCCAATATTGACGAATCATTACTAAGGTATATTGAAAGCGAAATCAGCTACCTCAAATCAATAGATACTATAGCTGAAGACCTGAGTCGCGGAGGCATTTTAGATAGCAATTTTAAAGTAACCTTTACGGTAAAACAGCTTGCCATATTCATTCATCTACAAGTTGAGGCGGGCATCATCACAACGCAGAGCCCCAAGGCATTGCATCAATATATTACAAAACATTATAGTACTGTAGAACAAGATACTATATCAGAAAAAAGCTTTAAAAACGCTTACTATGGGAATATTGGAAAGGATGTTGAAAAAGTGATCGACAAGATTGTCGCTATGTTGGCCATTGCCCAAGAAAAATGCTAACTAATAAGATTTAACAAATCCTTCCTGCGTAAAAAATCAACAAATTCAAAATACCAGCGCTCTGAATAATCATCCAGCTCATGTAATTCTTTTTGCTGGGTTCCAATAATATCCTGAAGTGTAAAAAAACCCATTAGTTTACTTCTAAGCTTAAAATTCTCGGATAGCGGAAGTTCTGCAATTGGCAGATTGAGGAGAAAGTGATTTGACTGGGAAAAACTGTCCATAAAAAGCGTGGGTTAACCCGATATCCGCTTTAGAGGCACCGCAAAATGCCCAGACACAAGATAAACAGGCACCCACGCGTAGCGTAGGCAACCATCTATTTTTTCCTGTGTCTTTTGAAGTTTTGCGGTTTTCTAAAACAGTAAAATAGCTATTGCTACAATATCAAATATGTAATTAATTTTTATTTCATGGCTCAAATATAACAGATCTGAATCTTTTATTCCCCGAAAACAAAAAAATAAAGGGGTTGCCAGGGGTTGCTCCATCAGCAACTTGACAAACTTGGAAATATGCATTTCTTTATCCTTAAAAACAGGTTATGAAAAAAGAACAATACCTCTCCAAATTATCGTCCTATCAAAAACTTTCGGTAGGCCTCAGCGCATATCTTAATTATGCGATGTACCAAACTAATTTTAGTAAAATTGAACAAATTCCACTCGAAAGTACGGAGCTTGGCAGTTTTTGTTACCTGGCCAAAGGCAGCGGAAGATTATTTGTTTATGATACCGAAAACGAGCAAGGAATCACCATCCTTTTCTTCCAGGTACAAGATATGTTACCAAACCTTAAATCTATTTCCAAATATGTGCAAGGGCAGCTTTTCATACAATTTTCAGAAGATACCGAACTGCTTAGCATACCAAATAAACACACCGATAACATACACAAACTATTCCGCGAATCCGCTACTTTGATTACAGAAATAAACGCAGAAATACTTGCAAAAATAATCATCGTATCTTCCGGATTAAAAATCCTGGATGCTGACCAGCGACTGCATAAACTACTTGAATCTTTTCCGGCAGTTTTTAACCAAACCGCAGTAAAAGATGTTGCATCATACCTGGGCATTCATAGTAGTACTTTGAGTGCGATGAGAAATAAAAACAAGAAACGTACGAGATAATTTAAGTTACCCTTTGCCAAAAAATACCATTATACCCCATGTAGCTGTCATTTTTTTTCTACAAGGCACCTGTTTTTCCCATCTAGATGTGAGGTGATTTAGAAGACAATAATCCAATTTCGGAATAGCAAAGAAAATTGGATATGAAGACAAAGTTACCACAGGTTATTTCAGCAGCATTTATTTTGCTATGGATATATACAGCAGGCAACAAGCTGCTAAACTTTCATTCTTACAAACAGGAAATGAGCCTACAGGTTTTCAGCCCAGACTTCGCAGCCATACTGGTATATGCAGTACCGTTTATTGAAATACTTTGCGCAATACTGCTATTGATTAAAAAAACCAATACACTAGGCTTAGGCTTATCGCTCTTACTCATGTTGGCTTTTACGGGTTATATCCTACTCATCATTTCAGGCTATTTTCCCAAAACACCATGCAGTTGTGGTGGTGTGATTAAGGCTATGGGATGGAAAGCCCACCTCATTTTCAATCTCTTTTTTCTTACGGCTGCAACTCTCTCACTATATATTAAACTAAAGCTGGAGGTAGGTGACAAAGATTAAGGTATAAAATGGATCTGGCCAAGCCAATAAAAAAACAAAACAAGCTGTATTGATGGCCAAGAAAAATCAAACAGCCGGGCTATCTGCTTAAGCCCTATTTGATAAGCAGAATATCAAACTAAAAAAACATGTCAAAAAAATTCAACTTAGGCTTTGCAGCCCTCGTATTGGGGTTCGGTCTTATCGCTACTCAAAGTGCCTTCACAACTAAAACTTTCGGAACACTGTACCACTATAAAGATAGCAATGGTCTAATTAGTGATCAAGCTTCGTGGGAACCAGTTTCGGGAGCACCTTCTTTTAGCTGTGGTGAAGAAGAAGTGTTGCCATGCACCATCGAAGTTACAGGATCGCTTTCAAGTTATCTTTCAACTCATGATACAGCTGAAGAGATAATGGCTTCTCCTGAAATCAGATCAACCAGAGATTAAACCATAAAAGGTGCAGTTGGAACTGCACCTTTTATATTATGGATTCTGCGGCATCCCCGAAAGTTCAATGACCTGCTCAGGAATGGGCAGCACAAATTCTGATGAATTTGGTGCAAGGGAATAAGTTACCCCTTTAACAGTCCTAGTAAACGCAATCCCAGCACCTTCCTTGTTTAACCTTTTCACATCGGCCCATCGTAGGCCACGCATCAGCAATTCTTTTCTTCTTTCTGTTAAAACCATCGCTTTAACCACCTCTTGATCCGAACTTTGCTTATCAATAAAAGTATTTTTCTTATATCGGTTACGAAGGAGTTTATTTAGGTCTGCCAATGCTTCAGGCAGCTTGTTCATCCTGGCCAAACATTCAGCCCTAATCAGCAAAACTTCATCAACAGCTACACCTCCAAAAAATGTTGTAGCCCCTTCATAACTTCCTTTAAAACCATACGACCCGTTTTTGTTGTCATTAAAAAATATCACTTTTCGGAGGTCGTTAGGTTCGTACAAGGCAATGAGCTGGGGATCGGTTTTCGCCCTTACGTTTGATAAAGGCACCCCAGTGAAAAAACTGTCATGAAGCACTTCCACATTAAATCGCGGAATAGGTAGCGCGCTAGCTGGATTAAGTGTATTGAAATCCATTAGTTCATTTTTTAATTGTAATGATGAATCTGCATAAAGAAAAGCTTCATTGTATCTTCGCATAGAAAGCAAAGCCCTGGCCAATAATCCAAATGCTGCAGCCTTTGATGGGCGTATAACATGCGCAGCAACTGCTGGCAGGAATCGTGTTGAAAGCTTGAGATCTGCCAACACCTGCGCATAACCCTCCTCAACATTTGCCCTAACCGAGGGCACATTAAAATCAGTACCCTCTCTAAGTGGCACACCAAGATCTGTACCAGCTGAGGCTGCATCATAAGCTGGTGCCCAAACAAAAAGGCTCTTCAGGATGTACTTTGCCCGGTAAAAGGAAGCCTGTCCGTTCACATTATCCCATTGCGAAGCATTCGCACCGGTACGCGGAATTTTTGCCAGATTTTCTATAACACTATTGGCCCTGTAAACAGCCTTGTAATTGTTGCCCCATTCGTTAAGGTCGGGTAAGAAGATATTGGTCCGCTGCCAGGTGTACATATTCCGTTCATTCTCTAGCCTCGAAGAAAAATCAACATCGGTGAGATAAAAATCGGTCGAACTCATTTCCATAGCATTACCATCAGCCTGATTAAGCACCTGGTAATGATCTAACAGTGATTGCTGATCAGCCAAAGTTTCAGCAATGGCGAGAGAACGGTCGGATTTTTCATCAAGAAACTTTTTGCAGGAAAAGGTAACCAACAGCAAGGGCAAAATGATATAAAATAATTTTTTCATGATGATATACTTATAAATTTGTCTTAAAACCTATTGCTATATTTTTTGGATCTGGAATGGCCAGAAAATCAGGATCAATGCCTTCGCCGTTTTCGCGCCAGATTATCCCCAGGTTTGATGCAACCAAAAATACCTTTGCCTGCGAGAACAGCTTCTTGCCAAGCTTTTTAGCCGAAACATCAAAGCCAATATTAACATATTGCATACGTACATGGTCTCCTCTTAGCACATTAACCTCAGAACCATAGTAAAACTCATCCCTGCTAGATGAAGCCGGATATACCATACTAGGCACATTAGTAAAGGCCTCATCACCAGGATTTTGCCACCTGGAAGCAAATTCACCGTTGCCGTCCCGCCCAACGAACAGTGCATTATAACTTAATGAGGGTCTCCTGAAATAATATCCCAACTTAAAACTCAACCTGAAACTGGCACTAAAGCGGCCATAGGAAAAACTATTCCCCAATGCACCAGAAAAAACAGGCAGTGCAGAACCATGGTATACCATGTCCTCGACACGCAATGTATTGCCAAATAAGGCAGCATAATTTTTGCTAACTGTGCCAGCCTGTATACCCTGCGGATCACCAGTTTGAGGATCAAGCCCGGCCCATTTATAGGAAAACATGCTAAAAAGTGGATAGCCTACAGCACCAGCAGATGTAATATTTCCATTAACAAGTGCCCGCACACTAGAAGAAGCATCGTAGTTTTTCATCACCCTATCTTTATAATAATTTAAGAAAAAGTCAGTCGTCCATATAAATTTACCAGTTGTATTGATGGTATTTACTTCCAGATCTACCCCATCGCCTTGTATTGAACCGACATTTTTTACTACCGTAGAACCAATACCAGCGGTAAGGTCTATGGGGCTCAGCGCCAGAAGGTCAACAGATTTTTTTCTAAAAAACTCAATGCTCCCTTTTATCCTATTCCCTCTAAAACCAAAATCAACTCCTGAATTAAACATATAGACGCGTTCCCATTTTAGTTCCGGATTATTATAATTATTGAAGATTGCATAAGGCGACTGTGTATAAGGAGAGTTGATACTTGAAAAGATAATTGAAGTAGCAGCAGATCCTTTAGGGTCGGTATTACCACTCGCGCCAAAAGTCACCCTAAGCTTTAGCAATGGCAACAAAGTTGATTTATAAAACTTCTCCTTACCAATGTTCCAGGCAAACCCGGAAGAAAAAAGTGGGTTCCATTTATCGTTGGTAGCCAGGCCGAAAAGGTTTGAGGCATCTCTTCTTGCACTTAACGAGAGCGTATAACGATCGTCAAAAGTATAGGCCGCATTTGCAAACAGTGATACAAATCGCGATACGGAGCCTGTAAAGCCATCACCGTTAGGCACAAATGCAGTATTTCCTGTTATAATAGTGGGGTAAGGATTTACGTAATCTACCACTCCTGAGGTTAGGGTAGATTCATTAACACCATAAACACGTTTGGTTTCCCCATCAATTACTGTACTTCTTAATTCTGCACCAGCCAATGCCACAATGGCGTGCCGACCAAAGTACTTATTAAAATCGAGCTGCCCTCTGCCATTATGGGCAGTAAGCAGCGAAAGTGCACGGTCTCTAATTGCTCCAACCGGAATATTTTTCTTCAACAGTCCATTGGCATCAACCGAAGAATAAAGATTTACCATTTCCCTTACCATATAACTGTCCTCGAGGTAATTCGTATTGGTTTTAGTCTCTTCCCGTTCGAGCTGGTAACTTGCTGTAAATTTTAACCAATTTGTAAACTGATAACCAGCCCTAACCGAAGCCAAAACCGAATTTACGCCAATACCTCCTGAAATATTTTTATAATCCTCAAGCGGAACATACTGCCAGTCTAAAAGCTTACCACTTCCAATGGTAGCGAGATAAGATGCCCTGTAATTCCGCATTACCGCAAGCGGGTTTCCTTCATCATCTGAAAGCCTGGTGTAAGGTGGTAAGCTTCCCGTAGTTGTATTCAATTCAGAAACATCATCCCTGCCCCTGCCACTGTAAGTATATGTAAACATCAGGTTTGCCCCTAAAGTAAGTTTATCGGTAACCTTTATGTTTTGATCTGCCTTTAAGCTATAGCGGCTGAATGGTGCGCCAAGTGAGCTCATGTTTCTATCAGTTCCGATGGAGACCAACCAGTTCCTCTTCTCTGAACCACCATTTAACGATAGCGAATATTGTTGAGCAGTAGCCCTTGAGAATACATCACGGTCAAGGTTTGCCCTGAGGTCATAGCTCCGTAGTAAATCCATCCTCCTTGCTAATTCTGGTGCAGAAAGCTTACCATCCCTTGCAGCAATCCTTAACTCCACTACCTCAGAAAGCGCAAATCTATCGGTACCTGTTTCTATACTGCTAAAATAGCCTTTATCAAAAAGGTAATTTTCTACTTCAATAAAATCTGCAACCCCGATCTTGTTTTCATAAAACAGGTTGGGCTTATTTGTAACCTTAAAGCTTCCAGAAAAAGCTATTTTTAATGCCGAATTATACTTTGCTTTTTTAGAGGTGATGACCACCACTCCATTTCCTGCCCTTGCTCCCCAGATAGAAGCGGCTGCAGCATCTTTAAGCACAGTAACACTCTCAATATCATTTGGGTTAATATTATTGATATCTCCTTCATATGGAAAGTTGTCTAATATAATAAGTGGTGCACGTATCCCGCGCAGCGTGCTGATTCCCCTGATTATTATTCCATAGCCTCCGCCACCGTTGCTCTTGCGATCTATACTATAGCCATTTACCATCCCTTCCAACCTGCCAATAATGTCTGTACCCACCTGCTCGTTAAGCATCTTGCCAGAAACCAGTGCAAAAGACCCTGTAACCCGCTCTTTAGGTAACTGTTGGTAGCCAGTGCTCACCTCGACGGTTTGGAGCTGTAAATTATTGACCGGAAGTACTACTTTGAATATTCCTGGAAACGGAACAGACACCACTGTATCTAACTGTGTAATATTCAGTCCCGAAAACCTAAGTTTGTGCTTTCCTGTAGATAGAGACAATGAAAACTCGCCAATATCAGATGAAATAATCGTTTGTCCACTCCCAGTATGAACATTGATACCAGCAAGTGGCTTCCCATCTGTGCCTAAAACCAATCCCTTTAAACGCTCCTGAGCGGAGGCCGGAGCGTAAAAGCCCAATAACAAAAACCCCAAAATAAATATTGTAAAGTACAGGCGAAATACCACATGTAATTTAAACTTGTTATGCATCTTTCCCATTACCTCAATCTTTTTTGGCCTTTGCTCTTACCGCTTCAATCTTCATCCTCCTATCCTCTATCACATCCATATGCTCAAGCAGCAATCTTACATTTTCTACTGTTAAAAGTTCTGCGGTAGTTACGGCACGAACACCGCCATCGGCAATCCATACATAATGCGGAAGTGCTTTATGTGGAAAAGCCTTAAGAAATACTGAATCAGCCGCAATTACAGACAGACCCGTAGAGGTGAAAGTACCCGAACCTGATTTAAACTTAGAAATGAGCGACTCTACAGTATCTTCAGTTCCTATCGAATTTACCAATAGCACTTTCACCTTGCCAGGAAAAGCTTTTTCGATGTTCTCCAGCTCAGGGAATCTCTTGATGCAGGAACCGCACCACGTGGCCCAAAAATCTATTATTACGAGTTTCCCCCTATCATCAGAGAGGGTATATTCACGTGGTACACCCCGTTCAAGCAATACATGTTTAAACTTCCAAAAAGTCTTCGGCAGTTGATCTCCAACGGCTACAGGCGTAATTTTTGGTGTCGCCTGCTGTGCAAATCCACTACAGACAAATAGCTGAATGAGCAATAAAATTGTACAAATATTTTTTATCATTTTTAGTTTGGTTAGTTTGTATGGTCAGTTTATTCTGCCGACATAACCGCCCGGAAAGAATCTTCCGGAACAGTCAAGCCTGCTGCTCGCTCCTTTTTGCGGCAGGAGCTTTTGTAGCGGCAAAATATCTACCGTTCTGAAAGTTAATCAGATCGCATGGCCATACAGGTTAATATGGTAAAGTGTTGATCATAAAGTAATCCGAGAATAGAGTACTGTCACTGCTACAGGTATCAGACACTTTCACGGTTTGCTTAACTGCATTTTGATGTTTTCCAATTCCTGCTTTAGTATCGGCTTTTTCTTTACAATGCTCACCCTTGCCATTGGTTAGCATAACCAATGGCGCATACAACAATGCACCGCAAAAGAAAAAAAGCGGCAAGTAAGAATTGTTGAATTTCATAATTTGGTCTGTAATTGGTTAAATTGAATCGTAAAATTTAGGTTATTGAAACTTTGTTATGAAGGAAAAAAAGCATGTAACAGGCGAAAAATTTAGACATAACAATCCCATTGCAGCATAAGCCACTTATTTTTTATAAAAAATTCTATAAAAATTTAAGTTTTATTCGAAGATCAAATAATCTCTGCAAAAGAGGAATAGGGCAGGCCATCATCATTAAAAACCTAAATTATTATTAACCTTTAAGGTTAGCCTGCCTTATCGAAACAGTTATTCGGGATTTTTAGGCTTTAAGGCATAAAGCCGATCAAAAGGACAACTTAACAGAGACTGGTAAAGAAATACTTGAAAATGGCGAACAATTAAAATAATATATTGGGGCATACTCACTTCAGTAAGTACCAACCATTTAATCCAACCTATTTTTTGCTTGCTCATAATCGTATGTTATGAGTCTTGATGGAGAGAAAAAAAAGTGGGCTTCCCAAACCATAACCTCATAATGTTTCTCACGCCTTACGTTGAAATGGAATTACAGCAGAAGCCCACTCTTATTTTGGAAAGCTAAAGATAGCAATTCCGCTATAAGAAATGGGATAAAATCTGCTGTCCTGCTCCAACGGCGTGAGATTTGAGGTTGCAAGACTCTTAATTTTACCTTTTATTGGTTCTTATTTTTTTGTTACGTAAATGTAAATAAAAAAAATACAAATGTCAAGTAATTGCATGACGTTTTTAAATAAAATATAAAAGACATTGCTAATCATATTTTTATTAGCAATAAAATGATTAGTGAGAAAGAAAAAATAATTCTGAAAAGATTCGGTCAGCATTTAAAATCTTTAAAAGAGAAACAGGAACTTTCTTATCGTGAATTTTACAAGAGAAGTGGAGTTAATACAGGAGATATTATTAAATATGAAAATGGAGAAACCAGCCCAAGCTTCATTACAATAGTTAGATTGGCTATAGGTTTAAAAATCCATCCAACAGCACTTCTTGATTTTGATTTTGGAATAGACTTTAACGCCGGGCTGGAGTAGCATAAAATTCATGATATAATGTCAGATCTGGAAACCATGATTAACTGAAGGAAGCAGCCTGCCTGTAAATGTGAATATAACAGATGGCAAATAGCGGACAATAAAGATGCTTATAAGTACCGGTTCATAAAGGGAGCGTAATTATAGCAGATTTTCGTTACAATGACTTTTACCTGTTGAATTTCTGGAATAGCAAATGGATGTTTTTTTTGTCATCAGGCATAAAAACAATTTTCTGTATGATTCTCTGAAAGAAAATATACTACCATCAATCGGCAATTATCAAATCTGATGGCTTTCATCAAACTAAATGTTTTGGTTAAATTGGCTTCCAAAAATGACTCAATAAACTATTCGATGGACCTCCAGGAGTCGAAACTAATCTTTCTATACAGGGATTCTATTCTAATAATCATAGAACACACACCGTTTTCTAATTGAAATAATCCTTAACCAAACAAAAAACCTTTAGGACACTATTAAAATTTGACGATTATATCGTTTAAAATACATTAAAATTTTATAGCCAAGATAGCGCGTTGCTCTGATTTCCTTGTCTTTTTCCCTCTCTACCCATCATATAGCCCAACGAATCTTTTATGGTTGACTTATATTCCGGCAGTATGCTTAAGGTCATTTTCACAAAAAAACCTATTTAAGATCAGGAGATGTTATTGATTTATTTAATATCTCAATACGAAAACATCTCTGAAGAATTGATTCATATTAAGATTTTAGGTATCAAATTCTTAATTTTTCAACTACTCCATTTAAGAATAATTTATTAAATTGCATTTATCTACTTAAATCTATCTTAATGAAAAATTCTATCTCATGCATCATCATTGATGATGATCCTACAGCAATTAATATTTTGCAAGACCATATTGCGGAAATCCCAAGGTTAAAAGTCCACCGTATTTTTACTAAACCAATAGAAGCCCTAAGTGAAATCAGTGCTGAAAGCAATAAACAGCTAATCTTTTTGGATATTGATATGCCAGCAATGTCTGGTCTGCGACTTGCTGATAACCTCAAGCATAAATCACATAACATTATTTTTACTACATCCTATCCAGAATTTGCACTGGATGCTTTTAAGGTTAGGGCAAAACATTACCTGTTAAAACCTTTCAACATGGGGGATTTTGCAGAAGTAGTTAATGAGGTGCTTTCAGAATGTTATGATACGCAGCGTCTTGTACAAGAAAATGAAGAAGCATTTTTCTTACGTACAAATGGAGAACGAGGCAAACTTACCAAAGTACTCAAAAAAGACATCATATACCTTCAGGGTTCTAATAACCATATACATATTTATACGCCAACAAATGATTATTCAGTATACATGACCATGAAGGAGATGGAGGAAAAGCTCCAGGAAAATGAGCACTTCTACCGCGTTCACAAGTCATACATGATTAACACCACCTTTGTAAAGGAAATCAATGGGCACAAAATCGACCTTGGAAAGTACGAAGTACTCATGACTCCACAGTACAAAGAGGCATTTATGGACTATATCGAAAACCAAACCCTTGTCTCAAAACGTTTAAGGGATTAACATTTGCAAATCTGACTGAGTTGTCAGAGTTGTAATCGCTGAAATTGTACCAGTTGTTGGATCAGTCTTTTGAAAGCACATATTAGCTGCTTTTTGTGAACGGAAAACAAACGCAGTTTTCCGGGTCGATTTTAAGTTTATAATTCTTTTCATAAACGAAAATTAGCCCCATCAAAATTTCTAAAAGACTACATTACGCAAAGCAATTGTTGACTGTTGTGAAACCAAATTTTAACTTAAAAACAAAATGAAAAACTGGCTAATAAATTATCGCTGGCATATTATTTCATGGGCTACCTTCATTCTTTATGAATATGTACTGATATCATTCATCCTTAAAATAAGCACCCCTATATTAAACTATTGCATTCACTACATTATCAATATTACACTCTTCTATATCCATGCCGAATTGGTATTAGGAAAAAGTTTGAAGCCACAAAAACCTGTTTATTTAAGCATAATTATATTCACAGTGCTTGAAGTGTTTTTGCATACTGTTATCGCATACCTTGCAAACCGTTTTCTTTCAAAAACAGCAACACTCTCTGTTGGTAAACTGACAATTATAGACTGGAAATATATGTTTGTAACAATGTGGAGGGGCATCTATTTTCTACTATTCTCAACTGCTTATTATTTTATCAAAAGTTATATCCAACAAAAACAGCGAACGGTAGATCTGGAAAAGGAAGCAATTGAAGAAATGTTGAAGCAAAAGCAAACAACGCTTGAACTGGCTAATGCTAAAAATGCCTACCTGAAAGCTCAAATTAACCCACATTTCTTGTTCAATACCTTGACTTACATATATAACAGTACACATAAGAGTGAACCCCGGGCTGCAGAAGCCGTAAGGTACCTTTCAAAGCTGATGCGCTACGCGTTAGAATGCGAACATGGTCCGGAAATTATGCCACTGGAAGCAGAGATCCGTCAAGTCGAAAACCTTCTGCTGCTGAGCAGAATAAAGCAGCCTGACTTATTTATAGATTTTAATTATGATCAGAAAACCGAATCGACAGAGGTGATTCCACTACTTTTACTTAGCTTAACCGAAAATATGGTTAAACACGGTAATCTCAGCCAACCTGAAGATCCGGGAAAAATTATAGTAAAGTTACAGCAAGGACTGTTTAGCATTCAAACAAGTAACCTGATTAATACGGGCCTTAATGATACAGGTTTTCACACAGGCCTTGAAAACATCCGGCAAAGGTTGTTTCATACCTATGCAGAAAAGGCAGAACTCTCCGCTGGCACGAAAGGCAAGTATTTTGAAGTACTTATCACAATCAATCTGGCAAATACACAATAATTTTATTGAAATATATCAAATTATATAAGATTGTATATTTTTCTCTCTGCTGGCGCAACAAGCATATGAAACAGCTATCATGTATTTATTAATAACAGAAATTTTCCTTTCACACGCTCCACTTTTTTCGCCTAAAGGTTATTGACTTCAAAACCACGATAACTAAGCATCTCGGCATTATGCGAAACGATTAAGCGAAGTTTTAATCTTTCTATAATTTCTCTGGCTTGAGCAACATTTCTATGAATATCATTTATTCCCCTGATTTCAATTCCGCCCGACATAAGTTTAAATTTGCTGGGTTCAAACTTATCAATAAACTGCTGTAAATCCGGACTCACCTTTATCTGATTGTTTTGCATAACTAATTTTAATTCTATGCCCGCAAAGCAACACAAAGCATTTTAACTTATCAGTAGTTTCATATTAACTTATTAAGAAATGTTAGTTAAGTGGTCACTTCAAAAGAATTACCTCCTTGCTGATAATCAATATTAATTCGATCAACTCTAAGACCTGTAAAAACCCATAATCAGTTAGCGTGACATAAACATGATGTTTGCTTAACTTTCAGATGACGTATGGCTAATAGTTTTGTATTAAAGAACTCGACATGCGTACAATAAAAAGACTGACTAAACTCCATTATTATTTCTTTACAATAATATCAATACTTCTGTTGTCGCTCATCTTTAATTTTAGCTTTTCTAAAACAGATGGATTCCTCATTTTTAACCGGTTTCATTCAGCTTGGCTAGACATTTTTTTTAAGTATATCACTAATCTCGGAGATGGTTTAATCAGTATTCTGGCCGCAACCGTCCTGCTTGCAATTCGAAAGAAGAAAAAAGCAATGACCGTGGCTCTTGCTTATATTTATTCAGGACTGCTTATTCAAATCGCAAAAAGGATATTCCACATGCCAAGGCCTAAATATTATTTTGAGCAGACTTTATTTCAGTACAATCATTTTGTTGAAGAAGTGAGCATGCATAATCATAATTCTTTTCCCTCTGGCCATACTGCATCTGCTTTTGCCTTGGCCACAGTATTGGTTTTGGTTTTCAAAAAAAAGAAAATCTCTCCTTATTGTCTATTTTTTGCTTTTTTAATTGGTTATTCACGCATATATCTGGCACAACATTTTCTAATTGATGTAATTTTTGGTGCAATAACCGGTATAACTTGTGCAATCTTAAGCTATCATCAGGTATACGATCTTAAACTTTTCAGATCAGCTAAGCTAAACAGAAGATATAAACAGCTTAAAGTTACCAATCAGGTTAACCCCATTTAAGTGAAAGAAATTCCAGTTAAACTTTGGCTTTTTATAATGGCGATGACTGTGATCAAACTGATCATAGCCTCAACAACAGCGCTTGGAAACGACGAGGTATATTACTGGACCTATGCTTTAAATCTGCAATGGAACTATTTTGATCATCCCCCTTTTGTGGCATGGTTAATAAGAGCAACCACAATAAATTTATACATTCACAACGAATTGGCTGTTCGGTTCGGCGCCATAATATCATCAACAATTGGTACAATAATCGTATACAAAACAGGCAAATTACTCCTTAATGCCCGAGTAGGTTGGTTTGCCGTTTTACTTTATTCTTCGTCTTTTTATTGCAGCATTATCGCTGGGACATTTATTTTGCCAGATAGCCCACAAATGGTTTTCTGGCTCTGGAGCATCTTTTTGTTACTTAAAATCACCAGATCTATTCAGTTGGGTTTACCCACATTAAGTCTATGGTGCTGGTTCGGTGTGGCAACAGGTCTTTGTATGATGTGTAAGATTCATGGCATCTACTTATGGGTGGGCGTTATCATGTTCACCCTGTTTAGCAATAGAAAATTAGTGGTGCAAAAGGGCATGTATATTTCTATGTTAATAAGTTTGATTATAGTATCTCCTTTTATCATCTGGAACATCCAGCATCATTTTATTACCTATACCTACCATAGCAATCGGGTTAGCCTGTTCCACGCCGGCATAAACCCATTAGCCTTCGCCAGAGAAATTAGCGGACAAATATTCTATAACAATCCGATTGTTTTTTTTCTGGCCTGGATAGCTATTTTTAGTTTCATCAAAACCAACCATCTTCTTCTTCAAAGCGAAATACGACTGTTATTATGTTGTGCGCTTCCTCTTATTGCAACACTGATTTTTCTTTCCATTTTTAGAGATACACTACCGCATTGGTCTGGTCCAGCCTATAGCTGTTTAATATTTCTTTCTGCATTGAAACTGGAATCTATTAGCCTGTCAAAAGTAAAAGCCATTATTGGTGCAAGTATGCTGTTCTTCTTGTTAGTGGTAAGTGCAGGTCTCATCACCATTAACTTTTACAAGGGCACGTTTTCGCCACAAAAGGGCTCCATGAATTTGGGCGCGGGCGATCCAACTTTAGATTTGTATGGCTGGAAAGAAACAGGAAGAATAATTGATTCTATTTATCGATTAGATAAATCATCAATAAAGAATATACCAGTCCATACCATTGTGATTACAAAGTGGTTCCCTGCAGCTCATTTAGATTTTTATGTTTGCTCCAAAACTGGTTTGCATACTTATGGCATAGGAGAAATATTCGATCTTCACCAGTATTATTGGTCGAATCAAACCAAACAGAAATTAACTGTTGGTGAAAATGCATATTATATTGTGCCTTCTAACCTTTACGATGAAAACAGTATAAACTTTATCAAATCCCAATTTAGAAATTGTACAGCACCTATTATTGCACCCATTTTTAGAAACGGTGTTATTTGTAAAAACATTTTAATATTTAGATTAAATGGCTATAAAAAATTAGTACAATCGAAATTATAAACGATTAAATTAATGTTTAAATCGAAGTTAAATTTTTGGTAGAATACTGTGATATAATTGCACTTGAGTTAAAAAAGCAATAAATTAGCTTAAAAAAGTCGATCCAATTGCTGACAGCTAACCTTCCTTAAAAAATAGATAATGCCCAATAATAAAGTATATCCGCTAAGCATACTGTTCCTTACGCTTTTATTCTGTTCTCTATCCTCAATGGGGCAAATTATACTCCAGGATAAAAAATATCACGTAGATACTAAAATATTTTCGCAAACAGATTCAGGTACACTAAAGTTAGATATTTATTATAGTGGTAAAATAACAGAAACTAAACCCACAGTGCTTTTTATATTTGGCGGTGGCTTTATAATGGGCCACAGAGATAGCAAATTATTTGATCAATATTTTAACACTTTATTAGCACATCACTATAAAGTAGTTTCAGTTGACTATCGACTTGGTCTAAAGGGAAAGAAATTTCCTGGTCCGTTTAATACCGCTAACTTAAAATCTGCTATTGATACCGCTACTACAGATGTTTTCGATGCAACAGCCTATCTGATCAAAAATGCGAAAGAACTTGGTATTGATACGGCTATGATTATTTTATCAGGATCAAGTGCTGGCGCTATTACCGCGCTACATGCCGACTATAACAAGCGAAATGCCACCGCATTATCGGCTAAATTACCACAGCACTTTCAATACAAAGGTGTAATTTCTTTTGCCGGGGCAATACTAAGTTATCATGGTGCGCCAAAATATGCTATACCACCAGCACCTACCATGCTTTTCCATGGTACAGCCGATAACCTTGTACCCTATAACAAAGTAAGATTACTGAACAGAGGATTTTTTGGTTCTAAATATCTTGCGCGCACTTTTAAAAAAAACGGATATCCGTATTATTTTCAGTATGTACAAAATATGGGGCACGAAATAGCCGGATCACCAATGACTGAAAACCTGCCTGATATTCTGTGGTTTATAGATAATTACATCATTAAACAAAAACACTACTTTATGGAAGTAGACTTTAAAGACGCCGACAAAAAACCAACCTTTAGCATACCCCCTGCTTTAAAAAAGAGGTAGCCTAAATCGTATGGTTTCCATTATTTTTTCAATTCGGGCAAAGTGACGATTGAAATTGGGGTACGCATGTATGATAGTTTCAGATTAATGATATAGTGCTTCTTTACCTTAAGTTTATATCAAAACTATCTCTTTATCTTGACCAATTAGTTTTCATGTTCTCCAGACTCACCAGTCAGGATCCTTTCCATTTCTATCATCATCTGCTCCGCCAGGCGTTGTTTAGCTTGTAATTTAGAAAGGTAAGCATCGGCAAATGTTACTTCCAGTTCATCCATAATAAAAGCATATTTTGCCTTAAGTTCTATAAGATCAATCTGAAGCTTCTTGGAAAGATTTTGCATAATACAAAGCTAAAAAAAGCGAGACTAATTTCGGATAAATGGTCTTATTTTCTTTTTTTAAAAAAATTAACAAATAAACACATCCATTAAAACAATCTCCCGGTTCTTTCGTTTATAAATTGATTCCGGCGTGGTTTCCGGAATAGTTTGTTTGGTTAGTTGATTAGGGATCACTCCCAAAGTGAATCCCTTTTCTTTTTTACAAAGCTTTCTATCAATTGAGCAATTTTCCAGACAATATTTTCTAAATTCATATTTTCAAATCGATTATACAATGCAAGAAATCAGATGGGGCATTATTGGCTGTGGGGATGTAACTGAAATAAAAAGTGGCCCAGCTTTTAATAAAGTAAACAACTCCAAACTTGTTGCAGTAATGCGCCGCGACAGTGCTAAAGCTGCCGATTATGCCAAACGGCATCAGGTACCTAAATGGTATGATAATGCTTCTCAACTGATCAACGACCCGGAAGTTAATGCCATTTACATTGCTACGCCACCGCTACAGCACGAAGCTTATACTATTGAAGCCTTAAAAGCTGGCAAGCCGGTATATGTAGAAAAACCCATGACTTTAGATGCTGATGCTGCTCAGCGCATGAATGATGCTGCCAAAAAATTAAAGGTTAAACTTTGCGTGGCCCATTATCGCCGTGCCCAACCCATGTTCTTAAAAGTTAAAGAACTATTGGCTGCACCTACCATTGGCGATGTTCGTTTAGTCCGGCTAAAAATGCTCCAGTCGCCTAACCCTGCACTAATTGCAAAAACAGCAGACAATTGGCGGATCAATCCAGCCATTTCTGGTGGTGGTTTATTTCATGACTTGGCTCCGCATCAATTAGATCTCATGACTTATTATTTCGGTGCTGTAAAAAATGCTATGGGTATTGCTACTAAGCAACAGGAAAACACCGAAGTTGATGATTTGGTTGCAGGAAATATCCTTTTCGAAAATGGCATTGTTTTCAGCGGTACCTGGTGTTTCTCTGCTGCTTCAAAGGATCAAGCTGATAGTTGCGTAATATATGGCTCAAAAGGTCACATCAATTTTCCCATGTTTGGCAATAAAATTATGGTTACAACCGATAAATCAAGTGAAGAATATGTATTTGAGCCTTTACAGCATGTTCAACAACCCATGATTGAAAAAGTAGTTGATTACTTTTTAGGCAAAGGGCAAAATCCATGTAGTGGCGAAGATGCGTTGATTACCATGAAGTTAATGGATGATTTTACAAGGAAGTAAGCTGAAAAGCTTAAACTGGAAGTATTGTCATTTCCTGAAGCACAGTAAAATGGAGAGATCTTTTAATTAAGTAAAAAATAGATTTCTCGGCTGAACTACCATTTACAGCCCCAATATAATGGCCGTCATTTCCATGCAGGCCTATCGTGTGGACACAACTTTGTTAATTTACATTCGTTTTAGCGTAGTTTTCTAGATCGTTCGTCATGCTGAATTTATTTCAGCATCTTTCCTACTGTTAAGATCCCCTGATCTAAAAAACTATAAAGTGTTGACACAATTATTTATTTATTTTCCGCTCTATGCCGCGGTGGCATGGTACTTTGGAGCGCCAAAGTACCCAAAGCGCTTTGTCAATCCAGCAATGAGCCTTTTGCACAGTCTCACGCCCATCAAAAAAACAGCGACACTTCGTTTTGTGTTCAATATTTTTTAAAATTAAATCATCGGTTATGAACACAAAACCACTACGTTTCAGGTTTGTTAGTGCCATTTTTTACTGTTGTGCGCCTGTTTTTTTGATTTCCCCGGCTCTTGGGATTGACAGTATCCTTGGTTAAAATCCGTGCTTTATTAAAGTTGGTTAGCAAAACGCCTAAAAACACTTAAAAAAGATGGATCCACATGATATGTGCAGGCAGGAATCTTAAAGCTTATTGCATTACGATTATTCATCAGTTTTCCTTTATTCAGAGGCATTCATGAGCACTCCTTGGTTCCCAATCAAGTTGGGAATGACGACCCCTCGCAGCCTATAACTACACTAAAAACCCTCTGTCATTTATATTGATTTTTATGTGAAATTCAATATAAATGAATATTGCCTCTAAATAATTACCACTAAACGTTTACCGTCCGCAACCTCAAGGTTCCAAAGACCAGAAATATCTGCTAGCTTAACCTCGATAGTTTCTACCTTCAATTTACCATCTGCTGCTAGCTGAAACATTTGGGGCAATATTTCAGTAAATAACAGTCCAACCTGTTCTTTGCTCCAGCTGCCCAGGCCAGAGCCTGTGAGCTGCAGATCTACAATTCTTAAATTAGCAGCCGACAACTGGATCAGATCGCCGGCCATACTGCCTACAGAAACAAACCTCACCTTATTGGTAAATGCCCCCTGCCCCATTAAACTGGATAACAACAATTCAGCGGTACAGCCCCAGAGGTAATCAATAATCACGTCTATTGGTTTTTCCTGATGGTGCTGTTTCACCTGCGATAAAAATGCTGAATTATCGGGGGTAATCCCGATGATTTCGTCTGCACCAAGTTTTAATAAATTTTGAAGCGATTGTACATTCCTGCCTGTTGCAATTACTTTTGCTGCGCCATAATGTTTCGCAATCTGCACGGCTACCATTCCGGTAAAACCAGTAGCGCCATTAATCAACACCACGTCTCCAGGTTGGATAGCCGCTTTAAACCTTAAGGCCATGGCCGAGCCAATAACGGCATTGGCCAATGCAGCGGCCGTTGCATCACTTAAGCCTTCAGGCAATTTCACCATCCTGCACTTTTCTATAGTTGCTTTTTCTGCCAGCATTCCACTTATGCCCATCCCATAAACCCGTGTACCATCTTCGAGCAGGCATACGCCATCTGCACCGATCACACGGCCTGTTGCTTTTGGTGCATCGCTGGAATAATGTGTACCTGCTGCTTTGCCTTTATCGAAATGTTTAATGGCAACGGCCTTTACACGCACCAATATTTCCTGATCGTTTTGGACTACTGGTTCTTCAAAATCTACATATTGGGGTAATTCCCCTTTTTTATACATTACTGCTGCTTTCATCTTTTTTGTATTTTGTTGATACAAAGTTAGATTCTGCTGTAGTGCCGAACGATAACATATGTTACCGATTGCCTTTTTTAAGAAGCGCGCTTTTTATACGGCTTAAGTGTACACGTGTTACCCCCAGATAAGAGGCAATATAGTGTTGAGGAACACGCTGTACAATATGAGGCCTTTCCTGTAAGAGCTTTTGATAACGTTCTTCGGGCGTATCTCTGATGAAGGATACAAATTCATTCATATAATGCATCTGCCTCTCAGCCAGAATATTTAAGATAATATCCGCAAATCCTGGCACTTCATACAGCTCAGTCATCAAGGCTTTTATTTTTGTTTTATGCAGCAAATAAATAACCGAAGGCTCGATCGTTTCGATGGTGAACAGGCTGGGTGTATTTTTCAGAAAACTTTCCAAAGAAGTTAAGCCTTCTTTTTCAAAGAAAAACTGAACAGTTTTATCATCTCCCTGTTTATTTAACGCGGCACGTACACAACCTTTTTCTACATAAAAATAATGATTCGATATTTTACCCTCTTCCAATAAGATGGTTTTCGCAGGAACCTCAATGCGTTCCTGAAATTCCAGATATTTATCCCAATAAGGATTTAACTGAGGAAATTTATCTTTAAAATGGAAAAGCATCTGTTAGGTGTTCTTACAAATTTAATTTATTCCGGAGAGAAAACAGTATCCTAAAGCTGATCTTACTGAAACTATTGTAAGCCATTAGCGTTTATTAATTGCCCAACCCTATCTGTATTCCTGCTAAAGATGAAAATACTTTTAAAATACTTGAGGCCGCACCGGAATCTCATTATACTATCGCTGTTACTGGCCGCTGCAGCACAGCTTTTAAGCCTGCTCGATCCCATTATCTTTGGAAAGATTATAGACGATTATTCTACCAACAAACATCATTTAAGCGAACACCAACTTATTAGTGAAGTTTTCTACTGGCTGCTCATTGCGCTAGCCATTGCATTGGTGGCCAGGCTTTGCCGCTCCATACAGGAATTTACGACCAGGAAGGCTGTGGCTCGTTTTGGCATGAATATTTTTAATGATGGCCTCAAACAAACGCTCCGCCTCTCGTTTCAGGAATTTGAAGAAAGCCGCAGCGGAACAACGTTGTCGGTGCTTCAAAAGGTAAAAACAGATGCAGAACGTTTTATCAATGCATTTATCAATATCCTTTTTTCATCGCTGGTGGGAATTGGTTTCTTATTGTGGTACAGCCTGAACAAGAACTGGCTTTTGGTACCTGTATTTTTTATTGGGGTATTGGTACTGGGCTCTCTAACCGGCCTGCTCTCTAAAAAAATAAAAGCTATCCAACGGTCTATTAACCGACAGGCTGATAAACAGGCCGGCGTAATTACCGAAAGCCTGCGCAACATCGAATTGGTAAAAAGCTTGGGCTTAACCTTTGCCGAGATCAGAAGATTGAATGTACAGACCCTGAAAATTTTTGATCTTGAAATGTTAAAAGCCCGGAAAGTGAGCACACTTTCTTTTTTACAGGGCAATCTGCTCAACTTGCTAAAACAATCGGTGCTTTTTATCCTGTTATGGCTGATTTTCAGAAAAATATTGAGTACAGGAGAACTGATTGCAATGCAATTTATCTCCACGGCAATCTTTACGCCGCTTCAGGATCTGGGCAACATGATCATTCTGTACCGGGAAGCAGATGCCTCGCTTAAAACATTCGACAACCTGATGCAAAAACCGATAGAAACCCGTCCGGATAATGCCGTAGAGCTTGATGCACTTAACAGGCTAGAATTCAAAAATGTAGTTTTCAGACATAAAACTGCTGGTTACAATGCTATTGATGATATTTCCTTCGAAATCCAAAATGGTGAGACTGTGGCATTTGTAGGTCCTTCGGGTTCTGGTAAATCTACCCTTGTTAAATTATTAGTAGGACTCTACCTTCCGGTTGATGGTGAAATCCTCTTCAACGAGACCAGTTCCAAACGCATACGTTACAATCCATTAAGGAGACAGATCGGTTTCGTTACACAGGATACCCAGCTTTATGCAGGTTCAATTAGGGAAAACATGTGTTTTGTTAATCCTACAGCAAGCGAAGAAGAGATCGTGGAAGCATTACGAAAGGCCTCAGCTACAGCACTTATTGCTAAAGCTGCACAGGGAATTGATACCGTGTTGGGTGAAAATGGGATGAAGTTATCTGGGGGCGAAAAACAGCGGATCTCTATCGCAAGGGCCTTATTGCGAAAACCAAGGTTGTTGATCTTTGATGAGGCTACCTCGGCACTAGATTCGCTTACCGAAGAAGAAATATCGGCAACCATTCGCGAAATCTCTGATAGAAGAGAGCAAATGACCATCCTCATTGCCCACAGACTATCGACCATTATGCATGCCGATAAGATCTATGTGCTGGAAAAAGGAAAGGTATCTGAAACGGGCAGCCACTTAGAACTTCTCGAAAAGAAAGGCTTGTATTATTCCATGTGGCGGCAGCAGATTGGGGAACGAAGGTAATTTGGAGATTATTATACATTAATTATAACCATTTAGTTCAACTAATTAAACAAACCAATAACCCAAATTTATCACTCAATGTCATTAAGATAAGAGCTTTTAACAACAGATACACACGGATTTTCATATCTGTGTGTATCCTTTCTATCTGTGGTTAAATTATTTTCGCTTGTGCCGTATGACTAAACTTAATGACATTGGGTAACACTTCACCAGAGGCAAAATGGCTAAACAACATTTCAGTTTTGATTGCGAGGTGCAAAACGTTCACCATAAACCTGATTGACGGGGAAAGCGCCCGATTCTTTACCGATAAATCGGCACTAAATTAGCATCGGGCCTTGTACCAAAAGCAGGGCTGCAGTCTGCCAAGAATTACTGCCCTTCCATTTCCAAATAAATAAAAAAATTATCCCTATTATTCATCCGGCTAATTTTCTCTATAAAGCAGCTTTTCTTTTCGGAGCGCAGGGCCTCTGTATCAAACCAACTTGTATCCCGTGTTACGCTTTTACGCTTCGGCCTCGTACCTCAGCCTGCAGGGTAAACACTTCAACCGGGGCTAAATGGCTAAAACAGCATTTCATTTTGGGGCTGCTGTCCGCCACGAATTAAGGCCCTTTCACTTACAAACAAAAATGGATATAGCCCATTGATCATTTAAATTTTGTTTAAAATGCAGTCTCGTAACAATAAAAAATATATTATACGCTAGCTAAAGTTTCGAAAGTAAAAGTTTTACCGAGGCTCTCTTTTGATAGTTGGGATCGAAATGAACATATTTAATTTTACCAGAACGATCGATAATATAGGTTGCAGGAACGGGTAAAGTATGACGTGCATTACCGTTATTATCCTCTAAATTTATCCCATAGCCTTTATATTTGGTAAAAGTAGCTTCATCCATCATAAAATTAACGTTGTAGGCTTTCATAATCGCGTCGTCTTTATCCTGAAGGATAGAAAAACCAGCGCTGGTTTTTTTGATTGTTTTGTCGATATTTTCTTTCGTTTCGGGTGTAACTCCGACCACATAAGCATCTTTTCCACTTAATAAGCTTAGAGAATCCTGAAGCTCTTTAATGTGTTTGTTACAATAAGGGCACCATTGGCCACGATAAAAAAACAATACCACAGAACGATGCGCTTTAAGTGCACTTTTCAAACTCACAGTTTTACCGTTCTGATCCATTCCACTAAACATAGGTGCTTTATCACCTTCTTTTAAACCCTTTTGTGCTTTTGTTTGCAGCGATAATACAACAGCTACCGCTGTAAATAAGATAATTCTTTTCATTTCGTCTTTATGTTTTTTCTCTTAGTCGAACCAGCAGCATTAACCTTACAGTGAAAATTAATTTTTATTCATTTCTTTTTCAATCTTATCTTTTAATGTTTTTTTAAAGGTCTCATCAAGTTTAAAATCGCTGTTTTCAAAGCCTACAAACACCTTATTAATCAATATACTCTGCTGCTGATAAATTTTGCATACCGAACAACCTCTCAAATGTACATGCAATTGTAGTTTTTCGGCAGCCGTAATTTTTCCGGCGATTCTTTTTTCGATCAAAAAAGTAGCCTGTTTACAATTATAGATTATATTTTTTAGCGCGCTCGTCATATCAGTTCCAGTTTTTTTGAAGGCATGCCCTCAGGTTAAGTTTTGTGCGGTGCATAATTACCCAGAAATTAGCCGCAGTAAGTTTAAGTTCGGTACAGATCATTTCTGAAGTCAGATCGTCCATATGTTTCATTGAGAATACCGAAAACCATAATCCGGGGAGTTTGGCCAGACATTCGTTTAATATACCACCCAACTCTTTCACCAGCAAAGGATTACCTACCTCCAAACCGAAAGCCTGTGGACGGTATTTTTCATTCCAGTGCCCGGATTCGGTGTCAAAGGATTCCCGCAGCTCGCCTTCGGCATCTGTTAGCTTCAAATCTCTTAGCCCGTTAGCAGATTGTTTTCGGTAAAAATCAGCAATCTTATTTTTAAGGATGGCGGTTAACCATGTTTTTTCCTCACTATTTCCTTCAAAACGGTCTAAACGCTGCAATCCTGCCAAAAAGGTATCTTGAACCAAATCTTTGGCCACATCCTCATCTCTTAATCTCGACATTGCAAAACCATAGAGATAATCGGCATATTTTTCTACCCAGCTAATCGGATCTGAGTGAAGACCTTTGGCTGTAAGGCCTTTGTCCGTTTCGTTTTGCATGTTTGGGAATATCTTAATATAAATATAATGTTTAAACTGTTAGTCGGAGGAGATGAAAGATCCTTACAAATTATTTAATGTTTTTAGAAATGCTTGTTTAGTTAATTGAGCTAAATAAAAAAATTAAAAAAATCACTCCTACTTAAAGTAATTTCTAAAGTTGTACGTCTACAGTTCCAACAAACCTAAAAACTTTTCTATATGATAGCCGTTTTCAAAACAAATGTATCCTCGGATAACGAGTTAAACGTAATCAGCCCATTGCTGAACAGCCAGTTCAAAGAAATTAAATGGAATATTGATTTATGGGATTCTGATAAAATTCTCAGGGTAGATTCGCCAAGAGATTGGACGAAAGAAATTACCGAACTCTTTAACAGTATTGGTTTACGTTGCATTAACCTGGAAATCTTTCATTCAGAGCCATTTTAAGCCTAACATTGAAATTTCCTGTAATTATTATGGATACCATATTCTTGTGGTGTCAGATATTATTATCTGATACTTAATCTCGTTCCCAGAGATAATAACTTTATCAGTCAGTGGCAACATTTGACTGTACAAATAATAGGAACTGCTGCATTAAAGCATATCTTACCACTTTCGTGTGGCCATTTTTAAATAGATTATCCTTAAATTGCATCTTCTATTGCATTAATCCCTAATGAAAGAAATTACCGATATCATAAAAGCCTATCAAAAGGCAACTAAGGAAAAGTATCCTCAGGATGTAGAAACTGTTATTTTCGAACAAGGAGGGATTGATACAGAAACAGATTATAACAATTTAATCAGCCAGCAATGATAGCAGATTCTTTTGGAAGAATACACGACTATCTGCGGATATCGCTTACCGATAACTGCAACTTTCGCTGCTTTTATTGCATGCCAGAAGAAGAATACGACTTCACTCCTGCCTCCCGGCTCATGCAAACTAATGAAATTATTAAACTGGCAGAAGTTTTTGTGGCCAATGGCGTAAAAAAAATCAGGCTTACCGGCGGTGAACCATTAGTGAGGAAAGATGCAGCCCAAATTATTGCTGCATTGGGTAAACTTCCGGTTGAGCTCGTCATTACGACAAACGGAACGCGTATTGCTGAAATGTTGCCTGTATTACAAGAGGCAGGTATTAAAACCATTAACATCAGCCTGGATACCTTGCAACCTGAGAAATTCTTTATGATTACCCGAAGGGATGTTTTCCATCAGGTACGCAGCAATATCGAATTGCTTTTGCAACATAAAATAAAGGTAAAAGTAAACATGGTGGTAATGAAAGGGCTTAATGATGACGAAATCAATGATTTCATCAGTTGGACCAAACACAACCCCATTCAGATCAGGTTTATTGAGTTCATGCCCTTTAGTGGTAACAAATGGACGAGCAACAAGATGTTTTCTTTAGATGAAATCCTATCAGTGGTTGAAAAAGATTTCACAATATTATCTGTTAAAGGAGAACCACACGATACAGCCAAAAGTTTCATGATCCCTGGTCACGAAGGTTCGTTTGCCATTATCAGCACCATGACCAATCCTTTTTGCGATACCTGTAACCGCATGCGTTTAACTGCAGATGGCAAACTCAAAAACTGCCTTTTTTCGGATAGTGAAACCGATCTGCTTACCGCATTGCGGAAAAATGAAGACGTGCTTCCACTCATTCAATCGGCGATATGGAGCAAAAAGAAAGCATTGGGTGGGCAATTGGTAAGCGATTTTGAAAAAATTGATGCCACGACCATTCAAAACAGAAGTATGATTACCATTGGAGGATAAAATTTTCATGATCAGCGTTAAAGAAGCAAAAGATCTCATTTCTCAACACATCACAGCACTAAACCCCATTTCAATTGATTTGGCTAAGGCATCAGGACACATTCTTGCAGCCCATATTTATGCGAAATACGATATTCCTGCATTTAGCCAGTCATCTATGGATGGCTATGCCATTAAGTTCGCAGATCACGAACAAGAGCTCGCCTTAATCGGCGAAATGGCCGCAGGAACGGCAAATAAGATTGCCATACAAAACGGCGAAACCAGTAGAATATTTACAGGAGCTCCGCTACCTAAAGGTGCCGATACTGTGGTGATGCAGGAAAAAATCACACGTACAGATGGGAAAATCACCTTACAAGATCCCAATTTAAAGATTGGCTTAAACGTACGGGATAAAGGTTCAGAAATTACGGCTGGCGCATTGGCGATGGAACGTGGAAATCTGCTTAGTCCTGCTGCCATTGGCTTTCTGGCCGGGATTGGTGTTAACGAAGTCAGTGTTTACCCCATGCCAAAGATTTCGGTTATTGTAACGGGAAAAGAATTACAACAACCGGGAAAAGCCCTCGAATTTGGACAGGTGTACGAATCGAATTCCTATTCTCTATCGGCGGCTTTAAAATATGAAGGCATTGAACAAATTGCTGTTTACGAAGCAGATGATGATCTGGAAATCCTTAAAAACGTATTACAAAATGCAGTAGAAAACAGTGATGTTGTCCTGCTAACGGGAGGTGTAAGTGTAGGCGATTATGATTTTGTAATAGAAGCCGCTTCATCTTGTGGCATCAAACAGGTTTTCCATAAGGTGAAACAGAAACCCGGCAAACCTTTGTTTTTTGGCACAAAAGATCAAAAATTAATATTCGGACTTCCGGGTAACCCTTCATCTGTATTGAGTTGTTATTATAATTATGTGCTGCCAGCTATTAAAGCATTATCCCATAAAAATAATAGTGTAATTGAGGTCCAGGCCGAGCTCACACATGGCTATTCAAAACCTGCGGGGCTTACACATTTCCTTAAAGGCAAATATGAAAACGGGAAGGTTACACCTCTCAGCGCACAGGAATCTTACCGGTTAAGCTCCTTTGCACAGGCCAATTGCCTGATCTGCCTGGATGAAACAAAAGAACATTTTAAACAAGGTGACATCCTAACCGTAATGATTTTACCAAACTAAACCATGCAAGAAAGTTTTCTTCTCTTTTACTGCTTACTTTTTATTGTTGCTTTTTTATATGCTTCAGTCGGGCATGGTGGGGCAAGCGGCTACCTTGCGCTGATGGCCATTTTTGCCATTTCTCCAGCCATTATGAAGCCAACAGCATTATTATTAAATCTGTTTGTTTCTTCCACTTCATTTATCCAGTTTTACCGTGGTGGTCATTTTAAGTGGAAAACCTTCTGGCCTTTTGCACTTGCTTCTATCCCACTCTCTTTTGTGGGTGGTATGATGATGATCGAAAGTTCCATTTATAAAAGGATTTTAGGCCTGCTTTTACTCATCCCGGTCATCCGTTTTTTCTTCTTTAAAAATACCGATTCAAAAGATTTCAAATCATCAAATATTCCACTATCGCTTGCCATTGGCGGTATTATTGGCTTACTTTCGGGCATGATCGGTATCGGCGGAGGGATTATCCTTTCTCCTATCCTATTGCTTTTAAAATGGACAGATCAAAAACAGACCGCAGCCATTAGCGCAGCATTCATCTTTGTTAATTCGGTTGCTGGCTTAGGTGGTCAACTCATTAAAGGCTTCGAATTTAATAGCCACATGCTCACTTATGTTGGCGTGGCTTTCGTTGGTGGCCTTTGCGGGGCTTATTTTGGTGCGCTAAAATTCCCGCAAACTGTTTTAAAAAATGTCCTGGCCTGTGTATTGGCACTGGCCGCCTATAAATTACTCTTTACACATGCATAATATGAAATTCCTGACCATCGGCTTATTATTTTTAAGTTTTGCTGTAAATGCACAAGAGAGCAAGCAATTTACAATCGAAGGAAAGATTAAAGCTCCATTAACAGTTACTTTAGACAATTTAAGTACTTATAAATCCGTTAATCTGGATAGTATGACGATTTTTAACCATTTGATGCAACATAAAGGCAGTATAAAAAACATTAAAGGTGTACTTTTGAAAGATATTTTGGCCAAAGTAGAAATAGATGCTGCTTCTCCAAAAGCACTGAGCGAATATTATCTGGTTTTTACTGCAACTGATAACTATAAAGTGGTCTACTCATGGAACGAAATTTTTAATTCACCTACAGGAAATCAACTGATGGTTTTAACAGGTTATGAAGCTAATCCTGCAAAGGCTGAAAAAGGAGATATAGCCGTTATTACGCCCAGTGATTTCGCAACAGGAAGAAGATTTGTAAAAGGATTAAGTAAAATCAGCATCTTACAGGTAAATTAGCAGCATGGAAATTGAAATCATCAGTTTCGGTCAAATTACCGAATTCATTAATAATCAAAAAATTGAAGTTGATGGCATTGCTGATACCGATGCCTTTAAACAATACCTCGAAGATCGCTTTCCAGCCTTGAAAGGCACAAAATACAAACTTGCCCTAAACAAAAATATTGTGCAACAGAATACCCAAATTACAAACCAGGCTACAATAGCCATAATGCCACCATTTTCAGGGGGTTAAGCAATATGAGTGCAGAGCGTTACAACAGACAGATTATCCTTAAAGGATTTGGGGAGGAAGCACAACAAAAGCTTTTAAGGGCTAAAATCCTTGTTATTGGCATAGGTGGCTTAGGCTGTCCTGCGTTGCAATACCTGGCTGCTGCCGGCATTGGCCACATTGGAATTGTTGATGATGATACCATTTCATTATCTAATTTACATAGACAGATTCTTTTCACTACGGCTGATATCGGAAAGCTGAAAGTAGAGGTTGCGGCAAAACGCCTGCAGGAAATGAATACTCAGATCGGGATCATCCGCCATCCCATCCGTTTACAGAAAAATAATATCCTTGATATTCTATCCAGATACGATTACATATTGGATGGTACCGACAATTTTGAATCCAGATACCTGATTAACGATGCCTGTGCATTATTGAACAAACCGCTTATATTTGCTGCAGTTTCGGCTTTTGAGGGGCAATTGGCCATATTTAACACCCCTGATCATTTAACGCCCAGCACCAATTACCGTGATATTTTCCCCGTTCCACCCGATAAAGGAGAAGTAGCCAATTGTGCCGAAAATGGCGTTTTAGGTATATTACCAGGCATATTGGGTACCATGGCAGCCGCAGAAACCATTAAATTGATTGCCAAAATCGGGCAGCCGCTCACCAATAAAATTTTAAGTTACAGCTTACTTACACAAGAACAATATACCATCAACATCAGTCACGGAGGCGGTTATACCCTGCCTAAAACAGTTGATGAATTTTTAAATATGGATTATCAGGATACGAGCGAAGGACCACAGGGATATATAGAAATTGATGCCAGCGAACTGGTGAAACTTCAGCAGTTAGACTCTATAATTTTAATCGATGTACGGGAAAAACACGAAGTACCCGTTTTGGATAAACAGATCTTTACACAAGTACCGATGTCGGAGTTTGGTGCTTTTATGAATAAAGAGTTTTACCAAAAACATGTCGTTTTAATCTGCCAGCACGGTATTAGAAGTGTAGCTGCTGCAGAGGCCATGCAGGAAAAATATGGCGATGCAAAAAAAATATACAGTTTAAAAGGTGGTATTGTAAAATGGAGAGATCATTTTCTCAAACACTGACATGAGCGAAAAAAAGATAACAAACATATTTGTAGATGGCCCAATCGAACCTGCTTTTATAGCCGACAGTATTGCCAAACACAACAGCAAAACAGCTATTGGTGGTCATAGTATTTTTATGGGCCAGGTGAGAAAAGATGAAATTGACGGTAAATGTGTTGCAGCGATAGCCTATACCGCCTACGAAGACCTTGCCCTCGAAAAGATGCATCAGATCAGGGAGGAAATCTTCGAAAAATATCCACTCCATTGCTTACATATTTACCACAGCTTAGGCACAGTTAAAACAGGCGAAATCTGCCTTTTTGTTTTCACTTCGTCAGCACACCGTAAACCTGCAATAGCGGCCTGTAGTGAAGTGGTAGACCGGTTAAAAGCAGAATTACCGATCTGGGGAAAAGAAATATTCGAAGACGAAACCCATCAGTGGAAAGAAAATATCTAACATGGTAAACATCACAAAAAAATCCAACACTTTAAGGATTGCTATTGCGACCGCTACGGTAAAAGTATCGAAGCAGGAAACTATTGATGCCGTTGAACAGCGCAAAATACCTAAGGGCGATGTATTCGAATTCGCCCGTGCAGCCGGCTTATTCGGGGTAAAAAAAACGAGTGATGTAATTCCGGATTGTCACCCTCTTCCGATTGAATATACCGCCATTACCTACGAAATTGTGGGTTTAACCATTATTATTATGGTAGAAGTACATACTATTTATAAAACAGGTGTTGAAGTTGAAGCCATGCATGGCGCCTCGGTTACGGCTTTAACCATGTACGATATGTTAAAACCGATTGATAAAGGTGTTGAAATAGAAAATATTAAACTTTTAAAAAAATCCGGAGGGAAATCTGACCTTAAAAATGCCAGATTTCCTGAAATAAAAGCTGCAGTTGTGGTCTGCTCAGATTCTATTTTTGAAAACAAATCACAGGATAGTTCTGGCAAAGCCATTATTTCAAGGCTCACTCAATGGGATATCAATGCAGAGAAATATGAAATCGTACCAGACGAAATGAATATCATACGCGATAAAGCCAGCGAATTGAGCAAACATGGTTATCATTTAATCATTTTTACAGGAGGAACGGGACTTTCACCCCGGGATTTAACTCCCGAAGCCATTGCACCTTTAATAGACAGGAATATCGAAGGGATCATGGAAACAGCTCGTCGTTACGGACAGGAGCGTATGCCTTATGCCATGCTTTCGCGTGGTGTGGCAGGCTTTATAGGAGAAACACTGGTGCTTACCTTCCCAGGTTCAAAAAGTGGTGTAGAAGAAAGCATAGATGCCCTATTCCCACAGGTTTTGCATTTATTTAAGGTGATTAAAGGCGAGAAACATTAATATTTATACTTATTGTTAGTCGGGATTTGTAATCCTTTACTGATCTGTCATTCTGAGCGCAGTGAAGAATCTTTAAGCTGAACAGGATTTCAAATTATTGCAGCAATGCTTACTATACACGGATTACAAATCCGCAGAACAAGGGTCAAGATCACAGATCCTGACCAACGAGCAGAGTTAATCTGGATTTTCAATCCTCTACCGATATGTCATTCTGAACGCAGTGAAGAATCTTTAAGCTAAACAGGATTTCAAATTATTGCAGCAATGCTTTGCACCTATACACCGGATTACAAATCCGGAGGTCAAAGGTCAAGATCACAGATCCTGTACCAACGAGCATCGTTCCAATCAACCCGTATTCTATTATTGGGAATCGTAATGCAATAAGCTTTAAGATTCCCGCCTGTGCGGGAAAGACGATTCGTTCAAACAATATTAAATCTAAACAGCAAAATCTTTTTGCGATAAAAAATTAAGTTCTATTTTTGCCGCATGTCGTCTAAATACAAGATTTTATACTTTTTCCAAAATTCTGATACTGCTATTGTGGAAATTCAGCGTCTTGGCCTGCCTGATGGTGCAGATGCAGAGGCGATTTACCACTGGCTATACTTTGATAAAATTACAGGGTCGTTAATTAAATTATGGTTCAGATCGATGGATTCTTCTACCGAAATTGAAGAACGTTATTTTGAACAGGGTTATCTTAAATTTAATAAAACAGAGGCTACCTATATTGAAAAGCACAATTCTTCTCAACAAAAACTCAATAATATGGGAAATAGAGCTCTTGGAGAGGACATAAGTGCTTTATTAGAAAATTATCTGAAATAATTTAAAACATCTCTGGCAATTCTGATGCTAAGCCAGCTTTACTTAAAGGATAACGTGAGGCTCTAAAATTCTGAAGCGACTGATAAAAACCTGGATACCATTTTTCTTTTTGCATATTTTCTAATAATTGTGCACAGGCAAGTACATCGGCATCAGCCTGGTGGAGCGCATGAGCAACAAAATTAACCACATCCCAAATGCCTTCCATCATAAAAAACCGAAAGGCAGATAGGATTGCAGACCATTGCACTTTCTTAGCCTGTAGCAAAAAAAACCGCGATACAGGGCTGCACAAACGTTTAAAAGCCATATAATCCTCTTCTGCACCCTCCAGATTTAAAAGGCCGTCACTATAAGGGAGGTTTATAATTTCTTCCGCAATTTTATCTCTGCCGTGGAAATAAACACTTCCTGCACAGATAGAAGATATTGATATCAGTGCTAAATGATCATAAATTTCGGGATGCATTTTCAGTTTGCCATTACGTACAAATACCAGCCCGCCTTTTTTGGCATTACGCGACTGAGTGTTTATAGCCGATAAACTTAAAAGCTCAAATTCGTCAGCAAAGTTAAGTGCCGTTACAAATTGTGCTGCGGCCATAAATGTGCCCCGGTCTAGGGCTTTGTTGCTGCTAACAGGTTCCTGAATTGAAAAAATAGA
Organism: Pedobacter sp. D749; assembly: GCF_019317285.1. Taxonomy (NCBI): domain Bacteria; kingdom Pseudomonadati; phylum Bacteroidota; class Sphingobacteriia; order Sphingobacteriales; family Sphingobacteriaceae; genus Pedobacter; species Pedobacter sp. D749. The sequence goes on from NZ_CP079218.1 coordinate 2,990,035, forward strand.
GAGTTGCAAAAAATTTAATTTGTTTGGTTTTGGCCGGATAGATCGACCATAGCAAAAATAAAAATCCAATCCACAAAACAAGTATGTAAATAGTGGTTAAAATATTTTAAAAAGGTAATTAGCTAGAAATGAGAAAGAAATTTTTTAGACATTTTGGACCATAAATAAATCACAGTATTAAATAGGTGGATACCGAACTTTGGGCCAAAAAAAAAAGCAGGACTAAATCCTGCTCAAAATCTTTTGGGGAAGAATTAAACAACTCTTACTTTCACTGCATTAAGGCCTTTTTTGCCTTCTTGAACTTCATATTCAACTGTATCATTTTCTCTGATTTCGTCAATCAGACCTGATGCATGCACAAAAATCTCAGATCCGTTTTCTTCTTTGATAAAACCAAAGCCTTTTTCTGAGTTAAAAAATTTTACTGTTCCGTTTTTCATTATACTGGATGTTTTAAATTAAAACCAAAAATAGGATTAAAACCCAAAAACCCAAATTACTGACCAACAAAATTGTTAATTATGCAAAAAAAGATTAAAATGGCAAAGATTATGGCTGCCATTTTACAGTTTAAGGTATTAACAAACATGTTTAACACATTAAAAAGTTTTTCTCTGTGTAATGGGCGAGTACCAATTTATCGGATGTGACCTTAAATTCATGCCATCACTTTCAATGTGATACAAGATGATTGGCATACTGAAATCTACAAAACGTTCTACCTGTCTGGAAAGTTTACCAAGAAAATCCATACTCGATATGCCTTCCTTTAAATGAACGTAAATTACACTGCCTGTTTTAAACTCAAAGCGTTCTACCACTCCTGGCCACTCTGTTTTTATCCTGATGAGGAAAGCTTTGATTTTGGTTTCTTCTTTTAGATTTTCCATAAGCTTATCAGGTTTTTTTTGATATATGCTAATTTAAAAAATTATTTCATATTAGATTAATTGTAACAGGACCTATACAATTTAGGAATGAAAATGATCCGACTTAATGATCTGTCGCCTTGAAGGATAATCTATATAAATCAACAATAATGACAGTAGAAATAAATCTCTCCGAAAGATCGTCATTGCGAGAAGGCTTTTCAGCCGACAGCCTGCCCCGATTTTCGGGGAAGCAATCTTACAACAATCGCTACCAATGTGCGCTTTAAGAATGAAAATGATATAGATAAAAAAGTAGAAAAGCCCTTCAATCCTGAGAGGGCTTTTTCATAGTCGTCTATCCCTATAAGTAGGAATTTCAAAACTAATTAATGCGATTTATATTTTTAGGGGTTGAATAAACTGAACAGATTTTTTTTTCCAGTTCAGTTCATCGTTATTATTTGGGCTTTATACAAGTTAAACGGCCTTAATAAAATATTACTCCACTCCTTTTACACTAGTCGGAATAACATACAACGATTTTGAGGCCGTAATAAATAGTAGGTTTTTATCTTTTCCTCCGAAACAAATGTTACCACACCACTCTTCAGGTACATTAATATGAGCAATTTTTTCGCCTGTAGGTTTGTAAATATCCACTCCTTTTCCGGTTAAATAGATATTTCCTTTGTTATCTAAAGTCATCCCGTCAGAATGCTGGTTAACGATCAGCTGTCTGTCAGATAATTTGGCATCTGCGCCAATGGCATAACGGTAGGTCTTATTGTTCCCCATATCGGCAATGTACAATAATTTACCATCTGGCGTACCCACAATACCGTTTGGCTTAATTACATCATCAGCGACAATGATTGCTTCTTTTTTCCCTTTCGGCAGATAATACACCTTTTGTCCCTGAATTTCGGGCGATTTCCTTGTCCAGTAATCACGTTGGTAATAAGGGTCGGTAAAATATATCCCGCCTTTAGCATCCAACCAGATATCATTTGGACCATTTACTTTTTTTCCTTCATAATCACTGAAGAGTACTTTTATTTTCTTGTTTTTATCGATAGACCAGATCTGGTTATTTTCGTCGGCACATACAATTAAGTTCCCTTTTTTATCAAAATAAGTTCCATTTGCCCTACCTGATTTATCCATGTATAGGCTCAGTTTGCCATTAATATCATATTTCCAGATTTTATCGTTGGGCTGATCAGTAAAAAAAACATTTCCTTGTTTATCAACAGAAGCCCCCTCGGTAAACTTAAACTGTGCAGAAATCAATTTTAAACTGTCCTGCACAAAAATGTTTTGTTCTACACTTTGTGCAAAAGAAGCTAAGCCTAAGCCCAAAAAAGCTAGAGAAAAGAAATATTTTTTCATTTGTATTAATTATTTGATCAGACCTCGCAGGTTTTTAAAACCTGCGAGGTCTATACGTAAAGATATTAACTTACCCGCTTGCCTTTTAGTAACATATTTAATGCATCGTTCAGCGTTCCGGCCTTTTGCACCTCCCCTTCATTTACGAAATAAATTTCATCAGCATTTTCGATCGTATTTAAACGGTGGGCTATAATTACCAATGTTGTTTCTTTCGAAAGTTTATTTAAAATACTGCCTAAAAGTTGTTCGGTTATCGTATCAATATTTGCTGTAGCTTCATCAAGAATCAATAATTCAGGATTTCTAAGCACCGCACGCATAAAAGCAATCAGCTGTTTCTGGCCCAAACTGATACTGTCTGATCCTGAAGTAATCTGCGTATTTAGCCCTTCACCAAATATGGCTAAAAGTGCGTTGAGGTTAGCTTCTTCAATTATTCTCTCCAGCTTTTCATCACTAACCTCTTTATATTGACTATTACCGTACAAAATATTCTCTTTTACAGTTCCCGTAAATAAAAATGGCTCTTGCAATATAAAACCGATTTTTTGTGTTCGTTCTTCTGCAGAAAATGACCTGATATCCTTACCATTTAATAAAATAGTACCTTTTGTAGCATCGTATAATCGTGAAATTAATGAAGCAGTTGTGGTTTTCCCACCTCCGGTTGGTCCAATTAAAGCATAAGTTTTACCCTTTTCGAATCTTAAATTGATATTATGCAGGATTTCTTTGCTATCATCATAAGAAAAATGAACATTTTTAAACTCAAGCAAAGCATCAGAAGTAATATTTTCATCGGTTTTAACCTGTTGTAAGTCGCTCTCTAACGAAAGGATTTGCGATATCCTGTCCCAACCAGCCATAGCGACCTGGAAACTAGTCCAAAGAGCCGCCAGTTGCCTCAGCGGATTATAAAAATTAGTGGTGTAAGAAATATAACTCACCAATAAACCCAGGGTAAAATTGCCCTTAGAAATTAAATAAATACCAAATAGTAAGGTAATTAATTGCGCAATACTCGATAATAGCCCGTAAATAGGGACAAAAATATTATTGGCTAAACCAGCACCAATCGCTGTTTTATAGTTTTCGGTATTGGCTTCGTTAAAACGTTTCCTAAAATAATCCCTGCGGTTAAAGGCGATAATTACTTTAAAGTTGTTCAGGCTTTCCTGTATTTCAGCGCTCATTCCGCCAACACTTTTTAAATTTTTAGCATTTTTTCCTTTTACCCAGGGCGATAAAGCCACTGTAAAAAGAACGATTACCACCGCTGGCGAAAGTGTTGCCGCGCCAAGTTCAGGGTTAATCGAAAGCAGGAAAATACCGGCACCAATCATGGTTACGATACTACCGATAAACTGCATTAGCGATTGCGAAAAAAACTGGTTCAGTTTATCTGTATCATTATTCACCCTCGAAATCAGATCACCGGCTTTGTTCTGGTTAAAAAACGAAACGGGTAATTCCTGTAATTTATTAAAAATGGAATTGCGTAAAGTGTATAACATCCGCTGGCCTATTCCGCCCATTAACCTGGTTTGGATGTAACCGGTAACCATGGCCATCATGTACATCACCAGCAAGATACCGCCAAAAATAAGCACACCATGAAATTGTTTGGTGCGAATATAGGTATCAACCGTATGGCCAACCAATAACGGTCCTAAAAGCAATAAACCTGAATTTACTAAAATAGCAATCAGTGCCAGCCACAGGTTTTTACGTTCGGCTGAAATGAGTTTAAGCAGGCTTTTCAGCGCTTTATAAGTCGATTGCTTTTCCTGCCTGGCACTAAGCTGGTTAAGATTGTAGTTCATAATTACTGGTGCTCTGTTGTGAATTGTAAATCTGAACATACTCAGGACTGCTTTTCAACAATTCCTGATGGGTTCCTTCTGCAATGATTTCGCCCTGCATCAGCAAGATCACTTTGTCGTAATGTTCAACAGAAGCTATTTTTTGGGTAATAGAAAGTAAAGTTAAACCCGGATAATTCTGCTGGATATTCGCCAAAATTCTTTTCTCGGTATTGGTATCAACACGGGCAGTAAAATCATCCAGTAATAAAATCTTCGGATTTACAGCCAGGGCTCTTGCTAACATAATCCGCTGTTTTTGTCCACCCGAAAGACTGTTCCCCCGTTCTGAAACAATCGTATTTAACTGGTCTGGCAAAGCATCTACAAAATCCTTAAGTTCAGCAGTAGCAATGGCCTTCGCCAACGATTCGTCTGTAACAGTATCGCTAAAGGCAATATTTTCCCGAATGCTCATGTTAAACATGATGCTATCCTGAAATACAAAACCAACCTGTTGGTGAAAATTCTCTTGCTTGTATTGTTTAATCTCTTCACCATCAAACAATACCACTCCCGAATCAGCATCAATCAAACCTGTTAAAATATAAAGCAATTGCGTTTTTCCTGCAGCTGTAGGCCCAATAATGGCCGTTTTAGAACCTGCCTTGGCAGAAAATGAAACTGATTTTAAAATTGGTTTCTGGCCGAAATTCATACTAATATCTTTCACTTCGACATCGCCCTTTAACTGTGAAGTTAATGTACCCGGATGGTTGATCTCTGCCGCGTTGAGTACACTTTCTATTCTTTGATAAGATGCCGTAGCCTGTGCAATAACATTACTCATAAAACCGATTACCAAAATGGGAAAGATAATGAGTGTGAGGTAACTGCTAAAAGCGGTAAACTCTCCCAGGGTCATCGAGTTGGTAATTACAAAATGACCACCCAGCACCAAAATGCACAAACCAGATAAATTGGCTGTAAAAACAATAACCGGAATCAAGGCTGCAAACATTCGCAGGATGGATATCCCTAAATCTCTCGCTTTGGCATTTGCATCTAAAAATTTATGGTATTCTAAAGTTTGAGAATTGATTACCCGTATCAGAGCCGAACCTAAAATACTTTCGCTGATTACTTTGTTTAACCAATCGATCACTTCCCTGCTCTTTTTGAAAAGCACTTTTACCTTGCTTAACACGTAAAAAAACGCGCCGCCAATAATTGGCACAATCGCAATTACGCAAAGTGCCAGTTTCCAGTTAATCATTAAGAGCAGGATACTTGCGCCAACAATTAAAAATATAGACGAACAGATAGATACAATAGCCTGCGAAACAAACATTTTAATCGAATCGGCATCGGCAGTAAGGTTGGTAAGCAGTTTTGATGGGTTAGCCTGAATAATGTAGGCATGGCTTTGTCTCGAAATCTGATCAGATAGCCTGGTTCTTAAATCTCTTGCCACACGTTCAGAAGCATAGGTTTGCACAATACTCTGCAAATAAGTAAAAATAAAAACCAGAACAATGGCCAGCGAAAACTGAAGCAGTATGGATTGAAGATTGAAAGTTTTATTGGTGTACGAATCGATACCACTGGCAATAATCTTTGGTAAAAGTAAGTTGATACCGTTACTGAGCAGCGCAAACAGGATTAGCATAAAAATTAAGCCTTTGTAGTTTCCAAGTAAACTGAAAATACTCGGCTTTTTGGCTTCTTTGGTTTTTTCCATATCAATGAAGATACCTTAAATTGTAGGTTCCAAATTTAGCCCAAAGAAATGATTAAATGAGAAAATAATTAATTGGAGAATGATTGAATTTTGAGTGATTGAATGTTTGGTGATTTTTATTAAATCATTCTTCCAAACATTCAATCATCCACTCATTTTATCATTCAATCATTCTCTCATTCAACGATTAAACAATTAACCCATTTATTTACTCTCCTTCAAAACCATATCAATGGTGATGGCAGTGGCCACAATCGCAACTTTTTGATTACTTTCTGCATAACTGGGATCGATAGAAACATTGTATTTATCGGCTGTGGTAAAAACCTCTTTCAAAGCACCAGCCCATTTTTTACTTATTTTGCCCATTTCGACACCTGCATTGTTAGTGATGGTAAAGTTCCAGGCTTTCCAATCGCCAGATATTTTTGCAATCTCCTCCCCAGAAGTTGGACTCGAAATGGTAAAAGTTGGTTTAAATAATTTAAATTTTTGTTTAATAATACCCACTTCAACACCAAGCGGATCGGTAACAAGAATTTTCGACATCCAGAATGTCCAGCCTCTGGTAATGGTTGCCTGTAACTGATCGTTTATATCAGTAATTTCTAATTTAAAAGGCATCATTCGCTTATCAACCAATAAGGTTAGAACCTTGTGCCAGCCAGAAATACGCTGTTTAATAATCCCGATCTGAGTGCCCTGATCGTTATAAACTTTGTACTCGTTCGCAAACTTTAAAAAGTTTACTTTCTCATCAATAAAATATTCGTCGCTTAAAAAAAATGGAGGAATCTGCTTGTTCATATTATAGATTGAATTTTAGATAAGCTGCTAAAATATATATTTTTTTTCATTCCTATTTGAAGTAGCTGCACTCCGTAGCGCATGGGCCAAGAAGGATTGTCATTGCGAGAAGGCTTTTTCAGCCGACGAAGCAATCTTACAATGATCGCTACCTGCGTACGCTTTAAGATTGCTTCGTGCCTCGCAATGACGACCCTCCAAAGATAAACGCGGATAGCAGCGAAAATCTTCCACAGTTTGTCACCCTGAGCGGAGTCGAAGGGCATATAAAAGATGGTTTACTACAACTAAAATTATCTCCAGTCATTTAAAACCAATTTGCAACTAAACATTACTACCTTTGTAGCAAAAGCCATTGAAGAAAATGGTTAGACCCCAATAAAATGATTGAAATAGGAAAATACAACGAGTTAAGGATTTTAAGCAAAACAGAAGCTGGATTAAACTTAACTGACGGCGATAAACTAGTCATCCTGCCTTACCAATACGTTCCGAATGGTGTAGAAATTGGCGATAACATTAATGTTTTTGTTTTTGTACAGAAAGATGGCCGCCTAACGGGAACTACCCAGAAAGCTTATGCAGAAGTAGGCGATTTTGCCTTTTTAAAAGTGGTTTCCGATGGTGATGATGGCGTTTTTATGGACCTTGGTATTGATAAAGATGTATATGTTCCGGATCGCGAGCAAAAAAGGCCAATGCAAAAAGGCTATAAATATGTGGTTTACCTGTATTTAGACGAAAGCAACGACCGCTTGTTGGCTTCTTCTAAACTATATGATTTTGTTGAAGAAGATGGCTTCGATTTTGAAGAGGGCGATGAAGTAAGCTTATTGATTACCGAAGAAACCGATCTTGGTTTCAACGCCATTATCAACAATACTTATATAGGTTTGCTTTACAATAACGAGGTTTTCGATAATATCCAACCAGGCGAAATGCGCAAGGGCTGGATCAAGAAAATCCGTGTAGAAGGTAAAATCGATTTAACCTTACAACCAAGCGGTTATGGCCATATTCTCGATTCGAAAGAGATGATGTTAAGGGAGCTGAAAAAGAGTGGCGGTGTAATTGAACTGGGCGACAAAAGTTCCCCGGAAGATATTTATCATCGTTTCCAAATCAGTAAAAGCGCTTTCAAAAAAACCATTGGCTCATTGTATAAAGAGCGTTTAATCGTACTTTCTGACGATTCGATCAGGTTACTAACAGACGAAGACGCTGAATAGTAATAAAATTAAATTACAAAAGGATCGTCATTTCGAGCGTAGTGCAATGAAGTGGAGAAATCTGTCTCGAGGTAGATCTCTCCACTTCGCTGCATTCCGGTCGTTTGATAAATCAAAGGAGATGACGAAATTTGTTTCTAGCCAGGAAAACACAGATTAACACTGGATAGATCTCCAATCAGTTACTTTACTCGCTTTGTCATCCTGAGCGTAGTCGAAGGACCTACGCGCTCCAGTTGAGATAAAAAGAGTTGCTTTGTGTCTTCGTAACTTTGTGGTAAATCTAATTCAAATTAAATTTCTCGCTCTGAATTTTCACTGCATTAGAAGCCGAAACTATGGCCACAATCATAATTCCAATTACTATCGCCAAAATAACCTGTAAAGTAGAGTAAACCTTGGTTCCTGAAACAAAAATTTCTGATCCTTTAATCAGCTCATTCCCAACTTTAGATTGTATTTTAATGAGCGCCGAAAGTTTAGCTAAAGTCTGTTTTGAGGCATTTCTACCCATCGACTCGTAAATTGCCCTACCCTCTGTGCCAGCCACGTTCAAAATTTTAGTTTCCAATCCTTGCTGAACAGTTAATGCCTTTTTAAGGTCGTTTAAAAAACTTTTCTCCTGCTTTACCAATAAAGTAAGTTCGTATTTATTAATTACCGAATCTATTTTACGGTTGTGTTTATTCATCTTCACCATACCAGTTGAGGGATGAACAGCACTATTGCCCAACACTATTTCCTGAAGGATCTCATTTTTATGATATAGGTTTTCAGCAATAAAATATAAGTCTGTTGCCGGTACCAGCCGGTCATTGTACATTGAAATAAAAGATTCGTTAATCTTTTCTACACTTTTATCCTCTAAAAAACGGATCAGCAAAGTGCAGCACATGATGCAAAAAAGCAGGAAAGCTATTTTTAGCTTGTTCTTAAGACTAAAAGCAAATTTCATATATAATTCGGTTAGTATGTTCGATCATAAGATTATCTCATTTTGCTTATGCACACAAAGGCACGAAAACTCAAAGAAATAACTTTATGGCTAACTTATTTAATTTGTACAGCACGATAACAAAATTGTGCCATAGTGTCTTCGTGGTTATCTTCTCCTAAAAGTAATCTTCCTGCGCTGTCTTCGCGAAAAGCTGGGGCGCAAAATTGACTAAATATAACTCTTTTTTTGCTCGCGTTACAGCGGTATACAGCCATCGTAGAAAATCCAGATCGATCATTTCTTCCGTAAGATAACCCTGGTCTGCAAAAACAGCATCCCACTGTCCACCCTGCGCTTTATGGCAGGTAACAGCATAGGCAAACTTAATTTGCAGCGCATTATAAAAAGGATCGGCTTTAATGGCCAGCATACGCTGTCTCTTATTGGCAATATGCTCATAATCTTCGTTAAGGCCATCAAAAAGCTTTTTATTTTGTTCGTAAGGAAGATTTGCACTTTCTAAATTTAAAGTATCCAACATTACTTTACAGCTAATCTGCCCCGCAGCAGGGAAATCCATAAACTCCAATGTGGCATCGGCAAAACGGAATCCATAACGTTCTTCTTCTCCCCTCACACGAATTACTTTCGCCATATCTCCATTGGCAATAAAAGCAGTATCCTCGTTCTCAGGCAGCCAGAAATAATTATTGCGAACCACCATAATCTGATCACCACCTGTTAATTCTTCTTCGCGGTACAGCAACCTTGCTCTAATCTGCTGGTTATACACATTGGCCGATTTATTGGAACGGCAAACCACAAGGGTATTTTCCATACCGAATTTTCGGTAAGCATACTCCAGTCCTTCTACCAAACGTGCCCCCGCCATGTTGTAAATATCGGTGTAGTTTTTTGTCAGGAACTTAGGCATCGGATTTTCAGGATTTTTGGCAATCTGGTTCCGCAGCATCGTGGCATTGGCCAAAATACCCGATTTTTTTCCCTGCCTAACCACTTCTTTCAATTCAACCGACGAAATTGTTAAGGCGAATTTATCTTTAAGGTACTGCTCATTCAATGCCGGACTATCCAAGCTCCCCACAGGAGGCAACTGTGCCGTATCGCCCACAAAAAGTAAAAAGCAGTTTTTGGTATTGTACACAAACTCCAGCAGATCTCTTAATATGGAAGAGCCTGTTTCATTGAATTCATCGGCAATCATCGAGGCCTCATCGATAATAAACAGCGTATTCTCGGAGAGATTAGGTGCCAGCTGAAACTGCATTTCTGGCGATGCCGCTGAGCGCTTGCGGTAAATCCGTTTATGTATGGTTAGTGCTTTCCGGTATGAATACTGACTCATAACTTTCGCAGCCCTTCCGGTTGGAGCCAGCAACTCACTACGCAGGTTAAATTGTTTCAAAACCTTTACCAAAGCCGCTACAGAAGTAGTTTTACCCGTACCGGCATAACCTTTTAATACAAAACAGCGGTACTCATCATCCTGTTGCAAAAATACCGACATCCGTTCGCAAAAAAGCAATTGTTCTTTGGTAGGTGTATGTTCGTATGCTGAGGCAATAAGCTGGCTTTTATCGGTTAACATGTATTGTTAAATGGTTTTATTGATAAATTGTTTTTGAAAAGCAGTTGCTATGCTAATTTGTTCCGGCAGTCCGTCTTTCCGCTATATCCCCGATGAAAAAATCGGGGGATGCCGCTGTAATACGGTTTAGGTGGCAAAGGTAATGCTCTTTTCTAAGTGCTCCTTACCTCAACAATAAAACAATGTAACAATTAAGCAATTTAAATTATAGAAGTAGTGTTTCAATGCGATGTGCCATTACCATATTTTGCTTTTTACTGTAGCTGAAAATGGTAAAATGGCCGTCCTGAGAGGCAACTAAACCAATAGACTGAGACTGGTCGTTTACAAACTGGGCCACAGAAAAATGGCGGGTACCACCAAGTTGTCCGGGATAAAGAATTTTGTCCTCTCCACCAACAATCGGCTCTGAAAAAGCAATCTGCTCTACCGTAGGTTTCCCCTTTGCGCGACCGATTTTGGCGCCAAATGCAATCAGGTCAAATTCTTCGTTGATGATCGTTGCACCATCAACCGCGGTTAAACCCGCCAAATGCTCAACCTCACGGCGAACAGCGCCCTGCGAGAAAATTTCACTCTGATTTCCGTTCTGTTTCGCCAGGTTAGATAGGCCACAGAATGGAGGTTCTACCAAATACTGTATCGGGTGAATAATAGATTCTTCCCATTTTGTATCTCCTTTTGGTACAATTAATAAGGCCCCACCCCTGCCATGCGCACGCATAGAAACCGAAAACTGGATCAAAATATTAATCGGATCATTCCAGCTAGCCAAAACAGTCAGATCTAGTAATGCCTGCAAAATAGGAGGACAATCTCTATTTGTACAGCTTCTATCGTCAACAATACGAATCTGCTCCCCTTTTAGCACAGCAACGTTGGTAAACTTGCCAATGCCATAAATCCTCCGGTGTTTAATCACGATTAAACCAGGTTCAGAAACATCAACTACAAAACAAAAGTTCGGAATATTAAGGGTTGTACCCCAGATATAAAGTTCTCCATCCTCTTCCCATACCCCTAAGTGGATCCCTGAACGTTCAATCCCAGGTGCTATTTTGGTTAAGGTATTCGCGTTTAACGCTAGTTTTTTCGCAAACCGTAATGGTTTCGAGGTTTGCTCCGGTGGTAAAAAAGCAATCGAAATCCGCGGCGAATGCCCTTCCTCCTTACGCAGACTGCTCCAAAAAGCAACATCAATTATCGCTTCAATTATTTTTTGATCTGGTTGAGTAGCCAAATCTATCTCACCTTGTGCAATCGCATTTTTATGCAGTTTAACAAAATGTTGTTCTATCGTTGCTGCAATCGTGTTTGCCGCTTTATAGGTAGGCTTATAACTCATGTTCCGAATTTAAGCCGAATATTTTGATTTTTGAATATCCGAAAGGTTTGATTTTGGTAAAAAAACTACAGACATTTTTACCACAGATCTTCACAGATATATTTGATGTTCTTTTAACCACAAAGGCGCAAAGAACACAAAGTTAATTGTATATTTTTTGGCGAATATGAATTCACTAAAGTGAACTAAGGTGTCTCAGGTGGTAAAAAGGTTCATTGGGCAACTACAAAGCAAAATGGCTAGGAATTGTTTCCGTGAGCTCCGTGTTTCCGTGGCTAATGATATATCAGTTTACTTATTAAATTAAGAATTTACACAAATGATCTGTGTTTATCCTTTTTATCTGTGGTAAAAAAAACAAAGTAGCAAACTTCCTTTTAAGCTATTAGCCAATAATTCTGTGGTAAAGTCAAAAATTTAACCTCATCTTACGGTTAATCCTTAAAAAACTCTATTTTTGTTTCAATGAGTAACAATAGTCTCTTATTAGTTGATCCGGATTTTAAAGCTGATGCATCTGCAAACTGCCATTTATTATTAAAAATAACGAATGACAGCTTTTCTTATGCTGTGGTTGGCAAGGATACAGAAGAGATCAATATCATTTTTGATCAACAAGGTTGTGATGATATACAGAAAGAATTGAAATCTGCTTTTCAAACCGACAATTATCTATCGTTAAATTATGCAGCGGTAAAAGCGGCCATTCATACCTCGAATTTCATTTTCATTCCTGATGAATGGTTTGATGGAGAGGATCTGACCGTTTATGCTAAGTATTTAGTTTCTGATGCAAAAGTTTATACCAAACACAATGAGAAGCTAGGTTTTAATACTGTATTTTGCTTAGATGAGGATTTAAAAGCAAATCTGCCCGAAAAAACGGATTTATTTCCACAGTCTGAACCTTTAATGGTCTTATTCGATCATTTGGCCGCCGAATCTTTATTAATCGATTTTACAGCAGTATCGTTCAATGTGCTCTATGTAAAAGATAAAAAGATTGTCTTTCAAAACCACTACCAATCAGAAAATGGGGAAGAGTTTAATTATTTCCTTTTGTTAATGATCGAACAACTGGGTTTAACTGATACCATCCCTGTTTATTTACAAGGCATTATAAACGAAGATGATGAGCATTATAATTGCTTATTAAAATACTTTAACCAACTTTATTTCTTCTTTCCTGCTGGAAAACAAAATAGCGAATTACTGGCCGATATGCCTAAACACTATTTCAGCGGTCTCCTTGCTTTAGATTTATGCGAATAATTGGTGGCAAATTAAAGGGCATCCGTTTGCAGCCCCCTGCAAATTTACCGGTACGCCCAACAACGGCTATGGCCAAAGAAGCCCTCTTTAATATCCTGAATAACAAATATGATTTTGAAACCTGCGCCGTATTGGATTTATTTTGTGGTACCGGAAATTTAACTTTTGAATTTGCCTCACGTGGTTCAGAAAGTATTTTAGCGGTAGACATGGATTATGGTTGCGTAAATTGGGTTAAAAACACCGCAAAACAATACCAGTTCGATCAGGTTGATGTCCGTAAAGGCGATGTTTTCAAGTTATTAAAACAAATGACCGGCGCTTACGACCTCATCTTTGCCGATCCGCCCTACAATATGCCAAACATACCGCAGATACCGGTGATGGTTAAAGAGCAACAATTGCTTAAACCCGATGGCTTACTCGTTGTAGAGCACCAAAGTAACATGAAGCTAAACAGCCAGCCGGGTTATACCGAAACAAGGAAATATGGAAATTCTTCTTTTAGTTTTTTCGAATTTAGTTAAATTGTTCATTGGTGATTGACTCGTCTGTTCATTAGATTGATCCACGCTATACGCCAAACGCTCGGCCACAAACTATTCCTGTTTTAACTATAATAATCTATATTTGAATCATGAAGATAGCGCTATTTCCAGGCTCATTTGATCCGATCACTATTGCTCACGTAAACATATTACAACGTGCTACCCCGCTTTTCGATAAAATTGTAGTCGGTATCGGACTCAACAGTTCTAAACAGAATTTCTTAAGTGCAGAGCAGCGTTTACAGATTTTACAGACCGTTTTTAAAGGCTATGAGAATATCGAAATCCAAACTTACGAAGGTTTAACCGTAGATTTCTGCCGAAAAATAAACGCCAAATACATGGTCCGGGGCATCCGTTCAGCTGCTGATTTTGAATATGAACGGGCTATTGCACAGATCAATCAGACCATGATGCCTGAAGTAGAAACCATTTTACTTTTAAGCAAACCCGAATACTCAGCCATCAGTTCAACCATTGTCCGCGATATTTTAAGAAACCACGGCGATGTGAGCCCATTTGTACCCAAAGAGGCACTTGACTTTCTATAGCTTTTGTTAACCACAGATGCGCACGGATAAACACAGATTTAAATCCAGGTTTATCTTATTTACATTATACCCCTCTTTCAGAGTGGTATCCGTAGGACGAAGTGTTTTAACAACTGGTCTTAGCAGCAACTAGTCTTAGTGTCTCGCTAGAACGCGATTTTTTATACATAAAGCTATTTGTATTAAGATTCCCACATGATCGGAAAAGACGACCAATTTAATGGAATCTTATCTGTATTCCCCCCTTTATCTGTAGTTAAATATTATTTTTACTTAACCTGTAACGTTTTCAAAAATCGGTTACCTATTGGGTATACAATGAAAGAAACAGAAAACATATTTCTCAACCTGATCAATCAGCATAAAGGGATTATACATAAGATTTCCAAAATGTATATGAAAGATCCCGAAGAACAGCGTGATCTGTTTCAGGAAATTGTACTGCAGCTATGGAAAGCCTACCCTACTTTTAAAGGAAACAGCAAGTTTACCACATGGATGTACCGAGTGTGCCTCAATACAGCCTTAATCTATTTTAAAAAAGACAATAGAAAAGTCGATAAAGCACCATTGGATGAGAACATCGATATAATGGATGTAAACGAAAATGAAGGAAAAGAAGAAAAGCTGGCCTATTTATACGCTGCCGTTCAAGAATTAAACGCAATTGAAAAAGCATTGATCTTCCTTTTTCTGGAAAATCAATCCCATCGCGATATCGCCGAAAACCTGGGAATCAGCGCGGTAAATGCACGGGTTAAACTCAACAGAACCAAAGAAAAATTACAATTCATCATAAAGAAAAACGGTTATGAATTTTGACGATTTAAAAAACGAATGGAATGCTGAAAATCCTGAGGGAAGCAACATTTCTACCGATATGCTTAAAATAAGACAGGCGCACACCCCTATCGATAAAATCAGGGCAAAAATGAAACATGAATTTTTCTATCAACTGTTTTTTTTGGGGTTTATGGCCTTAATACCTCATTTTTTTGGTTTTTCAACTACTGTTAATCGGGTATACCTCATCACTTATGCCATTACCTGTGGTTTTACGGCTTACTATTTCTTTAAATTTTATGTATTCTATAAAAACTCTTACGATATGAGTATGGACACCCGCAAAAATATCCTCTGGTTCTATTACGAAATGAAACTGAACATTGAGCTATACAAAGCTTTAACTTACATTGTGGCCTTTATTTCAGTAGGGTTTCTTGCTGCCTTTTTATTTATAGAAAAAGCTTGGTTTTTTACAAGCATTTTAGGCAAGTTGTCGCCAGTATATATCCTGCTTAACTGTTTCATTACCATCCTGATTATCGGTGCCATTACTGAACTATGGGCATGGTTTTATTACGGAAAATACCTTAAACAGGTTAAAAAAGTAGTTGATGAACTGGATAACGAATAATTTGCCCAATTAGATCTGTGTTCATCCACTTTATCTGTGGTTAAAATTTAGATGGCTTTGGTGCTGTCTGATGTTACCATCTGACAGCTTGTTATATTAACCGCAGATTTTTTTATTTTAACCTGTGTCAGATAGTAATATCTGACACCACGGCAAAAACGATCTGTGGTTAAAATTTCAGATCCACACTACAATATTCCTCCAAACCTCAACACATCCATAATAGATGGGAATGTATTTTTAATTACTGGAGAAATATGGTTCTTATCCAGCCAAACTGCTTCATCAATGCCTTCTTCTTTTTGAGGAACCAATTTTGGTTCACCTTTAACCTTCATTTTGTACCAGTTGGTTTTCTTGATCACCATTTTATTGCCCATCGGATAAACATGATAGGTTTTACAAAGCTTTTCTTCGCGTTTAAAAACCCTGATTCCACATTCCTCTTCTACCTCACGAACAGCCGCTTCCTTCATTTTTTCGCCTTCTTCAAGCTTTCCTTTTGGAAGATCCCATTTTTTATTTCTAAAAATAAACAAAAAATTACCGTTTGCACTCTCTACCAAACCACCGGCAGCCTTTATAATAGTACAATCTTTCTTTAACTTTTTAAAGGTTTCCTGAGGATTTTTCGTTAAAAAAATATAACTCTTTCTGGAACCATTTTTTAGTTTTTTGTAGAATGTTTCGAGATTAAAATCCTGAAATTCCAGTTGTTGAATTTTTTCTTTTTGCTCAGGCAAAAAATCGGAGATAAACAAAGTGTTATCGTTGATGTAAATTCTATAATTTCTTGGCATATATTTTTAACACACTTTAAACTAACGAAGCTGCTTTTTTAAGATTTCTTTTTGCGAAACCTAATATATTTTGCAATGCGCTAAAAGTAGAAAAATTGTTGGGTTATTTATAGGATATAAAAAAAGGTTACAACAATTAATGTTGTAACCTTATCTAAATTAACGCTCTCAATCAAAGATTGATGCAAGGCTCTCACCCCTTGCTTGCTGCAAATATAGAATAATTTATTTAAGAGTAAAAAAAATTAAATATTTAATTCAATAATAATCCTAAACAGCTAAGACCATACACACTAGAATGTAAAAAAAATGGTTAGGTAACATATATTCGAACATTCAGTTAGAAAACAAGGGTGAATAATTCCCTTAACGATAATATTTTTTCATAATTTTAACGTTTTAATCTGCCATGCCTATACCCTCATTATCCGAAACAGATCTGGAAGCATACCGAAACGATCTTTCTAACCCAGAAAAATCAACGGGAGAACTCTTTATCACATTAACAGGGCTTTATCAGCGTTTTGCCGGTAATGAGCAGCTGTTGGCTAGTTTCGAGTACGCAGCTGAACTGCAAAGTCTGGAAAACAGTTACGCCTCAAAAAAAGACCATTATAATAAAGAAATTACTGAACTTAAAAGGCAGTTTAAACAATTGGATAATCGTATTGTTGCAGCAGAACAAAAGCTCCGCCATGGTATCCCCGACGATTTGATGGTAATGGATAAAATTATAGCGGAGCAAGAATCTATCGTTGAAGATCAGGAAAAGCTTAATAATGCCGAATCATCGATCATGGAGCAAATTAGAAAAATCGATATCGCACATGGAAAAGACCTTCAAAAGCTAGAGCAGCAACAAAATAATAGAAATACGCCACTTAACAGCAAGCTTTCGGCTTTAAATGAACAGATAAAACAGGCTGAAAAAAGCATTACGCTGAAAGCAAGTGCCATATCAATTGTTGCCATTATCGGCATTCCATTAATAATAGATATTGTCTTTGTATCATTAGGATTGCCGCCTTTGAGCAAAAATACCAATAACCTGATCTTCACGCATTATATCTTTTTGATCACACTGATCCTGGTTGAATTGTTTCTCGCAGAAAAGATCAGAAGCAGGATTTCACGCACGTTGTCTATCTCTTATCTTCAAGATTCATTAAGTACGCTTCAAAATTTGCTTTTAACCAACAAAAAACAGATTTCCAAAGTAGAATCTGATCATAACAGCTCTATATCAGCGTTTGTAAAACAAAATTACACTGCCTAGGAACTGACTGATTTATCTGGATAAACAAATAGGGATTAAAGACCTTTACTTCCAGTCTCTAACCCCTATTATTAAGTATTATCTGATATTTAGTCTACAACGTAGCCATATCAATTACGAAACGATAGCGTACATCACCTTTTTGCATTCTATCGTAGGCAGTTTGAATATCTTTCATATCGATCATTTCAATATCCGATACGATGTTGTTCTCCGCACAGAAATCTAACATTTCCTGAGTTTCAGCAATACCGCCAATACCTGATCCTGCCAGACTTTTTCTACCACCCAATAGGCTGAAAGCTGCAATTTCTGCTGGTTTAGGTGGAACGCCTACACAAATATGTACACCATTTGTTCTCAGTAAAGAAAGGTACATGTTAAAATCATGTTCTGCAGATACCGTATCCAATATAAAATCGAATGTACCCTTTGCTGCCTTAACCTGCGCCGGATCGGTAGTTACCACAAAATGATGGGCACCTAACTTTTTAGCATCCTCTTCTTTCTTTGGTGAAGTACTTAATACAGTTACCTCAGCGCCAAAAGCTACACCAAATTTCACCGCCATATGGCCCAAACCACCTAAACCAAGTACAGCCAGTTTATGACCTTTCCCTACTTTCCAGTGTTTTAATGGAGAGTAAGTGGTAATACCTGCACATAAAAGTGGTGCTACAGCAGCAAGGTTTAATTTGTCTGATACATGAAGTACAAATTCTTCTCTTACTACAATCGTATCAGAATACCCACCATAAGTTGGCGTTTTACCATCTCTTTCCAAACCATTGTATGCTTGGGTGTTTCCTTCTAAACAATATTGTTCTAAATCTTGCTTACAGTTTTCGCAAACCTGACAAGAATCTACCATACATCCTGTACCGGCAAGATCGCCCACCTTAAATTTCTTCACGTGATCTCCAACCTTTACCACCCTGCCTACAATTTCGTGACCAGGAACCATTGGGAATATTCCCGGGAACCAATCGTTTTTAATCTGGTGCAGATCTGAGTGACAAACCCCGCAGAAAAGTATTTCGAACTGAACATCATGAGGCCCTACTTCCCGGCGCTCAAAATTCCAGGGTGCGAGATCAGTTTCGGCATTTTGTGCCGCATATCCTTTTGTTGCTATCATAAAAATTTAAATTAATTAGACATAACAAATGTAAACAGCAGTTTGTTATGAACAGTTATACAATTCAAATAAATCATTGCAAAATTCAAACAATACATTATCCCATCAATTCATTTAATTGAGCATATTGAAGGAGCATAATCGTCTTACCATCCTTTATCTCACCAGATTTCATCATTTCAAGCGCCTTTTCAAAGGGTATTTCTAAAACCTCTATATCTTCATTTTCTTCCTGCAGTCCTCCTCCATCGTGCAATTTCATCTCGTTTGAATATGCTGCAACAAAAAAGTACAATAGTTCGGTAACAGAGCCAGGCGACATGTAGGCTTCGAAAACTTTTTCTACTTTATCGATCCTAAATCCGGTTTCTTCTTCCGTTTCCCGTTTGATACAATCTTCCGCATTATCCTGATCTAATAGTCCGGCACAGCACTCAATAAGGTAACCGGTATAATTACCATTAATAAATGTGGGCATCCTAAACTGACGGGTAAGTACAACCGTTTTCGTTTCTTTATTATACAATAAGATTGTGGCGCCGTTTCCCCTATCATAAGTTTCACGTTCTAAAACAGATTTAGCACCATCCACCCCAGTCATCTCAAAAGTTACTTTTTTGAGTGTGTACCAATTATCGGATAATATTTGGGTCTTGAGGATATTTATATTTTTCATGATTATTTTTGATTGATTATGATTAAATTTGATCGAATTAAATCATTATATATGACATTTCAAAAAAGGGCGCATAAAATTCTTGAACTTTTAGAAGCGTTTGGCGAAGTCGAGATCCGGCAGTTAAGCACTAAAATTGGCGTTTCTGAAGTTACCGTAAGAAGAGACCTGACCACTATGGCCGCCAATGGGCTCCTCTACCGTACACATGGTGGTGCCATGAAAATAAGTGAAGTAATTAAGCCGGTTTCATTTGCAAATAAAGCGGCAGTAAATTTAAAGGCAAAAGATGCGATTTGCAAAAGGGCTGCAGCAGACATTATGGATAGCGATGTTATATTTATCGACTGCGGAAGCACGGCCTTTAGATTATGCCAGTTTATCAAAAACAAAAAAATAAAGATAATTACCAATTCGCTACCGGTAGTAAATGAGTTGCAGCACAGCGCGGTAACCGTAAACCTTATTGGAGGTGAGGTTGATGCAGCAAGACAAGCCGTTCATGGAACTATGGCACAGGAACATATTGCCAGATACCATGCTTCTAAAGCCTTTTTAGGTATAGATGGGATCACTGCTGAAGGATTGTATGCAGGTAGTGAGCAAGAAGCTTCGAATACTTTGGCTATGGCATCGCAAAGCGATTGTGTTTATATGCTTTGTGATGCCAGCAAAATAGGAAAAACATCGTATTTAAAATTTAATGATTTATCGCTAGTAAATATTTTAATTACCGACTACAATGGACCTGAAGTAAACGAATTCGGGGTTAAAGGGATATCAGTATTTTCGGTAACCGCTTAGGAATTTAATTAGGAGAATATTCCGTGCGTAATTTCTTCAACAGCATCATCAGCATAAAAAAAGATGGTAAGGAAAGTTGGAGCTTGCGTAATTGCTAAAATATCTTCGCGTTTAATGTGGTTTTCGTTAATAAAACGGGTAAGGCGCTCGTGCGAGGAGAAATAATCGGATTTTAAAACTATCATAAATAGGATATATAAATTAGGACGGCCAACTTTATCAATTGTTACACGCCACACAGCTTTAAACTAATCATAACTTATTTATAGTCTATTTTAAAACCTCCCTATTCTTTATCGTACTGATTTACAGGAAGTGGCAATAAATAGCTTTTACCATCCATCAAAATTTCCAATATTTGTAGCATTAGGAAGTCGTTGTTAATTCAAATCCAGATATTCTTCCCTCACTAAAAACAAAGTGACTTAATAAACGTTATGACAAACACAAATAAATCTGTAATTTTGAGCCATGTATAATAAAAGTGATATTGAATTAAAGGTAGCGGAATTTTTATTACAGATAAAAGCAATCAAATTACAACCAAATAATCCTTTTACCTGGGCATCTGGTTGGAAATCGCCGATTTATTGCGACAACAGAATTACCCTTTCCCACCCTCAGGTTAGAACTTACATCCGTCAGAAACTTGCTCAGGCCATACAAGAAGAATTTGGTTCGGTAGATGTTATTGCAGGTGTTGCAACAGCTGGAATTCCTCAAGGCGTTTTAGTGGCTCAAGAGCTGGGTTTACCATTTATCTATGTAAGAGCAAAAGCTAAAGAACATGGTACCGGAAGTTTAATTGAAGGAGAAGTGGTAGAAGGCCAACGGGTGGTGGTGATCGAAGATTTAATTTCAACCGGAAAAAGTAGTTTACAGGCTGTTGAAGCACTGAGAGCTGCAGGTTTATCGGTTGCTGGTTTAGCGGCAATTTTCACTTATGGTTTCGAAAAAGCAGATGAAAATTTCGCAGCAGCAAAATGTCGTTACCTCACCTTATCAAGCTATGGCGCTTTAATCGATTATGCTGCAGAACACAGCATTATTGCCAAGAGTGATATGGAATTATTAGGCAAATGGCGCTTAAATCCTTCAGAATGGGGACAAGGCCGAATTTTGAGTTCAGAGTCTTAAGTTTGGAGCAAAAACAAATCTATACAAATATATAATGACTGTTATCGAAAGCACAGTAGAAGTTAATAAACCAACTGCTGAGGTTTATACTTTTCTATCCAATATGAACAATCATCAGCAATTAATGCCAGAAAACATTTACAACTGGGAATCTACTGAGGATGATGCACGGTTTACCATCCAGAATATGGCAAAATTGGCCATCAAAATTTCGAGCCGTATCGAAAACCAGGAAATAATAGCAATTCCGAGTGAAAAAGCACCTTTTGATGTAGAATTAAAGTGGACTGTAGCAGATAACGGAAACGGAACAACGACGGCTAAACACATTATCTCAGCAGACTTGAACATGATGATGAAAATGTTGGCATCTGGCCCACTACAAAAACTGGCCGATCACCAAACGGAAAAACTGAAAGAGATATTAGGTTAGAAATTGACTACACATATAATGTGATTACGCATAAAAAAAGACGAATTAAACTTCGTCTTTTTTTATGCGTAAAATTTCCATTGCGTTCTCTTATCAGTACATTATTTTAATACCTTAGTTTTTGAATAACCATTTAACTATGAACCTCAAATTTCTTCAGGTAACTGCTTTATTTTTTGCGCTTGCTCCCACTTCCAAAACATTTGCTCAATCGCTTACCAATTTAAAAACCGAATATTTGGTTAATCCGATCGGCTTAGATAATCCAAATCCACGTTTTACATGGCAAATGAACGATGCCAGCCAGGGAGCCAAACAAACAGCCTACCGCATTCTTTTAGATACCGATTCGGCCACGCTTGTTAATGCCACGGCAAAACTTTGGAATACAGGCTGGGTTAAATCAGATGATAATCTGGTTATTTATTCGGGTCAGTCACTAAAACCTTTTACTAAATATTATTGGAAGATTGATATTGCAGATGGAAGTCAAAGAAAATCAAACAAAGTATATATAGCCAGTTTTGAAACGGGAATGATGAAAATGGAAAACTGGCGTGGCGCGTGGATTTCGGATAACGAAAATACAAAACTTAAGCCTGCACCCTATTTCCGGAATACCTTTACCACAATTAAAAAAATCAAGTCAGCCAGAGCCTACATTGCTGCTGCGGGCTTATATGAGCTTTCTATAAACGGCAAAAAAATAGGCAATCACCGTATGGACCCCATGTATACCCGTTTTGATAGGCGTACATTATATGTTACCTACGATGTAACGAACGCCATTAGCAAAGGCAAAAATGCTATTGGCATCCTGCTGGGCAATGGATGGTACAATCACCAGTCGACTGCAGTGTGGGATTTCGACCGCGCCCCCTGGCGCAACAGGCCAGCTTTTTGTCTTGATGTACGCATTACTTACGAAGATGGCACAACAGAAATCATTAAATCGGGTAAAGAATGGAAAACAACTTTAAGTCCGATTATTTTTAATAGTATTTATACCGCCGAGCATTACGACGCGCGTTTAGAAAAACCAGGATGGAACACCGCCGATTTTGATGATACAGATTGGAAAAATGTGATCTATCGCTCAGCACCATCTAAAAACGTTGTTGCACAGGCCATGCACCCTATCCGCAATGTTGAAGAAATAGCCAGCAAAAGTCTAAGAAAGTTTAATGATACCACTTATCTGTTCGATCTGGGGAGGAATATTTCTGGCGTAAGTAAAATAACCGTAAGCGGTGCGGCAGGGACTGTTATAAAATTAAAACATGGGGAACGTTTATATGCCAACGGACATGTAGATATTTCCAATATTGATGCGCATTACCGTCCGACTGATAATACTGATCCCTTCCAAACGGATATCCTGATTTTAAATGGAAATGGTACACAAAGTTTTATGCCGCATTTTAACTATAAGGGTTTTCAATATGTAGAAGTAAGCAGCTCTGCTCCAATTGAATTGAAAAAAGAAAATCTCACAGGTTATTTTATGCACAGTGATGTACCGGTTGTTGGTGATGTTAAATCTTCAGAACCAATCATTAATAAAATATATTACGCTACCAACAATTCTTATCTATCAAATCTTTTTGGCTATCCCACAGATTGTCCGCAGAGAGAAAAAAACGGCTGGACGGGCGATGCCCAGATTGCGATAGAAACTGGTCTTTATGGTTTTGACGGCATTACCATTTACGAAAAATGGCTTGCCGATCACAGGGATGAACAACAACCAAATGGCGTTTTACCGTCCATAATCCCTACTGATGGCTGGGGTTATGAATGGGGCAACGGACCAGACTGGACAAGTACAATTGCCATTATTCCATGGAATGTTTACCTTTTTTATGGTGATAAAAAACTACTTGCCGATTGTTACGAAAATATCAGAAAATACGTGAACCATATTGACGAAACCTACCCAACAGGTTTAACCACCTGGGGCTTGGGCGATTGGATACCGGTTAAATCTAAATCCCCAGTAGAACTGACTTCAACCTGTTATTATTATGCAGATGTAGTGATTTTGGCTAAAACTGCCAAAATTTTAGGCAAAAATGATGATCACGTTAAATATACAGCACTTGCAAAAAAAATAAAAGATGCTTTTAATGCAAAATACCTGAATAAAGAAAAAGGAATTTACAACACGGGTATCCAAACCGAAATGAGTGTTCCGTTATATTGGAAAATTGTTCCCGAAGAATCTGTTGCTTTGGTTGCCGAAAATTTAGCCAAGCGTGTAGAAGCTGACGGTTTCCACCTGGATGTTGGATTATTGGGTACCAAAGCCATTTTAAATGCGCTAAGCGAAAATGGCTACAGCGATATTGCCTATAAAGTTGCCGCTCAAAAAACCTATCCAAGCTGGGGTTGGTGGATGGAAAATGGAGCCACCACTTTATATGAGAACTGGCCCATAGATGCAAAATCAGACATTTCAATGAACCACATTATGTTTGGAGAAATTGGTGCCTGGTTATACAAATCACCAGGCGGCATTAAGCCTGATGAAAAACAGCCTGGCTTTAAACATGTAATACTGGATCCTCATGTGGTGGAAGGCTTGAATTCTTTTGAGGCTAGTCATGTTGGTCCTTATGGGAAGATTATAAGCGCCTGGAAAAGAACGAAGGATGGAATTAGATATGATATCACCATTCCGGCCAACTCTACTGCAACCATTAACGTACCGCTTACGCGTGGCATGGATATTTATGTAAATGGTAAGATAAACAACATTGGAAAAATAGATTTAGCCGCTGGTAAATATATCATTGAGAACAAAGCCAAGCATTAACCTGGTTTAGGCCAAGAATAAAATCATTGCATCAACATTAAAATCTTTAACGAAGAGCCTGTTTAAAAATTAAATAAATTTATTTCGTATGTGAGCCTGAGCGTAGTTGGTAACCATTTCAACGCATTAATAAAACACTTCGACTACGCTACTATAGACAGAATCCATTAGCACGGTCGTCATTCCCACGCATGCGGGAATCTTAAAGCGCTTGCATTACGATTATTCATTATTTTTTTGTTTTTTATCGGCATTCATAAGCACTAGGTGGTTCCCAATCGAGTTGGGAATGACGATCTCGCGCAGCCTACTATTTTGCCAAAAAGATTTGTCTTTTATATTGATTTTATGAAATAATTATCCCTCAGTGTGACAGCAAAAGGCCATTTATGTTTGTTATAAAAATTTAAACAGGCGCTAAGAATTGTAATTATTGAATATCTTGTGAAATAATTATGGCCACAATTAAATTTAAACTCGTAGAAAACTCACCTGCACATTTTATTGCTTTAGCAAATCTAACGATTGAAGATCTGGGCTGGGAAGTTTCTGTCTACAATGAACAACGTCTTACTGCTTCCATAAATCATTCTGAGTACCATTCATCTTATAGTGTATTTACGATAGTAATAAAAAATAACGAGGTGACATTAACGTGCATTGATGATCTGATAATTGCCGAAAATTCCAGGAATAAAGTATATCTAAATAAATTCCTATCACATTACGAATATACAAAGCAACTGATAAGTGAAAAAGAACTGAAGAAAATGGCAAATAAAATTTTAGATGCGAATGTTCCTATTCCAATATTAAATTTCTATAAGATAGATAGTTTTAAAAGCTTTTTAAAGATATTTATTCCTTCCAGGCTATTTTTTGTCACTACAATAATATTGGATATCAACATATTAATTTACGTTGTTATGCTAACCTCTTCAGGCTTTTTCTTTAAAAATTTTGATCAGGAAACACTAATTGCTGCCGGCGCGTACTTTAAACCTGCAATTACAAGTGGAGAATGGTGGAGACTCCTAACAGCTATCTTTTTACATAGTAATTTCCCTCACATCTTAATGAACATGATTATGCTATTTTATATAGGTTCAATTCTTGAACCGGCCATAGGGCATGTAAAGTTTGCGATTATCTATATGCTAACAGGCTTTTTTGCAAATTTGATCAGTTTTTACCTAACGGATTACACCCTAACTGTAGGGGCTTCAGGTGCTATATTTGGGCTTTTAGGCGTTTTTTCAGGCATGCTAACCAACAGAAAAATAGCTATTGAACTACGTAAATTTATAATCATTAATATAGCAGCTATTACAATAATGACTACAGTTAATGGATTTTTGAAAGGAAGTGTAAATCATGTTGCGCATTTTGCTGGTTTATTTTGCGGAGCTGTGTTAACTATCATATATCTTCAAATCAATAATATAAAATCAGACAAATTTTCAGCATAAATCATTAAAAATCAGCAATTTAGTCACTTCAAACAAAAACTTACCGACAAAATTTCCGATTGTAAAATCAAAATTGTTATGGCATTTGTTTTGACTTAAAAGAGCTATGAACTTCAACAATTTTACCATAAAAGCCCAGGAAGCAATTCAACAGGCTTCTGAAATAGCCCAGGGCAATCAGCAACAGGCTATTGAAACGGCACACCTGCTTAAAGGTCTGCTTACTGTTGATGAAAACGTTGTTTCTTATGTTTTAAAGAAACTGAACGTTAACCTTAATTCACTAAATCAAAACTTAGATGCAGAGATTGCCAAATTCCCGAAAGTGAGTGGAAGTAATGTCTATCTGTCATCTAATGCAAATAGCGTTTTACAGAAAGCGCAGACGTTTTTAAAGGAGTTTAAAGATGAGTTTGTATCTGTAGAACACTTATTATTAGGCATTTTAGCCGTTAATGATAGCACATCTAAGCTGTTAAAAGAGCAAGGCGTTAACGAAAAAGACCTTAAAAAAGCCATTGTAGAATTACGCGGTGATAACCGGGTAACCGATCAAAATGCCGAGGCAACTTATCAGGCCCTGAGCAAATATGCAAGGAATTTAAACGAGTATGCCGAGAGCGGAAAACTGGATCCGGTGATTGGCCGTGATGAAGAAATCCGTCGGGTGATCCAGATTTTATCGCGCAGAACCAAAAACAACCCGATTTTAATCGGTGAGCCTGGTGTAGGTAAAACTGCCATTGCCGAAGGAATTGCATTCAGAATTATTAAAGGCGATGTACCTGAAAACTTAAAAAGCAAAGTGGTGTATTCGCTTGATATGGGCTCGCTTATTGCCGGTGCAAAATATAAAGGAGAATTCGAAGAGCGTTTAAAAGCTGTAGTTAAAGAAGTTACGCAAAGCGACGGTGAAATCGTATTATTTATTGATGAGATCCACACCTTAGTGGGTGCTGGTGGTGGCGAAGGCGCAATGGATGCAGCGAACATTTTAAAACCTGCCCTTGCCCGCGGAGAGCTGCGTGCCATTGGTGCCACAACTTTAGATGAATACCAGAAATATTTAGAAAAAGATAAAGCATTAGAGCGCCGTTTCCAAAAAGTAATGGTTGAAGAACCTGACACCCAGGATGCCATTTCTATCCTTCGTGGATTAAAAGAACGGTATGAAACCCACCATAAAGTAAGGATTAAAGATGAAGCCATTATCGCGGCTGTTGAAATGAGTCAGCGGTATATTTCTGATCGTTTCTTACCGGATAAAGCCATCGATTTAATGGATGAGGCTGCATCTAAACTGCGCATGGAGATGGACAGTGTGCCTGAACATGTAGATGCGTTAGACCGTGAAATTATGCGTTTAGAAATAGAACGCGAAGCGATTAAACGCGAAAAAGACGATAGGAAGGTTAAAGAACTTTCAGAAGAAATTGCCAATCTATCAGCAGAGCGTGATGAATTTAAAGCCAAATGGCAAGGTGAAAAAGACCTGGTAGATGCAGTAAATAACGAACTGGAGCAAATTGAGCACTATAAATTAGAAGCTGAACAGGCAGAACGTGCAGGAGATTATGGCAAAGTGGCCGAAATCCGTTATGGAAAAATCAAAGAGGCCCAGGATAAAGTTGAAAAACTTAAAGCCGATTTAGAAAGCCAGCAAAGCGATAGCCGCATGCTGAAAGAAGAAGTTACGGCTGATGATATTGCAGGTGTGGTTGGCCGTTGGACAGGTATTCCGGTTACGAAACTGATTGCCAGTGAGCGGGAAAAATTGCTTCACTTAGAAGAAGAGTTACACCAGCGCGTGGCTGGTCAGGACGAAGCAATTGAAGCCATTTCTGATGCCATCCGCCGCTCACGTGCAGGCTTACAGGATAAACGCAAACCAATAGGCTCTTTCATCTTTTTAGGTACTACTGGTGTTGGTAAAACGGAACTTGCAAAAGCCCTTGCTGAATTTTTATTCAACGATGAAAATGCACTCACCCGTATCGATATGAGTGAATACCAGGAGCGCCATGCTGTGTCGCGTTTAATCGGAGCGCCTCCAGGCTATGTTGGTTACGATGAAGGCGGACAGTTAACTGAGGCCGTTAGACGTAAACCTTACTCGGTGGTATTGCTTGATGAGATCGAAAAAGCACACCCCGATGTATTTAATATCCTGTTACAGGTATTGGATGACGGCCGTTTAACCGATAATAAAGGAAGGACGGTGAATTTTAAAAATACCATCATCATCATGACCTCTAACATTGGTGCACATTTAATTCAGGATAACTTTAAAAATTTAAGCGACGAAAACCGAGATGAGGTAGTTGCCAAAACCAAAAACGAATTGTTTGAGGTATTAAAGCAAACCATTCGTCCGGAGTTTTTGAACAGGATTGATGAGCTGATTATGTTTACACCGTTAAACCGTAGCGAAATCAGAAATATTGTAAGCTTACAGTTTAAACAGGTACAGCAAACATTGGCCGAAATGGGTATAGAGATGGATGCCAGTGATGAAGCTTTAGATTGGCTGGCACAGTTGGGTTACGATCCACAGTTTGGTGCCAGACCGTTAAAAAGGGTCATTCAAAAAAGAATCTTAAATGAGTTGTCGAAAGAGATATTGGCTGGTAAGATAGATAAAGACAGCAAAATTAAGTTAGATATGTTCGATCATAATTTTGTGTTCCTGAACCAAAACGTTGATTAATACATTCCGATCAAATCCCGTCTCAATAAAATTGGGGCGGGATTTTTTGTTTTAAACTTTAAGGACTCAGGGAAAACAATTGGCATATTTTAGCTTTTTTTAACATAAGCTATATTGTTATAGCAATTTTAGATGCTTAAAATTGTAATATACAAGCTCTTGAAAATGAATCTAAAAACCTATCTACTCTTAAATCTGGTATTCCTCACCAGTTATGCCTTCGCACAAAATTTTCAAAAATCAGCTCTTTTAAAAGACGTCAGGTCTTTACCCATGCCCGATACAGGCAAATTTGTTTCGGCGTTTTATACCACTAACGAAGAACCTAATATCGTAGCAACACACAGGCTTGCCCCACAGGTAGAAGTTTCAACTACAGTAATCATGACCAGTACCTTAGGTAAAGGACAGATTTTTGCCATCGGCTCATCAGCATATTTTGAAAGCAAATTATTGAGCGATCAAAATGTCCAAAAATTATTAAAAAACATACTCGAAAATGTAAGCACTCATTCTAAAAAACTTAAAATAGCTGTAACCAAATCTGCAGATCCTGCCTTAATTAGTTTCTTAAAAGCCAATAAAGCGAGAGTTTATATTGCTGAAAACGCCAAATTTCAGTCCAATACCAGTTTATATTTTTTAACAGAAGATGTTAAGGATACAACCGCACAACAAAAAATCGAAAAATATATAAGGGATGGCGGTCAACTCATTTATGGCTCCCCCTATCCAGGTATTTTTAAACATCGAGACCACACCAAATCCTACCTCAACGACCTGGTTAAAATAAACAGTTTACTCAGCAAGGCCGGGATATTTAATGCTTATACTTTAATTCAGGCAAATCACATTAACGATACCTTGAATTTAAAAGATGTTCCTTTTTATCTTAGTGTGAAAGCTATCTTTAAACAGTTGGCAAACCCTGCTTTTACAGCCATTGATCCTACAGAATATGCTTATGGAATAGAGCCAAATCTTGAACTTACCTTTTCAAACAATGCTGATAACAGTCAAATTATTAAAAAGTTAAAATCCATTTTAGTGATTAGTGATACATTAGCCGTTCCAACGCTCAAAAATCCACTTGATATTTCCACACCAGCAAAAAAAGCAGGTTATAAATTTTCAAAATATCTTTTTGACAAAATCCATAATGTAGATAAAGCAACAGATTTTGTTTATCCAGAAAGTAAGGTTTTTCCAGGCAGAGTGCCTCAAAACGCAAAACGAACTGTTGAGCAAATCAATATAGATGTGAAAGTTGGCTCACAGGGTTTAGCTGATCCATACCCGGATTATTTCAGGCTGCATAGTACCGGGGTTTACGTACCAGCAGGTGAGAAAGTCAGTATTGTGGTCGATCCTAAATACAGAAACCAATATTTAAAAGCTCAAATCGGGATCCATAACGACGATTTAAAACACTTGGATAATCTGGTAAGGACCGGTTTTGATTTAACAAGATCATTCGAACTTGATAAAGATACCACAACAGTTTTTTCGCCTTATGGCGGATTGTTGTACATCAGAATTCCAGATAGTTCTACACTTAAATCTATTAATATTACCGCAAGTGGTGTGGTTAAAGCACCTTATTACAAATTAGGAAAGAATACCCTTGCCGAATGGGAAACGATCAAAAATAACCCTGCACCATGGGCAGAACTTGCTACCAATAACATTATTCTTACCGTTCCGTCCTACCGGATTAAAAACTTAGAAAATCCTGAGTCGTTATTAAAATTATGGGATCAAATAATGGATGCAGACGCCGATTTAGCCATTATTAGTCAAACCAGAACACATCCCGAAAGAATAATCATTGATAATCAGGTTGCTTATGGTTATATGTTTACGGTTTGGGATAAAATTGTGGCCCCCGACGATGAAAGTTGCGAATGGATGCTAAACGAAAAAATACTAAAAGAAAAAGGAAGCTGGGGCCATTTCCACGAGTTAGGCCATCGCCATCAATTTTGGGGTCTTGATATGGATGAAGTTAGTGAAGTAACCACTAACCTTTATACAATATATGTATATGATAAAGTATTAAAAAAGGGCTTATATAATCACGATGGAATTGCAAGTAGAGATAAAGTAAAGGAGAAAATCCATAATTATCTTCAAAACCAGCCTACTTTTGAAAAATGGGGAAAAAGCCCCTTTACCGCTTTATGCATGTACATCCAAATTATTGAACATTTTGGATGGGAGTCTATTATCAAAGCCAATAAAATATACCGGGAAATGGATCCTAGAAAATACTACGACCATCCGCTGAGTAACCAACAACGGATCGATCTCTGGTATACAACCATCTGCAAAACTACCAATTCCAATTTATCGTCGTTTTTCGAAATATGGAAAATACCGGTGAGCGAAAAAGCAAAAGCAGAAGTGCATCACTATAAAACCTGGATCCCGCAAGAATTCGTTACTTATTTACCACACTAAGTTGGGGGGGTAAAATTAAAATCCGCAGGTTAATTCCTGCGTTTTTTTAGTTGGTCAATACAGCAAACCGTTGATAAACATAAAACAACAACCATACAAGCTTAGCTATGAGGCTTAAAAGGCTGAGGAGGATTCAAATCTTGAGGTTGTGTTGGCAGGATTTTTGAAGCTTGCCGTAAAAGCAAATATGAAATATAAATTAACGCTCACTGTATTTGTCATCGGCTTATTCCTGAGTTCATGTGGTGGCCAAAACCCTGAAAAATCAAAGCCGGTAAAAGAGTATGTAGCACATCTGCAAGCCATGAAGCTAGGTGATCTCAAACAACAGTTAGAAAAAGACACCGCAGTCTTAAACAAGTTGATTAAGACCGCTAGCTTCAGCATTCAGCTGACCTCACATTTTTCATCGGGTGAAAAAAGCGCAGTGCAAAAATCTGAACCACAGTTTTCGTTAACCAACAACACTTCTAAGCTTGATGAAATCTTCAAGATTTATTGTAAGCAGTTATATTTTAATCAAAACTTTAATGAAAACTACAAAGAAGACAAGCTTGGTTTGTATGGACAAAGCAGATTTGACTTTGAAAGCAGATACAGTTTGACCGATAATAACTCGATTATTGAGGAAAGGGATAGTTTATTTAAGCCCTTTGAACAGGGCATAGAAGTCGTTGAAAAAAAATATTTCTTTAAGGGTAATAAACTGGCAGAAAATCAGATCGGGCTGAAACGGATCGACAGTATTGAGACTGAAATTAAGTTAAGGCTTCCTTTGGATTTCGAGAAATTCACTATTGTAAAATCAGCGAAACAAGTACCCTATAAAAATCAACCCATTGAAATAGAAGAGATCAAGGATAATGTAGCCAAGCTTGAAATACCCATTTCGATCTACAAAGACATTATTGGTTATCAAGCTTATAACGGTCAGAATTTAAGGATGAACACTATTGCACTAAGTTCTACGCCAATGCTCGCGATCAGGAAAGATGTAAAAAATCATTTGAAAGAACTGCGTAATACTTTTTTAGCCATACTTAAAACTGATAACGAAAACGAAGCAAAACAAGAGCTTACCAAAATCACCCAGAAGCAGTTAACCGCGAAGGATCTGATGGTGGAATTTCAGTCTTATGTTTCCAGTTTAACCAATGAACGGATCAAAGAACTTGGCGACATTCCTTTTTATAATGAAGTAGCGGATAAAGGGAAAGAAGTAATTGCAGCCGAAAATCAATTCGTTATTGTAGAATTTCCTGATAATATTCAAACAATTGATGTGATTGTTGCCACGAAGTTCGATCTGCTTCAGCAAAACAGCATGGTAAAGTTTAATAACCATCGTTCGGGTATGAAATTCTTTGACCTAAACAATCCCAATATCATTTATAACGCTTTCGAAAACGGAAAGGGGCTAAAATATGGGATTTCCAATAAAGAGGGTGATAAAATTATAACTGCACAGTTTGAGGAACTTAAACAGGTTGGCAACGATTATTTTATTGTTGATGACAAACTACATTGGTTAGATGGGGCGAATAAAAAGATGGTGGCCCTGCCGCAGTTCCAAAGTTATATACAAACATTAAAGCCAAGGTATGATGTTTTTGAGAAAACAACCGGTGATAAATCTGCAGTTGGAGTGGTATTCAACCGGGACAAAGTGGTCTTACCTTTTGAGTATCAAAGATTTGATAAATATAATAAATTCGTAATAGGCCATAAAAATAATGATGTAGATGAAGTATACGACCTCAACTTTAAGCGGCTTCCTGATCAAGGAATCAAAACAATCCAGAACATCAATGAATTTATATCATCGGATATAAAGTATCCCTTGCTTTTTATTGTCGAAGATGATAAAAAGAAGAAAGCCTTAGCGGATCATACCCTGAACCTTTTAACACCATTTAAATATGAATTCATCGATCCATTTTTTGAAATCAGCGACTATTTTATCGCGGGAATTCGTACACCCGACGGCAGTAGTTATTACTATGGACTCTTGGATAAAAATGGCAAAGAAGTTGTCCCTTTTATTTTTGACAATATTAGTGACGAACTGGATAAATCTGGAAGATTGAAGTATATCCTGAAAAATAAACATCAGGCTACTCAGCTAAAAATCTTCTTAAAAACCTATGGAAATCATGTTATCTAAACTGGCCAACATTTAAAAGGAAATTCTGAGAAAGAACAGGTAAATATGAAGAAGCTAATCATTTTATTGACATTACTTGCGGCATGTACTCAAGATGAGCCGAAAGACTTCCAGTTGAACAACATTAAATACAAATTGGTAATTGCCTGGTAATTAACAAATATCAGTTTCTTAATAACCGATCAAAACATTTAATCATAAACATAATCATCAGTGCCGCCACGCCACCAATAAATATATAGATTATAGTTTTTGCAACTATTGACCATGAAACAATAACAATACCTGGTTCAACGTCTATTGGCGCAGTATCTGCATAACTTACCAACGTATCCCAAATAGAGAAAAGAATACCAATTATGACACCAATTAACATCGCTTTCTTCATGCCCTTATTTAATAAATACTTTAATTAAAATGCGCTAAATCCCGTATCTCATTTTACAAATCGCTAGCGCTAATACCAAATTATTTGCAATTACGAACAACGGTGTTCTCTGGTAAATCATACAGATAGAGCTTTTCTGTGAAACCTCCGGTACATTTGGTCACATCATAATTAGCTATGTAATCTTCTTTATAATGAGCTATTTCTTCACTTGACAATCCACCAGGAGATTCTTCGTTTTTAATAAAATAAGAGGTGTTGCCTGTTTTTTTATAAAATACAAAGTTGAGTGAGGTAACATCCTTCTTTTTCAAGGATTGATCATTACGGAATCTACCCCTTGTATATTGAATAATTGCAGTTTTTAGCTTTTCATTGCTAGCCTCCGGGTTGTTAATCAATATATAATATGAAATCTTCACCGCGTTTTTATCATATGAATTTGTAAAGGTCATACGATCCAGAAAAATAAACTCGTTTTTCTTGCCAATACATCCCATCAAAACTGATAAAAGAAAAAATGATACAATTTTTATGGGATGAAAACACTTCATTTATCTATTCAATTTATTAACTAAAACATCGTAGGACATTAAAATTCAACCTTCAAATTTATCGCTTAACATATGATTCCATTGCTGTAGAACATGTATCAATTAATCTTCTCCTTAAAGACTTTTAATCTTCAACTTTCAAGCCTCAATTCATTATTATACTATGCAAAAACAGCACCAAGAGTCTCATTTACCTTGAAGCTACTAAAATCAGTTTAAAAATTAAAGTAACTAACATGATAGTTCACTTTCTTGCATTTTGTCTCAATAATGATTATTATTGATTACACACAAAAACACAAATAAAATGAAA
The DNA here is from genome assembly GCF_019317285.1 of Pedobacter sp. D749. Taxonomy (NCBI): domain Bacteria; kingdom Pseudomonadati; phylum Bacteroidota; class Sphingobacteriia; order Sphingobacteriales; family Sphingobacteriaceae; genus Pedobacter; species Pedobacter sp. D749. The sequence goes on from NZ_CP079218.1 coordinate 3,024,694, forward strand.
CCTAAATTAATCATCATGGCGCTGTTATGCGCCGTCAGTTGGCGCAGCTATGCCCAAACTGAAAAAGGAACCGGCTTTGCTGGCGGAAGCCTTAGTTTTGGAACTTCTAAACAAAACAGTTCATCACCCAGCTTAAACACGTTTACCTTAACGCCAAGAGGAGGATATTTTTTAGCCGATAATTTTGCCGTTGGTTTAGAAATCCCATTAAATCTATCAAAACTCAGGGGTGAAAATTATATCGCATGGAATGAAGAATACGGATATTACGAAGAACAGCATGGAGTAAAGGAATTTAGCTTTGGTTTTTCTCCTTTTGTACGCAAATATATCAACATTAAAGATCGTTTTAAGTTTTTCATGCAGGCAAACTTACTTCTACAGGTAAATACTTTTAACCGCATTGATGATGAAGGCTACCTGATCCGAACAGATGCTAAAATAAAGGGATGGGGCGCAAGTATAAGTCCTGGCTTTAGTTATTTTATATCAAAACATGCTGCCTTGGAGTTTTCATTGCCCGTTGTATCTTTTTTCCATCAAAATTACTATGCTGAAGAATCGCTTTACAACTTTGATAAAACCAATAACCTAAGGCTCGCCCTGCAGAATTTCACACCAACATTTACTTTCAATTATCACTTTTAACCTTCAATAAAATGAAAAATATATTTAGCCAGCTAAACTTAAAGGTTTTAAGCTTAACCCTACTTTTAACTTATGCATTTTGTGTAAAAGCACAAACTACAGCAAACACAGAATTAAAATATTATAAAAGCATTTTCCCTGAAGAAAACGGAAAGATCAAATCAATTGGTAATACCAATTTTGAATACTACAAAAGCATTTTCCCCGAAGAAAATGGAAAGATTAAATCCATTGGAGATAAGAAATTTGAATATTACAAAAGTATTTTTCCAGAGGAAAATGGTAAAATTAAATCTATAGGTGATAAAAAAATTGAATATTCCAGAAGCATCTTTCCTGAAGAAAATGGAAAAGTTAAATCAATCGGGGATATGCCTATCGAATATTACAGAAGCATTTTCTCTGAGGAAGATGGAAAAATCAAATCAATTGGTAATATTACCATCGAATATTACAGAAGCATTTTCCCCGAAGAAAACGGAAAGATCAAATCAATTGGCGGTGCCCAGATCGAATACTACAGAAGCATTTTTCCAGAAGAAAATGGAAAACTCAAATCAATTACAGGCGAAATAGGTAGCGACTTCAATTTCTCTCCTACTGAACTTTATTACTTTATCCTGAATGCAAATTTAAAGTAAAATACGATCTATTCATTCTTATTACCGAACACCGATCTAATAATAAGGTCGGTGTCTTTTTTTAAAAACTGATAATCAAACCATTAGCACAAAAACAACTAACAACATAGTTTATTTCATTTTTTTATTTTATCATTGGATACACAAAAACACAAATGAAAATGAAAAAACAATTATTAACGTTGGTAGCGGTATGCGCTATCACTATGGGAGCCAATGCTCAAACAGAAAAAGGAGACAACTTAATTGGAGGTAGTTTAAGTATTTCTTCGTCAAAAACGGAATCGGCAAATTACGAAAAAAGAAATTTTTATGGCATAAATCCAAGTTATGCGCATTTCTTTTCTAAAAATTTAGCTATTGGACTAATAGCAGGTGCCAGCTATAGTAAAAATCTGAATAATAATTATGATTCCTACTATAACATAACCACCACAAGAACAAGTAAACAAAAAAGTTTTTCAGTCGGCCCTGTGGTAAGATATTATATAGATATTATTGATAAACTTAAAGCCTTCGGCCAGTTTAGTGGAACAATTGGCTTTGTAAAAACTGACGAAACTTACAGTGGCCCTTATAACTACAACCTTACGCCTAATACAAAATTTACGCAATACAATGCGTCCTTAAGACCAGGATTTGCATTTTTTCCTACTAAAAAACTTGGTATAGAACTCGGCTTTTCTCTGCTATCATATAATAAAATTGATTATGATGGTCAATCGCCATCAAATACCTGGTACGAAGCAGAAGCATTTGACTTTGGTTTTAATACCTTTAACCCTTTTCTAGGATTTAATTTCCACTTCTAAACGCATAAAGGCTGTCGAACGCTATACATAAAATCATAGCTGTTCCTTATAATAGGTTACCATTGATACATTTCAGTAGAAGGTTCGTCATTCCCGCGCAGACGGGAATCTTAAAGCTTATTGCATTAAGATTCCCAATCGAGTTGGGAATGACGATTTTTCGTGGCACTTTAATTTGCTAAAGTCCCTTGTTATCCATTTTAATTTCTATTTCTTCTTCGTTTCAATATTCGGCAAAAATCCGGTTAATAAACCGATTAAAGGTAGAAACGCACAAATATTGAATACATATTCGATACTGGTAGAGTCTGCTAATTTACCCAATAAGGCCGATCCGATGCCACCCATACCAAAGGCAAAGCCAAAAAACAAACCGGCAACTAAACCTACCTTTCCGGGAATTAATTCTTGTGCATAAACCAGAATTGCAGAGAAAGCTGATGCCAATATCATTCCAATAGGAACAATAAGCACACCCACCCAGAACAAACTGGCATGTGGTAATAATAACGCAAATGGTGCTGTACCCAGTATCGATGCCCAGATTACGTATTTCCGTCCTATTTTATCGCCTATTGGCCCACCCAATAATGTTCCGGCAGCTACCGAGAATAAGAATACAAATAAATAAATCTGTGAGGTTTGCACCGAAACACGAAATTTATCGATAAGATAAAAGGTGAAATAATTGGTTAAACTCGCCATGTAGAAATATTTCGAGAAAATTAACAAGAGTAAAATGCATACTGAAAAAATCACCTTCCCTCTCGAAAACTGATTAACCACAGTTTGAATATTGATCTTCTTACTTCTCGAAAGCATAAATCCTTTGTACCAATTGCCAACATAGGTTAGAATGATAATAGCTAAAAGTGCAATTACCGAAAACCAGATCACGCTGAACTGCCCGTATGGTACAATAATCCAGGCCGCCAATAGTGGACCTAAAGAACTACCGGCATTACCTCCCAACTGGAAAACAGATTGTGCCAATCCTCTCTTTCCTCCTGATGCAGCGTGCGCCATCCTTGAGGCTTCCGGATGAAATATAGAAGAACCTATCCCAATAAAACAAACTGAAATTAGTATGGTATAAAAATGAGTTGATTGGGAAAGCGAGACTAAACCGATCAGGGTAAATCCCATCCCTATTGCAAGCGAATATGGTTGAGGTTTTTTATCCGTATATAAACCCACAAAAGGCTGTAACAGCGATGCGGCTAACTGAAAAGTTAAAGTAATTAGCCCGATCTGCGAAAAACTTAAACGATAACTGGTTTTGATGATCGGGTAAATTGCAGGAATTAATGATTGTATGGTGTCATTTAATAAATGCGAAAAACTTAAAGCAAAAAGGATCGGAAAAACTGTTTTTTCAATAATTGATGTGGTAGTCGTATTCTCAGTCATTATGGTACATTAAACGCCAAAAATAGTGATTATAAATTTTTAAACTACACGATATGTCCTTGCAAAAACCAAACATTTTGATAAAGTTCTGGTTTAATAGCTATGGAAAAGAACAGAAAAATTGTTGGTTTATGCGGAAGCTTAAGAAAAGGATCTTACAATGCGATGTTACTTAAAATGGCAGGCGGATTGATCCCAGAAGGTATCGAATTTGAAATTGTGGCCTATGATGACATTCCCATTTATAATGCCGATCATGATTTGCCAGAAACAGAAGAACGTCCTGCAAGCGTAACGAAATTTAGGGAGTCCCTTGCTGCTGCAGATGCTTTTATCATTGTTTCTCCAGAATATAATTATTCTATTCCTGGTGGTTTGAAAAATGCCATCGATTGGGCCAGCCGCGGCAAAGATTCGCCATTGATGCATAAACCTGTTGCAGTAATGGGTGCTACCCAAGGCATGTGGGGAACCGTTAGAATGCAAATGGCATTTTTGCCTGTTTTTACATTCCTGAATATGAATCCGGTTTTACAACCAGAAGTTTTAATCGCACAGGCGCAAAATAAATTTGATGCTGAAGGAAATCTGACAGATGAGAAGAGCATCGATATTATTAAAAAGAAAATAGAAAATTTAATTTCTGCCTGTAAGGTTTAATCAAAATAGCGCGAAGGTTTTTCCAAAAAACCTGCCATTTCTGCTACCCTAAAATCTGACATTTATACAAAAAAAGTCAGATTGTCAATTTGTCATGTCTAAAAAATTAATCAATCGATTGATTTTTAGTCACACGAAAATAATATTGAATTAACATTAAATTCACATCTGTTTGTGCATTAAGCAGTTGAGCAAAAACTGATTTTTTGATGACGCAGACAAAGTTTTCTGGCACAAGTGTTGACTTTTATTCAAATATAGTCAGAAATTAAAAAAGTAAAATTGGCTATATTTTAATCACAAATAAATAATAAAAAAGATGAAAAAACTATTATTATCTTTAGTAGCAGTAGCAGGTTTAGTTTATGGTGCACAAGCACAAACTGAAAAAGGAAATTTTATGTTAGGTGGTAATGTAGGTGTAAACTCTACAAAAGTTGACGGCGCTCCAAAAGCAGATTTCAGCTTTAGCGTATTACCAAGTGTTGGTTATTTTATCAGCGATAATTTTGCAATTGGTACGGGTGTTGGTTACGAATACGATAAAAAAGTAAGCAGCAGAACAGAAAATGGTGCATTTAAAGTTGCTCCTTTCGGACGTTACTATGTTGGTTTATCAGATCAATTTAAATTCTTCGGACAATTATCAGTACCATTGGCATTTGGTGAGTTAAAAACAACTGATGCTAACGGCGATAACGCTGTTAAAGTGGGTACTACTACTAAAATCGGTGTAGAACTTGCTCCAGGATTTGCATTTTTCCCAACAAAAAGAATTGGTATCGAACTTTCGGTTAAAGGTTTAAGTTATGAAAACTATACTTTAAAAGCTGAAGGAACTGGTGCTAAAGTTAAAACCAATACTTTTGGCTTAAACGCTGATACTTTCGCACCAAGATTAGGTGTACAGTTCTACTTTTAATTAATTCTCCCTTAAGGGAACTTAATAAAATGACTTTTTTTCGAAGAGCGTCCCGGTTTACCATCGGGACGCTTTTTGTTTACTTCTTTTCTCGAATGGCTTTAAATTCCGATCCGTCTTTCCATTTCGGATACGAAGTTTCATTACTGATGCGATATCCCATATCAAAAAGCATTCGAACATCTGCTACAATGCCTGATAAATCCCATGTTTTGGCATCGAAATTATCTTGTGGCGAATGGTAACGGAATTTGGTAAAATCGGCCACCTGCTTTAATCCCCATGTTCTGCCGTTTTTGATGTTATCTACACCCGAACCGGTAAATAATGAAGGTACACCAACCTTTGCCAAATTAAAATGATCGGAACGGTAGTACAAACCAGATGATGGAACAGGATCTGGCACGATTACCCGTCCCTGCTTTTTAGCGGCTTCCGCAGCATAATCTTCCAATTCTGACTGACCAAAGCCGTAAACGACAACATCTTTCGTTTTACCTGCTATGCCCATCATATCCATGTTGATGTTGGCAACAGTTTTATCTAATGGAAAAACAGGATGTTTGGCATAATACTCAGATCCTAAAAGACCTTGCTCTTCTGCTGTATAAGAAATAAACAAAACGGTACGCCCAGGAGCTTTGGGTAACTTTTTAAATGCCGAAGCAATTTCGAATAAAGCTGCCACACCTGTTGCATTATCAACTGCCCCGTTATAAATAGAATCGCCTTTTACTTTCTCTCCTACACCCAGATGATCCCAGTGCGCCGAATAAATAAGAGCTTCATCTTTACGTTTATCGCCCGGTATTTTAGCCAGAACATTATAAGTAACTGATTTCTTGATGGTATTTTTAACTTTCAGTGAGGTGGTAATATTTAAATCAACAGCCTTAAAACCTTTTTTCCGGGCACTTAAAGCCAATTGATCGAATGATTTCCCATCCAATGCAAATAGCTGTTTCGCCTTATCTAAAGTAATCCAGCCTTCTACCACAGCTCTGCTCATTCCATTGTCTTCACTTTGCAGGGTAAGTTTAGATTTCGACCAACCGCTTCGAACAACTGTCCACGGATAAGCCGCCGGCTCGGTATCATGAACAATAATAATTCCTGTGGCTCCCTGACGGGCAGCTTCTTCAAATTTATAGGTCCACCTGCCATAGTAAGTCATATTTTTACCTTTAAACAAAGTAGAATCTGCAAAACCAGGATCATTAATCAACACCACTACCGTTTTCCCCTTTACATCAAGGTTCGCATAATCGTTCCAGCCAAATTCCGGAGCTACAATACCATAGCCTGCAAAAACAAGTTGTGAGTTACTCATGATCACTTCATCTTGCACACGACGGGTGCCAGCAACAAAATCAGTTAAATAATTTAATGTTAGCGAAGCATTTTTTCCTTTCAATACCATTTTATCTTCAGGTACTGATTTAATTTCTACCATCGGTACCTCCTGAAAGAAACTATCTCCATTGCCTGGCTGCAGGCCTAGTTTTTCGAACTGAGTTTTGAGGTAATTAATGGTTTTGGTTTCTCCATTGGTAAAAGGTTTTCTTCCCTCCAAACTATCAGCAGCAATAACGGATAAATATTGGGTTAAACTCGAATCATTAATGGCTTTTATAGCTAAAGAATCGGCATTACCATCAGTACTTTTTGCGCCTTGCTTGCAGGAACCAAAGAAAAGAAGTGTGCAACTTGAAAGTATAAGGAGTTTTTTCATTTTAAAGGATTTTTTCAAATAATTAATCACATTTGCTGAAAAATACGAAGAAATTAGGAGTTCTATTTTAAATGTGAGTATAAACGTACAATTAGTCTCCCGCAGATCTCACAAATTACGCAGATAGAGCTTGAAATCTTTAGTTACTATATTTCAGCGTTTATCATCTTAAATCTGCGGGAACAAACATATGCCTCCCGCTAACCACAAAGATTTACGCAAAACATGTATAGTTAGAGTTATTTCTTAATCAGCTTAAATTTCTTCAATTGCTGCCCATTTTTATTAATCACCCCTACATAAACCCCTGTTGACAAGGCATTAAGTGCAAATTTATTCGAACTCGTGGCTTTTTCTTCGAAAACTTTCTGCCCTAATATGTTAAAAATAGACAGACTATAATCTTCAAATGATCCGCTCAGAATGGTTAAATAATCAGCTACAGGATTAGGAAAAAAAGAAAATTCATCCTCCTTCAGAATAACCACCGATACCAGATCGCTTTGTACCTGACCGTTGGCCGTTTCGAAAGTAACACGATAAAACTGGATTCCGGCTTTCGGTTTATCATCAAAAGTGGTATAATTAAGCTGATTTGAAATGGGTTTCGTCTGCGCTAAAACACTAAAAGTATTCGGACCTGTCAGTTTTTCCCAGATGATGTTCTTTAAATCCAAAGTAGTGCCTATGCTCAGGTCAATTCTTATCCGCTGATCATCGGCCACTGATGCAAATAAATTTCTCACATAACAGGCGATCCCCTGCTGTGTATAATCGATCGTATAACTTTTCAGCCCTGTAAAATCTGTACCGTTTGCCGCCACAGCAAAATATTTGCTAGTAATCTTGCTTGCATCAAGCTTAACTATCGTATCAGCAAGGGTTAACACCGGAGAAAGGATATTATCTACGATATTATACAAAGTGTAGTCTTTCGCACCTGGTTGTGGGTTCCAGTTAAGCACCAAACCATCTTTACAAAAATAGCCAACGCTTAATATCCTGGGACTGGAAATAACAAACGGTTGGCTCAATATTACATTTCCTTCCACTTCCATTTTTATCATTGCTTTAACAAACAGATTTGGTGGATTCCAATGGTAAAAGCCTGTACTTAAATCGACGCCTGAAGCAATTGATTTCCATGCAATACCTCCATCATAACTCACCAACAAGTTCCCTGTTTTGCTTGTATAGGTATTCTCCCAACGGATGTAATTATCTTCATTGGCAAAAAAGTGTTCATTTTTTACAGGACTAATAAAGGAAAAAGTGTTTTTGAATGTGTAACGATAAGCCATTGCGAAGGGCTGGTTATTACCTTGTTCGATCCTATTGCCTTTGACATGAATACTATAAGCACCGGTTGATGGATTATCAAGGGTAATTTGCTGAACATTATTGATTAGGTCTGCTTTACGCACTGCCGGTTTTGAGAGTGAATCTAAATGAGGAAAACTGCTTAATACCCAAGGCAGGATTTGGCTCCCTGTAGGAGTTTCGAGACTTAAATCTAATCCATTAACCAAACTTTGTGCTGCATTTACAACAGCAGGAGGATCGTTCCAGGCAATAGTCAATTTCACTTCGGCTACATTCGCCGGAATAGTTAAGGGAATAAGCAAATCCTGATTTTTGGCCACTTCATACAATGAGGCTCTGTTTTCATCTAAAGTTTTTAACGATTGGGTTACATTGAGTTTTCCAAAACCATAGACGAAATCAACCTGCGGTGTGCCTAAATCATCAGCAGAATTAATCACTGTTGCCCTGATGAGAGATGCAGAAGGTGCTTTTTTATATTTTTGCCGGTAAAATTGTTTGAGCAAAGCGATAGACCCGCTTGTAATTGCTGCAGCGCCTGATGTTCCATCTTCGCCTAAAGCAACAAGTTCTGGCTTTACACGTCCATCGTATGCAGGCCCCTTGCTGCTCAGATTTTCAGAAATATTTTCTCTGTTGATCCCTCCTATCACCAATAGATTTTTCGCCTGCTTAAAATTACCCGTTAAATTGGAACGGGCAGTCATACCTTGATAAAACCCCACTGAAGGTGTGCTTGTTCCTTTATTTCCGGCAGAAAAAACATGGATCAAAGTATCCGTTTCGAAGATCTGTTTATCGTATGCTGCAGCCTCTATTCCGTAATCGTTATCAATATCGGTACCATAAGAATGATTTTGAACGCTAACCTGAAGTTTGTTTAAATCGGTAATCAGGTCAGGCATCAGATTAGTAAAATCAGAATAGGCAAGTTTGGCCTTTGGTGCTGCACCTAAACCCCGGATAAAGGAATTACCGTTTCCTAAAGCTAAAGTTGCCATAATGGTAGCATGAGTGGTAGGCGTTTTGCTAATAGTAGCTCCGGTTACCGTTTTACCCAATAAATCAAGATCGGTAGCATCGTACATCCCTTCTTTAAAAGAAACATTTATACCTGCACCATCAATGCCGGGAAAAAGATTTCTGGCGTTAGAAATTTGGTTTAAAGTCAGGTCGAGACCATTTATAACCTCCTCCTCTTTGGCAACAGGTAAAATATCGGCATATAAAATATCATTAAGCTCCAGCAACAACATTAAATCGCCAGGTAATAGGTAAACAGTGCAGATGTGATTTACAGTATCGGTTGATTTTATCTTTAAACTCGCAATGACCTTTGGTAAAGCATTTATATTTTTTAAGGCTAGTCGGACCAGGATAGAATCGTTCCTTTTATTGCTTTTACTCAGCACTTTCATCAATCTATCACTCACCTTCCAAAGTCCGTTGGCTTGTTCCTGGTAAATTACATGGTTTGAAAAGTTAGAAATATTTGATTTTTGGACAATAAAATAGTCGCCTGAAAGACTTTTTTGGGGTTTCAATAATTGAATTTCGGCTGCTGTTAAGGTGCGGTTGAACCTGACCAGAACAGGCTGATCGGCACCCAATTTCACAGAATTCCCTGTTTTTGAAATATATTTTTCATTTTTTTTTTCTATTCCACCAGGTTGTGCCTGTGCGTTTAAACAAAGAAAAGACAGACAAAAAACTAAAACTAAATATACAGTAATGACTTTCAAATATTATTTTATTATAAATTTTTGTTTACATGGTTTATCTTCCCTAAATTAGGATTTATAAGGTAATCCACAAACATTATTAACTAACTAATTCAACCTAAACTAATTTAATTCTAACTAAGATGAAAACAACTAATTTTTTATCGATTGCAGCAGCATGCCTTCTTCTCACGAACCTATACTCTTGTAAGAGTAATAATACAGAAAATGCAGTAGAAAGCAAGACTGAAATTTCAGCAGACAAGTTATCACAGATCAAATCCTTAGGCTTCAGTACCGACAATATCCGTAAGATAGACGAAGGTTATTTGGTGGAAGGCGATATCCTTTTAACTGACGACAATTTAGCTGAACCTTCTACTGATGCAAATTTAAACATTGCCGAAACTGAACAGTACCGAACCACAAACCTGGTTAAATCGTTGCCACGTGTAATAACAGTATCGGTAACCAATTTGCCGCAGGTATATAGCGATGCTGTAAACACCATGATTTCGAGATACAACTCTTTGGGTTTACGTATCACTTTCCGCAGGGCTAACGCCGGAACAACCGGAAACATTAATGTAGTAGGTTTTAACGAAGGTCCGAGTGGTGGTTTTATTACCTTAGGTTCTGCTGGTTTTCCTACTTCATCAGGTCAGCCTTTTAACCAGATCAGAATGAACACCAATTCAGCTGCATATGGTTCTAATCCTAATTTGCTGTACCTGGCTTCAGTAATCCAGCATGAAGTTGGCCATTGCATTGGTTTCCGTCATACAGATTATATGAACCGTGCTTTTAGCTGTGGTGCAAGTGGTGCAGGCAATGAAGGCGCATCGAATGTTGGCGCTGTAAGAATACCAGGAACACCTTCTAATCCTGATGCAGCTTCATTCATGTTAGCCTGTTCTAACGGCGGCAACCGCACTTTCAATGCAAATGATGTAATTGCTGTAAATTACCTTTACAAATAAAAGCTATTAACGGATTACCTTAACAGATCAGAAGCCCCGAAAATTTCGGGGCTTTTTTGTTTGACTCTTATTAAACAAGCTACTATTAATCACAGATGCACACGGATTGATCTGTGTGCATCCTTTTTATCTGTGGTTAAATACAACAAAATGGTTTGTGGGGAAACAAGCCATCACAATCATGTTTAAAATTTAATCGGCTACCTCTTTGATAAACTTTCCACTGGCATCATACCAAACATTTACATCGGGTGTACCCTCAATATCGATTTTGTAGGTTATTTTTCCGGCAGTATTAATCCAGTCAACATCATCAATCCTGCCTTTTGGATATTTTGCTTTAATATTTTTAGCAATTACTGCTGGCAATTTGCCATTTGGGATATCCTTTTCAAAAGAAAGTGTTTTACCTGAAAAAGTGTAAGTAGCCTTATGATCAACGCTTCCTACATTAAAATCGACTTCATAGTTTGCGCCTTTCTTTTCCCAGTCTACATCTGTTGCTTTCGGATAAGCTTTATTAAATGCCGCTTTAATAACAGATGGAACATCTTTTTGATTTATATCTTGAGCGCTGCTACTGGCAATCCCTCCAACCAAGAGAAATGCTGCCAAAATTGTGCTTTTATAATTCATAATAAAACAACAGTCATGTCCCTTTAATTGTTTCGCTCTTAGATCGTCTCTAAAATGGTTTGTGGGGACACAAACCATGACGAAAAGAGAAAACTTTGCAATCGAAAGGTTTAGATTTGGAACACAACCCTACAATAATTAAACCTGATAGCGCCAAATAGCTCCCGATTTAAGAAAATATTGTATTTAAGAAAATTCAAATCGGGACTATAGGCAATAGCAGGACTGAAATAACCGAAGAACTACCTGGTCCTGCTTTCCAAAAAACTATCTAACAGTAAAACAAACACTTACTATTTAGATTGCCACAGCTAATGAAAAATTAGCTTCGCAATGACGACTTATCGTTATAAAAAATGGTTCGTAAGGACACAAACCATGGTGGGAAAATTGTTTCCAAAAAACAGATGGCTTGCAGTAAAAATATTTAACCACGGATAGACTCTGATAAACACGGATTGAATTTGTGTGCATCCTTTTTATCTGTGGTTAAATGAAATTATTTTCCGTTTTGCTCAATATCTCTGTCCATTTCTACCAGATCAACATTACTTGGGTCAGAAAAATCGCCAATTAGATATTTGTTAAAATGATCGGCCAGTTTCCAGAAAGCATATTCTGTCATATCTCCAAAACCATGGCGCTGACCTGGAATAATCAGGAAATCGAAACGTTTACCTGCTTTCATTAGCGCATTGGCTACACGGATTGAGTTTGCCGGGTGCACATTGTTGTCTACATCGCCATGCATCAATAACAAATGTCCTTTTAAGTTTTTGGCCAGATCAGGATTTTTATCAATGCTATATTTAAATGAGGTATCGCCCTTTAATGAAATGGTTTCTTTTACACCATGGTGTTTCTCGCTCCACCAACGGTTGTAAATACTATTATCATGGTTTCCTGCGTTCGAAACCGCAGCTTTAAAGAAATCCGGATAAACCAACATGGCGGCTGTAGACATAAAACCACCACCAGAGTGACCGGTAATACCCACCTTCGACTCGTCTATGTAAGAATATTTTGCGGCCAATTGCTCAATAGCAGTTTTTTTGTCAGCTAAACCATAGTCGCGCAGATTGCCGTAACCATAAGTATGGTACCATTTAGAACGTGAAGGGTTTCCGCCGCGGTTGCCAACCGTAATTACGATATAACCAAATTGCGCTAAACGCTCGGTACGGTCCATACTTTTGCTGAAAGCTTTATTTACCGCCTCTGTTTGTGGCCCTGGGTAAACATATTCGATGATCGGATACTTTTTATTAGGGTCAAAATCGAAAGGTTTATACATTACGCCATACAGATCAGTTATGCCGTCATCTGCTTTTACTTTAAAAGGCTCAGGAAATTTGTAACCTGCCGCCACCAGCAAGGAAAGATCTGTAGTTTCAAGATCCATCACTTTTTTTCCGCTTCCGTCGTAAAGTGTAGCTTTTGGTGCAGTATTTACTCTCGAATAATTATCAACAAAGAAAGTATTGTTATCATTCATATTTGCCAGATGATCAAAATCGCCTGCATTTAACAGTTTCATGTTCGAACCATCGAAATTAATACTGTACAGATGCAGATAATAAGGATCTTCTTTGCCTTCCCTTCCATTAGCGGTAAAATAAAGAATGCGTTTTTTCTCGTCGATATTTACAATACTCTCACAGTGGAAAGCACCTTTGGTAATTTGGTTTTTCAGCTTCCCATTTCCATCAAAAAGATAAAAATGTGCCCAGCCATCGCGCTCACTCCAATGAATCAACTCTTTACCATCGTTAACCAAACCCGGGCGATTAACTTCAACATACGTATTAAAACGTTCGTCTATTAATGGCGTAACCTTACCTGTAGCAATATCAACCGTACCAATGTCAATACGTTTTAAATCGCGGCTGGTACGCGAAAAATAGAACCTGCTATCGTTACCCAACCAAATAGATGGGCGGAATTCGTTATCACGGTCTTTATTTAATGATGGTTTGCCCCATACCGAAATACTTTGATCTTTAAATGCGGCAACATTCATTTTTTTATAAGACTTCGTAGCAAAATCGAACAGCAAGATTTCATCCTGAGGAGCTTCGGCCTCTCCGGGCATCTGGTATTTATAAGTTTCTAAAGTTGGCCGACCAGGCGTAACACTATTAATTACCCAAAGATCTTTAACCTTGCGCGAATCGGTTCTATCCAAAACAAAATATTTTGAATTCGGCGACCAAAGCACATAAGCGCCGCGACGTTTTTTATTGTTTTTTTCGTTCTCCACATTGTTCTCACCATCGCCATCACTTCCGTACGAATAGAATTTAATGCCATCTTTAGTGAGCTGGTGCTCTACAATGGTGCTGTCATCTTCATTTTTAACCGCTTTTTTGTAGTTGTCTTTATCCATCCAAAACAGGTTGTAGTTACGGGAGAAGATGATGGCTGAAGAATCTGGTGCTACAGATCCCCATGATGGTTTAGGCTTTGGTTTACTGAAATTTGGTACCTCAGTTAATTTTGCACTGGCCAATTCGTATTTGAAAGAAAATATTTTTTTCTGCATAGAATCTGCGGCTTTTTTATCTTTTCTATCTTGTTTTAGCTCATCAACCGTGCTTTTGATTTCGAAAGAAATGCTTTTTTCGTCGGCTGCAAATTTTAAGTTTTCGAGCGGTAAATGTTCTGCATCAAATGGATCCCGAACAATCAGGGTAATATCTGCTGCCAGTTTAGCATTATCAAACATCAGTTTTTTGTTTTTTGATGCAGGATCTACCAGGTACCAGAATTTCCCTTTTGGACTTTCGAAAGTGTACCAGAATCGGTTGCTCAATTTTAGCCAATGTGGATCTACAGTGGTAGAATAAACCATTTTCTTCAACTTATTGGGCGAAAAACGCGATGCAAGCTGATAATTTGCTTTAGGCTGTGGCTGAATATTTTCGGTAATGGTAAAGGTTTTGTTTTGTGCAGCAACAGTTAAAGATAAAAACTGCGCACCGAGCAGGAGTTTGTAAAGTTTATTCATCAAAATTTGTTTGAGCTGCTAAATTATTTAATTAAAGGATATTAAGCAGGCCCTGATGTGTAATAAATGCGATAGTTAGCATAATTTCCAACAACTGAAATTAATTATTAACACAATTTATTTTGATAGATAAATAATTAATGGATTTCATAGTTTTGTAGTTATATATCCTAATAATGAAATACAGCTTTTTAACCTTAATAACAGCCGGAGCAATCTTATTTGCCAGCTGCCAATCTAAATCTCAAACAGAAAATTCTGCCAATAAAGATTCTGCCGAAAAAAATACCAAAACAGAAGCAAGTACCGGAACACCAGTTGATGTTTCGAAAATTAAAGTTGCTGATGCTAAAACCATTTTAGCCAGAAAACAAGTGCCAATTTTATGTTACCACCAGGTAAGAAACTGGAAACCAACTGATGGTAAAGTAGGTAAAGACTATATTGTAGAAATCCAGAACTTTAAAGATCAGATGAAAATGCTGGCCGATAGCGGTTACCACACCATTTTACCAGATCAGCTTTATGCTTACCTGAACACTGGTGCTGCCCTACCGAGCAAACCGATTATGTTAACTTTTGATGATACCGATATGGACCAGTTTACCATTGTACGCCCAACTTTAGAAAAACTGGGCTATAAAGCGGTTTATTTTATCATGACCGTTTCGATAGGTAGAAAAGGCAAATTTGTGGATTACATGACGAAAGAGCAGATTAAACAACTTTCAGATGAAGGAAATGTGATCGGCAGCCATACGTATGACCATAAAAACTTTAAAAAATATGCCGGTAAGGATTGGGAAGAGCAATTAGATAAACCAACCAAAAAACTGGAAGAAATTACCGGCAAAAAAATGACCGAATTCGCCTATCCTTTTGGCTTATGGAATGCAGAAGGCATCCCTGAGCTTAAAAAACGTGGTTTTAGAATGGCTTATCAACTATCAACCAAACGTGATGAAAAAGACCCGTTGTTTACCATCCGCCGGATTATTGCAAGTGGTTACTGGTCGCCAAAAACATTGAGCAACAGCATTAAAAATAGCTTTTAATTAAGACCAGTACGTTATGAAAGGTTTCCTGCTCTATGCTTTAGTTTCAATACTACTTTTAACCTCTTGCCAGCCCTCTAAGGCTTCAAAAGAAAAAACAGCAGTTGCAAATCCTACCGAAAAGGTTAAAATAGATTCGGCAAATACCAAACCTGCCGATAACAAAACCATTTTGGCAAAAAGAGAGGTTCCTGTACTGTGTTATCACCAGATCAGGAATAATATTGCTAGTGATAGTAAAAGAGCACATGACGATATTATTGCTCCTGATAAATTTAAGCAGCACATGAAAATGCTGGCCGATAGTGGTTACCACTCTATTTTACCCGATCAGTTGTACAATTACCTGGTTTACGGTGCTAAATTACCCGAAAAGCCTATTATGATTACTTTCGATGATACGGATGAAGACCAATTCACGATTGGCAACAGCACATTGAAAAAGTACGGTTTTAAAGGTGTTTATTTTATCATGACGGTATCTATCGGGAAAAAAGGCCGCATTAGTTACATGACTAAAGAGCAGATTAAACAATTAGCTGATGAAGGAAATACCATCGCCAGCCATACCTACGATCATAAAAACTTTGCACAGTTTACCAATGCCGACTGGACCACTCAAATTGATGAACCCACAAAAAAACTGGAGCAGATTACTGGAAAAAAAATAGAATATTTTGCTTTTCCTTACGGAGTTTTCAAATCATCTACTTTGCATAAACTAAAGGAACATGGCTTTAAGGCTTCATTTATTCTGTCTACTTCAAGAGATGAAAACTTCCCGCTTTACACCATCAGAAGAATAATTGATCCGGGAAGATACACGGCAAAAAACTTATATTACAGCATAAACAAGAGTTTTAACAAAACAAAATCTTAGTAAAGAGGTTTAAATTTGGAAGATTGGAGCAATTAGATAATACAACGTGACAATCTTCCAATTTAGTTAATTTGTCTGCCTTATGAAGTATTCTTTTCTTTTTTGCCTTTTTGGATTAGCGATAATATCAGCGTGTAACAGTCCTAAAAACGGAACCAATACCAGCAAAACTACAGATAGTACGGTTAATGTAAAAGCCGGGCTTACCGAGAGTTTCTATAAGCGGTTAGAAGGCACCATTGCAGGCAAAAAGGTAGTCATGCATCTGCAAAAAGTTGATGACGATGTAAGCGGTTTTTATTATTACGATGGCTCATGGCTTAACCTCTCAACCGATACGCTAATCGGGAAAGATAGCATGGTACTTACCGAGTATAGTTTTTATGAATCATACTTTACGCAGGATTCAAAATCACCACATTTAAAATTAAAATGGAATGGAAATGGTTTTGACGGCACATGGGAAAGTGGCGATGAAACAAAAAAATACCCGATTGCCCTGAAAGAAAAATATCCTGAAGGAAGTTATCAGTTCAATGCAGGCATTTACGAAGATTCGGTTAAAGCTTTTGCCAACCAGGCCAAATCGCCAGCTGCGCAGATCAGCTTTGAATACCTGGAAAGTAAAAATTCAGATGAATACGGCAACTGGTTAAATACTGAACTTAAAAAGATATTGGGAATAAAAGCGCAGGTTGAACGGACAAATGGTTTTAAAAATATTGCTGCAGACTATTTTAAAGATTATAAATTGCAGGTTGCCGAACAAAATAGCAATGGTGATGATTATGAGGCCTGGATGAATTACACCAACAACAGTCAGCAATCGGTTAATTATAACGATAATGGTTATGTGGTAATCGATTTCCTGGCTGATGCTTATACCGGCGGCGCACATGGTAATTATAGCAGTGTGATGTATTGTTTGGATGTGAAGAACAAAAAACAAATGGTATTGAGCGACATTGTTAAAATTGATTCGAATACTTTACAGGGTATTTTAGAACGCAATCTTCGCAAAGAATATAATATTAAAGCCAAAGATGCTTTAAGCACTGTGCTTTTTGATGATTTTATAAAACCAAATAATAACTTTTATTTCAATGCGAACGGCATCGCTTTTATGTATAACCCATACGAAGTAGCAAGTTACGCTCAAGGGCAAATTGTAGTGTTTATTCCTTATTCGGATTTAAAGGCTTATTTGGTGCCGGCTTTTGCGCAACGGATGGGGGTTAAGTAGCTTTACAATTAGGAGTTTTCAGTTGATTATTGGTTAACTGTTAGAACTGGTTAGCTGAAAACTTATCATCTGCGTTTATCATCTTAAATCAGCGGGAATAAATATGAAAAAGGTTTCCCGCAGATGACACAAATTTAAACGCAGATCTTCAGTGCCAGCGATAATATAGAATCGCCTAGTACTGCAATGTTGAACTGCCAACTAAAAACTTTACAGTATTTCTTTTACAATATAATCTTTCCCATTAAACTTAAAGCTTTCATTGATAGCTTTTCCAATCAAAAACCTCCCTATCGGCGAAGCCTGTGATACCGCAAAGAATTTTTGTCCATCGGTATTTAATTCGCCTGCACTAATGCTGATATAAAAATTACCTTCAGTAGTGAGCACCAAACTTCCATTTTTAACCAATCGATCTGATTCTACATTTTCAATCTGCTGTAAAGCAATTTTCTGCTGACCTGCTTCATACAGTAATTTACTATTGCGATCCATTTCCTGCTGCATCATTTCGCGCGTGGTTTCATATTTATCACCCGCGCTACTTTTCGTATCATCATTCGAAGCTTGCCTGGCTTGTTGCAGTGAATATTCTATATTTTCTATCCTATTTTGAATAAAAGTTAAGCAAAGCTGATAAAGTTTTGATTTTAACGCAGACATATCTGATGGATAATGGAAGATGTAAGATGGATAATGGGGTGATGTAGCTATTTGCGAAGGTCAAAAGCCAGGTTTAAAATGGATTTGATTTTCTTTTTGGGGATATCCTCAAAATGGTTGATTAATAAAATTTTCATTCTGGCCCTTTTCTCCTGCAACAGATCTTCGTGTTCAATTTTATGTCCGTCAACCAAACCAATGTAAGGCTGAAGGAGTTTTTTATGGATCCAAAGATAACAGAACATTTTTTCTTTGTGGTAATAAAAAGGCATTCCGTATTTCCAATGTTCCGTAATATCATCATAACTCATTAAAAGTGACCTCAAATATTGAAGGCAACTTTTAATCGGCTCGTCTTTTTGCTCGAAATAATGATCCAGAGGATTTAACATAGCGAGAATGTAAGATGGATGATGGAAAATGGACGGGCAAAATTGATGATAAAAAATGTAAATCTATAACGAACTAATAGTCCAAAGTCTTTAGTCCGTAGTCTGAAGTCGATTAACCGATTTCTACCATTAACCGATTAACGCTATTTACCAATGAACCATTGCCCAATGAACTAATGCCCCACCTACCCCTCTATCCACCTTACTTTCTCTTCAATAGAAGTCCGGTTCGGCGCCCAGGGTTTTTCGTTATGATAGCCCATGTAAAATAAGCCGATGCATTTTTCATTTTCACCCAGGCTTAAGAAACCACCTAAATCATCAATTAATGGTGGGGAGCTCCAGTATGCGCCAACCTGTAAACTTTCTGCAGTTAAAGCCATATTCTGAACTGCACAGGAAACCGCAGCCAACTCTTCCCATTCAGGTATTTTACCACTCACCTGCATATTTATGGCAATAATACAATCAGCCTGACTCGTTTTCTCACCAAAGCTATCGTACTTTTTCTGAAGAAATTGTTGAGGGGAAACCAACTCTTTATATAGTTTACCAAGTTCCTCACCAAGTTTTGCCAATCCAGCTTTTCTGATCACGACAAAACGCCATGGCTGCGTTAATTTATGTGTCGGTGCATAATTGGCCGTTTCTAAAATCTGGTTAATCACCTCAACCGGAATTTCTTTTTTGATATAACTGGCAGGAAAAATACTGCGACGTTCTTTTATAACTTTTGAAACGATATCGTATGTTGTACTCATTTGGTAAAAATAGCTAAAAGCTCAAAGACTAAAGCTGAAAGAGAAAAACAATTTGAAATCAATTAAAATATTTGACGCTATGTTAACTGAAAATAAGATAGAAGCCGGAAGGATATATGAGGCGGAAGGCGGAAGGTAGAAGGTTTAAATTCCAAAGATTTGACTTTACGTTAACTGAAGCTTAAAACAATTAACTGCAAATTGATAACTGTCAACCGCGAACTGACAACTGCTTCCTGATCTGTTTAACTTTCGCAAAGAAGCCTATGCTTTCTTTGTCTACCAGAAAATCCATGGTTTGCAATAACTCTTCCTTAATCCAATTGTGCCTGGTATTTAGATTGGCCAAAATGTTTAAACAATGTGATTTAACAGCTACCGGAATCTTTTCGTCAATTAACCATGCAAAAACAACCTCTACCAGATGATCAGTTTCATAATCAGCAAGAATCTCCTTGATTTCCATACAAGCATTTTTCCTAGTCATAAAGGCCAGTATTTTAACATAATGCCTCAATGCAGATAAATTGCTTTGTTGCGGAAATTTCTCCAAAAAATAAAGCGCATAGGGCAGAAATCTTTGCTGATGCTTAGCAAATACATTTTCCAAAATCCATGCGGCCCGAAACCCGATCTGCTCATCATGATAAAAGCTTAAATCGATCAGATCTTTCACCGAAAAGGTGTCTTCAGAAGCTATGGCCGCTAATTTTTCTACTTTGCTTTTCTGAAGTGTGGTTTTTATGGTTTCGAGCAAGAGATCGTTTTGCATAAGGCTAAAATAAGCCTTTTGCTGGAGATAAACAGATCAAAGTCATTTAATAAATTCTATTTTTTGCTGCAAATTACCTTAAGATAGGT
The DNA here is from genome assembly GCF_019317285.1 of Pedobacter sp. D749. Classification (NCBI taxonomy): domain Bacteria; kingdom Pseudomonadati; phylum Bacteroidota; class Sphingobacteriia; order Sphingobacteriales; family Sphingobacteriaceae; genus Pedobacter; species Pedobacter sp. D749. The sequence goes on from NZ_CP079218.1 coordinate 3,045,041, forward strand.
CGTCATTCCCAACTTGATTGGGAATCTAAAGCTTGCATTAAGATTCCCGCATGCGCGAGAATGACGTTCCCCACTTTGAAACAGTTTACTAAAATCAATATAATAATGTTCCGTAATAAAAGATTTATTTCCATAAGCCAAAAGCTTCTCCCTTTGTAAAATAAACCCGGTAGTAGCGAACACGGAGTGCAACGGAGTAAAGCGGAGTAAAGCGGATAACGGGACTGCATCTGCCACAATGAACCAGCCCCTCTATTTCCAAATCCTTAAAACTTTTCAACCTTTCAACATTAAAAACCCATTTCAACTTTCCAACCTCCAAACCTTTCAACAATAAAACAATCAAACCATTAAAGACTTTCCTACCCTCAACCTTTTTCCCTATCTTTGCGGCTTATTTCAATTATAGCATGATTTCAGTTTCTAATTTATCATTACGGTACGGCAAGCGCACATTATTTGAAGATGTTAACCTAAAATTTACCCAAGGCAACTGCTATGGCGTAATTGGGGCTAATGGCGCAGGTAAATCTACTTTTCTTAAAATTTTATCAGGAGAAGTGAATCAAACCTCTGGTAGCGTGGCTTTTACTCCAGGCGAAAGAATGGCCGTTTTAAAGCAAAACCATTACGAATTTGATGAGTTTTCGGTATTAGAAACTGTAATGATTGGCCATAAAGAACTTTATGCCATCATGAAAGAAAAAGATGCCATTTATATGAAAGAAGATTTCTCGGAGAAGGATGGCGAACGCGCCGGAGAGCTTGAAAATCTTTTTGCAGAAATGGATGGCTGGAACATGGAAAGCAATGCGGCAACGATGTTAAGCAATCTGGGCATAACTGAAGATAATCACTACAAATTGTTAAAGGAATTAGATAACACACAAAAAGTACGTGTGTTATTGGCACAGGCTCTGTTTGGCAATCCGGATATTTTATTACTGGATGAGCCTACCAACGATTTGGATATCGAAACCATCGCCTGGTTAGAAAACTTCCTGGCTGATTATCAGAACATCGTTTTGGTTGTATCTCACGACAGGCACTTTTTAGATGCCGTTTGTACGCATATCGTAGATATCGATTTTGCCAAAATGAGCATTTACACTGGTAACTATACTTTCTGGTACGAATCTAGTCAGCTGGCATTAAAACAACGCAGCGACCAGAACAAGAAAATGGAAGATAAGGTAAAGGAGCTTCAGGAATTTATCCGTAGGTTCAGTGCGAATGCTTCTAAATCAAAACAGGCTACTTCACGTAAAAAAGCTTTAGATAAGATAGATATCACCGAAATTAAAGCATCGAGCAGAAAATATCCGGCCATTATATTCAATAATACCGGTCGCGAGGCTGGAGATCAGATTTTACAAGTTGATGCTTTAGGCAAAAGTGGAAATGATGGCATTTTATTTGACAAAGTTACCTTTATGGTAAATAAAGGAGATAAAATTGCAGTTATATCTCAAAACAGTTTGGCTACTGCAGCATTTTATGATGTTTTAACAGGAAGAGATACAGACCACAGAGGCGAATTTAAATGGGGGGTTACCATTAGCACAGCAGATATTCCGAATGATAACTCTGAATATTTTGCGGGTAAAGATGAAAACCTGGTAGATTGGTTACGTGAGTACTCTGGTACCGACGCTGATGAACAATTTGTACGCAGCTTTTTAGGTAGAATGTTATTTTCAGGGGAAGAAGTACTTAAAAACGTAAAAGTACTTTCAGGAGGTGAGAAAATGCGTTGTATGTTCTCCAGAATGATGTTACAACAGGCTAACTTATTAATGTTTGATGAGCCAACCAATCACCTGGACCTTGAATCTATCGAGGCATTGAATAATGGCATGAAAGATTTTAAGGGTGCAATATTATTTACCTCACGAGATCACCAGTTAACAGAAACCGTTGCCAACCGCATTATCGAAATTACACCAAAAGGTACTATTGATAAGTTGATGACTTATGATGAATACATCAACAGCAGTGATGTTGCAAAATTAAGAGAAGAAATGTACGCTTAATTTTACGCTTAAAACATTGTATAAAGCCGCATGAAAATCATGCGGCTTTTCTTTTGTAAAAAAAAATCAACACTGGTGTAGCGTTTTCATTCTGTTAATCGTTTTACAAGAAAAAAGCGTTAATGGCCATTAACCAATTTTGTTCAAAGATTGATTTAAAACATTAAAATGAAAACGGATTTGAAAAATTTTAGCACTACGACAAAAATTATACTCTCTCTCCTTGCTATAACTTTAACCATAACTGCCTGCAAAAAGGATTTCAACAATGAGCCGATAGAAGCTGCCGGTATTGGCTTTATTCATGCATCACCAGGAACGGCTGCGCTTGATTTTATATTGGATAACCAAAAAATAAACAGCTTTACCTATACTAAAGATCTTGGCTATTATGCTGCTTATCCGGGAATAAGATTGGTTGGTGTTGCAAAAAAGGATACTTTAAAATATTTAACCACTGCTAACGCTACCTTAAAATCGGGATCATTTTATTCGGTTTTCGTAGTAGATACCTTAAAATCTACAAAACTTCTGATCCTTGAGGATGATTTAAAAGCTCCTGAAACCGATAAGGCTAAAGTTCGTTTTGTAAACTTAAGTCCGGGTTCTGCACCATTTGATTTGGGCATTGCAGGTACAGATGCGCCATTATTTACGGCAAAAGCATTTAAAGAGTTTACTACTTTTAGCAATATTGCACCAAATGACAGCTACACTTTTGAATTAAAACAAGGCGGAACAGTTAAAGCCAGCTTGCCTGCGGTTAAAATTGAAAAAGGTAAAATTTATACCATCTGGGCTAAAGGCTTATCAAGCAAAACCGATAGTACGGGCGTTGGCTTATCAGTGATGACAAACAAATAAAATATTCACTCTACCTGTGAAAACGAAAATTGACACCGCCCCGAAAAATGGGCGGTGTTATTTTTCTTAAATTTGCCTTAATTAATCATGATAAACCTTTAATAAATAGTCCTTTACGGGGGTGATAAAAAAAATACTCAGTTTTGAGGAAATTTTAAAAGGCTGTGTAAAAAACGACAATAGCTGTAAAGAAATGATGTATAAATCATTTTACGGCTATTTAATGGGCATAATTTTAAGGTATACCAAGAACACTTCGGATAGTGAAGAGCTTGTAAATGATAGCTTTATCAAGATTTTCAAACATGTTGGGGGCTTCAAAGCACCAAAGAATCCGGAAGAATTACAAAGATCATTTAAAGGCTGGATTGCCCAGATTGCTTCGCGGACGGCGATAGACAAAATCAGGAGTTCAAAAGTTCAGTTTTATGTTGATGATTTAGCAGAAAGCGAACATCCGGCTACCCACGTTTCGATTGCATCGGAACTACACGTTAATGATATTTTGAATTTACTAAATCATTTACCAGATACGCAGAGACTGGTATTTAACTTATATGAAATTGAGGGCTTTGCCCACGATGAAATTTCGAAGATGTTAAACATTCCTGAAAGTTCCAGTCGTGTTTACCTCACACGTTCTAAAAATAAGTTACGTACCCTTTACCTAAATACCATGGTTAATTCATACGAAAAAAATGGATAAGGAATTAATTGAGCATATTACTGCGCAACTCCAAAACCATGAGGAAACATATCCTAATGGTGCCTGGGAGCGCTTTTCGGAGAAAAAAAACAACAGACGAGGCATAACTTACTGGCCTTTGTGGGCTGCTGCTGCCTTAATTTTAATCTTCGGAGGTGTATTTTTGGCGCAAAACAATATAGATCAGAAAAAACAAGTTTTGGTAATTAAACAGAAAGCGCAGCAAATTCCTGCCGCCGATGGAAATACAAATGTAGTTACTGAAACTAAAACCAATCCAACACCATTAAACAACAATGCAACTGCTGCAAATAATATAGCTGCCAATCGTGCAACAAAAATTACGGAAAACCTAAAACCATTATTATCGCAAGAGAGCAGTTATCCTCGTATTAATACAGTAGAAGAATTAACTCCTGTAAATAATAATCTTTTAGATAGTAAACTTGCAGGTGCTAATCTTTCCAACCTGAAATCCAAACAGTTTAATATTTTAACGGAGAACAAGAAACCTAAACCCCTTACACAAACAAATTTCGAAAAGTTGCTTGCTCATGATAGCTATGCAAACCAACAAAAACCAGCCGATAAAGCAAGTGGTAACTCTAAATGGCAGCCTGATGTATACGTTGCCCCTGCTATGGGTAATGACAATAAAGTAACCATGAATTATGGATTTTCTTTGTCGTATGCCATCGCCAACAAATTATCAATAAGTTCTGGCGTATCTTATGCCTCTATTAGTACAACAGAATCTTTAGATGCTTCTGCACCACAAACCTTATCAGGCAAAAACCTGGCATCAGTTGATGCCAAAGTGCGCGGAATTAATGTTCCATTAGAACTAAAATACAATATCAGTGATAAACTTTATACCAATATTGGGGTTTCTGCACTTGCTGTTTTAAATAATTCACAGCAAAACAGCTATATCATAAACCAGGTTCAGAGTTTCTCTTCTCCGGCAGTAAATGGTTATGCTGATTCGAAGACATTAATTGTGAAAGAAAAAACTGTTGAGCCTCAACCCGAAGCTAATTTAGATCCTGATAAATATATCGGATTCTACAATTTTTCTTTGGGCTACAAGCAAAAAATATCCAAAAAGAATAACATTGCTATCGAGCCTTTTTTAAGATTGCCCATGAAAACTTTCTCTAAAGAAAACCTTAACCTTACCAATGGTGGACTGCGGTTGAAAATTGATTTTTAAAAAAACTAAGATATTTAGTATATTTGGTTAAATACCTCATATGAAAAATATCAAGCCATACCCTACCGAAGATGAGCTACCTCCTATTAAAACTCTTAATGAAGTAGATTTTTCTGCTGTTTATAGCTATGCAGACTATATGCGCTTTGAATTTGAAGAGCGCTTAGAGATTATTAAAGGCTACATTTTTGAAATGAGCCCTGCGCCTTCCAGGATGCACCAAAAAATATCAGGAAGAATTTTTAACCCTATCTACAATGCATTGAATGGTCATCAATGCGAAGTGTATTCAGCACCTTTTGATGTGCGTTTAGCCAAGAAAACTCAGGATGACAGAGAAGTTTTTACCGTTGTGCAACCCGATATTGTAGTCGTTTGCGATCCGACTAAACTGGATAAGCGTGGTTGTATTGGCGCGCCGGATATTGTTGTCGAGATTTTATCACCAGGCAACAATAAAAAAGAGCTGATTAACAAATATGAAGTCTACGAAGAAGCAGGCGTTAAAGAATACTGGATTGTGAGTTCTTCGGATAAAACATTTTTCAGGTATATCCTTGATGATAAGGGCAAGTTTCAGCCCACAAAGCTGCTCACTGAGGGCGAAGAGGTAACCACAACGATTATACCAGACTTAAAACTTATCTTAGAAGAGGTATTTCAGGATTAGAACAATGATATTTAAACGAAAGAAGTCAAGTTTTAAATAGCAGCTTGCCATTTAAACTTGACTTCTTTAAAATCGTTTATATTAACTAGTGACCTGAATGACCATCAGCTCCGTGAGCATGACCATGAGCCAACTCATCTTGAGTAGCTTCGCGTACATTTAAAATTACACCGCTAAACACTAAATTTTTACCCGCCATTGGGTGATTTAAATCTACTGAAATGGTTTCGTCGTGAACAGCAGTAACACCTGCTCTGAACTGGTTACCGTTGTTATCTTGCAATGGAATCACATCACCAACGTTTGGCAATTCGCCACCAGCTTCGGTAAACATTGTTTTTGGAAGATCGGCGAAAGCTCCCGGATCGATATCACCATAACCATCTGCAGCAGATAGTTCGAAGCCATATTCATCACCAGTTTTTAAACCGGTTAAGTGTTCTTCAAATTTAGGCAACATCATGCCAACGCCATATAAAAATACTAAAGGATTTTCTTCATCAGCTTTTTCTACAAAAACTTGTTGTCCTTCTTCGTTAGTAGTATGCAATTCGTAAGTTAACGCTACTACAGAGTTTGGTGAAATATTCATTTAAATTAATTTATTGTAAATACTCTAATGCGTCCTCAACAGTGTTAACCGGCAACTGGCATAATTATTTCGGCAAATATTTATTAAACTTATTATAGTGCTTTTAAATATTGCTGGGCAAAGATAAGTTAATTATTTACCTAACAAAAAAGATGAGCTGATTGTTCAGAAAAGAAGATGTTTTTTAGTACTAGTACGAATGTAGTACTAAATGAAAATTTATTTAATAGTAAACCTCCGCAAATTCTTGAATCAGTTTAGCATTTACAAAACCACGTTTATTAGGGCTTTGAATTTTGTTCAATCAGAACCATATGTGATTCTTCTTTACCACTAGCAATATCTTGTTGGATAACTACTTCAGGGAATTGTTGTTCACTCGCAACTTTGTATTTACCATTTTCATAAATCTCAAATGCAAAGTCAAGTTTGTCTTTCTCGGTATAGGCATATTCAGAACCTATTGGTTTAGTGCCAGATTCTGTATTATGCAGGTTGATGTGAATCTCTTTATCAGCATAAACTTTTTTAAGAGAATCAAGAACCAGTTTCTTTTTAGATGGTTCAACTTTACATGATGCAGTTAGTAAAACTAGGCCGACAAATGCACCGTTTATGAGGTTACTTTTTAACATCCCACACTTTGGTTAAAGTAGAATCAATCATAAAAGTATTACTTGTTTTGATGATGGCATTAAACCCGTTCTTTGCCCTGTAATAATGAATGATTGAATAGCCTGTAAAGTCACCTTTATATTTCAATGCTGCCTTTGCTTTAGCATCTAAAATCTCTTCAACTTGCTTACTGATTCTTTTATCATCAACTTGTGCTTGCTTCAATTGTGCCATGGTGTAAGTTGATATCTTACTATCAATAATTGAAAGGACATCATTTAAACTATCAATTTTCTTATTGTATACTTCACTTTCAGAACTGTATTTGAAACTTGTGTAGGTACTGTCTAATTTTTCAAAGCTGATGGCCTCATAACTTTTAGGGTCATTCAATGTTGAATCAAGATATTTTTTAACCAGTACCTCTGCTTGCTGCTGTTTGGTCACATTTGGCTTACAAGCGAATAGACATAATACTAATGGTAATAATGATGTTGTTTTCATATTGAGATACGTTTTTCTTTAATATAAAAGATTAATAATTGAAATTGACCAAATCGGTTAGCGCCTGTAATTAGTTAAATTTTTTCCATTCTGGGTGTCTTGTGTACCATATTTCTTTCAAGCTATCAGTTAACTTTTTATCCAATCTACTTGAAATATCTATACCGAGGGAATCAAGGACTTCGAATTTAGTAGCGGTGCTCAAACTATTTTTACCCAACCTCAACTCTGTAGATTTCTGCGCAAACCACCTAATCAAGCCCTTATCATAGGCTAAAGTATCATTTGCAACCATTACAGTGTCTTCTTTTGTACTCGGACTTCTTGATGAGTCATACAGAGTTGTTTCAACTCTATGCACAATAATGGTATACGGGTAAAGTGGTGTTGGTTTAGGTTTGCAGCTAATAAAACTTAGAACAATGAAGGATGCTGCACTTAGAAGTTTTTTCATGAGATGTTATTTTTTTATTGCTAATATAGCCAGAATAAAATTCACAATTTATGGTTTCCCGTAATGAACTAAAGAGGAAACCGAGTTCTAAATCTAAACAGGGTCCTAAGACAATTCTTTTATCTGCTGCGAGTTCTGACATTATACCATAGCATAAATCTCAACTTATTAAGCATCTTTGGAATTGAACCCCTGTCGAATATCACCAAATAGTATAGGTAAATTTGAGTTAAGAAAAGCAAGTAACATCTTGCGCTGAAAAATGAATATAAAACGTTATTAAATAGATATATATGGAAACTTTTCTGGTTATTATCATCAGCGTAATTGCTGTTATTGTTGTGGCAACCAATTATAAATTAGTTACTAATGGTGGCAAAAAGAAAAAGAGATAAACAATGGGTAATCTATTTAAGTCAATTGAAAACAATAATAGAGTAAGTCAACGTCAATAAGACTTGACCAAGTTTTGGTTAATAAAGTGCTAGAAACACAAATCACTAATTATCAGATAAATATAAATATTATACCAGGATTTTATCGACAATTGCATTTTTTTATTTGGAAAATTGCTACTTTTAAAAACACATTCCTCTTTGCTGTATCCTACGGGACTGGATTACAGTTAGCTTTTTCTTTTCATTTTAAGAATTACTGACCTTAATCCATTTAGATATGTCAATTTTAACTAGTATAGGTGCTTGGATAGCAATAAAATTCTCAATAGGTAAGAACCTTACAGATTGGATTGGCAAATACGCTCTGCGGAATAAACCACAATCTATAAAAGAAAAATTTAATGATGCGGGTGTTTTAATTGAGCGTGAACAAATTTACAGATAACTCTATAAATCGCGACTCAACATGTTAACTTTTAAATTGAAAGTTTATGATTATTTCGAACGAAACACGTAGCATTGTGAAATACAAATTAGATGATTCTTTTTGGCATCCTCTAAATAATCAAAAGAGTGAAGTTTACATCTCCACATTTTTCGATGCGCAAACAAAAATAAAGCCTACAGTAAGTCTTAACGCCTCAATAGATAAGGTTTCGGAAACCAAAGCTAAATATGCCTTAGTTATTGAAGCTTCATTTTTTAACGAGAAAACAAGAAAAAAATTTATTCAATATAAAGGAATTGCATCTATGGAATTTACAATAGAAGATGAGGAAAAGGACTTCATCGACTTGTCAAGATTTTATGAAAGCAATTATAATTTTATGGAAAAATTTATTCTAGAAAATAGCCTATACTATTTTAACTATATTGAATTCCATTCCTATAAAAATCACCTTGAAAGAGAATGGCTAAGATGGAACGGATTTTATCAATAATTTAAAATTTATTGCAAATGTTCTAATGCCTCCTCTACTGTCTTCACCGGCAACTGGCATACTTTATTTCGGCAAATATAAACTTTTGTTTCATTGCTTTGCTTACCTTTTAACAGCGGTAAGTTACTTTTTGTTCCACCCAATGTAATTTTATTCGGAATATAATGCCTGCTTAATTCTAATTTAACAACATCCGTTTCTAAACCGGTAATGGCAATTTCATTTATGCCATAAATTTCATTCAGTAATTGAATGGCCCAATTTGAATAGGCAGAGCCATAACTTTTAATCTTCGGATGAACCGCAGCAAGCATTTCAGAAGCTTTTTCATTATATTTTTCAATATCAAAAAGCAATCCCATTTTTTTTAAGTTTTGCGCCATTACGGAGTTCGAAGCAGGAATTACATTGTCCATCACTTCATGTTTGCGGGCAATTAAATCTTCACTTTCTGCAGAGGTATAAAAAAACATTGGTGAATCCGGATCATAAAAATTAGCGATTACATAATCAGTTAACGATTTAGCTTCTACCAGCCATTTTTCATCAAAATCATATTCGTATAATGCAATTAACGCTTCGATAAAAAACGCGTAATCATCTAAAAAACCTGTAATAGATGCCTTTCCGTTTTTATAGTTCCGGTATAAACCTCCTTTTTCCAATTTTAGGTGATTTAAGATAAAATTAGCTGCAGCAGATGCCTTTTCATAATATTGATTGTGACTTAAAACCTGAGCCGCATCGGCCAGCGCTTTAATCATCATTCCATTCCAGGCAGTTAAACATTTGTCATCCAAACCTGGCCTGATCCTTTTACTCCGCACAGCCATTAATTTTGTCTTGGCTGAGTTTACCTTATCATAAAGCACCTCCGCCGTAGTATCAAATTTTGCAAGTAAATCGTCATCGCTGATGGTTTTGCGCAGAATATTGGTTTGTTCTTCTTCCCAATTACCTTCTTCGGTAATGTTATAGTAAGCGCCGATCAGTTGGGCATCTTCACCCAAAACCTGATCGAATTCTGCTTTATCCCAAACATAGAACTTACCTTCTATCCCCTCGCTATCCGCATCTAATGCCGAATAAAATAATCCATCTGCAGAAGTCATCTCATCAGAAACCCAATTTACAGTTTCTACCACGGTCTGTTTAAAAGAATCAAACTTAGTACACTGATAAGCTTCTGCATACAAACTGATCAATTGTGCATTATCGTAAAGCATCTTCTCAAAATGCGGCACATGCCATTTATCATCAACCGAATAACGGGCAAAGCCACCGCCAATCTGATCGTAAATACCTCCCCTGCTCATTTCTTCGAGCGTATGACAAACAGCTGTAAAAACCGATTCATCATCTTTTAAAAAGCCATAACGCAATAAAAAGACCCAATTATTGGGTAAGGGAAATTTCGGCGCACGGTTATAACCTCCGTAACCAATATCGAAATGGCGTTTCCAGGGATCGATAATTTCGGTCAGGTGTTCATGGGCATATTCTTCTGTAGTTACTGTAGCGATTATCTTTTCACTGTCTTTGATCCCAGAAGTTAACCTTTCGGCATATTGAATGGCTTTATCAGGTTCATTTGCCCAAAGTGCGGCAACATTCTCCAGAATATTGATCCAATCGTTTTTTCGGAAATAAGTGCCACCATAAATCGGACGCTGATCTGGCAAACAGATGCAGTTTAAAGGCCATCCGCCACTACCTGTCATGAGTTGAATGGCATACATATAAATCTGATCAATATCCGGACGTTCTTCCCTATCAACTTTAATGCATACAAAATGCCGGTTCATCACTTCGGCAACTTCATGGTTTTCGAAACTTTCGCGCTCCATTACATGGCACCAATGGCAGGCCGAATAGCCAATGCTCACCAATATGAGCTTATTTTCTGCTTTGGCCTTTTCTAATGCTTCTGCCCCCCATTCATACCAATTAACAGGATTGTGGGCATGCTGTAATAAATATGGTGATGAAGCGTGGATTAAGTTATTGGTTTCGGACATGACAGGTTATGTAAAATGTAAGCGGGAAAATGGAATTTTAATTTCGAGGCGTAAATCTATTAATAATCTACAAACCTGTTTCTATTTAGTTTTTGTTTTTATACTTTAGTTGGAAATCTATACGATGAATGGAATTGAGCAGAAATCAGTTATTTAATGCCATAAAAGAGATTATTAGCCAATCCCGTTTGAAAGTATTTCGTGCGGCAAATTCTGCATTACTTGAATCTTACTGGCAAATTGGAAAACTTATTATTGAGGATGAGCAGCAGGTAAAATTACGTGCAGCATACGGAAAAGAGACTTTAAAAAATCTTTCAAATCAATTGACATTTGAGTTTGGGAAAGGTTTTGATGAAAGAAATTTGAATAATATGCGATCTTTCTATTCTGCATTTCCAATTTGGTACGCATTGCGTACCGAATTAAGTTGGACTCGTTACCGGCTTTTATCCCGTTTTGTAAACCCTAACCTTATACCCTATACCTTCAACCTTACACCCTAAACCTTTCCCCCTCAACCTTACACCTTCAACCTTCAACCCTAAAAAAATGAAAATCACTCATACCGAAATATACCGATTTAGCATACCGATGGAACCTTTTGTTATTGCAACAGGAACCATGCATTTTGCACAAAATGTGTTGATCAGGATTTATACGGATACAGGTATCCATGGCATTGGAGAATGCTCTGCTTTCCCGATGATTGTTGGTGAAACACAGGAAACCTGTATTGCCATGGCTAAAGATTTTGCCGCGATTTTAAAAGGTAAAGACCCTTTAGAGATTCCCGAACGGATGAACGATTTATTGGGTTATGCAGATCATAACAATACCATTAAAAGTGCTTTCGATATGGCTTTGTTTGATATTGCAGCAAAAAATGCAAACTTACCCCTGTATAAATTTCTAGGTGGAACCAAACGCACCATTGAAACTGATATGACCATTGGTATCGACACACCGGAGGGAATGGCCACTACAGCTTTGAAATATAAAAGCCAGGGTTGCCGTATCTTAAAAATTAAGCTAGGTAAAAAAGTGCATGATGATATAGAAAGGGTAAAACACATCCGCGAAGCGGTAGGTGAAGATTTAACCTTACGCCTGGATGCCAATCAGGGTTGGAGTTTCGACGATGCTTTATTTGCATTGGGCGAATTGGAAAAATACAATATTGAGTTCTGCGAACAACCCATGCGCACCTGGTATGATGATAAATTACCGGAGCTGAATGTAAATTCGCCAATTAAATTAATGGCCGATGAAAGCTGCTATAACCACCATGATGGCCGAAAACTGATCAACAGTCAATCTACAACCTATTTAAACATTAAATTTTCAAAATCCGGGGGGATTTTAGAAGCGCAAAAAATACATGAAGAAGCCTTAAAACATGGTGTAAAATGTATGATTGGCAGCATGCTCGAAACCCGGATTGCTTTAAGCGCCAACCTGCATTTTGCCTTGGCCAGCCCTAATATTGAGTTTTTTGACTTAGATACAGCGCTATTGGGGCATTTAGTTGATCCAGTGGTTGGTGGCTTAACTTATAACGGTTATTTTCTTGATGTTCCCGAAGAAATCGGTATAGGCGCCGAAGCAGATGAGTTTTTCTTAGAGAAATGTGAAAGCTGGACGGTTTAGCATAATAGTTTGGAGTTTGGCGTTTGGAGTCGATTAACCGATTAAAAAAATTAAACTCCAAATCAATATCTATTCATTATTTATTAACGACGTACTGAACCTCTTAAACAGATCGCTTATCCTAAAGCTCCCAGCGTATGTACATATCTCCGGCATTTGTTTTTAGGCATTATGCTAGCTTGCTCTAAAAATACGCAGGTTTTACCGAAGTACGCCTGTCAATCCCAAGGGCCAGCGAAATCAAAAAAACAGTTGCAAACCAGTGCAATTAGCACTACCAAACCTCAAACGCAGTGAGTTTTGTGTCACGAGGTACCTGCTAACCCTCACTTACCACAGCCCGACACAAAACAAAGTGCCGCTGTTTTTTTGATGTGCGTCGGCTATGTGCAAAAGGCCCATTGCTGGATTGACGAAGCATTTTTGCATACTTTTGATGCGTCAAAAGTTTGATGCCACGCGGCATAGAGCGAAAAAAATTAGGCTTATCGTTAATAAATAATGACCAGTGAACCAATAACTAATGAACTAACAACCTATCCAACGCCAAACTATCACCATTAAAAGCATTAAAATCGACTACATGGCCGATACCATTAATTTTAGCTTTATCAGAATGCTGCCAAAATTTCCAGCGGCTTTTATCCATCCTTAACTTTGGTTGATAATAATGGGCAATCCACAAAGGATAATCATCAAAATGATCGGCTAAATAATCTTCGTAAAATTTAAGCCCGGTATAAACAATTGGTCTTACTTTGGTTTTCATTTCTACATAATTGAGAAAATCAGAAAGTTCTGCCCTCATTTTTAACGGTGAAACCCCATCTAAAGATTCAATATCCACAACTGGTGGTAAATCACCCTTCTCAATATTTACCACTTGCAAGAAAAATTTGGCCTGCGTTTTACCATCCTTTTTAGGTCTGAAAAAGTGATAGGCACCACAAATAATCCCTGCTTTTGGGGCTTCACGCCAATTGCGTTGAAAATAGGGATCAACCAGCATTAATCCCTCTGTGGCTTTGATAAAGGCAAAACGGATACTCACCTCATCTTCCTTCATTTCCTTTACTTTTTGCCAGTTTATTTTACCCTGATAATAGGAAACATCAATTCCGTGAACCGTATATTTTTTAGGGATCTTAATGTTAAAACTCTCGTAAGTTCTGTAATTAGGGTCTTGCCCCCAGTCTTTAACCCAACGCCAGGTAGCCACAAAACTTCTTAATACATAGCCGTAATAAAATGGAGAGAGCAAAATCAACAATAAACCTGCAATAACCAGTTTAAGCTGAACGGAAAGCACAGCTTTCTTTTTTTTGCCTGTCGTGGGTTTTCTGGTTGCAGGTTTCCTAACGGCAGGTTTTCTGGCAACCGGACTTTTATTTATTGGGGTTCTTTTATCTGCAGGCATGGGTTATTAATGCCGCTAAGTTGAGGAAAATGTATGAAAATAAAAAAGGCGAGTTGCCCCGAATTAGTAAGAACCCTTCGGCGGCGATGGACCTGTACCGATTTTTCATCGGTAGCCGAGGCAAGACTGCACGAAGAGCAAAACCTGCAAAGGCAATGCAATACGAGCGCATTAAGATTGCTTCGTGCCTCGCAATGACGACCGTATTGTAGCGAGCGCCTTAAACCCCTATCCGCCTATCGGCACCTTTCCCCTGAAAGGGAAAGGACTAAAAGAAAATCTCCTTATAACCACCCCCACCCCTCCTAGATTAGGAGGGGAGTTCCCCTCATAGTTTCAAAGGGATCAATATATGGATGCTTTTCTCTACTCCATGCTATCTGCATCATGCTATCCGGCCTAGGAAATGATGGAAGGAGAAAACGTTAAAGCTTTTGCACCTCCTTTCAAATTACCACTATCCAGAGGCAGCACGCCCTCCCCGATTTTTCATCGGGGGCTTGTGCTGGCGACCAATAAAGCTTTGACGAATTTATCCGACATCAGATCCAAGCCTTGATCTTTTGTTTCTTTTCTATCAAGAGAAAAGAAAGAGCCCCTCGGCGGCGGTGAGCCGAGGCAAGACTGGACAAAACCTGCAAAAGCAATGTATTACGCATTAAGATTGCTTCGTGCCTCGCAATGACGACCGTATTATAGCGAGCGCCTTAAACCCCTATCCGCCTATCGGCACCTTTCCCCTGAAAGGGAAAGGACTGAAAACAAATTACTGCACCCTGCAATATGCCCCATGCTATATGCTCCCTGCTATCCGGCCTGGCAGATTTTCGCCGAACATTGTTTCTTTACGCGCTTTGCCAACTCCCTCTCACCACCCAACAACCTTAACCCAAGCACGACTGTCAATCCCAAGGCCGGCTGAATCAAAAAAACAGGTGCAGACCAGCACAACCAGCACTACCAAACCTCAAACGCAGTGAGTTTTGTGTCACTGGGAACCTACTAACTTTCACTAACCACAACCCGACACAAAACAAAGTGCCGCTGTTTTTTTGATGTGCTAGAGCTATGTGCAAAAGGCCCATTGCTGGATTGACGAAGCGCTTTGGCTACTTTGGCGCGACAAAGTACCATGCCCCCGCGGCATAGAGCGGTAAGATAATATTATCCCCTCTTCACTTCATACCACCGCTCCACCCCCTCAACAAACCCCTCAAAAAACTCCTTATAATACCCTTTCGGTACCTGCACCCTAAAATTCACCCTACTAAAAAACCAAACCAGTTTATAATCCATTTCTGCCTCAAGCAAATACCACAAATACGGTTTAACCCTATCGCAAACTAAAAATAGCCCAGGCTTATCGGTATTAAAATGCAGACTTTTCCCTTTCACTTTAAGCTTCAGCTGCAGTTCGTAATAATCACCCTCATCTTTTAACACAAAGCTTAAAACCGGCACCTCCATCGAAAATTCAACCAATTTCATGTCCCGCATTACAGGCTTGCCAGCAACATTGCGCAGGCCATAACTATAGCAATAATGTGTAAACCGCTGCTGCATGAATAATGGCAAAGCCTTGTTCCATAACTTAAAAAGGGCTAACTGGTTAGCCTCATTAATTCTGGTTGTGGTTTCGGCCTGGCTGCCATTTGCGCTAAAGCGTATGGCAGCTAGCTGTTTCATTGCAAAGCAAATGCTATTCAGCTCCTCCTGTTGTGGCGAAAGGCTTATGCCATCCACATCGTGCGGATTTAACACGAAACGTTTAAAAGATTTAACCGTTTTTAGGTAAGCCGTGGCTGCAAAAACATAAGGAATTAAAAAAGGATAATGGTTACTGTGGAAATTCTGCAGATCGGTATTGGCAAAACAATAACCAATGCTAACCGGTGCCAACCGTGCCATGCCGTGTTTATCCAATAGCCTTTCACGCGGTACCACCACACGTTCCGTAACATCCGGCAAATCATCACCAGGTCTAAACAAACCACTAAACTTTTTCTTCAAATTGATCTTAAAACCGCCAGGTTTTTTAACCACATCTACATATTTCGACCGCTTGTTACCCAAAGCAAAACATGCAGGCCAGTAATATTCCTTAAAATCGCAGTAACCACTCCGCATCATGGCGCGCAAAGTAAGGTAAGCGTAACGCCCAAGGTAGGTTTCATCAGTATCAACACTACAGCTCACCAGCAGATGATCGTATTCTATCCCAATATAAACCCTTGCTTCTTCCCCTTCCAATTTAATGTTAACGATTAACAAACCCTTGTCAAAAGAAAGCGATTGTGTAACTGGCAGATCAGGCTTTTTACCTACGCCAAAGTTGTCGTGCAATCCGCCAGCTATCTCATCCAGCACCGCTAACCTTAACATCCTGCTTCCTTTTTCAAAAGGCAACTGATAAAACCGCGAAAGGGGTTTACCAGCAATGGTAATGGATTTGGTTTTCATACTCGTATGTTTTTACGAGTCTTGTTGAGCAGCAAAGTCCCTAAATAATAAATGTGGAACTGCCGACCATGGTTACAATAAAGCTCTGACCCCTTACGCTAACATGGATTTACAGCAGCCCCACATCTATTTCGATGTACAAATATATACATCTACGCATAGATATGGGCATTAATCTGCTGTCTTGCGTTAGCGGGGTCAGAGATGCAACCACAAGACTTTTATTAATACCTAATTACAATACCCTAAATATAAGAACTTATTTCTTTTGTTACAAGATCTTATAACAAAAAATGCATTTTATTTTAGTGTATTTATTGAATGAATGAAGAAAGGGATAGAAAACGTTTACAAAAGTTTGGACAAAACTTAAGGACAATTAGAGAGAAACTAAATTTAAGCCAGGATCAGGTAGTAGCGAATTGTGACTTGACGAAAGGAAACCTAAGTAATATAGAAAATGGAAATAAAGATTTTACGTTTACAACGCTTTTAGAAATAGCAAAAGGATTAGGAATACCCCCAAAAGAATTATTGGATTTTTAGCAATTTTTATATATTTAATAAAATGATTGAGACAAAAGATTTATTTTATATCATAGGAATCTCGTCGACAATTCTTATTGGTTTGATGAACTATTTTATCTCAATTAAAAACCGTAGAAATAGCTTAAGGGAGCATCTATATAAGGAGCAATTCATTTTTTTCAAAGAAATAATGACTGCTATCAATAATCTTAATATAGAAATACAGTCCTTAATAAATGATTCGTCTAAACGTAGTGAAAACGATTTTGATAAACTACTGAAGGATGTTGTAGATATTTATACAATTTTGGAATTTCTCCCTCCTGAAGATGTAAGGGGTAACTGCCATGATCTAATTTTTAAAGCTAACCAATATTATATGTCCTTTTTAACGTCTAAGTTTGAATTGTATAGCAAATCTTACAACACTTACTATGAGGCGTACTCTAGACTGGTAGATAGTATTCAAGAATATGTCGGTACTAAAAACCTGTCAAGAGAAAATATGCTTCTTCACCGCACGGACGACAGGTTACAAAAACTTAGTTCTGAAATTGCGAATAGAATATTCAAGAAATAACTATAAAAGTAAAAGCCCGATCAGTGATGATTGGGCTTTTTATTTAAATTACTTGCTAACAAAGGTATCAATAAATTTCTTTGGTAGTTCTCGATAGCTTCGAATCCTTGCCACATTGAAATGCCTTATGCTTCCATTTCTAAGTAAGCAGTTAGCTTTCAATAATCGTGTTTCTTTCATTGGGTCAATAGTTGTTTTTTCTACAATTAATTCGTTTATGTAAATGATACGTTTAGTGTACTTTTCATTTTTATCGGAATATTGAATTTCAAACCATTTTTTTTCGAAATCAGCTTTTCTTATGTTTTTAAAGAAATCTAAAATCCCTTTGTACTTAAACTCCTTGTGATCTAAACTTTCCTGTATGTCTTTAGCGGCTTCTGAACTTGCTTCACTTATTTTTAGCATTTCCTTTTCAGATGAGAATGTTTTGATTTGCCCTGAAAACTGATCTGTAAATCGATAGATATAAAAATAATGCTTCCAAAGGATATCTTTTATTTTAAGTGGAGTTTTAACAATCTTTTTATCCGTTATTTCTTCCAAATAAATTTTAACTGCGTGAAAATAGTATTTATCAGAGCTAAAATTGAGTAAACTAATATCTACAACTTTTAAAGCATCGAATGAAATATATTCTTCACTATATTTAGAGGTGATATTATTAAGCCACCTTAGTTTGATTAAAATCTTTGATTTTCTGTGGATAGGCTTACCATCCTTTTCATTATATTTTTGAGGTTCGTCGTTATATTTAACGTCAATAACTGAACCTAATGGTGGAAGATAATCCAGCAAGTTATTAGTTTTCATTTTTTGCGTTTCATCATCATCTGACCAAATTTTCTTTTTGCCAAGTTCAAGGTCAACGCTTTTCAAGATCATCATTCTACCTAAAAATTGCTTTTTCAAATCTTCCAAGGTAGTATTTTTATGCTCTTTTGATGAAGGGGCAAGATTGTCATCGATCAATTTAAGCTCTCTCCTTTTAAACCAGTTTGACTCAAAACTTCCATTAATCGTGGAATAATACAGGCACTTGTAAGAATCATTATCCTCATGTTCTCCACTAAGGCTATTATATTTTACTCCATAGTTCTTTTCAATTACAACCATTAGAGGCGGTGTAAAATGGGCATACGTCGTAATAAGGATATTAGAATTAGTTCCGTGGAATGGATGTGCAAGATTTGCAACTATTGAACCAATTGGAATTTTTTCTTCCACTACTTTTTCAGGCGTAGCTATCTCTGGCTCACCTTGATTATTAAACTCCATAAGATTGTTAATTTAGATTATTGGTTATCGAAACAAATATATACATTTGGCCAGCTTATGCAATGGGCTAAAACAGTAGTTTACAATTAGGTAGGATTAAAGAGCTTTTTAGCTTTACTATTAGATTCTAATAGGTCAAGGTTTACAAACATCTGTGTCTTCTTTATGTAAGATTCCAGAGGTGTCAACCAAACAGTTGAGTAATATTTCAGTCAGAGGCTCCAAGCCAATGAACATTGTTATAAAGGTATATAATATATATATCATGCAATATAGAGATTTATTTAATAATTTATCGAAATTACAATGACTCAGTTATTGGGTCCTGATCCGCACTTCGGTGGTATGTAAACATTTAATACTTTATTGATAACCCAAAGCATAAGCTTTTTTAAATTATGAATCGCAAACCAGATTGGCTACAAGGCAAAGGATACCTCCACATTACGCCTTCATTAAGCATTGATGCTAACTGGAAAAAATACTATAACCGAATAACATCGCCACAGTATATTTCTACTTACGCATTTTATCCTCTAATGCATAGAATATTATCCGATAGAAAGTATAAAAAACCTAACCCTAAAAAACATGAAGGAATTAAACGCTCTCATTGCCACAAAATTATAGGGGAAAATAAAGTTGAAAAAAGTGCAAAAAACAGGCCTTTGCACTATGCTAGCCACTTTGATGTTTTGATTTACTCATATTATGCAGATACGCTTGGTAAACTTTACGAGGAAAAGTTGCAAAGTAATGAAGAATTAAATAAGGCTGTATTAGCTTATAGAAGAATTCCAATATCAAAAACTAACCAAAAAGGAAAAAGTAATATTCATTTCGCAAATGAGGTTTTTAGCGAAATAAATAGAAGAGTAGAATCTGAAGGAAGTACATCTGTATTAGCAATTGACTTAAAAAATTTCTTTTCATCACTATCTCACGAAATATTATATGATGCTTGGGCTAAACTACTGAATGTAGAAGAATTACCAACAGATCATCGTAATGTTTTTAAGGCATGTACGAACTTCAGTTATATTCTACATAAAGATTTAAAGCAAAAAAATGGTTTTAGATTTGATGAATCAAAGCTAGCCAAAATCAGAAGAGAAAATGGTTTTAAATCTTTCTTTGAATCTAATGAAGCCTTTAGAAATGAAATCAAAAATGGCAGACTTCCAATTTATAAAAATCCTTTCAGAAAATTCAATGAACAAACAGGTAAAAAAGAAATGATTGGAATCCCTCAAGGGCTTCCCATTAGTGCATTACTTGCAAACCTTTACTTATTAAATTTTGACTCTCATATAATTAAAGAAATTGCGTCAAAATATGGTGCACATTACAGAAGATACTCTGATGATATTTTAATCTTATGCAAACCTTCAGTTGTTGATGAAATAAATTCATATATTAACAATCTTATATCAAGATATAGAATTGAAATAAGCACAGATAAAACTGAACGATTCTTGTTTAAAAAAATGCCTTATAATAAAACAGGCGACGAAAGAATTACTTCTATTAAAATTTTATCAGAAACCGAAAATATAATTGACTGCCCTGTAAATTATTTAGGTTTTGAATTCAGAGGTTACAATACATTAATTAAATCAACCAATCTTGCAAAATATTACCGTAGATTAATCACAATCATAAAAAGAAGAGCTAGAAGAGCATTAAAACTTTCATTTCATAATCCTAACATCCCCAAGGCCGTATATATTAATCAAATAAAAAAACTATACAATTCGCCAATAAAATATGCTGATAAGTTAGAAAACAAACAAGTTTTTAGAAAGAGACATTCATTGATCATTAATGATAGAGGAGATTTTACCTTTGATCACTTTGA
Organism: Pedobacter sp. D749; assembly: GCF_019317285.1. Lineage (NCBI taxonomy): Bacteria > Pseudomonadati > Bacteroidota > Sphingobacteriia > Sphingobacteriales > Sphingobacteriaceae > Pedobacter > Pedobacter sp. D749. The sequence goes on from NZ_CP079218.1 coordinate 3,065,820, forward strand.
TGTAGAAGTTAAAAATGCGTCAAATTATATTTCATACCTAAGGAGATGTAAAAAAGAATTTAATTCAAATTCCTTCTCTTTGCAACTCAAAAAGAAAAAGCAAATAATTGGCCAGGCAATAAATAAGCACTTACAAGAAAGATATTAGTTATATCATGACACTGGTAATATATTTAAAAAATCATCAATCAATTTTTAATTCATGCCTTACCCTTAGTTGCTTCAGGCATCCTGAGCATTTACCACAAGCTAAATTTGAAATATGGCAGGAGTGAGCAATAGTGAGCATATCAATAGGAACATTATATTTTGATACCAACTCATGGCTATAATAACTCAATGTAGGGCAATGTACTTTTAAGCCCCCTTCTTGATAAGAAACTGTATCATTGATTAATTTGTAAAACTCTCCTGTTCCGTCTTTGTGAAATTTATCTGATTTTACTGATGCCAAATACAAATCAGTAACGCCATCTTTAATTCCCATCATTGCTGCAAATGTGATTAGCAGCTGATTTCTATATGGCCACCATTCTTCAGATGGCGCAAAGCTTAAATTATCAGCATCAGCTAAAGTTCCACTCCCTAAACTTCTGCAATTAATTTGTATAATCTTGTGTTCAATATTTAATAATTCGCAAATATACTTCGACACATATATTTCTCTTTCAGCAACAGTTTGTCCATAATCAATTGTATAAGCGATGTCTGGCATTAAACCATAAGTCAAACATATTGAGTCAACTCCGCCAGATAATAGGGTTGCTTTTTTTACAAATTCCATATTGTGTGATAAATTGCTGTTGTTAAATTGTTATAAATTGTGACATCACCTGCATTTAGCATTGTTAGTTGAGGTTTATAACAAGTTCTATGATAACCAATTATTTTTTTCCCATTAGCAATTGAATAACCAATTTCTATTAAGGTTCCGGAGTCCAAATTATCTAGGACACAGAATATAATAGCTGACTTATCAATCCCTTCAATATCTTTTTTCGCAATAGTTGCATCATCTCCTAAACCAATATCGTGAAACGGAGAGAAAATTTTGACACCAAATCCAAGAAAAGCATTTCTTATTTTATCAATTAGAATTAACTCTGCTATTGAAAAAAAAGGAGCTGCCAGGTATATACATATATCGGCTAGTTTATTATTAGCGAATTTTTTATAGCTAAATGCCGGGGCAGAAGATGTGTTTATATAAATCTTTTTATCACAATAAAGGGCGGTTGACATAGATGCATAAAGGGCACACTCTTCGAGCTTAAGACCCATTTCCATCCAATAATACCCAAAACTAGATGTGAAGATATCCCCCGAACCAATTTTATTTACATTATCCGTTATAAATGAAGGAATTTGCACTTCATCATTTTCATGATATAGTGTTGCACCATATGGTCCATTCTTAATAATTACCGCTTTAACATTTTCTTCATCAAAAAAGTACCTTTTAATTTCATTTATATCCTCAGAGGAAGCAATTGATCTTGCTTCATTTAAATTTACGATATATATTAATTCATCAGCGGTACCAATATCTTTAAATTTTATTGGCTTTATAGAAGTTTGAGGATCGTAAACAACTTTATTACCCTTTACACTAAAATCTGTTTCCAACATTCCGTAACAAATAATATTCGTACCAGTTAGGTATATTTTATTTGACTTTTTAATATTAAGAATACTTGGAAATATAGTGGGATCATCTAGTGCAAAACTGTATTTAAAGGTTATAAATTCATCATAATCAATACAATCGAAATTAAAATTTTCATAGACCTTTTTATTTTCTGCCAAAAATTTCGAAACTTCCGAACTACCTGTAGTATTAAATTCAACCGCACACTTATTCTCCAATAGAAATTTTACGCATCGAAATCCAGATCCGAAAATTTCCATAGCAACATCGTCATAATCAATTTCTCTATATGTTCCGCCAACAACCGATATCATAACTATCTCCTCCTTATTAATACTCTACAGGCTGGCGATTTGATATCTGATATTTCCGCTTCATATTCGGCTCCACCCTTTATACATTCTATAATATCAGAAGTATTAAGATGCAATATGGCACCAAGGATTTCGCCATCACCATCTTCTAAAACCAATGCATTACTACTTCCTATTTCTACATTAAGAACATTTCCTATCTTATGTTTATCTAATACAGTAATATTGATTGATGAAACGCTTGAAGTGATAACACTGGTTTGACAATCGAAGAATACTCTTTGTGGTGGCATATATCCACCTCCTCCTGATCCGCTCATAATTTGTTGTAGATTAAATTTAACATCTTTATTAATTGGTAAATATTGAATCAGCAAAAAGCACTTATCAATTTAAATGAAACTAGATTAATAGAATGGTGGCCTTTAAGAAAATACAGACCTTTTAAGAATATTGAAAGTCTCGAGCTTGAATTATTAGATATTGTAATATAGACGAATAAGCAGAAGTTTCCAAATTTCTAATATATTAACACTTACACGCGCTTTTCTCAACATATGTTTTATTACCATTACTATTGTAATAAAAACAACCGCCTTTAGAGCCTTGATATAATTTTTGCCCGGATTTGTACGTACCGCATGGCGTGTAAGTCTCGGTATCTGTACCCGCCTCAACTTCATTTTGTTTGCTACATGCAAGTATGCCAATACTTAAAAACAGGATATAATAAAATTTTTTCATGGTGCCAAGATACCTGGCTATAGGAAGTATATTTTACGGTTTCCCTTACCGCCTCAAAAAAAATCAACCTATTCTTTTAGTTGTAAAGAAAAGCCGAAGAAGACTACGCAGAAGCCAAAACCTAAGACCACGCATTGGCTCTATTTATAAGATTGCTCCGTCTCACTCTACCTAGCTTCGCGTCCAATAGCTATCTGATGGCGAATTGACCGCAATTATGGTAATTTAAGATCCTTCGCTGTGCTCAGGATGACAAGTATATTCTTAAAAAATGTCCAAAACATTATGCTAATACCAGATGGGCATTGCTAATTAAGAGTAAGCGTTGGTAATTATTCAAAAATCAGACTACATAAAAGGAAACTCATTCTTCCTCTACCGCCCAGCTTAACTTATTCGCCTGCTCCACTACCTCCTTTTCCACTTTAGGTTGCGCCACAAAATCGACGATCACACCATCCTTTACATGCAGGGCGTGAATAATTTTACATGCATAATAACGCCGGTCGGCAAAGCGGGCAGCACCGGTAAAAAATGAAATGCCCATGGCGAAGATCAACGCTTTATCGCCCTGGTGATTCAGGCCTAAGGTTAAGGTTGTTTTCGGAAAAGGCATGTTATTTAAAGGTATCACCAGGTCATTTACTTCGATAATTTCGTAGCCGCCCTGATCATCCAGTTCGAAATGAAAGCCCATCACCTGCAATCGTGCTTCTGTAGCTTTGGGATGCGGTTTCATGAGGGTTTTGAGTTCGCACTTAGGCAGAATAAGTTTTACTAATCCATCGGGTTCTATGCGCAAATCGGTTTCGCGAAGCCACAACTGTTCCAGGGCTTTGCTGCTGTTAAATTCGAAACCCTTAAGCAAAGTGATGTTACCGTCAATCAATTTTTTATTTCCTGCTTGTTCGGCTGGCATGGTTTTAAAGATTTCGATAAAACGTTTGTTCAGGCGATTGAGGAGATCGCCATAAGCATAAAGTTTAACCAGCGGTGCAAAGGCTTTCCGGATGTAGGCGGCATTTCTGCTGGCTGTGCCAAAATCTCGACTGCTTTTTTTGCTCGCTTCGGTTTGCTGTTTGTGGGCAGCTTTTTGTCTGACAACATCTGTATTTCCGCGTTTGTAAAAAACAAGATCGCCCAGTTGTCCATTAATTTTGATAATTCCATTCTGGCTAGCCATAATTTTAGTATATTAGGTTAAACAAAAGGGATGATCACTCAATTTAATCAATCTGATTTAAAAATCCCAAAAAAAAATATTCCAAACCCCACCTTTACGCCACATTTACCCCACGTTTAAGCCACCTTCCGGCCAGGCTTGCTTATGCCCAACTGTACACCAACTTAACTATAACTTCGGCTTTGCTTCGGTTGAAATGGAGCTACGGTGAAGGTCGGCGTTATCAAAGATCTGCATCGCTTTCGGTTGGCGGGTTAACAATAGCTAAATAAAAGGTGAAGAGAAACATAGCTAAGGGTTACTTTGGTATATAGCTGACTCGGTATTAGGGTATGGAGATTAACTTACAAAACACTGGAATATTAGCCAATCATGGTTTAAGTTTCCCGCCTGCGCGGGATCCGATAACTATCGGATGGCGAACGGCGTATATTTCATAACCACCCCCAGCCCCTCCTTGAAAATAAGGAGGGGAGCTCCCCTCAAAGTTAAAAAACATATCTCTTCAGATCGCTGTCTCTGCGCCATACTATATACTCCCTGCTATCCGGCTTTAGGATATGATGGAATGATCCTTCGGACTCCGCTACCATAGACAGAATCCATTAGCCGGCCGTCATTCCCGCGCAGGCGGGAATCTTAAAGCGCTTGCATTACGATTCCCAATCAAGTTGGGAATGACGATCTCGCTCAGCCTACCAATTTGCAAAAAAGATCTGTTTTTATATTGATTTTATGAAATAATTATCCTTCAGGATGACAAAAAAACCTGGAGGAAAATAAAAGGAGGATGAACTAATCGCGATTGAAAGAACGTGATAAATCCGCTATAATATGCTATCTGCCCCCTGCTATCCGGCCTGGGAAATGATGGAAGGAGATCCTTCGACTCCGCTCAGGATGACAAAAACCCGAAGGAAAATACAAGGAGGATGAATTGATCGCGATTGAAAGAACGCGATAAATCCGTTACCCCCTGCTATCTGCTCCATGCTATCCGGCCTGGCAGATTTCCGCCGGAAAAAGCACGGAAATCTTTGCAGTTCCCCCTCATAACCCCACAACCCAAGGCAGAATCAAAGCGGGAGCGGTGGAATAAGCAAGGGTAAGAGCCTCGATGCTGCCGCAATCAAGATTTTCGTAGCTTTTTACAAGGAAGGATGCAAGCCTTGATTTTTGGTTACCTTTTTATCAAGAAAAAGGTAAGAGCCCCCTCGGCGGCGGTGAGCCGAGGCAAGCCCGAGCTAGGGGGAAAACCTTTAATTGTCATTCTGAACGAAGTGAAGAATCTTTAAATCAAAAGATCCTTCGTACCTCAGGATGACAGAAAATAACAAGGCAAGCCTGAATATTATTTCCTAACCACCCCTGCCCCTCCTAAATCAGGAGGGGAGTTCCGCTCATAGTTTCAGAGGAATAAATCTACGGATGCCTGTCTCTGCACCCTGCTATCCGGCCTGGCAGATTTTCGTAGAAATAAGCATTGAAATTCTTGCACAACCCCACAATACACCGCTGCCCAAGGCAATATAAAGTTCCGATTCTTCATCGGGGCCTCCATATTGCCGCAGTAAGAATTTCGATAGCTTAGTTCAAGAAAGGATGCAAGCCTTGATCTTTTGTTTCTTTTCTATCAAGAGAAAAGAAAGAGCCCTCGGCGGCGGTGAGCCGAGGCAAGACTGAGTGATGGGAAAAACCTTTAATTGTCATTCTGAACGAAGTGAAGAATCTTTAAAAAAAAAGATCCTTCGTACCTCAGGATGACAGAAAACAATAAGGCAAGCCTGGAAAAAGGGCAAAGAATAAATATTATTTTCTAACCACCCCCTGCCCCTCCTAAATTAGGAGGAGAGTGTCCCTCATAGTTTCAGAGGAATAAATCTACGGATGCCTGTCTCTGCTCCTTGCTATCCGGCCTTAGGATATGATGGAAGTAGATCCTTCGACTATCCGGCCTGGCAGATTTTCGTTGTTATAAATATCGATCCATAAAAGAATCGGGTTTACGAGCTCATCAATGCCAATAAAATCTAAAATGCAGATATTGAATTAAAATGATTAAATAATACCTCGCTTTTGATATTTTTACGGCATCTAAATAGACCATGTTCAAACTTATTTTCAACACTTATAAAACATCATTCAGCGGATTAAGCAAGGAAACCTGGCTGTTGAGCATTGTAATGATGTTTAACAGATGTGGAAGCATGGCTGTTCCATTTATGGGCTTGTACATTACCCAAAGTTTACATCGCTCTGAAATGGACGCCGGTTTAATCATTACCTTATTTGGCGTAGGTTCAATTCTGGGTTCTGCAACAGGAGGAAAACTGACCGATATGATTGGTTTTCGGCCGGTACAAATTTTATCATCGATTATCGGCGGACTGTTTTTCATCTTTTTCTCAACCATTACACATTTCTCCACACTTTGCGTTTTGGCAGTTGTCATCAGCTTTTTTTCAGAAGCCTTTAGGCCGGCAAATTTCACGGCGGTGGCCCATTATGCTAAGGAAGGAACCATTACCCGCTCCTATTCGCTCAACAGGCTGGCTGTAAATATCGGTTGGTCGGTCGGGATTAGCTTAGCAGGAATTATTGCTTCAATTAATTATAAGCTTTTGTTTATTGTTGAAGGTGGTGTAAGTATTATTGTTGGCATTTTAATTTTATTGTTTTTGCCACAGGTGAAGGGTTTTATCCAGAAGGCAAAAGAAAATGCCATCAACATGGTTATTATGAAACCCTGGAAAGATGTTTTTTACGTGAAATTTATTTTGCTTACCACTGTTTTTATCACCTGCGCATTCCTGATGTTCAGGGTTGTACCGGTATTTTTTAAAGAGCAATGGCACATCAATGAATTTGCTATTGGCATCATTATCGGCATTAACGGGTCGGTTATCGCCTTGTTTGAGATGATTATGATTAATAAAATAGAAGCCAAAAGATCGCCGATGTTTTTCATTATCATTGGTGCCGTATTATTTTCGATATCATATATCCTGCTGAGTGCTCCGGTTAGCTACCATCTGGTTGCAGCCGTTGTTGTCATTATCATATTCACCGGTGGAGAAATGTTTTCACTACCATTCATTAATACAATTGTAATTAGCAGAAGTAATGAACATAACAGAGGGCTATATGCGGCCGGCTACACTTTAAGTTGGTCGTGTGCCCAGGTTATCGGACCTTTGTTTGGCTTTTTTGTTGCCAAAAATTTTGGTTACAACTGGCTCTGGTTCGGACTGGCTTGTATGCTTTTATTATGTGCCTGGGGGTTTAATACACTTGATAAAAGGCAGGCAAAAACTGTTTTACAAAAAACTGAAGCTCAGCTGGAAATTGAATAAAATCTCCAGCCGAACAGTATTTATCTAACTTTCTGTGCTTTTACACCTTCGTTGGTAATTTTTACGGGTAAAATCATACCTTCTGCATCAAATTTCATTTCATCAATACAGGTAACACGATGATTGCCATCGGTTTCGGTTAAAGGCCTGCGGTGATATATAATATAATAGGCTCCTTTTTTCTCGTTTATAATTACGGAATGATGGCCTGCACCGGTTGCAATTGCAGCATCTTGCTTTAATATTTTACCTACCCTTTTAAACGGACCAAAAGGTGAATCACCAACGGCATAAGCTACTGAATAGTCAGGACCAGTCCAGCCGCCCTCGCTCCACATGAAATAATATTTACCATTTCTGATGAACATATATGGGCCTTCTACATAATTATCGGGAGTTATTTCTTTAAAGATTGTACCATCTTCAAAAGGTAAAAAGCCAGTAAAATCTTTATTTAATTTAGCAATATTACAGTGTTTCCAGCCCCCATAAATTAAATAATACTGACCATCTTTATCTTTAAACACAAACTGATCAATAGGTTGCGCACCGTTATGAAATTTATCTACCAAAGGTTTCCCTAAGTAATCTTTATACGGCCCTTCTGGTTTATCGGCAACGGCTACGCCGATCCCACCCACTTCATTATCGCTCTGGATATCGTTAGCGCCGAAAAACAAATAGTATTTTTTGTCTTTTTGAACAATGGCTGGCGCCCACATGGCTTTGTTTGCCCATTTTACAGCAGCAGTATCTAAAATATGCGGGTGTTTTTTCCATTTCACCAAATCATCAGATGAAAAAGCATCTAAAAATACCTGTTCCTTATATTTTGCCGAATAGGTTGGGTAAACCCAATATTTATTATTGAAAATAGCAGCGTCAGGATCTGCATACCAACCTTGAAAAATTGGATTTCCAGACTGGTTAATCGTTTTAGTATCCTGAGCAAAAGAAGCGAGCCCGCATAAAAGTAAAAGAGATGAGAATAGATATTTCATGGTACCAATTTAGAAAAAAATCTGTGGTAAAAAAATTTAGCGCTAGGTTTAACCGCAAAGTGCACAAAGAAAAGGCGCAAAGTAAGCAGAGCTGAAAGCATATTTATGATATAACAATCCCTAAAATAGTTAACCACCGAGGAAACAGAGACAAGGCACCGAGCACACTAAGTCTGGCCATTATTTTACTGAATTTATAAAGTTCGGTAGCATTTAACCGCTAATTGCGCGAAGAAAAGGCGCAAAGTACGCTGAGTTTCCATATTAAGAATGCTTTTTGGAAAGCAATCGATCCCTCAGGTTTAGCTGGCCAGCATTCTCTTTCGATGAAAGCTTGCCCAGCCATACAAATCCGACAAAGCTAAATTAGCCCGGAATGGAGCGTAGCGAAATGAGGAATATAAGCGATGGCGGAACTACAGCACCTATGAAAAACCTAAACGACATTTCAAAAAAAACCCTGCTTAATAAATTAGGCAGGTCTTCGACTCCACTTCAGACTGACCGTAAAAATTAAATTTATTGAGTTGTTTTAGAAAGCAAAACCTGTAGCAATTCAGTTAAAGCAGCCCTGCCCTTCGTTTCAAATCCTCGGCCTCATGCTTCGACCTGCGGGTTTTTCACTACGGTCAGGTTTAGGTGGTAAGGCTGGTAATATTATTTAAAGTTTATAGCGGATGCAGGAACAGGCTCTAGTTAGAAGAACAGACCGCTGTTAAATAAACCCGACAAAGCTAAATAGCCCGGAATGGAGCGCAGCGAAATGAGGACTATAAGCGATGGCGGGACGAAAGCACCTATGAAAAACAGAACGTTCATTTTCAAAAAATGGCAAAAAAAATCCCTGCTTATAAAAATAGGCAGGGATTGGTCTTCGACTCCGCTCAGACTGACAAATAAGATTACCTATTTACTCAATTCAGCAAAATATTTATGAAATAACGGCAAAGTTTCTATTCCTTTATAATAATTGTAAATATCATATTTCTCATTTGGAGAGTGCAGCGCATCGCTATCTAAACCGAAGCCAAAAAGCACCGATTTGATGCCCAATACATCTTCAAACAAGGCCACGATAGGAATACTGCCACCACCGCGTGTTGGAATAGCTTTTTTACCAAAACTATCTTCAATTGCTTTTTCGGCAGCCTGGTAGGCAATACTATCAGTTGGGGTAACCACTGGTTCGCCACCATGGTGAGGCGTAACTTTTACTTTTACATTTTTAGGTGCAATGCTTTCGAAATGTTTGGTAAAAATCTCGGCAATTTCTTCTGAGCTTTGATGCGGAACCAAACGCATAGAAATTTTTGCATTGGCTTTACTAGGTAAAACAGTTTTTGCACCCTCGCCAATATAACCACTCCAAATTCCGTTTACTTCTAAAGTTGGGCGGGTACCTGTACGCTCCAGGGTCGAATAACCTTTCTCCCCCCAAACTTCTTCGATATCTAAATCCTTTTTGTATTCTGCTTCGTCGTAAGGTGCAGAATTTAAGGCTTTTTTCTCCTCATCTGTTAATTCGAGTACTTTATCGTAAAAAGCAGGGATAGTAATGTGGTTATTTTCGTCGTGTAATGAAGCAATCATTTTACAAAGAATAGTTGCCGGATTGGCCACTGCTCCACCATAAACTCCAGAGTGTAAATCGCGGTTCGGACCAACTACTTCAACTTCCATATAAGCCAAACCACGTAAACCAGTTTCAATTGATGGATGTTCCATACTGATCATCGAAGTATCAGAAATTAAAACTACGTCGGCTTTTAAACGCTCGGTATTTGCATTTACAAAAATACCAAGATTGGCAGACCCTACTTCCTCTTCACCTTCGATCATGAATTTAACGTTACAAGCCAAAGTATTGGTTTGCATCATCAACTCGAAAGCTTTTACGTGCATATAAAATTGTCCTTTATCATCACAGGCACCACGGGCGTAAATTTTGCCGTCGCGTACCGTAGGCTCGAAAGGTGGTGTATGCCAAAGTTCTAAGGGATCAGCAGGCTGAACATCATAATGACCGTATATTAAAACGGTTGGTAAAGAAGCATCTATAATTTTTTCGCCGTACACAATCGGATAACCAGCTGTTGGACAGATCTCAACTTCGTCTGCACCTGCATCCTTTAATTTCTGCGCAACATAATCGGCAGTTTTTAAAACATCGCCTTTGTATTTCGGATCAGCACTAACCGATGGAAAACGCAATAACTCAAACAACTCATCTAAAAAACGTTGTTTGTGCGTTTCTACATAATTTTTAATCTCTTGCATAACAAAATGAATTTGGACAAATATAGGTTTTACCGGATAAAAGGCGCAGTAAACGATTAAATTATCACCTCGTTAAGCATAAAACTTTGCTTATACATGATTTCTGCATTTAATTATTTAAATGCAAAAATCATGGTGTTATCTTAAAACGCAAAAACCGTCTTTTAATAGCTACAAAAAACAGTATAATGTTTGTAAAAAAGAATGGTACGGTATTTTTTATGTTTACTTTTTTGTAAATTGCGCCATTAAACGATGTCCTTAAATCCTGTACGAAAGAATTTTAACAATGAAGTTTAGCGCAAAAGTATTTCTATCTCTGCTGCTGCTTTTCGTTGTCCGCATTTCTTCTTTCGCTCAGGGAACACCTCCCCCAAATCGCGTTAGTTGCCCGGAAGCAGCCCAATATTATTCGAAAGACAGTATAAATATTGTAACTTTTGGAGCCAGCACAGTAGAAGGTGTTAATGGTGTTGGTTTTCAAACCATGCTCCAGAGCAATTTTACAAACTGTTATACAAATAAGACAGTGGATATTACCAATCATGGTATTGGTGGTCAGACTACTTTTCAAGGGTTACTTCGGATTGACAAAGCAATAGCCAATAGAACAGGTTTTATCGTGATTGATATGGGGATTAATGATGCTCTTGCCATAGCTGCTGGCAAGGGAAATGTGGCCGAAACCGTTGCCAATATGCGGGTTTTAATTACGGCGAGTCTTAAACAGAAATTAATCCCGATTTTGTGTACGCTTCAGTTTGTTGATGACAGAAACAATAAAAGTTATATTGCTGTAAATACCAACATCAGGAACCTGAATGCAGCATACAGAAAATTAGCAACAGAGTATAAAATATACATGGCTGATGTTAACGCGGCCATGAGACGCGATTTTTCACTTTACCAGGATGCATTCCATCCAAATGCACGCGGTTACAGGTTAGTGAGCTATGTTATTTTTGACGCTATCAATAAAGCAATTTTCGAAAAACTCCTGAAGTTTACCGTTACTCAAAATTACCCGAATCCTGCTGCCATGCAAACATTTATTGATGTTGTTTTGCCAGAAACAGATAAGATTAATGTGCAGATTTACGATTTAATGGGCCGGTTGGTTAAAACAGTAGTGAACGAATACCTTAATGTAGGAAAACACACTTTAGAAATAAACACCTCTACTTTTGTTCCTGGCATTTATTTCTTCAAAATTTCTTCCGATTCCGGTCAATATAATTCTGCAAAAAAGTTTATTGTAGCGAGGTAACAAAAGCATTAAATATTAGTCAGATATTTGATTAATACGTGTTAACATTTTAATTATGTCCTCCGATACATCTTTCACAAACGAAACGGTTGATCTTGATCATCTTCCGAAGTATGAAGAAATTTCACTAAAACAACCTCATTCCAGTTATTGGAAAATTATCTGTATCAACCTGGTGATTTTTTTTGTGCTACTGGGAATTGGTGCTGGTTCGCTCTTATTGTTTGTTGATGAAATAAGACCAAATGCAGTTTGGATTGTTCCTCTTTATTTCATCCTCGCCGTTATTTTTTTTCTGCTTTTCCGTTTAAGTTTTAAAAAACGTGGTTACGCAGTGCGTACGCACGATGTAATTTATAAGAGTGGAATTATTGCAGAATCTACCACGATTGTTCCTTTAAACAGGATTCAGCATATTGAATTAAACGAAGGTATTTTTTCGCGGATATTTAAATTAGGATCCCTGCAGTTATTTACTGCAGGCGGCCAAAGCGGACATATCAACATTTCGGGTATAGCAATTGAGGAGGCAAAAAACATCAGAGACTTACTTTTGAAAAAATTAGACCTGCTCGAAAACCCAACGACTGAAACAGAAGCATAATGGACAACGATTTTAGCAAACCACAACGCGAATCGGCCTTTGGTATTATTATAATGGGAGCGCATACCATGCTCAAGATTGGCAAGGCGAGTTTTTTCTTATTCGTTATTGCTTTCGTAAAGATGCCGGGCACTTCTTTTGCCTATCTGATATCAGGCATTTCTGCGATAATTGTATTCAGTTTTATATTTGCTTATTTATGGTATTTAAAATTCACGTTCTTCCTGGATAAAGAAAAGCAGGAATTTGTGGTGAATAAAGGCATCTTCAATCGCGATCAGGTCATTATTCAGCTTGATAAAATACAGCAGGTTAACATTAACCAGAATATTCTACAGAAAATTATTGGTGTTTATGGTTTAAAAATCGACACTGCGGGTGCGCATGGAGAAGAAGTAAGTATAAAAGCCATAGATGAAACTGCTGCTTACAACCTTCAGGCGCATCTACTGAACAGAAAGGCTGTGGATGGACTGCAACCGGAAGCGATACATAAAAATGATCTGACTGAAGAAACACCATTTTTAAGGATTAGTGGCTTTACCCTATTTAAAGTTGGTTTAACTTCTAATTACGGACAAAGTTTAGCTTTACTTGCCGCTTTTTTTTACACGGTTATTTATGAAGGCCGGCAATTGCTGGATGCCTTTAAGATCAACAGAGATGAAATTCAGAATACAGTAACTGGAATGCTGACCATTGTTACGGTTTTCATCTTAATTGCATGCCTTTTAATTGTATTGCTGATTATCAATCTGGTTAGAACCTTCTACAAATATTTCGAACTCCAGATCAGTCAGCATAAAGATGCCCTGCTGCTCTCTTCGGGATTAATTGCGAAGAAAAATACTTTGATCAGTCCAAATAAAGTACAGATTACCAAATACAGCCAGAATTACTTCCAGAAAAAGATGAATATGCTGAATATGAGTTTAAGGCAGGCTCATTTTGGTCAAAGTAAAAAAGGACATGAAATGCAGGGAAATACCTTGGAAATACCAGGCTGTAACCCTATTGAGCGTGATGAACTGTTAAAAATGATATTGGCTAAGGCACCACTAAAGGGAAAAACCTTTGTTCCAGACTGGCGTTTTTTAAACCTGCCAATTTTCTTCAAACTGATTTTACCCGTTGCAATCTTTTTGATCCTGGCTTTTAATATCCCGGAGGTGAAACCTTTTATTGGTATCGCAATTGCATACTTCGTTGCAGGTGCGCTCATGATCTATATCAGCTACCGCCGGCACCGGATTTCAGTAAGTGAGGATTTCATCATTAAAACCAGCGGAATTTGGGATATTTCAAATGAAATTGTAGTGCCAAATAAGATTCAGGCGATTACTACTTTTCAATACCCCTGGCACAAAGGAGTGGATGTTGGCCACCTCACTTTACATACCGCTGCAGGTCAGATTCACTTCAAATATGGCAATTATACCGAAATTAAGCAGCTTGTAAATTATTGGTTATACCAGGTAGAGCATAAAAATGAGAATTGGATGTAGCCAAACAGTTGTCCGGCCGCTAAACCGAACAACTGTTATCCTTTAATTAGCTATGATATGCTGCAGCAAAATCTCTGGCAAAATCTTCAAGTTTAATGTTACCTAAAACAGGCCTGTTTTTATAATAATCTACAAAAAGTTTCTTGCTTCTAATCGCATCGCCCATTTCTACATAGTTTTTGGCTATTTCTTCAGGCAAACCTGCGCCTACCATTCCGTTAAATGCGTCTTCATCGCTAAATTCAATCCATGGCAATTCTGGCTTACCCACGGCAGTGCCCAACGCTTTTGCAACATCAGCCGGCGTACTTTCATCATCACTGGCTACGTATTGTATGGTTTTGCCTGTAAAATTGCTTTCCAATACTTCAGCAGCTACTTCAGCAATGTTGCGGGGATGCACCAAAACAAGTTTGGCATCAGCACCGAAATTAGATCCCAGTATGTTGGCATGTTTAACCATATCGACGTTGGCTAAAAAATTGATATAGAAATAACCGGCACGCAAATGTTTTACATCTACCCCATTTAATTCGGAAAAAATATTTTCTACATCATGCAATCCGGCAATAGGGCCAGTTCCATCCGGCAGATCTGCACCTACGCTACTTAAATTCACTACTTTTTTAATTCCCGATTCTTTTATGGCAGCAGCATAATTTTCGCCGATACCTTTAATGTATTCCCTAAATTTTGGTGCTGCAAAATCTGGTGGAACCATCGTATAAATGGCGTCAGCCCCGGTAAATGCATTTGTTAAAAATTTAGTATCGCTCACATTACCAATTAAGGGTATAGCGCCAAGCGATTTAATTTCTTCTGCCCTGTCAGCGTTACTGCTAATCACTTTCACTTCGTGGCCTTTGGCTACCAATATTTCGGCTAGCGGCTTTGTAATATTTCCTGTTGATCCTGTTAATGTTATTTTCATGATTTTTTGTTTTTAAATATTGTATACAAAGCTATATTTGTACTTACTTTTATACAAGTACTTACCCCAAAGTATGTAACTATGACAGCTGTTAAAGAAAGTTCGACCCGTAATTTTAATAAAGGCGTAGCGCTAACCAGCTGCCCTGTTACTTTTGTAATGGAAAAAATTGGTGGTTATTGGAAACCCATCATTATTTTTCATTTAATGAGTGGACCAAAACGTTACAGCGAGTTAAAACGTGCTATACCAGAGATTACAGAGAAAATGCTGATACAACACTTAAAGCAGTTGCAAAATGATGACCTTGTTCATCGGGATGCACAAGCCGTTATTCCGCCCGTAGTTACCTATAGCCTTACAAAATCAGGACAGGATCTGTTTCAGGTATTAGATTCGATGGTAGATTGGGCCGTTAAAAATGGCTCTGTTTAACCTTTATTACAGACAGAATAAGGGTTTGAGTAAAACTTTGGCTCATTTTACCATTTAAGACACATAAGGTACATATAAGCCAATACAGGGTAGATCATGAAGCAAGTTTAGCACGATGGCTTTACGTGTAGTTGATCACTAGGCGATATAATATCTTTTATTGATTGGAAATGAAAGGATGGTTTTTCATTGGAGATTGCGGTCCTGCTGTTCGCTGTAGCCCTCATGCTTCGGGGCTGCCGCTACCATCAGGTTTACGAACAGCGTAAGTGCACAATGCAACCTCAAAAATGAAATACGGATCTAGCTTTTCTAAAAACCAAAAGAAATCATTTTAAATGTGCGGGATAGCCTACAGTATCATAATCCCCTTGATGTTTGCGGCTTGCTTATAAACAGCAATTACCTCATCAGCATTCTGCATGGTCTTTTTTACCGTAATCGAAACATATTTACCGGTTTTTGAGGGTTGCTCAATAAACTCATCATTGGGTAAAATGGCACGTAAATCCTGTATTTTATCTAAACCGCCAGTAATGATAAATTTAAAATTGTAAACACCCGGAAACTTTTCAACGCTTTCCAGTTTCTCTTTTAAATTGGCATAAATATCTGTATTTGTTCCATCTGGGATATCAGTAAGCTCAATATTTTTATTTATTTTTTTCTCTTCCATAAACAAGGCTTATCAAATTCTATACCCAAATAAACAGGGTGCAATTCTGACAGATTAACGTTTATTTTAATTAAAATAGCTTCGTACCCAAATTTAATGGCATGATGGATTCTGACCACGATTAGCTATTAGACCTAAAAAACAACAAGAACAGCTAATAAAACAAGTTCAGAATGACGACCGATGAAATAAGACTATGGGTTTTAAACCTTTAATAGCAGCACAAACTCAATTTAAATAAACCTTGGCGAAGCGGATACCGGCCCGGCGCATAAGGCCTGCAGGCGTATGAGCAAAGCAAAGGGCTACACAACCCAATGAAATAAAGGTTTGGCTTTTCTAAAAAACCAAAGGAGCAGATCTACCATAGCCATATTAGCCCCAATAAAAACAAGGTTCATTTTACCACATAAGATAGATAAGGACATATAAGCCAATACTGCCAGATCCTGGCCACGATTAGCTATTATACCTAAAAAACAATAAGAACAGCTAATAAAACGGGTTCAGAATGAGGGGCGTAAAATAAAGCTGTTGGTTTTAAAACCTCAATAGCAGCACAAACTCAATTTAAATAAACCTTGGCGAAGCGGATACCGGCCTGGTGCTTAAGGCCTGCAGGCGTATAAGCAAAGCAAAGGGCTACACAACCCAGTGAAATAAAGGTTTGGCTTTTCTAAAAAACCAAAGGAGCAGATCTACCATAGCCATATTAGCCCCAATAAAAACAAGGTTCATTTTACCATAAGATAGATAAGGACATATAAGCCAATACTGCCAGATCCTGGCCACGATTAGCTATTAGACCTAAAAAATAACAAGAACAGCTAATAAAACGGGTTCAGAATGACGAACCATAAAATATGACTTTAGGTTTTAAACTAATTACTAACAACTTTGGCAAAAAGCGACAGGAATTGTTATTTTTGAACCTCAAAAAAACAGGAGCCGATTTGGATTATTTAGCAGGATTAAACCCACAACAAAGAGCAGCAGTAGAGAACACTAAAGGACCGGTAATGATTGTTGCAGGTGCAGGTTCGGGCAAAACCAGGGTAATTACCTTTCGTGTAGCCCACCTTATTCAAACCGGTACTGATCCATTTAACATTCTGGTTTTAACCTTTACCAACAAGGCGAGTAAAGATATGCGCGAGCGTATTAGTAAAGTGGTTGGTGCAGAGGCAAAGAACATCTGGATGGGTACTTTTCACTCTGTTTTTGCGAAAATTCTACGGGTAGAGGCCGAGAAAATCGGTTATCCGAGCAACTTTACCATTTACGATACGGATGATAGTAAAAGTGTAATCCGCGCTATTTTGAAAGAAATGCAGCTGGATGATAAATTATATGCAGCGAATTTCGTTTTTAATAGAATTTCATCAGCTAAAAATAATTTAATTTCATGGGGCGAATACCAGGCTAACGATCAGATACAGGCCGAAGATATTCAGAATAAACGCCCATTAATTGGCCAGATTTACGAAACTTATGCTAAACGTTGTTTCAGAGCAGGCGCAATGGATTTTGATGATTTGTTGTTCAAAACCAATATTTTATTAAAAGAACACCCGGATGTTTTAAATAAATACCAGCAGAAATTCAGATACCTGATGGTGGATGAGTACCAGGATACAAACTTTTCGCAGTATACCATTGTGAAAAAATTGGCCGCTGCTTATCAAAACATTTGTGTAGTGGGTGATGATGCACAGAGTATTTATGCGTTCCGTGGAGCAAACATCCAGAATATTTTAAATTTTGAACGCGATTACCCTGATTTAAAGGTTTATAAATTAGAACAGAATTACCGTTCTACCCAAAATATTGTTGATGCTGCAAGCAGTATTATTGCCAACAACAAAAACCAGCTCGAAAAGAATGTATTTTCTGAAAATGCAGAAGGAGATAGAATTAAAGTTTCGCGTGCGTTTACCGATAACGAAGAAGGTAAATTAGTTGCCGAAGCCATTATCCAGGAACGCAGTACAAAAGGATACCAGCACAACGATTTTGCTATCCTATACCGTACAAATGCGCAAAGCAGGGCGATGGAGGAAGGTTTACGTAAACTGAATATTCCTTACCGGATCTATGGCGGTCAGTCTTTTTACCAACGCAAAGAGATTAAAGATTTAATTGCTTATTTCCGTTTAACTTTTAATCCGAAGGATGAAGAGGCTATAAAACGTGTAATCAATTACCCTAAACGTGGTATTGGCGACACTTCTATTGATAAAATTATTGTTGCGGCAGATCAGCATGGAAAAACCATGTGGGATGTAATTTCTAATGCACACGAATATGTAGACGGGCGTTTAGCCAATCAACTGAACGATTTTTCCATGATGGTGCAAAGCTTCCAGGCAGAAGCGAAAAAGCTGGATGCTTATGATACCGCTTTGTTTATTGCTCAACATGCAGGTATTTTAAAAGAATTATACACTGATGATAGTGTGGAAGGACGTGCGAGATACGAAAACATTCAGGAATTATTAAATGGTATTAAGGAATTTGCAGAACGAGAAGACATTGAAGAAAAAGGCCTTGATATTTTTATGCAGGATGTTGCCCTTTTAACCAATGATGATAAAGATGGTGATAAAAATAAGGATACCGTTTCTTTAATGACGATCCACTCAGCCAAAGGATTGGAGTTTAAAAACGTGTTTATTGTTGGATTGGAAGAAAATCTGTTTCCATCACAAATGTCGTTAACCAACCGCACTGATTTAGAGGAAGAGCGCCGTTTATTTTATGTAGCCATTACCCGTGCCGAGATAAAACTAACCATAACCTATGCTACGTCACGTTACCGTTGGGGTACATTAACCAACTGCGAACCAAGTCGTTTCATTAACGAAATTAGTCCGAAGTTTTTAGAGTTGGATGTTAAACCAGCCAAATCAACCAGTTTTGATGGCAATTTTGATGATGACCGCAAATCATGGACTTCACAACCCCGCGATTTCATTAGCAAACCTAAACCAGCGGCTGGTGCAACTACTTCTGCACCACCTGTCCGCCCGAAAACAACATCGCTATTGGCAAAGGCACACGTGCCAACACCTGGTTTTACACCTTCACAACCACACGAGTTTCAAGGCGGTATGGAAGTGGAGCACGAAAAATTCGGTTTCGGAAAAATTATCAGCTTAGAAGGAACCTTACCAGATGTTAAGGCAACAGTGTTTTTCCAGGGCTTAGGCAATAAACAGTTGCTGCTTAAATTTGCAAAACTGATGATTGTGAAGTAAACGCAGAGGCACGAAAATCAAAGGAGATTCGTCATCCTGAACTTATTTCAGGATCTTTAATAGATGCTGAATCAAGTTCAGCATGACGAGTGCTAATGAAAATTATGTCTAACTCAGGGCTCTCTGCACTTTTATTTCTGCGCTCTTTGCGGTTAAAAACACCATGGATAAAAAGTTGAAAAACCACGAAATTATCCTTAATATTGGATTGGGTTCTCCCGATTACAAACCATGCAACTTACCAGGTTAGAAATTAAAGGTTTTAAGAGCTTTGGCGATAAAGTGACCATCAATTTTAATGAGGGTGTTACCGCTATCGTTGGCCCGAATGGTTGCGGAAAATCTAATGTAATTGATGCCATGCGCTGGGTTTTGGGCGAACAGAGCACTAAAGCCTTGCGATCGGAAAAGATGGAGAACATCATTTTCAACGGAACAAAAAACCGTAAACAGGCACAGCTCGCTGAGGTTTCCTTAAGTTTTGATAATACAAAAAATATCCTTCCTACCGCTTATTCACAGGTTACCGTAACCCGTAAACTCTACAGAAATGGCGACAGTGAATACCGCCTGAACGATGTTCAATGCAGGTTAAAAGATATTACCGACCTTTTTCTGGATACCGGAATCGGCTCTGATAGTTATTCCATTATCGAGCTGAAAATGGTTGATGAAATTATCACCAATAAAGAGCATAGTCGTCGTTCCTTATTTGAAGAAGCATCAGGAATCTCGAAATACAAATTACGCAAAAAGCAGACTTTCAGCAAATTAAAAGACACAGAAGCCGATTTAGAGCGCGTTGAAGATTTACTTTTCGAGATCGAAAAAAACCTTAAAACCTTAGAAAATCAGGCGCGCAAAGCTGAGCGTTATTATAAGTTAAAAGAGCAATACCGCGAACTGAGTATTCAGTTGGCTACACATCGTATTGCCTTCTTCCGTACCGACTTGAATGCTTTAGAAACACAGGAGCAAAGTCAGCAGGTGAACCGTGCAGAACTCAGTACCAAAATAGACACCGGTGAAGCCGAACTGCAAAAACTTAAACTAGGCAGTATTAATCAGGAAAAGAACCTTTCTGTACAACAAAAGGCTACAAACGAGTTTGTTTCTAAAATCCGCGCTTACGAAAGTGAGAAAAAAGTAAAGAACGAGCAGATGCGCTTTTTACAGGAAAAAGAAACACGCTTATCTGGCGAGCTGGAAAAAGATAAAAACCAGGTTAACCACATTAAATACAACATTAAACGTTTAAATGAAGAAGTTTTAACAGAAACCGAGGTTTTTAACCGACTGGAATCTGATTTAAAGCAGCTAAAATCTACGCTTGATACTTTACGCGAGCAACAACAGACCGAGAAAAACAGGACTGACAACCTGATCAAATCTGTTAACGACCTGCAAAACCAGGTATACCAGTCGCAAAAAGAAATTGATATCCTGAATATTCAGAAAGATGCCCTGGTACAGGAAACCAACCGGAATGTTGATGATACCGAAACCAAAACCTTAGAATTAAAGGCTTTCGATCATGCATTAGCCGAACTTGATATCCAGGTAAGGGAAAAGCAGGCCAATATTAAAAACCTGACAGAAGCCGAAGAACTTTTAAAAGAAAAACTGGCTGCTTCCGAAATCAACCTGAGTTCGAACAAGGAAAAACTTACGGCCGAAAACCGTAAAAAAGATGCCAAACAGAACGAATATAACCTGACCAAATCGCTGGTTGACAGTTTAGAGGGTTTCCCGGAATCGATCCGTTTCTTAAAGAAAAACAATGCTTTTGCCAAAAGTGCCCTGCTCCTTTCTGATATTTTATTCTGTAATGAAGATTACCGTATCGCGATAGAAAATTACCTCGAACCGGTAATGAACCACTATGTTGTTGATCAGTATGCAGATGCCGTGCAGGCCATTAATCTTTTAACCGATGCCAGCCGTGGAAGGGCGAATTTCTTTATTTTAGAAAATGTTCCCGATAAAAACCCGGTTATTAGCGCTCATGAAGGCCTCATTTCCGCTTTATCGGTAATCGAAGTCGACAAAAAATACCAGGCACTCTGCAACCTGCTTTTACAAAATGTATATATCGCAATAGCCGAGCAGGAAAATTTATTTAAAGCCACACCAACCGAGAGTTTAACCATTTTGGCCAAAAATGGAAAATATGCTCAAACGAGATTCACTTTGGCAGGTGGATCTGTAGGACTGTTTGAAGGTAAAAGGATTGGTCGTGCGAAGAATTTAGAAAATCTAGCCAAAGAAATTAAAGCTTCAGAATCACTGATTAATCAGTATAATGCAGGTATAAAAGCCGAAACAGACAATATATTTAACCTGAAAGAGGCTTCAAAAATTAATCAGATTAACGCTTTACAACAGGAAATGAACCGTTTAAACAACGAACACATTTCTGTGCAGACCCGCCGCGATCAATATCAGGAGTTTATCACCACCAGCGAAAACCGCAAAACGGATATCGCGCAAAAGATCGTATCTATAGAAAAAGCCTTGTCGGAGAAGTTACCCGCATTGGTTCAACTGCAAAAAGACCAGCAAGAAGCACATCGTAATTTACAAGAACAACAACTTAATTATCAAGAAATTGCCGATCAGGTAAATGAAAGTGCGGGTAAGTACAACCAGGATAATATCCGTTTCCACCAACAACAAAATAAGTTATCGGGTTTAGAAAAAGATTTAGATTACCGTTTTGTACAGGAAGAAGCTTTAAATAAGCGCATTGCCCAAAACGACAAAGAATTACAGGAAACCCTAATCCAAATTACGGCAACGTTACAGCATACCGATCTGAACGATGATACGCTTCTGGAGATGTATCAACAACGGGAAGAGATGGAAAAAGGCCTTGCTGAAGCCGAGCAGGCATATTTTTCAAGCAAAGGAAGCATTAACGAGGTAGAAAACGACCTGACGAACATCCGCAAAAACCGCGAAGAAACTGATTTCTTATTAACTGAAATCAAGGATAAGAAGAATGCGTTAAAAATAGATCTGAATGCATTAAAAGAACGTTTAGCTGTCGAATTCAATATCGACATTAACGACCTTTTAGAAACCGAGACTGAAATTGAAGTGCTGGAAAGCGAATTCGAACTGCGCCAGAAAGTAGAAAAAATGAAGCGTCAGTTGGATGAGTTTGGGGCCATCAACTCCATGGCCATGGAAGCTTTTAAAGAAATGGAAGAGCGTTACACCTTTATCCAGAATCAGAAAAAAGACCTCAACGCCGCCAAAGCCGATCTTTTACAAACCATAAAAGAAATCGATGATACGGCTAAAGATAAATTTATGCAGGCTTTTACTCAGGCGCGCGAACATTTTATCGTAGTTTTCCGCTCTTTATTTAACGAAGAAGATAGCTGCGACCTGATTTTATCAGATATCAACAATCCTTTAGAGGCCGATATTGATATTATTGCCCGTCCGAAAGGAAAAAGACCTTTATCGATCAATCAACTATCAGGTGGAGAAAAAACATTAACGGCTACTGCCCTATTATTTTCACTTTACCTGTTAAAACCTGCGCCTTTCTGTATTTTCGACGAGGTTGATGCGCCATTGGATGATACCAACATCGATAAATTCAATAATATTATCCGCAAATTCTCCGATCAATCTCAGTTTATCATCGTATCACATAACAAACGCACCATTGCCAGCACTGATATCATTTATGGGGTAACTATGGTAGAGCAGGGCGTTTCGAGGGTGGTTGCCGTAGATTTAAGAGAAGTGGCGGCCTAGTTCAACTTTTCCGTCATTGCGAGGAGATACGACGAAGCAATCTTCTATTTACATTTTTTCCCGATTCGAAAATGAAAGCAACAGCCTTTGGCAGCCTTCAGCCCTGCTGTACACTGTAGCCTCGCGAAAAGCTCGGGCTGCCGTTCCCATCAGGTTTAAAAACGCAATACAGTAAAGCAAACAGCGTTTGAATAGCGTAACGAAAAATGTATATTTGTTAATAACAATAAAAGATATGTTAGCTACAGTTAAAGGATATTATGAAAAAGGAAAAATAACGCTGAAAGAAAAAGCGCCTGTACAGACCAAAACGGAAGTTATAGTTACTTTTTTAACAGAAGATAAGCCATTTCTTGCTAAAAGGATTCCTGGTGCGTTTAAAGGTAAAATATCAATCCCTGAAGATTTTAACGAACCTTTAGATGATTTTAAGGAATACATGTAATGGCATCTAATCATTATCTTTTAGATACCCATTGCCTAATATGGTTTCAGGAAAATAATCCAAAGATCCCTAAAAAGATATTAGATATTCTTCAAAATACAGAAAACGTTGTTTATTTCAGTCAAATTAGTTTGTTTGAAATCTCAATAAAACAGTCCCTCGGCAAACTTCCTAACTTCAGTGTATCTGTAGAAGATATTCATAATCAAGCGCTATTAGATGGCTTCACTTTTTTAGTCATAGAAAATTCTGCAATTTTCAATTATTATAGCATTCCATTGTTGAATGAACACAGAGATCCATTCGATCGGCTATTAATTTCTTCAGCTATACAACAAGATGCTACTTTATTATCTGCTGATGAAAAATTCAAGCTTTATCCAAATATTTTAAAATTGCTTTGGCAGTAATTCATTATAATCATGAAAACCCTATATATCCTTCCTTTAGCGATGATGCTAAGCTGCTGTTCATCAGTAAAAAACAAAAACAATACTGCTTCAGGTAAGTTGGATACTCAATTGTTAAAAGACGTTGAAGTATTATCTTCCGATGCTTATCAAGGTAGAAAAACCGGAACAAGAGGGGCCGAAATGGCCAGGGCATACATTATAGAAAGGTTTCAGAAACTGGGTTTAAAATCTTACCCACAGCATGTAAACTACGCACAGGAATTTACCTTTAATGGAAGATCTGGCGCAAAAGTGAATGGAACAAATCTAATCGGCTACATTCCGGGCAAAGGAACTAATGTAATTGTAGTTTCGGCACATTACGACCATTTAGGGGTAATTAAAGATGAAGTTTATAATGGTGCTGATGACAATGCATCAGGAACTGCAGGCTTATTAAAAATTGCAGCATATTTCGCTAAGAACAAGCCGAATAATACGATCATTTTCGCAGCTTTCGATGCGGAAGAAATGGGTTTACAGGGTGCAAAAGCATTTGTAGGTAATCCACCAGTGCCTGTTAATACTATCGCTGTTGATTTAAACATGGATATGATCAGTCATAGTGATAAAGGTGAGCTCTATGTATGTGGAACTTTCAAATATCCTGATTTAAAGAAATATGTAGATACGACTAAAACCAATATCAGATTACTTTTCGGCCACGACGATCCTAAACAAGGTCATGACGACTGGACCAATCAGAGCGACCAGGGTGCATTTAATGCTAAAAATATTCCGTTCTTATATTTTGGCGTGGAAGATCACAAAGATTACCATAAAGCTACAGATGAATATTCTACCATCACCAAACCATTTTTCAGTAATGCAGCAAGTGCTGTGCTGGATGTGGTAAAAAGTATCGACACACAAACTGGCTTACAACAATTGTTAAAGGATAAAATGATCATGATGGACAACCCAAGAAAGTTGGAAAAATTTTAATGAATTGATTGATATAGATCTAAACCTGCCCTATCCGGCAGGTTTTTTTATGCCTTTACATTTCAACAATAAATTATTCATCTGAATATCAGTAAATTAAACAAAAAACTATAAAAATAGTTTGCAAACTATTTTTATAGTAGTAACTTCAATTAACCAAACTACAAAAATAGTTGCTATGATAAAAGAACTCACAAAAGCAGAAGAACAGGTAATGCTCATTCTTTGGGAAATGGGCGAAGCCCTGGTAAAAGATGTTATCGATAAAATGAACGAACCCAAGCCCGCTTACAACACGGTATCTACAGTAATAAGGGTTTTGGAAGGGAAAAGTTTTGTTGATCATAAGGCCATCGGCAATACGCACATCTACTTCCCTATTATTAAAGAAACTGATTATAAAAAGTTTGCAATAGATAAAGTGATGAACAATTACTTTGAAAACTCTTATGAGAGTCTGGTTTCTTTTCTGGTGAAAGAAAAAAGTATGAGTAACGAAGAACTCAATGAAATTATTCAATTGGCAGAGAAACTTAAAAAAGACAAATGATGAGCTGGTTATATTATTTACTCGAAGCAAATCTATACCTTATCCTATTTTATGGATTTTATAGATTATTCCTCCACAAGGAAACCTTTTACGGATTAAACAGGTATTATCTGATTTTCAGCTCGATACTCGCTTTTATACTTCCATTTTTTCAGCTGGGATTGTTAAAAAAGGAAATGGTTTTCAACTCTACAGGATATCCCCAGATCGAAGAACCTAAATCATTTTTAAATCTGGAAAATATTCTTTTATTGTTATATCTGGCGATTTCAACAGTTTTAATCCTAAAAGTTTTTTGGGGACTAAGGCACATTGCAAAATTAATGCGAAATGCCCATAAGAATAAAGAAAATGGTATCACACTTATTGAAATCCAAAATTCAAAAATAGCATTTTCATTCTTTAATCTACTCTTTATTGATCCAGAGATGAATCAAAAGGCTACCGTGTTAAAGCACGAAATGGTTCATATTAAGCAGAAGCATAGTTTTGATATTCTATTATTCGAATTGGTACAGATCTCCAGCTGGTTCAATCCAATCATATATTTTATCAGGAATGACATCAGGCTCATTCACGAATATCTTGCTGATGACGCTACCACCAGGACAGATATTGCCAAATACGAATACGCATTATTTCTGATCCAAAATTCTTATGGAAACCAGGAAGTTACGCTTAGCAACCATTTTTTCACTTCATCATTACTAAAAAACAGAATAAGTATGTTAAACCAAAAAAAATCTGCAAAATGGGCCAGGCTCAAATTGTTATTTATCTTTCCGTTAACCGGATTTATGTTATGCCTCTCTACAATGGCATTTACAAAAGATTATGCTACCATCCAATTTGGACAAAAAAAGGAAAGCTTAACCATCGTTTTTCAGGATACGACCAAGAAAAAAGCTGACAAGAAGAGGTTACCACCTCTGCCGCCTAAAGAACCAAATCAATCAAAATCCAAAAAAGTTAAAGAAATAACGATTAATGAAGTTCCTATTGCTGCAGATCATAAAAAAGAAGCAAGAAGATTACCACCACCACCGCCAGTTGAACCAGGTGCTTTAAAATCAAAAAAGTCTGGTGCTCCAAAAGTTGATCAGATTCGTTTCGCTCCACCTATTGTAAAAAAAGATAAAAAGAACTTACCAGTACCACCGCCGCCACCGCCAGTTGAACCAAAAACTAAAAAAAGTGGTGGTAAATAGTAACAGGTAATATTTTAAGTACAGGATAACTACTGTGGCACATAAACCACGAATTTAGTCTCAAAAAAATCTTCCTCAAAATAAGCTGAAAGTGGATATAACTCTGCTTTCAGTTTTGATTCTTTGATCTCTTCAGCTAAATCGCCACCTTTTAAATACAAAATCCCATTTGGAATGGCATTTAAGGAGTCTTTTTTAAATTTGCCCTGTATCCATGGATAAAATTCGCCTAAGCGGGTAACCGCTCTCGATACGACAAAGTTAAATTTCTCTTTAATCTGCTCGGCTCTTAAATGATCAGCTCTTAAATTCTCCAAGCCTAATGCCGATGCTACTTCTTTAACCACTTTAATCTTTTTTCCGATAGAATCTACAAGATAGAATTGCGTTTCGGGAAACAAAATCGCCAATGGGATGCCCGGAAAACCACCACCTGTACCTACATCTAAAACTGATTCTCCAGTTTTAAAATTGCATACTTTAGCTATCCCCAACGAGTGCAATACGTGGCGCTCATATAATTCTTCAATATCTTTTCTCGAAATTACATTGATTTGCGAATTCCAAAAGCTATATAATTCGAACAGTTGCGAAAATTGGGCAATCTGTTTTTCGCTTAAATCAGGGAAATATTTTAAAACGATATCGGGCTTTACATCAAGCATATTGTAATTACTAAAGGATTATTGAATTATTTCCAGTTTACTTTTTTCTTGCCAAATAAGGCTAAAAATCCGTTCAGGGTTAAAAACAGAAACAAAAGTATATCTAAAATCGGGAACCACCAACGCAAATCGCTATAGTTTAAGCGTTTCAGCAATTTTGGATAAATAAAACACCTGATGATGATGCTTAATCCGAGGATTCCTAAAGCGATGTATTGCGCCTCGCGACTAAAAAACATACATGCGACAAAGAAAGCATAGAATAAAAACTGGAAAACAATCTGCAGGCTTAAAATAAACTTATGTTTTGATTTATAGAACTTTCCCGCACCAAAATGACGTTTTTTTTGTCTCAGATAGCCTTGCCAGGTATTATTAGGTTCACTCCAAACATGACTATCGCGGTGTAAACGGATTTCTGTATTGTATTTATTGGCATGTGCATTTACAAACAAATCATCATCTCCAGATGGGATATGCATGTGTGCTGCAAAGCCTTTATTTTTGAAAAAAAGCGATTTTTTATACGCCATATTGCGTCCAACGCCCATATAAGGCATACCTTTTAAGGCGAAAGACAAGTAATTTACTGCAGTAAAAAAGGTTTCAAACCTGATCAGTGCATTTAAAAGACTTCTTTTTTTCATGTAAGGAGAATAGCCCAAAACGATTTCTGTATTTTCGTCAGCAGGCTGCTGCATATCCATTAACCAATTTTCGGAAGCTGGAGTGCAATCTGCATCAGTAAAAACTAACCAATCATGTTTAGCGGCCTTTATTCCCATGGTTACCGCAAATTTTTTGCCTGCTATAAATTTATCGTTATCTAAAATCTTAACTACTTTCAGGTTACGGTGTTTCTTCTCTAATTCTTCTAAAAACTCTTCTGTGCCGTCCCAGGAGCGATCATTAACCACCACAATTTCGAACTCCGGATAGTTTTGACTTAATAATACAGGCAGATACCGCTCTAAATTCACAATTTCATTTCTGGCACAAACAATTACACTTAGCGGTTTTTGAGCCGACGAGGGAACCTCTTCGATACTTACATTAGCCAATTTTAAATGAACAAAAAGTACATAGTAAAGCTGCACCAAAAGGCAAAAAGCCAATATCGAGAGCAGAATAATTTCAATCAGGGTTAATATCACAATGTTAAAATAAACAGGCGCAAATTTCTCATTTTTAATCTGTAAATCACTTTTATGTGGATAAAAAATTAAACAAAAATATGCCCTCAATTTTTGCTATTTTTGGCAGATTTTCGACGAGAAAAAACACATATAAACCGCCTGCCATCAAAATAGCAATTCGTTTAATAAAACGGAATTTGATGGCGGTAAACTCCACTTAATAATTGGAGAAAAATAAATAGAAACAGATGAAATTTAGTTTACAGGCTAACGATCCACTATCTAAAGCCAGAGCCGGAACAGTAACAACTGCTCATGGCGAAATACAAACCCCTATTTTTATGCCTGTGGGCACTGCCGGAACGGTAAAAGCCGTTCATCAGCGCGAACTTAAAGATGATATCGACGCAAAAATCATTCTGGGTAATACTTACCACCTTTATTTAAGACCAGGTTTAGAAATCCTGGAACAAGCTGGTGGATTACACAAATTTATTGGCTGGGACCGTCCGATTTTAACAGATAGTGGAGGCTACCAGGTATATTCTTTAAGTAAAGTTCGTAAAATTAAGGAGGAAGGCGTTACTTTCCACTCCCATATTGATGGATCGAAACACCTTTTTACTCCTGAATATGCGATGGATATTCAGCGAACCATAGGTGCCGATATTATTATGGCCTTTGATGAGTGTACGCCATACCCTTGCGACTATACTTATGCAGCGCAATCAATTAAAATGACACACCGTTGGTTAAAACGCTGTTGCGAACGTTTTGATACAACAGAACCTAAATATGGTTTTGACCAAACGTTATTCCCCATTGTACAGGGTTCGGTATATAAAGATTTACGTATTAAATCGGCAGAATTTATTGCCAGCATGAACCGTGAAGGCAATGCCATTGGTGGTTTATCTGTTGGTGAACCTGCTGAAGAGATGTATGCCATGACAGAAGTGGTATGCGATATATTACCGGTAGAAAAACCGCGTTATTTAATGGGCGTAGGTACACCGATCAATATCTTGGAGAATATTGCCTTAGGTGTGGATATGTTTGATTGCGTGATGCCAACCAGAAATGCCAGAAACGGTATGCTTTTTACCAGAAACGGAATCATTAACATCAGGAACAAAAAATGGGAGAATGATTTCTCTCCACTGGATGCCGAAAGCGATCTTCATGCTGATTTAGTAACCAGTAAAGCATATTTAAGACATTTAGTACATAGTAAGGAAATGCTTGGCGCTCAAATTGCTACCTTGCATAATCTGCATTTCTATCTTTGGCTGGTAAAACAGGCCAGGGAAAAGATCATTGCTGGTGAATTTTACGAGTGGAAAAACAAAATGGTTAAAGTATTAGGCAATAAGCTATAAAATGAGTCTGTTAAAAGGAAGGATAAAAATCATCGATCAGTATATTATCGGGAAATACCTGGGTACATTTATTTATACCCTGGCCATTTTTGTGATCATTATTGTCGTGTTCGACCTGTCGGAAAAGATGGATGATTTTATGAAAAGCGGCTTGAGTTTTTGGGGAATCCTTTCCAAATATTACGCAGGATCTATTCCTTTTTATGTGAATATGCTTTCACCCCTGATCAATTTTATTGCAGTGATTTTCTTTACCGCAAAAATGGCCGATCAGACTGAAATTGTACCAATTTTGAGTGGTGGGGTGAGTTTTAACCGCTTTTTATTTCCTTACCTGGTTTCGGCTACGATTATTTTCTCGGCCAACTTACTTTCAAATCTATACATCCTTCCTTATACCAATACTTTAAAAAATAGTTTCGAGAATACGTACGTAAAACGTAATGATCCTTCTACAAAATCAAACATCCATATGAAACTGGATGACAAAACCTATATCTATATTGATAATTTCGACAACAAAACCAATTCAGGATACCGGTTTTCTCTGGATAATTTTAGTGGAGATGTGCTGACCAAAAAGATTGTTGCAGAAAATATAAAATGGGATTCGCTTAAACGCAAATGGCAGTTAAGTAACTACTCCATCCGGAAGATTGACGGCCTGAAAGAAACCATGATTTATGGCAACGGAAAACTTAAGGATACCATCCTGGATATGCGTCCTGATGATTTTTCAGCATATGACAATGTGGTACAAAATTTAACCACGAAGGAACTTTCTGATAAGATCAGGAAAGAAAAGATCCGCGGAACAGGCGTAATGAACGACCTTCAGTTTGAAAAATACAAACGTTACTTACACCCGCTTTCTGCTTTCGTACTAACGCTGATTGGCGTGGCACTATCGTCGCGCAAAGTACGCGGAGGGGTCGGTGTATCATTAGGTATCGGAATCTTCATTAGCTTCGCTTATATCGTATTTAATCAGTTCACACAGATGTTTTCGACTAAAGGTGGATTACCTCCATTTGCTGCTGTTATTATGCCTACATTATTCTTTGGCTTATTAGGTTTTTACCTGTTAAGAAAAGCACCAAAATAGCAATGGAAGCCACTAAAAAGAATTTACTCATTCTTCATCTTACTGTATTTGTTTGGGGCTTTACAGGCGTGCTCGGCAAGTTAATTTCTATTGATGCAGTACCCATGGTTTGGTACCGGGTATTGATTGCAGCAGCTACACTTTTTGCCTGGTTTTTAATCACCAAAAAGAATATTAAAATAACCAAAAAGCAGTTTATTCAATTCTTTCTAACCGGCGGAATTGTAGCTATCCACTGGATATTTTTCTTTCATGCCATTAAGGTTTCTACGGTTTCGGTAACCTTGGTATGCCTCTCTTCCTTTACTTTATTTACAGCAATTTTAGAGCCGCTGATCAAAAAACAACCAATACAAATAGGCGATATTCTGATCGGTTTATTAATCATTCTGGGCATATATATGATCTTTAAATTCGAAGGCCAGTATACCTTAGGAATTATTTTTGGTTTATTAGCAGCAGTGGCATCCAGTCTTTTTTCAACTATAAATTCTACTTTGGTACAAAAAAGCGAACCTTCTATTATCAGTTTTTACGAACTTGTAGGCGCGCTTTTCTGGATCACCTTGTACCGTTTATATGATGGAACACTGCTGCACACAGCATTCAATTTAAGCACTAAAAACTGGTTCTATCTTATTCTTCTTGGTACGCTCTGCACATCTGTTGCTTATGTTGCGGGTGTTGCTGTTATGCGTACATTATCGGCTTTTAGGGTAGCCTTAATTACAAACCTCGAACCTGTTTACGGCATTGTTTTGGCCTTCATTTTCTTTCAGAATAAAGAACAGATGACTGGTGGTTTTTATATCGGAGCAACGATTATTCTAGGCTCGATATTCTTATATCCGATCTACAAAAAGAGAAAGAACAAGCTGTAGAAAGCAAGTTCATATACCGCAATATTTTCGCATAATGAAATAGCTGTCCTATCGATCAAATCGCTATAGCATGAAGCGTAGCGAAATAGAAATCCTCTGACTAGATAGTTGTACATCTCGACTGTAGCGCAGCGAAATGGAGAGATCTATCCAGCCGAATTTGCTTCATTAAGGCATTCAGAAACTCAACTAATCTATACTCCATTACCATAACAGAATCCAATAGAATCGTCGTCATCTCGACTGTAGCGCAGCGAAATGGAGAGATCTATTTAGACAGATTTCTCGACTTCGTTGCACTCCGCTCGAAATGACGATAACCCTAAGGAATTTTTATTTATAGACTCGTTGCTGCATATAAATTACCTGGAAATAGATTCATTTTAATCGCTTTATCAACTTCGTTACATGCCATTCGAAATGACGATATCATGCAATATCTAGTACCACCTTACTTTATCCCCTATATACTCAAGTCTTCACATCACAATTACATAAGCGAAGCTAAAAACATTAAATGCAAGCTAAAATAAATTGGATCTTTTTTACTAATCCACCAATGTAGGTTTGAATTTTTTGCTAATAAACTAGAGGCAACTAACAGAAAATAGAGCAACTCCTAAGACTAAATAAGCACCCTCATACAAACGATTATGCAGCATTTTACTTGTATATAAAAAATCGAAATAAAACCATATGCTAACGCGTGTAAGACAGCAGAATTTAAAATCCAAAAACAATATCAAAATCAACAGATAAGCATAATAAAACCTCAACAATACCGACCAATAATAGACTAGTAAAAACAACAAATATTCAAACAAAAAGCACATCGAAAAAATACCTGTTTAAGATTAAAAACAGCACAGAACAAGAGTTGCAAAATAGCTTAGAAATACCTAAAAAAAGTAGAATAAAATACAACACAAAAAGTATTTAAAAAGCATAATTAATTAAGATTGAAATCCCATAAAAACTTCTTCAAAAATCATTAGCTATACTAATATAAAATCGGACTAAAAAATAGCAAAAATCCAATTTACATTTTCTAATAAAAAGGGATCAAAATCATAGAATCCCGCAAACTAAATACACCTAGTTAAAGCAAATACCCGAATGCTAAGGTCTTTAATCAGCATCATAGAAAACTGCCCATTTTCGACTGAAAAATTGAGGTTTTAAAAACATAATAATTAGAAAACATATCGAAAAATAGACCTCATCATGTACTCAAGTTTAGCATAAATAGCTTAAAAATCCCTAAAATTGACCAATTCCCAGTCCTAAAAAAATAACACAAAAACCAATCAAAAAGCGCCATTAAACAACAAATAAAGCAGTTTTAGCTTAAAAATAATTTTTTCAAAAAAAGAGATCCAAAAGCCATTCACCTGAGAATATCGCAAGGAAATCGAATTATCCAGTGAAAAAACCGGAGTTTTAAGGCTTAAAAACATTAAAAAGATATACAAATCGGGGTGCCTCAAGTAAAATTCAGACAAAAATTTCAGTGTTAAAACCTTGGTTCAAGCCATAATAAACTGAGTTTTTAAATGCTAAACTACAACATCCGGAACCACCTGGATTTGGAAATAGCAATTTATGAGAGTTAAATCCAGCCCTAATGATAAAAAAATCAGTCTGAATTACGCGACAAAAATTAAAGACATTTTGTCATAAAAATATTATTACCCCTATAAAACCGAATTTTAAATCGACATCAATTTATACATTAGAAAGTATAAATTCTTAGAGTTTACGGCTCTAAAAATCTAATTTTAGACTGCGAATAAATCAATTTTACGATAGGGATTATTCTCCACTTAAGCAAATAAACCGGGCAATTCTTAACTCCTATAAATCATCAGGAAGGATGCTAAAATCCACAAGACTCAGGCTCAATTTTCGGGACAGAAACCTCATTCTAAAATTCATACTAAAATTTAGAAAGCCGCAAAAATTTTCAAGGAAAATCGATTAATAAGTGTAAATTAAATCAATAAATTACTATTGATAAAAAATGTGATGAAGTGGTTAAATCTGAAGTAAAATCAGGTTAAAAAACACAATAAAATCAACATTTAATGATTTTATATAAATTTCATTAAAGTTTATAAATCAGTATTTTATGATAATTAATATAAATTAATAATTTATATTTAAGAATACCTTTAAAATTTATAAAACTAAATATTTTA
The DNA here is from genome assembly GCF_019317285.1 of Pedobacter sp. D749. Taxonomy (NCBI): domain Bacteria; kingdom Pseudomonadati; phylum Bacteroidota; class Sphingobacteriia; order Sphingobacteriales; family Sphingobacteriaceae; genus Pedobacter; species Pedobacter sp. D749. The sequence goes on from NZ_CP079218.1 coordinate 3,099,750, forward strand.
GCAAAGATTTTAGATGAATTTAAAAAAAGCAAACAAAAAACTAATTATCAAGTATTTAAGTGCAATTACTTTAAGTTTTATTTCATCATCAGTTTTTGGGCAAATTTTCAGCACAGCACAAAACCCACTTAGTGTAAAATGGAACTACATTTCATCAGGAGGCTTTAAAATCATCTATCCTGAAGAACTGGAGAAAGAAGCCCAAAGAATGGCCAACACCCTACCCTATATCTACACCAAGATTGGTTTGGGTTTGAGGCAACAAAAAACCACTATCCCACTCCTATTACAGAACCGCGGAACGGTTGCAAACGGCTTTGTTCAGCTGGGCCCGAAGAAGTCTGAATTTTATGCTACACCGCCTCAATTTTTCGACAGTCAGGATTGGCTAAACAACCTCGCTGTACATGAGCTTAGACACATTGCACAGTTTGACAAATTGACAGAAACACAGACTCACCCCTTTCCGGAGCTGGTTTACTTTGCCTACTTTGGTGCAGGAATACCCACCTGGTTTTTCGAAGGCGATGCGGTGGTTAACGAAACGGCGCTGACCTTTTCAGGCAGGGGCCGCCAGCCAAACTGGATCATGCCTTACCGGGCTTCAATTTTGGAAGGCAAAAAACTCAGCTACAGCAAAGCCTATTTTGGTTCGAACAAAGACGTAACACCAGGCTACTACCAAACCGGATATTTGATGGTAGCAGACATGAAAGAAAAATACGGTCAGTTCATTTCCGACAGTTTACTTGGCGACATTAGAAAAAGACCAGTGAGGCCTTACCCCTTTTCAAAAAGCTTAAAAAAATACACGGGTGAAAATACGCGACAATATTTTATAGCTACCCAAAATAAGCTTGCCGAAAAATGGAAAATACAGGAAGAAAAATCAGCTTCAGAAAACTATGAAAGTTTAAATAAAAAAACATTGTTGGCTACGAATTATTTCTTACCCGTTAGGATCAACAAAAACCAGATTTTAGCACTTAAAGAAAGTAAGACGGATGCCCGTTATTTTGTGATTGTTAACGAAGATAAAACGGAGCAAAAATTATTCGGAATTGGTTATCAGGAACAGCCCTGGTTCAGCTTAAAAAACGACCTGCTGGTTTGGGATGAAATCCGTTACGATCCGCGATACAAACAGCGCAGTTATAGCGTAATCTGTTCATATAATTTAAAGACAAAAAAATTCAATAAGTTAAGCAGCAAAAGCAGGCTCTTCTCCCCTAGCCTTTCTGAAAACGGAAAGAAAATTATTGCAGCCAAAGTTGAACTCAATAACCAATTCAACCTGGTAGAGATCGATGCCGCTTCAGGAAAAATTTTAAAGACTTATCCAAATCCAGATAATGAAATACTGCAGACACCAGCTTTCGATAAAACCGGAAATAAGATTGCTTATATCAGCGTAACGGAAAAAGGAAAAAGCTTGTGGCTGATGGATGGAGATAAAAAATCGCAATTGATTTCTAACAGCAGACAACAGCTAAGCCGACCGATTTTTATTAACGATAAAATTGTTTTCAATGCACACTTCAATGGCATCGATAATATTTACGCGATTGATCCCACTTCGAAAAAAATTACGGCATTAAGCGCATCTAAGTACGGCGCCTTTAATCCTACCGAAACCAGTGATGGAAAAATCATTTTTAACGATTACAAAATCAACGGTTATGAAATTGCTGAAACTACCATTATAGAAAAACCTGTAGGCGAAAATAACTTTGTAGATTTTTCGGCCGCAGCAGAAAAGCAGGAAAATATCGGGAATGTTTTCGACAAAATACCGGATAGCACTTACCAATCTAAACGTTACCACCAAGCTTTAAATCTTTTCAGCATCCACAGCATTATTCCGGTAATTGACAACGAATATGTTTTTGGTTTAGAACTGCAATCGAACAACCTGCTTAACACTATGGACTTTTATTCGGGTGCAAAATACCACCGCGATTTAAAACGTTTCGAATACACAGCTGAAATTAGCTATAAAGCGCTCTATCCGGTGTTTAGTGTATTATACAGCAACCGCCCGAAAAGAACGTTCTACAGAGCTAAAAATGCGATACAACAAGGCGATTGGAGAGAGAACTATATCAAGCTTAACGCATCGCTTCCTTTATCGTTCAACGCACGTAATGAGAACTATGCTTTTACACTAAATGCGGCGACCAGTTTTACGCAAAGATACATGCCGGAAAACATGCCAACCGGTTTTATACAGGAGCTTAAATTTCCGATGGAATACAACTTTACTTTCAACCATAGTGTGCGCACTACTGAAAGAGATATTGCACCCAAGTGGGCGCAAGTGTTCAGGGTAACTTATGATCACCAACCTTTCGACAAAAATTTAGGTGGAGAAATTTTAGCGCTCGAAAGTTTTCTATATTTCCCGGGGCTTGCTAAAAACCATTCCTTCCTGGCGAGTTTCAATTACCAGAAAGCAAGCGGGGTAAACCAGTATGCAACAGAGATTGCAACCGTGTATGGATACAACAACATTTTAGCAAAAAGCAAACTACAGAACAGCTTACTTTTCAACTACCGCTTTCCATTTGCCTTTCCCGATTGGGAGTTGGGTTCCCTGGCTTACGTGAGGAATTTTAGGGCAGGTTTATTTTGCCATTATGAGAACATCGGTAAGGGCACCACATTTAACGATCCGAAAACTTATGGGGTAGAATTGAACACGAGCGTAAACATTTTACGCTATCAACCTGTTGTAGATTTAGGGGCGAGATTGGTTTTTGTTAACCAGATTTACAATCAAAATCCGATATTAGAGTTTTCATTTAATTATAGCTTCTAAAAACATGAGCGCAAAAACAATCTCCATTATTATTTTAACCGCATTGCTGACCATATTCTTGATGGTAAATACCGAAGCTGTAGATTTCAATTTTCTGGTTACCACGGTTCCGGTATCTAAACTTTTGGTTATCGGTGTTTGCATTATCATTGGTTTTATTATCGGCTTTGTAGTGGGCCGACCAAGAAAAACAGTAAGTAGCTATGATGATGAGATCGAGAGGAATCAACCTACAATAGAAAAGAAAAATACCTTAAGCGACGAGGACAGAGATTACATTAGTTAGAGCCAGGATTAAATAGGATTATTCGATTCCAGGATTATGGCGCTTCAGAATTTCAGCACCATAGTGTTTCATTATTATTGTATTTTAAGATTATATAGTTTATCTTAGTTCACAAGAGAATCCCTATTTCTTATATAAAATTTTATTTATTATGATGAAATATGGTGATTTAACAGGCCGCATTATTGGCTGTGCAATGAAAGTTCATTCGTTTCTAGGATCAGGTTTTCAAGAAAAGATATATCAAAAAGCCTTGGGTATTGAAATGCGGATAGAAAAATTATCTTATAAGGAAGAAATGACGATGAATATTTTTTATCGTGATATTAAAATTGGGTATAGAAGGGTAGATTTTTTTGTTGAAAATACGATTATGTTAGAACTAAAAGCTATATCAGAATTAAATGATGCACATCTTGCACAAGCGATTAACTATCTTGAAGCATATAAACTTCCCGTAGGATTATTGATCAATTTTGGAAGCAGGAGCCTAACTTTTAAAAGAGTTTATAATACGAAGCACCCAGATAACAAGAGCTAGGATTGGTATGATTTAAAGATGATAAGATTCAAGTGTAAACAAAGGGATGAAATTAGCCAGGATTAATGTGATTCAAGGGCGAAAGGATTTTAAATACCGATAAAAACATCTACGAAAATTAATCCTGAGATCCTATCATCTTAAAAATCCTGGCAAGGATAGCGAGATTAAATGCTGATAAAAAATATGTCACGAACCCTGATCTTGAAATCCCATCATCTTAAAAATCCTAGCTAAGCGCTGTCATGATTTCCCCATACAATAACCCACTTCCCCCGCCATAGTGCTGGATAATTTCTAATGCTGGTTTAAGCCCGGTTAGTTTTGCTCTCAATGCTTTTTCACATATTGCATCAATGCCGTTTCCCAGCAGCACCAAATCTATTTCATGTGTTTGGCAAATCTCGATAGCTTCATCATCCGTGCATACACAGATCCCTTTCCACTCTGGCCTGGCATTCAGCAGGCGGTTCATTACCGTCGTAATTTCAGTATCTCTTCCGATATAAAGTATGGTAGTTTGCATAGTTTTTTACATAAAGAAACCTCGCAGGGTTTTGAACCCTGCGAGGTTTGGTTAAATTATTTTAGTTCAATTCCATCGGAACATCCATCAATAAAACCTCTGCATCTGCAGTATTGGCTTTAAAACTGATGCTATCGGTATCCCAAACGCCTAATCCATCTCTTTTGCTCAGCACTTGTCCGTTTATGGTTACTTCTCCATTGATGATGAAAGCATACACACCATTACCTGCTTTTTTGATTTTGTATTCAGTTTCAAATCCGGCATCGAATTTACCTAATGAGAACCAGGCATCCTGATGTATCCAGACACCGGCATCATCCGCGTTTGGAGATAAAATCTGTTGAAAATTATTGTGCCTCGCCGCAACATCCAATGTCTGCTGATCGTAACGTGGTGTAACGTTTTTCTTGTTAGGGAACAACCAGATCTGCAATAAATTTAATTGCTCGTTTGCATTAGCGTTAAACTCGCTATGGCTCACACCAGTTCCGGCACTCATTACCTGGATTTCTCCGTTTTTAATTGTGGCCGAATTACCCATACTATCTTTGTGTGCAATTGCACCAGCCAATGGAATGGTAATAATTTCCATGTTATCATGTGGGTGAGCGCCAAAGCCCATTCCACCATCAATACTGTCATCATTTAAAACCCTTAAAACTCCGAAGTGCATCCTTTCCGGATTGTAGTAATTAGCAAAACTGAATGAATGGTGTGCATCTAACCAACCATGATTAGCATGACCGCGGGTGTTTTCTTTGTGCAAAATAAACTGTGACATAAATTTCCTTTCTTATTTATGATACAAAGTTAATACTGTAAGGCTTGCTGTGCATTGATGTAGGGTAAGAAGTGAGGGCGGGGAGCGTTGGGCGGAGAGCGCCAAGCGTTTGATAAGAAAGGATTAACTTTCGCCAGCACAGCATCGCTGCTTAATTCCCTCAACGCATGTAAAACTATCCAATTTGCCTTTTTATTGTTCTGTGCCAGAATATTGCTTGCAGTTTGGATGACCTGCCCATACACGAATGTATTACGCTTGCCAATCTGCCTTAGCGCCCAGTTAATGGCTTTTTGACAAAATTCCGGGTATTGTTAGTCTCATTTTAAATAATTGGAAGAAATTTAACCTATTTCAAGTGAAAAGAATTATTACTTAAATTTTTCATTAAGGATGCTATCCATTAAAACGATATTCTTTTGAGGATCATTTTTGTACAATTTGAAATCGCCCTGCATCACTTTATATTCCTTTGTTTTAGCATAATTTTTCTGCTGAATGCTATCAATTTTTGCCCCCTCGGCCCTACTAAAAATAAGCATTTGCATGTTAAATGTTTGCTTAACCTCCGTTTTCTTGCCAGACATCGCTTCCATTGAGACTCCTTTAGAATAATCGATTTGTATACGCCTGTCTTTGGCAGACCACTCGTAAAAAACATCTACAGTAGTTTGTGGCCTAAAAGTTGGCCTACCAAATTGTTTCTCTAACTGCTTAACAAACTCGTTGTAAACCGTATCAGATTTAAGTTCTGCATCGGCTAAAATCGCTACAGTTTTATTATTGTGCGTTAAAAAAGCGATTCTATTAAAGTATATATCCTGATAATAGGCAATACTGTCTATAATCTTACTGTAATACGCTTTACCGTAAAAGGAATCTTTGCCATTCCAGGCATCTAACTTATAAGCAACCGGATAGTCGAAAGGCATTGAATAGCCTTTTTTAAGGTAATCCGGATTACTATTTACATTTGAGTCTATTTTGGATTTTAAAAATTCAATTAGTTTTTCTTTGAAATCAACTTTTTCCAGATTCAACCCTGCTTTTTCCTTAAGGGCTGAAGCATTTTTATCACTTTGACTGCAAGAAAATAAAACTGTACTTAATAATAGTAGAAAAAAGCTTTTCATAAAGTTATTTCAAATTAAAATATCCAGTTAATACACAAACCATGAACAAATATTTATGATTTTTTCCGTCAAAAAACTTTAAGCTAAAGCTTGCTCAATATCCGCTAAAATATCGTTGATATGCTCTAAACCTATTGATAAACGGATTGAACCTTGTTCAATCCCAACTTCATTACGTTGCTCTTCGGTAAGTTTGCTGTGTGTACTCGTAGCCGGGTGTGTTGCAATAGAACGGGTATCGGCCAAATTTGCAGAGATAGAGAACATTTGCAAACCATCTATAAATTTACGTGCTGCATCTATACCACCTTCAACCACAATGGTTACAATGCCACCACCTTGTTTCATTTGCTTTTTGGCAATATCGTATTGAGGGTGCGATGGCAAAAACGGATATTTTACCAGTTTAACTTTCGGATGTTTTTCTAAATATTCAGCAACCTTTAAAGCGTTTTCGCAATGACGATCCATACGGATGGCTAAGGTCTCTAAACTCTTAGATAAAATCCATGCGTTAAAAGGCGATAAAGCAGGTCCGCTGTGACGTGCAAAAGCAATTACATCTGCAATTAAAGCTTTGGGACCTAAAATTACACCACCCAAAACACGCCCTTGCCCGTCAATATATTTAGTAGCTGAGTGGATTGAAATGTGTGCACCATATTTAATTGGCTGTTGTAGATATGGTGTAGCGAAGCAATTATCTACAACAAGTAATATGTTATGTTTTTTAGCCAAACTGCCCAAAAATTCAAGATCGATAATATCAATACCAGGATTAGATGGGGTTTCTACAAAAATCATTTTAGTATTTGGCTTAATTAAAGCCTCCCAATCCTGTGGTTTATCTAAATCGGCATAATCGAAAGTTACACCCCAGTTAGAAAAAACATTGGTTAATAATTGGTGCGTAGAACCAAAAACCGAACGGCTTGATACCAGGTGGTCGCCATTTTTCAAAAATGCCCCAAATGTGGTAAAAATCGCAGCCATGCCTGTTGCTGTAGCAAAACCATCTTCGGCACCTTCTAAAAGGCACATTTTCTCGATGAACTCGGATGTATTTGGATTTGAATAACGACTGTATACATTTCCCTCCTTTTCATTCGCAAACAAAGCACGCATTTCTTCTGCATCTTCAAACTTATAACTCGAAGTAAGGTAAATTGGTGATGAATGCTCTTTGTGTAAACTGCGTTCGGTTTGCGTGCGTATAGCTATGGTTTCAAAATTTTCGGATTTCATTTTTAAGTATCAAGATTTGAGTGTCAAAAGATGGGTATCAAGATTTGAGTATTAAGTATCAGGATGTAATGTGAGAATAAAGTCGTCATCATAAATTTAAGATTTGCTTCTCGATACTTGCTACTTATTACTTGTTACTTTATACTTCTCTTTTGTTTATTTTATAAGTAAAATTAATAGTTGCTGAACGGCCCAAAATATTCGATACCGAGCAATATTTATCGAAGGTCATTTGTAGTGCACGTTCTACCTTTTGAGTGCTTAAATCGCCAAATAAATCAAAGTGAATATCGATTATATCAAAAATCGGCGGCATTTCTTCCTCTTTTCTAGTGGCGTTTATAGCGATTTTAATATCATCAAGTGGTTCCTTTTGCTTGGTTAGCACATTTACCATATCAATGCCACTACAGCCGCCTAATCCAATCAGTAACATCTCCATCGGTCTGAAACCTTTTCCCTCGCCTCCAATGGCAGCTTTTGCATCCAACTCTACAGTAAAACCGCTCTCGTTTTCTGCTTCAAAATTAAATTTACCGCTCTTGCGGATCAGATTTATGTTCATATTATTAGTATCGAGATGTCAGATTTGAGATATTAGATATGAGACATTTCAAATGCCTTAAACCTTCTATCTTCCAACCTTCTACCTTAATTTAAATTTATTATTTAATACCTAACATTTTGCTATTCGAAAACCATGCGCCATGCGCTCAGCTTAAATACCATAAAATACTAAGTTATTTTTTTCCAGTTCGGACAATTTAACCGGATGGTCGAAAATTGCAAAAACCGACGAACCGCTACCACTCATTAAAGCGAATGTTGCGCCTGCATCGTATAAACTGGTTTTTATTTGACGAATTTGGGGATACTTTGCGAAGACCGATGGTTCGAAATCGTTGATAACCTTATTTTTCCATGTTGTTGGACACAAATGTATAATTTCTTTTAACGATTGCAAAGGTTTTTGCGGTTTTACATGCGCATAAGCATCGGCCGTACTTACATGCACGGGCGGTTTTACCAAAACTTTAAACCAGGCTGACAAATCTACTTCGCACTTTTCAAATTCGTCTCCTTTATTAAAGGCATAAACAGGTTTGTTCTCAATAAAAAAAGCACAGTCTGCCCCTAGCTGACGGGCGTAACCTTCCATTTTATCAACAGACATCCCCAAACTGAATTTCTCATTTAATAATTTGATCAGGAAAGCACAATCTGCTGACCCACCGCCCAAGCCCGCTCCCACAGGAATATTTTTCAGCAAATTAATCTGCTGTGCAGGGATATCAAAATCCTTTTTTACCAATTGGTATGCCTTAAAACACAGGTTATCATTAGGATCACCGGGAATATCGATGCCATGAATTTTGCAAGAAGTTACCTCTGCATCGGTAATCTCGACCGAATCTTTAATATTGATCGGGTAAAAAACGGTTTCAAGGTTGTGGTAACCATCAGATCGTTTTTCGGTGATATTTAAGCCTAGGTTTATTTTTGCGTTGGGAAAAGATAGCATTTTAGTTCTGAGTCGTGAGTCTTAAGTCCTGAGTCCATGGTGCCGAAACCAGCAACCGTCTCATGTTGCAAACATACAAATTTTATGTAGGTCCCGGCTTCACGCCGGAACTACACAACGGAATTACACCCAACCGATGTTAACAATTAAACAATAAAATGATTTACAACACCTGATAAATTTTAGATATTTGTAAATTATCAAAACAGTATGAAACAATATTTAGATTTAATGCAGCATGTGCTGAATCATGGCGCTCAAAAGCACGACCGTACCGGTACTGGAACAATAAGTGTTTTTGGTTACCAGATGCGTTTTAACCTTCAAGAAGGTTTTCCAATGGTTACAACAAAAAAGCTGCACTTAAAATCTATTATTCACGAGCTGATCTGGTTTTTAACCGGCGATACAAACATTAAATACCTGAAAGATAATGGTGTACGTATCTGGGACGAATGGGCAGATGAAAACGGCAACCTCGGACCGGTTTACGGTTCGCAATGGAGAAGCTGGCCAACACCAGACGGACAGCATATTGATCAGATTACCAATATGATCAACACGATCAAAAACAATCCCGATTCGCGCAGGATTATTGTTTCAGCATGGAATGTTGCCGAAATCGAAAATATGGCCTTACCCCCTTGTCATGCCTTTTTTCAGTTTTATATTGCTGATGGAAAATTAAGCTGTCAGCTGTACCAGCGCAGTGCCGACATTTTCCTGGGTGTTCCTTTCAACATTGCATCTTACGCATTACTAACTATGATGGTGGCACAGGTTTGCGGTTTACAAGCCGGAGATTTTATCCACACCCTTGGCGATGCCCATCTATACAATAACCATATCGAACAGGCCAACCTGCAATTAAGTCGCGAACCGAAACCACTTCCAACCATGAAAATCAATCCAGAGGTAAAAAGCATTTTTGATTTTAAATTTGAAGATTTTACATTGGAGAACTACGAAGCGCATCCACATATTAAAGGTATAGTGGCGGTGTAACATTTGTTCAATGGTCATTAGCCATTGGTTCATTTGTTTGGATTCAGATTGAATGCCCTATTTTAAAAAATCATTCCTTTAATTTACTTAATCAAGAGAAATCATGAATTATAAATTAGAGGATTTAGAAGTATATAATTTGTCTGAGGTAATTTCAGATAAAATCTGGGATATTGTTATGGGATGGGATATTTCGCTAAAGATACCATCGGTAAACAATTATGCAGAGCAGCAGATTCTATTAGTGCAAATATTGCAGAAGGATATGGGAGGTATCATTTCAAAGAGAACAAAAAATTTTGTTATTATAGCCGCGGTTCGATTCTAGAAGTAAAATCATTTCTCAGAAAGGCTAAAAACAGAAAATTAATAGCTGAAGATTGTTATTCAGAACTTTATACCGAATTGCAAACAATCCATTTAAAGCTGAATACTTACATAAAATATATTGGAAAAAACTTAAACAAGTTTTAACTTGTTGACGGATGCTGAGATCATACTTAGAAATTATGCTTAATCCACTTTGCAGACACTAATAAACAAATGACTAATGACTAATGAACTAGAAAGCCCTTCACTTTCAATAGCCGTAGCCGTAGGCGAGAACCTCGCAATTGGCAAAAACAACCAGCTTTTATGGCACATGCCAGCCGATTTAAAGTTTTTTAAACAAACGACTTCTGGCCATACGGTTATAATGGGCCGTAAAACGTACGATTCTGTAGGCAGACCATTACCGAACCGCAGGAATATTGTAATTACAAGAGATACTGAATTAAAAATTGAAGGCGTTGAAGTGGTAAATAGCTTAGATGAAGCTTTAGCAATTACCAAAACCGAAGATAAGCCCGTATTCATTGTGGGCGGTGCCGAAATTTACAGACAAGCATTGCCTAAAACACAAACACTTTATTTAACAACTATTCACCATAATTTTGATGCGGATACTTTTTTCCCGGAAGTAGACCGGAAAGAATGGAAAGTGATTAGCAGCGAAACACACAAAGCAGACGAAAAGAATAAATACGATTATACTTTTGAGGTTTTAGAGCGGATTTAGTTCAAATTAACCGCAAAGAACACTGAGAACTTCGCAAAGAATGCAAAGCATCTTATTTACAAGTTATACTATGCGAATAGAACCTCTACCCCTGCCATCTAAACCCGATGGCAGTGAGCATGAAGCGCAGCGTAATAAAACGGACAGCGGGACTATCAGAACTAAAGAAACGCAGGTATTGCTTTTCAATAAAAGATCTATCATGTGTCTTTGTTTCTAATAACCCATGTATGAAAAGATGCTTTGTGCCTCAACATGACAGCAGAAAAAAGATTAAAACAGTAACGGGATGGAACCAAGCCTAAAAGCTTCTGCAATTGCTTTCCGATCAATTTCAATATAAATTCAATCCCCTAAAATGAATTCTGCCTGATGAATCTCCAATGATTATTGCCACATAAAAATTAATGTTAATAAATTATCAATTAAGGGGTTCTATAATTTAAAAATTTAATTAGATTTGCCGACTTGTTAAAAAACAGCGAAAGACAAATTATTTTAAACAAACAATGCAAGGAAAAGGTTTTATTAAGTTTATAGCGATAGTATTGGCTATCGTTTGTGCGTACGCACTTTCTTTTACTTTGGTAGCATCCAAGGTAGAAAAAGACGCAAAAAACGCTGCGAAGGGTGATTTAGCCAAAGAAAAGGCTTACTTAGATTCGATGAGTACCGTAAAAGTTTATCCATTAGTTGGATTTACTTATCAAGAGGTAAAAGCGAAAGAGATTAATTTGGGTCTGGATTTAAAAGGCGGAATGAACGTAACGATGGAAATATCGTTGGCGGAGTTGGTAAAATCATTAGCGGGTAACCCTACTGATGCGAACTTCAACAAAGCAGTTCAGAATGCACAGATTCAATTAAATGCCGGTGGTAAAGATTACATCAAAATTTTTGTTGATGAATTCGAAAAGTTAAGCCCGGGAGTAAAACTTGCAGATTATTTTTCTAATCAGGATAACGCATCTCAGTTAAAACCTAGTGCAAGCAATAGCGATGTTGAATCTTTCTTAGAAAAAGAAGCAACCAGTGCTATTGATCGTTCATTTACAGTTTTACGTTCACGTATTGATGGTTTCGGAGTAGTTAGTCCGAACATGCAAAAACAAGAAGGTAGCAACCGTATCTTAATCGAAATGCCAGGTGTACAAGATAAAGAGCGTATTGCTAAACTTTTACAGGGTTCTGCCGAATTACAATTCTGGCAAGTTTACCAGGTACAAGAAGTTGCACCATTATTAGAAAACATTAATAAAATTTTAGCGGCAACATTAAAAACTGATGCACCAGCTGCTAAAGATACAACGGCTGCTCCGGCTGCTGGTGGTAAATTAGCTGGCTTAGAAAAAGCTGCTGCTAAAGACACCACCGCTAAAGGTGGCAAGCTTGCTGGCTTAGGTAAAAAAGATTCGAGTGCAGTTAAAGCCGAATTGATGAAATCTAACCCATTGTATGCTGTTCTTAACTTACCGATTTATCAAGGCGAAAACGGACAACAACAATTAATGCCTGGTGCTGTTGTTGGTATGTCGTTACAAAAAGATACTGCTAAAGTTAATGCTTATTTAAAACTTCCTGAAGTTGCTGCATCTATTCCATCTACGATGAAATTTATGTGGAGTGTTAAACCTAGAGAAGGTTCGAAAATTTTCGAATTATATGCAATCAAAGTGGTTAGTGCCGATGGTAAACCAGATTTAGGTGGTGAGGCAATCAGCGATTCGCGTGCAGATTTTGACCAAAAGGGTAAACCAGAGGTAACCATGTACATGACCAGCGAAGGTTCTGCTAAATGGAAAAAAATTACTGCTGAAGCGGCTGCTGATCCAAACAATAAAAAATCTATTGCAATTGTATTGGATAACCAGGTTTATTCTGCTCCTACTGTTCAGAATGAAATTGCTGGTGGTGTTTCCTCAATCACGGGTAACTTTACCCAGGCAGATACTAAAGATTTATCCAACATCTTAAAAGCTGGTAAATTGCCTGCTCCTGCGCGTATTGCAGGTAGCTACGTAGTTGGTCCTACTTTAGGTGCACAAGCTATTCACGATGGTTTAATCTCATTCGTAATTGCCTTTATCGTAATCTTAATCTTCATGGCGTTGTATTATCACCGTGCAGGTTGGGTTGCTAACTTTGCATTGTTAATCAACTTATTCTTCATCATTGGTATCCTGGTATCACTTGGTGCAGTATTAACATTACCTGGTATTGCTGGTATCGTATTAACCATTGGTTTATCGGTAGATGCAAACATCCTTATCTTTGAGCGTGTACGTGAAGAGCTTGCGCATGGCAAGAACACCGCTACGGCAATTAAAGAAGGTTTTAAACATGCAATGCCGTCGATTATCGACTCAAACGTTACCTTATTTATTTTAGGTGCTATCCTTTACGTTTTCGGTAGCGGTCCGGTTCAAGGTTTCGCAACTACTTTATGTATTGGTATCCTTTCATCATTATTTGCAGCTGTAGCCATTTCGAGAGTAGTTTTCGAATCGTTATTAAACCGCAAAATCGATGTAAGTTTCGATAATAGCCTAACCCGTAATGCATTTAAAAACTTAGCATTCAACTTTGTTGGCCGTCGTAAAATCTATTATATTATCTCTACCATCATTATTATTGCTGGTATTGGTATGTATTTCAAAAATGGCGGCTTAAACTTAGGTGTAGATTTTAAAGGGGGAAGAACTTATTTGGTTCACTTCGATAAATCAGTTAACACTGAAGATTTAAAAGCTAAGTTAAATCCGGTTTTCGGTAACGAAACGCCAGAGGTTAAAACTGCAGGCGAAGATAGTCAGGTAAAAATCACCACTACTTTCCACATCGAAGATCAGGACATTAAAACTGATAAAGTTGTAGAAGATGCTTTAAACAAAGGTTTAGCCGGTTCTAAATACGAAATTGTAAGTTCACAAAAGGTAACGCCGATTATTGCAAGCGATATCGTAAACGGTGCTTTCTATGCCGTATTGATCTCATGTTTATTCATGTTTATCTACATCGTAGTACGATTCAAAAAATGGCAGTATGGTTTAGGTGCTGTAATCGCCTTGTTCCATGATGTGTTAATGGTATTATCTTTCTACACTATTTTAGATGGTATTATGCCATTCTCACTAGAAATTGGTCAGGATTTCATCGCAGCAATTTTAACGGTAATGGGTTACACCATGACAGAGACAGTTGTTGTATTCGACCGTATCCGTGAGAAATTAAAAGAATCGGGTAAAGAAGATTTACATGGCGAAGAGCGTAACAACTTAATCAACTTCGCGTTGAACAGTACATTAAGTCGTACCATCTTAACCTCATTAACCGTATTCTTCGTATTATTGGTAATCTTCATTTTCGGTGGCGATAGCATACGTGGGTTTATCTTCGCATTATTGATAGGCCGTATCATTGGTACATACTCATCATTATGTATCTCTACTCCTATCGTAATCGATTTGGGTAGCTCAGCTGAGAAAAAATAAGAGATTAAAATCTTAAAATATATAAGCGCTTCGATTTATCGGGGCGCTTTTTTTATGCCAAACCTCGTAGGTTTTAAAAACCTGCGAGGTTTAAAAGACAAAATGCACAAAGCTTTTCATTTATTTTGAAAAGCAAATCCTGTGGTTCTTCGGTTTCGACAATCCTGCTGTCCGTTTTATCCCGATGAAGGATCGGAATGCTCACTGCCATCAGGTTTATTTAACCTGAATCTGTGCTACAAAACTGCAAAAACCGCCTTCGTCATACCAGCGTTATATATTGATCAATCAGGTGAAATAGTGGCCAAAACCTCAATTATTAAACCTTTTGGCTATGTTTTTGTTACTTTAGCAATAGATAAAACCGATACGAAAATGGATTTACAACTTCCAAAAAGCGAATACCCCAGAGTAGTGATTGTTGGTGGCGGATTTGGTGGGATTGAGTTAGCTAAACGTTTAAAGAACAAGCCTTTTCAGGTGGTTATGCTTGATAAACATAACTATCATACTTTTCAACCTTTGCTTTATCAGGTGGCTACCGGAGGCTTGGAAGCAGATTCGATTGCTTTTCCTTTACGGAAGATTTTTAAAGGACAAAAAAATCTGATTTTCCGCGTGACCAAAGTTACGGAAGTAAATGCTGCCGAAAACTGTTTACAAACTGACATAGGCAGAATCAATTACGATTATCTGGTTATCGCCACAGGTTCTACCAGCAATTTTTTCGGCAATAAAGAAATTGAAGCCAATTCGATGCCGATGAAATCAATTCCAGAAGCATTAGATTTAAGAAGTTTGATTTTACAGAATTTCGAAAAATCGCTGATCGAAAAAGATGCAGATAAAAAAAGTGCCCTATTAAACTTTGTTGTAGTTGGCGGTGGTCCAACAGGCGTTGAAACCTCCGGTGCCATTGCAGAGCTTAAAAGACATGTAATTCCTAACGATTATCCGGAAATGGATTTGAGCAAGGTTAACATTTACCTGATCGAAAATTCACCAGAATTATTGGGCGTAATGTCGCTTCAGGCACAAAAAAAAGCCAAAGATTTCCTTACCGATATGGGCGTTCAGATTATGAATGAAACCAGGGTACTGGGTTATGATGGACATACACTCACCTTACAGGATAAAGCACCAATTTTAAGTTCAACCGTAATCTGGAGTGCCGGCGTTAAGGGTGAGGTTTTAGCAGGTTTAGATAAAGCTGAAGTGGTGAGAGGCGGCAGATTAAAAACAGATACCCAAAATTTAATAGTAGGGTATCAGAATATTTATGCCATAGGCGATGTGGCTGCAATTATCGACGAAGAAACACCTAATGGTCACCCGGGAGTAGCTCCGGCAGCCATTCAACAAGGTCATCACCTGGCTAAAAACCTGATCAATATCAAAGAAAACAAACCTTTGGAGAAATTTAAATATTTCGATAAAGGCTCTATGGCCACGGTAGGTAGAAATAAAGCTGTTGTTGATATCGGTAAAATCCGTTTCCAGGGTGTTTTTGCGTGGTTTACCTGGATGTTTGTTCACTTAATGACCTTGGTAGGCTTCAGAAACAAAATCATTGTTTTCGTAAACTGGGTTTGGAGTTACTTCAGCTACGATCGGGGAACCCGTTTAATTATCAGAACCTTTGCAAAAGATCGAAGTGTGGATTATAGGGAAGAAGTGAAGAGTGAGGTACATTAGTTCATTTGTCATTGGTTGATTGGTGAATCTCCAACGCCTAATGGTTCATAGTTGATAGTATGTTGGTTAATAGCCTAAGTGCATATAGCCACACGCTAATGGTTTATAGTTGATGGTTCATGGCCAAAATGGTTAATTGTTATAGTCGGAACCATCAACTTTCAACCGAAATATTAGCAAGCAGGCTATAAATCCATCATGCACCCTGGCTATCAACTAACCTAACCATGAACCATCAACTATAAATTCAAATTCTTTCCTTATTTTGTCAAAAATTCCACTAGCCAAAAATATGAGCCAAAACAATTTCAAATTAGTAGAGTGTCCGCGCGATGCCATGCAGGGATTACACGATTTTGTTCCCACTGCGCTTAAAGCCGAATATTTAAATCTTTTGCTTCAGGTGGGTTTTGATACCCTTGATTTTGGAAGTTTTGTTTCACCTAAAGCCATTCCGCAAATGGCAGATACAGTCGATGTTTTAGCACAATTGGA
The DNA here is from genome assembly GCF_019317285.1 of Pedobacter sp. D749. Classification (NCBI taxonomy): domain Bacteria; kingdom Pseudomonadati; phylum Bacteroidota; class Sphingobacteriia; order Sphingobacteriales; family Sphingobacteriaceae; genus Pedobacter; species Pedobacter sp. D749. Next base: position 3,116,351 of record NZ_CP079218.1, read on the forward strand.
TTCAAGTAACACCTCTACAAAGCTTTTGGCCATTGTGGCGAATTTAAGGGGTGTAGAGGATGCGGTAAAGCACAAAACGATTGATTACCTTGGTTTCCCTTTTTCAATTTCTGAGACGTTCCAGCAGCGTAATACCAATTCGAGCATATCACAATCATTAAATACGGTCGAAGAAATGTTCTCCCTTTGTGCTAAAAATAACAAAAAAGCGGTGGTTTATTTGTCTATGGGTTTTGGAAATCCTTATGGTGATGAATGGAATTATGAAATTGTAGAAAAATGGGCTGATGTTCTCGTGAATAAAGGGGTAGAGATTTTATCGCTGGCTGATACCGTAGGTGTTTCCACTCCGGAAAAAATAGAAAGTATATTACCTAAGATGATTTCAAGGTTTAACAATACAGAAATTGGTATTCATTTACACTCCACTCCTGCTGAGCGGTTTGAAAAGATCCAAGCTGCTTATCATTCGGGTGTAAAGCGCATAGATTCCGCTTTAAAGGGCTTTGGCGGCTGCCCAATGGCTGCAGATGATCTCACAGGTAACATTGCCACTGAAGATGTGATCAGTTTTCTTCATAATAAAGGAGAAAATTTAAATCTGAATATGGATAAATGGAATGAGGCAATGAGGTTATCCGGGAAGATATTTGGGTAGTTTTGTTTTCCCCAATCCCATAACAAAAGTCGTCATTGCGAGGCACGAAGCAATCCTACTACTGTGGGTGGGTAACTTACTTCAAATCCAACGATCGCTTTAAGATTGCTTCGTGCCTCGCAATGACGGAATTATTAAACCAATTCTTCATATAAATCAATCCAATCTGGATTTTTAGATACAATCAAATCTATTTTCTGCTGACGGCTTCCACCTTTTACCCTCTTTTCTTCATCAATCGCTTCTTCAATATCAGGGAAAAACAAGTAATAAACTAACTTATAACATTTATATCTTGAAGTAAAGCTTTTAGGAAATTTGCTGTTTTTATGTTTCCAAACCCTGCCCTGTAAATCTGAGGTTACACCAGTATAAAAAACGGTATTAAAAGAATTTGTCATGATAAAACGCATCCTCCTCTCTCCATTTTTAGTTTTGATTAAATTATTTGTCTTTCCGATGACTCAACATAGCGACCGCATTAAGATTGCTTCGTACCTCGCAATGACGATATCACTTTAAACCTTCTTCACCATTTTAAAATGCTGAATCCCAGCTTCCTCAAATTGATCACCCTCAGCAACAAAACCAAACTTAGCGTACAAACTCATGGCATCTAATTGCGCATTCAGGTAAATATAATGTGCATCTTCTGGCAGATCAGATAATGCCTCTGCAATTAGTGCCCGGCCAACTCCCTGCCCTCTAAAATCTTTTAAAACCGCAAAACGTTCAAGCTTATACCCAAGGTCGGTTTTACGCCATCTACAGGCACCGCAAGGTTGTCCGTTATTTGTAGCCAGAAAATGTATAGACTCATCTTCATGCTCCCACTCCAGTTCCGGCGGACAATTCTGTTCGTCTACAAATACAATTTTACGTATAGCAAATACTTTATCTAAATCTTCGGGATGGTTAACTTTTTGAACGTGCAGACTCATTATCGTGGTGTTTAAAGTGTTTATTCGTTTTTAATTTCGATTCATTTAGCTCTTTCGCTACATCTATCGAATGTGAACAATGAATATCGGCCTCTTTTTTGGCAAGTGTGGCAATCGCAACGTAAAATTTATGTAACTGATCCAGTTCTTTTTCACTCAGATCTTCAATATCAACCATTCGGTTACTTGCCCCCTGCTGTGCAGCAATCAATTCATTTAATTTTAACTGGATCGCTTTACCATCTTTATTCTGTGCTTTCTGGATCAAAAAAACCATCAAAAAGGTAATAATCGTTGTACCTGTATTAATCACCAACTGCCAGGTTTCAGAATAATTAAACAGAGGGCCGGTTACTGCCCAAATAATTACAATAGCGGTTGCCGCAATAAATGCAACAGAACTACCGGTAAACTTGGTTGCCGCATTAGCGAATTTCTCAAAAAAATTATTTTCTTTAGTATCGTTTTTAGATTTTGCCATCACAATTTGTTTGCTTAAATATAACCATAAAACAAACAAAAGCGCCATAAGTTTTTAAACCCATGGCGCTTTTGTTTAATTATTGAATGATTGATTTTTTGAATGGTTGAATGTAAATCCAATCCTCAAAAACCGATCAAATCTTACAGCTTATCGTTAACGTTGATACAGTTCAGATCTTCGAAAGCAGTAGTTAAACGCTTTACAAAAGTTTCTTCACCTTTACGTAACCATACACGTGGATCGTAATATTTTTTATTTGGTTTATCATCGCCATCAGGGTTACCGATCTGGCCTTGAAGATAAGCTTCATTCTTTTTGTAATATTCTAAAATACCTTCCCAAAATGCCCATTGCATGTCAGTATCAATATTCATTTTAATTGCACCATAAGAAATTGCTTCTCTGATTTCTTCCTGAGTAGAACCAGAACCACCGTGGAATACGAAATTAATCGGTTTCTCTGCAGTTAGGCTGAATTTTTCTTTAATAAAATCCTGAGAATTTTTCAAAATTACCGGTTGCAATTTTACGTTACCTGGTTTATAAACACCATGTACGTTACCAAAAGCAGCAGCAACAGTAAAACGAGGAGAAACTTTGCTTAATTCTTCGTAAGCATAAGCCACTTCACTAGGCTGAGTATATAATTTAGAGCTGTCTACATCGCTGTTGTCAACACCATCTTCTTCACCACCTGTAACGCCAAGCTCTATTTCGATAGTCATGTTCATTTTAGCCATGCGTGCTAAGTATTTAGCAGAAATTTCCATGTTTTCTTCGATAGATTCTTCCGATAAATCCAACATGTGAGATGAAAACAAAGGTTTGCCAGTTTCAGCGAAGAATTTTTCACCGTGGTCTAAAAGTCCATCAATCCAAGGCAATAATTTTTTAGCGGCGTGGTCGGTATGTAAAACCACGGCAACACCATAATGTTCTGCCAATAAATGTACATGTTTAGCAGCCGATACAGCTCCTAAAATACATGCTTGCAATTTCTCATTATCTAATGATTTACCAGCATAAAACTGTGCACCTCCGTTAGACAATTGAATCATAACAGGCGAATTTACTGCCTTAGCAGTTTCCAATACCGCGTTAACCGTATTGGTACCGGTTACGTTTACTGCTGGTAAAGCAAACTGATGTTTTTTAGCCTGCTCAAACAATTCTTGAACGGCATCTCCGTAAATTACGCCTTTGTAGCCTTTTAAACTCATTTCTTGTTAATTTTATTAAGTCCGAAGTTATAAAAAAAAATAACATTCCAAGCTTTTGTAACAACAGAATTATTTGCCTGACAGCAAAACAAAGCCTATTTGGTGTAAAAAACACATTATCCTTAGTGTAAAAAAGACACACTTCAGTTTTCAATTCGAAGTTCACAATGGGCAAATACAGGTTTTCAATTACTTCAGCTACTTAGCTATTAAGCGTCAACCAATTAACTATCGACTATTTTTACGTCTAATAAGGTTCGACTTTATTTTATTTTTCGTTTCTTTGCAATCCAATTCTTCAAAAAATTATATGGCTTGGTTTAAAAGAGAGAATAAAGGTATCATTACCACAACAGAAGAGAAAAAAGAAGCACCAGATGGTTTGTGGAATAAATGTCCTAATTGTAAGAAACCGCTACATCAGGCAGAACTTCAGGAAAACAAATACGTTTGTCATTACTGTAATTACCATCTGAGAGTGGGCTCAAAAGAATATTTCGAGGTTTTATTTGATAATAATGAATTTAAAGAGCTGTTCCCTAACTTAACATCAGGAGATCCTTTAAACTTTAACGATAACAAACCTTATACCGATAGAATTAAGGAAAGTCAGGCTAAAACCGGCTTAAAAGATGCTATCCGGGCAGGTGTCGGTAAAATTGAAGGTCAGGATCTCGTTATTGCCTGTATGGATTTCGCTTTTATCGGTGGTTCAATGGGTTCGGTTGTAGGCGAAAAAATTGCACGTTCAATTGATTACAGCATCAAACATAAAGTTCCGTTTTTGATGATTTCTAAATCAGGTGGTGCACGGATGATGGAAGCTGCATTTTCATTAATGCAAATGGCTAAAACTTCAGCTAAACTCGCCTTATTAGGTCAGGCTAAAGTTCCATACATTTCTTTATTAACCGATCCAACTACGGGCGGCGTAACGGCCTCTTATGCCATGCTTGGCGATATCAACATTGCCGAACCAGGCGCTTTGATTGGTTTTGCCGGTCCGAGGGTAATTAAAGAAACCATTAAAAAAGATTTACCGAAAGGCTTCCAAACCTCCGAATTCGTTCTGGAACATGGTTTCCTTGACTTTATCGTTGACAGAAGAGCTATGAAAGCTAAATTGGGCGCTTTTATCAAAATGATGAATAATTAGTTGGTTCAATAGTTCATTGGTCATTTGTTCATTAGTACAAGTTGCCCAGTAAACAAATAAACTATAATAAGAAAAGCAGGGCTTGAAGAACTTCGGTTGATTCAGTCCTGCTTTTTGCTTCTCCCGATTTTACATCGGGACCACGACAATCAGGTTTAAATTGCATAGCCAGTGGTTCTCATAAGGGGTTTTTCTAGCGAGTGTAAGTTTACCACAAAGGCACCAAGACACAAAGAAAAAGACTACACCTAACTTAGGTGAACTAAGGTGCCTTAGGTGGTCAAAATATACTGGGTCTTAACACCAACTCTTGCAACATTTCCATTAACATACCCCAACCTTAGTCCATATTTCATAAATTAGTGCATCAAATAATCAACCTAACTAGTTATGAATAAAAAGCTACTATTTTCTACCCTATTCTTGTGCGCTTCTGTAAACGTTTTTGCGCAAGACAGGAAAGTAATCGACAATATTGTTAAAGAAGTAAACGAAAACTCTCAATTAGAGAAACTCGCTCACGAACTTTTAGATGTTGTTGGTCCTCGTTTGGTTGGTTCTCCACAAATGAAACAAGCAAATGATTGGGCAGTTAAAAAATATAGTGATTGGGGCATCTCCGCAAAAAATGAAAAATGGGGCGAATGGGCCGGCTGGGAAAGAGGCATTACGCATATCGATCTTGTAAGTCCGCGTGTACGCACTTTAGAAGGTACACAATTGGCCTGGAGTCCATCAACCAATGGTAAAGCTATTACTGCAGAAGCGATTATCCTTCCAGAAATTACCGATTCAGTATCCTTTCAGAAATGGTTACCCAATGTAAAAGGTAAAATTGTTTTAATTTCCATGAATCAACTTTCTGGCCGACCAGAAAAAAACTGGGAAGAATTTGCTACGAAAGACCTTTTCGAAAAGTTTAAAAAAGAAAAAACTGATGCTACTAAAGCATGGGCCGCAAGCCTTGCTAAAACCGGTTTAACCGCCAAAATCCTTCCTGTAGCTTTAGAAAATGCAGGTGCTGTGGCTGTAGTAATCAATAATTGGTCGCAGGGTTTTGGCGTAGATAAGATTTTTGGCGCAAATACCACAAAAGTGCCAACTTTAGATTTATCTGTCGAAGATTATGGCCTGGTTTATCGTTTGGCTTTAAATGGCGACAAACCTAAGCTTAAAATCGAGGCAGACTCTAAAAAATTAGGTACTGTACCTACTTTTAATACTATCGCAGAAATTAAAGGCACACAAAAGCCAAATGAATATGTGATGCTTTCGGCACACTTCGATTCGTGGGATGGCGCAAGCGGCGCTACCGATAATGGTTCTGGCACCATCCTAATGATGGAAGCCATGCGCATTTTAAAGAAAATCTATCCTAATCCAAAACGCACCATTTTGGTTGGCCATTGGGGAAGTGAAGAGCAGGGTTTAAATGGTTCAAGAGCTTTTGTAGAAGATCATCCGGAGATTGTAAACAACCTCCAGGCCTTGTTTAACCAGGATAACGGAACAGGCCGCGTGGTTAACATTGGCGGACAAGGCTTTGCTAAATCAAAGGATTACATCACCCGTTGGTTGGCCGCAGTACCGGATACGATTAAAAACCAGATCAAAACCAGTTTCCCTGGAACACCGGGCGCAGGTGGGTCAGATTTTGCTTCATTTGTAGCTGCCGGGGCATTAGGTTATTCATTAAGTTCTACCAGTTGGGATTATGGAACATATACCTGGCACACCAATCGCGACAGTTATGATAAGTTGGTTTTCGATGAAATTAGAAGCAATGTGATTTTAGCTACCATTATGGTTTATATGGCTTCAGAAGATCCTGAAAAAACCTCAACCGAAAAAGCAACAGATTTACCGGTTAACGAACGTACCGGAAAACCATCTACCTGGCCGGTACAAACGAAATCGAACAGAAAAGGTGGGTTATAGATAAAGAATTTGAATATAATTTAAAGGAGCATTTGGAAACAGATGCTCTTTTTTGTTTCCTCGATTCGTCATTTCGAGCGGAGTGCAACGCAGTCGAGAACCACGTAGTGCTCAGCTAAGCTAAATCTATTGAGGTAGATCTCTCCATTCCACTGCGTTCCAGTCGAGATGACGATACTTTTGATTGACATCAATGCCTACTCCTCTTTCTTCTGAAACTTGTAAAACAAATACCCTAAAAAAGGTAAAATCAATACACTTCCCAATAAAAGTGCTAAGCCCAAACTGTAAATAGTTTTTTCTGGTCCAGCTGTTTCCAATAGCGAGATTGCATCTCCGCTTTTTAAACGGATAAAGTTTGGAAAGTGGGCATAACTAATTGCCAGGAGAATCATCGTCACCTGGAAGCCCGCTAAAATGCGTAAAACCTTGGTTTTACCTTTAATCAGCAGATACCATAACAATATCAGCGATAAACTCGCCAAAACAATGGCCGATAAACCCACATTACTTTTAAAAACCCAGTCGGTTAATGGAATTTTATCTCTTTGGGCTGCAATAAAAACCATGGCACCAAAAACTACTGCAGCAACATTCATAAATTCGGCTTTTTTAATAAACCGACACTTATCATGGGCTTCGGTTGTTTCACCAATAAGATAGATGGCTGCCAGGAAACCGCAAAGCGCCACCGTAAAGAAGCCTACAGCGATTGAAAACCAATTTAACCATCCCGATATATAGGCGGTATAAAAATCTGTCGCTTGCGTGTCGATATGGCCCGAAATTAAGCTTCCGGCAATTATACCCAGAAACAAAGCCGTTACAAAACTCGAATACCGAAATATCCGGTTGTATAACCACTGCATATCATCTTTCACGGCATCATAATGGCGGAATACAAAGGCAGTACCACGGGCAATAATCCCAATGAGCATAATGGCCAAAGGGATATGAAGGTAAACCGACATGGTGGTATAAATATGTGGGAAACCCACAAAAAGGATCACAATAGCAATGATCAGCCACATGTGGTTGGCCTCCCAAACCGGACCAATGGCCTGATACATGGTTTTACGGGTTTTACTCCTGTTTTTTGTTGAAGTAAAGAGTTCTATAATCCCCGCGCCAAAATCGGCCCCGCCCAATAAAAAGTAGAGCAGAATGGCCATGCATAAAAATGTAATTACAACATCTTTCATAATTTATTTTTTTGCCACAGATTTATACAGATGAACACAAATTTCAAAGAAGTTAAGCAACATACATCAAAATTTTTATCCGTGTTCATCCTTTTTATCTGTGGTTAATTAATTCGTTTCAGATTTGTTATAGAGTACAGGTACCATTTTAATCTGCCGGTAAAGTAAAAACGTTACGATAATGCTTAGCGAAACATAAATTGCCGAAAAGATGTAAAATGAGTAAGCAATACCGGGCATCGGCGTAACGGCATCTTTAGTGCGCATAATGCCATAAATAATCCAGGGTTGCCTGCCAACCTCAGTAACTACCCAACCGGCCTCTAAAGCGAGGTAGCCAAGCGGAATAGCAAAGACGAACAGTTTTAACAGCCAACGCTTTTCCGTTAAAGGTTTCTTTTTAAAAAGGATGAAGAAATAGGTTAAGGCTATCAAAAGCAGTAGTGTGCCTATCCCCACCATAATCTGGAAAGCGTAATGGGTTATAGCGACTGGTGGATGTTCATTTTCCGGGATCTGATCCAAACCCTTAACTTCAGCTTTAAAATCGCCATGTGCCAGAAAACTTAAAGCGCCTGGAATTTTGATCGCACCTTTTACCGTTTTATCCTTCTCGTTTACGATGCCACCGATCAAAAGCGGAGCAGGTTTTTCTGTTTTATACAATGCTTCCATTGCAGCTAGCTTTGCAGGCTGACGTTTGGCTACGTCTTTTGCAGAGATATCGCCACTTAATGGCTGTAATAAAGCAGCAATACAGGCAAATACAGCCGCTATTTTAAAAGCTTTTAAATGGAACACCGCATTTCTGTCCCTTAGGATCATTAAAGCATGTACACCTGCCACAGCAAAACCCGTTGCGGTAAATGCGGCCAAACACATGTGTAAAGCCTGACTAAACCAGGCCTTGTTGAGCATGGCCTGAATGGGATCGATGTTGAGGTATTGTCCGTTTACAAAATCAAAACCTGCCGGACTATTCATCCAGGCATTGGCGGCCACTACGAGTATTCCGGAGGCCAAACCACTTACCCCTACTACCATTCCTGTAAACCAATGGAACCATTTATTTAACTTATTCCAGCCGTAAAGAAAAAAGCCAAGGGCGATCGCTTCAATAAAAAAAGCTGTTCCTTCCAACGAAAAAGGCATTCCGAATATCGGTCCGGCATGATCCATAAATTTTGGCCAAAGCAAGCCCAGTTCGAATGATAGCATTGTACCGGATACTGCACCGGTAGCAAAAAATATGGCCACCCCTTTACTCCAGGCTTTTGTGAGGTTTTTATACACCTCATCGTTTGTTTTAAGCCATTTGTAATGGGATACGGCCATAAAGAATGGCATCACCATACCGATACAGGAAAAAATAATGTGAAAGCCTAATGATAAGGCCATTTGGGAACGGGCTGCTATAAAATCATCCATGGGCTGTAGATTTTGAATTGTAACAAATATAGTTGTTAAACACTAAAGCCTATGGTAATTCAATGACGTTGAAAGGATTATTTTAAATATAGAACGTTTATAAATTGAAAATAGATTTGGAGGTTGGTTGTTGCAGCAATGATTACTTGGTTTAACCACAGATGTGCACAGATAAACACAGATTTTGGAAGCATCATACCATTATCTATGCACATCCTTTTTATCTGTGGTTAATAAGCTCATGATTGTCTACCTCCCTTTTAACTCATCATAAGCGGTGGTTAAACTCCTTTGAATCAACTCGGAAAATTATTGTTAACCAGGTTATATCCAGCTCCCCTCCTAATTTAGGAGGGGCCAGGGGTGGTTAACGAATAAATATTTACACCCCTTTCAGCTCATCATAAGCAGCAGTTAAACTTCTTTCAATGCCTTCTCCTTTCCATTCGGGTGCATTTGGGATCGTAGTCGTTTTTAAAATATCTTCTTTGCTTTTACCTGCTTTAATTTCGCCGCCCACAAAAGTTAACAGGTTTTGAAGATAATTTTGATAAGCTTTAACATCAGCTTTATTTCCGGTTACTTTTTCCGGATCAAGGCTATGTCCCCAGATAAATAAGGTATCATTATCAAACTGGTTCTGGATTTTATCTAAAGCAGTAATCCAGTTGCCAATGTGTGCGCCATTTTCTCTATCAATATATGGAAATTTACGGTTAAAAACCAGATCACCTACATGCACGATATTGGCATTTTCGAAATGGTAAATAGCATCGCCATTGGTATGCCCTGAACCATAATAATAAGCTTTAATATTTTCGTTGCCCACTTTCGCGCTCCATTTTGTACCGAAAGTGGTATCAGGCAAAAGCTGTTTATCTAAATTATTTGCTTTCTCTGCGCCTCTTTTTTGGTTTACCAATGAATTTTGGTGTGCGACTACTTTTTCAGCCAATCCTTTAAAAGAAATATTCCCAGCGGTATGATCGCCATGGTGATGCGTGTTGATCAAATATTTGAAAGGCTTTTCTCCCAGTTTTTTTAATTCGTCTATTACATGAGGTGCTGTAGTCGGGAACTGTGCATCTACCACTACAAAACCATTGCTCGAATTTAACCAGCCAATAGTTCCACCCTGTTCGGTAAATATCCCAACATCGTTACGGAGCGGTTTAAAATTATAAGCACGCAACAGCTCTTGCTGCCCAAAAACATCTGTTTTATAAATTGAAAGCAAGGCCACTGCCAGTGCAGAATTTTTGATAAATTTTCTTCTTTCCATTTTGGGATTAAGCTAAAAAACCACAGCAAATGCTGTGGTTTAAATTTAATGATTTAGATTCTGAAATAACAAATTATATACCAGAACCCGGTGTGGTACCTGGCTCGTGCCCAGGACCAAAGGAATTATTCTTACGGTCTTTATCTTTGTTAAACAGATTGGTCGTTACTTTTGATGATTTATTTTCATCTAAAGTTCTATCTTCTTTAATATCTTCTGCGGTTTTATCCAGTAAATCGTTCTCAACAACTTTACCTTTTTCTTTATTCGTTTCCATAGTAATTGTAAATTGATATACTATAGGAACAAGCTAAAAATAAGATTGTTTTTATTAATCCACTTCTAATGTTTGGTGGCTCACCAAACAAATAGTAAAACTACTCTAGTCTTAGTGTCTCGCTAAGGCCTCTCAATTAATCTTGTCTCCATGCAAAAAAAGTCTTAGCGAGACGCTAAGACCAGTCTAGGATTCTACAACATTGCTCCAGGCAATTTCCCCATTTCATGGATGCATCCGAAAGAATGAAATTTCCTTTTGTGGATTTTATTGAAATGGTTTGAAGATTCGAAAGAAAACGGATTGAAGATAAATTTGTAAATGTGTTTTCTTTTTTCGTTTAATTTTTCTTCCAACTTTGCGTTTTCCAGATTCGGAGTGTTGTGGTTCTTTTCCATGACGATATAGGTTATTGAAAACCTGGTGGGTTTTCAGGGTTAACAATTTTAATACTTAATAAAAGCTTTTTTAAATTTGCTTAACCTTATACCATGGGGTTTATGATAAGGTTTCGTTCTGGAACTATATTAAAATGGCGTGGATTGCCTTATGTTTAATTAAATTTAAGCTTAATTTTTGAGTTTTGCAAGTTAATTTTTGGGAGTTAAATATTATTGCGCTAAAATCTAAGGGGCATTTTTTGGAAATCAGTTGCAGTAGTACTTGGGAAGATATACTCCTGCTCTTCACTTTATCCCGAAAAAATCGGGATGTTCGTTCCGATCAGGTTTAGGTGGCGCAGCCAGTAATACTATTTGGGGTTGCTGGGCGCAGCGAATTTGTTTTTAAAATGAATCTTATCTTGCATCATACAACCTTAAATAGCAGCACCAGCTTAATGGAGTTAAACCTGATTGAAGCGGTACCGGCCAAGTGCTTAAAGCCTGCAGGCGTATAGCGTAAAGCAGGAAGAAAATTAAAATGAATTACTGCATATCCTTTTCAGAAAAAAATGATTAATGGTTTGCCCACAAAAAAAGTCCCAATTTTCACCGGGACTCTCCTATTTGGTTAATGATATTTTATACTAAAGCATTCTGCTTCACTACCATTTTAACTTTTTCGATTACGTAATCCAAATCCTCTTTAGTGGTATATTTACTAAATGAAAAACGCACTGAAGGACGATTTGGATCGGCATTGATACCATTTAGCACATGTGAGCCAATGTTTGAACCTGAAGAACAGGCACTACCGCCTGAAGCGCAGATACCATTGATATCCAAATTGAACAATAACATATCGGCCATGTCCATTTCAGGGAAAGAAACATTTAATACCGTATATAAACTTTTATCGGCATCGGTTTCGCCATTAAAGCCAATACCTGGGATTTCAGCAATTAACTGTGTTTTTAGATAATCTTTTAGGCCTTGAATGTACGACTGATGATGATCCATTTCTGAATAAGCAATTTCTAAGGCTTTAGCTAAACCCACAATACCATATACATTTTCGGTACCGCCACGCATGTTGCGTTCCTGTGAGCCACCGTAAATCATTGGTGGGATTTTAATATTGCTGTTTACGTATAAAAAGCCAACGCCTTTTGGCCCGTGAAGTTTATGTGCAGCACACACAATAAAATGTGCTTTAAGCTCGCGTACGTTGTGTGGATAATGGCCCATAGTCTGAACGGTATCGGCATGGTAAATAGCATTGTATTTCTCGCAGATATCGCCAACTTTAACCATATCGGTTAGTGTGCCCAATTCGTTATTGGCATGCATCAATGAAACGAAAGTACGCTCGTTATTTTGAAGCAGTTCTTCTAAATGGTTATAATCGATATTCCCTTTTTCATCAATATTAACGAAACTTAATTTATCGATCTCGCCATTTTTAAGCATCGTATTTAAGGTATGCTCAACAGCATGGTGCTCTATTTTTGAAGTTATAGCATGTTTAATGCCATAAGCTGAAATTCCGCAACGGATAGCTGTATTATCGGCCTCTGTGCCTCCGGAAGTAAAAAATATCTCAGACGGAGATGCATTTAACAGACCTGAAACGGTTTTACGGGCTTTCTCCACGAGTGTTCTCACCTCACGGCCAAGTGCATGAATGGCAGATGGGTTACCAAAGTAATTTTCCATCACGTTTGTCATTTCTGCGATTACTGCTGCATCTAAAGGCGTTGTGGCCGCATTATCTAAATAGACCCTTTTCATTTCTATGAATATTTAAAAGTTTTTTGTTGCAAAGATGCCTTGTTAAGGGCAAGCTCTGATTTAAATGCCCAAGGTTTAATCGTTATATTAAACCCTGAACAGGTATGCTTGATCCTGAAACCTTAAAAGATTAAAGGTGTAATATTTCTTTAATGTCAGAAATAATTTTGTTAGCCAAATTCTCGGCAATGGTTTCATTTTCTGCCTCACTGTAAATCCTGATGATCGGTTCCGTATTAGAGCGGCGCAAATGTACCCAGGTTTTATCAAATTCTATCTTCAAACCATCAATTGTACTATATGGCTGATTTTTATATTTCTCTTCTACCTGTTTCAATAAATTATCGATATCCATTTCTGGCGTAAGGGTAATCTTATTTTTAGAGATGTAGTATTGAGGATAGCTGGCCCGAAGTACAGAAATAGATTTACCAAACTTAGCCAAATGTGTTAAAAATAAAGCAATACCCACCAAAGCATCTCTACCATAATGCGATTCAGGATAGATGATTCCACCATTACCTTCACCACCGATTATGGCATTTGTCTCTTTCATTTTGTTAACTACGTTTACCTCACCTACTGCCGATGCATTGTATTCAGCACCTGCTTTTTCGGTTACATCGCGTAAAGCACGGGTTGATGAAAGATTGGAAACTGTGTTTCCAGGTGTATTTTTCAATACATAATCGGCAACAGCAACTAAGGTATATTCTTCGCCAAACATGCTGCCATCTTCGTTTACAAAACATAAACGGTCAACATCAGGGTCTACTACAATACCTAAATTTGCGTTCTGTTTCTGAACTTCTTTCGATATTTCAGTTAAGTTTTCAGGAAGTGGTTCAGGATTGTGCGGAAAATATCCGTCTGGTGTACAATATAATTCTACTACCTTATTCACTCCCAAAGCTTTTAATAAAGCAGGAATAAAAATACCGCCGGTTGAATTTACACAATCGATTACTATTTTAAAATCAGCTTTTTTAATTGCCTCAACATCAACCAATGGTAAGGCTAAAACTTTATCGATGTGTTTTTGAAGATAAGTATCGTTTTTTATTACTTTACCTAGTTTATCTACCTCAGCGAAGTCAAAATCAGCACTTTCTGCTAAATCTAAAACTTCTTTGCCATCTGCATCGCTAATAAATTCTCCACTGGCATTTAATAATTTTAAGGCATTCCATTGTTTTGGGTTATGGCTTGCGGTTAAAATGATTCCACCTCCTGCATTTTCGTCAGGCACCGCAACCTCTACCGTTGGCGTAGTAGATAAGCCTAAATCGATTACCTCAATACCCAGGCCTTGTAGCGTTCCAATAACCAGATTATTCACCATCTCACCTGAAATACGCGCATCGCGGCCTAAAACTATTCTTTTATTGCCTGTTTTTTGTACCACCCAGCTACCGAAGGCAGCCGTAAATTTAACAATATCAAATGGCGTTAAGCCGTCTCCGGCCCTTCCACCGATGGTTCCCCGTATTCCTGAAATCGATTTTATTAAAGTCACTGTATATAATTTGATGAGGCTCAAAAATAAGAAAAAAAACAAGATAGCTGCTATTTTACCCAGCTTCTGCAAGTTAATTTACATTGTTTTTATATCTATAAACACCATGTAATTAGTAGAGATAAGTTTCAATATCAAAATCAAAGATATGTTCTATTTTGAGTTCTTTTTAAAAAACAGGCATCTTATCAACCGGTGTATTAAAACCTTAATAATTTATTACATCAGGTACATCTGCGATTCAATCTCCGCAAAGCACAACCGCTGGCTTATTAATTTCTATGCAATAATGTTGCATAAAACACCACTCGAAACTTTACTAGCGATTGTAAAACCTTATATTTGCATCTTTTTAAGATACAAACGGCTTTTATATGCAGCGCAAGTGGTTTCAATATTGGTTTAATTCGCCATATTATCATATTCTTTACCAACAACGAAATGATGCTGAAGCTGAATTCTTCATAGATAAACTCACGGATTACCTTCATCCAAAAGCCGGTGCTAAAATGCTCGATATTGCCTGTGGAAAAGGCCGGCATTCTATTTATCTGAATAAAAAAGGCTTTGATGTTACAGGAATAGATTTATCAGAACAAAGCATAAAATATGCCAAGCAATTCGAAAACAGCAAATTACACTTCCTTGTTCACGATATGCGGAGGCTTTTTTACATCAATTATTTTGATGTAGCTTTAAACTTGTTTACCAGTTTTGGTTATTTTGATACAGAAAAAGACCACGTAAATGCGCTTAAAACTTTTCGTAAATGTTTAACCGCAGATGGGATTTTGGTGCTTGATTATTTTAACACGGAGAAGATTATCCGCAATTTAAATTCCTGTGAAACAAAATCATTAGATGGTATCACTTTTCACATTACCAAAAATGTTATCGATGGGAAAATTATTAAAAAGATAAATTTCGAAGACAAGCAAAAAGTGTATCATTTCGAAGAGCGGGTACAGGCATTTAGCTTTGAAGATTTCGAACGGATGTTGAGCAAAGCGGGGATGGTTATCGAAAAGATGTTTGGCAATTATGACTTAGCTGATTTTGACGAAAACAACTCAGACCGATTAATTTTAATCTGTAAAAAAGCATGATAGAAAGCATACAGCAATTTGATGTAGAATTGTTCTTGAAAATCCACCGCGGACTTTCAAACGGCTTTTTTGATTGGCTGATGCCTTTAATGCGCAACCGTTTTTTCTGGTCGCCACTTTACCTTTTTATTGTTGTTTTTTGCATCAGGCAATACAAAAAACAAGGTTATTATATCATTGGAATGGCGTTATTTACCTTTGCCATGGGTGATTTAATTGCCTCCAGGGTTATAAAGCCCTGGGTATCACGTGTGAGGCCTTGCAATGATTTAAGTTTATCAAACGACATTATCCATCGCGTACCTTGTGGAAGTGGTTTAAGTTTCCCATCGGCTCACGCTACCAATCATTTTGCTATAGCTGTTTTTTTAATCTGCATTTTTTACAGCAGATGGAAACCTATTTTACCTATTGGCCTGATTTGGGCGTTTATTATCAGTTTTGCTCAGGTATATGTTGGCGTTCATTACCCTGTCGATGTAACAACCGGCGCCTTATTAGGAATCACAATTGGCATGATTTGTTCGAAAATATTTAAAAAATTACAACCTGATTTTTAACCTATGGAAATCTGGAAACTCTGCGTACTCTTTTTCTGTGCCTTTTTAGGCGGAACGGCTATCTTTTTGGTTAAAAGTGATAAATCTAAATTACTTAAACTGATT
Organism: Pedobacter sp. D749; assembly: GCF_019317285.1. Taxonomy (NCBI): domain Bacteria; kingdom Pseudomonadati; phylum Bacteroidota; class Sphingobacteriia; order Sphingobacteriales; family Sphingobacteriaceae; genus Pedobacter; species Pedobacter sp. D749. Next base: position 3,132,395 of record NZ_CP079218.1, read on the forward strand.
TTATCTTTCAGTGGCGCCTATTTATTTGCCATTACGGTTTTACATTTAATTCCAGATGCCTACAGCGGACCTGATAAAACTGAAATTGGTATATTCATACTGATTGGTTTCCTTTTGCAGATCTTCTTAGAGCAATTTTCAGAAGGTGTAGAACATGGCCATATCCATAAACATCATGACGGGCATGTTTTCCCTTTCGGGATTATGATCAGTTTGTGTTTACATGCCTTTTTAGAAGGGATGCCGCTGGCAAAAGAGCAGCATAATGAATTGATTTTTGGTATTTCGCTACACCATATTCCTGCAGCATTTGCATTGGCGAGTATATTAATGCAAAACCATTATAAGAAAGGCAGCATTGTATTTTACCTGATTGTTTTTGCGATTATGGCACCCCTTGGCTTTTATGTAAGCGTTGGTTTAAGTAACGGTACTATTGGTGGCCTTGATGCTTATTTCAATAAAATTATGGGCATTGTGATTGGTATTTTCTTACACATTTCTACCACCATCTTATTTGAATCGAGTGCCGATCATAAAATCAATACCCGCAAAATGATTGCCGTTTTATTGGGCATTGGTGTAGCATTGATTGGTTTCTTTGCCGGACACTAATTCAGCTGGCAGTTTTCAGTTGGCAGTTTCCGATTAGACTATTTGTCAATTAACCGATTTGGACAGTTAATCAATTGACTAAGGAAATATCCGTGTTAAACGTTTAATCGTTTATACATTTAGCCTTTATGAAAAAACATCTGTAAATTCGTATATGGATGAGATTGTAAATGAACCTGTTGTGGCCTATCAAAAAAGGCACTATACTGTTGAAGAATACCTGGAGATGGAAAAGGTATCAACAGAAAAACATGAATATTTTCAGGGAGAGATATTTACAATGTCTGGTGCTGGCGATAACCACAATGAGATTTTCAGTAATGTTTTTATAGAAATAGGCAACAAACTTAAAGGTAAGCCATGCAGACCCTATGGAATTGATAAACGAATGAATATTCCCGAAAATACATTATTCACCTATCCTGATATTTCCATTTATTGCAATGGTTTAACGCATAGTGATGTTGACGAAGACACCTCAATTTTACCAACTGTAATCGTCGAAATCCTTTCGCCATCAACCCAAAATTACGATAGAGGCAAAAAGTTTATGCTTTATAAAGATATTCCTTCATTAAAAGAATATATTATGATCGATTCGCAATCTATTTTGGTTGAAGCTTATTACATTGATCATGAGCAAAATTGGGTACTCAATAAACATGAAGAACTTACTGATGTGCTAAGTTTTGTTTCGATGGGGTTCGATGTAGCGCTAAGCGATATTTATTATTATGTTACCTTTTGAAATCGGAGATCTCAACTCTATTTGTTTTAATTATTAAAGCGCAAACCCAAACACCTGTTAAAACAAAAGCCGTTTTAAACGTTTAATCGTTTATATATTTAACCTTTTCAAAAAAACATCTGTAAATTCGTATATGGATGAGATTGTAAATGAACCTGTTGTAGCCTATCAAAAAAGGCATTACACTGTTGAAGAATACCTGGAGATGGAAAAAGCATCAACAGAAAAGCATGAATATTTTCTGGGAGAGATATTCGCCATGTCTGGTGCTGGCTTTAACCATAATCTTATCTTTTCAAATGTTTTCGGGGTTCTTGCTCATAAACTAAAAGGATCTAAATGTATTCCGTTTGGCAGCGATATGAGAATGAATGTCCCAGAAAATACGCTATTTACTTATCCTGATATTTCCATTTATTGCAACGAAATTAAACATTTAAATGAAGATGAAGACACTATTTTGCAGCCAACTGTCATCATCGAAATCCTTTCGCCTTCAACCAAAAATTATGATAAAGGCAAGAAGTTTAACCTCTATAAAGATATTCCTTCGTTAAAAGAATACATCATGATCGATTCGGAATCGGTCTCGGTAGAGGCTTATTATATCGATGAAGAAAAGAATTGGGTGCTCAATCAACAGAAAGAGCTTTCTGAGGCATTAACCTTTGTTTCGATGGGGTTCAATGTAGCGCTAAATGATATTTATTATTATGTTACCTTTTGAAATCGGAGAGCTTAACCCTATTTGTTTTAATTATTAAAGCGCAAGCCGAACACCTGTTAAAACAAAAGCCGTTTTAAACGTTTAATCGTTTATTTATTATATGTTCAATTATAATTCAGGTAAATTAGTATATGGAAAATATTGTAGATGAACCAGCAGTAGCCTATCAAAAAAGGCGTTATACTGTTGAAGAATATCTGGAGATGGAAAAAGAAGCGACAGTTAAACATGAATATTACCAAGGTGAGATATTTGCGATGTCTGGAGCCGGAGATAATCATAATTGGCTGTTTTCTAATATTTTTTTAGCAGTTGGCGGCAAATTAAAAGGGAAGTCATGCCACATTTTTGGAAGTGATAAGCGGATGAACATTCCCGAGAATAGCTTATTCACCTATCCGGATATTTCTATCTACTGTAACGATATAAAACATATTGATATTGATGAAGACACCTCAATTTTACCAACAGTAATCGTCGAAATCCTTTCGCCTTCGACAAAAAATTACGATAGAGGCAAAAAGTTTATGCTGTATAAAGATATTCCTTCGTTAAAAGAATACATTATGATCGATTCAGAATCGGTTTGGATCCAGGCCTTTTATATTGATGATGAAAATAACTGGAAACTTAACGAGCACAAGGAGATTTCTGATACCCTAACCCTAATTTCAATGGGATTTGAAGTGGCTTTAAGCGATATTTATGATCACGTTCGCCTTAATAAGGATAAATGAGTTTGTAAACAAAAGCCGAGAATTGTAAACTAAAAACTGTCAACTACCTACCGTACTACTTCTTTTCTTTCTTTTTGCCATAAGCCCAAGGGCAGTGTTTGCACTTATTTTTACAGCAATAACCACGTTTTAAATGGTAGGCTTCAGTAAAAACCATCAGTCTATCTTCGTTAAAGTAAAAATCTTCGCCTTCTTTTAACATAATTATTGACTGAGAGAATCTTGAATGAGGGAATTATAATGATTGAATATTAAATGAGGGAATGTTTTTAATCGTTTTTCTTTATCGCCTCATTCAATCATTTTTTAACCATTGAGTATTTTAACTTCCAGTTTATTTCTAAAATAATCTTTAAGCTGTTTACCATCACCATGTAAAGTCCATACTTGTTTTGGTTTAACTTTTTCTATGGTTTCTAAAATTGCATCCCAATCGGCATGATCAGAAATATAAAGTGAAATCCCGTTTTGTTGCTGCAGGTTCTTCCATCCGGAAGCAAAGGCACGTACTACATTTATTGCCTTATGGTAACTGTGAAAAACCATCGGCGGCACAATATAAACCTGATGTTCCTGATTATTTTTCATCACCTTTCTATCGTACATTTTGTAATTTCCTACTTTTATACCATAGTCCTCATAGATTTTAACAAAAGGCATAATACTGTGGTGAACCATAATATTCTTCGTGGGGCAATACTCATTGAGCAATTGTATTATCCGCTGGCTTTTGCCCAATGCATAAGAACCAAGCATAATATTCGCGCTGGTTTCATTCAGCTTTTTAATTTCATCTACTGGTGAAGGATGTTTGGTTTCCGGATTAGCAAAGGTACTTTCTGTAATTAAAACATCTGCTTCTACAAATTCAAAAGGCTCACAGCTATTGTCCGGTTCAATCTTATAATCACCTGTATAAAGATACTTTACCCCTTTGTATTCCATTAAAACCTGTGCAGAGCCCAAAATATGTCCGGCAGAATAAAAAGTAATCGTAACTTCTTTTATTTTGAAGGATTCATGATAACTTTTGGTGAAAAAATCAACCGCGGCAAATTTCCGGTAACGGTGTTTCATAAAAGTTGCAGTAGCAGCAGTACAATATACATTCTGGCTTCCACCAATGGCATGATCGCCATGGGCATGTGAAACCACCGCTTCATTTACCGGTTGTTGTGGATCCAGGTAAAAATCGCCGTAAACACAGTATAAACCCGTTGGCGTAATGGCAATGAAGTCTTCTAAAATCATTTATAAAGGTGAATAGAATTTAGGGGATAATATGATTGGAGTAAATACTTATACATTGGTGCTTTTAAGAGCCACCGCAGCCTTTAAAAATCCCTGGTGTAAAGCTAAAACCTGCCCGATTATTGATTGCTGTTCATCATTAGCAATGAAATGATTAGCCATTTTCGATTTTTCTTCGTCGCTTAATTGTTTGTCCATACGGGCTTTGACCTGTTCTGCAGAAACACCGTCGCGTTGCATTACCCTTTTCAATTTAATTTCATAGGGTGCAGTAACCAGGATAGTAGTATCGCACATCTTATAAGAACCACTTTCGAAAAGCAAGGCAGCCTCTTTAAGTGTATAAGGTGTATTTGACGGTATGGTTTCTTCCCAGGCATCAAATGCCCTAAAAACAGCCGGATGAACTAATGCATTTAATTTTGCCAACGCCTCTTCGTTATTAAAAACAATGCCGGCAATATGTTTGTTGTTCAGTTTTCCATCTTCAAAATAACTTTCATTTCCGAAAGCAGATTTGATTCCTGCAACCAATAAAACATCTTCACACATAATTTCCTTAGCAACGGTATCAGCGTAAAACACCGGAATCCCCAATACTTCAAAAACTTTGCAGGCCGTTGTTTTACCACTGCCTATACCACCTGTTATACCTACTTTATACATTATTTGTCTACAATGAAATCTATTTTTGAAGGGCTTACGCTTACCAACTTACAATAATCTGGAAATTCGGTTATCTTGACCGTAAAGCGGCGATGCCCTAAATTTTGCCATTCATCAACATCAATAGTTGCGGTAATAAAACTTTCATCAACCTGGTCATAATTGCTTAAAGCCACTAAAAAGGTAACTTTAACTTTTTTAGGATAAAGTTTAATACTGTTATAACTTCGGTTATTGGTAATTTTTAAAGGGACCTCAATGGTTTTTTCAGTAAATTCGTCTACAGGGACTTTAACCTCTACAGAGGATGGATAGATGCTAACATTTTTGTGGATACTGTGCTGTAAGGCTACCCTGGTTGTACTGCTGCTCTGTATTTTATCTTGTTTAAGCGTATCAGTTGGCCAAAATTCTATTTTTGAAAGTTCTTCCAGCGGGCCAGCCACCTTAACATATTTTGGGTTAAGGATAATCTCGCTCGAAATGCCATATTGTTTTTCGAAACTGAGTTTATCAATCAGTTTTACCGGAACTTTTTTAACTACACGTTTAGTAAAATCAAAATAAAGGGTATCGGGCTTAACAGAAATTACTTTTTGTGTACTTTCTAACTGCCTGTTGATATTAAAAAGCTGATCGGAGAAAACGACAAAGTCTTTGGTATTCAGCTGACTCAGACTAACAGAAACAGAAGGCGGACTGATCCTTAAACGGGCAAACAGGAGCTGCCAGCCTGTACCTTCTACCTGTAAATCTATAGTATCTGATTGTAAAGGGTAAAATGCTCTTTTGGTAGGGGTATTTTTAAAAACCAATACAGTCTTTGCTACATAAATATACTTGTTGTTTAATGCCATAAAAAGCCATGCAGCTATAGCCAGCATCAAGCAGGCCAATAAGCTAAACACACGTCTTTTTTCAATCTTCGTTAACCTGATGAAGGGCATAATAAATTAAATATTAACTGTAAGCTGGAAAAACTCTATCCAAAATGCATTTAATCAAATGTAGTAAAACAAAAACAGTCCCGAAAGTTTTCGGGACTGCTCAAATTTTTATTATTTTTATTAAGCTTTAGGTGCAGCCGGAGTTACTGTTGCTTTTGTTGCATCTAAAGAAACTGCCGATTTATCGAAACGGATTTTTACACCACCTTCAACCTCGATTAAAAAAGTTGTGTCATTCATATCGGCTATACGGCCGTGAATACCTGCTGTAGTTACAATTTTATCACCTTTTTTCAGTTCACTGATTAATTTTTTATGGTCTTTGGCTTTTTTAAGCTGAGGACGGATCATAAAAAAGTAGAATACCAGTGCAATCGCTCCAAACATGATTAATTGTCTTGGATCAAATCCGCCTGCTGCCTGTAAAATTACTGTTGATGTCATTTTTTATTTTTTTGTTTTTATGAATTTTGGTCCTTATGGATGATGCCATAAACAATTGAACCAATTTATTTTTTAGCAAGCACCTCTCCCACTAAATGAACTGTGGTTACCGTTGGGTTTGCATTTGAAGTGATGGTTACTACCTTATCTTGCATGCCCATTTTGCCTTCGCTATTAAAAACCACACTAATTATACCTTCTTTACCTGGTAAAATAGGTTCGCCTGGTACCTGCGGAACAGTACAGCCACAAGTTGCCGTTGCATTTGAAACGATGAGTGGACTTTTGCCTGTATTTTTAAATTTGAAATCGTGCTTAACTTTTTCACCTTGTGTTATTTTACTGAAATCGAAAATATCGCGTTCGAAAACAATAACAGGTGCATCTGCCGGAGCAACTTTAGCTGTTTTTGAGGTATCATTGCCAACTGAAACAGCTGAAGCAGTTTCGCTGGTTTGATTATTTGCATTACGGCATGCTACAAAAGAAAGTGCAGCAATAGCCAGAATAAATGTTCTTTTCATTTTTAATCTTCGATTAATCCGCGGCCAATCTTTTTAATGGTGTTATTTTTCTTAAGATCGCCTAAAATTTTGTCTAAAATACCGTTAATAAACGAATTACTCTTCGGTGTACTGTAATCTTTTGACAACTCTAAATATTCGTTAATGGTTACTTTAACCGGAATAGATGGGAAATTTAGCAGCTCGCAAATGGCCATTTTCATCAAAATGGTATCCATTAATGCAATACGTTCTGATTCCCAGTTTTTGGTTCTATCGGCAATCATTTCCTGATATTTTGCATCGTTCTGCAAAGTATGTACAAAAAGATCCTGAACAAATTTGCTGTCTTCTACCCAGTCTGCACTAATTTCGGTCAATTTATTTTTGAATGGGTCATCAGAAGTGAAGTTTTTCAAGGTTTTGGCAACCATACCTTTCATCACTTCGTGATCTACTTGCCAGTTGATAAATTTCTCTTCAAAAACCTGAATAATAGCCTGGTTTTTTAAGATGATTTTACGGAAAATGTATTTGATGATATCTTTTGATGACTCTAAACTTTCGTTCGGATCTGCAAGGTAATCGGCATATTCTTTTGATGCTTTTAAAGAATTGTAAACGGTTTTACGGATTTCCGGATCGAAACCCCAATCTACCTTGTATTTTTTAATTGCAGAAACATACTCTGGATTTTGCTGCATTAAAACGCTAAACTTATTGTTTAGCAATTTCATGTTAGGATTAATATCCTCTGCAGTTTTAATAAACTTATTTGCGCGCTCTGCAGCGTCGTTAGCAGTAAATTCGGTAACTTCTACCATTAAAGATAACATCCAGATGTACATTTCGTACACGCTATCGATGCTCTGCATTAAAGTTTTTAAATCACCTTTAATGTCTTTTTTGTCTGCCATGTGCCATGCAAAAATATTTTGCAAAGCTTTGATTCTTAAGTGCCTTCTGTTTAACATGAATGTAAGAACGAGTTTGGTTTTTTAAAACCTGTTTTAATAATTATGATTTAATATGACGATTTAATTTTTTTAACATCTGCAATCCGTTTCTCGGCAATGCGATTGGCAGCAATATTTGTTGATATGTTTTCGGTTTTACTTAATTTAATTACACTGCGTGTAGCATCGTAAATATTATCCGTAAGCTGTACAGTACGTTTTTTACCAAAACCAGTTAACTCCGAATAACAGGAAATTAATCCGCCTGCATTAATCAGGTAATCAGGTGCGAATAAAATTCCTTTCTTCAAAAGCAATTCGCTATCTAAAACCTCATCCTTTAACTGGTTGTTTGCTGAACCTGCAATAATTGCAAATTTCATTTTTTCGATGGTTTTGTTATTAACGGTAGCACCCATTGCACATGGGGCATAAACATCGGCATCAGTGGTGAAAATTTTATCGGCCTCTATCGGTTTCGCTTTATATTTACGGGCAACATAAGTTAATTGTTCCTGGTTAATATCGCTGATCAAAACTTCGGCATTTTCTTTTCTTAAAAGGGCAACCAGGTGTTCACCAACATTTCCGATGCCTTGTACTACAATGGTTCTCCCGGCAAGCATATCTGTACCAAATACCTCTTTAACACTGGCTTTAATGCCTAAATAAACACCTTGAGCAGTAAAAGGAGCCGGGTTCCCTGCTCCACCGATTGACTCGGGAACACCAGTAACATAATTGGTTTCCATACGGATATATTCCATATCGCGTGTATTGGTCCCCATTTCTTCTGCAGTAATAAATTCGCCATTTAGGTTTTTAATAAACCTGCCATAGCTACGCATTAAAGTTTCTGTTTTGTCTTTTCTGGAATCGCCAATAATTACGCCTTTTCCTCCGCCCAGGTTTAACCCTGTTATCGCTGCCTTGTAAGTCATTCCGCGTGATAATCGCAGCGCATCTTGTAATGCTTCGCCTTCGGTACTATAACTCCACATGCGTGTTCCGCCTAAAGCGGGACCCAACGTGGTATCGTGTATTGCAATAATTGCTTTTAAACCTGTATCTGGATCATTACAAAAAACCAATTTTTTGTGCCCATAGACACTTAACTGATCTAAAATTGATGAATCTGACGGAGAATTTGCTGGCATATTAACGTTAGGCTAACCTGCTGCAAAATTAAAATAAAAAACCATTATTACACGTATTTAACTAAACTATAACAAAAATTAATTTGGACAGAATTAAATAAACAAGGTTATTAGTTTAAAAAAAGTATTATTTTGGAGAAGAACGTACTCCATCTTATCTGAAGAACCACCGGCTTATGTTAAATAAACCTGATAAAGCGGAAAGCCCACAGCGCAGCGAGGACTTGAAGCGATAGCAGGACTTACATAACCCAAAAACACCGAACCTTGCTTTTCAAAATAATCATTGACCACCTGAGAACAGCTTAGTTACCCTACATATTCCATCCCACATCTCCTCTTTTACATTCGAAAGTGTCATTAATTTTTAAAGCTTAGGCCCACAATAGATAAATATGTATTATGAAATAACAAAATTAGCTAAGTTTGTACAACATGAAACACCTGAGCCGATTAAACAACTACTTCCTCAAATACAAATGGTGGATTATACCCGGAAGTATTTTCGTAGTGATTTCTAATATTTTCGGTGTAGTGCCAGCCCAGGTGATTGGCTATGCGGTTGATCTGATTGACGAAAACATCCAAATATTTAATCTCTTTCATGGTTTCGATCGACAGGCCATAATTTACGACATATTTAGCAGTAACCTTTTATTTTTTGGGTTGCTGGTTATTGCGCTTTATTTATTGCGTGGGCTGTTTCTGTTTTTTATGCGCCAAACCATTATTTTAATGTCGAGGCATATAGAGTTTGATATGAAAAACGACATCTACCAGCATTATCAGGAGCTGAGCCTGGGTTTTTACCGCCGGAATAACACTGGCGATCTCATGAACCGAGCCACAGAAGATGTTAACCGGGTAAGGATGTATGTTGGTCCGGCGATTATGTACACCATTAATACCTTCGTTTTATCGGTGCTCATTATCTGGTCGATGTTTGATGTAAATTCCAAACTTGCCATTTATTGCCTGTTGCCCCTTCCATTTCTAGTGGTGATTATCTATTATGTGAATACGCTAATTTTTAAAAAAAGCGGCAAGATCCAGGAACGTTTATCAGATCTTTCGAGCTTTGTACAGGAACGTTTTTCGGGGATAAGGATCATTAAATCATATGTTCGCGAAGATTATACCCGAAACATGTTCGAAATCCAGAGCAATGATTATAAAAAAGACTCGATGAACCTGGTTAAAGTGTCAGCTTTGTTTTACCCTACCATGCTCTTGTTGATTGGCTTGAGTACGATTTTAACCATATATATTGGTGGGATCCAGGTAATGAATGGCAGCATTACCGCAGGGAATATTGCCGAATTTATCATTTATATTAACCAGTTAACTTTTCCGGTAACCATGCTGGGCTGGGTTACTTCTTTAATCCAGCGGGCTGCAGCCTCACAACAAAGGATAAATGAGTTTTTAGATATCCCATCAGACATTCAATCTAAAGAAACTGCAGAAATTGAGCTAAAGGGTAATATCAAATTTGATAATGTGAGTTTTATTTATCCGGATACAGGCATTGAGGCCTTAAAAGATGTAAGTTTTGAAATCAATAGTGGCGAGTTTGTAGCTATTATCGGCAAAACAGGGTCAGGAAAATCGACATTGGCAAATCTGATTATGCGGATGTATGATGTAGAAAACGGCAGGATAGGCATCGATGGAAAGAATATAAAAGCACTAAACCTTAAAGATTACCGAAGCCAGATTGGCTTTGTACCACAAGAGGTTTTCCTATTTTCTGACACCATAAAAAACAATATAGCCTTTGGTTTAGACCAGGTTACTGATGAAGAAGTGCATGATGCGGCTAAAAACGCTTCGGTTTATACGAACATTATTGATTTTGAAGAAAAATTCGAAACCATGTTGGGTGAACGGGGAATAACACTCTCGGGAGGACAAAAACAACGTGTTTCTATTGCAAGAGCATTGATTAAATCGCCTAAAATTTTAGTCTTTGATGATTGTCTTTCGGCGGTTGATACTAAAACCGAGGAGGAAATACTACAAAACCTTGGTAAAATTATGGCTGGAAAAACCAGTATTTTAATTGCCCATAGGATTTCGACCATAAAAAATGCAGATAAAATCCTGGTACTCGATGACGGGAAAATCATCGAACAAGGCACACACAATGAATTACTTAAGCTAAACGGGAGTTATACGGAGCTTTACAACAACCAACTTTTGGAGGAGGAAACGCGTACGATTTAAATTGTATTAAAATTGTATTTTGAACTTTAAATATTTGCTTTATATTTACCGAAACCAAAAACCAACATCAATACCAACCATGGGAGAATTCGACAACAAGGAAAGAGAAGAAGTTTTTTCAAAGAAAGTAAGAGCAGGTAAGAGAACTTATTTCTTCGACGTGAAGGCTACTAGATCGGGTGATTATTATTTAACAGTTACCGAGAGCAAGAAAAGATTAGAAGACGGTGTGTTTGTAAAACATAAAATCTTTTTATACAAAGAAGATTTCGAAAAATTTGCAGAAGGACTAAACGAAACGGTTGATTACATCAAAACCCACCAGGATGTGGTTGAAAAACGTTATGAATACTCTGAAAATGGAGAACATAGCACTAAAGCAAGCGACGATTTTACTTTTTAAGTAATTATAATTTCAATAAAAAGCCTACTGATTTTGAAAATCAGTAGGCTTTTTTTATCTGTATAATTTATTGTTTATTTTACACCTACACTTACCGCTACTGCAAGAATTAACAGAAAATAACTCACCAGTAACACAATGGTAAGTATGCCCCAAAATTTAAAAAGTGATTTTACATTTGCAATGGCATCGTTTAAATTTTCCTGATCGCCAAACAGCACACCTTGTTTGCCTTTGGCTGAAAAACGTAACAACAACAAACTTGGGTAAAAAAAGAGGAGCGCCAGCAAAAGGTAAAATATGGTAATGCCCGTTGCGCCGATACTGGCCAAGGGCCCTAATTGATTGAGCATAGCCGGATTAGCTGTTATTGCTGCCCCTATACCAAATGAACTTAAGGTTAAAAATGCAGAGACAACAAAACCTACAACCGATAAAAACCTTGCCCATTTACTCATATCGTAAAAATAGCTCCGCATTTCTTCGGTAACAACTAATTTCACTTCCTGAGGCACTTCATTTTCAAAATCTTCCATTTATCTCTGTCTATTTTGGGCTAAACTTAGATAAAATATAGATTTGATACAATAGCAAGGGTTTAAATAAAGGTTTTAAAAGCTTATCTTTGCGCGGTTTTAGCGGAGATGTGATACGGAAAAATGTAAGATGGATGATGTGATGGATAAAGCGATTACCGACTAAATACTGTGGACTAAAGACTTAAAGACTAATAAATAATGGCATTACAATGTGGTATAGTTGGTTTACCAAATGTTGGAAAATCGACTCTTTTTAACTGTTTATCAAATGCAAAAGCGCAGGCAGCAAACTTTCCCTTTTGTACTATTGAGCCCAATGTTGGCGTAATTACAGTACCTGATGACAGATTAACCAAGCTGGCCGAGTTGGTTAAACCAAACAAAGTGCAACCGAATACAATCGAGATTGTAGATATTGCAGGTTTGGTAAAAGGTGCATCGAAAGGTGAAGGCCTGGGAAACCAGTTTTTAGGAAATATCCGTGCTACCAATGCAATTATTCACGTTTTACGTTGTTTTGATGACGGAAATGTAATTCATGTAGATGGTTCTGTTGATCCGATACGCGATCGTGAAATTATTGATACTGAACTTCAGCTTAAAGACCTGGATACCGTTGATAAACGTATTCAAAAAGTTGAAAAAATGGCTAAAACAGGAGGCGATAAAGATGCTAAACGTACTTATGAAATTTTAACGGTAGTTAAAGCGCATTTAGAAGCAGGTAAATCTATCCGTACTGCGGCATTGGCTCAAGATGATTTCGATTTTATTGAAGATTTAGGTCTGCTTACGCAAAAACCGGTCATGTATGTTTGTAATGTTGATGAAGCATCGGTAATTAACGGCAATAAATATGTTGATCTGGTTAAAGCAAACGTTGCTGATGAAAATGCTGAGGTTTTGGTGATCTCTGCTAAAATTGAATCAGAAATTGCTGAACTGGATAGCTACGAAGAGCGTCAGGAATTCTTAGCTGATTTAGGTTTAACTGAATCTGGCGTAAATAAATTGATCCGCGCAGCTTATAAATTATTAAATCTTTACACTTACTTTACTGCTGGCGTACAAGAAGTTCGTGCCTGGACCATTACAAAAGGCTTTACAGCACCTCAAGCTGCTGGTGTAATCCACACTGATTTCGAAAAAGGATTTATCCGTGCCGAGGTAATTAAATACAACGATTTCGTAACCTTAGGTTCTGAAAACGCCTGTAAAGATGCTGGTAAATTAGGTGTTGAAGGAAAAACCTATGTTGTGGAAGATGGAGACATCATGCACTTCAGGTTTAATGTTTAGCCCTACCCCAAACCCCTGAAAGGGGCTTTTTAAAAAAAAGATAGTATAGAGCCATTCGAAAGAGTGGCTTTTTTGTTTATAGATTTTTATCATGAGGCACAGAATCTATTAAGTAGAGTTGACAACTTTAATAGCACGGTTGCACAGAAAGTTGTCAACTCTTCAAGTATTATAAGTGATATTGCCGCGGAGGCTCGGAAAACACGGAAGATGCTAAGCTGTTAGGCGCGATTGGCAGCGTTACAGGAATTAACCGAAGATTACACAGATGGATTAATGTTTTATTCAGAGTTGCCAACTTTAATGTCAAGGCGACACAGAAAATTGTCAACTCTTCAAGTATCATAAATGATCTTTGCCACAGAGACTCGGAAACACGGAAGATGCTATGCTGTTAGGGGCGATTAGCAGCATTACAGGAATTAACCACGGATAAACACAGATAATGAAGCGCTGTTTCTTTTTAGCAGTTATTTTGCCATCTAAACCCGATTGACAGTGAAAGCGCCTGATCCTTCATCAGGCCTTGAACAGAAAGCGGGAAGAAACGCTAAAAAATAGCTTCTGTCTTTGCTTTTTCCAAATACAAAGGACTATTTTGAGATTGAAGCATGGAATAATCATCGTTGCAACGATGATAAATCTGCAAATTCGCCCTTTCGAGTGGAATGCAACGAACTCGAGAAATCTAAAAGATAGATCTCTCCATTTCGCTGCGCTTCAGTCGAGATGACGATTTCTCTTCTAGATCTCTAACCCATACGCAGCTAACTGTGCTTTAGTATCTTTGTAATCGATATGGTGAATGCCTTTTAAACCTAAACCTTCGGCAACCTGTACAAATAACATCCGGTCATCGATATACAAACTCGTTTCTACATCGCTCTGCGAAATATCAATCGCTACCTTAAAAATATCGGCATCGGGTTTGCGGAAATGCACAAAGCTTGATGATACGAAGAAATCCACAAATTCATTTAGTTTAAATGTATTGATGCGGTATTGGTTCAGCTCTCTGCCCTCGTTACTGATTACAGCTACTTTAAGGTTGTATTTCTTTTTTAAATCACAGATCAACTCAATCATTTCAGGATAAGGAAGTGATTTTTTGAACATGAATTCTTTAAAATCATCGTAGGTAAAGTTCCGTTCTTCGAAAAAAACAATACGTTCCAGATATTCATCAAGCGTTAGTTTACCCACCTCATAAGTATCGAAAGTAAGGTGATGGCGTTCTTCGAGATCAACAGAATCAAGATTAAAAAGCACCGAAGCCTCTCCTCTTGCATGCCTATCCCAGCCATTGGTTAATAAAACGCCCCCTATATCGGTAAAAAGTGTGGTAATTTTCTTTTGCATGATTTAAATTTAAAGTAAAACGCCTTTTAAAATTAATACGGCTACGCTGAAATAGATTACAATTCCAGTCACATCAACCATGGTGGCTACAAATGGTGCTGATGATGTTGCAGGATCGAGTTTCAGTTTTTTCAATATGATTGGCATCATCGAACCAATTAAACTGCCCCACAACACAATGCCAACCAGGGTAAAAAAGATGGTAGCTGCAATTAAAAACCAATGTGGCCCATAATTATAGAGATGTAACTGTTGCCAGGTTATAATGCGGATAAAACCAATGGTGCCTAAAATGATGCCCAGCAAGGCTCCGGAAACAAGCTCGCGGCGCATCACCCGCCACCATTCGGCAATGGTTACCTCGCCTAAAGCCATGGCCTGGATAATTAATGTTGAAGCCTGGGAACCACTATTCCCCCCGCTACTCATAATCAATGGAATAAAAAGCGATAACACTACTGCCTTTTCGAGTTCAATTTCGAAATGTTGCATGGCTGTTGCGGTTAACATTTCGCCTAAAAATAGCACAATTAGCCAGCCTGCACGTTTTTTTACCAGTTTTAGGATCGGGATATCGAGATAAGGTTCATCCAGAGCCTCTGTACCCCCGATTTTGTGCATATCTTCAGTGTACTCTTCGTTGGCAATCCACAAAATATCATCTACCGTAACAATACCTAAAAGAATGTTATTCTCATCTACTACCGGTAAAGCCACCCGGTTATTCATCCTGAAGATGTTAATTGCATCTTCCTGAGGATCGTTTGCTTTAAGTGCAATAAAACGTTTATCGGTTAATTCACCAATAATAGCTTCAGGATCGGCCAGTAAAACCTCACGAATCCTGATATCATCTAACAATACCCCATCTTTGTCGATTACATAAACGACATCGATGGTTTCGGAGTTTTTACCATAACGCCTGATGTGCGCCAAAACATGGGTAATAGACCATTCTGGTTTTACAGCGATGTAATCGGGTGTCATTAAACGGCCGATACTATCTTCTTTGTAGCCTAAAAGTGCGAGCGATTCTTTACGTTCTTCGGGTGGCAAAAGGGTGATCATTTTTTTAACCACATCGCCTTTTAATTCGCTAAAAAGTGCGGTACGATCATCGGGTGGCAGATCTTTGATGATCTGATTGAGTTTATTGCCCGAAAGTTTTTTTATGATACGTTCCTGCGTAGGAAAATCCAGGATCCTGAATACGTTTACTGCCCTGTTGAGGGATAAGGTTTCTATAAACTTAGCTGCATATTGTGGGAGTTCATCTATCAGTTCTTCAACATCCGAAATATTCAGTTGATCCAGATACTGCTTTAACGCCTTATCATTCTCTTTTTCAAGTAGTTCCTGAATTTCTTCCACAACCATTTCTTCCATACACAGCTATTTAATTTGTTACATGCCTAAACCTTTATTAACGGTTCGCAAAGGTGCATTTTTATTTCCTAAAAAGCCAACCTAAGCATTTAAAAACCGCGAACCGAACAGCCGAATTTAAAAATAGGAATGCATAAAGCCAACATACAGGAATGTAAGGGCAATGATTTAATCATTTTTTAACATAAAAGATATCTCAACGGCAGGAAGTTTCTTTTGTTAAGCATTTGATGGTTAAGAACAAGCTTTTTTTAATGAAATAGTATTGAAAATTAATAAACCACAAGATTATTACGGTACAATCAATAGTCCTGATCTATTCAACTCTATTAAAACTCCCATCATAATATCAACACTGTCCTTTTTCACTAGCTTCAGCGTATCTTTTCTATTGAAAAATTCAGTTTGTTTTTTCTTTACCAGATAAAAAATAAACGTAAAAAGAAATTTATAAAAATCTTATTTCTATAAAAAGCTTAAAATAAAGCAATAACAGACAAAACAAAAGAGTTTGCCCCCTAATCTTTATCAGATTACCCCTCACTACGAGCGCCTTTTTATGCTTAATTTGTTTTAACCAAGTATAAAAATGACAGATCCTGATATCCCAATTGCCAAATGGATATTACTGGTTGCAGGCAATTAAAATTGACATAACCAGTTTTTTGAAATCACAAAACTTTTTAACCGATTATGAGAAACTAAATTATGCTACAAAGCTCCCAATTACCAGTGTAACAGCGGCAATCTTCTCTGAATTCTGAAATCAATTAAGATCATTTTAAAGCATGCATTCATAGTAAAAAAGAGGGGCTCAACTAAATGAGTTGCATATGCCCTCTTTAAAATAACCAAACGAACAGATACATATGCCTGTTCATTCACCTTTACCTAAATTTTATGAAAACAAAATTTTCTACCTCAGTTCCGTTTGGCATCTTTATGCTTGGAATTCTTTTATTTGCAGGCAGTTGCAGAAAATCCGAGTTACCGAACTCAGACAACATCAAAGATCCGCTTTCGATAAAGGGAAAACTAAGTGCAATACCGCCTAACGAAACCGCTCTATCAGTCACTAATGGTACTTTTTACATTGTGAACCGCAAAAGCGGAAAAGTTCTGGATGTTGGTGGATTTCAGACTGCAGATGGCGCCAATGTTTCCCAGTACGGAGGTACAGGCGGAACAAATCAAAAATGGAATTTAACCCTACTTTCCGGTGGCTACTATACGATTATTGGCGTGCATAGTTCTAAAGGGTTACAGGTTGATCAGGCAGGAACAGCCGATGGAAACAATGTAAACATAGCTACCTACTCCGGAGCAACAAACCAGCAATGGCTATTTACATCACTTGGCAACGGCTATTATCGTATTGTAAACAGGAACAGCGGCAAGGACCTTGAAGTTGCAAATCAGTCTATCGATGATGGTGCTAATGTCGACCAATTGAGTTATGGAGGCGGAGAGAACCAGCAATGGTCTTTACTAACGGTTAATGCAACCGGCCAATTGAGTTGGGTACTTAACAGCACCGGAGTACCTGCCGATGTAGTGACACGCATTACTAATGCCATGAATGATGCCTGTTCGAGGTATAATGCAGGTGCTAACTGGCCATCGCGCACACTTACGGTACAATATAACACAGGTGTACCTACAGCCGACGGCAGTACAAATGGAAATATACGATTCGGTGCTAACACCAGTTACCAGAATGTGCGTACGGCAATGCACGAAATTGCACATACTTATGGGGTTGGTTTGAGCAGCGGATGGACATCAAATACCTCTACAGGCGACTTCCTGGGAGCTAATACAACTTCACTGATTAAGATTTTTGATGGTCAAAGTGGTGTTATACATACCGGAGGCGGGCATTTTTGGCCTTACGGTTTAAACTATGACAATGAATGGAGCGAAACAAATGCCTTTAGACATGTAAAATTAGTTTTTGCCATGCGATCGGACGGGATGTAGCACAAAAGATTAAAGATCTTAACCAGACGACCGGCCAGATATCGGATTTAAATATCTGGCCGGTCTTTAAACAATTAATATCAGGCAGAACCTAAAACCAAGATCTGGTTTTTCGCGTTAATACGTTATGGAAAATAATAATATTCAGGAATACTTTACTACTTATATTGAACTACTTGATAAAATCCATACCCTTGGCCATGAAATTGATGCATCAGTTATCGAAACCGATATACAGGACATCATCGAAAAGAGGTCGAAGTACAAAGCGAGAATGCAAATGGTGAGAAATAAATTGATTATGGCATTAAAGGATAAAGGAAACAAATACCCCGTCCATAATGCTTTAGCTCAAAAAAACACGCTGCTTTCTGTGATAGATGGTAAATTGGAATTTAATGAAGAATGATAGCTCATTGCCATGGCGAACTATAACTTACTGTATATTGCATGCCTTGGTTATACGCAAAATGTTTAAGTAGTAAATCGATAATTCGTCTGCGCGCGCAAACGCCTCTACAACCATAGGGCTCTGTACCGATCGGTGTCAGCAACAAAGTTGTACGCTCCAAAATAATCTGTTTAGACTAAACTTTTATTCTGGGATTGGCATGCTTATCATCACTAAATGCACCTTTTATATACAAAACGCTGATATTACGGTGGATTTTCCGAATAAAGACTGAATGAAAATAAGTGTATTTTTTTTATTGAAAATGCAAAAAAAATAAGTTTTCAAATCCTATATTTGCAGCCTTGCTCCCGTAGTTCAATGGATAGAATTATGGTTTCCGGTACCATCGATATGAGTTCGAATCTCGTCGGGAGCACCAAACGAGACAAATCAGTTTTTACACTGTTTGTCTCGTTTTTATTTTACGCAAATCGCTATTAATCAGCCGAATTAACTCAACACTTTTATTCAATCCAGGTGTTTACTGGTTTAAGATTTGCTAATGCTTTTTCAAAGACCTTATTGGCTTTTACTGCATTAATTCTAAATCGACATGACGAAATACATGATAATAGAAATAGCTTCTGTATTTTCCTTTTGATGAGCAGCCAGTCAGGTTTTTTCCGCAAGAAGAGCATAATAAGAATTCGCCTAAAGGGAGTTGTTCAGGACTTATAATACTTCCCCGGTTATAGAGCTTCATAACATCCATTGTATACTTAACTAATAGTGACCCCTCCATTTCAGTGCAAAGTGGCCGCCAAATGGATTGCCGAGTAAATACAATATTGAAAAAACGAGGCTGTATCAAAAAGATTTAAGCAGGCTTCACTAAGCAAATTATATTTTGATACGTCGTCATTCCCAATTTAATTGGGAATCCTAATGCTATTTCAAAGTGCTTTAAGATTCCCGCCTGCGCGAGAATGACGGGAAACGAAATAAAATTCTGAACTTAAAGCTATATTTTACTTTTGATACAGCCTCGTATATTATTTACTTTTCAGCTCGCTAATTGGAGCAATTAATGCAAATGCTTTATGCACTTTTTCCACTTCCAGTTCTTGCGGCAAAGAGAATTCAGCAGTTTGTTTTATATTTAAAGATGATGAGCCAATAGCCACTTTATAGGTTCCAGTTTCAGCAATCCAGGCACTTTTACTTTCCATAAACGAGGCTAAATCTTTCGCAGACAGGGTTAACGGTAAAGTTTCTGACTGGCCAGGTTTAAGTAGCCTGGTTTTAGCAAAAGCTTTAAGTTCTTCTACGGGTTTATCAATATTTTGATGTGGTGCTGAAAGATACAATTGTACAATTTCTTTACCGGCAACCTTACCAGTATTTTTTACCGTAATGAATGCGTTTAACTTTCCATTAAAAGTTTTGCTACTCAATTTAAGGTCGGTATATTCAAAATTTGTATAAGACAGACCATAACCAAATTCAAACGACGGTTTTACCTTAAATGTATTGAAATAGCGATAACCTACATAAATCCCCTCTTCATAAGTTACATTTTCTGGATTCGCGATAGGTGTGCCCAGCCAGTTTTTAGCCGATGGCGTATCTTCATATTTTATGGGAAAAGTCATCGTTAGTTTACCCGATGGATTTACTTTTCCAGAGAGAATATCTGCAACAGAATTTCCTCCCTCCTGGCCTGGCTGCCACGATAATAAAATCGCATCAACTTTATCTTTCCATCTAGCAGTTTCAATTACCCCACCAATATTTAAAATTACCACTACTTTTTTCCCTTTTGCATGGAAAGCCTCGCTTACATTATTAATTAGGGTTACTTCATCTGCAGCAAGGTTAAAATCGTTATCAACCGTTCTATCCCCTCCTTCACCGGAGTTTCTGCCAATCGTAATAATGGCCAGTTCTGTAGTTTCTGCTTTTTTAGCAATGAGTTCTTTGTTTAATTCAAGTTCTGGTAATCTTTGTGGCAAAGCCAAAATACCACGTTCTTTACGGCTCTCCAATTCTGCAGCTTTTTCTTTTGCAACAAATGGAGTGTACAATGTTTTCAGTTCGGCATCTAATTGATAACCACCTTTTTCTAAACCTTCTATCAAGGAAACGGTGTATGCCTCATTTACATCGCCACTTCCGGTACCACCGGCAATAAAATCATAAGAAGTTACGCCAAAGGCCGAAATTGCTTTTGCCTTGGCAGTGTAGGGCAATAAGTTATTGTTGTTTTTAAGCAAAATCATTCCTTCAGCGGCAGCATTTCTGGTTACTTCTGCATTTGCTTTAAGGTTAGGCTTGTTGCTATATTTGTATTTGGCTATGGTTGGTGATTTAAAAACCAATTCTAAAATCCTCTTGAGATTGGTATCAACTACAGACTTAGAAAGTTTTCCGTTTTTCATGTTTTCTAAAATGGCTGCTTTTTGCGCAGGAAGCCCTGGCATGAGCAGGTCGTTACCAGCCTCTAGTTGTGCTACCACATTGCTTGTTCCTGCTTTTAAAGCATTGAAACCAGCGTAACCACCAAACCAGTCGGTCATTACAATACCTTTAAATCCCCATTCATCACGGAGGATATCGGTCAAAAGATCTTTTCTTGCAGAGGTGTAGGTTCCATTGATCAGATTATAAGATGACATCACCGTCCAGGGATTTGATTCTTTAACGGTAATCTCAAAACCTTTCAGATAAAGCTCCCGCATGGTCCTTTCGGTGATGTGCTCATTGATGGATAGACGATTGGTTTCCTGGTTGTTTGCCGCAAAGTGTTTGATCGAAGTACCAACCCCATTAGATTGGATACCGTTAACCATCGCAGCTGCAATTTTACCGGCAATTAGGGGATCTTCGGAGTAATACTCAAAGTTACGTCCATTTAACGGGTTGCGGTGGATGTTTAAAGCAGGTGCCAAAAGCACATCAACACCATATTCTTTCACTTCGTTACCCATGGCTTTACCAACACTTTGAATCAATTCTGGATTCCAGGTCGAAGCCAATGCAGTACCCACGGGAAAAGCGGTACAGTAATAGGTATTTTTATCGTTATCACGGATGGGTTTAATACGCAGTCCGGCTGGGCCATCGGCCACAATAATTTCAGGGATGCCCAACCGCTTAATTTTGTAAGTACCGCCAGCAGCACCCGGCACCCGGCCTTCAATGGCGCCAACAACTGGTGTAAGTCCGTCGAAACCAGGCATTCCCGTACCCATCAGCATTGATGCTTTTTCTTCATCGGTCATTTTGCTGATCAGATCATCAATCCGTTCGCTTATCGGAAGCCTGTAATCTTCATACTTATCCAGTTTACCGTTCCTGTTCATATCTTCAAAGGTAAAACCGTTTATGGTTAAGGTTGGGTTTTTTCCATTTGTGGAAGCATTTTTCCAGGAGATATTGGCAAATACCAATACCCCCATCAGCGAAAGCTTAAGCACCCCGTTAACATGGTTCTTTTTCATAATCTATATTTATTAATTCATTAACTTTTGATATTTCAACCAATCTTCAAACCGATCGGCCCAGCTATCTACAGGTAGGTTTTGTTTGCCCATACCAAAGCCATGGCCACCTTTTTCGTACATATGGAGTTCTACAGGATAGCCACCATCAAGCCATTTATTGTATAACTGGATGCTTCTTGGTGCAAGCTTTAACTGATCATCGCTGGCTGCACAAACAAACATTGGGGTAACCTTTTTTGGCATTGGTTTTTGCAGCAAATCAGCCGCCGGACCGCCATAAATAGAGGCTACAAAATTTGGAACGTACGTTGTATTATTGTTTAACACCGTTTGCATGGCAACAGTACTGCCAGCAGAAAAACCAATAATCCCGATTTGGCTGGCTTTTACACCAAATTTTGATGCATTTTTATAAACATATTCGAGTGCCTTTTTACCATCCTCTGCAGCCAATTCAATTACGGGTGCAGTCTGTTTTTCAAAAGTGGCACGATCTTTCAACTTATCCATCATTTCTTTTGCAGGGTCGTTAGTGATGGTTTCTACCAAACGGTATTTGAGCACAAAGGCCGTAATTCCTTTTTCGCTTAACCTTTTGGCCAGGTCTATTCCCTCTCTGTTGATGGATAAACTCTGAAAACCTCCTCCAGGTGCAATTACAATGGCTGTTCCCGTATTCTGAACGCCTTGCGGCACTTTGTAAACCAATAAAGTTGGTGAGGTAACGTTGTAAACCACTTCTGTTTTAAACAGTTCGGAATAGGTTTGGGCCTCCTTTTGTTTCCAGTTTTCTGATCCCGGGGCAACGCCATTGTATAATTTAACAGTTTCTTGTGCTTTTACCGACACGGAGAAACTTAAAGCGACTAGCAGTATTAAGATAATTTTATTTTTCATGATTTTATATTTTAGTGAACTGAATTAAAATGAACTTTAAACTTTTCATGGTTTTACAACTTTATACTGTGCTGTTCTGGCATCTTTAATTACACCTTTCCAGTTTAAGCCGTAGCCAAAATCGTAACGGTTACCTTCGGTATCCTGATGCGGAACCAGATCGAACGGCACATCTTCTTTTTGCTCTTCAACGGTTTTCATATCCGCTGGCATCTGTACCGGAAGCAGGCCTGATGGCTCTGTGCTGCCAGAAATAATATCCAGAACAGCCTGTGTTGATACACCAAAATTTAGTACAATACCATTTACCGCCTTTTCGAATTCATTAAAGACCATTGGTTTTGACGCTGTAACCGAAACAATTACTGGTTTCCCTTTCATCATTTCTTTGGTGTCTAAAATGGTCCTTAAATCCATAGTATTGGCAGCGGTAACCGTTTTGCCTTTGTAATTGCGATCTTTAATGGTTGGGTCGATTACCTGATCGCCAGCGGCAATACTTTTTGCCCTTGCATATTCTGCGGTGTAAGTGCCATATTGTAATGAAATTGGCACATAACCATTGCTGCCGTTATTCCTGTCGTTAATGTCATAACCGCCTTCGGCACTCTGTGGACTGGTCACAAAAACCAGGGCAAAATCAGCCTGATCGGGATTATCTGTTACGATATAATATTTTTTAACCAACGCTAAATTTACAGGATAATCTAACCTGGCAGGTGTGTAAACTCCCCACCAATCTTTGGTAGGAGCTGAATAAATTTTAGGGATATAAACGGTTTTCTTTTCTTTGAGCGGCAAAATGTTTGCCTTGTTTTTTAAGAGTATTACTGATTTAAGCTGCGCATCATATCCAGCTTTCATAAACTCGGCCTTACCCACAGTGGCATTAGTTTCGGCTACATTTAAATAAGGATTTTCGAAAAGCCCTACACGGAAAATGTTTTTCAGTAAACGCACTGCCGATCGCTCAAAACGTGCCCGCATAAATTTCTCGCCATATTCTTTAACACCCATTTTATAGGCTTCCAGAACCGGTTTTTTATCGTTGTTACCACCAAACTGGTCAACGCCTGCCATTAACACCTTGTAATGTCTTTCTGCAATACTTAATGCTTCAGCTCCCCAGGGCTTTCCTGCAAATAGGTTTGGCGTTTTACCCTCATCTCCGGTAACCAGCCAATCGGTGCACACGACACCATCATAACCATATTTATCACGCAGCAGATCGGTTATGATATATTTGCTGTAACTATTGGCTACGTTTTCGTTGTACTTTTTATCCTGATCGAAAGTGATGGTATAATAGGGCATTACGGCAGAGGCCTTACCTGTTTTTCCATTTAATTTAAATGCACCATTTACAAAAGGATCAATATGCTGCTGCAGGTTATTACCTGGATAAACGGCGAATTTCCCATAAGCCCAATGCCCGTCTCTGCCACCTTCTTCTGCCCCACCACTCGGCCAATGTTTAACCATCGCATTTACACTTTTGTAGCCCCAGCCATCTTTAATTTCATGCTTACCATAAGAAGTTTGAAAACCATCAATGTAAGCCCTTGCCATATCAGTAGTTAATAAAGGGCTTTCGCCAAAGGTCATGGCAATGCGATACCAGCGGGGTTCACTACCTAAATCTATCTGAGGAGATAAAGCCGTGGCAATGCCCAGGGCGCGGTATTCTTTTGCGGCAATCTGGCCAAACTGTTGCACAATTTTTGGATCGAAGGTAGCCGCCATGCCCAAACCATCGGGCCATAAAGAAATTTTGCCTCCGGCACCTGCATTAAATTCGCTGGTAACTAAAGCGGTATTTCGTGGATCGGTACTGTTGTTCGCGGGGATCCCCAGGCCGATTCCTTCTACAAAGGCCTGTGCATTGTTGTTCCAAATGGCAGCCACTTCCGGCGTTTGCACACTGGTGATTAAAACATGACGAAGGTTATCATCCTTAAAAAACTGTTTCTGCTGATCGGTTAGATCAGAGGCGCTGGCCTTACTTTCCGGAAAAACCTTGCCATTATAGGTGCCTGCATTATAACCCGAAATCCCTGCTGGCATGGCCTGATGACGGCTGTATAACATTAAACCTGCAATCTGCTCAACCGACATTTTTGAGGCCAGGTCCTTAGCCCGCTCATCGGCAGATAAACGCCAGTCTTCATACCTGTCCAGCTTACCGTTTTTATTTAAATCCTTAAATTTTTTACCCCCAATAGTTAAAATTTTAAGGCCTGAGGCTGACGAATAACCGAGTGTTGCACCATTGTTATTTTCTACCAGCGTAAAACCATCCTTTTGCTGTGCATTTACCGCAAAACAGGCTAAAACACCCAGGGTTAATGTTGTTGTAATTTTTTTCATCTGTTTATTATTACATGTGGCTCTTTCTGATGTTAAAACCTAAAATTAAGTGAGGCCTCAACAGTAAACGGACGGATATACGAGCCTACTAAAAGTTGGTTATAATAAGCTGAGGCATCGGTAATCAGCTCTGCTCCATTGATTGTCCCTTTAGCTCCGGTCTGGTTTAAGAAGTTTACCGCAGTTACGCCAAAATCAAAGTGTTTGTTAATTTTATAGTTTACACCTCCAAAGGTTTCCCACCTTGCGGCGAAATAAAGTGCATTGGTGAGGTTGGCAAACTGCTTACTGAAATAGCGGAAACTTGCCCAAACCTTTACGTTTTTATAAGTGTAACTCGGATCGATCTCCATTAAGATTTTAGAAATCTCCAGTACATTTTTATTATCATAAGAGTAACTGTTACCAAAAGCGTTAAAATTATAGTTTTTATAGATCGGGTTCTGGAAAGTTACCAGATAGTGCAGGTTAAACCCTTTAAATGGATTGGTTACAATGTCGGTAGTCCAGCCTACCGTCTGGATATCGTAATTTACAGTAGCCACCTGAGAATCGCTTCCATTGCCTGGATTAACCAGGTTTAGCCGTGCCTGATAGTTGTTTCTGGTAAGATAGGTGGCCTGGGAAACTACACTAAATTTATCATGGTTAAAATAAATCCCAAATGCACCTAACGGACTTTTTGTTTTATCCACATTGGGTACAACAGCTCCAGAATAACTTTCTAACCTACCATTGTTTTCTGCATAGGTAAAATCTGCCAATAGCCCTAGCTTATCGGTAATTTTATAAACCGCATTAACAGATCCGCCAAGGTGGAACCAATTATTATCGATATAGGTTTTCTGACGCTGATCAAACACGAAACCACTGGTTCTAGGGGTTAAATAGTAATCGCCCTTAACTTTTTGGTAGCGTAAATTCAGGCCATAGTTAAGGGATAGTTTATTTGAAATTTCCCATTTATCAGAAAAATAAGCCGATAATTTATTTTCGTATCCATTATGGTATTCTCCGCCAACATTATAGTTATAAAAACCATCCGCATCGGTATTTGAACTACCGCCTGCAGTATTTCTAACCAATTTCCGGGGATTGGCCTCTACGGCTTGGTAGTAGAAAGAACGGCTTGAGGTAAATTTGTCGACATCATAAAAATATTCGGTTAAACCGATTCTTAAATCATGGTTATTTACTTTTTTTGTAATTTCAAACCTGGACATGGCCGTTTTCGTAGGCACTTTTGGCGAACTCAAAGCCAACATCGAATTTACATTTCCGGCATAGTCCTCCCCTGTTGATTGATAAGAAAATCCACCACCTGAAGCAGTTTGGAAAATACTTAGCGGAATAGTTGTAAGTGTTGTTGCTTCTGCATACCTGAAACGGGTAGAAAAATTAAACTTCCATCCATTACCCAGTTTATAATTCCCCAGCACATCAAAAGACTGGGAAGTTGAGGCAGCATCGTTGTTCCCTAAATTTTTATAGCTGAATTCTCCGGTTAAAATATCTTTAACCTTTACCGTTCCATCATTGATAATATAAGAATCTCTACCGATCCTGAAATTATCCAATTCTTGCACCTGCCCGTTTTCCTTATACTGGAAAACCGCATAATTGGTTAAAGAGATAGATTTGGCATATTTATAAAGGAAACTGATCTCACCTTTATCCTTTTTAAAACGTTTAGTTAAACCGGCACGATAAATCTGGGTTTTATCAGAATAGTTAGAAAACCGAACATCAAATGAATTTGGATCATAGTTCTGATAAATACCGGCTACATAAGACCAGCCATTGGATAATGGTCCGGAAACATTCACATCGCCTTTAAGCCAACCATAATGACTGGCCGACAAATTACCTACCAGTTCGAACTTTGGCGTTCCCAGTTTGGTATAAGAGTTTACCGCAAAGCCCAGATCGCCAGTGGTAATAACCGACTCCCCTATTTTTAGCAGGCCCGTTTTAGCCAGGCTTACACTCTGGCGCCATGTTCTGTTAGGCAGTTCGGGCCAGAAAAAATATACTACAGGCAAATCGTTTTCCTGGATGGTAATACCTCCAACAGTTGAAGGAAGACCAATATTTACATCTCTTGGCCCGGTATTGTTTGCTGCGTTGAGCATCACATTTCGGTTATCTTCTTCTTTTTTCTCTACAATTTTCTTTTGTGGGATGGAGTCTCTTTTTACAGGATCCTGGGCAAATACAGGAATGGAAAATGCCGACATTAAAAACAGTAAAATGCTTTTAGGGGTGCTCATAACTAACGAATAATTAAACTATCTGATATTTTATTGATTATTTTTTTAAAGCATAAAAATTTTTGAGGCGAGATAAATTGGTTAGAAAAAATCAAGCGACTTCTCATTGCTTCATTATGAAGCAATATTAAGATGTTTAATTAAGAAAAACAAATTATTAATTTCGGTGTCTAAAAAACATTACTTTACAGCAATGATTATTCAAGAAATACAAGATGCGAGTGCCGAAATGTGGCGTAAATCCCTGCCCCATATTTCAATTGATAGTGTGGTGTTTGGCTTTCACGATAACAGCTTAAAAGTATTGTTGCTGAAAATGAAAAACGAAGACAACTGGATCCTGCCGGGAGGCTATGTGAACAAAGATGAATCTATTGATGATGCAGCAAAGCGGATCTTGTTCGAGCGCAGCGGAGCGGATAAAATCTTTCTGAATAATTTTGGTGTGTTTGGCGATCTTAACCGCTCTGAAGGCTATTTTGAAAGCTATCCAGATGATCTATGGCACAAGCAACGTTTTATCACCATTGGCTATTACGCCCTGGTGGATTATACACAGGTAACTCCTGTTGCAGATAATTTTTCTGACAAATGTGAGTGGATCCCGGTTGATAAGCTACCTAATATGGTGATGGATCATGCAGTAATCTTACAAAAAGCATTAAGTACGTTAAGGGAACACATCAGCTACAAACCTATCGGCTATAACCTGCTTCCCAAAACCTTTACCATGCCAGAGCTACAATCATTATATGAAACCATACTGGGACAAAAGTTGAACCGGGGAAACTTCTACAGAAAAATGATGCGTTACAATATCCTGATCAAACTTGACGAACCCAGAAAAGGTGGAGCACATAAGGCCCCTAACCTATATAGGTTTGATGAGCAAAATTATGAGATAGCAATAAACGAATTTAGGTTTTAGTATGACAATAAAGTTGAATTAAAGCAACCATATTATTCGATAAGCAGGCATAATATTTAATAAAATTTCCCTCTTAAACCCTCGTTAAGTTTAACAATAAACATTCACGTAAATTGAATGATGTTACCTTGTCGTACCATTTCTCCTGAAAAATAAGCTAATTCGAAAGCCATCTGTTCGCTCCCACGCTACAATCCTATATTTCTTTAAAGAAAGAATGATTAATGTAAAAGCTTAAACCAGTTGCAGCCACAGATATCCGAAATTGTTAAATATTGTCAAAAAAGTTAAAAAGGGTTAATGATTACGCAGACAAAAAAGAAGTCAATAATTTCGGAGTATGAAAACTAAAATTACACTTCTTCTTATGTTATTTGGCGCACTGGGTGTGGGCAAAATAATGGCTCAAGACTCATTACATAAACATTCTGTTTATGTCGCTCCGTTTGTTGGTCTAAATTCAACAATTAAGGCCCCCGTATACGGAGCCGAGGTTGGATATGAATATCGGCTCAATAAACATTGGGGACTTACTGCCGGCGCAAATATCGCTTATACGCAAAAGAACAATCCTGCTATTTATGATGGTAATAATGGGGGTAGACAAGCAAAAAACTCTAAACTTGTCCAAAATGCATTCTATGCTGGTGCTAAATATTATATGGGTAAGTTTTACCTGGCGGCTGATTTTGGCTATCAGGACGCTTATTCAACAATAAACCATCAGTATATGGGTACAGGATCCAGTTACAATTATGGTACCACAGCGACAAACGGATTTTATCAGGCTTATGGTATTGGCTATCAAATGCCGCTTGCAAAAGGTGATAACATCGAGTTTTTTGCAAAAGGAACCAACGCAAATAGTAACACGAGTTACCTGATTGGCTTTAAGTATAATTTTGGGCTATTTAGAAGAAAGTAATTCTTTGCCACTTAAAACTTACCCAGGTATCTTTAAAATAACCTGGGTGAGCTTAGGCAAACTTAAAATAGGAATTATATATCTTGACAAAAAATTTATAACATACATATCTGCAGTTATTTATGGCAAATAAAAATAGCTCACTATAGCGTATTAATCTTCATGTACGCTAATTTTTCAGGGAAATTGCCGCTATATTTCACTTTTTAGGGATATTTCAGCCTCAAAATATGCTTTCTCAATGTTTAGAAGGCGTTCGATATTTTTTGATTAGGAAATCATTCATTTTTCATCTATGATATGTGGGGCTATCAATCTAAAGAAAGAAGCAACAACGATTAACCGGACATCTTTGAGTGTAGGGTTTATCTTATCTCTTTTTCTAATTATATAGGTGTCTTTATATGACCTTCCGGAGTCGTATACAGTAGGCTAGGCTTGATTGGTTTTGTAATAGAAGTTATCCAAAAATCATAATTGTCTAAACATCCTCGGAATTAATTCGTATTTGATACAAGGTGCTCATAATCATAAATAATATTTAATCATCATAACATGCTAATTATCAGCGAAATTTCAAACATTATTTATAAGACATTGCAAGTATTATAAAAAATAATTATTATGTAGTAGTTATTTTACATTAAAATTACGTACACTTGCAACATATCACTAAAAGTGGCTAATTTACATGATGTCAAAAAAATATGTTCGAGTTTAATCTGAGGTATCTTTATTTTATAATTTTCATTGTTGCTTGCTGCACAATTGGGATGTCATGTAATCGTTCAGATCAGAAAATTAATTACATGAGAGGAGATATGTTGGATGTCTTTAGGCTTGCCAAACTTCAAAATAAAAAGGTTTTTGTAGTAATTTCTGATAGTAATTGTGGTAAGTGCAATAAATTTTTCAACTTCCTAGACCAGCAAAAGCCTACTGTAAAAAGGCTTCAGAATGAATATGTTTGTTATAAAGTGGATATAAATAATAAAAATGAAAAAGCATTTGCTGAATTGGTTAAATGCCCTTCATATCCTTTCCCATATTTCTTTGATAATTCTGGTAATTTATTAGCTTTCGGTTACCCAAATAGTAAAAATTATGACATTAGCAATCTTGACAACATTGGTATCTCTAATTTTCGTTTTGCTGAACTTTTCCAGCTTAATTGCACTATAAATGATTATAAATTATCGATTTCTCAATGTCTCAAAGGAACATTTTTATTCAGAATGAATAAGTTTTTTGAAGCATTTTCACTATTTAAAAACTCATTAGAAAAGATTATTTATCCTTATAATTTACGTTACACCAATGATTTAATCAAAAAAGCACATGTAATCAATTATAGTATTAACGATAAAGTTAGTCAATACAAGCCATCAGTATCAGATACTTTTTTGTATGGGGATTGCTTTCCATATATATATAATAATGCTAATGCTCCAACTACCTTGAAAGCCATTAAAAATCAATCGTTTAAATTAGATTCGAAGATTAAAAACCTAGGCGTACTTAAGGTTGGCAATCGTTATTTTTTCCAATTTTCGATTGTAAACCAATCGAAAACGCCGTTGATTATTTACAAGGTGAGTCATCCGTGTGATTGCATAAAACTTTTTTGGACAAAAAAACCGTTAGGCTACAATGAAACTTCCACAATCAAAGGCGAGTTCATCCCCTATGCGACTGGCGAATTTAGTAAAGAAATATTCATACATAGTAATTCAATTAATCAATCAATGGATATAATTAAAATAGTTGGTACTGTAAACAAATAACTCAATCTAATTTATCATAAAATGAAAAAAAAATATATTGCTGCATTATTGCTAGCAGTTAACTTACTCCCGGCCTTTGCGAGTGCTTCGACTTATTGGGGTTCTCCGGGCTTTGGACAATGTGGGGGATCTTTGTACTCTGGTGATATGTATTGTGAAGACGGATATACTTGTGTATATGTGGATAATTATTATTCACAATGCTTGCCCCTCCCAGGAACTACTTTTTCGAAAACCTTTTCGCTGGTATCCCCCCCGGGCTTAGTAAAGTATGTTTATCCAGGTGGTCAATCAATTATTTTGACTGCCAAAAATCTAAATTTTCTTGGTGCTTTAGTAACAGTAACTTGTAATTATGGTCGTACTTGGTCTCTCGTCTCACTTCCTTTTGCCGAAGATTATAAAGGTTACTCTATTCTTCACCCAATACCTGTATATTACTCTTTTCAGGCATCAACAGATGCAGATGCAGCACTAATTTCGTTTTCTTGTAAATAAATAAGATAGTTATGAATAAGTCAACAACAATATTTTCAATTTTAATATGTGTGTCAGTCATAAGCTGCAAAAGGGATCAAACTGCAATGACACATTCCCCTATTTCAAATGTCAAATATTCAAATTCTGATTTCCCCAGAAAAGTTAGTCAATTAATAAAAAGCGATACATTGATTGATTTCGATGTAAATAGAGCCGTAACAACCGCTGATAAACCTATAACTGCAAGTGAGTACGCAAAGATGCGGGTTGCCACTTATCGGTTTTATCGTCATGTTAAATTAATTGATGGCAAATATATATATCAAGGGGAGGGTGGTAGTAAAGCAATAAATTTATCGGAACGAGTGTTTTCTGCTTTCACAAACAATTTAAATGAGATTAATAAGGCTGTTTCTAATGAACAACTTGCTAAGGGCAAAACAGAATTGCAACTTACCAAGGACGAAAAAAGAGAATTGCCGGAAGTGACTGATGAATATTTAAATTCATTGTTAAAATAGCATATCTGTTTTTCCAAAAGTCCATCTTATCAGTAATAGCTAAACATCCTTTTTGTAAATTTACTTTAGTTGGACATTCCTTCCTATGTGAAAACATATGAAGGAATGTTACGTTGCCTACTTAAGACCTCTTGAAGCGCCTGAACGTTGCTGATATATGGCGATTGAGGTAGGCAGTTCTTGAATTGAGTGTACTTCTGGAACATTCACATTGTTGAAAAGCCTACGGACATAAGGCGAGACGGATTCCAGATAGTGCCGTTGCGCTTCAGCATGGAGTGTGCGGAAGGCAAGAGACGATTTTCCTGATCCGAAAACGCCCGTAAATACAACCAGTTTTATCCCTGGGAATTTCAAATGAAATATCTTTTGGATTATACTCTCTTACGCCCTTTACCCGGATTACATCAGACTTACTCCCATTCACCATTACTTCTGTTTATAGCATAAGCAACAGAAATCAGCGTAGTAGGCTTGTGAAATCTGAAAGCACTCACAAAGTAAAGCGAACTTTAAAAACATTAAAATTACACTTCTTCTTATGTTATTTGGCGCACTGGGTGTGGGCAAAATAATGGCTCAAAACTCATTGCTTAAACATTCTGTTTATGTCTCTCCGTTTGTTGGTCTAATTTCAACCATTAAGCCCCCTATACGGAGCCGATGTTGGATATGAATACCGGCTCAATAAACATTGGGGACTTACTGCCGGAGCAAATATCGCTTATACGCAAAAGAAAAATCCTGCTATTTATGATGGTAATAATGGTGGTAGACAAGCAAAAAATTCTAAACTTGTCCAAAATGCATTTTATGCCGGTGCTAAATATTATATGGGTAAGTTTTACCTCGCGGCTGATTTTGGCTACCAGGATGCTTACTCAACAGTAAACTATCAGTATATGGGTACAGGATCCAGTTACAATTATGGCACCACAGCGACAAACGGATTTTATCAAGCTTATGGTATTGGCTATCAAATGCCGCTTGCAAAAGGTGATAACATTGAGTTTTTCGCAAAAGGAACGAACGCAAATAGTAATACGAGTTACCTGATTGGCTTTAAGTATAATTTCGGGCTATTTAGAAGAAAGTAATTCTTTGCCACTTAAAAACTTACCCAGGTATCTTTAAAATAACCTGGGTGAGTTTAAGCAAACTTAAAAATTGAAATTCTATATCTTGCCAAAAAAAAAAATTAGCATGCATATCTGCAGCACTTATATCAACTGAAAATAGCTCACTAAAGCGTATTGATCTTCATGGCACGCTAATTTTTCAGGGAAATTGCCGCTATAATTTCACGTTTTAGGGATATTTCAGCCTCAAAATATGCTTTCTCAATGTTTAGAAGAGCTTTCGATATTTTTTGATTAGGAAATCATTCATTTTTCATCTATGGTATTTGGGGCTATCAGTCTAAAGAAAGAAGCAACAACGATTAACCGGACATCTTTGAGTGTAAGGTTTATCTTATCTCTTTTTCTAATTATATAGGTGTCTTTACACGCCCTTCCTGAATCATACACACTAGGCTCGGCTTGATTGGTTTTGTAAATAGAAGCTATCCCAAAATGATAATCCTTTAAAACATCATTTATAATGCACCACCGTATCATAAAAAGGAGTATGATTTGACAATTAAATTACATATATTCGTAATATCTTACTTATACCGCTAATTTACATGGTGTAAATAGTTGGTACTGTAAACAAATAACTTAATCTAATTTATCATTACATGAAAAAAAAAATTATTGCTTCATTATTGCTAGCGATTAACTTAGTCCCGGCGTTCGCGGATGCCCAGGTAATCATTCTTAATAATCCACCTCACACCGCTCTGCTGGCGGTACCTACGCAAGGATTCGAAGTAGATTTCGCCTGGGGCGGTGGTCAAGATATACTTCTCACTGCCGAAAATCTGAATATTCTTGGTGCTTTGGTACAAGTAACTTCTCCTATTGGTCATAGTTGGTCTTTCGCCTCACTTCCTCTTTCTAAAAATTATAAAGCTTATTATTATAAACACCCACTACCTATAGCCTGGAATTTTAACGCATCAACTAATGCAGATGTGGCACTAATTTCGTTTTCAGCTCAAAATATACAACATCCTCAACAATAAATAAAAAAACATAGTCAATGAATAAGTTAACAACAATATTATCAATTTTAATATGCGTGGCAATCATAAGCTGCAAAAGGGATCAAACTGCAATGACACCTTTGCCTATTTCAAATGCAAAATCTTCAAATAATGATTTGTCAATAAAAGTTAATCAATTACTAAAAACCGATACATTGATTGATTTCGATGTAAATAGCGCCGTAATAACCGCTGCTAAACCTATAGCTACAAGCGAATACGCAAAGATGCGGGTTGCCACTTATCGGTTTTATCGTCATGTTAAATTAGTTGACGGCATATATATATATCAAGGGAAGGGTGGTTATAAAGCTATAAATTTATCGGAACATCTGTTTTCTGCTTTCACAAACAATTTAAATGAAATTAATAAGGCCGTTTCTAACGCCCATGCAAAGGGCGAAAAAATAGAATTGCCGGAAGTGACTGATGAATATTTAAATTCATTGTTAAAATAGCATATCTGTTTTTCCAAAAGGCCATCTTATCAGTTATAGTTAGACATCCTTTTTGTAAATTTACTTTAGTTGTACATTCCTTCATATGTGAAAACATATGAAGGAATGTTACGTTTGCCTACCGAAGACCTTCTTGAAGGGCCGGGATGTTGCTGGTATAGGGCAATCGAGGGAGGCAGTCCTTGGATTGAGTACACTTCTGGAACATTCATCTGGTTGAAAAGCCTGCGAACATAAGGCGAGACGGATTCCAGATAGTGCCGTTGCGCTTCAGCATAGAGCGTGCCATAGGCAAGAGACGATTTTCATGATCCGGAAACGCCCGTAAATACAACCAATTTATCCTTGGGAATTTCAAATGAAATATCTTTTGGATTCTACTCCCTTACACCCTTTACCCGGATTATATCAGACTTACTCCCATTCACCATTAATTCTATTTATACCATAAGCAACAGAAATCAGCGTAGTAGGTTTGTAAAAATCTGAAAGCACACAAAGTAAAGCGGACTTTAAAAACATTAAAATTCTTCTTATGTTATTTGGCACACTGGGTATGGGCAAAATAATAGCTCAAGACTCATTGCTTAAACATTCTGTTTATGTCGCTCCGTTTGTGGGTCTAAACTCAACAATTAAGGCTCCCATGTATGGGGCAGAAGTTGGATATGAATACAGACTCAATAAGCATTGGGGACTTACTGCCGGCGTAAATATCGCTTATACGCAAAAGAACAATCCTGTTATTTATGATGGTAATAATGGTGGTAGACAAGCAAAAAATTCTAAACTCCTCCCAAATGCATTCTATGCTGGTGCTAATTATTATATGGGTAAGTTTTACGTGGCGGCTGATTTTGGTTGTCAGGATGCTTACTCAACGATAAACCATCAGTATGTGGGTACAGGATCCAGTTACAATTATGGCACCACAGTGTCAAATGGATTTTATCAGACTTATGGTATTGGCTATCAAATGCCACTTGCAAAAGGTGATAACATCAAAACAGATAAAAATAGGCGTCTCAAAAAACGAAGAATTCCATATGCTTAAATAAGGCATCGATTTTTTCAATTAATTTAAAGCAGAATCATATTAATTAAAGCGATGATACATCACTTTTAGTTAAAATCACGATCTTTATTAACTCAAATAAAACAAACAGATATGAAAAAATTATTTTTAATATTCCTGCTGCTGCCTTTTATTGGTAGCGCACAGGTTAAAGGCACCCATTTTGAACATGGACTTTCCTGGCAGCAAGTGAAAGAAAAAGCAAAAAAAGAGAACAAATTCCTTTTGGTCGATTGCTTTACTACCTGGTGCGGTCCTTGCAAATATATGGCCAGTACCATTTTCCCGCAGGAGAAGGTCGGTGAATTCTTTAACAAAAACTTTGTAAATGTTAAGGTACAGTTCGACCAAACCAAAAATGACAGCGAAGAAGTGAAAAGCTGGTATGCCAATGCCCAGTCTATGAGCAAAGAGTTTAAAGTAAATGCCTATCCTACCTTTCTGATCTTCTCTCCCCAGGGAGAGCTTGTACACCGTATTGTAGGCGGCGGTGAGGCGGATGAATTTATCGCCAGAGCACAGATGGCGCTAAACCCGGAAACCCAGTATTATACGCTGCTGAAAAAAAGCGAGTCAGGAAATCCTACTCCTGAAACCCTGAAACAATTGGCCGTTAGTGCCGAGGCCGCATATGATGAGGAAAACTCCGAAAAATTTGCCAATGCTTATATTGATACACAAAAAGACCTCTATACCAAAGAGAACCTGGAGTTTATCAGCAGATACGTCAGAAGCACTAAAAGCAAGGGATTTGAGCTGATGCTAAAAGATCCTGAAAAAATAGATGCGATTTTGGGAAAGGGAAAATCAAATAAAATCTTAAGCACTATTATTCTGGAGGAAAACATCTATCCTGCGCTTAGGAAACCTAATGTAAATATAGATTCACTGGTTGCTGCCGTACAGGCGAAATACCCGAAAGTAGACATTAACGAACCCACAGACCTCATAAAGATCCAGATTTTTCAGACCGAAAAGAAATGGGACAAATTTCAGCCGGCAGTGTTAAGCTATATGAAAAAATATGGCACCGAAGTAACTGCTGAAATGCTCAATTCTTTTGCATGGACTGTTTTTGAAAACTGTAAAGATCCTGACTGCATTGCTGAGGCGTTGAGCTGGAGTAAACGCAGTGTAGATGAGACCCACAGCAAAGAGCCTTCCTACATTGACACTTATGCCAACCTGCTGTATAAGCTGGGTAAGAAGGACCAGGCGATCGCCATGCAGCAAAAAGCAGTGGATCTGGTTGCAGCTGAAAATAAAGCGCAGTACCAGGTTACGCTTGAGAAAATGAAAAAAGGTAAATAATCCTTAAGATTAAGGAAGAGGGGATGTAGCTTATGGTGCTGCATCCCCTTTTTTGCTAATGCCCCGATATAAAGCATTATTAACGAAGTTTCTCTGTAAGCTAATCGCCAATTTCATTAAATTAATGGATAAATCGCAAAATTGATGTCACCCTGAGGGATAATTTATTTATAAAAATCAATATTAGTCACAGTAGAACTTAAGAGAAATAAAAATTCCCCCTGGTTATCATCATCCGATAGCCTTCCCCGATTTTCGGGGAAGCAATCTTATATAGCAAGGATTACGAGCATAATAGATTGCTTCGTCGTTCCTCCTCGCAATGACGACTTTTTTTTTGGAGTCTGTCAATGGTAGTGGTTAGAATTTTTCAAATACATCGGAGGGCTTATGACAGATATACAAGAGGCGTCATTTCGACCGCAGTGGAGAACCCGAAGGCTCTGCGAAGCAAAATCTTTTAACATAGTTCAAAGATTTCCACGCTCTGTCCGTAGTTTAAGCATAGCGACTCTATGGATACAAGAATAAAATTGAGTTTATAAACTCAATCAAAACGAGTCACAGTCTCTTTTTTATTATTAATCCGTAGAGTCCTTCGGAACGCTACGGACAGACACGAGCAAATTACATTTCTGCTGCCCGTGCCAAAAATTACAAAGCTCTTTTTTTGCCCATTTCACCATAATTTTTTATATTAGGTTGATCAAAAGCGATGATAACCCAAATCAATCCATCTGATTAAAGAACCCCAAAAAAAATATTCCGAGTCCACCTTTACGCCACATTTACCCCACGTTTATGCCACCTTCCGGCCAGGCTTGCGTAACACCTGCTTGCACACTGCTTAACCCTTGCTCTGGTTAAGTGATACCCCTGGTTGAGATCAGGGAGATCAAACATTTGACTCGCTTTAGATCGGCAGGCTAACAATAGGTAAATAAAAGGGAAAGGTAAAGTTATCTTAAGGTATTGTTGGTGTATCACTGTATCGGAGCAGCCCGGTTAAAGAAACAATAAACGGCTGTCCGGATTTTTTTTATCCTTCTTTGTCCGTAGCGTTAAACATGGTGTCTCTATGGATACAAGAATAAATTAAGTTTATAAACTCAATTAAAACGAATCACAGACTCTTTTCTATTATTAATCCAGAGCCCTTCGGAACGCTACTGACAGACACGGGGCGTCATTTCGACCGCAGTGGAGAACCCGAAGGCTCTGCAAAGCAAAATCTTTTAACATAGTTCAAAGATTTCTCCATTTCGCTTCGCTTCATCCTATAGCTATCGGAGCGCAATGACGACCTTTTTTTGGAGTCTGTCAATGATAACGTAGTTAAAGGGCATTTAATTGCGAGGTATCAATCTCAAAAAAGTCTTCGACTACGCTACCATTGACGTTATTTTACAAATAATTATTAATCAGCATTTTAACTGCTTTCGCATTTCCATCCAGCTAGGCCATAGCACGATATCCCCGTTCTGCTTAAATCCGGCCTAACAAATTTTTCGGGCTGTACTGTTCAAGCCAGCCTACTAGCTTCGAAAGAAAACGGCGAAGCCATCATGAATGCAGCTGAAAGTTATAAACAACATATGAATAAATTTTCAGCCGGCAGTTTTTGTTTTTTCACTTGCCTTTATATTTTTAACTGTGTTCAAGCTAGCTTCGCTGGTCTTTTTGATGCCAAAAAGAAAGAGCCCTTCGGCGGCGGCGAGCCGAGGCAAGACTGTGCCTTGGGACAAGAGAAAACAACTATACGTCACTCATATTGATTTTAAACAATTAATTAACCCTCAGACTGACGACCGCAGGGCTTAACTTAATGACTTTAAGCTAATTGCCTGCCGAACAACGCAAAATCACCTTTATAGAATAATCCTACATTTAAACAGTATACCACGTTTAAAAGGCAAGTTAAGTATCCGCGTTTGAGCGCAAGCAGGCCGGAAATTAGTTAATTACCATGCTTTCAACTCACAGTATTCCTATGTCTCCAACATATTATTATGACTCCTTGGTGTCTTTTCAAAGCAAACCCTCATATACATTTCGGCATATAAGGGTTTACTTTAATAATTATTTATCCATTCTGGGATAATTACATTTTATCTGGACATCTCTATCATGGTAGAAAGTTGCCTCACGGCAACCTCATTTGGCCAAAGCAATCCCAATTCTTTAAAGCGTATTTTACCATTGCCATCAATAATAAACTTTGCGGGAATTCCAGAAACACCAAATGAGGTTACTGCAGGATTCTTTTTTGTAACGGGATCTTTAGTATCCATATACAAAGGCAAATCCAGGTTATGGGTTAACAAGTAGTTTACAGCGTCAGGTTTAGGGTTTGGAACCGTTTCCCAGGTGTGTATAAACAAAAACTTTACCGTAGGGTCGTTTTTATATTTGTTAACCATCATTTGCATCGCTGGTAACGACTTTTTACAAGGTCCGCACCAGGTTGCCCAAAAATCAAGAACAATCGTCTTTCCTTTAAAGTCCGACAAAGATACTTCCTTGCCGTTTATATCTTTAACTTTAAATTCCGGTGCCTGCTCCGACAGCATTTTGGCTGCTATTTCCGCTTTATATTTGTCGTCAAACTGCTTGGTTAAGGTATCGAGGTAAGCATTTGCATCTTTCCCTGGATGCACCCTTACATAAGCATTTTTTAGTTCGGTCTTAACATCATCATTAGCCAGGCCTGATAAAACTGCTTTCTCCAGTTCAGGAAGCGCTTCCTGGTACCTGCCGGTTTTGCTCATCAAATAATAATACTGTGCAGTCAATCCTGCACTTTTCTTGTTAGCCTGCTCATAGCACTCTTTTATAGCAGCGAAAGCTTTCTCATGATCGCCCAGTTTATCCGCCACCTGACTGTATAATTGTAGCAAATACAACCGCTCTTCCTTTGCATTTGTTGAGTTGTTTAATTCTTGTTTAACCAAAGTTTCAGCTGCTTTCAAATCATAAGCCACTAAACCGGTAGTAACATTTTCAACATACATAATTCTTGCAGTTTCCTGGATTTGGTTAAAATAATATAAAGCCTTCGCAGAATTTTTTGCTACTATAAAATTATCTACGAGTATAGCCCTGTATTGGTCAAAGCTTTCGTTTGGATGGGCTTTGACCAGGCGATTAAGAATGTCTTCTTTTTTTGAAAGATCAATGAAGATTTTCATAGAATCGAGACTTGCCTTGTAGGCTGGTTGTGCTTGCTGGCTATATCCTGATAAACCTGTAAACAGGAGCGCAATAAACATTGTTATTTTTCTCATTTTGATTAGATATTATAAATCTTTTTCTAAGTTACATCGACAGATTTTGTCTGGCAGCGGCAATTTGCATAATTTCCCCAAAGCCGGTAAATTTCTTAGTGTACGTACCGTTGTTAAATTCTCCCTGCGCATTGATGTCGAAATAATAAACTTCGCCCGCTGAACCATTATTCACACCAATCACCAGTTGTTTGCTGGTACTTCGTTTCATTTCGATATCTTTAATTGCATACCCAGTTGGGAAAGTGTAGATAAGTCTTGCCGATTTAG
This sequence comes from Pedobacter sp. D749, assembly GCF_019317285.1. NCBI lineage: Bacteria > Pseudomonadati > Bacteroidota > Sphingobacteriia > Sphingobacteriales > Sphingobacteriaceae > Pedobacter > Pedobacter sp. D749. The sequence continues at coordinate 3,172,954 of NZ_CP079218.1, forward strand.
CAAGCATGTCGTATAAATACACGTTATTTCCGGCGGTATAATAAAGTTGTTTTAAGATGGAAGAGGTTGCAAAGTTAGTGGCGCTACCAATTTCCGGACTACTATCCATTTTTTGATTAACCCCAGGGTGAGTACTATTTCCATCCCCTGTTAAAGATAGTAAGTAGCGTCCATCGTTACCTTCCATAATATAATACCATTCAATTCCCTCTTGTGATAAGGTTGTTACGCCCCGATCATAAGCGATCATTTTTTTGCCTACGTTTGCCATATCAAACGAGTTTGTTGTTAAAGGTGTTGCAGGTGCACGATCCAGAATTCTCGACAAATAAGGCATCTGCATAAAACTCATTGTGTTGTTGTCGTAGAAATAAGTCATACTATAATCGCCGGGGAATATGCCAGGGAATAAATCATAGTTACCAGGAATGCGCTGAGTAAAGGGTTTGACATTGTCTGAGTTTGCACCGGAAAGCCCAACATACAAATTGCCGTCTGCCACTATATACTGTTCAAATTGTAAATTATTTATCATGAATACTGGGGCAGTTTTGAACGGAAGTGGTGTAGCCAAACCCGGGAGAATCGAACTTTTGTCACCAAGATCCAGCCAGTCGTTCATGTTAAAACGATAAACATTTTGATCACTGAAGTAATAGAAGAAACCACCCTTACCAAAATTATATATGGCCAGTGCTTTACCTGGATAGGTTTTATTGTTTGCCACTTCCATAGGATTGTCAAAAATGACATCGTCTGTCCGAATCAAAGAAACTTTGCCTTTTCCATCTTTGTTATTGACAATATACCAACCATCAGGATAAACACCATTCACTGTGATGGTATATTGCTTTACTGTATAAATGCCATTTCTCTTGCTCGTCACTTTGTATACTACCGGATAAGTGCCAGGACTTAATGTTACTTTTATCCGTAGATTTTTTGTTTTAGCAATTGTTGTTGTATCTGTTGCGGTATTAAGTTTCCAGCTATAGGTAAATGAATCACCTTCCGGCATGGTTTGCGCCAATGTTGGTGTGATAATCAACGAATCCAGTTGTGGAACTGTAAAAGTAGTTATAGCATCTGTAATCTTAATGTCGTTGATTTGATCATATTTAAACGATTGATTGTCTTTTTTGCAGGCCGAAAATGCCAGCATGATTAGAATAAAAATCGGGCTGAGCTTTAAAAAGTATTTTAAATGCATAATATTTTAAATTAAGGGAACGATATCTCTTGACCGTTCTCATCTAACAATGGACCATTTGCAGCCTCGTAAGCGGCCAGCGCATTCCTTAGGGTAACCGGATAGTTCAATAAACCGTCAGAACCAATATTCTCGTAAGAGAAATCTGTTATACCCAATATCTTAACCATGAACTTGTACTTTTCGGCGCTAAATTCCCCGAAATCTGCATCTAAAAGATCCCAGTAAGCAGGCCTGACATACATACCGGATACATCGATCTTCAGATATCTAAAGTTTTCCTCCGTACCTTGGTTAGTGACGGTCTCCGGTGTCTGTCCTAAAGTACCCAAAATAAAGTCTTTAGTTTCTGCGGGCTCCAGCACAATTCTGTACACATTTTTAGCCATTCCGGCAGAATTGAGCAATATTAAGGGATAATTAAATTTCGATGCGCCTGCAGGAACGGTGAATTCTTTCAACTCAAAATCTACTCCTGCAGTTGCGGTAGTTCCCTGAGCTGTTTTCAGCAGCACCGTGCGCGGTTTATCGGATAACTTCCCGGTGATGCGCATGGGTATAAACAGGGTGTCCCTTTGCTTTTCAGTAGCCTGAAAGGCAAAAGAGTAGCTTCTTATGGCTGTGGTATTTAATTGTTCGTAGGTATAGGCAAAGAAACTAACGCCATCCTTTCCCTGGTAGGTTTCGACTGCTTCTTTCTTGCATGAAAAAAGACAAGCCGCTACCATGATATATGATAAGTATTTCATAATACAAGTGTGATTAATTAGCATAATTTGGATTAAATTGAAGTTCAGAAGGCGGAATTGGGAGTACATACTGCGCAGGTGCCATGGCAGGACCAAATTGCATTCTGGAGGCTTTAATGCGCTTATAGTAAAAGAACAATTGTCCTTCTGCATAAAATTCCTTCTGATATTCTTTCGTAATCTCCGCTTTAAGCGTCACTGCTGTAATCGTATTCGGCAAAACTTTAATTCCCCTGTTCAGGCGCACCGTGTTTAAATATCCAACACCAACATCAGGCGTTGATGCCGTCTCAGCCAGGATATAATACATTTCGGAAAGACGGATACCTGGTACATACTGGTCGAGTAAATTATCGGTAATTGGGGTGGTAGATGTAGAAGCCTGCCAGAATTTGGAAGGGAATACGGCTGTGCCATCCTGCTCAAGGCGAAACGCAAATCTAAAGTCTGAAGTTCCCCCATTGCTGGTTTCGTAAAGTGTAGCAAAATTAGCGGCGCTACGTGTAAGCGTTTGGCTTGCAGCCCCCCTAAATCTAAAATAATTTTGTACCGTGGGCAGTATATCCCTAACCCTGATCATAAACACCTGTTCGTTAAAATACAAGCGGTCACGTACTGTCAATCCCGTAGCAATAACACCAGCTTGTGCCTGGGTAACAAAAGTATATTTTGCAGAGTTAACGACCACAATTGCAGCCGCCGCCGCCCCGATATTATCGCCGCTATACAACATAATTCTCGCTTCCAGCGCTTTTACACCATAATAATTAAGCTTATTCCGCCTGGTCCGTAAATCGCTGGTCACAATCGGATCAACAGGTAACAGTAGACTTTCCGCTTCTTTCAAGTCGGCCAGGGCAAATTTAACCACCTCTGCAGTTGTTGCTGGGGGATTTGCATTTTGGTTGACATCTTTTTTATATGGGATGGCTTTTAGATTGGCACCCGCAGTATATTCAGGCCCAAACATCCGTAATAAATCAAAATGCAAAAATGCCCTTAAGGCTAAAGCTTCACCACGTAATAGTGCGTACGAATTATTAGATAGCACAGATCGGTTTGTTTCTGTATTTGCAATTATTTTATTAGCTGCGGCAATTGCACTATAACTGGCAGACCAGATGGAATCGGTATAGCTTACGACTTCCGTTGAAGCGTAGTTCAGGATTTGTGTCTGTTGCAACTGAACTGACGATGCAGGATCAATTGTCGCATAATTTTGAGCAAGCGCGGAAACGAAGCCCATGGAAAGGTTATCCCCATAGAGTTTGCTACCGGCAAGCTGACCATATACGCCTGATAAAGCCTGTTGAAAACCAACTTCTGAAGTAAACAGCTGTTCTTCAGATAGACTCGTTTTGGGTGTTACATCCAAAAATTTCTTACAACCGGAAAACATCGCAACTATTGCCAGGATTCCTATAATTAATGTTGTTCTTTTCATTGGGATATGAATATGTTTTTTGAATTTAAAATCTTGCACTTAAACCAAATGTATACTCTCTGGCAAAAGGGTTATCTGTACCACGTTCTATTTCAATGGAGCTAAAGGTAGCTAGGTTGTTCGTTGTGGCACTAACACTTAGGTTCTGCAAGCCTAACTTTTTTACAAATGCGGTTTTGAACTGATAACTCAAATTAATTGAGCTGAGCTGAATGTTATTATCGCGCTGAACAAAACGTGAAGTAAGCTTTGTTGGTGTCGGCGAGGTTGTAATTCTACGGTATGGGCTCAAACTTCCAGGTCCAGTCCAACCCAGGTCATACGCTCTTCGGTCTACGTTGTTACGCGCATCAACGGCCTCTACACGGTTTAATAACGTACTGTTATACAAATCAGCACCATAATTATAATTGAAACTGAAATTTAAGGCAAAACCTGCATATAGGAAGTTTGAATTGATGGCTCCAGTCCATCTGGGGCGGGTATCGCCGACATAGGTTTTATCGTTAACGTCCCATACAAAGGTTGGGGTACCATCTGCTTTCAGGTAAACTTCCTGGCCGGTAACCGGATCAATGCCCAGTGACCTCACCGCATAAATGGCCGTTGTCGATTGACCTTCAATAAACTGCGCATTTTCAGCTGTCTGATCAGGATTATTTGCATTCAATGCGGCGTTGAAGGCTTTAAGTTTATCAGAAACTTCTTTTAAAACCGATTTATTAGTGGCTGCGTTCACAGAAACATTCCATTTTAAGCCTTTACGAGGGTCAGATAGTATGGTATAACCGAGGTCGAGTTGCAATCCCCTATTCTGAATTTTACCCAAATTTTCAGTGTACGAAGGGAAACCGGTGCTAGATGCCAGCGAAACCGTAGTCAGCGCATTCTGCGTGACTTCGTTATAAAATTCTGCATTAAAAGTTAAACGGTTATCCAGAAATGCTGAAGCAATACCAATGTTAGACTTCAATACCTGTTGCCAGCTTAAATTCGGGTTTCCAAGTGCACCGGGAATAGCACCTACCTCGCCGAAATAACCGGTCGATGTACCCAGGTTGTACCTGAATTGTGCGGCGTAAGGATTTTGTACAGATGTACCGGTAGAACCGTAACTACCCCGAATCCTCAACAGGTTAACTGTTCTGCTGTCCTTAAGGAATTGTTCATTATTGATGTTCCATCCTAAACCTGCAGACCAGAAATTACCAAACTTATTATTCTCTCCATAAGCAGAAGAGCCATCTCTGGTATAAGTAAAATCGGTAAAATACCGGTTATCATAAGAGTAGTTCGCACTTCCGGTATAAGAAAGATTGTTAATGGTACTTTCCGTTCCGGTAGGTCTGCTGTTTAAATATTGCGCAGCAAACAGGATGTTATCTAAACGATCGAAAGGGAAACCCTGTGTAGATACATTATAAGAATTTAAGCTTGTGCTGGCAAGCCTGAATCCTGCATATACCGTAACGCCATGCTTTCCAAAATTCTTGTTGTAGTTCACAGCACCTGTTCCGTCCATGGTAAAGGCATCACTATTGTCTTTCGAATAGGAACCTCTTGCACTTAAATCTGCGATACCATCGAACCGGCTATCTAAAGCGGAATAGAAATTATCTATTGTACCATTCACTTTGGTGATGCCCAGTGCACCAGTGAACCACAAAGACTTACTATAGTCGTAACGAATAGTGGTGTTGTTTCTTAAATTAAAGTTCTTATTTCTGTTGTTGATAGTATTGTACTTAATATCCATTAATGGGTTTAAGACAACCGAACCTGCTACACCGAAGCCCAAATTGATGTTCTCCAGGTACTGGTTTATATTACCATTTTCATCGTAAGGTTTCCAGTAGGGATTCAAAGCCAGGTACTGACTAAATTCTCCATAGGGCGAGTCATTAGAAATAACCTGAGTGGCAATCGTGTTGTTTTGGAAGGTTAAATTATTGGTTTTATAACTCAGCGTAAAACTTCCAGAATAATTTTTCCTATCCTGTTCTTTCATTACGCCCTGTAACAGATTTCCGCTGAAAGTAAGGTTGAAGGTCAAAGACTGGTCGCCTCCACGTAATGACAGGTTAGTTCTGTTGTTGATCCCTGTTTGAACGGGGATAGATTTCCAATCCGTATTCACACCGCTCAACATTGCTTTATATCGTTCGGCATTAATGGCTTGTCCTCTATAACTGTTTAGAAAACCTACCCGACGTTCGAAATCCAATTTTTCTTCTGAATTCAGCATATGATAAACAGAAAGATCAGGAGATGATAATGTTAAGTTATTGGTTATGGAAACTTCTACTTTTCCTCTCGGAGGGAGGATTGTTGTAACAACCATCACACCATTACCCCCACGAGATCCATACATTGCAGTAGCAGAAGCATCTTTTAATAATGTTACTGATGCAATTTGATTCATGTCGAGGTCTACGATTGCCTGTAATGAAACCTGGAATCCATCGAGAATAAACAATGGCGTATTGGGATTTCCAACAAGTTCTGAACCCAGGGTTGGGTAAGAAGTTTGTCCACGCATGGTAATTTCAGGTAGCGCATTGATGTTACCCCCAATCTTATTATTGGGAATGATTCTGAAAGAAGGGTCAAGGGCGGCAATACCAGCAAATACATTTACCGGACTCACGGCCTTAAGCTCAGCTCCGGTTATGGTTTTGGCTGCTCCGGTGTAGGTGCTTACCTTCCTGTCGACCATTCCTGTGATCACCGTTTCATTTAGTGTCAACTGATCCTCCTGCATATAAATGGTATAATTAGAATTAGAGGAGATAGGCACATCAACTGTCTTATAACCTATAAATCTGAACTCCAAAGATGTTGCACCCTGTGGTATGCTGATGGAAAACTTTCCACTCTTATCTGTCTGAACCGCAGACTTTGTTCCCTTTATAGATACCGTAACTCCTGGGATTGGCTTGTGTTCTTTGGCATCGCCAACAAAACCAGAAATGACATCCACATTAGCCTTTACGCCTGCTTTAATCACCACAGTTTGGTTACGTATGGTAAAGTCCAGATTTTGTGCTGCAAAAATTTGCTTAAGCACAGCAGGCAATTCAGCATCTTTAACATTGATGGTTACAGGTATTGAATTTTCCAATAGATTGTCCGCATAAAAGAAATTATAACCAGTTTGTTGGTTAAGTTCCTTAAAAACGGATCGAAGTGAAGCATTTGACTTGGTTAAAGTCACTTTTTGAGCGAGACTTGATGCACTTACCTGCATAAGGCACGCTATTATTATTACAATGGTTAGGCGCATGGTTAACAATAATTTGAGGTACAGCCGGTTAGGTATACCAAATTTCCTTGATTTTTGATACATTAGTAGTTGGTTTGGTTAAACAGTCTCTGATGCGTTGGTCCGTAGCAAGACTGTGGTTGTAAATTGATTTTCAATCGAATATTCCAGACTATGATCAGGTCCCGGCAGTTAAACGGGGCCTGTTTTTTTGGGGATATCTTTAGTTATCGTATTTCTTTTATCATCTAGTTTGTTTAAAGGTTAAAATTCAGTTTATTATTCGTTATTTATTATTTGGATACATATACGGTTCGTCCTTTTAAATCGAAACGAGCTTCCCCTGTTGATTCCACGATTTCAAGCACCTTTGACAATTTATCAAACCTCGACACTTGACCACTAAAACGCTGGGTGGTTTTTTCACCGAGGTAAACAACCTCCAAATTATACCAGCGACTGATCATTTTCATGATTGTTTCGATGTTTTCACTTTCGATTACAAATTCATTATTTTTCCAGGCAACAGCCAGATCGGTATCCGTTTCACTAATCGTTATTTTGCCAGCGGATAGCTTTGCTTGTTGCCCTGGTTTTAGCAATTTGTAGTTACCCGATGCTGAGAGCTTTACGCTTCCTTCCAGCAAGGTGGTTTTTTCAACTTCATCATCGGCATAGCTGCTGATGTTAAAATGAGTTCCTAATACTTCTACTTCCTGCCGGCCTGTCTTTACAATAAATGGATGTTGCTTATCCTTCGCCACTTCAAAATACCCTTCACCACTAAGGGTAACTATACGCTGTCCGTTTTGAATGAGGGAGGTGGTATAGGTGAGGCTGGAAGCGGCATTTAAATATACAAGTGATCCGTCAGGCAACCGCACCTGATAGGTTTCGCCACGGGCGGTAGACAGGGTATTGGTAGCATTTGGATCCGAACCCTTTTCACTAACCTGGTACACCAGTTTGCCGTCGCCTGATTTAGTGATGATTATTCCGGATTCTCTTCCTATTTCACCTTTGGACGCATTTGCTAAGCTGACCTTCCTGCCATTTGCCAGGGTAAGTGTAGCACCATAGCCCCCTGACTTGATATCATATAAAGTAACTTTGGGAACAGTGGCAACCTTTTCCGGTTGGTTGTTGAAAAAATAAACACCCAGGTACACTACAGCTAAAACTGCAGCAACAGCAACAATTTTTAACCAAAGTTTAAGTATTTTATTCTTCCCTTCTGGTACGGCATGTGCTGATTCATGAATCTGAACAAACAAATCATGGTCAACCTTTTCCAATACCCCGGCAATGGCTAAATCATTTTCATAGTGTTCATCCTGTATTGCTAAGGCGCCGATGATGAGATCTTTCAACACCTCCTGATCTTCGTCAAGTTGAAAATAATTCATCAGACGCTGGGTTTCTTCGGGACTACAGGTATTATCCAGGTGTTTTTTGAAGAGTATATGAAGTTGTTCAAATGGTTTCAAGGTTCGATTTTTACAGCTAATACGGAGCTGCGCAAAAATATCCTTAGTCTCTTAACAAAAAATTAACAATTAATTTCCAAAAACAACGATCAGGATCAAAATCCTTTGCATAAAACAGCCAAAACTATCGAAATGGTAAGTGTGGGTGAATCTCTAAAATAGGTTTTAAGAAATCTATTGGCCTGCAGCATGTGGCTACTGATGGTTTTAGCATTAATGCCCATAATCTGCTCTACTTCTTTATAAGATTTACCCTCTAATTTGCAGAGTGTAAATACCATTTTACGCTGTGGGGGCATCAGGTCTATGGCTTTCTGCAATTTTTGAGCATCTTCTTTACTCAGCAAATCTTCTTCAACGTGAAGATATAATTCTGAACCTGAAGCAACCATTTTAGTTAACAAACGTTTGTCTTTCGCTACTTTCCGGAAATAATCATGTACCAGGTTCTCTGCTATACGAAAGAGATAAGATTTAAAAGATTTTTCGGCATCAATCTGTGTCCGCACCTCCCATATTTTAAAAAAAAGCTCTTGCAGCACTTCTTTTACCAGGTCGTCAGATTTGAGAAGTTTAAATAAATTTCCAGCGATCCGGTATTTATAGTTATTGTATAGGATTTCAAATGCCCGCTCGTCACCATTTTTTAATTGAAGTAATAAAGACTTTTCATCGGTGTGATTAACGTTGATCATTCGTCTGGCAAATATACATTAACTTGAAAAGACAAGGTAGTTATAATTTTGGAAACGCAGTGCCGCGTTATTTAACTATAGTTATTTTGATATTGATCAAATATTCCTCGCAATGGAAATGAAAGCCTAAACAACAAGGATATGACTGAAGATTTATCCTTTGTGATCTTAGGCTAAGTATTGAGGTTAATTAATGAACTTTAAAAAGCCAGTTCAAATTTGACTGTACGCATTAAATCCAATTTGGAATTAATTAATTTTTAATTGGGTATAGTGTTTAATAAACCATATTAATGCCGTGTTTTTGTTGGATTCTTTATAAGCCAATACCACCTCTGTATTAACAGGAATGGCATCAATTTCAATAAAAGATACCTTTAATTGTGCATATTGCTTTTTTAGTGATAATGGCAAAATAGATACACCCAGACCCGCTTCTACCAATTGTAATATAGAGTGTACGTTGTTAGCCTCGTGGGTAATATCCGGACTAAAACCCATTCTCTGACAAATCTCGATGAGTTTCTGGTTATACTGGGGTGCAAAATCTTTATTAAAGAATATAAATGGACTTTTTTTCAAAAAATCTGCAAGTTGTTGCTGGTCATCAATTTTTTGATCTGTTATGGGGATAACCACTACAAAGGGATCAAAAAACAAAGATTCTACTTTCAATTTCTCGGATAAAACCGGAGCTCTTAAAATCCCAACATCCAGGCTGCCATGTTCCAATGCTTTAATCTGGGTGAGTGTAGGTACTTCAAACAAACTCGTTTTTAGATAAGGAAATTCCTGATGCATCAATTTTAAAATTTCTGCAAGGTGCGATTGGTAAACCGAACTGATATAACCGATCCTTAATTCGCCGCTAACGCCTTCATGAATTTTACGAACCACTTCTTTACTTTCTTCCAGCTTGTTAAACATGGTATCAACCTCACTCTTAAAATATTTGCCGGCGTTTGTTAATGCCACCCGCTTATTATTCCGAACAAACAGCTGTACACCAAGCTCTTCTTCCAGCTCTTTAATCTGCCTGCTCAAAGGCGGTTGCGAGATAAAAAGTTTGGTTGCTGCTTTGGTAAAATGAAGTTCTTCTGCAACAGTTTTAAAATACAACAGATGTCTGAGTTCCATAACTATAATACTTAACAGGTATTGATATATGCAAAAATTGATATTTTACAAATATGATCAACAGCACTAACTTTACAAAAAATTAAAGCAATGAACAAAGATTATTCGCATAAAGCAACAAATGAAGAAATCAAAACAAGGTTTGATAACGATGTAGAACGTTTCTCGAACTTAGAAAGCGGTCAACAAACCACTATCGACGCACCACTTACCATGGAGCTTTGCACCGGAGCAGCCAAATATATTAATCCGGATGCCCAGGAACTGTTGGATATTGGATGTGGTGCGGGCAATTACACATTAAAAATGCTCAGCAAAATCCCAAATCTTAACTGTACACTGAACGACTTGAGTTTACCGATGCTGGAACGTGCAAATGATAGGGTATCGGAACAAACTACCGGAACAGTAACCGTTATACAGGAAGATATGCGAAACCTTAATTTACCTGACAATCATTTCGATATTGTACTGGCCGCAGCAACATTTCATCATTTGCGTACTGATGCCGATTGGGAACTTGTTTTTACTAAAGTTTACCGCGCCTTAAAACCCGGTGGCAGTATCTGGATTTCAGACCTCATTGCCCACGATTCTGTATTGATCGATAATCTTTTTCAAGATCAATATGGGGCCTACCTCGAAACACTTGGTGGTGAAGCCTATAAGCAAAAGGTATTTGATTATATTGAATATGAAGATACCCCCCGTTCTTTAAACTATCAGCTGGCATTACTGCAAAAAGTTGGGTTTAACGTTACCGAGATACTGCATAAAAACTCTTATTTTGCAGCCTTTGGTGCGATAAAATAAAACGATTCTGCCAGGTAATATTACAATCATTACCAGGCATAATCTCCACTAAGATTAATGAATAGCAAGAATAATTCTATTTTAAAAAACGAGAATCCCGGGTTTATTTTTAATAAATGATTTAATTGACCTCCTACCAAATTAAGGGTAGCCAGGTTTAAAACTTTTACTTAATATAGTTAATTCATCTTGATTGATCAGATTCGGATCTTCGAACTGTAGCTTTAAAAAGTTAACCGGAACTTTTAAAGTACCATTTGTAGTACGCAATATGCAAGCTTCTTCATTCGCTGTGGAGGATACATAATGACCGATTTCGGATTCAATTTCAGATAAACGGATTAGCAATTCGTAATAGATGTAGAGTGGGATATTCACAACGCAAAGTTACCACAATAAAAAGCAAACATTTAATTATTGTTACATTAACATTAATTCATCTGCTAACCATAAATTAACAGTAAGCATTTTTTTCATTTAAGCTCATCAACCGGGGTTTAAAACTTAATCCCTGCTTAACAATAGTAGTTTTAAGTTTGCTGTTAAAATCAGAAAGGTTATGAAAAAACGCTCAACTCACTTAATCAACTCACTTAAAAAGAATGGTTTATTTCGGATAACAATGCACCTGCAGAAGAGTTAAAAAACAACCACCCACTTTAACGTATTGATAACAATCTTTTAACATTCAAAACGATTTAAATCAGTTAGTTATTCAGTTATTTGAAAGCGCAGATATTGATCTGCAACATCAATATCCAAACTGATTTTATGCCGTCTTTTTGCACTGTTATACCCTTTTTAGGGAACACCAATTTAAGTACCCCTCTTGCCATTGTTTTTATCGTTTGTCTGCTTGCCGTAGTCGGATTTGAGTTTGTAAATGGTTTCCATGATACTGCCAATGCTGTAGCTACTGTAATTTATACCAAAGCTTTAAAACCTGTTATCGCCATCCCCTGGTCGGGATTTTGGAATTTCATGGGTGTATTTACCGGAGGAATAGCCGTAGCGATGGGTATTTTAAAACTCGTTCCGCTTGATGCTTTAATGAACCTTCCTGTTGGCGTTGGCGCTGCAATGGTTTTGGCTGTTTTACTGGCCTCTATCGCCTGGAACCTGGGCACCTGGTACCTGGGCATCCCCTGCTCGAGTTCGCATACCATGATTGGTGCCATGATTGGTGCAGGTTTGGCTTTTACCTGGTACTACGGTGGCCAGGGCGTAAACTGGGGCAAGGCCGAAGAAATCGGTTTATCGCTCATTTTGTCCCCTATTATCGGTTTTGGCCTGGCCATGTTGCTGATGTACTTTTTAAAACATGTGGTTAAATACCATGCCCTTTTTCATATCCCAACAGGCGAGAACGACCGTCCGCCCTTATTGATCAGGGGTTTATTGATTACCACCTGTACTTTAGTAAGCTTTTTCCACGGCAGTAACGATGGACAGAAAGGTGTGGGTTTGTTGATGCTGATCCTCATTGCTTTTCTCCCTGCAAAATTTGCCGTGAACCACCATATCCCCAATGATAAAGTATTGTTCCAGCTTAACCAAACTGAACAACTGCTGCAAAAAACAGCAAAACTTAATCAAGGTAAAATACTCGATATTACCGCTCTTGTAAAGGAAATAGACCAAGCGAAATTCCACCTTTCCCTTAAAAATGAAACCGACAAGAAAAACACTTATCTTTTCCGTAAACAGATTGAAGAGGTTATTGCTGCTATAAAAACAGTAAGGGAAGATAAAACATTGGTAATTAACACAACCGACGATCAACTCCTTCATGATAATGCTTCCGAATTATCGAAACTGGTAGAATTTGCACCACTTTGGGTAATTCTTGTCATTTCGATTTCACTCGGACTAGGCACCATGATCGGTTGGAAACGCATAGCGGTTACTATTGGCGAAAAAATCGGTAACGAGCATTTAAATTATGCCCAGGGTGCTACTTCAGAAATTGTGGCAGCTTCTACCATTGGCCTGAGCACCGCTTTTGGCTTGCCGGTAAGTACCACACACGTATTATCGAGCGGTATAGCTGGTGCAATGGTGGCTTCTGGCGGACGAAAAAACCTGAACAGTAACACACTTAAAAATATTGGATTGGCCTGGGTGCTTACCTTGCCGGTATCGATTATATTGGCTATTTTGTTATTCATGCTTTTTCACCTGTTTATTTAACAGTTTTAAAATATTATTCTCCAAAAAATGAAACAGATACTTGTAGCAACGGATTTTTCAAGAAGTGCAGGAAATGCCCTCTCCTATGCACTGGCCATGGCAAAAACGCTGAAAATGGAAGTTGTAGCCATTCACGCCATCCATCCTACCGAAGGTATAAATAACAGTACCTACAATGCCATTTTTATCGAATCTTATTACGGAAATAAAAGAGCTGCTTTAAAAGAATGGGCTGAAAACATCCGTGAAAGGGAAAACCTTAAAGATGTAAAGCTCGAAACAATATGTGATGTTGGTTTTTTAAAAACAGTAATTACCAAACATACCGAAACCAATCCGGTAGAGCTTTTGGTAATGGGCATTACGGGTGCCACCGGGATCAGCGGAATTGTAGGCAGCAACGCCAGCATGGCGGTTACCAAAATGCGGATCCCAACATTAATTGTTCCTTTGGAGAGCAGTTTTACCAATTTCCCGATTATTACGCTGGCCACTGATTACGAAACCGTATTATCGCCAAAAGATATTACCGCCCTTAGCGAACTGTTAAAAGCCTCTGGAACGAGGAAAATGCAGGTACTTTATGTGGCCGAAAAATCGGATGAAGTACACATACAGACGGGTGAAAAACGGATCAGGGATCTTTTGCCAGATACGGAGATCGAATTTAACTACATTATGGACAGCAGTGCCCCAAATGGCATTATGGATTTCATTAAAAGTAACCATACCGATATCCTTTGCTTGGTTAAACACCATCACAATATTATTTACCGCTTATTTACCAGCAGCACTGTTAATCAGGTAATGAACAAAACGGTGAAGGCTATTTTGGTATTGCACGAATAGTTTTTTAGTCCAGAGTCGGGAGTCCGGAGTCTTTAGTTGATTGACGCTAAAGCAATGATAAAAAATCAATAAGCAATGAATGTTCTCCCTGGATACATTTCTTTCCACTCATTGTCATCCTGAGCGCAGTCGAAGGATCTTTCAACATGGAAAATGTAAGATGTATAATGGAATTAAATGATCAATTAGCGACAGCTACTAAAACTTTATATTCTCCCCTCGGCACACTCCCATCGATCAATTTGTCATCCTGAATGCAATGAAGGATCTTTAAGGATGGAAAATGTAAGAGGGATGATGGAAATGAATCACCAATGAGCAATTTTCAATGAGCAATGAGCAACCGCCATTAGAACATTACATCCTTTTTCGGCACACTCCCATCGATCAATTTGTCATCCTGAATGCAATGAAGGATCTTTAAGGATGGAAAATGTAAGAGGGATGATGGAAATGAATCACCAATGAGCAATTTTCAATGAGCAATTAGCAACCGCCATTAGAACATTACATCCTTTTTCGGCACACTCCCATCAATCAATTTGTCATCCTGAATGCAATGAAGGATCTTTAAGGATGGAAAATGTAAGAGGATTGATGGAAATGAATCACCAATTTTCAATGAGCAATTAGCGAGCGCCATTAGAACATTACATCCTTTTTCGGCCACTCCCATCGATCAATTTGTCATCCTGAATGCAATGAAGGATCTTTTATAATGAAAATGATTATATAGATCTCTCCTTTTCGCTTTGCTCCGGTCGAGATGACAACTTTTCTAATAAAATCTCCAGCTTGTAAATTTTTAAATAAAATCTTAATGTCCTTAATTTCTTAATGGTCAAAACGAGTAAGAACCAACAAATTAAAATGACTAAATGGCAACTACTGCTTCAACAATTTAACAATGAAATAAATAGGCAATTTTCAGCTCCTAACAAACCAATGACTAATAAACATCTATCTCCTTACCTTCTTATAAAGCCTCTCGATTTTTTTAGCATCCTTTTTAAAGGTTTGGATATAATCTTCTATTTCCTTTTTAGATAAGGTTTCTACCTTCGCCTTAACATCATCCTTAAAACGACCTACAGCAAGTAGTTGGTTTTTATTATCGCGAAATTTCACATTAGGAAAAAGTTCGGTGATGTGGCGCTTATTCCTTTCCCTGATCTCGCTCAGTTTAGTAAAGGATTTTGGATGTTTGTCGCTGTTAATGTCTGTAAGTGAATCATAATAGTCGTAATCGCCGATGTAATTGATAAGATTTAGGGTAACAATGTTCGGATCCATATTGTACATTTGTTTCAGTTAAATATAGGATTTTGTGTTCAGAATACAAGAAGTAACAGCATTTTTATAAGATAATTGGAGTTAATAATATGAAATTAGCAATGTCTATTATTGGGTGGTCTGGAGTGGTATTTTGCACCCTCGGATACCTTTTATTAAGTATGAAATTAATCCGCGCAGATTCAATTTCCTTCCAGGCACTTAATATTATGGGTGGATTATGCCTCGCAGTTACTGCCCTTGATACCCATGACCTTCCCAATGCAGCAGCAAATGTACTCTGGATGTCTATCGGTTTATTTGCTTTAAGCCGTCAGTTTAGCAAACGGGAGCAGAAACAACCTTAACTGGAGGTATGCAAAGTGTATCGTAGGCTTTTTGCTTATAATAGGCTAAACGTTCCGAATAAGCTTTTTTATCACTTTCCATCGAAAGATAAAAATAAACCCCATCAACCATTACAAAAATAAAATCTGCAGCAACCTGTGGGTTATCTACATTTGTAATGCATTGTGCATTGCATTGTTCGATCAACAGCGCAAGTTTATTGCGCAACGAATCCAGAATCAACTTATATTTTAGCTTGATTTTTTTTTCCCTGAATGCCAAAGCATAAAAAGTATAAAATAAACCGTCATCAAAAAGCAGGTTCCATTTTTTAGAAAACAACATTTCTATAGTTTTCTGTAAGTCATCCAGGCTTGCCTGTCCTTTATGTTTGATGGTATAAATCAATAAATATCGGTCTAGTATGTGGTCGATCAATTCGTAAGTGAGTCCTTCCTTGGTTTCAAAATAATGAATAATAAGGCTTGGGTTAATATCCATCACCTTGGCAATCTTGGCAATAGATGTATTTTCATAACCTTCTTTTTTGGCTACCTGATAAAATACTTTAATAATTTCCAGTCGTCTGGTCTCTTTTAGGCTTTTGCGTCCCATTATTCAGTTAATTTAATTGAGCAAACTACTCAAAAATAGCTTGATTCTGCAAATCTATTTTATTAATAGATTGAATGAACGTTCAATTAATATATTAATTGAATCTTAACTTAACCTTAATATGATATGTTCAATTTAGCACCGTTGAAAAGCACCTGTCATTTCAAAACAAACAACTAAATATTAAGTAAAATGAAAAAAAAGCTTCTATGGATGTTCAACCTTCTGATCCTACCTGCTAGCGCATTTGCTCAGGAGATTGCCATTAAAGGAATGGCCTCTGATGCAAAGACGGGAGAAACGCTACCAGCGGTAAACAAAGGGCTATGTTAGGAGCAGGGCAAATGGAAACCAAACTGAACAAAGTTCCCGATAATAACACCAAAAAAACATTTAAAATTTTAACAAACGAATTAGCTTTTATGAAAAAAAGATTTACTTACCCATCTTTGTTTTGCCTGAAGAAGAGTTTATGGGTAACCTGTTTACTTATCGTTATTTTCAATTCTGCCTTTTCCATTCCAAAAACGAATGATAAAACTGTTCAAAAGCCTTCGCAGCAAAAAAAAACAACAGAAAATGCCAGAATTATTAAAGGCCATGTTACCGATGAGAAGAAAATGGGTATTCCCGGAATATCAGTATTGATAAAAGGAACCAATACAGGTACAGTTACTAACCAGGAAGGCGATTTTTCAATCAAGGCTGACGATGGCGATGTACTTGTTTTAAGTAGTATCGGATATGTGAACAAAGAAATCACGGTTAATCATTCCGATACCTACCAGATTGTAATGACTGAGGATGCAAAAGCATTATCTGAGGTGGTAGTTACTGCTTTAGGTGTTAAAAAAGAACGGTCAAAATTAGGTTATGTGGCGCAAACGGTGCAAGGCGAAAATTTAGTGAAGGCAAGAGAGGCAAACCTAATCAGTTCGCTTACCGGAAGGGTTGCTGGCCTCAATATTAACAATTCTACTGATTTGTTCCAGGAACCAACTATTTCATTAAGGGGAAGAAAGCCACTTATTGTTATCGATGGCATACCAGACCAATCTGCAGATCTTTTTCGCGTAAATGCAGATGATGTCGAATCGGTAACCGTATTAAAAGGTGCCAATGCATCTGCACTATATGGCTCTATCGGACAAAATGGTGCAATTATGATTACCACAAAACGTGGCAAAGGGAATAATCTTAGTATTGATGTAAATAGTTCTACGCAAATACAGCCAAGTTTTATCAGGATTCCGCAAGTACAAACAGAGTATGGTGCAGGTTATAAGGGAAAATATACCTATGTTGATGGTTCAGGAGGAGGACCAGAAGGCTCTGGATGGATTTGGGGTCCGAAACTCGATCAGCCCGATGCCACTACGCCAAGTGGTTTTTTTGAAACGCCTCAATTTAATAGCCCAAGAGACCCGGTTACCGGAAAATTAGTTCCGCTTCCATTCCTTTCTAGGGGAAAAAACAATGTAGAAGACTTTTTTCAAACCGGACTAATTTCAAGTAATAACATTAGCATTACCCAAAGTTCGGAGAAAGGTTCCTTCCGGGCTTCAGCTTCGCATATTTATCAAAAAGGTATTGTGCCGAATACCGATTTAAACAATAGTTCCTTTAATGTTTCCGGCAATTATAAACTCTCAGATGCATTTACAATTGATGCAAGATTGAATTACAACCGCCAGTTTACCAAAAACTTTCCTGAAACAGGATACGGACCAACCAACTACCTTTACAATTTAGTTTTATGGACAGGGGCCGATGTAAGTGTGCAGGATTTAAAAGACTATTGGGTGCCGGGCAAAGAGGGCATTCAACAACGCAATTATAATGTCTCTTACTATAATAACCCATATTTCCAGGCTTATGAATATTTGCGCGGTTATGATAAAGACAACACCTATGGTTCATTAAACCTGAATTACAAAATCAGTCCGGCTTTTAGTGTTCAGTTTAGAAATGGACTAAACGCTTATGGCCTGAACCGAACCTATAAGGAACCAATGAGTTATATCGGCTATGGTAATAAATCAAGAGGACAGTTTACTGTTGCTACCCAAAACTACATTGACCTGGTTACTGATTTAATTGGAGACTACAACCATACTTTCAGCGATAAGTTTAAGCTACATGCTCAAGTTGGTGCTTCTAATTATTATAGAAATCACAAATACGGTTCTACAAATACTGATGGATTAAGCATTCCAGGTTTTTATAACCTTAGTAATTCTGCAAATCCACTTCAGGGCAGTAATGCTATTGAAGAAAGAAGAACAAGCAGCGTTTATGCGATTTTAGATCTGGAATTTTTAAATGCAATTTATTTAACTGCTACAGGCAGAAACGATGTCATTTCCACACTCCCAACGAATAATAACAGCTTTTTCTATCCTTCAATAGGCTCATCTGTCGTTGTTTCCCAGTTAACAAAATTGCCAGACTGGTTTAGCTATTTAAAAGCACGCGGTTCGTGGTCAAGAGTTTCAAGCGGTACACTTGGTGATGATACTTATACCTATGGTTATCTTCAGGCATTTGATAAAGGAACGAGCTGGAACAGTACTCCCGCACTAACTTTTGGCCGTTTGCTTAAACAGGCTAATCTTACCCCACAAACTTCCGACAGTTGGGAGGTAGGTTTGGATACCAAGTTTTTTAAGAACAGGTTAAGTGTTGAAGCCACTTATTACCAGACAAGCGATTTTAACAATATCGCTTCTCCGGATATTTCCATAACAAGTGGTTATGGTAGCCAGTTGGTTAACGGAAACGTTTATCAGCGTAAGGGAATGGAGTTTGTGGTTAATGGAACCTTGTTAAAAAGCAACGATTTTCAATGGGATATGGCCATAAATCTGAGCAAGTACCGCAGGTATTTAAAAGAAATTTATGGGGGTGCCGAAACATTGGGCAATCTGCGCGTGGGTGATAGGACAGACAGGATCTATGGTTCGGTTTATCAGACCAACAACCAGGGACAGATTATTTACGGAAGCAACGGTTTTCCATTAAATGATAATTTTTCAAGGTTTATTGGACACGAAGCTCCAGACTGGACTTACGGTATCGAAAATACTTTTAATTATAAGAGTTTCACATTAAAGTTTCTGGTTGATGGACGACTTGGCGGATTGATGTACTCGACAACCAACCAGAAAATGTGGTGGGGTGGTACACATCCGGGTACAGTTAACCAATACCGTGTTGATGCCAATGCAGGGAAAGCAACCTTTGTTGGCGATGGTGTCGTGGTTACCAGCGGAACAGCTACCTATGATGCCAAAGGTAATATTACAAGCGATACCCGTGTTTTCGCCCCAAATGCCAAAGCGGTAAACTACATCGATTATATGATCGAGACCAGTAATGCTGCCTACAATAACTACAACTATTTTTCGCAAACCTTCCTGAAATTAAGAGAAGTAACATTAGGATGGCAGGTACCAGCCAAGCTGCTGGGCAAATCATTTGTTAAAGGTTTAGATGTTTCAGTAGTTGGCCGTAATCTTTTATTGTTCTCAAAAATGCCAAATATTGATCCTGATCCTGCAAAGGATAACCTCCAAACGCCTTCGACCCGTTCATTTGGTTTTAACGTTAACCTTAAATTCTAATCTGAATGTATATGAAAAAGACATTATATATTGTATTATTTGCAGCAATTGCACAAATGGGCTGCAAAAAATTTAGCGAGTTCCAGGTAGACCCTAACAAAACTACTGCTGCAACACCCGATTTATTATTGAATGCCATTGAGCAAAAAGCCTTCCAGTCAACTAATCTTGATGTAGCGCTTGCTTCCCGTCAAATGATAAATACAGATGAAATTACCTTAAACCAATACTATGGTTGGAACCGGGGCAGCTATGCTACTTATGATACCCTGCGCCAGGTCGTGAAGATGGAACAAGCTGCGATAAACACAAACAAACCTCAGTATTTGCCACTTGTGAAGTTTTTTAAGGCCTGGAATTTTTTACAATTAACCCAGACTTTCGGCGATATTCCTTACAGTGAGGCTTTAAAAGCCGAACAAGGTATTGTTGCGCCAAAATATGACAAGCAGGAAGACATTTACTTAAATATTTTAAATGAGCTTAAATCTGCCAACGGAATGATTGACGGAAATACCGCAAATTTACAGGGAGACATTGTGTTCGGCGGGAATATACAACAGTGGAAACGCGCAATCAACTCACTTTCCTTAAGGGTATTAATCAGTTTATCGGTTAAGGAAAACGACTCCAAATTTGACATCAAGAAACGTTTTGCCGAAATTGTGAACAATCCAACGGATTATCCACTGTTTACTGGAAACTCGGACAACGCCCAGCTTAAATTTTACGATCTCCAGGGAAACCGCTATCCATATTTCAATAGTAACAGTATGCAAACCGCATATTATATGGATGAAACTTTTATCAATTTGTTAAAATCGCTTCAGGATTCCCGTTTATTCCGCTTTGCCGATAAAGCACCAAAATTCGCATCGCTTGCCGCAACAGATTTTAAGGCTTACGGCGGGGGAAATGGTAGCGCACCAAAAGATGAAAATACGGCCCGTACGCTTGCGGGAGAAGTTTCTAAAATCAACCCGCGTTATTACAATAGCCCGGCAAATGAAGCAAGTATCGCATTGGGTTATGCCGAGCAGCAGTTTATACTTGCGGAAGGCGTTGTAAGAGGATGGATTTCAGGAAGCGCAAATGATTACTATCAAAAAGGCATCAGGGCATCTATGCAGTTTTATACTATCGACGAGACCACTATCAATGCCTATCTGGCGCAGGCAACAGTGCAGTTAAATGCTAATGCAAATCCTCTGGCGAACATTATTACCCAAAAATACATCGCATCTTTCATGAACAGCGGCTGGCAGCCATTTTTTGAGCAGAGAAGAACTGGTTTTCCTGTTTTTGATACTACAGGAGCCGGTGTGTTAAATAACAAACGCATTCCAAAACGTTGGATGTATCCGGAATCTGAATTACGATTGAATCAGCAAAATGTTAGTGGGGCAATAGCAAGACAGTATCCCGAAGGTGACGACATTAATGGGGTAATGTGGTTATTGAAACCATAAAACAGACCATAACAGCACCGCCAATTTTGTCGGTGCTGTTTATTTAACCACAATCTCTAATTTCTACAAAACATAAAATGATTAAAAAAATTCTTTTCCTCTTCCTGATTTTGGTTTCAGTAAATGGCTGGGCGCAGAAAATAAAAACTAAAAAAGTGGTGTATGTTATCGCCGACGGCATTCCGGCTGATGTGTTTGAACGCTTAGAACTGCCAAATTTTAAACGGATTATTCAAGCCGGATCGTATTCCCGCATGCATGTGGGTGGCGATAAGGGTACCTACAATGAAACACCGACTATATCTGCAGTTGGCTATAATAGTTTGTTAACTGGCACCTGGGTTAATAAACACAATGTGCCTGATAATGCAATCAAAGCACCTAATTACAATTACCAGCATATTTTTAGGCTTTTTAAGAGTCAATATCCAAAAAAGACGACCGGCATATTCTCGAGCTGGACAGATAACAGAACAAAACTATTGGGCGATGGACTAAGTGAAACGGGTAATTTTAAACCGGATTATGTTGCAGATGGCTTTGAGCTGGATACGCTGCACTTTAAGCATGATAAAAAGGCCGATTATATGCATCTGATTGATGAGGAAGTGGTTAAGCAGGCCGCCGAAACGATCCAGAATAAAGCGCCCGATCTTTCCTGGGTCTACCTGGAATACACGGATGATATGGGGCACCAGTTCGGAGACAGCCCTCAGTTTTATAAGGCTGTCGGCATGCTCGACAAACAAATGGGTAAAATCTTCGATGCGATCAACTACCGTCAGGCTAAATTTAATGAAGACTGGTTAATGGTGATCACGACCGACCACGGAAGAGATGAGCAAACCGGTCGCGCACACGGCGGACAATCTGAGCGTCAACGTTCTACCTGGATGGTAAGCAATTATAAAAACCTGAATAATTATGCCCACTATTTTGATCTTGGCATTGTCGATATCATGCCCTCAATTGCACGTCACCTGAATTTAAAATTTCCCCGGAACGTAGAACAGGAGGTAGATGGAACACCGTTTATTGGCCCTGTATCCATCACGGCTTTAAAAGCAAATTATGTTCAAAACCATTTAGACATTAGCTGGAAAGCACTGGAAAAGAAGGGAAAAGTAAAAATTTGGCTGGCAACCACCAACGCTTTTAAAACAGGAGGAAAAGATGACTATCATTTATTGGGCGAGGTTGACGTTAATCAGCAACATTATTTGGCAGACCTTAAAAACTACCCATCCTCTTTCTATAAACTCGTAGTTGAAGCACCAGATAACATGCTCAACAAATGGATAAGCGTTAAGTAACTAGATTTATTCTAATAACTTTTGCAAGCCCAATAGCTGATCGTTTAAGATCAGATATTGGGCTTTTTTAATTACTTATTGCACTTATCTTAATTGAATAACATAAACAAAAAACTATATTTTTAAACTTCGGGATATCGTACTTTTCAACCAATTTTTAGGATGTATAGACCTTTTTTAGCAATACTTCCTGAGCGAAATTTGTATTCTAATTATCGGCAGAATCACGTTTATTGATTTTTCTAGCTGATGACAAATCCAAATTCAATAAAAAATGGTCAGTCCCACAATCTCATCAAGCCCCAGCGGTTTAAAAACTGCTATTATCCGATTTCTTATTTATGGTTCAATAATGGTTTTATTGTCTGAATTTTTAAAGTGGAATGTGCAGCACGAAGCAGGAAGTAATAAATTCAATGAAGAATCAGTTGTAGAATATGTGCAGAGCTTGCTACTCCTGCTAAGTGCCATTACTTACCTTTATATTTCATTCAAACATAAATCATCATTCCCACTTGCTTTTGCGTTATTTAGCTTCACAATGGCGTCTCTTATCAGAGAGCAGGACGCTTTTCTTGATGAGCATGTTTATGATGGAGCGTGGCAAACCGGTGCTTTTGGTCTACTTTTTCTTGCAACTATTATTGTATACAGAAATAAAAGACTCTTTTTTGCTAACCTAAACGGTTTCGTAAATAAATTTTCCTTTGGGATACTGCTATCAGGAATTTTAACTACTTATATTTTCGCGCGTTTGTATGGTAGAAAAGTGTTTTGGATGGCCGTTATGGAAAATCAATATATCCGTGATGTGAAGAATGTGTCAGAAGAATCGCTTGAACTTTTTGGTTATACACTTATCCTTATCGCTACTGTAGAATTTTACCTGCTTGCGAAAGCAAAAAGCAATTACCTGGCTTTAAAAATGAGCAACAGCCAAACGAAATTTAACCTTTCCGCATAATATACTTAATATATAATTTAAACCGATCAATGCCTGATTACCTAATGACTAATGGCATTGATCAGTTTTTTCCCAAGGCTCTTTAAACCTGTATTTCGTATTAAATAATTGAAAGAAATAATACCCAATATAGCGCAGCTTAATCCGGCTAATACATCAAGCGTATAATGATGACTGGTATAAACTGCCGAAAACCAGATGCCAAGCATTACCGTAAAAAAGAAAATATTAATTTTCCCCAAACGGTTCTTTAAGCCATAATAAACAACAATAACGGGATAAGATGAGTGTAGCGATGGCATTGCCGCAAATACATTAGAACCTTTGCTGTATATCCCGTGAAAAAGGGTAATGTTAAAATAATGATCGAAACGCGCTAATCCGGCAGTATTGCCAGCCGTTTTAGCTATAAACTCAAAGCCATGTTCCTGCACATACCAGGGCGGTGCTGCCGGGAAAGCATAATATACCACAAAACCCAACAGGTTTACCCAAACAAAAGTGAGCGAAAACCGAACAAACTGTTCTTTGTTTTTAAAGAACAGGTAAGTAGCGAATGCCAGCGGGACAGGCACCCACATCAAATAGAAAACCCCTGTTAATACATCTAAAAATGCAGTACTGTTTATCTTCCAGTACTCGTTCGGCGTAAGTATTAAGCCATGGTAGTTAATGCCAAACATTTTTCTTTCCAGCTCATATAAATCTTCAATATGGACGGTATTGAACAGGTAATTCGGAAAGGCTTTCATGTAATCGAAAAGGATCCAATAAACAATGAAGATCGAAAAACCGAGAATAAATCGCCTTGTTCCTACAGAAATATAAAACAGGCTGTTAAAAATAAAAATCAGCACCAGCTGATCGGTTTTAAAGCCGACCAGTAGTACTGATAACAACAGATATCCAACAGATACAGCAACTGTCAGATAAATATTCCGAAGATTATAAAAACTGTTTTTAAGCAATACTTCTTGCTGCATATTATTTTTTATCAAAATTAGACCGAAAAATATGGTCCCAAAAAGTCCAGCTTACCCCATAACCTTTGGTCGAATCGGAATAGTGGTGAAGCATGTGGTGTTGCTTTAGCTGTTTCCAGAAACCACTTTTAAAATTGGCATGATGAAGTGCGTAATGCACCATATCGTAAAAGAGATAACCGATCATAAAACCTGAGAAAAACGGATAAACTGTTGTATCTGGTAATAACCAATCGAAAAGAAAGTAAAAACCCAATGCCATCGGGATACTGGCTGAAGGCGGCATGACCAATCTTTTGGCATCATTGGGGTAATCGTGATGTACTCCATGAAAAATAAAATGGATTTTTTTGCCCCATTCTACATCTGGTTCGAAATGAAAAACATAGCGGTGCAGGATGTATTCTGTGATGGTCCAGATGGCTAAGCCCAACAAAAACCAGCCAGCAAAGGTTAAAGCCGGCATCTGTATTTCTGCCAATGCTTTCCAAAAAAGAAAACCGATAACGGGTACATATACCACCAAAGGCACGTAAAATTGTACTTTTGAAAGGCTTTCTAAAAAGTCGTTTCTAAACATCCTGATGGATGATTTCGAATTTGAAACAAAATTCTTTTTCATTTGGTAAAATTATTTAAACTGGTCTTTGACTCCGTTTATGTGTAATCGTCATCCTTAAATTGTTTCAGGATCTTTTCCTCAAACCACTTGTCATTCTGAACGCAGTGAAGAATCTCTAATCTATAAAACACAGAACCCATAAATTAACTTTAAAGATTCTTCCTTGCACTTAGCATAACAAATAAGGCCGTTCAAACTAACATTTACGACGTACGAAAAGACTTATTCAACACCTTATATGTTCCTAGGTGACTCAGGTGGTCAAGTATTAAACAGGTGCATTTTTATGACCACCTTAGTCACCTAAGCTCACCTTAGTTTTATACGTAGCGTCTTTCTAATGAGCCTTAACAAAAGATTCTTCGTTGCACTCAGAATGACAATCAACGCCACCCGCAAAACGCCCCACGCTACACCTTAATTCTTTCAACTAACACCTTTGAAGGCTCTGAAGCATCAAAACCTTTTATCTCTACATATTTTACATTCGGAAACCAGAATGTACCGCCTTCAATCCGAAGGAATATCCTTTCTAACTGCATTTTTTTATTGTTAATTGTCGCAAAAACATGGTATTTTTTGTCTGCACCAGATTTATTCAGGTACATAGGCAGTTTTTTATGTGAGGTAAACCGCAGTTCAAACTGTCCGTTACCCAGATTTTTGCTCATAATTCCATAGGCAAATTTCCGTTGGATATAACTCAGTTCTTTCTTCTCGCCATTATCCCCATAACGTATCCAGAATACATTTACAGGTTGATCTTTATTCACTACTCCATGTTTGTCTATATTTAACTGGCAAATAATGGTATTGGTATTCGGATCGCGCTGTAGATAAAAAAGCTGGTTACTGATGTCTTTTGGAGTTGGAAAAGTAATCGGCGAAGGATCACTTCCCTGTGCATTTGCATGAAAAGAAAGCAGACCACCTAAACTCGTCATCAAAACCAGTCCCGCAATTAATGCTGCCCTGTTATTTCCTTTTCTTTCGTTAAACTCTTGCGCCTCGAGACCTTTTTTGGCTTCCTGCAGCCGTTTTACAGCGGTGATATTGGTCAATAAAGCCATTATGGTAATTGGCATGGTAAAAATCGACATCGTTTCAAAAACATGGAAGGATATGCCCGGCACATAAAGTTTATAATTGCCACCAATAAAGTGCCCGGCGATACCACAGACAATGGCAAAAACACCGATGGTGACTACACGTTCCGGCCTTTGCATTAAACCACCTTTACACTCCACACCTAATCCCTCGGCCCTTGCGCGGGTATAACTCACCATCATTGAACCGATGAGCGCAATAAAAGCAAATAGCGAACTTAAAAAATAATGATGTGCCACCAGGTAATAACAAATCCCTAAAAACATAATCATTTCGCTATAGCGATCGAGCACCGAATCGTACAAAGCACCAAATTTCGAACTCATGTTCCCTAAACGGGCTACCTGCCCATCGAGCATATCGAATAAACCCGCAAAAAGCACCAGTGCTCCTCCCCAACCGATGTATGACATATCACCGCGGTTTGATTTTTCGGCACCCAGCACAAAAATGATTGCCACACCGATATTCAGGATCAAACCGATAGTGGTGACGGCATTTGGGGTTAAGCCAATTTTAATCAAGCCCCGAACAAAAGGATTGATCACTTTATAAATGCCCTGTTGCAGGCTGTCCCTTAATTTCTTTTCCATAGCTTTTTTCTTAAAAATCAAATTTTACCCTTGCCCTTATTCCCCATTCTGAAACCTCCGGATGGTTAAGGTAATTGAAGCGTTTTACCAGATCGACCCTTAACAGTTTAAAGATATTGCCTACCCCAATACTGCCTTCCATATAAGGATCATTACCCAATGCATAAGTCCGCTGTGCACCATTTTCATAAACCGGAAGCTGATATAGACCAGATTGAAAATTCGGATTGTTCTCGTTCCTCAAACCACCATATAAGGCTTTGAACGACACCACTTCTCTCAACTTTAATTTTTTGATCAATGGCACTTTGTTAAAAAAGAAACCGTTAAAATTATGGTCGATATTGATGCTTACGTAATGATCGCTCACAAACTCAAGAAAGTTCATCAGGTTATATGAGTTAAGCTGATAAGCATAGGTTTGGTTGGCCCGGTGTATATCCAATAAAGGGAAAGGAACTTTTCCGGCAATATAACTGCCCTCTACCGTTACATCACTATAGCCCAGCTGTGATAAATAAAAACGTTTATCAATGCTTCCCAATAGGTTATGATAATTGTATTCGCCACCCAAAACACCTTTTAAACCAGCGGTATAACGTAAATTAAATACCGGATAGCGGTCGGCAATCGGCACACGGTATATTTTTCCCTGGTAAAATTTCTCATTCGGGGCGTATCTTAACTGTAGCGAAACCTCACTGGTGGTTAACCTGTTTACCAATTGATTATTTGAATTTAAATAATTCAATCCGCCGGCTGGTGTCTGACTCCATTTTTTAAAACCCAGGTTATAAGAAAAGTGGTTTTCGAACTCTTTTACATAATCCAGGCGGTAAAAATCGTTATACAGCAACATATCATTTACACCTCTTTTAAAGGAAAGTAAAAAGTTATCTTCCTGCACAAACTGAAGCTCTTGTCCGGGGATTTTGGTATCACGCTGAAAACTGGCCCTGATGTAGTTTTGAGGAAATTCGTAGATCGATTTATTGTTTAACGAATAAGTTCCGGAAAGAAAAAACTTCCATTTCTCATCTTTGATACCATAAGCCAGGTAATTTTCGAAATAATAACGTTTACTGAGCTCGGGTGTTGTTCGGCCTCCAAACCGCAGTCTTAAACCCTCTACATTGTTAAAACTGTAAAAAGTATTTACCGGACCAATTTCGTAAGGACCAAGATTCTGATAACCTGCAAATAAAAGGGTTACGATTTTCATCGTGCGTTTAAAAGATGGCAGATTCTGCAGGGTATCAATATTGCCATAAATCTTCAACTGATTTTTTGAAATGGTATCAAGCCTGTTTTTCTCCCAAAATTTATCATCTTTTTTTGCAGCATCAGCCAGCACAACAGTGCTTTTCCCTTGAAAAACGGAATCAGGCAACGCGGTATCGAACTGATAATTTTTGAAAGTAACCGTACGTTCGCCAGTAAAGCCTATGCCTTTTGTTTTGCCGATACCGAAATCGGCCAACAGATTGCTTTTGCTTAAGCTGTATTTGCCTTTATCGTTGGCTTCAAAATCAAGATCGACTTTGAGTGCACGTACAAAGTTGAGGTTAATGTTTTTGTTTACGCCAAATGAAGCGCCGGTAACAGCATAATGACTATCATTGGTTACATAAATTTTCCCCTCGAATAACATATCATTCGTATTGCGGGGGGTAAAAGACAACTCAATAACCTGTGGTTTTTGATTTTTTAGCGTATCGGTGATGAAGAACTTATAAAAAGCAGGCGCACCATCTGCAATCGGACTTAAAAACTCATTGCTGATCACCGAAATGTTGTTTTTATAAATATCAATATCCTGATACATTCTATCGAAATAAGTTTTCATTCCTTTATTATCGATGTACCTGCTATCGAAGTTTACCTGCTTTTCGGCAATAACAATAGTTTTATTCTTTTCAGGATCTTTACTGAGGTAATGATCGGCCAGTTTCTCCTGAATATATACCGGTAACAGGTTTTTTCCGCCAATTAAGGTAGAATCCTGTTCCTGAAACAGAAACTGATAATTCCTGAACATTCTTTTGCTCTTGAACTTATCCGAAACATTGCTTAAGGAAAACAACATCTTCTCATACTCCCTGAAAGAAGCCGTATTATAACTCTTAATGCGGTTTTCTTCTTTATGGGCAATTACCTGGCGGATCAGCTCAACTGCAGGATTATCTTTATTGCGGTACTTCACCTTTTTCCCACCTACAATAACCACTTCATCCAAAGCCCTTGCATCGGGTACTAAGGCCACGTCAAATTCCTGCGTAGCAGAAGGCACAATATTTTTAAAAACGGTTCGGTAGCCCACGTAGTTGAAACTGATTTCGCTTTGTGGATTTGGCGAAACGAGTGTATATTTTCCATTTACATCCGTCTGTGTACCAATTTGGGTATCTTTAAAGAAAACGGAAACATTGGGCAGCGTTTCTTTGGTTACAGCATCGCGCACGGTTCCAGAAACCACAGTTCTTTGGGCAAAAACATTTACCTGCAAAATAAAACTTGGGATCAGGAATAAAAAAAATGAATAAATCGCTTTCATTTAACTTGTAAAAATAAACTGCCTTTGCATGATATAATTGTAGCTGATGCCGGTTAAAACCGAGCTTAGCACTTTAGCGAGTACGTAATTGAGATTAAAAAAATGGGTAAAAATAAACACCCCGGTGGTAACTATGGCCAGATTGCCTGCCCATACCAAAATATACCTGAACACCTGCCACTTCACCTCCTTCGACCGGCTTTGAAAAACCCATTTGCGGTTAACATAAAAATTAACCACACCGCCAGAAATGGTGCCTATGATGCTTGCTGCCAGGTACCACAGTCCGAAAAGGTTTACTGCAATGATGGTGATACCAAAATCGGTTGCAGAAGCTATTAAGGATGATGCCTGTGCTTTTAGGTAGGTAAGCATGTCTAAAAAAAATCGAAAACCACTACCAGCTGGAGGAGTATATTTGCGTAAATCCCGGCCAGTATATCATCAGCCATTACGCCCCAACCGCCTGGCAATTCTTCCAGTTTACGGATATAAAAGGGTTTCAGAATATCAAAAAACCTAAAAAGAACAAGCCCAATAAGGGTATATTGCCATTTTAAAGGCACAAATAACAGGGTAATGCACATTCCCGCCACTTCATCAATCACTACCCTGTTATGGTCTTTGCCCCAAATCTCTTCTACCCGGTCGGCACTCATGATCCCGATCATTACAATGAACATGGTAGAAAGTATTGGCCATAAATATGGGTTGGTATAAGGGCTCTGGCAAAGGTGCCAGCAGATACAGGTTGCTATAGCAGCGTATGTACCGGCGCCTTTGCCGATGTAGCCAATGCCCAGGGCCGTTGAAAGAAATTTGTGGATAAACACTATACCGTTTCTATCAGTTCTTCTTCATAATCCTGACCTAAATGGGTGATCAACTCTTCGCCCATGATGTAACGTAAGGTATTCTGAAGTTTCATTAACTGTTTGAAAATGTCGTTCTCTGAAGGTACACCTGGAATCGTTTGTGGCGATTTCAAGTAGAATGATAACCACTCCTGGATACCCGACATATTTGAGCGTTTAGCAAGATCGATAAACAAAGCAAGATCCAATACAATTGGTGCAGCTAAAATTGAGTCGCGGCAAAGGAAATTGATTTTGATCTGCATTTTGTAACCCAACCAACCGAAAATATCGATGTTATCCCAACTTTCTTTATTATCACCGTGAGGAGGATAATAGTTGATCCTGATTTTGTGGTACATATCGCCATATAAATCCGGGTTAACTTCTGGTTTGAAAATATCTTCCAGCACACCCAGTTTAGATACTTCTTTGGTTTTAAAATTATCCGGATCGTCTAATACCAAACCATCACGGTTGCCTAAAATATTATCTGAGAACCAACCATTTACACCCAATGAACGTGCAGCTAAACCTGGTGCCAAAATAGTTTTCATTAAGGTTTGACCAGTTTTAAAATCTTTACCTGCAATTGGGGTATCGGTTTCTTTAGCCAGTTCGATCAATGCAGGGATATCAACTGTTAAGTTTGGTGCACCATTAGCGAAAGGAATGCCCAGTTTTAATGCAGCATAGGCGTAAATCATACTTGGCGCAATACGCAAATCGTTGTCTTTTAAACCTTGCTCAAATGCAGCAAGCGATTCGTGTACTTCTGATGCTTCAAAATAAATTTCGGTAGAACCACACCAAACCAATACAATACGGTCGCAGTTGTTTTCGGCCTTGAAGTTTTTAATATCTTCCATTACCGCTAAAGCCAGTTCGTAACGGTTATCGATGTCCTTTACATATTTACCATCCAGGTTTTTTACGTAGTTTCTGTCGAAAGCGGCGCGCATCGGTTTAATGGCCTGTAACTCTTCACGCACATCGCGCAAAAGGTTGGCATCCAGTACACGGGCGTTTAACGCAGCTTCGTAAACATTATCTTCATAAACGTCCCAGCCACCGAAAACTAAATCTTCCAGATTGGCTAAAGGCACAAAATCTTTAATTTTTGGCTCTTTTTTTTCTGTTCTTTTACCCAAACGGATAGTGCCCATCTGCGTTAACGAACCAATCGGTTTTGAGATGCCTTTTTTAATTGCAGCAACTCCGGCGATCATGGTTGTAGCTACAGCGCCAAGTCCTGGCATTAATATTCCCAGCTTACCTTCAGCTGCTTTTACTTGTTGTTTCATTCTGTTTTTTATTTAAAATCTTATAACCAATTGTTTTTACGGTACCAGTTGATGGTTTCGTTTAGTCCCTGTTCCAATCCGAACCGGGGAACAAAACCAAAATCGTTCTGAATATTTTTAATGTCGCAGCCCCAGTTAAGGGCAGTGAGCTCTTTTATTTTATCTACATTTAGGGCGGGTATTTTATTAAATACGCCATACACATGTTCCATCGACCATGCCAAACCTTTAATCAACGGCACAGGTACATTTACCCTTACCGTTTTTTTACCTAAAGCCTTACTTACATAATGAGCGAGCGATGAGCGGTTGTACACTGCCCCATCGGATATATTGTAAGCCTTGCCCGCCACTGCAGAAGCAAGCGCTTTAATGATGATATCGGCCAGATCAGTAGCATATACAAAACTGAGTTCCTGTTCCTGCTTGCCGATGTAAAGCTCCAGCCCAGCTTTAATGGTTTTGATCAGTATGAAAATGTCTTTCTCCCGTGGGCCATAAACCGCTGTAGGCCTGAAAATGATCAGTGGCAGATTGGAAATTTGCGCCAGATAAGTCTCAGCCAGCGCCTTACTGATGCCATATTGGGTTACCGGATTAGATGCACTTTTTTCCGTCAGTTTATCGTTTTTCTGCTTTAAAGGACCCAGAGCCGCCAGACTACTGATAAATATAAATTTCTCTATCGCATGTGTTGATTTCGAAGCAGCTACAGCTAAATTCCTGGTATATATTGCGTTGATCTTATTGTAATCTCCCAAATTCTTTGCCTTGGTTACTGCAGCGGCATGTACGATATAATCGTATTTTTTCTCTTCGATATTTTCTTTTAGTAAGTAGATCGATTCAAAATCCAGGTCGACATAATTGATCTTAAAATCTTTAAGGTGATTTGCGGCGGCCGATTGACGCACATTTGCATATACTTCCAATCCATTGGCTAAAGCAGATTTAATCAGGTGGTACCCTACAAATCCTGTCGCCCCGGTAATCAACACCCGCTTTTTCATATCGCTTTCTCTAAAATTCTGTATTTGCGGTACAGTTTGCCGCCTATATCTTCAATCGGTTTATTGATCAGATCGTTATGGTCTAAAGTCCAGCTCGCCTCTGCATATTTCATATTTTTAGCCTTGAAATGTTTGATGATACGACCGTAAAGACAAGCTTCAATCCCCATTTTGCGGTAACCATCAACCACACCAAGCAGTAAAATGCGGATACCATCTATTTTCTTTTTATTAGCTAAAAGTTTGATCAAACCTGTAGGAAAAAGCCTTCCACGTTTAATTTTGATCAGAATCTGATTGATATCAGGAATGGCCAGTGCAAAACCCACAATTTTACCATGCTGCTCTGCCAGGATGCAAAATTCAGGATCAAGGATCATTTTTAAATCGTTTGCCGTATAATCAAACTCTTTATCCGTCATCGGTACAAAACCCAGGTTTTTATCCCAGGCTTTATTGTACACCTCTCTTACCGCATTACATTCCTCTTTGAATTTCTTCATGTTAATTTTACGGAGGATGATGTCGTTACGGAGAAGCCGTTCTTCTATCCTATCCAGTAGTTTAACTGATCTTTCGCTATAATTACCAGCGGTATAACGATAAGCCCTTAAATCAACATTTTTTTGAAAACCCATTTGCTCCAAAAGCGGCAGATAATATTGGGCGTTATAAGGCATCATGGCTACGGGCGGACCATCAAAACCTTCAATCAGCAATCCACACACTTCGTTGGTGGAGAAATTAACCGGTCCTAAAACTTTGGTTAACCCATTTTCCTTTAACCATTCCTGTGCCGCATCAAAAAGCTGTTTAGCTGCAGATGCATCATTGATACAATCAAAAAAGCCAAAAAATCCGTCTGTTGATTCGTAGACTTTATTATGGTTGGTATTGTTGATTGCTGCAATACGTCCAATTACCTTGCCTCCATCATAAAGCAGAAAAAGCTGGATTTTGGAGTGTTCGTAAAAAGGATGTTTGCCAGGGGTAAGTAGGTCGCGCTGCGCAATAAAAAGTTCAGGAACGTAATTTACGTCATCTGCATACAGTTCATGCGGGAAATCTACAAATGCCGCCAATGCTTTTTTATCAGAAACCTTGATCAGTTCTCTCATGATTGGCTTCCTACTAATTCTACGTTAACAGCCTTAAAAGCTGCACTTAATTGCTCAATCGCCGATTCAATCTGTTCGAAGCTATGTGTAGCCATTAAAGAAAACCTGATCAAAGACGAATCTGAAGGTACTGCTGGTGAAACAACCGGATTAACGAAAACCCCGTTTTGCTGAAGGATATTCGTAATCATAAAGGTTTTGGTGTTATCGCGGATGTAAATGGGTATAATCGGACTGTTGCTGTGCCCAATATCGAAACCTGCATTGAGCAAAAGTTTCTTCGCATATTCTGTATTGGCCCAAAGTTTATCAATACGTTCAGGTTCTGATTCGATGATATCCAATGCAGCAATCACACTTGCCACGGCTGATGGCGGCATACTGGCACTAAACATCAACGACCTTGCACGGTGTTTGATATATTCGATGGTTTCGGCACTTCCCGCAATAAAACCACCAAGAGAGGCGAGCGATTTGCTAAAAGTACCCATAATCAGGTCTACATCCTCCGTAAGATTGAAATGTGATGCCGTTCCTGATCCATTAAAGCCAATTACCCCAAGGCTATGCGCATCATCCATCATGATGTTGGCACCAAATTCATTGGCAATTTCTACCATTTCTGGAAGATTAACTAAATCGCCTTCCATACTAAAAATACCATCAGAAACAATCAGTTTGGCGGCATCTTCAGGTAAACGGCTTAATTTGCGGCGAAGATCCTGCATATCGTTGTGCGCATACTTGATTGTACGGGCAAAGGCCAGGCGACTGCCATCAATAATCGAAGCATGATCGTACTCATCAAGCAAGAGGTAATCATTACGATCTAATAAACAGGATATTACCCCTAAATTCACCTGAAAACCAGTGCTAAAAAGCACCGCAGCTTCTTTGCCTACATACTCGGCCAAACGGTTTTCCAATTCGAGGTGGATATCGAGCGAACCATTTAAAAACCGCGAACCAGCACAACCTGTACCATATTTTTCGATGGCGGCTTTTGCAGCTTCTTTTATTTTAGGATGATTGGTTAACCCTAAATAGGAATTAGAACCAAACATGAGCACCTTTTTCCCATTGATCACCACCTCGGTATCCTGGGCAGATTCTATCGACCTGAAATAAGGATATAATCCCTTTTCTTTTATCACCGCCGCATCCTTAAAAGAGGCAATTCTATCTTGTAATTTTTTACGCATGCTGAACACTTATATTCTTCAGTTTTTAAAACCCTGTTCTGAAAGTTTAGCCAGCAACTTGAATGCTACTTGTAGAGATTGAAATCAACCAGGTAGATTAAGACCGCATTAGCCAAACGATTTGATAACACAATTTTAACGCGGAATTGAGGCCAAAAAAAGGTTCAAATGTGGGATATATTGGTCAAAAAGTCGGATCGATGAAATGTGACATTCAGATGAATTGACCAATTGACATTCTGACTTTTATTATAAAATAGTAAAAAAGTTAAAAACAGCTTAAAACGTACTATAAATCACATAAATAACTGTTTTTTAGCAAAGTACAAACCAATAATTTATTAATCAAAAACATAAAAATCAATCAGAAATTAGTCATTTTAAAAAATTATGCTTGCAAAAATGATCTTGAACATTACATTTGCGGGTACAAAATCCGACAGATAAAGGGCGAAATCCATCCGAAAAAAGATGGCTGAAATTGGTGTATAAAAGATGATCGTATCTGTTAAGAAATTATTAAAAAATACTGAACGATTTTATGCAACAAGAGTTACTCAATAAAACTTTTTCAGAAAAAAACCATGAGGAAGCACTTTCTTTGAACGATGGCCTGATGGCAAAAATACACCACAGCAGCGATCCAAATTATTGCAGTTCGGAGCCTTTCCGTGTATCGAGTTATGCCCTAATCCTTATTACTAAAGGCAAGCTCAATATTAAGATCAATTTTGAAGATTATGTGCTCAACCACAGGGATATTTTACTGGTTTTGCCACATTCTGTTTATGAAATTGCAGATAATAGCAGCGTTTCGTTTATCAGTATCCATTTTAATAAGAGCTACCTTAAAAATAAGGGTATATTTTTTAACAATGGCGAAACATACCGGATGTCGAAAGATGTTCAATCACATAAATTTTCATTATCGAAAGAGGAATACACCTTTATTTATTACGATATGCTGGCGCTCCACAAGAAACTTAATGTTTCAAAAGATACGCCACAGATCAAAAATATTGTGCACAACAGCTTTTTGGAACTTCTTTATGATATTTTCCTCCTTAAAAACAAACAGAAAGATTCTAAACCATTAGTACATAACAGTCGCACGGAATTAACCAACCGGTTTTTATCGCTGGTCTCGGAAAACTTTAAAAAGGAAAAGCGTGTAATTTATTATGCCAATTGTTTGCGCATTACGCCGAGGCATTTATCGCAGGTGGTGAAACAGGTTACAGACAGAACAGCTGGAGAAATTATTGATGAAATGGTAATCAGGGAAGCCAAATTGCTACTAACCAGCCATGTAATGAATATTTCGGAAGTAGCCATGGAACTACGTTTTAGCAACTCCTCTTTTTTTGGCAAGTATTTTAAAAAACAGACGGGAATTACGCCTTCTGAGTACAAAATGTCGAATAATATTGCAGTATAGATCAGTGAACCGTCATTTCGATTGAAGCAAACCGATTTAAGGATTTGTTTTTATTTACCTATGGTATGCAGCTTGTTTCACAGGTTTCACCGGTAGCGAAATGGAGAAATCTTTCGATATAGATTTCTATACTCCTCGACGCCACTATCGATGACATATTCTAAAAATCGGCGTCATCTCGACCGGAGCAACGCGTAGTGGAGAGATCTTTGGACTACATTAAAAGATCTCTCCACTACGGTCGAGATGACGAATTAAATGAAATTGGACAGGAAGATGGAAGTCTTAATCTATTCCTTTTTTTGAAAAGCAGGGATAGTGGTGCTTCGGCCGCCCTGGTCCCGCCCTTTGCTTTATCCCGACAGAAGGAATCGGGGATAACGCTGTCGGTCGGGTTTATTTCACCCATAATAGCAGTACTATTCATGCCACCTAAACCCGATCAAAGCGGGATGCCGATTTCCTTCAAATTGGCAGAAGCGGGAGCGGGACTGAACCCACCCAAATGCTCCTGCAACTGCTTTCCAGAAAATAAATGTTAGCACCTGTTAAATTTTACAACAAATATTACATAGTCTTTTGCTGCCATGTTGAGTTTAATGGATCGCTTTTACTAATGCGTTGAAATGGTCTTCGACTACGCTCAGACTGACATAGGAAATAATTTTATTTAATTTTTAAATAGTCTCTTAACCTTAAGGATTTATACTAGTCATTTTTTTACCTGCTATATCTTCCCACCTATAAAAATGAAAGGTTTTATCATCGCTCATCGCCACCAGCAAGCCATGTTTAAAATCGTTATTCAAAGGAACGGAAACCACATCAATACCATCTGTTTGATTAGCCGAATATTTAACTGTGGTTAAAAGCGGGTGGGGCTGAGCAGTATTGGCTTTCGCTACCCGATCGTACACTTTTAACTGTCTGGCGCCCTGATCGGATACCAGAATATATCCTTTATTTCCTGAAGTTTTATAAATAGCTATTCCTTCATTATCGACAGCAAAATCGCCTTGTCCAAATAGTGCCAATTCTTTATTTCCTTTGGCGGGGTCTGCATAATACTTGCGTACCCCTACCTGCTCATCGCAATAATAAACATACCCGAGTTCGTTATCAACGGCAATGGCTTCTATTTCTTTTTTACCACTATATAGACCAAATTTCCGCACCAAATCTGCTTTAACATTGCCTTTTCCGTCATCAGTTAACAAATATTGCCAAAGATAACTTCCGTTTTTAGGTCCGGTTTTACGACCAACAATTGCATAAATTTTTCCACTTGGATCGGTATACATCGAAATCCCCATCAAATCGCGGTACTCTGCTCCTGTTTCACCTACAAAAACCGGAATTCCGCCATTGTCGATTGCTTTCATATCGGGAAGAGAAAATATCCGCAGTTTATGGGTGTAACGTTCTGTTGTAACCGCAATATCTGTTTTTTTCCCAGCCAACTGTAAACCATAGGCAATATCAACGTTGTTAGGTCGCTTTAAACCTTTTATGGTTTTTGATTTGATGATTTTACCTTTCAGATCGAAAACATACAAGCCACCGCTGCTATCTTTATCGGTACCGATTACCAATGACTGTGCCGGATCATTAGGGTTTACCCAGATCGCAGGATCATCGGTATCAACATCGACAGGATCAGACACATATAAAGGTTTTACGGCTGTACTATTTCCGTTTTGTGTACCTCCATTACAAGAAATGGTCAGGCTTAGAACCGCTAAAGCGGCAAGTTTTAATATATTATGCTTCATTTTATATCTTAGTTCCGTATGCACCAACAAATGTTGATGGTGAAGGTGAGCTATAGGTGATACCATTTTTCATTGTAATTCCGGCCTGGTAATGGCGGGTAAAGTTAGTAATGCCCTTACCCAAAGCCGGTGAGTTGCCTTGCAGGTGAAAATCCCATGCGGTATTAAAATCGGCATTGGTAACTGCTGTGTTTAGAGGATAGTTCACAAATTTAGGATCATTAGCTCCGGCAACATTGCTAATCACATCGTTTTTACCACCCACAATATCGCCGGTTGGCTGAAACTGATTTACAGTCGCCTGATCAAAACCATAATACCAGTTATTGCTATAAGCAGAACGGCTATCTTCAGGCTTTTTCGGGTCTCTTTTCACACCAAAACGGGTATTGGCGAAAAGATTATTATATAAATTGGCACGTACTGTGCTCTCCAGCCAGATCGATCCGCCTTTGGCCGTTGGTCTTCTCCAGCCCGTATTCACCATGGTATTGTTATAGGCAATAATATAGGCTTGTGGTTTTTTATCTCCAGTGTTAGATAATTTTAAGGCATTGGTATTGGTACTATAAACCAGGTTATAGGCCACATCTGCCAAACAACCCGACTTAAAGTTCATGGCTTCTCCTCCTGTTACGCCAGTGGTATAAAACACATTATTGGCAAAAATAATCTTTCCACCATCAATGTAAGTACAATCTTCCTGAAGGTTTCTGAAGATACTATTTTGAACGACTAATTTACCATTAGCATTGGTAAACCAGAGCGCGGGTAAGTTTTCTCCGGCCCTTGCTTTATAAAGTCCCATTTTAACAGATGTTGAAGCATCTGAAGTAGTTGATCCTGCATATTCGAGAATTACGTGATCAAGCACCAGTTCCTCACATGTTTGGCCGGCCAAAATACCTCCCCAAAGCTTTCCGAATTTTTTTGATGAGGTTTTATAGAATTCATTTACCGTAAATCTGATCGGATTTTCTGCAGTTCCAAGCGCATACAGATTACCTTTTATAATAATTTCTGGTTTCGCAACCGTATCCATCAGCACCGTTACGCCCTCTTCAATCGTTAGTGTTTTACCTTCCGGGATTACAATATCGCCTTTAATTACCTGCGTACTGCCTTTTGCCCAAACACCGGAAACCTCACCAATTGCCGAGCCATCAACAGCAGTGGTATCAACATCTATATTGGCTTTTTCACATCCTGCTAAGGCCAGCACAACCAGGATTAATAATTTAAAAATCTGATTTGATTTCATGTCTTTGTTTCTTTAAATGCTATTAATTAAATTTATACCTAAAGCCAACAAGATAATTCTGGCCATAATAATCGCTTCTGATCAAGGTATTTCCATTTTTAACCAAATCTTCTTTGATATCGTTATTTGCCGGGTTTGTACCTTTTATAAATAGTTTTGTTGGTGTATTTAAGATGTTATTGGCTTTAACAAAAACACTGATGCCACCTTTAAAACGTTTCTCTGCAGATGCATCCACTTGAACAAATCCTTCCTGCCACAAATCGTTATTTAAGAACTGTGAAACGGTATTGATGCGTGGTCCCGTATAGGCACCGGCAACCTGTGCATCCCAGCCTTTTTTGGTGTCTTTAAACAATACAGATAGGTTGGCAATATGTGCAGACTGACCGTAAAGTGGACGTTCCTGGTTTACATTGGCAGGCTCGGTATCTCCGGTAGTGCTATTAATAACCCTGGTGGTTTTAGTGGTGTTAATGCGCGAATGGGTGTAGGTATAATTGGCCTTTACACCTATTTTACTGAAATATTTGATGTAATCTACCTCAGCTCCATAGTTATTGGCTGTACCAAAGTTTCCTGGACTATAATAAATATCCTGACCGCGAACAGCATCGGCCTGAAAGGTATATTCAATTGGATTTTTTATCCTTTTGTAGAATGCACCAACCAATAATTGCTCGGAAGCGCCAGGAAAAAGTTCGTACCTTAAATCGAAATTATCAGCCAGTGCACGTTGCAGGTTAGGATTACCACGTTCCTGAAATTCTTCATTTACAACTTTTCCGGGTACAATTTCGTAAAAACCAGGGCGATTAAGTGCTTTGTAGTAAGAAGCATGTAACTGTGCTTTTTCTGTTAAAAAATATTTTGCAGTTAAACTCGGTAATACATCGGTATAAATCTGGTTTCCTTTTGGAAAAGATTCTCCTGCCGGAAAAAGAAGATTATAACCCTGATTGGTATGTTCTACTCTTGCACCACCAATTACTTCTAACTTAGCTGAAGTATATTTAAACATTCCATAACCTGAAGTGGTTTGCTCAGTTGCATCGTAGGTAAGGGAATTGGCTACTGCACCTGTTGGATTGCTGACTACCAGATTCAGGTCGGTATAATTTTGGAAATTTACACCATAAATATCATTTGCATGATCTGCTCCCTGAGCCAAATTGTAATTATTAAAGAAGCTGCTCCTCTTTTTATCGCGGTATAAACCTCCTGCCATAAGATCCAGTTTATGGGTTCCTGATAAAACATGGTAAGTCAAATCAAGATAACCAGCTAAGTCCTCGTCGGTATTTCGTTCCCATCTGCGCGTAACCGGATTGGTATTGACTAAACTGGTACGTTTGCGTTGAAAATTCTGCTCCAATCCATTCAAACTGATACTGGTATTTTCCGGCACATCATTTTTGGCAGAAGAATAAACAGCCGACCATTGCACCTTAAATTTATCATCAAAAAATTTATGGTCGCCATGCAGCGTAGAATTGTAAATCTGCTGCTCCGTTAAACGGCTACGGGTATCGAAGACCAATTGTGCATTTCCTGCTATAGGATCATAATCCTTGTTGTAAGTTGTGGTTACGGCATCTCTAACCTGCTGGTTTTTCAGATTAACGTACACATTGTAAAAACTGATCTGATGGTTTTTGTTAAACACATAATCAATTTTCCCGTGCAACCCAGTACGCTGCTGTTGTTCAGAAAACTCGCGGTAACTTTTACTGGTAATTGTAGCATAAGCATCTGTACCAACCACTGAATTATTGTAGAAAGTGCTATTACTTCCACGGTAAGTATTCTGATAACTTCCTGCTAACACGACGCCTAATCTGTTATCTAAAAAGCGTTTACTTAAAGATAAACTTCCGATTAAATTAGGCGCAGGGTTTTTATACTTATAATCGAGTGTACCCTTGCTAAAATCGTTCTGTGTAGCATTATAGTTTTTCCCGTTTACTTCGTAAGGCGATTTATAATTAATATCTGAAGCATTGTAACTGGTAAACTTACGATCGAAAAACAATTGGCTATAACCGGTAGAAACGTTAGCATTTACCTGTAATTGGCCTGGTGCATTTTTCATCACCATATTAATGGCTCCGCCAATGGCATCGCCCTCTAAATTTGGCGTAAGTGTTTTGTACACCTCTAAACGGTCGAGCAAATCAGAAGGGAAAAGATCAAGCGGAACATAACGGTATTTATTATCCGGACTAGGGATTTTAATGCCATTTACCAAAGTATAATTGTAGCGTTTATCCATTCCCCTTAATATGGCGTACTGTCCATCGCCGTTGCTATTGCGCTCAATAGACACCCCTGAAATGCGTTGCATTACATTGGCCACCGTTAAATCCGGTGAAATTTCAATTGCCCTCCCTGATACGATATTCATCAGTTGCGGGGCATTTTTTTCTAAACGTCTTGCCCCCTGATCGGTAGAACTCACGGCATTTGACTTAATGGTGATATCGTCAAGGCTTTTCGAATCGCTCTCCATGTAGAACTTTAAGTGATCGTTATCCTCTTTCAGTATCACTAAGGTCTTCTCAATGGTTTTGTAAGTAATGTAGCTTACACTAATTTTAGTAGCACCTGCTTTTACATCCTTAAATTCGAAAGTACCATCTAATCCGGTATTCGTTACGCGCCTTGGGTTTTCTAAAACCACTGTTGCACCTACAATTGCTTCTCCAGTTTGCTTATCGTAAACGTGGCCTTTCAGTTTTGTGGCATTTGCTGTGCCTGCACAAAAAAGAAGTAAAAACAGAATTTGTAATAGTTTATTCATTGTGTTTGGTCATGTCTTTTTATTATCGACGGGGCAAAGGTGTATACACCATTTTACACAAAGAAATTATTGAGGTTACATAAAGGCAACAGCGTTACAACAAGCATATATCAAAAGGCAACATATAAACACAAAATATTGATTATCAACAAATTAAACACACACCGAAACGCCGTTATGTTATTATTACCGTTACATTAACAAATTGTTAAGCCTTTAAAATCCAAAAAAAATGGTAATAATATTACAGCTCATGTAACGGTTATAATGCCTGGATAAATGCTGATAAATTATCGCCTTGCGACAGATTCAGCTTTTTCCTTAGCCTGTATCTTGATACCCTTAAGCTATCGGTAGATATACCGAGCAAGGTTGCAATATCAGCTGAATCGAGATTCATTTTTAACAGTGCAATTAAGCGCATATCGGCTGAGGTAAGCTCGTGGCTATATTTTTTTAGACTTTCGAGAAATTGATGGTGCACCTGTTCGAAAGCCAGCGTAAATTCCTTCCAGTTGCGTTCGTGGTTAAAACTCTGATTAATCTCGGCGAGAATCTGGTTCATCTGCTTTTTCTGATCCCGTTTATCCTCTTTCACCATCGCTTGTAAGGTACTTCTAAGATTTTCTAAAAATTGGTTATGCTTAATCAGATTTAAAGTGTGGGTAGATAGTTCCCTGCTTTTAACCTCCAGCAATTGTTTCAGACTTTGTTCTTCGAGCTGAAGATTTTTAAGCTCGAGACTAGTCATATCGTGTTCTATCGCCTTCTGTCTCGCCAGCATCTGTTGATCTCTTAATTTTAAACGTTGTCTGCTGAAAATAACAAAACCTAAAACAACCAACAATATCACTACGATTGTGGCAGAAAAAGCAATAATCCTGTTCACCTTCCGGTCGTTTTTCAGTTTATTAATCTCCTCCGATTTTTTATTAATATCGTAAAGCACCTGCAAAAATGCTACCTGCCGGGCACCATCTTCCGAATACAGATCAATGGTGTGCTTATAACCAAGTTTTACATAGTGGTAGGCGCTGTCCATGTTGTTCAACAGTTCGTAGGCCTTGCCCAAATCCCTGCAGCAGGAACTCAACTGGTAAATATTCCCCATCTTTTCCGCTAATTTCAAGGCAGTTTCGGTTTGCACAATGCTTTCTTTATAACGGCCGGTTTTACGCAGGATATCGCCGAGATTATTAATTACCTCAATACTTCCCAAATTATTATGATCTTCCTGATATAAGTTTAATGACTGTTTAAAATGTACATAAGCAGAATCGTAACGCTCCAGATCTTCATATATACTACCCAGATTTTCGTGTATTTTTGCTGCTCCGCTTTTATCGTTAACCTGTTCGTTTATTTTTAAAGCCAGTTTTTGATAGTAAAAGGCACTATCGTACAATTGCCTTTTTTCGTATAGCTGTCCAATATTACCCAAAACGGTTGCCTGACCGGTTAAATTATTCGATTTTTTATAAATACCAATGGATTTGTTATAGCTATTCATGGCCTTGCCTTTCTGCTTCATATAATAGTAGAGCACGCCAGCATCATTAAGGTTAGCGGCCAATAAAAGCGATTGGTTGGCATTGTTGAATATTTTATCAGCCTTCAAAAAGAACTCTAACGATTGACTGAAATGCCCCTGTGTATAACAAACCTTTCCCATTTGCTGCAAGCATTTGCCCTCTAAAAGTTCATCATTATCGTCGATGGCTTTAGCATATATTTTTTTTAATTGAGCCAGGGCTGCAGTCGGATCTTTTTGATTCAGCGCAATAATCGATTCGAATCTGTCGCCCCGGGCGTATGTATTCGAAATGAAGAATAGAAAAAATATAAGAACACAAATGGGTTTGATCATGTTAAAAGCAATTATATCAGGCAATTCCGGACAAAGAAAGAGCACCCATGTTAACTTAAGGTTAAGTTGAAGAATTAACCAGTGATGATCAATATCATATATGTGTTTCTGATGTCGTTTTTATTATCCTCTACAAGTATATTTTGTAATTTAGAGGGTATGAATATTACCTATAAGTTAGACATTATCCCTCAGGCAGAAGAGGTGATTACTTTATTCAGCAAGGCGGGCCTTAAACGCCCTACTGAACCTGAAAGAATGACATTGATGCTAAAAAATGCCGATGTATTGGTTACTGCATGGCAAGAAGAAAAACTTGTGGGTATTTGTAGAACCCTTACCGATTGGGCCTGGTGTGCTTATCTGTCAGACCTTGCAGTATTTACAGATTTAAAAAATTCGGGAATAGGCAAGGAAATGATTTCGATAACACGAGAAAAAATTGGTCCGCAGTGCATGCTCATTCTCCTAT
Source organism: Pedobacter sp. D749 (assembly GCF_019317285.1). Classification (NCBI taxonomy): domain Bacteria; kingdom Pseudomonadati; phylum Bacteroidota; class Sphingobacteriia; order Sphingobacteriales; family Sphingobacteriaceae; genus Pedobacter; species Pedobacter sp. D749. The sequence continues at coordinate 3,217,351 of NZ_CP079218.1, forward strand.
CAGTTCCTACTGCTCTTGATTATTATCCTAAAGTGGGTTTTAATAAAGAAGACCGTGCATTCAGTATAGAACGTAAACAATAGTTTTATACGAATTAGAAAAATCATATTAAACCTTGCAAAGGCTTAATTTTTACCCTCTATTAACTGTTTTTGTGTCGGATGGAAACATCAGACACCACAAATAAGTTTTTTAACCACAGATGTACACAGATAAACACGGATTTTTATATTTGTGTGCATCCTTTTTATCTGTGGTTAAATATGCCTACCTGCGCGCTGGGGGCTTAACTCAATGACATTAAGCAAAGGGCGGAACTGATGTAACCGAAGCATCACCGGGTATTGCTTTCTTAAAAAAAATGATTAAGCCCAACATTTTATAACTACTTTAGCCCTTAATATCAAACATTTTTTCCGTGTCAGATGGAAGCATCAGACACCACAAATAATCATCAGATTCTAAACCAAGCCTAACAAAAGGTTTGATTTTAATTTTTTAAATGTAACTTTGTTGCATTGAAACATTCAACGTATAAATATCGCCGCGAAATTTTTACCCGCATATGGGGGATATTGGTATTAGTGGTATTTCTTAATGCAATGTTGTTAGAAAGTCTGCACCACCACGGAGCGAAAGAAATAACACATCATAATTCTCATTCAAAATACAATACACAACTTGGTTCGGCAAAGTTAAAATGTAAACTCTGTGAGGTGCTGAAACACCAATCGCACTTTTTCTATCTGCCAGCACCCTTTGCATTGTTTTTACCATTAAATAAACCAGGTGTTAAACCTTGCGCTTATTTGATCAAGCACTCAGTTGCTTATATCCTATCTTACGCAAATAAAGGGCCGCCAGGTTTATTGGCCTAATCACTAAAACCAGTTTTTTTTATTTATCAGACAAATCATTTTGTTAATGTGCAGCTGTGCCGGCATGCGCTATACTCTTATATTTTATGCTTCAAGCGATTTCATTATCTAAAAATTACGGGGCTTATCAAGCCCTGAATCAACTTAATTTAACAGTTAACCCTGGCGAGGTATTTTGCCTCTTAGGCCAAAATGGTGCTGGAAAAACAACGACCATTAATTTATTTCTCGGTTTTATTGAACCAAGTTCGGGTAAAATTTTAATTGACGGCAGGGACTTGGACACACATGATAGCGAGCGCCGCAAACACCTCGCTTATATCCCTGAAGTGGTGATGCTTTATGGTAACTTGTCGGCCATTGAAAACCTAGATTACTTTTCCAAACTGGCAGGTTTTAATTATGGCACCAAAAGTTTGATCGGTTTTTTAAACCAATGTGGCCTACAAGAATCAGCTCACCACAAACAGCTATCTGGTTTTAGCAAGGGGATGCGCCAAAAGGTAGGTATTGCCATTGCCCTGGCTAAAAATGCAAAAATCATTTTAATGGACGAGCCCACCAGTGGCTTAGATCCAAAAGCAACAGCAGAGTTTACACAATTGGTTAAACAATTGGCTGCCGAAGGTAAATCCATCTTAATGGCTACACACGACATTTTTAACGCGGTAAATGTAGGTTCGCACATTGGCATCATGAAACAGGGCGAATTGATCCATACCCTTAAAGCCAGCGAGATTAATGCAACCGATCTTCAGGAATTATACTTACAAACCATCTAAAAAAATCCATTTCATGTACCCAAAATATAAGGCCCTTCCTGGTGTCGTTACAATTTGTTTGCTTTTTTTACTCAATTTATTTAACCTGCAGGCCAATGCCCAAATTAAGGTAAGCGGAAAGGTGATTAATGCCCAGGATCAAGGCGTCCATAAAGCCACGATTAAATTTAAAAATGGCAAAGATCAGTTAAATGCAATTAGCGATTCGTTAGGAAATTTCTCGCTTATCTTATCTAAAACTGCAAATTATGCTGTCACCGTTAGTGCCATTGGTTATAGCAGCTTTAATCAGATTTACCCTATCAATCAGACAGGCGATTTAAATCTTGATGCCATTGTATTGCAAACTTCAAATGAAGAACTACAAACTGTTGAAGTAGTAGGTACCAACAGCAAAAAATATTACGGCAATTATTCCTTCTCAGCCACAAAAACGGCCACGTTTAATAAAGACATTCCTCAGGCTATTTCTTCGGTTTCAAAAGAACTGATTGCCGACAGGCAGGCAGCTGTACTGGCTGATGCTGTTAAAAATGTAACCGGTGTATCGCAAAGCAGTTATTATAATCAATTCTCTATCAGAGGAATTAACCAGAATGAAGAAGGTGCTATTATTAATGGCATGCGTACCCATCAATATTATTTTAACCAACCATTAACCAATAACCTCGAACGAATCGAAGTAATAAAAGGCCCTGCAAGTGCCACGTTTTCGAGCGTAGACCCAGGGGGAAGTATTAATCTGGTTACTAAAAAACCACTGACTGAAGACCGCAAGGAAATCAGCATCTCGGCCGGAAGTTTTAGTACAGTACGCGGCGCATTAGATTTTACTGGTCCGTTAAATTCAGATAAAACACTGCTTTACCGACTTAACCTTGGCTATGAAGACAGCAAAAGTTTCAGAGACCTGCAATATAGGAAGGGTTATATCATTGCACCTTCATTTTCATACATCCCAAATGACCGTACCAGTTTAAATGTAGAGGTGGTAATGAACAACAGCAATTCGAGATTAGACCGTGGACAAGCTATTTTTGGCGCCATCGCCGGGCAAACCGATTTAAAAAGCACGCCGATCAGTTTCAACATGGGTGCCAGCAACGACCGTTTTAACAGTCAGGATTTAATGCTAATGACCAATTTTTCTCATCGTTTTAACCAGGATATTATTTTCAATGTGGCTTATATGAAGCAAAACTGGAACGAAGATCTTTTGGAACATCGAACCACCAATGCTTTTGGCGTTGATGAAAACAATCAACCTATCCCTACCCTTGCGGCCATGCGGGCAGTTCAGCGTCAGCAAAAGTGGCGTACCGATAATCTAAGCACCTATTTCAGTATAAATGCCAATACGTTTAGCTTAAACCATAAACTGGTAATCGGCTACGATCGGATTAATACCCAGAAACTGCGTGGCGGTGGTGAAAATTCTGCGCAGGGTTACCGGTTAAAAGACGGAACCATTGCAGCAAGGTACGATCCCACAAAAAAAGATCTCTATTTATTTAAAGTGGTAAACGGCGTAAATGCACCTGTGCCCAACGTAGAACATTTTAACCTCGCTAACCCAAGTTATACGATTAAAAATTTAAGCGATTATATTTTTACCAAAACTGAAATACCACCGGCCTACAATTTAGTTAATGCCGTTTATTTTCAGGATCAGATCAAATATGACAAGCTTGCCTTAACCCTGGGCCTGAGACAGGAATGGTACGAAGACTACAGCAATTACAAACTGGCGACCCAGAAGAAAATTTATCAACATAAACTCTTGCCAAGAGTTGGGATAACCTACGCGGTAACCACGAACATTAACCTTTATGGAACTTATTTACAAGGTTACCAACCGCAGGGCAATACTTCAACTCTGGTCATTGTTCCGCCGCCTGCAGGTTCCAATTTTAAACCATTAGAAAGTGATTTGAAGGAAATTGGTGCGAAATCTGAATGGCTGAATAAAAACCTGATGGTAAATGTTTCGGTTTTCGAAATTAACCAGAAAAACCTATTGATGAATGCAAACGATCCTTTAGATGTAAACCGCTTAATTGAACGTGGCGCACAACGCAGCCGTGGTTTCGAATTCGAAGCTTCAGGTTTCATCAGACAGAACTGGCAGTTTAATGCAGGTTATAGTTATGTAGATGCCATTATTAAGGATGATTTCAACCCGGCTTTAATCGGTCAGCGCGTGCAGAACACACCAAAACACAGTGCCAGCTTATGGACGCGTTATAATTTTGAAACGCAACAGCTGAAAGGTATTGGTTTTGGCACAGGCTTACAATATAGTGGTACTAAACTTCCATTATACATCAGAGATTTTACACTTCCGGCCTATACCCTTGTTGATGCCGCAGTTTATTATTCTCCTGCAGGTTCTAAAGTCCAGTTGGCCATAAACATGAACAACATTTTAAATAAAACCTATTGGGTTGGGGCACAAAACTACCTACGCCTTTTCCCTGGCACACCAAGAAATGTAATGTTTAACGTAACTTATAGAATATAATGTCAGCTAGAATAAGCACTATTGCGAAACAAACTTTTAAAGCCGCCTTTAACAATAGCGCCACCTTAGCCTTAACCCTTTTATTGGGTTTATCGCTCTGTTTGGCCACTTATGTTGGCTGGCAAAACTTTAAAACGCAAAATAATCAACGGCTCCATTATAAGGAACTGGTAAGGGCACAATGGTTAGCCAAACCAGATAAACATCCTCACAGGATGGCGCACTATGGCTACCTCGCCTTTCGCGAAAAACATGAACTCAGTTTCTTCGATTTTGGCATAGAAAGTTTCGCCGGGGTATCGATTTTTTTAGAGGCACATAAACAGAACACCGTCAATTTTAGTGAAGCAGGTTTTACGAACGGCATGTTAAGCTTTGGCGAAATCAGTGTAGCCATGGTATTACAACTATTGGTACCGCTGCTCATTTTCTTTTTGGGTTATAACAGCATATCGGCAGAACGCGAATCAGGGACTTTAAAAATCCTGTTGTGCCAGGATGTAAGCTGGAAACAACTCCTTTGGGGCAAAACTATAGGTATTATTGGCGTTTGCCTCTCCATATTTATCCCACTTATATTGCTCACCATCTTGTTATGGGCATCTTTAAGTCACTGGCAAATTAGTATGGATTCAGCCTTACGCCTGTTACTCCTGGTTTTGTCTTATGCCATTTATTTTTTCATTATTTCGGCCATTACCGTTTTGGTTTCGGCCTTTGCGCGCAGTTCTAAATCAGCCTTAATTACCTTATTGGCCTGTTGGATATTTTTCATGGTCATTATGCCCCGCATTACCCAGGCGGTTGGTGTAAAGATTCATCCTTCACCTTCTAAAATAGAATTTGCCGATGCCATTGCAGCTGATGTTCATCGGCAAGGCGATAGCCACGATCCCAATGACCCACATTACGCGGCCATTAAAGATTCACTGCTTAAAGCTTACACGGTGGATGATGTAAAAAAACTCCCTTTTAACTATGGCGGTTATATTATGGCCGAAGGCGAAAAAATTACCTCAAAAATTTATAGTCAGCACCAAAATAAGCTGAACCATATTTTCGAAAAACAGAACAGCATTACTACCATTTCGGGTTTCTTAAACCCTTATTTATTGCTGAAACATATTTCGATGGCCTTAACCGCATCCGATTTTAATACCTTCGTCGATTTTCAGCATCAGGCAGAGACCTATCGCTATCAACTTGCTCAAAAGATGAATAAGCTGCAAATTGAAAAGATTAGCAATATTGCACCTGGAGAAGAAGAAAAACCTTTAGCCATCAGCAAGGCAAACTGGGCCGAACAACCCGATTTCAATTACCATTTCAAAAAACTAGGTACTGTTTTGTCGAATGAGTTATTAGCACTAAGCGCCCTAACCTTCTGGTTATTGGTTGCGGTTATGTTGCTTCAATATTCAACCAAATGGATCAAAACGATATCGTAATAAACATGAAAAAAAGTAGATATAACCTTGAATTTAAATTGTTTTTTAGAAGTAGTTCCTCATGGATTGGGATCGTTGTGCTCCTGATAACAGGCTTTGCCGGCCTGTATTTCGGCAAAACCTTCGTCGCCAGGCAAAAGGCTGTAATTGAAAAAGCGGCATTGCTACAAAAGAAAAACACCATCAATAATATTAATCACTTTGGCAAAGATATTGGCCTGTTTTTTTTCCATAATAAGTTTACGCTGGCCAACGCACCGAACAACTGGGCTGCTTTTGCCAATGGGCAGCGAGATATCAATCCTTATTTAATTTCGGTAACCATGTTGGGTTTAGAAGGCCAACTTTATGATACAGATATTAATAACCCTGTTAGCCTGCTTTTGGGCAATATGGATCTTAGTTTCGTTTATATCTTTTTATTCCCACTGGTTATTATTGCCTTTACCTACAATCTTCTTTCAGAGCAAAAGGAAAGTGGAATTTGGTCGCTCTTAAAGGCACAAACCAACCGATCATTTCAGGTAATCTGGCAAAAATTTTTAGTCAGGCTAGTAGTAATTTTTACTGTTGCGCTGTTGCTGTTATTTATAGCAATGCTTTATCTAGAACTCCCGCAAGATTTCACCTTCTTTTCGGTTACCATACTTATTTTACTTTATCTGACTTTTTGGTTTGCTATTTCATTTTTCTTTATCTCTTTAGGTAAATCTTCTAATTTTAATGCATCGGCACTGATAGCAGTCTGGGTACTGCTCTGCATCGTGATTCCTGCATCTTTCAATCTTTTTCTAACTTGGAAGTACCCGGTACCTGAAGCTTTGCAAAATGTGATCAACCAACGAGAAGGTTACCACGAAAAGTGGGATATGGCTAAAGACGTAACCATGAAACCTTTTTTTGAACATTACCCCCAATTGAAGAAATATCCTTTTCCTGAAAAGAAAACCTTTAGCTGGTATTGGTATTATGCCATGCAGCAAATGGGCGATGACCAGGCGGCAACAAGCAGGTTTGCTATCGAAAAGAAACTCGCCAGCAGGCAGTATTTCACCAATATGATTGCCTTATTGTTCCCTACCATACAAACTCAGCTTGGGGTAAATAAAATGGCAGGATCTGATCTCAATACACATCTCCGTTTTCAACAGGCGGTTAGAAAATACCACGAGCAGATCCGTCTACATTTTTATCCGGTAATTTTTCTTAATCAATCAGTTGTGAATACAGACCTTAAAAATTATAAACTGGAAAAATATAATCCGCAAGAGATTCCATATATCTGGATTAACATGCTTTCGGTTTCGCTGCTAACCATAATTATTATTGGCGCCACGGCCTTCAATTTAAAAAGGTTCAATAATTAACAGAATGGTCGTCATTGCGAGAAGGCTTTTTCAGCCGACGAAGCAATCTTTATAGCAAGTATTGCTAGCATGAAAGATTGCTTCGTCGTTCCTCCTCGCAATGACGTTTTATCGCGGATATCCGCAACCTCAAATTCTACTAGCTAATCAATTTACTCTAAGGTATCAGATTTCCTTCAACCAATGACAAATGGACAACTAACTAATGACCAATGAACCTCCCTTACAGCGGATAAGCGGTTTCACTTTTTGGCTCTGAAAGTACAAAATAGCTCTGAACGGTTGTGATATTAGGTAAAGTAGCCAGTTTATTCCGTAAAAATTCGTGATAGGCATCCATATCTTTAGTTGCAATACGGAGAATAAAATCATGAGCCCCAGTCATTTGAAGGCATTCCATTACTTCCCCAAATTTAGAAACTTCGGTTTCGAATTCAATCAGGGTTTTAGCAGTATGCTCTTTCAGTAATACATGGGAGAAAGCAATCAGGTTTCTGTTTATTTTTTTCCGATCGAGAATTGCCACAATTCTTTTAATGTAACCTTGTTCCTTTAATCTCCTTATACGTTCGTGTATGGTTGCTATAGATTTATGCAGCTTTAACGATATCTCTTTATGAGTCAGGGCGGCATCATGCTGCAGCAATTTTAATATTTCGATATCAACCTGATCTAAATCTCCGTGTATCATGTATGCCTATGAATGAAAAAAAATATAATGGACATTAAAAAACTCAGCTTAAACTGAAATAAAAATCAATATTAGTCAAAAAAAACAGAAAATTTCCGTAAAAAACAACTTGTATTGACACAAATAAGAATAATAATGAATTTTACCGAAATTAAATTACTGAAAAGCTTTCTGTAATTGATTAAAAAAAATAGCCATGAGAACATTAACAGCAAATGAAATGACAGCTTCCAATATAGGGAAATTTGAACATTTATCGCTTCTGGTTGGTAACACACCAATGCTGGAGCTTACTTATACTTACCAGGGAAGTATAGGTAAAATTTATGTTAAATGTGAGCATTATAACCTGACAGGCAGTATTAAGGATAGGATGGCGCTTTACACCCTGAAAAAAGCTTATGCTGAAGGCAAAATCAAAGCAGGAGACCGTATAGTTGAGGCTACGAGCGGTAACACCGGGATTGCATTTGCAGCAATAGGCAAAGCTTTAGGTCATCCGGTAACCATCATAATGCCCAACTGGTTGAGCAAAGAGCGCATGGATATTATTAAAAGTTTAGGTGCTGAAATTATTCTGGTGAGCAAGGAAGAAGGTGGGTTTATTGGTAGCATTAAACTTGCAGAAGAGATGGCCGAAAACAATCCGGATATCTTTTTACCAAAACAGTTCGAAAATATTGCCAATCCAGAAGCACACGAACATACCACAGGTAAGGAAATCTGGGGCCAATTAAAATTGAAAAATCTATCACCCGATGCTTTTGTTGCCGGAGTAGGCACCGGAGGAACCATCATGGGCGTAGGTAATTTTTTAAGAAAGCAAAACGCTGATATTAAAGTACACCCACTTGAACCTGCAGAATCACCTACTTTAACTACGGGTTATAAAGTAGGCAGCCACAGAATCCAGGGCATTTCTGATGAGTTCATTCCAGAAATTGTTAAACTGAGCGAACTGGATGAAGTGATACAGGTAAATGATGGCGATGCCATACTAATGGCACAAAAACTAGCTGAGAAACTTGGTTTAGCGGTAGGCATATCATCAGGAGCCAATGTGATAGGTGCTATCAAACAACAACAAAAAATGGGAATTGACAGCTGCGTAGTGACCATCTTTTCCGATAGCAACAAAAAATATTTAAGTACCGATCTGATGAAGTTGGAACCAGTTAAAACAGGGTATATTACCCCTGAAGTAGATTTTCTGGATTACCAGGCCTTTAGCAGATTACATTAATCAACATAACCAATAAACTACAACATGAAAAAAATCATCTTTTTGTTCTGTACTGTATGCCTGATTAGCCTTAGTGCATATAGCCAAATTTTAAAACCCGTAACCTGGAGTTATGCCGCAAAAAAAACAGGTCCAAATACAGCTACTGTTTTCATCAAAGCTTCGGTAGATCAGGGCTGGCACCTTTATTCACAATTTGTTAAAGACGGAGGTCCTGTTAAAACAACCTTTACTTTTCCTGCATCCGGCGCTTATACCCTGGTTGGAAAAACAATCGAACCAAAAGCAATAACCAAGTTCGAATCTACTTTTAAAATGGATGTAAGCTACTTCGAAAAGTCGGTAGTTTTTCAACAAAAAGTGAAGCTAAAAGGTAAAACCGCAACAATTAAAGGCAATGTAGAGTTTATGGTATGCGATGATAAGCAATGTTTACCGCCAGAGCAGGTCGAATTTAGTATTCCTGTAAAGTAATAGCATTACCAAGAATATGATATCCTTAAAAAAAATATGTCTCGGTTTGCTGTTCGTTTGTGCCATATCCTTAAATGGATATGCACAGGATAGCTCCGGCACCGACGACCTCACTTTTACAGAGATAAAGCCAGAAGCACCTGATAGTACGATTAAAGCAAGTGATACTGTTGCCAAAATAGCAGCCGCAGTACCCGCCACGGTTAAACAAACTGTTGCGCCATCAAAAGAAGAACACAAAACTTTGTGGGGAATTTTTATTGCAGGCTTTGTTGGCGGTTTAGCAGCCTTGTTGATGCCCTGCATCTTCCCCATGTTGCCCCTTACAGTAAGTTTTTTCACTAAAGGATCAGAAAAAGGGAAAGCCTTCCGGCGGGCAGCATTGTATGGGTTTTTTATTATCCTCATTTATGTAGTGCTTGGACTTTTGGTTACGGTAATTTTTGGTGCCGATGCCTTAAACAGTCTCTCTACCAATGGGATATTCAATTTCTTTTTCTTCTTATTGCTTGTTGTTTTTGCAGCTTCGTTTTTGGGTGCTTTTGAAATTACCCTACCCTCTTCATGGGTAAATAAAATGGATGCCAATTCGGATAAAGGCGGCATTGCAGGATTATTTTTTATGGCCGGAACACTGGCCTTAGTATCCTTTTCCTGCACAGGCCCTATTATAGGTACTTTATTGGTACAGGCAGCTACAACGGGGGCTTTGTTAGGGCCAGCAATTGGCATGTTTGGCTTTTCTTTGGCTCTGGCCATTCCTTTTGCCTTATTTGCTTTATTTCCGTCTGCGATGAACAAACTACCAAAATCTGGTGGTTGGCTAAACAGTGTTAAGGTTGTTCTAGGTTTTCTTGAGCTTGCTTTTGCCCTGAAATTCTTAAGTAATGTAGATCTTGCCTACCATTGGGAATGGTTTGACCGCGAAATATTTTTAAGCCTTTGGATTGTTATTTTCGGAATGATGGGTATTTATCTGCTGGGGAAACTAAAGTTTTCGCATGATAGTCCTTTAGCATTTATTTCAGTACCCAGGCTTTTTCTAGCCACTGTAGTATTGGCCTTTACCATTTACCTGATCCCGGGCATGTGGGGCGCGCCATTAAAAAGCATTTCAGCCTTTCTTCCACCTCAGGAAACACAGGATTTCGATTTATATACAGCCAATTTATTAGCAGGGAAACCGACTGCAACAAATGATGGTCCGCATAAATATGCTGATAAATTTCATGCACCATTAAAGCTCAATGCCTATTTCGATTATGATGAAGGTTTAGCTGCAGCTAAGAAACTGAATAAACCTGTACTCATTGATTTTACAGGCCATGCCTGCGTAAACTGCAGAAAAATGGAAGCCAATGTTTGGCCAGATAAAGACGTATATAAAATGATCAGTAATGATTATGTATTGATTCAGTTATATGTGGATGATAAAACAGCACTTGCTCCGGCTGATGTAACGGTTACATCTGAAGGAAAAAAACTCAGCACCATTGGTAAAAAATGGAGCGACCTGCAAGCAAGGAAATTCCAGTCAAATTCGCAGCCTTTTTATGTACTGCTTGATCCAAAAACAGAAGCACTATTGGCACCACCACAAGGTGCTGATTATGAAATAGCCAATTACCAAAAATTCTTAAAAAGTGGTTTAAACGCTTTCCACTAACAGATAGGACATAAAAGCGTTTATTTTAGTTAATGATGGAAGGACAGTACCGGATGGTCTGTCCTTTGTTTTGCCTTTTTTTTTCCACAGGTAAATCCACTCATTTACATACCTCAGCATTAATCTTTGCAAATACGTATCGCTTACAGGATGGGACAGGACGGATTAGCCGAATAAAAGTTCTAACATCGTATAACCAAGTATAAATCCATTCTTTTAATCATTACCTATATGAGCAAGAAAAATTACGCTAACATAATGCAATCGTTTGCATTTACTGATCTCATTATCGCCATTTTAGATTCGCGAAGCACATAAGAAGAAAAGCCAGGTGTAGCCAAACTAACTCATTTTTCATCTTGTACGAGGTAATACATCCAGATGCAATGGATTACTTGCTTAACCATACACCCTCATAACAGATAGCACAGCACCTCCGGTATGCTATTACCAAATAACCAAATATTTACAAAACCAATTAAATTATGGGTCTTAATTTTTATCCAGAAAAGTTAAAGCGACGAAGAGGTTGTTCCTACAGGGCAATCCTGATCACTAGCATGTCTGCACTCTGCATGTTATGTGTCGCAAATAATGCAAATGCTAACCATCTGAAAACAGCACTTTCGTCAGTCACAACAAACATCTCCATGAGCAAACGAGACGTTACCCTAAAAGGAAAAATTGTTGACGAAAAAGGTGAAACCTTGGTTGGCGTGAGTATAAAAGTAAAAGGTACAACTATTGTAGCCTCTACCGATGCCAATGGTACTTTCTCCGTTACTATTCCATCAACGGTGAGCAACCCGGTTTTGGTGGTTTCGTACATTGGATATGCCACACAAGAATTACCCGTAGATGGAAAAACTACGATCAGCATACAATTAAAGAGTTCCACAAATGATTTAGATGAGGTTGTAGTTGTTGGTTATAACACCGTAAAAAAAAGTGATTTAACCGGCGCGGTGGTAAGCGTGGGTGCAGAACAGATCAGATCAAGGCCGGTACAAAATGCATTACAAGCCATACAAGGCAAAGCAGCCGGGGTTGATGTTACTTCAAACGAGCGCCCTGGTCAAGTTGGCTCCATTTTAATCAGAGGTGTACGATCTATAAATGCCAGCAATTCACCATTATACGTAGTAGACGGTATTCCATTTGCAGCAGGCGGTATTGAAGCCATCAATCCTAACGATATCGAAAGTATCGACATTTTAAAAGATGCATCCGCAACTGCAATCTATGGATCAAAAGGAGCAAATGGCGTTGTATTGGTTACCACTAAAAAAGGTAAAACAGGCAGGTTAACTTTAGATTATGTGGGTACGGCAACCATCGAAACCATCCAGAACAGAACACAGATGATGAATGCTGCCGAATACATCGAATTCCGCCGCGATGCTTACCGCCGTGTAGGTTATTTAAATCCTGCAGCTCAGGCAAGCACTACTTATCCTGTTATACCAACACAAGCAGATGATAACCGCATATTTCCTAACGATAGTTATGTAACGGCAAACATTGCGCAAGGCTGGCAAAATGGTGTTTACAACGGCAGCTTAGTGCCTACAACAAACTGGACCGATTTGGTTACACGGACCGGCATTACGCAAGACCATGTATTAAGCGCCAGTGGCGGTACAGACAAATTAAAAGCTTATGCCTCATTTGGCTACTTAAACCAGATTGGTACAGAACTTGGCCAGGATTATAACCGTTATACTTCTAAGGTAAGTGTAGAACTGAATCCGGTTAAGTGGTTTAAATTCGGGGCTAACATTACCGCATCTTACGGCTTGCAGAACTATGGGTTTTCAACAGGTAATGCAACCGGACCGAGCAGTTTATATGGTGCAGCACTAGGCATGCTACCTGTTGCTGTACCTTTCGATGTAAACGGTAACAGGATCAATTTACCCGGTGCAGACATCAATATTCAAAATCCCGTGGGTGAAGATCAGTACAATATCAATTTACGTAAAGTGTTAAGAACAATCGGCTCTTTTTATGCTGAAGTAAGCCTTTTGAAAGGATTGAAGTACCGTATTAACTTTGGCCCTGATTTTTACAACAACTACAATGGAAGATACCAGGATGCAAAATCAATCAATCGTGGCGCGGGCGAATCAGGCTCTACCAATTATGCTCAGCTTAACCAAAACAACAGATTTGCCTATACGCTGGATCACCTGGTTTACTACGATAAAACAATAAAAAAACACAACTTTGGTGTTACTTTATTGCAGAGTTCATCACTCTTTAAAGAAGAGAGTTCATCAATGACGGGAACTAAAATTCCTTTAAGTAACCCACTCTGGTATGGCTTAGGCGGTGCCAATATTCCTAGCCTGGATGCTTTTAGTACCGATTTGAGTAGAAACACTCTTGTATCCTACATGGCCAGAGTTAATTACAGCTTTAATAGCAAATACCTATTAACTGCATCTGCGCGTTGGGATGGTGCATCGCAATTGGCTGAAGGCAACAAATGGGACTTTTTCCCCTCTACCGCAATTGCGTGGCGCATAGATCAGGAAGATTTCATGAAAAACATCAAATGGATCGATCAGATGAAACTTCGCTTAGGTGTAGGTAGTGTAGGTAATTCGGCCATTTCTTATGGAACAACTTTAGGTAAATTACAGCCCTTAACTTATACTTATGGTAGTTCGGTACAAACGGGATATGTAGCATCAGATGCATCACTGGCTAGTCCTCCTACCTTACCAAACAAAGCGCTTGGATGGGAGCATACTTTACAATATAACCTTGGACTTGATTTTAGCTTAGTTAAAGGAAGAGTTGGCGGTTCCCTAGACTTATATAAATCTAAAACTACCGACCTGTTATTACAAAAAGACATTTCTTCAATAAATGGTTATACTTCATCTTTCGATAACATTGGAGAAACCCATAACAGAGGTATCGACATTACCCTGAACACTGTAAACTTAAAAAACAAAGATTTTAACTGGTCTACAACCTTAAGTTTCTCGGCAAGTAAAGATAAGGTGGTTAAACTGGCCAACGGCGATGTAATTGGTAGTTTATTGTTCATCGGTCAAAGGGTTAGAGTAGCCTACGATTTTGTCAAAGATGGCATCTGGCAAAATACGCCTGAAGACTTGGCTGAAATGGCAAAGTTTAATGCTAACCTGCCAGCAGCAAGCGCTTTTAAACCAGGCAGCATCCGGGTTAGGGATCTGAATAACGATTATAAAATTGATGCCAATAACGATAGAATGATTAGAGGAAGTTACACGCCAAGCTGGACCAGCGGGATGACCAATACCTTTACTTACAAAAACTTCGACCTTTCTATCTTTATTATTGCAAGATATAATTTTTTGATTGCCACGGGCGCCGAGTCACTACAGGGCCGTTTTGCCCAACGTTTGGTTGACTATTGGACACCAACCAACCCAACAAACGATTATCCTGCACCAAATTATGGAAGTGCAGCCGGCGATCCTTACCGAAGTGCTATGAACTACCAGGATGGATCTTTCGTAAAAATCAGAAATATCTCATTGGGCTATTATTTCCCGGAAAAAATTGCTAAAAAATTAGCATTATCTAAATTAAGGGTATATGCACAAGCCATTAATCCGGGTTTAATTTACTCTAATGTTGGCTGGGTTGATCCTGATTCGGGCATCTCATCCAACAATAGCGTTACCTCAACTTTTAACAGAGGTGTCGTATTTGGTGTTAATGTTAGCCTTTAATCCTTAATCGCTATTTAAAGAAATTGATCATGAAAAAGATTATAAATATATTATCGGGTGCTGCAATATTAGGAGGACTGATGATTTTCCCTACTTCCTGCAAAAAAAGCTTCTTAGATGAAGAAGTTGTTAATGCCCGTACCACTGCAGATTTTGTTACAACTGATGGCCTCGACGGTTTAAGCATAGGCATGTACCAGAGTTTAAAATTTCACTTTAATTATACCTGGGCATATACTACCGCCAACTATGGAGTAGATGAATTTACAGTTGGTGGAGATAGAACCGAACAAATGTGGAATTCTTACGACGCAAGTTTGAATTCCCTTAATGCTGATGTAGCCAGTGTATGGGATAATATGTACGAAAACATAAATTCGGCGAATATTCTTATCAAAAACGTACCATTGTATTATCAGGGTGCAAGCAAAAACACTCGTCTGGGCGAAGGTTATTTTATGCGTGCTTTCGATTATTTCAAACTGGTAAAACAATATGGTGGTGTTCCGTTGAGGTTAGAAGCACAGGATTTCATTCAGGAAGAATTTACCAGGAACAGTGCAAAAGAGGTATATGAGCAAATAATTCAAGATTTTACACAAGCTTATAACTTTTTACCGGCTACAGTAACAGAAACCGGCCGCATTACCAAATGGGCAGCAGCACACTTTTTGGCAAAAGCGTATTTATTCCGTGCAAGCGAAATAAACAATAGCTGGAATAGTGATACCAAAACCGCCGATCTTCAGAACGCTGTAAAATATGCCGATCTGGTGATTAACAGCGGTCAGCATACTCTGGCTACCAACTTTAGCGATTTATGGAATTTCACGACCATTGATGGCACAAACGAAACCAACAAAGAAATCATTTTAGCCGCCCAGTTCTCTGGCAATACAGCTACTCAGGGGCGTTATGGTAACCAGGTACATCTGTATTATCCGTCTATTTACCAAAATTTACCAGGCATGCAACGCGATATCCCTGGCGATCGTGAATTCCAGCGTTTAAGGTCTACAGATTATGCCCTCGATGTTTTTGACCGTGTAAACGACTCGAGATTCTGGAAAAGTTTTAAAACACGTTATTTATGTAACAGGCCTGCCGCAGCACCACTTTGGACAGCAGGAACAGCACCAACACCAGATCTTGTGGGTAAAGCAAAATTTGCCGGCGGTGAAGAATCTATTCTATATATCGTTAATAATGCAGGCGATACCAGGTATACACCTGCAGTTGCAAATGCAAACCCTGCACTTCCCACCGATATTAGTCGCCGTAAACCAAGTATGTATGTAAGGTACTTTGCTGGCCAAACTCAAAGTTATTTGGGTGGACATGGAAATTATGGTGTGAGTCAGTTTGTTGCTCTATCTAAATTTATGGATGGTTCAAGAAATGCGGTAGCCTCTCAATTTGGTCAACGGGATGGTATTTTAGCCCGCCTCGCAGAAACCTATTTAATTGCAGCTGAAGCTTACGGACGAATGGGCCAGTTTGCGCAGGCCATTCCATACTTAAATAAAGTTAGAGATCGTGCTGCGTATAAGGAAGGTGAAGACCGTTCTGCTTATGTAGATGGTGGCGCATCATATAAAAACAATGCTGCTGCAAACACAGCGCAATTTGTTTCATATTCTGATAAAAACAGCTATTTCGAGTCGAATAACCTAACCGCTACAACTGCCACTACCCTAACAGGTATGCACTTAAACAGCGAAGCTGACATATTTAACTCCAATAAAGAGTTTTATGATAAAATTGGTGCTACCTCACAGGAAAATAAGTTTACCGCTTTTATCTTAAACGAACGCTCCAGGGAGCTAATGGGCGAGTTATTGCGCTGGGAAGATTTGGCACGTACCAAAACATTGGTAGCCAGAACAGCTGCCTTTAACGATGAGGCAAAACCTTCAGAGAGCAAACATTACTTACGCCCAATTCCTCAGAGTTTCTTAGATGTGATTAAGAGCGGTGGAGCTGCATTAACACCTGAACAAAAACAGGCCATGCAAAACCCAGGCTGGTAAGTAATTTAGGGTAAAAAAAGGTTTATTATAAATATAGCTTGGTCATCCTGAAGGATAATTTATTATACTAAAACCAAAATAGATGATAGAGACTTTTTTTTTTGCGGTGATAGGCTGCGAAGAATCGTCATTGCGAGAAGACTTTTTTCAGCCGACGAAGCAATCTTAATGCGCACGCTTTTAGCGATTGTTGTAAGATTGCTTCTTTTCTCGCAATAATGGCATTTTATTGAATCTGTAAAATGGCAAGTCGAAGGACCTAATTTAAATACTTTGAAGTGTTTCGACAGGCTCAACATGACAGAATCTGATGAAAAATTAACTGCCTCGTCAGAGATGAAGAAATCTTTTCTTATTGGAATTGCAATAGTCTACTGGAGATTTTTTTTTGTCATATTATTTTTATTGAGAAGCATTACTTTAGATATTTTTCTTTCTTTTAAGCTGCGATTTTAGGATTTATTGAGCTGTTTGCAAACTCTAATGGCGATAAGTACCCTAAGTATGAATGTCTTCTTTTTCTATTATACCAGACCTCTATATATTCAAAAATGGCTAAACTAGCCTTCGCTCTTGTTTTATATATCTGCTGGTATATCATTTCTGTTTTTATAGTTTTAAAGAAACTCTCTGCAACTGCGTTATCCCAACAGTTTCCTTTTCTGCTCATGCTTTGCTTTATCCCTAAGCATTCTAATTTTTTTCTGAACTCGGAACATGCATATTGTATACCTCTGTCTGAGTGAAAAATTAACTGTTGGGTAATAGGTCTATTCTTTATAGCCATTTCTAATGCCTTTATCGTGGTGTTCTCAGCTTCCATATTTTCACTTAATGACCAGCCTACAACTTTTCTATCCGCCAGATCTATAACTGTTGTCAGATATAGCCAACCTTCCCCAGTTTGTATATAAGTGAGGTCTGAAACCCATTTCTCTCTAATATTGGCGGCATAAAAATCTCTATTAAGGAAATTTTCTGCTAAGGAGTAAGTGTGC
The DNA here is from genome assembly GCF_019317285.1 of Pedobacter sp. D749. Classification (NCBI taxonomy): domain Bacteria; kingdom Pseudomonadati; phylum Bacteroidota; class Sphingobacteriia; order Sphingobacteriales; family Sphingobacteriaceae; genus Pedobacter; species Pedobacter sp. D749. The sequence continues at coordinate 3,235,177 of NZ_CP079218.1, forward strand.
TGTGAATCTGTTGTCTGTACCCATTTCTTACGGATGGTACTCTTTATACCCAATCTGCGCATCAGCCTGGCAACTCTGGGCCGAGAGATAAAGATCCCTCTGGAACATAATTCGGCAGTAATACGCGGACTCCCGTAACACCCTTTACTCTCTGCGTAAATCTTGCTTATCTCTATCATAAGATAATTATCATCGGTAAGCCGCTTACCCTGGGGGTTTTTTAACCAGTAATAAAAACTACTGTTGTTTATTCCAAATACCCTACACATCCTTTCAACAGAAAATATCTTTCGGTAATCTTTTATAAATCCGAATATCTCCCGTCTCCCTTGGAAAAGATGCCTACCGCCTTTTTTAATATATCACGTTCTAGCTGGGCTTCTTTAAGCTCCTTTTGAAGTTTCCGAATCAATTGCTGCTCCTCGCTAAGGCTTGTAGTATCAGCTTTTGCAATTCCTTCGCGCTCTTTCCATTTACTTAAAAGGTTCGAACTTATACCCAATTCTATTGCAACATCCTTTATCGAACCCCGCGCATGGGCCAGATCCAAAGCCATTCTTTTAAAAGGCTCATCAAATATTCGTCTGCTCATATATTCAAATTTAAAGTTTAATGTTTAAATCTGACAAATAAAACCCTCCAGTCAAATGTAGCAACTCCATATCTTTTTGATGCTATTTCGATATAAACTTTTAACAGATACCATACCATTGTTGCGCCTAGAAAAAGAAAACTCATATATTGGCCTAGAGGTAAATGGTAAAAACCTGATGATGGCGTTAACCATACTGAAACCAAATTAAAGGGTGATTTAAGTATTATTGAAGCAGAAATTTACGAGCAGCCTTAGGCAGACTTCTGAAGTTTACAGGCCCGTTCCGTTGGCAGATGCTAATAGAAAGGTCGTCATCTCGACTGAAGTGCAACGGAATGGAGAGATCTTTTAACCAAGTTATTGAAATGAAATTTAAAGATTTCTCCACTGCGGTCGAAATGACGACACTTCGAGGAGACAAATTAGCCCCTCAGATTGACATTAAAAACACGATATGAAAAAATTTAAAAAAGCTTACTTGCTGCTTTTTTGCTTAACCGCTTTCATCCATTCGGTTAATGGGCAGTCTAAAGCCAACATCGAAGTTAATTTCGACAAGAATATAGCGCCCATGAAACCCATTTGGGCCTGGTTTGGTTATGATGAACCGAATTATACCTATATGAAAGATGGTCAGAAGTTATTGACCGAACTTTCTAAATTAAGTCCGGTTCCGGTATATGTACGTGCGCATAACTTGCTAACCTCTGGCGATGGTACTCCTGCTTTAAAATGGGGATCAACAAATGCCTATACAGAAGATGCCAAAGGTAATCCCGTTTACAACTGGAAAATTGTTGATCAGATTTTCGATACTTATGTAAAAAGAGGCATGAAACCTTTGGCACAAATTGGCTTTATGCCCGAAGCGCTATCAACCAAACCTTTTCCTTATCAGCATAAATGGAAGCCAGGCGCCCGGTATGATGAAATTTTAACCGGCTGGGCATATCCCCCTAAAGATTATAAAAAATGGAGCAATTTGGTTTACGAGTGGGTAAAACATTGTGTCGCACGGTATGGCAAGGCTGAGGTAGAAAGCTGGTATTGGGAAGTGTGGAACGAGCCCGATGGCGCTTATTGGAAAGGTACACAGGCCGAATTCTTTAAACTTTACGATTATGCTGCCGACGGACTTAAAAGGGCTTTACCCACTGCAAAAATTGGTGGTGCCAATGTAACAGGTGGAGGAACAAAATATTTAGATGCCTTTATCAAACATTGTTTAAACGACACCAATTATGTAACGGGTAAAATCGGTTCTCCTTTAGATGCTGTACTTTTTCATGCTAAAGGCTCGCCAAATGTGGTTAATGGAACCGTAGTGATGAATGTAAGGACTCAGCTCCGCAATATTGATGGAAATTATAAGATCATCAGTAAATACCCTCAGCTTAAAAATATCCCTGTAATTATCGGAGAATCCGATCCTGAAGGTTGCGCTGCTTGTGGCATGAGTACTAACCCAGAGAATGCTTATCGCAACGGCACCATGTATTCGAGCTATACAGCAGCCTCTTTTGCCCGACTTTACGAACTTACAGATAAATATAAAATCAATCTGTTGGGCGCTGTTACCTGGTCGTTCGAATTTGAAAACCAGCCCTGGTTTGCAGGCTTTCGAGATTTAGCGACTAATGGCGTTGATAAACCTGTGCTGAATGTATTCAGGATGTTCGGCCAGATGAAAGGGAACCGTGTTGAAGCCATAAGCAACCGCATGTACAATTTAAATGCTATTTTGGATTCGAGCATCAGAAAACCGCAAACCGATATAGGTGTTTTAGCCACTAAAGCTGAGAAAACCGCTGCTGTTCTGTTGTGGAACTACCATGATGAGGATAAAACGGATTCGAAAGATCTTATTTCTATCTTGCTGAATAAACTGCCCGCAAAAACGGTAATGGTTATAGAATATCGCATTGATACCGAAAACAGCAATTCTTACTCAGAATGGAAAAAAATGGGCTCACCCCAAAATCCAGATGCAAAACAGATTGCTGCATTAGAGAAATCCGGGCAACTTAAAATGATTGGTAAACCGAAAAAATTTGACACCACAGGTGGTGCTTTTGAAATGGAATTAGCCCGGCAAGGAGTAGTTTTGCTGAAATTGGATTGGTAGCTTTTTGCTTTTTTTACCACGGAAACACGGAATGCACAGAAATAAATAATCGTTTATAACGATATAATCGTAATCCTATTTATGCACTCGTTTGGAAACGAGCGCAAGCAATAAATGTGAAATTTCCTACTCCGGTCGTCAAACTGAATTTATTTCAGGGTCTTAACAGCATGATAGATACTGACCTGTAGCGAAGCGGAAAGCTACGAGTAAAACAAGTTTAGTATGACGCAATATTAATTTGATTAAGGCTTAACCACCAATGGCGCTCCGTTTACCATTACGTTCTCCATTTTAACATCCTGATGCCTGTTTTTTAAAAAAGGTGTTTTCGTAGTTACTTCCAAATCTTTAAAAAGAAAGCCAGATACCTTATCTTCCGGGTTTCCATCCATTTCGCCAAATTTAGTTGCCTCAACTTTAATGTTGGCTATCTTAATGTTCCTGATTGTACCAAATGGTTCCGCAGTGCTGCCTGCCAAATCGAAAAACTGTTTCCAGGGATTTAAGTCGATAATTGCACCGCATTTCCCGGTAATGTTTTCTACCGTAATATTTTCGTAAAGCTGAAAAGTATCTCCACGCATTTTCATTTTTAAAATGGGGCAATTATTATCCACTTTACAGTTGCGCATGGTAATATTACGTGCATGGATACACTCACTTCCCATGGTTAAAGTAGCATGTGCTTCGCCAATGGTACAGTTTTCAATTAAAATGTCTTCAACAATCCCGTTTTCTGGCAATTTCTGTGCATCAGGACCTTTACCGCCTTTAATACAAATGGCATCATCATTTACCGAGATATAACAATTCCTAATGGTTACTTTTTTACAAAAATCAATGTCTATACCATCAGTGCTTGGTGCTTTTACTGGGCGAAATGGCGAACGGATATCACAATTCTCAATTAATACATTGTTAGATTGGTACAAATGGGTGGTCCAGAATCCTGCATTACGCAATTTCACCCCCTTAATAATCACATTGTTGCATCCCCATATAAAAAGTAACCGCGGACGGCTTACCTCCAGATTTGTAGATTCCCTTCCTAATTTTTTAAGTGAATCGAGATGTGCCCAAAATGTTTTCCAGAATTTAAGGCCATTTCCATCAATGGTGCCTGGGCCTGAAATACTAAAACCATCTACCTTTGTGGCATTAACCAATGCGGCAAAATATTTAAGGCTCCTGCCTTCCATCCGCGATGGGATAAAAGGATAATCTTTTATATCATCAGAGCCCTTAAGCACAGCGCCTTCCTGTAATAACAACTTCGTTTTAGGCTTAAAAAAGAGTGCTCCGCTAAGATAAACACCTTTAGGAATTACAATCGTTCCTCCTCCTTTTTGATAAGCCTTATCAATTACACTTTGAATGGCTTTGGTGTTCAGTTTAGTGCTATCATTACCTACACCAAATTTTGTGATGATATAATCTTGTGCCATGGCATTTATACCGATGACGGTAAACAAAGTGAGTATTAGGAATCTTTTGATGATAAATTTCATATTATTTGTATAATTTTTTTTTAAAATTTCGTGTGCCGGAGTTAATAATATATGTTTAGTTGAAAGCTGTAATGCTTACCTGGCCGATTAACCCTGAAGGCATTACACTCCAGTTTGATGCATCAAAATCCTTATAGTTAATATTTACGAAATTAATCTCGTGGTAATTCCGCCACTGGATTTTTTTGATATCCATATCACGGATCCGGTTCGCCATCAAATTAACCACTTCAATTTTTATGGTATTATGTCCTGTTTTTAAATATTTACCCACACGTGCCTGAAAAGGGATACTACATAAAATGCCTACTTCTTGTCCATTAATCCATACACGTGCACTTTCATCTACCTGATTCAGGTTTAGAACATATTCTTTGGCCGATTTTGAACTCAGCGTAAAGCTTGAAGTATAAACACCTGTACCAGAAAAGGCCTGTAATTTAGGATCGTTTAAAGTAGTCCAGCTTACCAGTTTAGCTAACTGCTGATCTGCAGGAAGTTCTGGTCCACCCTCAGTAAAATGTAAATTCCAGGCTTGGTTGAGATTAACAGTACTGGTAGCTTTATTTAAATAAACCCAGGGCGTTTTGGTTGTTCCATTCTGACCGACCTTTAAAAACAAACTCTCACCCGATTTAAGCTGTACACGAACCTTTTTATCACGTATTGCCGCCAAACCCACATTCGAGCTTTGCGGATCCATGATTAAAACCTGTCCACTTTCATTTAAAGAAAGTTCGGTATCAATGTCTTTAGCGCTGTGGTTTACCAGATAATAATATTTGCCCGTTGTTGTTTTCCTCCTGATAAACTGCAGTCCGGTATCGGTTAATGTTTCTCTGTTAATATTTATCGAATTTAATGCCTTTTGCACATCCGCAGCCAATAAAATTACGCCTGGTCCAATTTTAAACTGTTTAATACCATTTGCCCCATCCGTAAAGATAAATTTTGCTAAATCAGCTTTTAGCTGTGCTCTTCTGGCTTCCAGATTATTTAAACCCGGAACATCTTTAGGTAATGCCTGAAAAATGACTTTTGCTCCATTGCTGACCAGTTTTATTATCTGATCTAATGTTTCCGGGCTCATCATTTCGCATTGCGGAACAATTAATACCTGATATGGCGAAGCATCTGCGTTGGTACTGATTAATACCTGGTTAACCGTTGATTGCTTTAACAAGCGATCGGATGCAAAATCGAACGAATAGCCAGATTTAGAAAGATCTTTTGATAATTTATAAAAGGCTGTTGGGTGTAACCATTCATCAACATCATGTACTTTTAAGGCCATATCCAAACCTTTCGCCTTGTTCCAAACATCATAAATTGGCCAATAAATTAATAGTTCGTTGTCTGGCTTTCCTGATTGAAGAACAGACTGACAACGGGCAATATAATTATTCAATCCTTGTGCATGTGGCCATAAACTGTTGTTCGGGTTCATTTCTACCGAAGCGTAAAACAGCCATCCCGGCCAGGGCACATTTGCTGGCGAATTGGTGGTTCCATGATAAAAAACATGGTTTATCCCCGACAAAAACAATTGCTCCGCTTCTGGTTTGCATTGCGAAAACGAGGTTTTAAAATGCTCAGTTAGCCAGGTAAATGTTTCGGAAGAAACCAGTTTTTTGCCGCCTGTATGCGCGGCAGAAGAAGCAAATTTGAACATCATCGGATCTGGATCTACGTTGCGGATATCCGCTGCATCACGCCTAAGTCCTGAAATCGGGAAGTAACTTGAACCAAAGGTTTCGGTTTCTGGAATGTCAACGGCCCCATAAAGATCGAGCAGATTGCCCGGCGAACCATGCGACTGGTTTTTGGTAACCGATTTAAGCTGATGTGCCCAATTGGTCCAGTTTTGCGTAAAATTATGGAGCAGAAGCTCATCCATGGTTTCCCGGTAATCAGATTTTAAACGCGCAATATCTGCACTTGTAGAATCTTTACCGGTTAGTTCTTTAATATGAGCCGCAAGATCATAGCCCCTGTTTTTCTTAAATTCCTGAAAGAAAGTTGGTGTCCAGGTAGCGCCATACACTTCATAACTATCATTAAAAAACGACCGGACACCTTGCGGTTTTTCCTTAAAAGCATCTGAGAATCTTTTCAGGTAAATATCAACTGCATTTTTATCGAGGTGATCTAAAGTAAAACCTTCCCCCCCAGGTGCAGCACGTTTAACCATTTGTCTTGTTTTACCTGCAAAAGCAGCATAGATACCCCAAATACCGCTCGTTGGCGACCAATTTAAAGCTCCATCGGCCTGAACTTTTGGAAGCAGATTGAGCACCTCACCATTTGGCCCATAAGCGGTTAAAGCCTGCAACTGCGCGAAATCCTGTTTCGCTTCTTTAACTTTAATGGTTTCGGTTAACTTCTCGCCCGCTTTGATTGTATATTGCTGGGTAATCAGTTTGGTGGCGGCATTTTCTGGCTTAATCTGCGGACCGCCAAACGGCCAGCCTGTACCTGTATTCATGTCTACTCCTAAACCCAAAGTATTGGCTTTATTTACCGTATAGTGCAATATATCTATCCACTTTGGCGATAAAAACTGGAGGTATTGTTTTTCATAACCCTTAGCACCATAAATTGGTGTAATTTCTACTCCACCGAGACCAGCATCTGCGTATTTCTTTAAAACCAGGTTTAAATTCTTTTCGTCTACAGCATTTCCCATCCACCACCAGCGGGTCCAGGGCTTCATCTGCTTTTCGATAACAGGCCAACTGCTGGTATTTTTCACAGGCTTTTGTGCTTTAGCCAAACTAAAAATCAATGTACTAAGCAGCAGGACAGAAAAGAATCTTTGTAATTGCATAGGTTTAATCTAAATGGAAAACCATTTCTAAAGGAAGTGTTTTTGGAGAATTATCAGCATTGGTTTCCATAATATCCGCCATGTAGGCCCACCATTTCTGCACAATCCGGGTACTGCCTAAATCCTGCGAGGAACTGCCATTTTGTTGTTGCACAGCAAAAAGTATATTGGTTTCTTCATCTAAAAAAATAGAATAATCGCTGATCCCATTTTCCTTTAATAAAGCAGATAGTTCTGGCCAGATCTCATCATGGCGCTTTTTATATTCTGCTTTAAAACCGGGCTTAAGCTTCATTTTGAATGCAATTTTCATGTTTTTAATTTTATTTTTAATGAGTTTTAGTAACCAGTCCTGTCATTCTTAACGCAGTGAAGAATCCCGAACAGATAAGCACTCAAACAGAGTTCTTCATTTACATTTTGGTTCAGTGTTTTTAGCTAGACCTGTATTCTATGCTTAAAGATTCTCCACTATGTTAGAATGACAAATATCCATGGTCTGTGTTTTCCCTAAATCTCTGAAATTCATCTCAGTTACTTTTTAAGCTTATATACCTCTGTTCCGGCCAATAGGAAACAACCTAGGCCATAATCTTCAAAATCAGGCATGCTGGTGTAACTTACCGGCTGTCCGTCTTTTGGTTCCTTACCTGTTCCCTGCATAAAACCAATAAAGCCATTTTTTTGAACAGCATCTCTCGTCATGGCGTTCCAGGCTTTGGTAATAATCGGCAGATAAGTAGCCTTATCTAAAATACCTTGATTTACACCCCAGGCCATGCCATATACAAACAAAGCAGTACCCGAAGTTTCCTTACCACCAAAATGGGTCGCATCGTGTAAACTTACATTCCAGAAACCATCAGTACGCTGGATGGCCGCCAAAGCTTTAATCATTTCTTGATAGGTTTTTAAGTATTCACTGCGGTGAACTTCATTTTCAGGAATAATTTCTAACACACGTACCAGTGCAGCGACCACCCATCCGTTACCTCTTGACCAATAACAATCTTCACCATTTGGTTCTTTATAAGGAGGCACAAAATCTTTATCGCGCCACCAAAGGCCATCTTTGGCATTGTACAAGCCACCACCCTCAGTATTTTTAGCATGCATATACATTTTGTACATGTAATTATAATAGGTGGTATCGTTGTATAATTTACCCAGTTTAGCAAAAACAGGCATTCCCATTTGTATGGCATCAATCCATGTCCAATCGTTTACCTTGCCCGATTTGATTACCAGATCGATGGAAGCTTTAATGTCTTTAATGCGTTCGGGTTGTTTATCGATCAGGTAAAGATCGATATAGGTTTGTCCACAGGCCTGATCGTCGGCATTTTTTGTAGTAATACCATTTCTTAAACCCCAGTTATGTTTTTCGCCCCATTGAACCGCATAATCGTAATATGCTTTTTCAGGATGAATTTTATAAAGATTCATTAATCCTTCGTAATATACTGCCCTCGTCCAGATATTGCTTGGTCGCTCCCTATTGGTTATAATCGACTTCCCCGCATCAGGCCACTTGTTCATGAAATAAGCATTTGTTAATTTCAATACTTTTAAAACATCCTTTTTATTGGGGATTTTTTGTGCAAAAAGTACCTGTGTAAATACGCTGAGAATCAGAGCGGAACTGAATATAAATTTCTTCATGGTGATATTTCGCTTATCGATTAATTGGAATTAGGTTTTGGTTTTAACTCATCCGGACTATCTTTTGTAAAGGTATCGAACTGAATTTTCGACGGACTTTCGAAAATATCTTTCACGGTATTAAAAGCCACTTCATATTTTGGATTAAACTGATCAGACATCATATATTGCTGCAAGCTGAAATAAAGTTGTTGCGCAGCAGGAGTATCTTTTAAATCAGGTGAGAGATTAGCGCTAGAAACCACAAGTTTCCCCTTACCTACCCTCGCTTCGAAAACCAATGCCAAACGGCGGTTCAAAAACCAGGTATCTATCGGTTGAATAATTGGCTTAAATCCAGAGGGAAAATCTTCGAGGTTCATTACCTGCGATTTGTTTACAATTTCCCACCATTGCATATCACTATGATAATCCGTTGGAAAATTTTTAAAAGCAGCATGTTTTGGATCACATAAAATCCCTAAAGTATGTGGTGGACGCATTTTAAACCATGAGGTATTCCAGAAAACAGGAAGAAAGGTTTGCACTACTTCTTTTCCTTTTACTACTTTGCCAGCTGCATTGAGAAAAACATTGCCACCATCTGCTAAAACGGACCGGGCTTGATCATCTAAACTGGTGCAATAGTATACGTTGCTCTTAACCGCTTGCAATTTCGCAGGATAAACCCAAAAGCTCCAATCGTTCGCAAATTCAGTTCCATCAATGGTAACTTCCAGTTTCAGTTTTGCTGCTTTTGTAATACCATTTAGGGGGAATTTGATTTCTCCGATCGCAATACAATTGGTAATATTGAGCGTTTTAGGGCTAAAATTACCTTTGACCACATTTACTCCTCTTTCATCGTTGAGGGTCCACGAGAGTTTTGCATTTTCAATTGGCGCTTGCCCGAAATGTGCCACTTCTACAGCAGCTTCTAAGGTTTCGTTATTGGTAAAAACAAATTTTGAAACTTTTAGCAAAGGCACCGTGCTATTAGAAAAGCGTTTAAATTCCTTAGCGGTAATATAACCTTTCTCATCCCAGAAGGCATCCAGAACACCAACAAGTGCTGTTCCCTGCCCTGGATAATCATTTAGCGATAATAACTGGTAGCCATTGTAATTTGGTGTGCGTAATGCCTTTTCGATTTCATTTTTATAACAAAGGGCTTGTAATTTACCCGAAGCCATTAAAAAATCGTGCCCCTGATCGGCCATATCGTGGTCTTTGAGATCTTCCTGAAACATCTCGAAGTTTTTTGCACGATAAACACCCGTGTATTTTTTTATTTCATCGAAATTTGGGAAAGCACAATACTGTCCCATTTCATGTGCTACAAAAGGCACTGTAAACTGCTCGATCTGTTTGGCATAAATAGAAATAGTCTCTGGTTTTCTGCCCCAGTCTAACCCCCTGGCACCTGCACGTACCATAAATTCGTTGTTTGGAATAACCGGCCAGCTACCACCAACTGACGCGCCTGTATATAATCTTCTCGAATCTTTAGCTTTCCAATAATTATTAAACTTAGTAAGATATTCAACCTGTCTGCCGCGCGGTTCGTTACCATAGGCCATCATACAAAAGGATGCATAATTGCCATAGTTTTTAGTCATGCGGTTGGTTTCATCATAAATAAACTGATCGATCGGTTTTCCATCTCCGATAGAAGTACCATGATTGGCCCAGCTTGGTCCCTCTGGCTGAAGGTAAAAGCCGATTTGATCTGCAGCGATAAAAGCAGCTTCAGGCGGACAAAACGAATGGAAACGCATGTGGTTTAACCCATGAGCCTTCGAAATTTTAAAAATGCGTACCCATGCGGCAACATCCATTGACGGATAACCTGTTAACGGAAATTCGCAATTGTTAACCGTACCGCGTAAAAAAACCGGACGACCGTTAATTTCAAAAGTTCGGCCTACAGCTTTAAACTCGCGCATGCCGAATTGCACTTTTTTCTCGTCTTTTTTGCCATCTTTCGATAGTAAAGTTGCTGTTAAACGGTACAATGCCGGATTGAACTCATCCCAGGTGGCTATTTTATCGCCCATTGGCAAATCGATTTCTAAGCTACCTTCGCCGTTTGTGATCTCATAAGTTGCTGTTACCGGTTTTACCTGCAGGATATTTTTGGTATTGAAACTGCTGGCAGAAAGTATAATTTTTCCTGCAGAAGATTGATTGGCACTGGCTTTCAACTGGATTTTAACCTTCGCTGACTTTTTCTTTAAATCAGGGTAAACCTGGATATCTTCAAAATACACTGGCGAACCGGCAGTTACCTCCATTTTACCTACCACACCATTCCAGTTACCTTGGGTATGGTCGGTTAAACTATGTGAATCTTGCCCAACATTAATCGCTTTGATACGATTATCGATTAATAAAGTAATGGTATGTTTTCCTGCCTTTAAATTTGCCGGGAGTTCAAAATTCTGCGCAACCACAAAGGTATACTGTGTTCCGATCTCAATATCGTCTATCCAAACCCTTGTTTCCGAATGGGGGTATTCCAGAGATATCACCATTCTTTTACCTTTCCAACTGGATGGAATTAAGATATCTTTCTGGTACCATGCTGCGCCAGTATAATGTTTGGCGGGGGTTAACCAGAAAGGCATTTTCAGGTTACCAGGTTTTCGATATTTTTCTAAGCGGGGATGAAAAAAGTACGAGCTATCGTAAATACTTCCGGTCCATTTTGTTTTTAAGGTAATGTTGTCGCCCTTTAGGTTTTCGGCCATTGAGCCTGGCAGATGAACAGATTCTGGAAGAATGGTGGAATACCATTTTCCTTTAATACCTTCGTCTTTAGCATCAATTTTGAAACGCCATTTACCTGCAAGCGAAATGTTTTGGGCATGTGTTTGCGTAATGCTTAAAAATACGAAAGCAATGCCTATCAGCACTTTGAAAACCCGATGAACCTGTTTATGCATAAAATTTAACGGCTTATCACCGCTGGTATTTGGTTAGGCTGTTAAAATAAGACAATATCTTCAGCAAAGCATCCTGTAGTATCCTGCTCTATGACTTATTTCAGGTAGCTATTCAATTTATTGTGTCTTAATTTATTCAGGCCTTCTACAACAGCAGCTGCATTTAACTTCGCTCCTGCCTCATTGGTATGCGTATGGTCTTTCTCGGTAAAAAATGTCTTTACCTCAGTTGCACTTAAAGCGGCATATTTATCTTTAATAATTTGGTTCAATGGAATAAAATCGACTTTTTCGGCTTTTGCAACTTCTTCTGCCCAGCTGGCATAACTGTCGTTGGCTAAAACTACAGCATCATCTTTAACCGGATTGCGTGGAATTGGTGAGCAAACAATAGGTGTTGCGCCTTTTGCTTTAATATCGCTGATGAATTTGCGCAGGTACCAGCCATAAGTATAAACCACTTCCTGCTTTTTCTTAATCGGGTTATAAATTTCTTTACTTTCCATTCCGATACCTTTTATGGTACCACGGGCACGGGCAGTATCGTCTAACGGGCTGCTATCGTTATGGCCAAACTGCATCATCACGAAATCGCCTTTTTTTACTTTTGCCAAAACAGCATCCCACAAACCATTGGTTTGGAAAGTACGACTGCTGGTACCGCCAAGTGCATCGTTTTCGACATTGATTTTTTCACTGTTGAATAAATCTCCGATAAAACTTCCCCAGCCCCATAAAGCGCCGTCGCCTTTTCCTTTCCCGTTTTTAACGGTCGAATCGCCAATGAGGAATAAAGTTGGTTTTTTCTGTTGTTTTAAGATGATACAAGAAGAAAAAACAAGAAAAGCAGTTAAGAGAATGAGGGGTAGGTATTTAGTCGATTTCATTTTTATTAGAATGATTATACAGATTTTAGTCTATTCAAACCTCGTAGGTTTTAAAAACCTACGAGGTTTAGCATTTTAAAGCAAATACTTTTTCAAATCACAGTCTTTTAATTCTTTAATTCCTTCTACAACAGAGGCAGCGTTAACTTTAGCACCTTCTAAATTGGTATGGGTATGGTCGCCTGGAAAATACAGTTTTACCTTATCGGGACCGAGCGCGTCATATTTATCGGCTGTTATTTTATTCAGATCAACGAAACAGGCATTTTCTTCTTTGGCAACTTCAGCGGCCCATTTTCCAAAATCGTTATTGGCTCGAACCACTTTGCCATCTTTAAAAATGTTCCTTGGGATCATGGAAAGTACAATTGGTGTGGCGCCTTTTGCCTTGGTTTCGCGTACAAATTTGCGGATATACCAGCCATAGGTATGCACCGTTTCTACCTGTCCATCCGGCCAGGTTAATACTTTGGTTTCTTCGCCGGTTCCTTTTAACACACCTCTTCTTCCGACTTTTGTAGTATCAGGTACGCTTCCGTCGTTGTGTCCGAACTGCATGGTAACGAAATCGCCTGGCTTTAGTGTTTCCAGAACCTTCTCCCACCTGCCTTCCGATAAAAAAGTCCGCGTGCTCCTTCCGGCCATAGCGTTATTTTCTACATCAATCCTGGTGCTATCAAAAAGAGAAGCAATCGGTGTTCCCCAGCCCCAGGTTTCTTTGTTCAAATTACGGACAGTAGAATCACCAATGATATGCAAAACGGGCTTATGTTGAGCGATAAAGGCAGCAGAACAAATAATGATGATCATTCCTGCCAGGATAAAGCTATATTTTTTCATTTTATAATTATTATTTTTGGGGTTCTACAAGTGTGATATTGGGTTTTGGTGCTTTCTTCATTCCGAAGCCGAAATAAAAGCCGGTATGTGGCGGTTGGTTGTAGCCATCATTTTGCCAGGCGATACTTAAACGGTACTGCGGATCGTGCATTAAAGTATAATTACGGTGTGCTGTTGGTATTGTGGTGGTATAAATGCGTAAACTTTGGTTATCATACGACCTTAAGATCAGCTCTTCACGCCAATCGCCAAAAATATCGGCACTTAATGCTGGTGTAGATTTGGTTCCGTTGTTAGCAACAGCTCCATCAGCCGTAAAAAGCCTGCCGCCATTGTATTTATCAATGTGGTTTGCATCTAAAAGTTCTCTGGATAAATCACCGTCCCAATAAATCAAAAAATTAGTTGATCTTGGCTGATCCCCAATTCTATTGCCTTTTATATCATATAATCCGTTCGATCCTGACCACCACATCTGTGCACCGAAACGGCTATTGTCAATATTATCGGCCACTCCCCGGCCTACATCCTCGTCGGGTGATCCTTTCCATAATATTTTGCCGGTTTTCGCATCGTAAACGGCCACACCAGGCCCTTTTGTACCTTCTTCTATTTCATGAATACCAAAAACTTCCAAACCAGGGTGTTCAGGATCAAGATCTGAAACATGAATGGCATCACCATGCCTCAATCCTGTGGTATATAATCCTTTCCCATTATCATCCACACACATCGAACCGTAAATAATTTCGTCTTTTCCATCGCCATCTACATCTGCAACCGTAAGATTGTGGTTCCCTTGACCCGAAAATGCATTTTTAGCGTCTTTACTATCAAATACCCATCGTGAAATTAGTTTACCATTGCGCCAGTCCCAGGCCGCCAAAACCGTTCTGCCGTAGTAACCTCTGCACATCACTACACTTGGATGAATACCATCTAAATAGGCCACGCAGGCATTAAACCGATCTACCCGGTTACCAGAATTATCGTTTTTCCCGTTTCCGCCTTTGCCTCCCCAGGCGCCAATATTGCCACGGGCAGGAATATAATCTGTTGTGGCCAAAGCCTCTCCGGTTTTTCCGCTAAACACAGTTAAAAATTCAGGACCATCCAGTATTTTACCGTTCGCGTTGCGCCAATATTTAGTCGCATCGCCAATTACTTTTCCTTTGCCATCTATTGTTCCGTCAGCAGTTTTACATACCATTTCGGCAATGCCATCGCCATCCAGATCATACACCATAAATTGAGTATAATGGGCACCTTCGCGGATGTTTTTCCCTAAATTAATCTCCCACAAAAAAGTTCCATCTAATTTATAAGCCTGAAAAATTGGTGGATCAGTAATACCGTTTGATGAGTTATCCTTGCTCCGGCCAGTTTGATGCAATACAATTTCATATTCACCATCTCCATCTAAATCGCCTACTGAAGCATCATTAGGCGTGTAACCTGCTGGTGTTTTTAAAGGAATCGTTAAATATTGCTGAATAGGTGATTTGGCTGGCAACCTGAAAGGTTTACTGGCTTCTAATTCAATGCCTTTTAAAATCGGTTTTACAAAATAGCTGTTTGGAAGATCGAATTTAACTCCTGCATCAACAAAATTAGTGCTCCTGGTAATGGGATCGTGATTGAGTTTTATGGCTTCATTATTCCCTGATTTGCGGTATAAGTTAAAAGCAATTTCATCGGCATCGGCACCCAACATCCGCCAACCTACATAAACTGAATCATTATTTTGCCTTACTGCAATTACACCACGGCCCAGTTTTTCCATTTGGCGCTGGCCGAAAAGCTGAGTTGCAAAGAACGAGCAGATTATGAAGCAGGAAAATGTAATGGTTTTGGTCATCATGGCTTGTGTAAAAGCTTAATTAAAAAATAGAATCGATTCACTATATAGGCAGTCTTGGCTAATATAGCTACTCTTTTATCGGTAATTACAATGGGCTTGATCAACACCAGAATATCTAAGAAACGAAGGATCATCAATGCATAATTTGGTTAGTAAACTTAACAACTGCCGGGTAACCGCTATTAAAGATTTATGTCCAATGTAAATAGTATATTTTTAAGGCGCATCCTGTAGTATCCTGCTTTTCGAAAATGACAATAAGCTATAATAAAGATTTCTGCTAAAAAATTTAAACATTAAGCAAAATTCACTTTACTGAAGCCTTTTACACTTTCCATTTATATTTCTTTGCTTATCTCATTTTCGCTAATGCAAAGATTGTAGAATTTAAAAACAAAATAGCTGAAAAAGAAAAAAAATAAATGTTTAGTTAACGTTTATTATTTTAAATATTTTACTTTTACCTTTAGGATCTTCCAAATATTAAACCGTATGAAATTAAATTACCCTGTAAAAAGTGTGTTTTCGGCATGCATAGCGTATGCAATTGGAATTGGCTATACTACAGAAGTGCAGGCACAAACTGTAAAAGTGATCAAAGTTAAAACAGACCATTCTATTGCCAAAGTGCAACCGAATATGTGGGGTGTTTTTTTCGAGGATATTAATTTTGGCGCCGATGGAGGCATTTATGCCGAACTCATCAAAAACCGCTCTTTCGAATTTGCAAAACCGCTAATGGGCTGGACGATCCAGCGGAAAAAACAGCAAGAAGGCGAAATACTAGTGGTAAACCGCAAAGAGGTAAACACCGCCAATCCCAGATATTTACAAGTAAAAAAACAAACCGACGATTTTGAGCTCGTAAATGAAGGATTTAAAGGTATCGGTGTAAAAAAAGGATTACGCTACGATTTTTCATTGATGTACCGCCAATCAACTCCGGGAGTTAAACTCGTGTTGTTGTTAAAAGATGCGAACAATAAAATTATTGGACAAGGAAGTTTAACACCTGATCAAACTGGTAGCGACTGGAAAAAACAATCAGCAAGTTTTACCGCTACTGAAACCGTTCCAAAAGCGAAATTCTCCATTCTGTTTCAAGGAAAGGGAAACATTGATCTGGACATGATTAGCCTTTTCCCTGGCGATACCTGGAAAAACCGTCCACAAGGATTAAGGGCAGATATGGTGCAGTTATTGGCTGATATGAAACCCGGTTTTATCCGTTTCCCTGGTGGATGTATTGTAGAAGGAACCGATCTGGCCAACCGCTACCAGTGGAAAAAAACTATTGGTCCGATTGAAAACAGACAACTGATTATTAACCGCTGGAATACTGAATTCGCAAATCGTTCAGCACCAGATTATTACCAGAGCTTTGGTTTAGGCTTTTTCGAATATTTCCAACTGGCAGAAGATATAGGCTCAGATGCCTTGCCGATATTAAATTGCGGTATGGCTTGTCAGTTTAACACTGCAGAAGTAGCTTCACTTGACGAACTGGATCCTTATGTACAGGATGCGCTAGACCTGATCGAGTTTGCCAATGGCGATGTAACTACCAAATGGGGAAAAATGAGGGCAGATCTTGGTCATCCAAAACCTTTCAATTTAAAAATGATGGGGGTTGGCAACGAAAACTGGGGCCCACAATACCTGGAAAGGTTAGCCATTTTCACTAAAGCCATCAAGGCAAAATATCCTGACTTTAAACTGATCAACAGCTCGGGAACCGATCCTGAAGGCGATCGCTTTAACTTATTGAATACTACTTTAAGAAGCAATAATGCAGACTTTATTGATGAACACTATTACCGCTCTGCCGATTGGTTTTTAAAAAATGCCGGACGTTATGATAACTACCCAAGAAACGGATCGAAGGTTTTTGTTGGCGAATATGCAGTACATGCAGACAATAGTATAGTTGGAAGTAACCGAAATAACTGGCAAAGTGCACTGGCTTCGGCTTCCTTAATGACAGGTTTGGAGCGCAATGCGGATGTGGTACAAATGGCCTCTTATGCCCCGCTTTTCGCTAATATTGATGCCTGGCAGTGGGCACCCGATATGATTTGGGTAGATAACCTGAAATCGTACGGAACACCTGACTATTATGTACAGAAACAGTTTTCTAACAATAAGGGAACGGATGTAATTGCAATTACGCTTGACGAGAAGAACATTATCGGTCAGGATGGCCTTTATGCTTCTGCGGTAACCGATCAGGCAAAAAAAGAACTGATCATTAAAATCGCCAACAACTCCGATCAATCGCAGAACATTGATTTTGACCTGGAAGGAAAAATAAAATTACAAAATAAGGCCACTAATGAGGAAATAGCGAACAGCAACCTTAAACAGGTTAATTCTTTCGAAAATCCTGAAGCGGTAAGCCCGAAAAAAAGCACAATTAACCTAAAAGGCAAAAAATTAAGCATCGCGTTGAAACCTTACTCTTTTAACGTGATCAAAATCCCATTTAACCAATAGATTTAACGAGATCATGATGAAAAAACTTCTCTTATCTGCAGCCCTATTCTGCAGTTCGATTTTAGTGCATGCACAAAATGAAACCCAGTTAACCATTAAACCTGCAGGCGATCAAGTGGTGAGCAAGCACATTTATGGTCATTTTTCCGAACATTTGGGCCGCTGTATTTATGATGGCTTTTGGGTGGATGAAAATTCGACAATCCCTAATAAAGGTAGAATAAGATTAGATATTGTTGAGGCATTAAAAAAGATAAAAGTTCCGAACCTGCGCTGGCCGGGAGGTTGTTTTGCTGATGAATACCATTGGAGAGATGGCATTGGACCGAGAAACCAACGTCCGAAGATGGTTAACACCAATTGGGGCGGTGTAACAGAAGACAATAGTTTTGGCACACACGAATTTCTGGATCTTTGCCAGATGCTTGATTGCGAACCTTACATTGCAGGTAATGTAGGCAGCGGAACTGTTGAAGAAATGGCCAAATGGGTAGAATATCTGAATTTTGATGGCGTAAGCCCGATGACGGCCATTCGCAGCCAAAACGGAAGAGAAAAACCATGGAAAGTTTCTTTCTGGGGTGTAGGTAACGAAAGTTGGGGTTGCGGTGGAAACATGACACCTGCTTATTATTCTGATTTATACCGCAGATATGCCACTTATGCACGCAACTATCCGGGTGCTCCGTTAAAAAGAATTGCCAGTGGGGCTAATTCAGGTGATTACAACTGGACTGAAACCTGTATGAAAAATATTGGCGATCAAATGTGGGGATTAACTTTACACTATTACACCATCCCAACAGGAAACTGGAGCAAAAAAGGATCGGCTACCAAATTTGATGAAGCACAATACTTTTCGACCATGAAAAACTGCTTACATATGGAAGAACTGGTTAGCAAACACTCCGCGATAATGGATAAATACGATCCTAAAAAGAAAGTTGCTTTAGTGGTTGATGAATGGGGAATCTGGACAGATGTGGAACCTGGAACTAACCCTGGTTTCTTGTATCAGCAGAACAGTTTACGCGATGCTTTAATTGCAGGAACGACCTTAAACATCTTCAATAACCATTCCGATCGTGTTAAAATGGCTAACCTGGCACAAACTGTAAATGTACTACAGGCTTTAATCCTGACAGAAAAAGACAAGATGATCCTTACCCCTACTTATCATGTTTTTGATCTGTACAAGGTGCACCAGGATGCCAAATACCTACCGATTGCCTTTACCAGCCCTGATTATGTTGTAGGTGATCAAAAAATCCCGGCCTTAAACGTTTCTGCTTCGCAGGATGCGAGTGGTGCCATCCATATTTCTCTGGTTAATTTAGATCCTAACAAAAAAATTGCCCTGAGTACGGTTTTAGATGGCTTGAAATGGAGCACAGTTACAGGACAGATTTTAACTTCAGCTAAACTAACTGATGTAAATACATTTAACGATTTGAACAAAGTACACAATGTAAAATTTACGGGCGCAAAAAAATCAGGCAATTCATTAAAAGTAGAATTACCTGCTCAATCTGTTGTTGTACTGGAACTAAAATAATTTAATCAGGACAAGAGCGTTTAAAACCTTGTCCTGATTCATGAAAAAATTAATATGCCACATTCAGTGGTCTGTGTCCCTCACAGACCACTTAGATTCTTGAAAAAGATTTCTCCATTTCGTTGCACTTCATCAGATAGCTATTGGACCGAAATGACGATCTAGATTTATCGTCCTTTCGACGGCAGTGGAGAAATCTAACTTGATAAATCCCCTCCGTTCGTCATTAAGAACTTGTTTTACTGCGTAACTTTACGCTTCGCTACAGGTCAGCATCTATCATACCTGGTATAAAACTTCTCAAATAAGATCCTGAAACAAGTTCAGGAAGACGAATCGCTTTAGGCACATTTTCCTTTCAATCCACATTCCATGGTCTGTGCCCTCACAGACCACTTAGGTTCATGAAAAAGATTTCTCCATTTCGTTGCACTTCATCCGATAGCTCGGATCGAAATGACGCCTTAATTAATAAACTTCACTTTAATAAATCCCCTCCTTGCGTCATGCTGAACTTGGTTCAGCATCTATCATACCTGGTATAAAACTTCTAAAGTAAGATCCTGAAACAAGTTCAGGAAGACGATATCTTTTGATAATCACAGTGGGCAGTTTCTCGCAAACCATATTGTTAAACCACATCAATTTACCCACCACGCGTCATGCTGAACTTGGTTCAGCATCTATATAGTCTATACATATCCACTTCAAAATCTTCCTCATAGATCCTGAAACAAGTTTAGGATGACGATCGCATTTGAATAACGCTAGTGGTCTGTGAGGACACAGACCACGGAATAAGCTATTGGACCGAAATGACGCCTTAATTAATAAACCTAATCCCCATGGTCTGTGTCCCCACAGACCACATCAGCATAAATCTATTTCACCAACCTCACCTCATATATATTGGCAATAGCAGATCCCTGATCGGCAACAAATTTTACTTCTACATCTGCTTTTAACAGCGCTTTTGGAATCTGATACTCCTGAGTATAAAAAACATCACCCCTGCTCCCATCTAACTTTACATTTTCAACGGCAACACCATTAATCAGAATAGAGAAACTTTTATTCTTTTCCTTTCCGAAATATGTTAAACGGAGCTTATTTCCGGATAGGTCTTTATTTTTAAGTACATAACTAAACCATGCTTTCCCATTCCTGAAATGCCTTTCCTGAAACGTTCCGTTATCGGTTAGTTCACCTTTAAAATTGTGGTCAGATTCTGGCTGCTGCTCTCCCGTATTGATCAGATCGACCGTTTCCTGTTCAATCTTCATCTTTTCTTCTTCAGCCAACTTAATCGCCTTCGCACGTTCCGGCAATGCCTCAGCGCTGCTGTAAGGAAAATAAACCACATACCGTTTTTCGGCCAGGGTATAAAAAGGAACTAATTTTAAGGATTTGTATTTTGGTTGATAGATTGCATTTCGTGCATTAAAAGTTAAACTCTTTTTATCGGTCAACGTAATTTCATTTGCCAGCATATTTTTAGCCCCGGTAACCAATGGTGCATCGCTGATCGGAAATAAAGTACCCGAAGCAATATGCCCCATCCTGCTGCCATCAGCGGTTAAATTCGGCTGTTTTAAAGTATCCATTGCCGCAGCAAGTACAATCGGTCCATGGAGAAAGGCTACCCAATCAGAACCATCGGGCATAAACTCCGTAGTGGTATGCATTGGCAGAGCAATATTAATAACGTCGCCTGTACTCCAGATACGATCGATACTGGCATAACCATTTGCATCGCTTTTAACAGTTGCTTTTTTTCCGTTTACCAGCACAGCCATTTTCTCATGCTCTACCCAGGCAGGCTGACGAAAATGTAAGGCAAAACGTTGCTCGTGTTTTAACTGCAACTTGATTGTCGTGTTCTCAGCATCTGGAAAAAGTGTTTGCTGTACAAGCTGAATACCTTTTTCTTTCCAATTTAAGGTTGAAGGGATAAAAAGATTCACATATATATCATTCGCATTGTGTGCATAAATCAGTTCTCCATATTTGCCGTGGTTCTCCAATCCTGAACCTACACAGCACCAGAAACTTTCCTGTGGATTGGAATAGGTACGGTAATGCCCTGGTCGCATTGGAGTAAAATACACAAAACCACCTTCCGGCCTTTGCGAAGAAAGGATATGATTGTAAAGTGTACGTTCGTAGTAATCGAGATAAGTATTTGAAGGAGCGGCTAAAAACAACTGTTTAGTAAGCTTCAGCATGTTGTAAGAATTGCAGGTTTCGGGCCCTTCGCGCGATTCTGTCATTGAAGAAAAGTCATTGGCGGGATGAAAATGTTCTCTTACGCTATTTCCACCGATGGCTACCGTTCTATGTTCTACCAACGTTTTCCAAAAAAAAGCAGCTGCATTTGCCCAGGCAGCATCTTTATCCAACAAAGCAATCTGTTCAAAACCAATCACTTTCGGAATCTGCGTATTTGCGTGCAAACCGTTTAGGGCATCCGTATTTTTTAATAGTGGATTTAAAATGGATTGATCCGAAAACCGTTTGGCCAATTGAAGATACTTCGGGTTTCCAGTTATCTCGTAAACATGAGCAAAAGTTTCATTCAACCCACCATGTTCACTTTTTAACAATTCCTGTATCTGCTGATCAGATAAATTGGAAACCATGTCTACACACCAATCAGTTAGTTTGATCAGCATCTGCTTTGCTTTGGCATTGCCCGCAACTGCATAAGCATCGTACAGCCCCGCATAAATTTTATGGATATTATACAGCGGTACCCATTTTCCATTTAACGAAAAACTGGATGACTTGATATTTCCGGCTTTAATCTCTTTCCAGATTTCCTTGCCGCCCGGGATCCCGGCCAGATATCCATCTCCATTTTGGCGCTGACATTTATCCAATTCGGCAATCATATATTCCATCCGCTCCTTCACCTTTGCATCGCCGGTGGAAGCATACATTAAAGCCAGGGCCGACAAATAATGTCCACCGATGTGCCCATCTAAACCGGTATTTTCCCAGTTACCATAAGATACTGCTTTGGGTTTTAGTCCTGCCTCCCTTAAATATGGCGCCAGAAGCCTGTCTGCATTTAGTGATAGCATGTATTTTTTATCGGTTTCCTGGGCCTGTTTAAATGGGCCAGCAAGCAAGCGGACTTCTGCTAAACTAAATGGCTGCAATGCAGTTTGACCGAAAACAGTTCCGTATAGAGCGGTAATTAAAACGGCAGTTATTATTTTTTTCATCTTTTTAGGTAATATTTTGTTCTAATTTCCATCTGGCTTAAGCACACTACTTTTAGGGCTTTCCGGCCAGTGCCAGTTTGCAGGATCATCTGGTTTTGCAGGATCGAATTTTGGTAAATCATTTATCAGATATTTTGCAATCCCCAATTGCTGTTCTTTAATGCCTAAGATTATACACTTTGCAATTTCATAAGCGCCATAAGGGTTAAAATGCGTGTTATCGGCCAATGCTTTATCCTGGCCAGGATAACTGTTGGCAGGATAATGAACAAAAGCTTTTTTCGATGGCTCTTCACCTAATGTATTAAACAAAACTGATGTCATCGCATTCAGATCAATCAAAGCCACTTTCTCTTCGGCAGCAACCTTCCGTGCTGCGTCAGGAAAATCGCCTAGAGAATTTACAATTTTCCCATCTGCACCAAAAGATCTTCTGCTGGTTGAGGTAACCACCACCGGAATTCCACCTTTTTTCTTCACTTCCGAAATAAATGTTTTTAATCTTTCGGTATACGATTTATAGGCACCATCATTTGGTCCTTTATCTTTTTGATCATTATGTCCAAATTCGATAAACAGGTAATCGCCGGGCTTCATTATACTTAAAATCTTGGCTAAACGTTTGCTACCCAAAAACGAACCCAGTGTTAAGCCCGATTCAGCATGATTGGCAATGGCAACTCCTGGTTTAAAAAACCTTGGAATCATTTGCCCCCACGATGCCCAAGGTTCATCATCCTGATTTACCACTGTCGAATTCCCTGCGAGGAAAACAGTAATCTGATCCTCAACTTTCGTAATTTCGAGTGCCTGTAAGGCAGTTTGATGATCAAATTCCAAAGTCAGTTTATCATCCCAATCAAGTTTGTTGAGTTCCCGCGGCTTTAGCGAAACCACTTGCCCGCCAGCAATATGTTTATCTTTAATATTTACAATAAATGTTTTCGTTATCGACTGCCCTGCCCTTGTTTTTACATTTTCGAGCATCAACCTTCTCGATTCGGCTTTTACTGTACTTAACATTGCCACCTTCGGATCGCCAAGTGTTACCTTGATTTTGTAATTTCCTTCGGGCACCGAAACTGAAAAATAAAATGGTTTATTGCTTTTAACCAGATCCGAAGTTAAACGATTCTTCCCGTCATAATTTATACCTTCAACTTTCGAATCAAAATCAAAACCAAAGCCTTTTTCTTTACTGTAAGCATCGTCAGGTAAAACTTGTGTATAACCTTTAACAACCTTTCCAGGTCCGAAATCGAAATTGTAACTGTTTTTTTCCTGCGCCTGTGACAGATTGGCTATCAAACCAAGGAAAACAAATGGTTTAATAAACTTTTGAATGCTCATATCGTTCGGATTTGCTGCAAGATCTGGTACAATGGTTTTATCCATTCAGACCGTTTTCTCATAAAAATTGACATCTTGCTAATTAAACGTCATAATGACGATTATTATACGAATATATAAAAACAATTTCCATTTAAAATGAGAATGATCAGCGTATTTAAAATTTTACGCGGTTTTTCATTAAATGTGCATCATCGACAAACACACAAAACAACAAACACCCTACTTAAAATACTAATTAATAATACAAAAATTGTCAATTCTAAATGTGATATAAATTTCTTCAATTTTTAATTAAAAATCTCTAAGCTTAAGAAATATTAATCAACAAGACGAAAAGCTCCATTTCACTAACTTAAATCAATAAAAATTTATTTTTTTTCAAAAAAAATCAACACAAAATGTATAAAATCAAGCAATTACAAAAAATAATTCATAAATTAACCCATTATTAATATTAACTCAACACGGTCTCTATTCTTTTGTATATAAAATTTATATAAAAAATAAAAAGAAAGACAATTGAAAATATTAACAAGAATTTTGTTCTTAAAATTCATTTTTTAATGAAAAAACAAAGCATTTTTTAAGCTATTGTTCAGTTCATTCATTTATAAATTTTTAAAACAATTGACTTATAATATCACTACATTAGTGATATTAATCATACAAATTATGTTTAGCCCTAAAAAAGCTTTGTAATTCTGTATTACGGCCGACATAAAGAACCATTATGTTCCGCTTAAATCATCCACCAAACAGAAGATTAGAATCAAAATCTAAAGCCATGAATAAACACGCCATTATTGGAGTAACTCCATTCGAAATTCCTGATAGTAGATTGGTTTCCAATTTACAAAAAGCAGATTGCTTTCCGGTTCTCAGTCTTGGGTACAGTAAAAATGAAGCCCAAAAAGCTCTTCAAGAAGTTATAGAATTAGCTATTGCAGATTTCGGCGTAAGCATCAATTCATTAGAATTAGCAGACATTGATCTTCCCACCCAGGTAAGTTTAATTATTTTACCTTATGATTTCGTACTCAAACGTAAAACATCAGCAAAAATTTTCTATCAGGTTTTTGATCTGGAGTCGGCACGGGTTGCGCAAGCTAACGGTGCAGATGGGATTATAATAAAAGGTAATGAAGGCACTGGTCGTGTGGCTTACGAATCTTCTTTTGTTCTCTTTCAGCGGATTATTAAAGAAATCACTTCCATTCCGGTATGGGTTCAGGGTGGAGTGGGTATCCATACAGCTGCCTCTTTAATGGCTCAAGGCGCAAGAGGTATCATTTTAGATAGTCAACTCGTATTATTCCCTGAATGCTCAGCTCCTGAAGATTTAAAAACTGTTTGTGGTAAATTAAGTGGAACTGAAACCAGACTAATCGATAACTGCCGTGTATTGGCCCGTCCTAATTCACCAGCATTGGCAGAGGATATAAATTATAATGGTCTTCAACAGTACTTTAAAGGTTACGACCTGGAAGCAAACTACCTTCCAATGGGTCAGGACATTGCCCTGTCGATTGATCTGGTAACCAAATACAAAAAGCTCGACAAATTGGTTTTTGGTATAAAAGAAGCCATTTATGGCCATTTAAAACAAGCCAAAGCCATTAATATTATCAAGGCAAACAATCCATTAGCTAAAGATTTAAACATTACCTATCCTATTGCACAGGGACCAATGACCAGGGTAAGCGATGTAGCGCCATTTGCCAATGCTGTTTCAGAAGCTGGTGCCTTATCGTTTATAGCGTTATCATTGTTAAAGGGTGCATCGGCAAAAAACCTGATCGAAGAAACCAAAAAACTGGCTGGCGAAAAAACCTGGGGCGTAGGTATTTTAGGTTTCGCACCACAAGAGCTTAGAGATGAACAACAGGAATATATATTAAATGCGAAACCTCCTGTTTTACTAATTGCAGGCGGAAGGCCATCGCAGGCTAAACCCTTCGAAAAAGCAGGGATCAAAACTTTTCTCCATGTGCCCTCTGCCTCTCTATTAGATATGTTTTTAAAAGAAGGCGCTAAACGTTTCGTATTCGAAGGCCGGGAATGTGGCGGACATGTTGGCCCGCTATCGAGCATGGTATTGTGGGAAAAACAGATCGAACGTTTATTAAAAGAAGAAAATCCTGAAAGCATTAGTATTTTCTTTGCTGGTGGCATTCATGATGCTTTTTCTACCGCCTTTATTTCGGTGATGACTGCTCCTTTGGCTGCCAAAGGAATGAAAATCGGTGTATTAATGGGCACCGCTTATTTATATACCAGAGAAGCCGTAAGTACAGGTGCAATTTTAGACAAATTCCAGCAGGAAGCCATGCAAGCGAACGAAACTGTTTTGCTCGAAACTGCTCCGGGACACGAAACAAGGTGTTTAAATTCTTCATTTGCCACTTTCTTTAACGAAGAAAAAAAGAAACTTCAGGCAGAAGGCATGGATAAAAAAGAAATCTGGGTAAAACTGGAAACCCTGAATGTTGGACGTTTACGTATTGCTGCAAAGGGGATAGAAAGACGTGGCGATGAACTCGTAAAAATTAATGAAACTGAACAAACTGATTTGGGCATGTACATGATCGGTCAGATTGCACCTATGCATAAAGAAGTAATGTCATTGCTCGATCTTCATCAGGATGTAGCAGACAATAATTACACACATATTTTAAGCGCTAAACTTTCTTCACCTCCTGAAAATAAAACCAAAGCTTTGGATGTTGCCATTGTGGGTATGGCTTGTATTTTCCCCGGAGCTAAAAACCTTGAAGAATACTGGCGCAACATCATTTTGGGCAAAGATTCGGTAACAGAAGTACCAGATGAAAGATGGAACAAAGAATTGTATTACAATCCCGATTCTACTGCTGGCGATATGTCGCACTCTAAATGGGGCGGTTTTATTCCGAGAATAGATTTTGACCCTTTAGAATTTGGCATTCCACCACAATCGCTTGCGGCCATAGAGCCTACCCAATTGTTAACCTTAATGGTGGCTAAGCAGGCCATGCAGCATGCAGGTTATGCCGAGGGCGGTGTGGATAACGAAAATGTTTCTGTAATTATCGGTGCAGAGGGCGGAAACGATCTGGCTAACAGTTATAGTTTCAGGGGCTTTTACAAACAGGTTTTTGGCGAAATGCCTGCCGAGTTAGACGCGGCCTTACCAAAAACAACAGAAGATTCTTTCCCTGGCATTTTGGCGAATGTAATTTCGGGCAGAATTACCAACAGGTTAAACCTTGGTGGCAGAAATTACACCGTTGATGCGGCTTGTGCTTCCTCTTTGGCAGCAATCGACCTGGCCTGTCAGGAGCTATTTTTAGAAAAATCGGACATGGTTTTGGCCGGTGGAGCAGATCTTCACAATGGCATCAATGATTACCTCATGTTCTCGAGCACGCATGCGCTATCTAAAAAAGGACGATGCGCCACTTTTGATACCGAAGCTGATGGAATTGCACTTGGTGAAGGGATTGCCATGATTGTATTAAAAAGATATGATGATGCTTTACGTGATGGCGACACCATTTATTCTATTATTAAAGGTGTTGGAGGATCGAGTGATGGAAAAAGCCTTGGTTTAACTGCTCCACGCAAAAATGGACAGGTAAATGCCTTAGAAAGGGCTTACAGCCAGGCTGGAATTACCCCCTCACTGGTTGGTTTGGTAGAAGCGCACGGTACAGGTACAGTTGTAGGCGATAAAACTGAAATCAGTGCATTGACCGATATGCTTAACCAATCTGGTGCAACCGCCGGACAAACACATTTAGGCTCTGTAAAAACGCAGATCGGCCATACCAAATGTGCCGCGGGAATTGCCGGTTTAATAAAAGCAACCCTATCCGTTTACCATGGAATAAAACCACCAACCATCAATTTAAAAACACCAAACAGCATTTATAATGCACAAACCAGTCCTTTCGCTTTCCATACTGAAGCGGGTTTATGGATGGAAGAAAAACGATATGCAGGTGTAAGTGCCTTTGGTTTCGGTGGAACAAACTTCCATGCAGTACTGGAAAGTGCTCAGAATACGAAAAATAAGAATTCGATCTTGAAATCATGGCCTTCCGAACTTTTTGTTTTCAGAGGAGATACCTATGAAGAGGCCAAAAACCGCGTGATTTCGGTAAAAACCCTCTTAGAAATAAACGATCAGATCGAACTGAAAGATATTGCATATAGCCTTGCAACAGTCGATACCAAACCTGTTCAACTGAGCATCGTTGCCAACCATGCAGAAGACCTGGTCATGAAAATCGACCTGGTTTTATCCGGCGTAGAAAGCAAAGACACCTACCTCACTAAAAAACAGAACGGTAAAGTTGCCTTTATGTTCCCAGGCCAAGGTAGCCAACGCGTAAACATGGCCAGAGATCTTTTCGTTGTTTTTCCGGAAATGAGAAAACTGCTGACCGCTTATCCTGAATACGAAAAAATCCTTTTCCCTAATACTGTATTTAATGAGGCTGATGCAAAAGCACAAAAAGAACGAATTAAAGATACCCGCATGGCACAACCGTTATTGGGTATCGTCGATCTTGCAATCGCTAACTTCTTAAAATCATTAGGAATTGTTCCTGATATGGTTGCAGGCCACAGTTATGGCGAATTGCCTGCACTTTGTTTTGCTGGTGCTTTTGAAGACGAAGCTTTGGTTTACCTGAGTGCTGAACGGGCACAATCTATTTTGAATGCCGTAGAAAACGGCGATCCGGGCACTATGCTCGCTGTGAGTGCAAAACAGGAAGATCTTTCACAATACATGGGCGGCATCAAAGACGTTTATCCGGTAAACTTTAATGCGCCAACACAATGTGTAATTGCAGGTAGCACTGCAGCCATTGGCCAATTGGCAGCAGTGCTAAAAGAAGCTAAAATTTCTTTCCGTCCGCTTGAAGTAGCCTGTGCTTTCCATAGTCCGTTAGTGGCCAAATCGAAAGCACTTTACCTGGAAGTACTATCTGGTATAAACTTCAGCGATCTGAAAATCCCCGTATGGTCTAACACCACGGCAAAAGAATACCCCGTTAAAGCTGCAGCAGTTAAAGAACGTTTAACTGACCATTTGATAAAACCTGTCCTTTTTGTTGATGAGCTAAGGGATATGTATGCTGCCGGAGCCAGGGTTTTCGTAGAAGTTGGCCCTGGCAAGGTGCTAAGCGGTTTAACCAAATCGTGCATCGGCAAAGATGAAGTGATTTTACACACCGAAGATCAAGGACAGAACAAATTGAGCAATTTATTGGGCACGTTGGCTGGCTATATGGCTACAGGCCGTGAAATCAAGCTTGAAAAATTGTTCGAAGGCCGCTCAGTTAAAACCATCAAACTGGAAGAGCCCTCAGCCTATAAAAAAAGTCCTGCCATCTGGTACGTAAACGGCCAGCACGCTGTTCCATCAACAGGTAAACTTCCGGCAAATGGTGCATCCCCTATTACTAAACCGATCATCCTTATGAATAACACCTCTACACTAACTGAAAATCAAACCGTTAATGGCTCTGCCAAAGACTTAATGATGCAGGAGTACCTGCATAGCATGAAAATGCTGATTCAGGCACAACGCGATGTGATGCTTTCCTTTTTAGGACAGGCTCCTGCAATGCCTTCACAAATCATTAATCAACCCCTGGCCTCCTATCAGGCACCCCAACCGGCCCGCATTGAAAATCAGGTCATGATAAAACAGGAAGTGCCGCAAGCGCAAACCATCGAAGTAATAATACCTGTGGTTGCACAAAAAGATTTAAAACTGGTGCTTTTACAAATTGTAAGCGATAAAACTGGCTATCCGCAGGAAATGCTGGGTATGGAAATGGATCTTGAGGCTGATTTAAGCATCGATTCGATTAAACGTGTAGAAATTATTGGTGCTTTGCGTACAGAATTGGGTGGTTTTTCTCAATTGAGCCTTCCGGAAGATAAAATTATGGAGCAGCTTGCAGGCCTTAAAACCTTAAGCAGTCTTGTAAACTGGATGACCGAAAATACCGAACAGCCAAAATCAGCTCACGCTCCTATTCTGGTAACCGCAGCAACAAGCCAGGCCGAACCTGCAAAATTCTCTTTAGACCAGTTAAAATCAGCCATTCTTGATATAGTGAGTGAAAAAACCGGCTATCCAAAAGAAATGTTAGGCATGGAGCTAGATCTTGAAGCCGATTTAAGCATCGATTCGATCAAAAGAATGGAAATTATCGCCTCGCTTAAAGAAAAAATCGGATTTGGTTCACAGGGCGATCAGGCTGACGATTTAATGGAGAAACTGGCTGCAATTAAAACTTTAAATGCGCTGGTTAACTGGATTGCTAATGTTGAAGCAGAAAGCTCAGAGGTGCTTACAGAAGCAAAAAAGCTTATTGAGGAGAGCATAGACAATCAAACGGTTAGAGAAAAATTATCGCGTTTAAGATTTGAGCTGACTCCTGCTGCGCTTACCATTACTGAAGCAGCCATTTTAAAAGGGCAACGTTTTGCCTTAACTGATGATGGCGGAGGCCAGGCGATCAAAATCAAAAAAGTGCTGGAGAAACATGGTGCCATTGCCGATCTGGTGAACTTTGAAGATTCATTGGATGGCTATCAGGGCCTTATTATCCTGAATATGTTCGAAGCACAGCAAAAAGTGGGTATTCTCGATCATTTCGCCACCATTAAAAAACTAAACTTTGATACCGTAAAGTGGGTGTACCTGATTGCGGATACCAAACAATATTTTAACGATCAATCGGATATTTCTTTCTTGAGAAATTACCAGGGTTATTCTGGTTTCTTTAAAAGCTTAGATCGTGAATACGAACATACCAAATGCCGTTTCATCAGTCTGGAAACCAAAATGTCTCCAGATGAAATCACCAATATTACCTTAAACGAAATCCTCAATCCGGATAAACCTTCGGAAATCATTTACAATGACCATAAAAGACACATTATGGAATTGGTACCACACCAGTTGAGCACCGAAACCGATGCACATATCCACCTGGATAAAGATGCCGTAGTGATGGTTTTAGGAGGTGCACAAGGGATTACGGCTGAATTAATGATCCATTTTGCGAAAGATTACCCTTGCAGATACATATTAGTTGGCCGTTCGGCAAACCCCATCGCCTCTGCAAATGAGGCCAGTTCTTCATTAAAAACCAAAGACGAGATCAGGCAATATATAATTAAGCAGGGTGAAATTAAAAAACCTGCCGAAATAGAACAGGAAACAAACAGAATCTATAAAAACAACCAGATTTTACGTTGCATTGCAACTTTAGAAGAAGGTGGATCTACGGTAGTTTACGAATCGCTGGACCTTAAAGATGAAGAAGCTTTGACCCGCTTAATCAACCAGGTTTATGAAGATTACGGACGTATTGATGGCGTAGTACATGGTGCAGGTTTACTGGAAGATAAATTGTTCCATAATAAAACTTCCGAATCATTTGGACGTGTTTTCGATACCAAAGTAACTCCATTAAGGGTATTGGCGGAGCAATTACGACCAGAAACCCAGTTTGTAATTCTTTTCTCGAGTATTGCTTCTGTTTATGGAAATCGCGGACAAACCGATTATGCTGCTGCAAACAGTGTGATGGATAAATATGCCTGGGCCTTAAAACAGAAGATTCAAGGTAAGGTAATGGCCATAAACTGGGGTCCGTGGAAAGGTGCAGGTATGGTTTCACCAACCCTGGAGAAAGAATATCAACGCAGGGGAATTGCCCTGATTCCTTTAGAGGATGGTATGGAAACTTTCTTAAACGAACTTAAATATGGTAAAGAAAGCCAGGTATTAATCATGGCCGGAAACACCTGGACATAGAAAATCGCATAACCAAACAGCAGATGAAGAAAAGCGACGTAGCAATTATTGGAATGTCATGCATTTTTCCGGGCGCGAAAGATATGCAGACCTTTTGGGAGAACATTATCAACCGGGTAGATTCTACGCAAGCAGTTCCGGCCGACCGGATTGATCCTGTACATTTTGATAAAACGGTAAGCGGGGTAGATCGTTTTTATTGCAATAGGGGTGGTTTTATACCCGATCATCAGTTTGATCCGCAACGTTTCGGCATTTTACCGCTGGCTGTTGAAGGTACCGAACCTGATCATCTGATAACCTTAGATCTTGTTCATCAGGCATTGGAAGATGCAGGCGTATTTGAAAAAAAATATTCCCTTGATAAAACAGGGATCATTATTGGCAAAGGCAATTATGTAGGACCCGGGGCAACCCGAGCCATCGAAATTGTAAGAACTGGCGAACAGATTTCGAGCGTTTTGAAAGATTTGATGCCACAACTTACCGAAGCCGAAATCGAAAAGGTGAAACACGAATTCCAATTGCGTAAAGGTCGCTTCAGTGCCGATACCGCAATGGGCTTGATTCCCAATTTAGTGGCCTCACTGGTAGCCAACCGCCTCAATTTAGGCGGACTGGCCTTTACTTTAGATGCTGCCTGTGCCAGTTCGCTTATTGCAGTTGACCATGGCGTACAGGAGCTAAATAATGGCCGTTGCGACATGATTATTGCAGGTGGTGTGCACTTAGGTCAGAATGCAGCCTTTTGGAGTATATTTTCTCAACTGGGTGCTTTATCAAAACAAGAAAAAATTAAACCATTTGACCAAAGCGCTGATGGATTGATTATTGGCGAAGGTTGTGGTTTCGTCGTGCTTAAACGATTAGAAGATGCCATCAGGGATCAGGACAAAATCTATTCGGTAATTAAAGGCGTTGGCATCAGCAGCGATGGCAGCGGAACCAGTGTAATGAGTCCATCGGTTAAAGGCCAGTTGAAAGCCATTACCGAAGCGTGGAAAAACGCAGAACTGGAAAGTAAAAATATTGGCTATTTAGAAGCACACGGTACAGGTACACCACTCGGCGATAAAACCGAGATAGAAACCTTAAAACAATTTTTCGGTCAGGATGCCGATCTGCCAAAGGCCGGTATCGGTTCCGTAAAATCAAATATCGGCCACGCCATGCCCGCAGCAGGTATTGCAGGCTTAATCAAATCGAGCTTAGCACTCTACCATGGCATCATCCCACCTACTTTACATTGCGATGAGCCTGTAGCACAGCTGGCCGAAACCCGTTTTTCTGCTGTGCAAAAGGCTGCAGACTGGAATCAATCAGGCTTACCAAAACTGGCAGCCGTAAATGCATTCGGTTTTGGCGGAATCAATGCGCATGTGGTTTTAAGTGCTTACGAAACCTCTAAAAAAGATGAGGTTTTGGTTATGGCAAGGCCTAGTCATGAGGCTTTGATCGAGTCATTAGAAGATGGAAATTACAGCAATGGGGATGGAAATTTCCGCCTGGTATTATTTAACCCTAGTCCTGAAAGAATCAAAAAAGCCTTAAAAATTGTAGCTAAAAATTCTCCCTGGAGAAATAAACAGGATATCTGGTATACCAACGCTCCATTATTAGCAAACGAAGGTAAAATAGCTTTTGTTTTCCCGGGTTTAGATGGACTTGCTGGCGGAGAAATTAAATCGGTAGCTGATTATTTCAAAATTAATATCGACGAAAACGAAAAACAGGATGGTCTTTTAAGCGAGGCACTCAACATACTCAACAAAAGCAGCGTTTTAGATCAGGCTTTAAAGCAATTGGGTATCAAATCTGATATGAATGCAGGCCACAGCCTTGGTGAATGGCTTGCAGCAAGATCTTCAGAATTGGCAGAAGAAAGTTCGGTAATGAATTTGCTGAATGTGCTCAATCCAGAAACCTTTGAGCTGAAAGATTCGCGTTTTATTGCTGTGGGCTGTGGTTTAGATACCCTTCAACCCATTATCGAAAGCATTCCTGACTTATACCTTTCTAACGATAACTGCCCGCAACAGGTAATCCTCTGTGGTAGTAAAATGGCGCTGGATGAGCTGGTACCGATCTTAAAAACGAAACAGATTTTCCATCAGATTTTGCCATTCCAATCAGGTTTCCACTCGCCATTTGTAGCTGATAAATTGGGATTGATCCTCGAAGGTATGCAGGAAATGCAGTTCCGGAAAACCACTACACCGCTTTGGTCGGCTACTACTTTAGAAACTTACCCTGAAGGTTTTGAAGCCATCCGACAGTTAAGCGCTGAACATTTAATTAAACCGGTACGTTTTCGTGAACTTACCGAAAAACTGTATAACGAAGGTGCACGTGTTTTTATCCAGGTGGGTTCAGGTGGTTTAGTTGGTTTTATCGACGATACTCTAAAGGGAAAAGAAATCAGCACCATCAGTGCAAATGTGCCGATCCGTTCGG
This sequence comes from Pedobacter sp. D749, assembly GCF_019317285.1. Lineage (NCBI taxonomy): Bacteria > Pseudomonadati > Bacteroidota > Sphingobacteriia > Sphingobacteriales > Sphingobacteriaceae > Pedobacter > Pedobacter sp. D749. The sequence goes on from NZ_CP079218.1 coordinate 3,269,316, forward strand.
GCATTACCCAGCTGCAAAGAGTTTTGGCTGCGCTTTTTATTGAAGGAAAAGAAATCGGCCTGAGTTATTTGGGTAACGTCAAATCTACTCCTCCACAAAAAAACAAAGGCATTAAACTCGATTTGGGCTCACCAATTATCCATAACCTGCAAACGCTTAAGGGCTTAACCATTAAACAAACTCAACCTGTACAGTCCAAAACTTTTGTCGAAGCCAAACATCCGGTTTTACAGGCTTTTAATGAGAATGTAATGGAGATGATCAATATGCAAAGTGAAATGATTAATCTTTTTGAAAATGCAGCTTTACAAGTCGATCAACCGGGTAACTGGGCGCCAGCTAAACCAATAAAACCTGTAAGACAGCCCTTTAGCCAAAAGCTTGATGTGAGCCTGGACAATTGTCCTTACCTGATTGACCATTCACTCTTGAGGCAACCAAAAGGATGGCCAACGGTTGAAGATATGGATCCGGTAATCCCAATGACCATGATTTTCGAAGTATTTGCTGAGATTGCCAATGCGCAATCGCCAGAAGAAAAGGTACAAAAAATCATGAACATGCGGGTTTTCCAATGGATGAACGTGGTTAAACCTTTTCAGGAAACCGTAACTGGCGAATGGAAAGATGGGCAAAGGGTTTACCTTAATCTGGAGCGTTTTGCCAATGCAGAAGTGCAGCTGGCTTCACAATTAAATCCTGCTCCGGATAGAACTTTCGATATTGGAAAATTATTGAAAATAGATCGTACTTCCGAACAGATTTACGATGCCCACATGTTCCACGGACCGGATTACCAAGGCATTAAAAAACTGATCGCCGTTGGCGAAAAAGGAATTACAGGCATTATTGAGGCATCGGGCGGCAAAGGTTCCTTGCTTGATAATGCTGGCCAATTGTTTGGTTTATGGCTTCAACTCACTTTAGAAAAAGATAGGATTGCTTTCCCGGTTAAAATCCAGGAGATAGAATTTTTCGGCGATATGGCCGACCAGAAAGGGCAATTCGAATGTACCTGCGTACTCACTGAAATTAATGATGAATTTGCTACTGCTGATATCCTAATGAAACGAGATGGCATTACCTGGCTCATTATTACAGGCTGGCAAAACCGCAGGCTCGAAATAGACGAACCACTTTGGAACGTTTCGATGTCGCCGCTCCACAACCGTTTATCAGAAGAAGTAGCACCTGGTGTTTTTCTTTTTGGCAATGCTTACTCTCGTGTGGTATCCTGGGATTTTATTCTTAAAAGATATTTCAACCAGACAGAGAAGAAACATCATCAAAACCTTTTACCCAATAAAAGAAGAACCTGGATGATCAGTCGCGTAGCGGCAAAAGATGCCGTTCGGAATTTATTAAATACACAGAAAAATCAGGCCTGTTACCCCATCACTTTCGAAATTTATTCTGATGAGCACCGCAAACCTTATGTTAAAGGGGGTTTAACAGAAAACATCAATATTTCCATTGCCCACAAAGGAACTGATGCTGTTGGCATAGCCCGTTTTAACGAAGCCGTTGGTATTGATATCGAACATATTGAAGAACGCAGCGCTGGTTTCTTCGACCTTGTGTTTAACGATCATGAAATGGCCCTGCTTGAAAGCCGCGACAAAATTGAATGGGCAACCCGCTTTTGGGTAGCTAAAGAAGCCTATGGAAAATACCTGGGCAAAGGCTTACAGGGCAATCCAAAAGCCTACACCGTTGAAGAAATTAACGGCGAAGAATTACGCATCAATAACATCAAAATCAAAACAATCAAACATAAAAACTATATCATCGGATGGACACTATAACGACAAAATTAAGCAGCGAAGAAATCTTCAGCCTCATGAAACAATTCATCACAGAAGTAATCGGCGAGGAATTTGTTGAAGAAATGGATATTACCCCTGAAAGTTCTTTCACCAAGGATCTGGAAATGGATAGCATCGAAATTGTATCTTTTTCCGAAAAAATCAAAGCGCATTTTGGCGATCAGATCGATTTTACAGGCTGGTTATCATCAATGGATCTTGATCAGTTGATCAACTTAAACTTAGGCATGATCATCTCTTACATTGAAGAATGCCAATCGTAACGGTAAACGGCAAATCGGTTCACATTCAGGAGCTCAATAAAGAAGCTACTGAAAGCATCGTTCTGGTTCACGGGATGTTTAGTAACCTGTCTGTCTATTATTTCAGTATTGCACCCCTACTCGCCACAAAATATCACGTCGTGCTTTATGATCTGAAAAGCCATGGCATGAGCGAAAAGGCGTTAACAGGCTACGATCTGGAGAGCATGACCAACGACCTACTTGCATTGATGGAAGAATTAAAGCTGCAAAAAGTGCATTTGGGTGGTTATAGTTTCGGTGGATTGATTGCTTTAAAAATGGCTATCCGCTTCCCCGAACGAATTAACAAACTGGCCGTGATTGAAGCACCAGATCCTAATGATGATAAAACAAGGGGAATAATTGATGAGTATAGTCGTGAGTTTTTAGAACATTACGTCGAAAACTTTACCGATACCACTAAAGCAAAAATGGGTAAAAGGCAAATGGAGCGTAACCACCGCATGTATGAGTACCTCTTTTATCAAACTTCAATTAAAACCGACATGGAGCTGGAAAAAGATTTTTTTGACAGCCCTGCGATCGAAACGATAAAAAAGGCCACCCTGTTGCTTTATGGTACCGATTCTAATTGTCTTAATGCAGGCAAACAGTTAGATGGGGCGATTGAAAATGCGTCGTTAATTGCCGTTCCAGGTGACCATAATATTCCGATCCAGCAACCATTGGTAATCGCTGAAGCATTGTTAAACTTCTTTCAGGAAACATAAATTAAACACATATGGCAAAATTCGTATTCGTTGTTCCGCCCCTAACCGGCCATATTAACCCTACACTGAGTATGGGTACAACCTTAATCGAAAGAGGTCACCGTGTAGGATGGATTACTTTAGATGAATCATTAGGGGATAAACTTCCTGAAGGTGGTGAACTACTTGTGATCAGATACAATCAGAACGACCAACAGAAAAAAGATTCAGAAAAATACCTCGATATCATTACCAAAAAAATTGTTTATGGCATTGATAGCATCAAATTTTTGTATGAAGAAGTATTGATTCCGCTCAACAGGCATAGTTATGAAGGTATTGCCGGTTTACTTGATCAGTTTAAGCCAGATCTGGTGATTACTGATCATCAGATGTTTGCAGGAGCTATTGCAGCAACGAATAAAAACTATCCTTATGTAACCTCAGTTACTGCACCTGCAGCGATAAAAGTAATGGATGAATTGCCAAAAGTACACGAATGGGAAGTGAATCAGATTGTAGAACTGCAAAAAGAATTCGGCATTAGTACAACCGGCTCTATTGCCTGTTCTGATCTTGCCACCTTGGTATTTACTTCGAGGGATTTTTTCGGGGAGATGGATTTGCCAGAACATTTTAAGTTTGTAGGCCCCGTTTTTAACCGCCGTAAAAATAAAATTCCTTTTACATGGGAAGCATTTCATACCAGCAAACCAAAAATACTGGTCAGCATTGGCACCACCTTCGACCATGAGCATAAGAAAAACTTCTTCGCCAAAGTAATCGATGCTTTTGCTGATGAAGACCTGCAGGTGGTTGTGGTTTCAGATCCTGCTCTATTTGAGGAATGGCCGGCTAATTTTACGGTACAGCGCCAGGTGCCACAATTGGAACTTTTGCCACACCTCGATGCCGTGGTTTGCCATGGAGGGCACAATACTGTTTGTGAAACCTTGATGAATGGCCTCCCTATGGTAGTTATTCCTATAGCCTACGATCAGAGCCATGTAGCCGGACGTGTTTTTAGGGTTGGTGCAGGAGAACGTTTAAATTTTAACCGCTTTAAAGCCAATCACCTTAAAGAAGCTGTAAACAAAGTGCTGCAGAACGACAGTTACAAAATAGCTGCAGAACAAATTAAACGGTCCTTTATTCAAGCTGGCGGAACAGAAAGCGCCGCCGATTTACTGGAGGCATTAAGCAACAAAACCTCAAACGTATTCATCAGTTAAATTATAACCTTATGTCAAAATTCCTTTTCGTTGTCCCGCCCTTTTTCGGCCATATTAGCCCAACATTAAGCATTGGTGCAAGTTTATTGGCCAGAGGCCATGAGGTAAAATGGCTGGGTATTACCCCGCTTGCACAGGTGCATTTACCTGAAGGTGGTGAGTTTATTTACCCGGAAGAAGATTTAGCAGAATATGCTGATGAGATACAACGCATTCTAAAACGTCAGGATGATGGCCCTGCCTGTTCTGGTCCCGAGGTGATGAAACTTGCGCTCGAAGAAACTTATGTTCCTTTTGCTAAAATGATGATGAAAGGGCTGAATAACTTTGTTGATGCCTGGAAACCCGATGTAATGATTAATGACTGCATTACTTTCGCTGGTGCACTAAGCGCACACTTAAAAGACATCCCATTGGTTACCACTACACCAGTTCCGCCAGATGTAATGGGCGATACGGCTAACAGTGCGCCTAAAATATTTGAATGGCAACAGAATCTGATTAAAGGTTTACAAAGGGAAGTTGGTATTTACAGCGACGATATCCATATTCATTCGCATAAATTGAATATGGTTTTCACATCACAGGCTTTTGCAGGTTTCGAAGAAAAGCCAGCACACATGCATTTTGTTGGTCCGGTAAAAGGCCGGCCAAATCTGGCCCCTTTTGATTGGGAACGTCTGAGTAAGGCAACCACACCTAAGGTTTTTGTTTCCTTGGGTACGCTATTGGTTGATATCCGCAAGGAATTTTTCCAAAAACTGATTAATGCCTTCGAAAATCAACCCGTAACTATTGTGGCAGCAACCAATCCCGACATCTTCGAAAAATGGCCTGATAACTTTATCGTAAACGGTTTTGTGCCACAATCAGAACTGATGCCACACATGGATGCCGTAATTTGTCACGGTGGTTTCAATACTGTAAATGATACTTTCACCAACGGTTTACCGATGTTGATCACACCAATTGCCTATGATCATTTTCATACTGCCAAACTAATTGAACAGGCAGGTTGTGGGATTAGCATCCGCTATAAGCGACTACGCATCAGCGATTTAAGAGACACCGTTTTCGAACTTTTAGAAAACCCTAAATACCGTCAGGCCGCACAAAAAATAAAAGGAACATTTATCGAGGCCGGTGGTAACGATAAAGCTGTGCAATTGTTGGAAGATTTTGCTGAAGTTCATAGAGTTGTCGACTTTGATAGCCCCCTCGCCTAGAAGTTATGAGTTGTCAACTTTCATAATACGATCGCGCGAAAGTTGACAACTCTGGGAGTAAATCGCAATTGTACGTCATTTCTACTGAAGCGCAGCGGAACGGAGAGATCTATCCAGACAAATCTCTCGGCTGCATTGCACTTCGCTCGAGATGATGACTTTCTATCTGAATAATACTAAAAAATGAAAAGAAAACTGCTATTCGGCGAAAGGATGTTATACGGAGATGGGAAAAGTCCGTTTAATCTCGTGCTACCTTTTAAAATCAAGGGCGAAATACAGGAAGATGACCTAAGGTTTGCCTTATTTAAAATTCAAAAAAAACACCCTTGGTTAACTGCATCAATACATTTCGATGAAGATAAAAGGCCTTGGTTCGTAACCAATCTTACTGAAACTTTTAGAATCCCCATCCGCATTGTAAACAGGTTAAGTGATGAGCATTGGAAAGAAGAATCTACATACGAGTGGGAAACCGTTTTTGACGCTTCCATTGCACCACTTTGCCGCATCACATGGATTAAAGGCAAATCCGTTTCTGAATTTTTGATGGTATATCACCATTGCCTTTGCGATGGTACTTCTGTACTTTCTATTTTAACAGAATTGCTTCAGCTTTTGGATGATCCGGAGACCAACATTGGGAAAGAGATTCCGATTATGGGAGTGGAGGATGTAATCCCTAAAAAGATATTAAAAAGTTACCGGAATAGAACTAAAAACGGATTGATTGGTAAAATTGCTACGCTTGCACTTTGGGTGATCCCCATCAAAAAGGTAGCGGTAGAACGTAAAAAGGATTTTATGCTCCACTGGAAATTCGATCAGGAATTCACCAAACAGATTATCCGGTTTTGCAAAGCCAATCAGTTTACGGTAAATACACTCCTAAGTGCTGCGGTTTTAACCGCATTTAGAGCAGTAAGAAAAGAAAAAGCATTTAACAAAATATCATTACCGGTAGACATCAGGAACTTTAACCCGATTATTAAAAAAGACCACATTTTTGCCTTTGGATTAATGATTGTACTTTCACTATTGCCTGAAAAAGACTTTTTAGGCAACGTTAAAGCATTACAAAAGGACGTAAATGAGAAATCGGCCAAACTGAATCCTTACAGTTTGATGATGATGATGGAAGCGTGCCATCCAGCGCTTAAAAATTTCACCAATTTCTTAAAATATGGCAAATCGAGCAACGATTGTATGTTTTCTAACCTTGGTAAAATCGACATCCCGTACCAATATCAAAACTTTGAAGTAGAAACCATTTTCAGTCCTTCGGTAATGGGGCCATTGGGCAATACCACCACCCTAATTACCTCCACTTACCGCAACCAAATGGACTTTACCTTTATGGCCAGTGAAGGTTATGTTGCATTTGTAGAAGCAGAGGCTATCAAAGAAAAAGTAATCGCTATCCTTAAAGAACAAATTGAGATTTTAACCGCTAACGCATGAAAAGAAGATTAATTTTAGGAGAAAGAATAATGCATGTAGATACCAAAACACCATTAAATTGTGTTTTTGGCGCTAAAATATCAGGTAAAATCAGTGAAGAAAACCTACATAAGGCATTGCACAAAATTCAGCTAAAACATCCCTTATTGCAGATGAATATTGACGCCACAGGCAAAGTACCTTACTTTGTATTAAACGAAAATATCAGCAAAATACCGATTAGGATTGCCAGTCGCCCAACAGACCAGAGCTGGCTGGCTCAATCCAAAATAGAGTGGTACAAACTTTTTGATGCCCATAACGAACCATTGGCAAGAGTAGTGTGGCTAAAAGGCGAAACAGAATCTGAGCTTTTACTTGTTCTTCCACATTGCATTTGTGACGGAACTACTATTTTAAATTTAATGCGGGAGCTCATGACTTTATTAGATAATCCTGAACAAGATCTGGCTCCATATCCTTCATTTCGTTCCGTTTATGACCTCCTTCCAGTAGATTTTAAGATCACTAGAGCAGCCCATTTTAAAGGAAAAGTCTTCGCAGCGCTTGGTCGTTTATTCTTCTTTTTTAAAGCTACTTCCAATAATAATGTAGACCAGAGCAATTACGTTGTTCATTGGAAAATCAGCACCGATGATACCAAACAACTATTGGTTAAGTGTAAAGCAGAAAATACTACTGTTCATGCCGCCATCTGTGTAGCCTTTATGGAGGCCTTTAAAAGTGTACGGGGTACCAAAGCACATGGCAAGGTCATTTGTCCTGTTGATATCAGGCGCTTTGTAGAGGCGATTAAACAAGATACCATGTTTGCTTTCGCACCCATTGCAGAGTTAAAGCTAGAACAAAGTGAAAATGATTTCTGGATAAAAACCCGAAAATTAAAAAACGATTTGGAAACAAAGGTAGCTGAAATGAAAGTTTACGATCTGTTAAACATGAGTGAGTATTTCCATTCGTCCGTAAATAAAATGATCGGATTTTTAAAAACAACCAAGGGTACACACGATGTTACACTCAGTAATATGGGCCTTTTAAACATCCCTAAAGATTATAAAAGTTTTATATTAAAAACCATTTACAGTCCTACGGTTGCTTTCCCATGGAAAAATGCAAATACATTAGTTTGTAGCACTTTTAATGGGCAATTGGATTTCTCATTCATGTCAAACGAATCGTTTCTTCGTGAATTTGAAGCCTGGCAGATCAAAGACAGGGCAATGGAACTGATTAAAGAAAATTTAAAGGAGCTGGTCAATGTCTGATTACCTGGAGCATAATGAGCAGACAAAAGTATCGAATTGGAAGAAGTTTGTACGAAAAAACCTGCTGTTACACCTCATCCCTAACACCGTATTAAATACTATTGTGCCTTACTTTGCTTTTAAAGCACAAAATTCGGTTCATTTATTTAGTGGTGAGCAAAATCTAGCCAGGTTTTTATTGCCCATGTCTCTACTACTCCCATTTATGATTACGCTCGACATTTTAAAGAAAATAAAACTGCTTCAAAACTCAGGTGCAATTAATTATAAGGTAGACGAGAAAATTTCGGGTTATCCTTTTATCTTGAAAAAAGCAGGCCTTAATGGTTTGTATAGCATCGCCGTTGTATTTACCATAATGCTTGTACTGCACTTCTCTTTCCCTAAAAATCACGATTTCGGAATCACACCATCTGCTGTAGGTGCGGGATTATTGGCGGGATTATATTCTATTACCTTTTTTTATCTCGCAATCAGGCGGTTTAAAAATGATGCGGTAACATATTATCCTTTCGAAAACACTTGTCATTCTGAACGCAGTGAAGAATCTTATCGTCATCTCGACTGAAGCGAAGCAAAATGTAGAGATCTATCTAGGCAGATTTCTCGACTGCGTTGCACTCCGCTCGAAATGACGATTTCAAGCACAGTCCCTACTCCAACCAAACCATTTGCGTAAAAGCACCATTGGTAGCAATGTCCCAGGCCTCTACCCTTACCCACTTACGGCCTTTTAAATTAATTGCCCAACTGTAATCTTTTGTTCCAAAAGCCTGGGTAGTGTTTAAATTAATGCGGTTACGATAAACCTTTCTGCCGTCACCCGATACAATTTCGACAAAACTTAAGGGGAATGTCCAGTTGAGTTGCATATTTATTTTTGCTTTACCACTATGATCAATCTTTAATGTTTCCCCTGCGCCTTTTCCATTAATGTTAAACTTTGGAATCAATACCTCTCCCGTAGAAACAAAAAATTTGCCTTCGCGCATTACATCTAAAACAGGCTTCCATCCGTCTGCATAGTTTGGCAACTTGTCCATCTGTAAATAATTTACGTTGAGGTGTGCGTACATTTCATTTTGTTCAGTAATAGTAAAAATGTCAGCTTCAGAAATGATATGTTTTTTCAGCCCCCAATTCGCCATATCGTCCATTAAGTTCAATACTCTTTTACTTAAGGTTGGTAAGGAAAGATCGCCGGGAATCGCCTTCCAGGCTGCCCCCATGAAGGTTTCCGATTTAAAAAAGTCTTCCTCCTTATATTTATCCGGATAACCGGTTGAGGCCTTAGTCCGGGCATGGGCTGTCCACGCCAGGCCTTGCTCCTGTTCCAGTAATTTCAGCATTTCAGCCTTATTGCTAACTCGGTAAACTTTCCCATACTTTGGATCATTGGTTTCGAAAGGCAGATCGCTTTTTCGCGACATTATCCAATAAATTGGTTTAGGAAAAAATGCCAGCCAATGCCCGCCGTAAAAATTATTGGCTTCTTCTCCCGGTAACAGTAAAAAATTAGGATCAGATAACCTTTTGGTTTGTTTAAACAAGGCGTTTAATTCTTTTAAACGGATCGAATCCGGTCCTTTTGGATGTCCCGGTCCATGAAATTCGGCAAGCTTAACAATATTTAAACCTGCTTTTTTTAATACGTCAACAAATTCCGGTTTTTCAGGAATGGTCTTTCCGCTCAGCACTACATCCGAAATAAACTCGTTGTGGAAATGGCTGGCCATTGTTTTATATCCTGCCAAGGGTACATAAGTATCGTTGTGTGTAAACTTTTTAACTGCTGTCAAAACTGTTTCTGCATTCCCTGTACTTAATAAACAGAAAAAATTAAGGCGCTGTTGGGTATTGGGAGGTGCATTAAACCATGGTACATAACGTTTATCTCCTAAAGGATCCTGACGGATGCCAATACCAAAATCGGGAATCAAATTTAAGTAATTGCTCCCTTTCCAGGTAAATTTAAGGTTAAAAGCTTCATCCAGGGGATAAAAATATTGATGTGGGGCAGGAAAAACAGCCAAACTTCCACCTTTATTTTCGCCGATAACGGTACGGTATTTTACTTCCAAATTTTTCGCTGAATCTGCTTTGAATCCTTTTTCCCGCTGAAGATTTCCCTTTACATCAGACCAGGCTACATTAGACCAGGTCTCTTTTTTACTTATTAATCCGGCATCGTACAAAATAGCTGTCGAATCCTTTGAAGTAGATACTACAGCTGCTACATTAAACAAAGGACTTCCATTATAGCATGTTATTTCTAAAGCACCACTAAATGTTTCGCATTGCACTCCATTTATTCGCACTACTGTTTGCGCGCCCTTTGTAAAAACACTGGTAGCTCCCTTAGCAAACTTTACAATATTTGTGGTGTATGGCCTGGTTGGAACACGATCGAAAAAAACATCCCAGCCTCCACTATTTGGACTTAAGGTTCGTTTACCTATTCTCAGCACAAATGCAGGATCGAGATTTGCAGCTACTTCTTTTAAGGCACCAGGTTTACCCACCTGCAAACTGCTGAACAGTGGTCTCCCATTTTCCAGATCAAGAACCATTTTACCAATGGCACTATTGCCAACCGGCCAGCTTACCACCAGTCCTTTTTGCCTTAGGTAAACAACTGCTCCATTAGGTTTAACACCCTTTAAATTAACCTGAGCAGATGCATTTACAAAGAATACACAAATAATAATAAAAAATGGAAGTGACTTTTTCATCAAGGATATTAGTTTTTTGGTTAGCAGATCACATGCAAGATAATGATTATGAGCAAAATATGTAATTTAACGATGAAGTTCCAATTATCATAAATATTTTAATTCCCCATTTCTAAAACCTTAAGCCCCTAAACTTCGTATAATAAAAATCAAACAAACATTTGACCATTAAGGAATTAAGAAGATTTAAATTGAAGTCGATGCCTGTTCACAGATTACAGTATGCGTTTTGTTCATTTTTTATTTTTTCATAAAAAATCCGTTACATTATTTAACTTAATTCAAAATTTTAAAATCAAACATTTTGCACCCTATACTGCTTAGAAATAACGTAAAAATCCTTGGCGAAGGTAGCCAGGTTATTGTATTTGCTCATGGCTTTGGCTGTGCGCAAAGTTCCTGGAAATTTATTACAGATGCTTTTCTGAAAGATTACAAGGTAATCCTATTTGATTATGTAGGATCGGGCGATTCAGACCTAAGCCAATACGAGCAACGGAAATATGCTACTCTTGAAGGATATGCCTGTGATGTAATTGAAATCATAGAAGCACTTAATCTGAAGAACATTATATTTGTTGGACACTCGGTTAGCAGTATGATTGGCATGATTGCCGCATTACAAATGCCTGAAGCATTTAAAAAACTTATTTTTATTGGTCCTTCGCCAAGATATTTAAACGATCATAACTACATCGGCGGATTTAATGCAAGCGATATTGAAACCATTTTTGAACATATTGCCCATGATTATGTAGCCTGGAGCAAACAATTGGCTCCAGTGGTGATGGACAGCCCTTTCAGACCCGAATTATCTGATTTTTTACAGGAGTGTTTTGAAGCTACAGACCCAAGTGTGGCCCTGGCCTTTGCAATGGCCACCTTTAAAGCAGATTACAGAGACAAATTAAAAAACCTCGAAGTACCAAGTCTTACCTTGCAAGGTACTAACGATGTCATATCTCCATTATCGGTTGGAGAATTTATTCATAAAAATACGCCAGACAATTTTTTGGTTGTGATGAAAGCTACTGGTCACTTTCCGCATATTAGCGAACCGGAAGAAACAATAAGGGAAATAAAGAACTTTATAGAAGATATCAGTTCAAAATCAGCATCAGATCATCGGCATACACCAGAAAATTTCGCCCACCATTAATTTAAAACATGGTAACAAAGAAAGTATAGGTTATTGATCAAAAATGCCTTCACTTCTTTTCTGACCTTTTTGCATGGTCATCGCAATTAATTATATCGGATAAGGCTGTCTCAAAATATAGAATTGTCATCCTGAGGGTTAATTTATTTCATAAAAATCAATATAAATAACAGTATTATTCTATGCGTAAAAACCCCTCTGGTTACCGTCATTTCGAGCGGAGTGCAACGCAGTCGAGAACCACGAAGTGCTCAGCGAAGCTAAATCTAACTAAATAGATCTCTCCACTTCGCGTTGCTCCGGTCGAGATGACGACCATTCTATTGGAGTCTGTCAATGGTAGCCTCTTGAAGGACCTGTTTTAAATACTTAACAAGGCATTTCGATACTTCATCAAGCTCAGTACAGGCTGAGCTCAACGAGACAAATTCAATTGAATTACAATTTATGATACAGCCTCTAACCTACCTTCCTCAATCGCCTGCAAACGTACATTTAGTTTAGCCTTACCATTAAATGGTTAAAAGAAATAAAGGCAATACGTTTAGCATTTCATATCCCTGACTACCAAATATTATTAACCAGTCAATTTCTTAAGATTTAATTCTAAAAGTTTCTTTCGCAGCTAAGTGAATGATAAACAGGCAATATTATCAGATTTACGTCACAAATGAATCGATGCATAGCCAGCAGGAATATTTGAACTGAATAAGTAATGAACAAAATGAATAAAATATACATTTGCAGAAATCCGATCCGATTTTCTTCACGTATATAAGCGCATTCGTCTCTGATTTCTTGTCTTTATTTACTTTAAATAATGCCCAGGAACTAGTCAGACTTATATTAATTCAACATTATTCAATAAATGTATCCTATTATCCATAAAAAATAAAATGAACAGAATTAAAACAATTGCAATTTTGGCCTTTGCCATCTTCTCGGCTTATACAGCTGGAGCACAAACCTTTAAGGAGCCTGTAAGCTATAAACTTAAAAATGGCATGAACATTATCATCTCTGAAAACAACAGGTCGCCAAAGGCTTATTCCAGCTTTACTTTAGATGCTCAAGCATTCAGTAATCAAAAAGATGGCGTAGTTGAGTTATTAAATGCCGTATTAAATGAAAATGTGTGCAAAAATGCGAACATCAGTTTTAAAGATAACAGTGGCAAACTGGCTACCGCTAGTGCCGATCTTGGAAAAGATTTAACTGAAATGGCTTCTTTGATCCGCAACGCAACAATCGATCAAAAAACTTTCAACATTGCAAAAGCTAAATTGATAACCAGCTTACAAGCAAATGATTATGATTATGATCAATCGGTAAATGAAAATTCGATCAATGCATTAACTTTAGCGGATGTAAAAAGTTTTTATAGCCAGATATCTCCGGAAAAAACGTTTTTAACCATTGCAGGTGATGTGGAATTAAATACAGCCAAAGCTTCAGCAAAAAAAGCTTTTGGCAACTGGAACCGAATACAAGAACCTGCATTAACTGCAGCAAAGTAATATTAAAATTAAATTCAGGCCCTTTGATTTGTTCAAAGGGCTTTTTTATGCCCAAAATGTTACAAGAGATTGAATTTAAGCGGCACGTATTCAAGAAATCATTCAATATATTCGTTTTAAATAAAGCATCATTTCTGAAACCGACAGATGAAAAAAACACACTCACTCCTAATTTTTTTTACTATAATAGTAAAGACAATTATTTATTTGCCGTACAAAGTATCGGAAATGACGACACTGAAAGCCTGCCTGTTGTCCCAGGCATTGGCAGGTAATAAAACATTTAGGATTTACCTTTGTTTAACCCCAAATTTGGCGCAATGAAATTTAAACCACTAGCTTTTATTATTAATATAGCCATTACACTGGGTGTTGGTGCTTTAGGAGGATGGGCAACCGCTCAATCGGTAAAAACCTGGTATCCAACATTAAATAAACCATCCTTTAATCCACCAAATTGGCTTTTTGCACCTGTTTGGACAACACTTTATATACTTATTGGAATCGCTGCTTACCTCGTTTGGATAAGACGTGATAAAATAGTCCATTTCCCCCGAACAGTTGCCATTTACCTTATCCAGTTAATTTTAAATTTAGGCTGGTCTTTCATTTTCTTCTACCTTCACGAAGTTGGCTTTGCGCTGGCTGAAATTATTTTACTGTTAATTTTCATTGTCATCAATGCAGTTATGTTCTATAAAATAAACAAATGGGCAGGACTGATTTTTATTCCATATTTCATTTGGGTAAGTTTTGCCACAATTTTAACTTATAACATTTTCATATTGAACTAATTTTAAAAGAAAACCCTATTTTTAGAGAGTGGTAACTTTTAAAAGATATTTGCTGATCCTGTTCGTTCTGTGCTGTAGCCAATTGCAGGCGCAAAAGGTAGGTCTTGTATTTAGCGGGGGCGGTGCAAAAGGATTGTCGCACATTGGCACGTTAAAGGCTTTAGAAGAAAACCACATCCCTATTGATTACATCACCGGCACATCGATGGGTGGCATTGTTGGTGCTATGTATGCTGCAGGTTATAGTCCTGCAGAGATAGAAAAAATTGCGTTGAGCAACGACTTCCAGAATTGGGTAAATGGCCGGTACACAAGCGACTATACTTATTACTTCCAGAAAAATGCGCCTAATGCCTCCATGCTAACTGCAAAAGTGGCTATTGATACCGGTTTTCATTTTAGTTTCCGCTCTAACCTGATTAATGATATTCCATTAAATTTTGCTTTTCTTGAGCTTTTCTCTCAGGCTTCTGCAGTATCAAAAGACAATTTCGACAACCTTTTTGTTCCCTATCGCTGTATGGTGGCCGATGTGCTTTCGCAAAAAAGCATAACGGTAAGCAAAGGAAGTTTAGCTGAAGCAGTTAGGGCCACCATGACGGTACCCATTATCTACCGGCCAATTAAATTAGACGGAAAATATGTTTTCGACGGTGGACTCTATAATAATTTCCCTGCCGATGTAATGGAAAGAGATTTCAAGCCCGATTATGTAATTGGCGCCAATGTTTCTTCTAAAACGTATAACGAATACCCTAAAAACATCGACGATCGTTTAATGAACCGTTTTCTGGTTTACATGTTTCTATCCAAATCAGACTCTACCATGATCGGTAAAAATGGGGTATACATCCAACCAGATTTAGCTACTTATAGCACAACTAATTTTGCCCCTGTAGCAGAGCTGATCAAAAAAGGATATGATGCAACCATGGCCGATATGCCAAGAATTAAAGCGTTAATCAGCAAAAGAGTAAGTGATGAAGAACTGGCAAAAAGAAGAGAAAAATTTAATGCAAAAAAACCTGAATTAAAGTTTAGCAACGTTACCGTATCAGGGGTTAATGCACAACAAAAAAAATATGTAGAAAGGCTTTTTAAAAGTGACAAAACCACTTTTGATCTGAAGGATATCAGAAGGGGCTATTACAAACTGGTTGCCGACCAGACTTTCGAAACGGTATATCCTAAAATTTCTTATCAGGCTGCCACAGACAGTTATACTTTTGAAGTGGTGGCACAGCCTAAAAAGAGCTTTAAGCTCGAACTAGGCGGCAATATTTCCACCAGGCCCATCAGCAATGTTTTTTTGGGTGCCCAGTACAATTACCTTAACCGAAAATCGTATACTTTTGGAACCAGCTTTTATTCTGGTCGCTTTTACGAATCGGTGCAGCTGAACGGCCGGGTAGATTATCCAACTAAGCTGCCATTGTTTCTCGCTGCCGAATTAACCTATAACCACTGGAATTTCTACAATACCAGCCAGATATTTATCGAGAACCCACATCCTATTTATATCGAACAATCAGACCGGAAGATTGACCTGATGATGGGAATGCCCCTGAATTACAACACTAAAGTCGTCCTCCATGCTACATTTATCAACAACAACGACCGTTACAGTCCATATAATGCTTTTGCGGTAGGCGATTTATTAGATCAAACAATATTTAATGGCTTCAGAGGCTCATTAAATTTAGAAAAAAACTCCCTTAACCGGAAACAATATGCCACCAACGGGCAAAGCTTCTCATTAAGTTTTAATTATACCACGGGCCGTGAGAACTACAATCCAGGTAATATTTTCCGCAATACTGCGGGTTTTGTAAAAATTCCTGAGCTTAGCCAGCTGCACCATTGGGGAAGCATTAAGCTTACCCAGGAAAACTATTTTTTACACCTTAAAAAATATACTTTGGGTTATATAGTTGAAGGCGTTATCTCAAACCAACCCTTATTTAGCAACTACTACGCAACACTTTTAACCGCTCCGGCCTTTTACCCCCTGCAAGATAGCCGCTCGCTATTTCTGGATAAGTTTAGGGCAACTACTTACGCAGCTGGCGGAATAAAAAACATTTATAATGTTAAAAAAAATCTCGATTTTAGATTGGAAGGATATTTATTTTTGCCACATAAAGAGTTTGAGCTGAACAATTTCCAGGATGTAGATTACGCAAAAGCGATTACAAAATTACGCTATGCGGCCACTGCAGGTTTAGTTTATCATTCTCCACTTGGCCCCGTAAGCTTAAGTTATAATTTATATAATGATGCAGTTAAAAGAAATGGTGTATTATTGCATATCGGTTATTTAATTTACAATAAACGTTCTATCGAATGAAACGAATCTTAGTCTTATTATCCCTGTGTTTAATCGGCTTTTCCGGCTTTGCCCAAAATGCAGCAATCAATAATTTTCTGGTAAAAGAAAACCTGCTTAAAAACAATAAACTAGCCATTATTGCAGCCGATTCGTTGAATAACCCTAACGAAAATATAAACGGAACATACACCTTCAGCGTAAGCGGTTTCACGCAGATTTTAAAATTTAACGATGGTATTGCCGTGCTGCCACTGCCAATCGATAAATCTACATTCGTTTACATTAAACACCAGAACGATACCGGTACACACAGCAAATTGGTATATGTGTATAAAAAAGATACCGATTTAAGTCCTTACGCCATCAATAGTTTGTGGCTGTTTATCATCCCCATAGCACTCATTATAATTGCCTTCGCCTTCCGCAAGCTCATCATATTTGTGGTGATTGTGTTTTTGGTATTTGTATATTTTAACCACAGTAACGGACTAAACCTTTCTACCTTTTTCGAAAGTATATTTGATGGGTTGAAGAACCTAATTTGATGCATCCAGAGAAGAGTTGTCAACTTTCTAGTAAACTAGATATGAAAGTTGACAACTCTAAATAAACCGTCATTGCGAGACGGCTTCTTCAGCCGGCGAAGCATCTTTATACATGGCTTGCGAATTGTTAAGAAAGGTGTAAAAAAGAAAAACGAAGATTGCTCGTACTGGCTCTACATTCATGCTCACGCTCGTTTCTAACGAGTGTGAAAATAACAAATCGTTTTTAACGATTAACTTTATTGTTTATCACGAAAGGTTTAATGCAATTTCTATTTTTTTTTAGAAAAGCAAGGCCTGCAGTTCTTCTATTCCGCCAGTCCCGCCCTTTGCTTAATCCCGATAAATTTAACGATAATAAAATATCAACTAAATCGGGATAACGCTGTCGGTCGGGTTTATTGAACATAGGTCCGTTTCGTGGAATCCCTCCGTGTTAATCTGTGCTTCTGTGGCAAAAAACTTCAGTGAACTGTGAGGACATAGACCACGGCAATAAGAGAGAACAATTGCATAAACGATCGTCATCCTGAACCGAGCCTTAGCGAGCTCACCGAAGGTAATTTATTTCAGGATCTTTCTGGTTCGATTGGAATTCATGCTCACGCTCGTTTCCAACGAGTGTGAAAATAACAAATCGTTTTTAACGATTAAATTCATTGTTTATCACGAAAGGTTTAATGCAATTTCTATTTTTTAGAAAAACAAGGCCTGCGGTGCTTAGGTTCCGCTAGTCCCGCCCTTTGCTTAATCCCGATAAATTAAACGATAATAAAATACCATCTAAATCGGGATAACGCTGTCGGTCGGGTTTATTTCATCCTCAATAGTAGCACATTTTAAGCCTCCTAAACCCGATCGAAGCGAGATGCCGATTCTTCATCGGCAGAAGCGGGAGCGGGACTGCTGTAAGCTAAAAGCTTCTAAAATTGCTTTACAAAAAACTTTGGTTCGGCAGACAAGAATAATCAGTATAATCATTTTTAATTTACTAATTTTTTTAGTAAATTTGATTTATGGAAAATCTATATTTAGTATGTTTAGTCCCTCCCATTTCTATTACAGAAGATATAAACGATATCAGAACCTACATTTCAGATAAATTTAATGTGCACGAATCATTAAAACGTCCGGCACATATTACCTTATACCCTCCGGTAAAATTGTCGGATTACAATACGGAAAAAAGTTTTTTCGAAGCTTTAACAGATGCTTCCTTTCATCAACCCTTTACACAAGTACTCCGAAATTTCAATTCTTTTTCGGAACATACCTTTTATCTCGACGTTGAACAAAATGAAGGATTAATGCTCCTGGAAAATCAGATAACCAAAGCACTAAAACCTTTAAAATTGATCGAAAAAAAAGAAAAATTCAATCCACATTTAACTTTGGCTTTCAGAGATGTAAATCCACCCGTTTTCAAACAGATTTCTGCTGAATTTAAAGACCGTAAATTTAAACGTGAGTTCCCGGTTTCATCCTTTTCTGTTTACAAGCATATGGATAAAAGATGGCAGCCCTTTAAAGAATTCTCTTTTAAAGATCCCGATACAAAACCCAAAGCTTTAAGCCTTTTTGGTTAATTAAAACGGCATACCTATACCAAAATTGTATTGTATAAAACGATAGGTATCAGGTCCGTGTGTAGCATTGTAAGTATCTTTAAAATCTCTCGCTCCGGATAAAAACTTACTGATTACCCATTGATCCGAACCCGAGAACTGAGGATCTTTAAGCTTTAAGCCCACATCAAACCTAAACACAAAATATTGCACATCGTATCTCAATCCTACACCTGTTCCAACAGCCAGCTGCTGTGCAAATTTACTTAATCTAAATACGGTTTGTTCATCAAGTGTTGGCGTTGAAACGAGGATTGATTCGCCTTTACGTAGGTTCCAGACGTTACCAATATCAACAAAAGCTGCACCTTTCAATGTTGCACCAAGAAACTTCTTGGCAACGGTAAAACGGTATTCAAAATTGGTCTCAATCCGCATGGTTCCAAGCTGATCAAGCCCAAAAAATGCCCTTCTGAGTGTATCACTTCTTAAAAGACCTCTATCGTAGTTACCAGGCCCGATGGTTCTTGCCTGCCAGGCCCTTATTCCGCTCGATCCACCAGCAAAAAACTGCTTTTCGAATGGAATACCTGTTAACACCGAATTTCCATAGGCGTAAGCTACGCCTGCGTTTAAGCGGGCAACAAACTGCCGCTCCCCACCCAAGTGTTTGTACCACCTTAAGTCAACCTCCGGGCGCATATATTGGTTAAATGGCAAACCCAATATTTTTGCAGGATCGTTGTTGGCAGGATCGTTTTTATTGCCACTTAATTTAGATATGCCCTGCAACATATTACCCGCAATGTCCATCCCTGCCCTTAAATAAACAAAAGACCGGTATTCATTTAGCTTATTTGCATTTAAGGTATAAGTATATTTCATTCCCAGGGTTAAATCTTTACGACCTAACAATGTTGAGTAATACAGGTTATTCAATACGGTTTGAGCATCAACATTCGGATCTAAATTACCAAAACGGTATTCGAAATTTAATGGGGTAAAAGAGTGTAACTTAGATTTGGTTTCAAACCAATCATAAGTGATCGAATTGATAAAAATTCTTCTTACTGATACATCTTTTTGCAAAGCATAAATATAACTGCTTGAAAAAGTAGTGTGCGGCATTCCATTGCCACCCAAAACCGGATTGTAAAAAGGAATCATTAATCTGGGTACCGTAATACTGGCACTGATTGAAAAATCGCGCTGATAAATATCACTAAAGGGTTTAGCGCCATTGCCAATTCTTGATTGCAAACCACCTTTTACCTGAAGTTCAAATCGTTCTGCTCCTCTGAAAATGTTATTATTGGTATAGGTATTTCCGAGAGTAAACCCTACAGTACCTCCATTAAACGGCACCTCACCTTCCACACGGTTAGTCATCACCTTTTGTGGAATAAGCTGGATTACAGCATTTACTTTATTTGAGGTACTATCTCTCCTGAAATAATCGATCTTTACATTTTTGAAAATATTAAGTTCATATAACCGATCGTAAGTGAGGTTTTCATTCCGGATATCGTAAAGGTCGCCTTGCTTCAGAAAATCATACCTCACAATTGGGTTTCTGCGGTAGCGTTTGGAAAAATCGGTGAATATAATGCCGTTAACCGTGTCTTTGCTGAGCTTATAACGCACTGAATCAGGAAAACCATCAGGGTTAGGTGCAATAATCATGTGAGTATATCCAATATTGAACTGCTTATGTTCGCCGTCGTTAGGGTTGGCTACATTTAGGTTAAGATCAATTTTATTGGTTTTAGAAGTAGGCTCCGCACCGTAAACGTCGAAATTAACATACGGTCTTAAGAAATAAAAATATCCATTTTCTTTCATGATGCGATAAATCTGTTCCCTTTCATACGTTAAAGAGTCTTCATCATACTGCATTCCCTTGTGTAAATGGGTTATTTTAGCCTTATTCGATTCGTAAAGGTTTTTAATATTTGTATTTGGTATTGAATCTGAAAGTTTATCAATAAGATAAGCAGGCCCGGGTTTTGCACTGAATACAATTTCGGCTTTTTTATCTGCAATCTTTATAGCAGAAGTTACTTCGGCCTGGCGGTAGCCCTTACTTTTTAAAAACTTCTGGATCTGTGTTCTGGAAATTTCGACCAGCGTGCTATCTAAAATGGCTGGAGGCGTACCAAAGGGCTTAATATCACTGGTTTTATACCGGCCATCTTTAGTATTAAACAGGTTATATAACGGCACCTGAATACTCAGCTTAGAAGCTGGCCTGATATCTTTCTGAACATAATTATAAGCCTGTTCTTCAAACTTAGCATCAACACTGTCAATAGTTACCTTTTTCACTATCGATTGATAGTCGGCAATGTATTTAGTTGATGAGCAGGCCTGAATTAAAACAATAATAAATAGTAATATTGCAGTGCTTTTCAGTTTAATATTTATTGAGTTTTGGTATGCTTTCAAAATCACAGATTAGTTTTATAAAATCGTTACATCAAAAAAAATATCGTAAAGAACATGGTTTGTTTATTGTTGAAGGTATAAAATCCATACAAGAATTTTTCCAATCAAGCTACCAGATCCACACTATATTTTACAACAGCGAACAATACAATTTGTTACCCAAATTACCCGCAAATATAAACTTATTTGAAGTAAAGAACGCCGAATTAGACAAGATTAGTACGCTGCAAACACCACAAGGCTTTTTAGCGTTGGTCCACATCCCCAAAAACAAGGAATTGGATCTAAAAGAGTTGAAAAATGAGTTCACTTTAGTGTTAGATGGTGTTCAGGATCCGGGCAATATGGGCACCATTATCCGTACGGCAGATTGGTTTGGTGTTAAAAATATAATCTGTTCTGCCGACTCTGTAGAAGTATTTAACCCAAAAACGGTACAGGCTACCATGGGCTCTTTGGCACGGATAAATGTTTATGAAGCAGATTTACCAGCATTGTTAGAGAAGAATACCATTCCTGTATTCGGTGCATTGTTAGATGGCGAATCGATTTACAAAACGCAATGGGGAACTGAAGGATTGGTGATTTTAGGAAATGAAGGAAAGGGAATATCGCCTGAAGTGATCAAAAAAATAAATAAACCGGTTACCATTCCAAAAATTGGGGAGGCAGAATCTTTAAATGTAGCTGTAAGTGCCGCAATCTTTTGCGCTGAGTTAGTGAGAGTTCGAAATTAAATTGAGATATTATTTGCAGGCTAGCTAATAATTGCTATTTTTGCAGCCTTGAATTTAAGGGTCGAGTGGCCGAGTGGCTAGGCAGAGGTCTGCAAAACCTTCTACAGCGGTTCGAATCCGCTCTCGACCTCCATTTGTACAAATAAAATAATTAAAAGGTTATTACCATGGCAGTTACCAGATTAAAAAGAAAAGACAGAAGAAATAAAAATACAGCTCACCAAGAGGTGGCTTTTTTAAAGAGAGCAACTAACATTGAGTTAGGAAGCCGCTCTGCACAACCTAAAAGCGATCAATTAGCTAAAAACAATGCTGTTTTAGCTACTTTGGCAAAATAGTTTTTAGAAATTCTTCTTAAAGATTTAAAGCATCCTTCTGATCAAAGGATGCTTTTTTTTATGCCCGAAAAATTTGAATAATATTTAAATTTGATAACAACGAAAGATAAAACCATGAATCTTACAGAAACTCTTTCAAAATTAGAATCACTCGGCGAAGAGAAGGTCCGTACCATGCACCTCAAAAACGGTGCAAGAGAAAACATTTTTGGTGTTAAAATGGGCGACATCAGGGCAATAGCCAAAAAGATCAAAACCGACCATGCGCTTGCACTTCAACTCTGGGAAACTGAAAATATTGATGCAAGATTGCTTGCCATCTTAATCATTAAACCAAAAGTGCTATCTGCAGAACAGATTGAGAAAATGGTAGCATCAGAAAATTTTACCTGGGCTGCAGACTGGTTTTACAATTACATCGTTAAAGAATATCCTGAAAAGGAACAATTCAGGGAAAAGTGGATGAATTCAGGAAATGTTATGCTGGCCCGCGCAGGCTGGAGCTTAACCAGCGGACGAATCACCAGAGCACCTGAAGGAATAAACATTGCATCAATTCTCGACCGGATTGAAAATGAAATGCCTAAAGCAGCTCCAGAAATCCAATGGACGATGAATACTGCATTGGCTCAAATTGGCATTAACCACCCTGATTATAGAGAAAGAGCCTTAGCAATCGGCGAAAAACTTGGCATATATCGTGATTACCCCGTTTCTAAAGGCTGTACTTCACCGTTCGCACCAATATGGATTAATGAAATGGTAAGCCGCCAGAAATAGTTGTTTAGCCAGTAGTGAATGTAGTTAAGTTAAGGAGAAATATTACCACCACAAACCTTTCATGATAAACCCGATAGTAGCGTAAAACCCGCAGGCGAGGAACGAGCCAAGGCTTTGAAGCGATAGCGGGACGATCACCGCCAAAAAATACTGACATTCATTTCCAAAACCTAAAAACGTCTTAGATTTTTATGAAATAAATTAATCCTCACACTAACAAAACGTATAGCAAGATTAGTTTTTACATGAGAATAAAAAAGAAACTTTCATAAATTTAACACCTTCAGTTTATCAGTTATAAAACTATAAGGCGCGCTTAAACTAACGCTTTACAGATGCTTTTGATTAATCCTGGCCCCTCATATATAAAACCAGTATACAATTGAATTAAAGATGCTCCGGCATCCAGCTTCTCTTTTGCATCTTCTGCGGAATGAATCCCACCTACCCCAATAATCGGGAAAGCTTTGTTTGATTTTTCTGAAAGATAACGAATGACTTCAGTAGAGCGTTCTTTAACTGGTTTCCCACTCAGTCCTCCGGTTTCCGCTTTTAATTGCTGCTCTGTGGCCAGGTTTTCCCTGCTAATGGTGGTATTGGTGGCAATAATGCCTGCAATCTTCGTTTCTGCTACAATCTCTATAATATCATCTAATTGCGCATCAGTTAAGTCAGGCGCAATTTTCAACAAAATCGGACGCGAAATATCGTTTTTACGGTTGCGCTGCTGTAAGGTATTCAGAATTTTTTTCAGGGGTTCTTTTTCCTGCAGTTCGCGTAAACCTGGCGTATTTGGCGAACTTACATTTACCACAAAATAATCTACCACATCAAAAAGACGATCGAAACATTTAATATAGTCG
The DNA here is from genome assembly GCF_019317285.1 of Pedobacter sp. D749. Classification (NCBI taxonomy): domain Bacteria; kingdom Pseudomonadati; phylum Bacteroidota; class Sphingobacteriia; order Sphingobacteriales; family Sphingobacteriaceae; genus Pedobacter; species Pedobacter sp. D749. The sequence goes on from NZ_CP079218.1 coordinate 3,293,124, forward strand.
CTTACTGCATCTTCATTTGGTGTAGCCTTGTTTTTACCGATATTGCCACCCACCACAATGTCAGGATGTTTATCTTTCAGCAAACGCAAACGCTCGGCCATTACATCTACCCCTTTATTGTTAAAGCCCATCCGGTTGATTAAAGCTTCATCATTAGGTAAACGAAACATTCGGGGTTTATCATTTCCGGGCTGAGGCATTGGCGTTACCGTACCCACTTCGATAAATCCGAAACCTAAATTATTAAGCGGTTCCACATATTCACCGTTTTTATCAAATCCGGCAGCCAGGCCAACGGGATTTCGGAACTTTATTCCAAAAACCTCACGTTCTAAACCTTTAATGTGTACATCAAAGCTGCTACGGATAATGGTTTTACCCAGTGGAAATTTATCATTAAACCACTTTAACCGCTTGACTACAAAATAATGTACATTTTCAGGGTCAAATTTGAAGAATATTGGTTTAATAAGGCGATACATGGCACGAAGATAAGAACTTATAGGTAATTATGGAAGATGGAAAATGTAAAATGGATGATGAATCTTTCAATATCCCTATAAGTTCACTAATTTATTTGCCATTCGTTTATTGGTCTGGGGGCCGAAATGCAAGTTTCATCTACAACTTTGGTTGATGGTTTGATGGCCATAAGTGATCATTACGAATGACCAGTAATCAATCCCAATGATCCATGCGACAAACATTTCGCCCATCAACTATGAACCCAGGCAACCTGCCTGTCAACGAACAAACCAATGAATCAACTTCCGCCCTCACCCATTTTCCATCCTACATCTTCCCTTTTCCATCTTCCCTTTTCCATCTTTTAGTACGCTGCTGTAAACTGCTCCTGATGATGTGCTTTATTTTCCAGCTCATCAGCAATAACAATCGCCAAATCTTCTACCGATAAAATAGAACGGCCTTCTTCATTAAAAACCGGGCTAGTTTTACCCAAGCGGTATTTTCCGGTGCGGCCAATAGTGATGCCTTGATTCATCTCAATAGCCGGACTAAAAAACAACCAATCTAATTCTTTCTCTAGTTTTAGCGTATTAAAATAATCTCTTACTGCTGTTGCTCCTGGTTTGTACTCGGCAGGGAAGTTTGGTCCGTCTACGATTTGGTGACCATCAATCTGCAAAGTACCTGCTCCACCGATAAAAATATAACGTTTAACGCCCGATGCCTTTACAGCAGCCTGAATGGCATTTGCACCCTCTACTGTATCGTTATATAAATTTGGGTTGGTCCAGCCTGCGTTAAAAGCACTTACCACCGCATCCGCTCCTTTTAAAGCTGCTGCTAATTTTTCCGTTTCTAAAACATCGACAGCAATTTTATTCACAAGATCATTGGTACTTTCAATTTTGGCGGTATCGCGTGCAATGGCAATCACTTCATTTCCACGACTTACTAATTCGTTCAAAATCGCTTTGCCTACAAATCCGGAGGCTCCAATTAATGCTACTTTCATATTATTTAATTTTTAATTAACTTATTATTATAAAATTGTAATGTTTTTTATTACAGTTATATCCAAAAAAAAATTATTCAAACGCCGAGGCAAAATCTGCCAATGTCTGTTTTGATAAATTGGCGATTAGCGCATTCTCTGCATTGCTATACAGGGAATCTAAATGTTGATTGATCTGTCTACCGATCGGACATTTAGGATTCGGTTCATTTTTATGTTGCCCCAACACATTGCTGCTTCTAACCGATTGGTACACTTCGCCCAGATTAATATCTTTGGCACTTTTAGCCAGAAATGAACCTCCTCCCTTACCTTCTTTACTTTCAACAAAACCATGTTTCCGTAAATTCATAATTTCCTTGCGGACCAAAACAGGATTAATATTGATACTTCCGGCCAGATACTCTGAACTCACAACAGCACCTTTCGCCTCATTTAATAAGGTTAAAATGTGTAGGGAGATTGGAAACCGGCTATTGCTCATTCTGTAATTATTTTTATTACAGTACAAAAGTAAGAAGGTTTTATCAGAATCAAAATTTATTTTACAATTTCTAATAACGCTTGGTCACTGCATTCAGGATAGCAGTTTTTCCTATTTGACTTTCCACCTGAAAAAAGCCTTTAAATTTCGTACTTTTGCAGCCGAAATGATTTCAATAAATAATTTAACTTTCCTGATTGGCTCAAGAGCCTTGTACGATGACGCGAACTGGCACATAAAACCTGGCGACAGAGCCGGTTTGATTGGCGCCAATGGAACAGGAAAATCAACACTTTTAAAAATAATTGTAGGCGAATATGCACCTAGTTCGGGTACTGTTTCCATGTCGAAAGACCTGAAAATTGGCTACTTAAACCAGGATTTACTTTCTTATGATTCTCACCATAGCATTTTGCACGTGGCCATGGAAGCTTTTGAGCGCCAAAACCAGTTGCATGATGAAATTGAAGAACTACTTAAAAAAATCGAAACTGATTATAGCGAAGAGGTTTTATTTAAATTAAGTGATAAACAGCAAGAGTTTGAAGCTTTAGATGGCTATAACATTGAATATAGGGCTAACGAAATTCTGGCTGGTCTGGGTTTTAGCACGGCAGATCAGTTACGTCCGTTAAATACCTTCTCCGGAGGGTGGCGTATGCGCGTAATGCTGGCCAAAATATTACTGCAAACTCCTGATATCTTATTACTGGATGAGCCTACCAACCACATGGATTTACCATCTATTAAATGGCTGGAAAACTATTTAATGGGTTTTGAAGGTGCCATTGTAATTGTATCCCACGATAGGTATTTCTTAGATAAAATTGTAAACCGTACGGTCGAATCGCGCAAGGGCAAGTTAACTGTATATGCAGGTAACTATAGCTTCTATGTGGAAGAAAAAGCCTTACGTGGAGAAATCCAAAAGGGTGAATTTAAAAATCAACAGGCCAAAATTAAACAGGAAGAACGTTTAATTGAGCGCTTTAAAGCAAAGGCGAGCAAGGCTAAAATGGCTCAATCGCGGATGAAAGCTTTAGACAAAATGGAGCGTATTGATGATGTTGATGATGATAACCCGACCGTTAATTTTGCTTTCAAATTTTCTAAACCATCGGGCAGACACGTGGTGCGGATAGAGCATGCCAACAAGAGTTATCCAAATGTGCATATTTTAGATGATGCTGAAGGTGTAATTGAAAAAGGTGATAAAATTGCCTTGATTGGTGCCAACGGTAAGGGTAAATCTACTTTATTGAGAATGATTGCCGGAACTGAAAAATTTGAAGGTTTCTGCGAAACGGGTCATAATGTTACCACCACTTTCTTTGCGCAGCACCAATTGGAGTCGCTGCATTTAGAAAATTCAATTTTAGAAGAATTACAGGCATTTGCCCCAAAACATAGCGATACTGAATTACGGAGTATTTTAGGTTGTTTCCTTTTTACCGGTGATGATGTTTTCAAAAAGATCAAAGTGCTTTCGGGAGGAGAAAAATCGCGTGTGGCCCTTGCTAAATCTTTAACAACAGATTCAAATTTCCTGATTCTGGATGAGCCTACCAATCACCTGGATATCCAATCGGTAAACATCCTGATTCAGGCACTGGATCAATTTGAAGGTACTTTTATTGCCGTATCTCACGATAGGTATTTCTTAGATAATGTGGCCAACAAAATCTGGTTTATAGAAGGCGGAAAAATTAAACAATACCCTGGTACTTATGCCGAATATGAAGAGTGGAATAGCAAAAGGGTAATTCCTGCTGCGAAACCTATTCCGGTTAAAATGCCAGAAAAACCAAAAGAAGAACCAAAACCAATTACTCCCAATACGGCGAACCAGTTGAAAAAGCTGAATGACGAGCTGCAAAAAACAGAGAAATTGATTACCGAACTGGAGCAGAACGTTAAAAACATTGAAGCAGAACTGGCAGATGAAAATGTTTACGCCAAAGCCGATAAATTAGCAGAAGCCAACAAACGTTATTTAGCAACTAAACAAGAGTTAGATAACAGCCAAAGTAAATGGGAAAGTTTAGCTGCTGAGATTATGGAGCTGGAAGGTTAGTTTTAATGTGCAGTCAGATGTTACCATCTGATTGTTAAGTAATCCTTAGAAAATCCAAAAATAGAATTTGAATGCAAATAAGATCAGTGTCAGATAGTAATATCTGACACCACGAGAAAAGCATATTAAGGCCACAGAAATTGGACTGCCCCCAAAAAGTTGGACAAACTTATTAATTATTTAAGACTTGTGTCCGGTATTCAACCGGGCTCATTCCATTTAAGTTCAATCTTATCCTTTTATTGTTATAATAACTAATATACTCATCAACATCACCCTTCAGCTCCTCCACCGACAGGTATTTTTTGCGGTAGAACATCTCAGACTTTAGCGTACCAAAAAAGTTTTCCATTACAGCATTATCCAGGCAGTTGCCCTTTCTCGACATACTCTGTATAATTCCATTCTTGAGCAGGATTCCCTGGTAACTCTTCATCTTATATTGCCATCCCTGGTCGGAATGCAGCATGGGTTTGGCATTACCTGGCTTTTTTTTCAATGCCTGGTCCAGCATATCAGTAACCTGCCCGAAGTCCGGCCTTAGGGATTGCGAATAACTTATAATCTCTCCATTGAACAGATCAATTATGGTAGAGAGATACAGTTTCTTACCGGTTACATTGAATTCTGTGACATCGGTCGCCCATTTTTCAAACGGCCTGTCAACGTTAAACTCCCTGTTGAGTATATTTGGGACTGTTTTGTTCTCTTCTTCTTTATATGATCTGTATTTCTTAAGTCTGACGGCACTTTTCAGGCCCATCTCTCCAGTCAGCCTCAATACCGTCTTATGGTTGATGATGTGCCCTTCCTTTTTCAGCTGGAGCAGCATCCGCCTATAGCCATATCTACCTTTATGCTGCTTGTAGAGTTCATTGAGGCGGCCCCTAACCACTCCGTACCTGTCGGCCGTACCATTACATTTCATATGGTAATAAAATGAGCTCCGTGCCATACCGGCCACCTCTAAAAGCACTGGCAGGTCAAACATATTCCTTAATCCGTGAATGATCAGCGCTTTTTGTTTTTCTTTGATTCTTCTTTCTGGATTAAGGCCCGTAACTTTTTTAAAAACGCGACCTCCGCACGTAAACGATTGTTTTCTTCCAGGACCTGTTCATGATCTGTCAACAGGGAAGGTGCTTTTTTCGGAATCTTTGGCTTCATGAGTCGATGTTTTCCTCTTGTTGTTTCAGACAGTCCCTCGGCTCCAGCAGATTCGTATATCCTTAACCAATTGGATAGGACACTGTTACATCTGATGTTAAAATGAAGGCATGCCGCCCTCAAAGATACCTTATTGGAAATAAAGTAACGGATAACCTCAAGTTTGTTTTCCAGTGAATAGTCTGTCGACTGGGGGATTAGTCCGGCCTCGCCAAAACGTTGATAGAACTGTACCCACTGATAGACCATACGCCGTTCGATACCATTTTCCCTTGAGATTGAATCCAAAGGTTTCTCTCTACTTAAGACCTGACCGATGATAGCCAGTTTAAATTCCAAGCTATACTTAATTTTTCTGCTCATAAAATGCTCCTCTTAAAGTGTCCAACTTTTTGGGGGCAGTCCAAATTCTGTGGCTTTTTTTTGTTGCCACGGAAGCGCAGAAACACGGAGAATAATATTTCAAGTTATGTCATGCTGAGGTACGAAGCATCTGTTCCATAGGTTGCAGATGCTTCGTGCCTCAGCATGACAGCATATTCAAGGTTGCTGTTAACCAGAAAAACCACTGTATTATTTACAATTATTTCCTTCTTATATAGATCCCTCCACTACCGTCGGGATGACGATACGCCGGAAAATCTTCCGTATTAATTCATGTATCCATGCCAACCAAACCCTAACCCAATTTTGTCACTTCCCAATAAAACTTTACTTTTAGCCATGCAGAAAATATTAATTCCGGTTTTATTTTTCATCTCTACTTTAGCTTTTGCACAAAACGATACAAAGTTTACCAACGAGAATAAAATTTATCTTCCAAATATTAAAACTGTGCTTTGCTATAACAGCAATAAAGAGCAAAGTTTACCTGTTATTATGCTCAATTCTTCAGAAACAATCACTTTTTCTTTTGATGACCTGCTGGCAGGCACCCAAAATTACTGGTATACCATTGAACATTGTACTGCAGAATGGGAGACTTCTAAAATTTCGAGCATTGATTATCTGGGGAGTTTTAATGATGACCGCATCATCAATTATCACTACTCTTCTAACACCACACGAAAATACACCCATTACGAAGTCAGCTTACCCAATACCCAAATTCAACCCAAAATCGGCGGCAATTATATATTAAAAGTCTATTTAGATGGCGACAAAAACAAACCGGTTATTTCGCAGCGCTTCTACATGCTCGATAGTCAGATAGCTGTAGCAGCAGAAGTAAACAATTCCATGCAGGTAGAAAACAGGAATTATAAACAAAAAATCAATTTTACCATTAACCATACTTTCCCCATCCCTAACCCCTATCAGGATATAAAAGCGGTGGTGATGCAGAATTTTAATGCGAATACCATTCAGGTTAATACCAAACCAGCCTTTGTACGGCCAAACCAATTGGTTTATAACGACCTCAATACGAATGATTTTTGGGGAGACAACGAATTTAGGAAATTTGATACGAGGAGTTTGCGTTACAAGGCAGATAATGTGAAGGATATTTATCGCGATAATCAATCCGTAAATGTTATACTTTTCCAGGATGCATCCAGAACTGTAGGTGCATTTGCCAACCAGTACGATGAAAACGGAAACTTTTTTATCCGCAATACCGACGGGCGCGACGATAAAACAGAAGCAGAGTACATGAGTGTTTTATTCACTTTAAATGCCCCGGCACCCAGCCCTAACGGCGATGCTTATGTTGTTGGCCGGTTTAACAATTTTACCATAAGCAATGAAAATAAACTCCTCTACGATGCCAACAGGAAACAATTTTATGGCAATGTGATCCTCAAACAAGGCCTCTACGATTATGAGTATGCCTGGTATAATAAAGATACCAAACTAATGGAAACCAAACCTTTTGAGGGTGCATTTTTCCAGACTGAAAACAGCTATCAGATCTTCGTTTATTATCGTCGCCCTGGTGCGCGTTGGGATACCCTGGTTGGTTATACCAATTTAAGCAATAAAGTTTCAGACAGAAGATAACCAACTGGACCGAAGCGAAATAGTAATTGTCAACCTGACTTTTAATATTGCAATACTTACCTTTATTGTTACATAATTTTTCTTTGTTTTAAATGTGGTTTTTTACTTTAGTGTTTCAGAAAGCTAACCAGATAAACACCTGGAAAATTAAGTGTTTCTAACCAAAAATTATGTTTAAAAAATTAATTGCCGCAGCATTAATAGTCTATCCCTGTGCACATATTTCAGCACAAACTTCTACTGATTCCTACACACAATCCATCAATGGAACCAAATTAAAATTCGATATGCAGGCTATACCAGCAGGAAAATTTAAAATGGGAAGTAAAACAGGGAAACCAGATGAACAACCTGTTCATGAGGTTAAACTCGATGCTTTCTGGATTGGAAAACATGAGGTAACCTGGGATATTTTTGAGCCTTTCCTTTACCGCGATTATGAAAAACAAGCCAGTACAAGCGCTATTCCTGCTGAAGTAGATGCCGTTACCAGGCCCACAAAACCCTACCTCGATATGACTTTTGGTATGGGTAAAGCGAACCAGCCAGCAGTAGCCATGACACAATATAATGCCATCCAGTTTTGCAAATGGCTTTATGTGCGTACAGGTGTTTTTTATCGGTTACCAACAGAGGCAGAATGGGAATATGCCTGTAAAGCCGGAACCGAAAGCAATTATGCTTTTGGTGATGATGCGACTAAACTAGGCGATTATGCATGGTATAAAGACAACAGCGATAACAAAACACACCAGGTAGGACAAAAAAAACCAAATCAATGGGGTTTATTTGACATGTATGGAAACGTTAGCGAATGGACCTATGACCAGTACTTTCCCGATTTTTATAGTAAGAGCAAAGGTAAAACTGCAGAAAACCCGGTGGCAGTACCCGAAAAACTCTATCCCAATGTAGTTCGCGGCGGCTCGTATGATGAAACACCAGCTAATTTAACTTCAACAGCCAGATTGGCTTCTGATCCGTCATGGAAACAATTAGATCCACAGATTCCGAAAAGCAATTGGTGGTTCCCTGAAGCTCCTTTTGTAGGCATGCGCCTGGTACGCCCTGTAAAAGCGCCTTCAAAAGCAGATATAGATGCATATTACAATAAGCAACCGATAAAAGACCTTTAAAAACACAACCTAACCAAAATAAAATTAAACACATGAAAAAACCAATTAACCAACAAGATCGTCGCGATTTTCTAAAAGCAACAGCCATGCTGGCCGGCGGGGCCATGTTAAGCAGTATTCCACTAGCAGGAGCATATGCATCAGGATCCGATACCATTAAAATTGCCTTAATTGGCTGTGGCGACCGTGGAACAGGAGCAGCTTTCCAGGCCTTGAGCACTAAATTTAACATTAAACTGGTTGCCATGGCCGATGCTTTCCAGGATCGCCTAGACAGCAGTTACCAATCGTTAAGTTCGAAATTTGCGGCAAAAATGGATGTTCCGAAAGAACGCCAGTTTATAGGTTTTGACGCTTATTTAAAAGCCATTCCATTGGCCGATGTAGTGTTGTTAACTACGCCTCCGGGCTTCCGTCCGATCCATTTCGAGGAAGCAGTTAAACAGAATAAACAAATTTTCATGGAAAAACCTGTTGCTGTAGATGCACCGGGCATCAGAAAAGTATTGGCCGCAGCCGAAGAAGCGAAAAAGAAAAAATTAAACGTTGTAGTAGGTTTACAGCGCCGTTACCAGACCAACTATCGCGAATCGATGAAACGCATTAACGATGGTGCCATTGGCGATATTATGTCGGGCCAGGTATATTGGAATAGCGGGGGCGTTTGGGTACGTCCGCGCACAGCAAACCAAACCGAAATGGAGTACCAAATGAGAAACTGGTATTATTTCAACTGGTTGTGCGGCGATCATATTGTTGAACAACATGTACATAATATCGATATTGCCAACTGGATAAAAAACGGACATCCGGTTTCGGTACAGGGAACAGGTAGCCGTGCCTGGAGAACAGGAAAAGACTATGGGGAGATTTATGATAACCACTCTATCGAATTAACGTATGCCGATGGTGCGGTAATCAATAGCCAATGCCGCCATTTCGAGGGTACCGCTAACCGTGTTGATGAATCTTTTCAGGGCACCAAAGGCAAAATTTACCTTTCGGGCAGCAACCAGGCCATTATGAAAGATTACAGTGGCAAAGAGCTTTATAACCACAACACCAAAGGAAATGCAAATCCATACCAAACAGAGCACGACGAACTGTTCGATGCGGTTTCTAAGGGAGAATACAAATTCAGTAATGTAGATTATGCTGCAACAAGCACATTTTCTTCAATTATCGGTCGTTATGCTACTTATTCTGGTCAAACCATTAAATGGGATGAAGCTTTAGCGTCGAACATCAGTTTAATGCCTGAGCGTTTTGCATGGGATGCCAACCCAAGGTTAATGCCTGATGAAAAAGGACTGTACCCTATTGCCATGCCCGGACAAACAAAGGTAATCTAAAACTAAATTGATGCGCTACAGGTTTTTGCTTTTCATTTTGCCACTGATTTTTGCCTTTTCGTTTAAAAAAGAATTGAGGCAGTATAAAATCGATGGTTTTGCACAGGGAACCGATTATGCAATAATGTACTATGCTACTGATAGTTTGGCCACTAAAGCTGGCATAGATAGTTTATTGAACGAAATTGATTTATCGATGTCGCTTTACAAAAAGGGATCATTGATAAATCAATTTAATGCTGCCGGAAAAGAAATTAAAACCGATCGTTTTATGAACGACGTGCTAAAAAGGAGTTTTGAGATCAACCAGGATACAAAAGGCATTTTCGATATTACCGTTGCCCCATTGGTACAAGCCTGGGGTTTTGGTCCAAAAGAGGCTAAAAAAGAACCCGATCCGGCAGTTATTAAATCGATATTGGCCTGTGTAGGCATGAAAAACCTAAAACTGAAGAATGGTTTATTAAGCAAACTAAAGCCCTGTATACAAATCGATTTAAACGGAATTGCACAAGGTTATAGTGTCGATTTAATTGCCTCTTATCTTGAACAAAAAGGAATTAAGCAATACGTGGCCGAGCTGGGAGGCGAAATTCGGATTTCAGGACCTAAACCCAATGGCGAAACCATGAAAATTGGCATTGAAGGTCCAGATAAGGATGGAACTCCGGTAATCAGGCATATCGCTGCGATAAATTCTGGCGCCATTACCACTTCGGGCAACTACCGCAAATTCCATCAAAGCGGCAAGAAAAAAATTTCTCACCTGATCGATCCTAAAACAGGATATCCTTTAGATAATGAAATGATTAGCGTTACCGTTTATGCCAAAGATGCCATTACAGCCGATGGATATGACAATGCCTTAATGGCCATGCACCTCAAAGATGCCATGGCTTTCGTAGAAAGCAGAAAAAACCTTGAAGCTTATTTTGTGTATCATCAAAAAGATGGCAAAGTAGCCGATACGCTAACTAAAGGATTCAAAAAATTAATTATACGCTAATCTGTTAAAACTAAACCGATGAAAAGAAGTGAGTTTATAAGAAATAGCCTGCTTACAGCTGGTGCGATTACTACAGGAGCAGGATTTACCAATACTTTTGCTGCCGAAAAAACAAATGATACATTAAGCGATAAAACTTTTAACCTCGATTATGCACCGCACCAGGGCATGTTCCAAAACCATGCAGGCAAGAGTTTTTTAGATCAGATCCAGTTTATGTACGATAAAGGTTTCCGTTCGATAGAAGATAACGGTTATCTCGGTCGTTCTGTTGAAGAACAGGATAAAATCGGTAATTTACTGGCGAAACTGGGCATGCGCATGGGTGTTTTTGTGGTAGATGGTGGCGATAACTGGAAAACCTCGTTAACTACGGGCAAAAAAGAATTTAGAGATAAATTTATCGAAACCTGTAAAAAATCGGTGGAAGCCGCAAAACGCTGTAATGCCAAATGGCTTACCGTAGTGCCTGGGTTTTATGAACGCAACTTGCCTTACGGCAATCAGTTTGCCAATGTAATTGATGCCATGCGAGCCGGAGCGGAGATTTTTGAACCCCACGGTTTGATTATGGTCTTGGAGACCCTGAGCGATACCCCGGAACTTTTCCTGCAAAAAACAAATGAAACCTACGCAGTTTGTAAAGCGGTTAAAAGTCCTTCGTGTAAAATTCTTTATGATATTTACCACATGCAACGTACAGAAGGCGACTTAATTAAAACCATCGATCGTTGCTGGGATGAAATTGCCTATATCCAGATTGGAGATAACCCAGGCCGGAAAGAACCGACAACCGGAGAAATCAATTATAAAAACCTGTTCAAACACCTGCATACCAAAGGCTACAAAGGCGTTATGGGCATGGAACACGGCAATTCTAAAGGTGGAAAAGAGGGTGAGCTCGCTGTTATTTCGGCGTATAGGGCTGAGGATAATTTTTTGTAAGTTGTTCAAATAAGTGTCGTCATCTCGACTGAAGCGCAGCGAAATGGAGAGATCTTTAAACTTGCTATAACTATGTTCAAAGATTTCTCCACTACGGTCGAAATGACGATTCCACGCCGTGGTCTGTGTCCCCACAGACCACATATATCACTCTCTTCTCCTACCCCACTTTCAACACCCACACCGATACACTTCCCGCATTGCAATGAAACTCTGCCCAACCATTTTCATCAATAACTACTTCCTGCTGGCGATAGCCTAGGGCATCAACAAAGGTTTTTCCGGCAAAGTGTTTACCAATTTCCATTTTTTTAAATCCTTCTTCTCCTGTACTCAACAATACGGCTAAACCACTATTTTCATGTTCTTCATCACCGGCACGGGTCCATCCTACACAAATGCCATGGTCAAAATAATCACGTTGCTCACCGTAGGCTAAGGCTGTACGGATTTTACTCATGGTTTCGACCGCAGGGATGGCCACTAGCTCAACATGTACCTCATCACCTTCTTTGTCTTTATCATCATAAATTCCTCCATACAGATCAGGGAAGAATAAACAGGGAATGCCTTGCATACGCAACAGGATCATGGCATAAGCCAAAGGCCTGAACCAAAAATCGACATAAGATTCTAGTGCCTGCAAAGGTTGCGAATCATGATTATCAACAAATGTTACCGCCAGATCAGGCTTTACCTGTACCAGCGTTCCATCAAAAATCGTCCGCATATCAAATTCCTCGTTCTTACTCGCCAGGAAAAAATTATGATGCAAAAGCGAATCGAATATTTGTGTCCTCCCGCCGGTAATTTCAATATAGTTCAATTGCCCCGCTATATCCACCACATTCCAATCCTCGGCTACAATAAAAAACTCCCTGTTAAATTTTTGGTTCAGGTGATCGATCCACTCTACAATAAAATCCGGATTGATGTGTTTAACCGCATCTAACCTGAAACCGTCTACCTTAGTGGTTTCCACTACCCATTCGCCCCAGTATTTTAACTCTTCAACTACAGCCCTGTTGCGGTAATCGATATCATTAAACATCAGGTAATCGTAATTACCAAATTCAGTAGATGGAACCTCTTCAAAACCTTCACCTAAGTGGTTTTGGATCGAATAAATAGCTGTTTCCTTTCTATCCTCTGCCCAGTCTACCCCACTAAAACATTCATGATTCCATATAAATTCAGAATATTTACCCTTTCTCCCGGGGAAAGTAAACTTTGTCCAGGCTTCTATTTCGAAAACATCGCTGGTAAATTCATTTCTATCATCAGGATTTACCGTTCTAACGGCTATTTTTTCGAGTTCGTCGCCACCTGCTTTGTGGTTAAAAACCGCATCGGCTAAAACACCTACCCCATTATTGTGCAGTGCTTCAATTGCTTTGATATATTCGTCTTTAGAACCATGTTTGGTACCTACACTTCCTTTCTGATCGAACTCGCCCAAATCGAACAGATCATAAACCGCATAACCAACATCATAAGCGGCATTGTTCGATTTATAGGCTGGTGGCAACCAAACGGATGTTACGCCAATTTCTTTTAAATGACTTGCTTCAGCAGCTACTTTAGTCCATAAATTTTGTTCTTCGTTATAGTACCAATGAAAAAATTGGATCAGGGTCTGGTTTTGCATTAATTAGATTTTTTGTATGGATAACATGAGAGCTGATGAATTTGTTTTTGGATTGAAGATCTTCACAAGTTCTTTCCTGCTGATTTCGCAGATCACCGCAGAAAAACAACTTAAATCTGCGAAAATCCCTTTGACCTGCGGGAGCAATCTTGGGTGTGCTTTTCCCGCTGATTTCGCTGATGCCCGCAGAAAAACAACTTAAATCTGCGCTAATCTCTTGAATCTGCGGGAACAATATTACTCATGCTTTTCCCGCTGATTTCGCCAATGCTCGCAGTAAAACAAAATAATAAGAGCCTGTTTAAAATTAAATAAAATTTATTTCCTATCTCAGTCTGAGCGTAGTCGAAGACCATTTCAACGCATTAATAAAGCAATCGACTACGCTACCATTGACAGACTCCCAAAAAAGGTCGTCATTGCGAGGAGGAACGACGAAGCAATCTATCATGCTAATGATCCTTGCTATAAAGATTGCTTCGTCGGCTGAAAAAGCCTTCTCGCAATGACGATCGCTCGGAGAGATTTATTGGAATTGCAATAGTCTACTGGAGATTTTTTTTTGTCATATTATTTTTATTGAGAAGCATTACTTTAGATATTTTTCTTTCTTTTAAGCTGCGATTTTAGGATTTATTGAGCTGTTTGCAAACTCTAATGGCGATAAGTACCCTAAGTATGAATGTCTTCTTTTTCTATTATACCAGACCTCTATATATTCAAAAATGGCTAAACTAGCCTTCGCTCTTGTTTTATATATCTGCTGGTATATCATTTCTGTTTTTATAGTTTTAAAGAAACTCTCTGCAACTGCGTTATCCCAACAGTTTCCTTTTCTGCTCATGCTTTGCTTTATCCCTAAGCATTCTAATTTTTTTCTGAACTCGGAACATGCATATTGTATACCTCTGTCTGAGTGAAAAATTAACTGTTGGGTAATAGGTCTATTCTTTATAGCCATTTCTAATGCCTTTATCGTGGTGTTCTCAGCTTCCATATTTTCACTTAATGACCAGCCTACAACTTTTCTATCCGCCAGATCTATAACTGTTGTCAGATATAGCCAACCTTCCCCAGTTTGTATATAAGTGAGGTCTGAAACCCATTTCTCTCTAATATTGGCGGCATAAAAATCTCTATTAAGGAAATTTTCTGCTAAGGAGTAAGTGTGCTGTGAATCTGTTGTCTGTACCCATTTCTTACGGATGGTACTCTTTATACCCAATCTGCGCATCAGCCTGGCAACTCTGGGCCGAGAGATAAAGATCCCTCTGGAACATAATTCGGCAGTAATACGCGGACTCCCGTAACACCCTTTACTCTCTGCGTAAATCTTGCTTATCTCTATCATAAGATAATTATCATCGGTAAGCCGCTTACCCTGGGGGTTTTTTAACCAGTAATAAAAACTACTGTTGTTTATTCCAAATACCCTACACATCCTTTCAACAGAAAATATCTTTCGGTAATCTTTTATAAATCCGAATATCTCCCGTCTCCCTTGGAAAAGATGCCTACCGCCTTTTTTAATATATCACGTTCTAGCTGGGCTTCTTTAAGCTCCTTTTGAAGTTTCCGAATCAATTGCTGCTCCTCGCTAAGGCTTGTAGTATCAGCTTTTGCAATTCCTTCGCGCTCTTTCCATTTACTTAAAAGGTTCGAACTTATACCCAATTCTATTGCAACATCCTTTATCGAACCCCGCGCATGGGCCAGATCCAAAGCCATTCTTTTAAAAGGCTCATCAAATATTCGTCTGCTCATATATTCAAATTTAAAGTTTAATGTTTAAATCTGACAAATAAAACCCTCCAGTCAAATGTAGCAACTCCATTATTTCCATTAAATTCTACTGTCACTTATATTGATTTTTATACAAAAAATTATCCCTAAGGGTGACAGCAAAAGGCTATTTATATTTCTTATAAAATTTAAACAGGCTCTAACTCTGCGAAAATCTCTTAAATCTGCGGGAACAATCTCGCAACGCTTTTCCCACTAATTGCGCAGATCACCTCCGAAAAACATCTGCTAAATCCACCAGAATCTATTTGCAATACAATCTTAACCACATTTTAATTACTTTTGCCCTTAATGAGTTTAAAAAAGAAATTTGCCAGAGAAAGTTTTACCATTATGAACGAATTGGTATTACCAAATGATACCAATACCTTAAATAACCTGATGGGTGGGCGTTTGCTTCACTGGATGGATATTGCAGCGGCAATTTCGGCTCAAAAACACTGTAACCGTATCGTGGTGACCGCTTCGGTTGATAATGTTTCTTTTAAACAGCCCATTAAATTAGGTGATGTAATTACCATCGAAGCTAAAGTAACCCGGGCTTTTAATACCTCGGTAGAAGTGCGTTTAGATGTATGGGCAGAAAATATTCCGAGTGGTGCAAGGCAGAAAAGCAACGAAGCGTACTATACCTTTGTAGCGCTTGATCAGAGTGCACGCACCATACCCGTACCAGAACTTATTCCGGAAACGCAGGAAGAAATTGATTTGTTTGATGGTGCCCTGCGCCGCAGGCAGTTACGTTTGGTTTTGGGTGGCAAAATGCATCCTGATGAGGCCAGCGAACTCAAGGCACTTTTCTTTAAAGCATAATTTTTACGTTAAATTTCTTTTCAGCTTAACATGATTGTTTTATTTTAGCAGTCTACCTTACGCTGAAAAATATGACAACTTACACCATACTTATTATTTTAAGCGGATTAGTAATATTCTCTTATCTGTTTGATTTAGTGGCGAGTAAAACCAAAGTACCATCGGTTTTATTGCTCCTGCTTTTAGGTATTGGTTTACGTTTACTGGTCGATAACCTAAAGATACAAACCTTCAATTTTCTATCTATTTTACCCACATTGGGTACTGTAGGTCTAATTTTGATTGTTTTTGAGGGCTCGCTCGAACTTAAATATGATCAGCATAAAAACAAGGTCATTAAAAGCGCTTTTTTTTCGGCCTTAAGTATTTTACTCGGTACCACCAGCGTAATTACCACCATTATTTACCAGATTTCGCACCACGATTTATATACCTGTATTGCCAATGCCATCCCTTTTAGTGTAATCAGTTCCGCCATTGCCATTCCATCGGCCGCAGCATTAAACAATAAAGATAAAGAGTTTGTGATCTACGAATCCTCTTTCTCTGATATCCTGGGGATCATCATTTTTAATTTCACCATTACCAACCATTCGGTCACTACCTCCGCATTTATCGGCCTGGGCTTAAGTACCTTTCTCATCCTTTTGCTATCGGCCATTGCCTGTGTGGTATTGTTGTACATTATGGGCCGCTTGGTACACCACATCAAATTTTTCCTGATCATCGCCATCCTCATCCTGGTTTATGCCATTGGGCAGTCTTACCACCTCTCTTCGCTGGTACTGATCCTGAGTACTGGTTTATTCCTGAACAATGCCGATACCATCCAGAACGTTTGGTTCAGGAGTATTTTTTTATATAAGAATTTAACGGCCGATTTATCGCAGCTTTACCAGTTATCGGCAGAAAGTGCCTTCATTTTGCGGACTTTTTTCTTCGTTATTTTCGGTTTTACCATGAACATCGGCGAACTGAACAACAAGATCGTACTCGCCAATGGCTTTTTTATTCTGATCACGATATACCTTATCAGGATGCTCTTCCTTAAAATATTTAAAAAGGATACTTTAGGCCCGATTTTATACATCGCCCCCCGCGGACTGATCAGCATTTTACTTTATTTCAACCTGCCCGCCTCACTAAAAATACAGGAAGTGGGTACACCGTTTTTATTCCTCGTGGTGTTGGGTTCGAGTATTGTAATGACGCTTGGGATTACGCTGAGTAAGAGAAATAGTGTGGCTCAGTAGTTTATTGGTTCAGTAGTTCATTTGGTTCATTGTGCTGATCGTCATCTCGATCCGATAGCTATCGGATGTAGCGCAGCGAAATGGAGAGATCTATATAGACAGATTATATCGTCAGTTGTTTAAACCGGTTAATCCACTCCAAACTATACCCCCCCGTTCAATAGACTCCAAACTTCCGAGTAAAGACTTTGGACTACAGAATAAGGACTTCAAACTACGCCCCCATTTCCAAAATCTTATCAAACTCTGTGGCTTTAAGCGGCATTACCGATAAACGCCCTTGTCTAACCAATGAAATATCAACTAAACTTGGCTCAGCTTTAATCTGCTCCAGCGAAACCGGGTTTTTCAGGCTTTCTACAGGCGATAAATCAACCACCACCCAGTTGGCATCATCAGTTGTAGGGTCCTGGTAAAATTCTCTCACCACTTTGGCAATGCCCACTACGTTTTTGCCTTCGTTACTGTGGTAAAAAAGCACCAAATCGCCTTCTTTCATGGCTTTCAGGTTATTCCGTGCCTGGTAATTGCGCACACCATCCCAAAAGGTGCGGCCATCTTCGTTAAATTTTTCCCAACTGTATTTAAAAGGCTCTGATTTTACTAACCAATGGTTCATCTTATTCTTTATTTAAGGCTCAAAACTAACAAAACAGAACGGATTAGAAAATAGGTTGAAAAGAATGAGTTTTCAAAATATTAAAAATTGATTAGTTTTTCGGAATATCATTTTCAATGAAAATTAATATCTTGTGGATATAAATTAATAACAAAAATGGCAGAATACGCTTTACCATATTTCGGAAACTTACCGACAGAAAATTTAGAAGAATATTATGATGTTGATATTGAATTAAATGGAAATGAAATTCAAGTAGACCTTAATTTTGAAAACCAGACGGTTGACACATTAATACTAGCCAAAGTAAAAAATTTCATTGAAAAATTAGAAAAATTTGACAAGCTGAATAAGACATATATTCTCGATGACTATAATGACGAAGATGGCGACACAGTAAAATTTTACTTAGAACACCATCTTGAGGAACTAGATAAAGAAGAACTTACAAAACTTGTAAACTTTAACGACACGATAACAGAACCTGAACAGCAACTTTTGTCAAAATTGAAATTAGTTAGAGTTGGTCTTTATCCTGATAATGAAGATAACTTCGCCATTTTTGATTACTCAATTGGAAAAGATATAACAAATTATTTGGTAGTAATAAATACTGATGAGAACGGACAACTGGACTATATGACAATGGAAAGCTAAATACCTACAGCCACCATCCATTACTAACGCAAGTCTTAGCGTTTACGCTAGTGGACTGAATGACTTGTGCTTAGCAGAGATTTAATTGACGGATTTATCAAGCACAAGTCAGGCCAATACTTTGACCAGGGGGCACTAAGACTTGCGCTAGATGTAGAAGTCAATTTGATGGTATATTGATTTTTTTACATACTTTTAATCCTAATTTATAAATACGCTACTCTCTTTCGCCAATCTGCCCAGTTCTGGGCAACTATGCGCTACAGTATAGCCCTTATATTTTAGTTGTAAGAAAAATAAACAAACCAATTCTATTAAACAACGATTATGAAAAAAACAATTACCTTTTTAATTGTCCTATTGTCAAGCGTCAATATCTATGCCCAAGAAAATATTGATTTATTAACATACGCCAATACCCAAGACATTATTTTTTTTAGCTCAATTAAAAATGGTGCTAAAGTAAAAGAGTATATAACGGTTAGTAAGAATAGTGTAAAGATAGGTGACACTTTAATATTAGGAACGCCTACTTCTGAAGAAATGAACACTAGGACTTATTCAGGCAGTTATGGCACCAAAGCAAGAGGAGGTGTAGCCCAATCAAGAAGTACTTCTAAAAAAACTTACGAATTCTTACAAATGGGTAGACCTGCTGGGTTTGGAAGTATTATGGCTGCTATGAATGGAAATGCGCAGAGTATGGCAGATAATAGTTTAAAAAATACTTCTGTAATTGTCAATGAAATAATAACATATCATAGGGGCAGTAAAAATAAACCTTTGTACGTCGTTATGGTTTTAGGTGAAATAAATGGTAGAGCTTTTGGTATAAATAAATATTTAAGTGTAATGGATACAGAGTTAGCTATTGAGTCTGGTGAAGTTTTACTAAAAAACAGAAAAATGACTAGAGATGAGGCTATTGCAAAATTAAAAGAAGCGAAAGAATTAATGGAAATTGATATGATGAGTAAAGAGGAATTTGAAAAATTAAAAAAAGAACTTGCTCCAATTATCACCTCTAAACCCCAAGACTAACCCTCATTATAATGAGATTTTGAAAGATGTAATACCAAAGATTAAAATGAAAGAATTGCTAAAGCAGGGGTTTTATTGATGAGCTATGGACAGACAGGTGCGGCGCTTATCCAATTGGCCAGTCAAACAGATTCTTTCACAACACAAGCCGCAATGATTGATCGACTAGATGAACTGTCCTATCATAATTTGCAGAAGAAATATAAACTTAGCGATGATATGCTTGACAAGGTATCTAGTTTTGCGATACCCTATTGTAAATAGTCTAAAGATCTACCTAAACACTTATTGCCATAATTTAATTAAAAGCCTTACGATACATGAAATCAATAAAAAACCCATTACTAATAGCTATAAGCTGCTTATTTATATCTTGCGGAAGTTCTTCAACATCAACAGTTCAAAAGCAAACGCGCACTCTGAATATAGAACGCTACTTAGATTCAATCCAAAATAAATTTAATGGCTACAATACTAATACAGTTATCAAAGATGAATTGAATGAAACCTTGAAGAAAGATTTCAAGAAAGCCATCAAAAAAGGTGTTCTAAAAGATTTGCCATTTAAATTAAATAGAGTTGAGAAGTGTGGCGATAAATACATTTTAGATCTTGAGCATTTGCTAACTTCAAAATATTATGACACAGGGGTACTGAGTAAGGTTGAGATGAGTATTTATGCCATTACTGATGAACAGACTGCAAAATCAATAAAGGAAGGTGAATTCTATTTAATAGATTTCAGGTTTAATGAATATATTACGTTTGACAACAATGATAGATACTGTGCATTAGTTTTAATGTCGCCGTTTATGGGATATTTTGGTGATGAAATACAGTTTGGTGCTATTGGAGGAAAACTAATCAAGATTAATAAATTCACTGAATAAAATTACTAGCGCAAGTCTTAATTTTTAGACTAGCGGGCTGGATGACTTGTGCTTAGCAGAGATTTAATTTACGGATTTTTAAGCACAAGTCAGGCCTATGCTCTGGCCAGGCGCACTGAGAATTATGCTAGAATGGGGCTTAAGTAAGTGAAATGCCTTCTATGCTATTAGTTTAGAATATGAGCTTTAAATTTTACTGGATGTCTTTCGGTAATGGTGGTGGCGCTAAAATTACCTCAACTTTATTTTCAGGTGTGGGAAGTGGAAGTTTAGCGAGCAGCGTTATTCCAAACGATAGATGATTATCGTTAGCATGAATGGCCATGCCTGTCAGCGTGCATTTTTCATCATCAAGACGTAAAATATCTGCTGAAGGCTCAAATTCTTCAAAGATGGTTTCAAATGCTAAAGTCTCCTTTGCATATTCAATACAGTCATAATAAATTGCTTTATCTGTCATTTTGTATTGAACTTTCGTTATGATACCTCCTTCTTCAGTTAAAATAAAAGCTTTGCCATGAGTCTGATAAAGAATTAAGTTTTCCACTTTGTGATTGAAACTAAACCCGAGCGCAATGAGAAGTTCATGAGCGTTATTCACTGAAATATGATATAAATCCCAAATCTGTTGTGGTCTAATCTTCATTTCGTTCATATTTAAAGTTAAACATTTGGATTAAGAAGTTATGCGTAAAATCGTAAATTCCATTACTAGCCATTACTAGCGCAAGTCTTAGTGCCTAGGCTAGCGGGGCTGGATGACTTGTGCTTTGATGAGGAATTTAATTGAGAATCTTTTTTTAACACAATTCAGGCCAATGCTTGAGGCAATGTGGGCTAAGACTTGCGCTAGAATAAGGGGTCTACTAATATTCAGAAATTTTGTCAATGAATTGCATTTCCTATTAATACAATTCAGTACATTTGAAATGATTAATAATATTAGTAAATCGATTGAAAACATAAACAATATACGTAATGAAAATTATAGAAGTCATAAATAAGATGGCATTAAGTTCTGATAAAATATCAGATATCATTTATAAATTTAAAACTGAGTTCTATTTCGTTTATGACAAAAAGTATAACTGGTCAATAAGTAAAGATGAAAACGACCATTACTTTTTACATTTATACCATAAAAATGATATGACTATTCAGGAACTATCTGAATATACAAGTTGGGAAACTTATACATTTAAAAGTTATGTGAGTTCAGATTATGATTCACACGAAATTGAATCATTTGCTTACTTATACAACATAATAGAAGAAAAAGAATCGGGGATAGATCACATCCTTAACGATATTTTATCCGACTTTTAAAATTAAATCTAATATCATTAATTATAAATGAAAATTAAATCTCTCATAATAGAAGATTTATTCGATATATTTCACTACGATATTTCGTTTAAATCGAATGAAAATGTATTTATTATTACCGGACCAAATGGTTTTGGTAAAACAATGGTTTTGAATATCATCAATAATCTTTTTAATAGAAAATTCCTTTTTTTTCAAAAATTAGTTTTCAAAAAAATCTCATTTTTTCTTGAAAGTAGTATTTCTATAATATTAGATCGTAAAATAAAGGATTCACAACAGGAAATTACAATATCATTTTTTCAAGAAAATAAATTGATTGATACAATTAATTTTTCAAATAAATTAGAAGTTGATATTGAAAGATCTATACAGCGATATCTACCTATAAGAAGAATTTCTGACAATAAATGGATAGATTTAAGAACGGATGAATCATACTCGTCTCGATCTGAATTGGTTGAAAAATATGCTGAGTATTTACCTGATGATGTAAAAGGAAAAATCCATAAAATATCATCTCCTCTAGTTAATGATATATTAGATTCAGTTAAAGTCTATTTAATTAAGGAACAAAGACTATTTATTAAATCTAGTCTCAAAACTGGAATGCATAGAGATGAGTCTGATCAACAAGTTATGGTAGAGACAATTCAAACATATGCAAAAGAACTTAAGTTGTTGATTAATGAATTTACACAGAAATCATTTAAAAGATCGCAAGAACTAGATAGCAGTTATCCAAATAGATTAATAAACGAGAAAAATATTTTAAATAAAAACGAATACGAAATTCGATATAATTCTCTAAAAAAAAAACAAGACAAACTGACAAAATTAGGATTATACGAAAGCACTCAGGAGTTTTTAGCATATAGTGCTAATGACGCCAAAGCACTTTCTGTATATATAAAAGATTATGAATCCAAACTTGGGGTATTCGATGAACTACTAGAAAAAATTGTACTATTCTCTAATATTTTGAACGAACGTAGATTCACTTTCAAAACAATAGGGATCAATAGAGATCAGGGATTTTTCTTTAAAACTAGTAAAAATTCTGATTTAAGATTAAATGATTTGTCTTCTGGAGAACAACATGAAGTTGTCTTATTATATGAATTAATTTTTAATGTAAATAAAAAAGCTGTTATTCTTATTGATGAGCCTGAAATATCACTTCATATTACCTGGCAAAAAGAATTCTTGAATGATCTAATCAAAATAGTTGGTAATAAGGATGTCCAAGTTCTAATTGCAACACATTCACCTGCAATAATAAACAATAGATGGGATTTGGTTCATAATCTCGAGACTGCCGAATAGCGATGAAGCAGGCGGACATTACTTATCAGGATAAACTCATAGAATTGAGGCTTGATATCAAACACCCAAACAATCATAACATAACTTATGTCTTAGTTGAAGGAGAGACCGACATTCGCTTTTTCAAAAAATTTTTCAATGTCGAGACATCAAAGGTTGAAAGTGTTCCAGGAGGGAAGCTAAAGGTTGAAGATTGTACTGAAGAATTATTGAAAATCAGAGATAGAGTTATAGGGATTAGAGATTCTGACTTTATAAATTTATTCCCTAAAACTAATCCTAAAACTAACATTTTTTTTTCGGACTGGCATGACATTGAAATATTGATGATCTATGATGATGAAGTCTTTAGTTCAATTCTATTTGAATTTACTAGTATAGCTTCGGATAAACATTCTGATATCAGACTAAATTTGCTAAAAAGTATCAGAGAGATTTCACTTTTAAAATGGTTAAATGAAATAGAAGATTTAAGACTTGATTTTGATTCTACTAGTTTCCATATACTAATATCTTTTAAGACTTTTCAAATTGATTTTGATACTTATTTTGATAGATTGATCAAAAAATCAATAAATGCAAAAATTAAAGATTTAGAAATTGTAAAGTCCAAAATATTTGCTCTTCAAATAAAAAACCCAGATTTTTTTCAATTAACAAACGGCCACGACTTTTTAAAAACTTTAGCACACTTTTTTCGTGAAGAATTCAAGCACAATGGAATCACTGATAATTTACTCGGCAGTATTTGCAGATTAAAATTTACAGCAGACATGTTTAAAAAAACCCAGCTTAGAAATGAAATTTTAAAATGGTCAGAAATGAATAAATGCCAGATTTTGAATTAAAAATTTTCCTCCTCGCTAGCGCATTGAACTGCAAGGTATGAACCCCATACTTGCGCAAGTCTTAGCGTTTACGCTTTGGGCTGGATGACTTGCGCTTAGCAGAGATTTAATTGACGGATTTACTAAGCAAAAGTCAGCCCTATGCTCTGGCCAGGGGCACTAAAACTTGTGCTAGATATGGTTACTTTAAAAACCCTTTAGAATTTCTTTCAAATCAGAAATATTTTGTTGATTCTTTTGCATTTCGTTAAGAATGGTCTTATGAATTTCAACACTGGAATTTATATGTGTATTTCGGTGAAAGTGACCCCTCTGTTTCGGGCCAAACTGGCCACCAATTTGATTACCGGATGATGCACATCTAAGTTCCTTTCCCTCTGAACAAATATACACTTCGGATCCAAATCCATTTTCCTCAGGACTTTTCGGTTTAATCCATCTTACTGCCGGATTTATCCTCAATTCAGACCTTTCTAGCGATCAAAATCCATTCGCAGGTACTGGAACGCGTAAAAAAACGCCATACCCCCTTCAAAACAGCGAAGTGACCGTAGTCCATCCCGAATAGTAGATATGCTCCCAGAAGCCTTTATTTTATGCAGAAATTGAAAAATTATTCCCGAAAGCCAGTTGCGAAAAAAGCTGATCAAAAGATCAGAACGGCCAGTTTGCCCCGAAACAGGTGGTCACTTTAAAGCGAAATGGGGTGACAATTTAAATGCGGAACGGCTGGCCATTTTTGCCGAAATGCCCAGTTTAGCAGCGTCTCAGGATCTTTTTATCAATGTTATGCTAAACGACAATTGTAAAAACCCAAACACACAGCTCCCAAATCAGGTAGCAGCTGTAACAGAATTCCGGAAACTGATTGAAGCCTATTTCGATATGATTGGTTTATCGGATGTGAATCAATTCCTTACTGAAATGCTTAGCGCAGCTATCGGGCCCGATCCGCGCTCTGGCAAACACAAACCCATTACCATTGCCAACGCCCTTTATGATGTAAACAATATCATCAGCCTGCTTACCAAAACAAAACTTTTGGCCAATGAAGAAACCTTTCAGCGTTATGCCATAAACCTCGGTTTTCACCTAAAAGCTGTTGGCCAATTTGATGTGGAGCATCTTTCTGAATTATTATATGTTGGATTAAATGCCTACATCTTTCAGGAGGATGATTTTGAAGGCGCAACCTTAAAGTTTTCTGCCGAAATTACTGCTGCCTATAAAATGATTTATGATTGGCTGTCAGACTGCGATGCCTGGTGTAATGCTGTTGAGTGTGATGAATATAATGAAACTGCCGGTTTAGCAGCTACACCATAAACGTAAAAAAGTTTAATTAGCCATTTAACTTATACAGCTATGAGGGAAAACTCCCCTCCTGATTTAGGAGGGGTGCCCAACGGGCGGGGTGGTTTAATCCATTACTAGCGCAAGTCTTAACGGTTTACGCTAGTGGGCTGGATGACTTATGCTTAGCAGAGATTTAATTGACGGATTTATTAAGCACAAGTCAGGCCTATGCTCTGGCCAGGGCCA
The DNA here is from genome assembly GCF_019317285.1 of Pedobacter sp. D749. NCBI lineage: Bacteria > Pseudomonadati > Bacteroidota > Sphingobacteriia > Sphingobacteriales > Sphingobacteriaceae > Pedobacter > Pedobacter sp. D749. The sequence continues at coordinate 3,318,535 of NZ_CP079218.1, forward strand.
ATAAGACTTGCGCTAGATGTGGGTAAGATTCATTATTTCTTAACGAATAATAACCATAATTATCAGGGAAAACCATCAAATTGAAGAAAAATTTTCCATGAAATGCTAAGAGTATTATACACCTCATATTTACCGAGGCTTTAACAATATGTTAATGAAGAAATAATAACTCGCATCTGTATTTCCATATATCTTAGCGCAATTAATTCATACAAATCTTATATTAAAAAAACAGAAAACAATGAAAAACATTATCGCTCTAATGCTCAAAACATCAATGTTGATGTGTTTGATTATCTCGCTCTACTCTTGCAAAAAGGGCGCAGACACTAGTAACAATGTCCTAAGCGAAAAGGAAACGCTTCAACTGGTCGGGTCAGCAAAAACCTTATATGAAATGAAAGTAAAGGATAATCCAACAAGCCGCTTTGCTGTAGACTGGAGTAATTATATAACTGAAGGAGATAGTATCTTGGTTGTCAAAACAAAAGGTGTAAGTATTGCCACAGCTGGCCGCAATAAGGACAATGATGTGGCTATGGTTTCCGGCGTAATTATTAGATTAAAGGATAAGCAAATAATAGGTGTACAAAAAGTAGATTTTTTTGGTAAACAATCTGTAGTTAAAGCAAAGGGGCTAAAGATCTTGGCATCATTTAATAAATTGACGTCTGGAAAATCCGACATCGCTGATGGAATTTTTCTTCAATATAGCCTCAAACACAATAGAAATGTTGGGGGCTTTTCTATTAAAAACGGAAAAATTGAAGGCAATAGATATATAGCACAACAAAGAATAGTGAGCCTAAACAATTCAACTGGATTTAAAACAAATACCCGTGCTTTAAATTCTTCCAATAAATTAATGGGCCGTTATGGTACTTCTAACTGTGAACCAGTGTATCTCATTATCTGGGATAAACAGACAGGACGGGTTATTTCTCAGACGTGGCTGTATGACGCCTGCGAAGATGAAACTGATCCGGAGGCTACTAACCCGGCCACTCCTCCATCTGACCCCGAACTAGACCCCTGCGCAAGTGATGATGCTGCAAATGGTTTAGGTTATGACCTCGCTGGTGATAACAACATGATTGAGCTTGAAAAGGAAGCTCCCGGAGGTAAAACAAGGAGCATGATATACCGATGGATGTTTTTAAAAAACAGCTTTAGTTTATGGTCGTATATGAGCACCGAACGTGGCTTTCATAAAAAGGTAGGAGAAGAATGGCAGTGGGACAGATTGGAACATTTAGGCGAAGGCTTACAGGGGATTACCCCTGCCACAGAAATAACAGTCTCTAATTTTATTCTTCAGCCAACAATTGGAAAATATTATGCAACAGCAAAAGCTTATTTTAACTTCAAGGCCAAATTGATCTGCGAATCAAAATTGAACCCAATTCCTGGTACAAATGAAAATCTGACTGCAACGTGCGAAGTTTGGTATGTAAACGATATTTTTTAATGAGATTCTTGCTAACCACATTATTTGCAACAGCTTTGCTGGCTTCATCATGTAGTATGAATACCAGTCCTGAAATATTAGCTATGACTAGCTATGCAGATATCGTTGACCGCAAGACTGGGGCTATAACACCTGCAAATACTGATACTAGTTTAGTTTCCAGACTGGGGAACATTATCTTATACCGTAAAACTATCCGTGGTACTGTGTACAACGAAAAGGCTATTAAGAACGGTGTAATGGAGGCTGGAGATGATCCTGCTACAATATCCTCAAGATCGTTTGAACACCGTTTTTTTATCCATTACATGGATCAAAAGACGGGGATGAGATATGATTCTATTGCAGCAAATGGAAATAGAAAGCGCTTTAATGTTGATTCTTTGTTAATGGAAGATCCGATTCTAAAAGGCGGAACTGCTGATTTTGATGATAAAAGCATTTTATTGTCAAAAACCAATACAAAAGAAGGCTATGTCAAGGAAACTTATAAATATACTGCCAATCTAGGAGACAATTATCCCGATTCGGCTTATCTGATTTTCGATAAAAGCTGGAAAAACAAGATAAATTATACATTATCGAAAAACATTGATAGTGTGCGGAAAATGAAGCTTGTTCGTATCAATTTAATTTTTAACCCTATAAGCAAAGAGAAAAGTGGCAGTGGGGCAGCAATTCCGAAAAAGGTGATTGATGTGAAAATATTTGAGCCCAACTTAAACAAGCATGACTTATTGGAAATAAAACAGGCTTTTGAAAAATTTAAACAAGATGAAAAGGAAGATCAATAAGAGGTTTTTATCGGGATCGGAAAAAATGTTCTTTTCATTCTATTGATTATTAAGACCATTCACAACTCTCGTTCAAAATTAAATATTTATTTTACTAAATTAAGCCCGAGCATTGCTATGTTTCGGGCTTAATTTGTGTATTTCGGTGAAAATGGTTTTTTCCCACTTTTGGTGGTGAAGTCGGTTTGCAATAACTGATTTTTAAACCTGTTTATTTGCCTAATTATCGTTACCTAAAACGAAGAATTATGAAGGAATATCTCTTACAAATAAGTGGAACAATAGGAATTTTGGCTAATGTAATTGCTTTTATCTTTTGGCCGAGGAAATCTTAAAAAAAGAACAATGGTGGTAGCGGCTAGCCCTCTCTCTGGAATACGGTTTTTGAAATTACGGTCTTGGGCATACCTCATCCTTTCTTCGAAAAACAATTCCCTCACCATCACGTTGAAGCTTATAAAAACAAAAACTCTTTTAAAAACGACCAATGAAATTAACCGACAAACAAATAGAATTTGGTTTCAATTACTACTTTAAAGAAGAACATGATCTGATCAAATCGGTTGTGGAAGTTTCAGAATATAATGAGGAAGAAAAACTCATTATTAATTGTACGCAATTAGGCGATTCCTTTACACCTCAATACAAAACCCAAAAAGACAAAAAACGTGTGGTAACGGAATGGTGTGAGTTTTTAACCCAGAATCAAACAGCCTTCAAAGAGTTACATTTTGGAACAAGAATGCCCCAGGAACTTTTTGATGCGGTTTGTAATCAAAAGCAATTAAAGCGCCTTGAGATTAAGTGGGGCGGCTATAAAGATATTTCTGCAATTGAAGGATTAACCCATATCGAATTATTGCATATTGGTTCCGGAGCAGGTGTTGAATCGATAAAACCTTTAACAAAACTTAAAAATCTGATAGGTTTATCGGTCGAAAACTTTCAAAAAATAAATAACTATGATGAACTTTCAAATCTATCGACACTCGAAAGTTTGAGCATTGAAGGTGATGGCTTCGGACCGCAATACATCAAAATTGAGCAAATAGATTTCTTAAATAACATGCCTCAACTCAAGTTCTTCCGCCTTTTAACGGAAAGACTTCAAAGCAAAGACTATAGCCCAATTTTATCACTAAAAAACATAGTGCACCTTTCTTTAAGTGGAAATAAACAAGTTAAGACACTTTACGATGAGATCTTTGAATTACCTAAGTTAAAATGGGGAATGATCAAAACCAGACCCGAATTGTATAAGAACTAAAAAGTGAACAATTCATTTAGTTAACCCTCGCTGGCGCATTGAACTGCAAGTACAGAACTGCCAACTGCAAGCATAATGTTGTCAACTGCGCTGATAGAACTATCAACTGCAAGCATAAACCTACCAGCTGCAAGTATAATGTTGTTAACTGCAAGCATAAACCTACCAACTGCAAGTATAATGTTGTTAACTGCAAGTATAAACCTATCAACTGCAAGTATAATGTTGTTAACTGCAAGTATAGAACTATGAACTGCAAGTATAAAACTACGAACTGAAAGTTTATAACTATGAACTGCAAGTTCAGAACTGCGAACTGAAAGTTTATAACTATGAACTGCAAGTTCAGAACTATCAACTGCAAGTATAAACCTATCAACTGCAAGCATAATGTTGTTAACTGCGCTGATAGAACTGTTAACTGCAAGTATAGAACTATCAACTGCAAGCATAAACCTACCAACTGCAAGTATAATGTTGTTAACTGCGCTGATAGAACTGTTAACTGCAAGCATAAACCTGCCAACTGCAAGTATAATGTTGTTAACTGCAAGTTCAGAACTGTGAACTGCAAGCATAAACCTGCCAACTGCAAGTATAATGTTGTTAACTGCAAGTTCAGAACTGTGAACTGCAAGTATGAAACTTCCTTGATTTATGCGCCATTTGAGCAACAATATTTTGTAGATTGATTTATTGTATTTATCTTGCCTATGCTAAATGATAATTAACATATTTTACTAATCTTAACAAGGGAAGCAATTAAGTAAGCAATTCAATTTTTAACAATATTCCTGAGACGAGCGGTAGTCCCGCATCTATATTTTCTCTGTAAAGAGTTAATTGTCGTTTAGCAGCGTCTCAGGATCTTTTTATCAATGTTATGCTAAACGACAATTGTAAAAACCCAAACACACAGCTCCCAAATCAGGTAGCAGCTGTAACAGAATTCCGGAAACTGATTGAAGCCTACTTCGATATGATTGGTTTATCGGATGTGAATCAATTCCTTACCGAAATGCTTAGCGCAGCTATCGGGCCCGATCCGCGCTCAGGCAAACACAAACCCATTACCATTGCCAACGCCCTTTATGATGTAAACAATATCATCAGCCTGCTTACCAAAACAAAACTTTTGGCCAATGAAGAAACTTTTAAGCGTTATGCCATAAACCTGGGTGATAACCTACAAGCTGTTGGCCAGTTTGATGTGGAGCATCTTTCTGAACTATTATATGTTGGATTAAATGCCTACATCTTTCAGGAGGATGATTTTGAAGGCGCAACCTTAAAATTTTCTGCCGAAATTACTGCTGCATATAAAATGATTTATGATTGGCTGTCAGACTGCGACGCCTGGTGTAATGCTGTTGCGTGTTATGAATATAATGAAACTATCGGTTTAGCAGCTACACCATAAACGTAAAAAAGTTTAATTAGCCATTTAACTTATACAGCTATGAGGGAAAACTCCCCTCCTAATTTAGGAGGGGTGCCCAACGGGCGGGGTGGTTACTAGCAGTTATATCACTTAATTTCAGTAGGTGAGACACCAACCGATAGATAAAAAGTTTAACTGGCCATTTACCCTATACAGCTATGAGGGAAAACTCCCCTCCTAATTTAGGAGGGGTGCCCAAAGGGCGGGGTGGTTACTAGCGGTTATATCACTTAATTTCGGTAGGTGAGACACCAACCGATAGATAAAAGGAAAACTCCCCTCCTGATTTAGGCTATCGTGTGGACACATCTTTTTGAGTTTAATTTTTTAGGCGTTTTGCTAGCTTCCTTAAATAACCCATTGTTTTAACCGAAGAACGCCGTCAATCCCAAGGGCCGGAGAAATCAAAAAAACAGGTGCAGAATAGAACAAATAGCATTGCCAAACCTAAAACGCAGTGGTTTTGTGTTCATAAACGCTAATTTAAAGTTTTAAAGAAGTATTGAACACAAACCCCGAAGGGCTCAATCAGACTAAAGAAAACACAGACAACAACTGATTAAACGAAGTGCCGCTGTTTTTTTGATGTGTATAGGATTGTGTAAAAGGCCCATTGCTGGATTGACAGAGCGCTTTGGGTACTTTGGCGCTCCAAAATGCGTAGCATTCTTGAGCACAGCTAAAACCAACTGCAACTGCGAAAAACTACCATGCCACCGCGGCATAGAGCGGAAAAGACAATGCTTGCTTAATTAATGTTTTGGAAATAAATGCCTTTTTATAACTGGAAAGATGCTGAAATAAATTCAGCATGACGACCGCCTTAATGAAGTACTAAAAAAACATATATATAGGTAACAAAAGATGTGTCCACACGATAGGATTTAGGAGGGGTGCCCAAAGGGCGGGGTGGTTACTACCAGTTATATCATTTAATTTCGGTAGGTGAGACACCAACCGATAGATAAAATGAAACTGCCGGTTTAGCAGCTACAGCATAAATGTTCAAATTTTAACTGGCCATTTACCTTATACAGCTATGAGGGGAAAACTCCCCTCCTAATTTAGGAGGGGTGCCCAACGGGCGGGGTGGTTACTAGCGGTTATATCATTTATTTCGGTAGGTGAGACACCAACCGATAGATAAAAATATAATGAAACTGCCGGTTTAGCCGCTACACTATAAACGTTCAAATTTTAACTGGCCATTTACCCTATACAGCTATGAGGGAAAACTCCCCTCCTAATTTAGGAGGGGTGCCCAACGGGCGGGGTGGTTAATCCATCACTAGCGCAAGCCCTATGTTATTAAATTAAAGTTTTTAACCACAGATGCACACAGATAAACACGGATTTTTATATCTGTGTGCATCTTTTTTATCTGTGGTTAAATTATGTTCATTATTAAGCGCAAATCTTAGCATCTACGCTAATGGGCTGAATGGCTTGTGCTTAGCAGAAATTTAATTAAGAATTTTTAAAGCACAAGTCGGGCCTTCGCTTTTTGGCCCAGGCGCTAATACTTGCGCCAGATATGTTTAATAACACATTTTTAAATCAAACTAAACCCTATTCCCCACGCATCAAAACCTCATCTATCATTCCAAATTCCTTTGCTTCGATGGCGCTCATCCAATAATCGCGACTGGCTATTTCATTAATTCGTTCATAACTTTGGCCACTATGTTTCGCCAAAATATGGTACAGATCCGATTGTACTTTTAATACCTCTCTAATCCTGATATCCATATCAATAGCGGTTCCTTCTGTCCCACCCGAGGTTTGATGGATCATAACCCTCGAGTGCTGCAAAGCCGAACGTTTACCGGCAGCACCGGCACACAACAATACCGAACCCATAGAAAGGGCGATGCCCGTACAAATGGTGGCCACATCAGGTGCGATAAATTGCATGGTATCATAAATACCAAAGCCTGCATACACCGATCCACCGGGCGAGTTGATATATAATTGGATGTCGCTTTTGGTATCAACCGACTGCAAAAAAAGCAATTGTGCCTGTATCACATTTGCATTCCGCTCATCAACGGCTTCCCCTAAAAAAATAATCCTGTCCATCATCAACCGCGAGAAAACATCCATCTGTGCCACATTCAGCTGGCGTTCTTCTGTAATGTAAGGCGTCATGGCAACAGGCAGGGTATAAGCGGCGTTTCTGCCCATATACTGATCTACATAAAGGCTGTTTAAGCCCTGGTGTTTTACCGCATAAAGGCGGAATTCTTTGTTAATATCCATCGTATTGATTTTAAATTTCAGGCATAGCGATGCCCCTGCCCCTATTGTGGAGCATGATGTATAAATTAAAGTGATTGCTTATTTGCGGAACAAACGCATTACCTTTTGCCTGAAGCTTTGATGCTCAGCAGTATTAAACAGCGTTTCGTGTATGTTATTGATTTCATTTTTCAGCTGCTTCCGGCCATAATCACGCACTATTTTGTAGGTTTTGTTCTGCCAGTAAACCTGTTGCTTTAGTTCAGGTTGCAGGATCATTTTGGCTTCGAACAGGAAACTTTCTCCATCCTTACCGTCCGACAGCAGATAATGCTCTATTAAACGGAGCTCATTCAACGATGTCTTCATATTTTAAGGATTTTGCTTTAACGGTTTCTTTTACTTTTTCGAGGCATTTAAATTTCTGAGCCGTTGCAGAGCGTGCACCCGAAAAGCCAAAGCGCCCGGCCAGTGTTTCCATATCCAGTTTTTCATAATAAAAAGCACTGAGCAACTGCATACATTTCTGTCCGGCCTGCTCCAGTAAATGCATCAGTTTCCCTGAAGAAACTTCCTCGTACCCGGTATCTGCCAAATCGATCTCTTTATTAAAAACAAGAGCAAGCGAATCAAGGGTAACATATTTGTCGTTTTCCTGATAACGTTTGATCCATAAGTATTTGGCAATTCCAAATATATAGGCTTTCTCCTGGTACTTCAGCCTCAGCCCCGAAACCTGTACTTTCTCGTAATACACCACCAGTGCATCCTGAAAGATGTCTTTCGCTTCCTCAAATGATCCGCCCATCTTGCTTACGTGCCTTGCCACCAAAGGAAAAGCTTCTTTGTAGAGTTTCATAAAAAGTGCTTCGCGTTGGCTGGGCTCCTCTTTGATGGATGTTGCTGTCATGATTACTATGTTTTATATAGTATGTGGGGATTTTTGATCAGATATCACCTAAAATTAGCAATTATTTTTTTGTGGGCGTTAGTTAATCTATTGTTCGGAAACATATTGTAAAAATTGTCTGGAGCCTAATGCCAGCTTGCTTAGAAAAAACACAATCCTTACCGAAACAATATTAATACTACCTTGTGGATAATCCTCTTTTAAGGAAAGTTTAGGCATTATGCTAGCTTGCTTTGAAATAACTCAACCCTCACCGAAGCACGCCCGTCAATCCCAAGGGCCAGGAAATCAAAAAAACAGTAGCACAACAGTACAAATGGCACTATCAAACCTCAAACGCAGTGGTTTTGTGTTTCATGTTTGCAAAAACTTTCACCCACCCTTAACGAACAAAACAAAGTGCCGCTGTTTTTTTGATGTGTATGGGGTTTGTGTAAAAGGCCCCTTGCCGGATTGACAAAGCATTTTTGCATACTTTTGATGCCTCAAAAGTTTGATGCCCCGCGGCATAGAGCGAAAGAAGAATCCATACTGTAGCACATTAATCAACTCCTATCTTACCCCTTCAACTTACCCGGAGTTAAACCAAATTTCTTTCTAAAAGCATTGCTAAAATGCTGTACCGAGGAATAACCAAGCATAAAGGCCACCGATTTTATGGATAAGCCTTCCAACAGTAGCTCTTTTGCATGGTTAAGCCTGTAATCGCTCAGGTAACCGAATATGCTGTTATCAAATAACCCTTTAAAGCCCTGTTTAAGTTTAAATTCGTTAATACCGCATACTTTAGCCAGTTCGGCAACGGATGGCGGCTGGTGGATATTGGCAATGAGGTAATCCCTCGCATGATAAATACAATCCCTATCGTAAGCAGAATGTAAAGCCGCAGGTTCTTTTTGCTTATTGGCCCGCTCAAAAGCTTCGGCCTGGAGTACCAGCAGTTCAATACATTTCGATTCGATAAACATATGTTTCAAGCCTTCCGGATAATCACAATCGAGAATATCGCGGATGCAGTGCTGCATGGTCCATGAAATAGGGAGGTTTTGCTCCCCAAGCTGTGTATAACAACCAGTATCTACATGATCTGCCAGAACCTGTAATGCTTTGGTAGAGTGCTCTGCCAGTTGCAAAAACTTTTCTTTAGCAAAATGTACCTCAAAAAAGCGGTAGCTATGGCCGGTATCATATTGGCCTGTACCATCAAGCTCAGGCATATAAATTATATTCTGCTGGTTAGCATTAAAGGTGTACTGTTGTTTATTTACCTCGTTAAAAATGGTCCCATTGCCAGAGAGCGTAAAACGCAGCTTAATCATATCCGGCACATCATAGGTAGGCCTGAAATACATCTGGTGTTGTTTAAACAGGATGTCGCCGTACACAATATAAATACCAGGGATATTGATCTGCACCAATTCTGCATCACTAAAAGAAAAACTGTGTTTCTCCTTTCTTTCTGTAACCAATCCCCCACTTACGGAAAGATCATCAAATCTGCCCCCTACCTTTTTCCAGGCCCCGTAATTCTTCCCAACATTGATTCCCATAATGGCAATTATCACAAAAAAAGCCGGAATAACGCTATTGGGTTATCCACAATTCGATTTTATGTAAAAGAAAATCCTTTTAATGTAAAAGCGTACAGCAGCTATTTTTCAATTTTGCACCAATTGCGAAATGCACCGCAAGATGTTAATCACTTTATCATGGAAGAGCAAGAAGACCAAAATACATTAACGCTAGATAAAAAAATTGACACTCTCCCACCTAAAAACAGTCTAATTTTTAAACTTTTACAACATTTACCCTTAAAAAAGGATGCAAATGTATTAGAAATAGGGCCTGCGAACACCGAACACCTCTCTTACCTGTTCCAAAAGGCAAAGAATTTAAGTTATACAGGCACTTATTCTTCTGAAACTGGAATAAAAGAAGCCTTTTCTATAGTTGAAACTGAAGGTAATCCGGTAGATTTGATTAAAATAACAGATAATGAACTCAATTTACAGGATAATTCCTTTGATTGTTGTTTCACAGCCAACACCATTTATTTATGGCCTGATCCTTTAAAATACTTAGCTGAAAGCTACCGCGTATTAAAACCGGAAGGAAAAATGAACCTTGCCTTTGTTGAAAAAAACTTTGGTGCCGGCCTGCCCTGGACACAGCTCGATTTTACATTTTACGAGATTGATGAAGTAAAATCGTTTTTCAAACAATCAGGATTTGCAAAAATTGAAGTAAAGAAATTAACGGAAACGATAATCGATCAGAACGGAAAGGAAATTACCAAACCGTTTATCATGGTATCAGGTCAGAAACAATAGTTGATCTGGTGATATTCACATCCCGGTGGAATCCAATGTTATTAAGTTAAGGGAAATTTATTGTATACAAATCAATATAAATGCCATTAGAATTTAATGGGAATAAATCTCCCCGAAGGATCGTCATTGCGAGAAGGCTTTTTCAGCCGACGAAGCAATCTTACAACGATCGCTACTAGCGTGCGCATTAAGATTATTCATTTTTGCAGTTGTTTTTAAAGGTATTCATGAGCTCACTTTGTTCGGTTATCTTCGTTCCTCGCAATGACGACCTTTTTTTGGGAAACTATCCCGTGTATGTCCGTAGCATTCCGAAGGGCGCTACAGATTGATAATAGAAAGAGCCTGTGATTCGTTTTAATTGAGTTTATACACTCAATTTTATTCTTGCATCCATAGAGACGCTATGCTTAACGCTACGGACAGAACTTTCTTTAACCGGGCTGCTCCGACACAGCTATACACCAACAATACCTTAAGATAACTTTCCCTTTACCTATTATTTAGCTATTGTTAACCTCCTGATCTAAAGCGAGTCAAATCTTTGATCTACCTGATCTCAACCAGGGGTATCACTTAACCAAAGCAAGGGTTAAGCAGTGTGCAAGCAGGTGTTACGCAAGCCTGGCCGGAAGGTGGCATAAACGTGGGGTAAATGTGGCGTAAAGGTGGACTTGGAATATTTTTTTGAGGGATCTTTAATCAAACGGATTGATTTGGGTTATCATCGCTTTTGATTAACCTAATATAAGAAATTATGGTGAAGCGGGCAAAAAAAGGACTTCGCAGTTTAAGGCTTTGTGACGCTGAGTTCAGATTTATTTAGCCTTAACGCGGTAACGTTCTTTTACGTCCTTTAAAGCACATTATATTTTCAGAATATGCTATCGCTTAGTGGTTAGTGAACGATCTTGAAAACCAGTTCTTTTAAGAGTTCTCCATCATCAACATTGCCGGTACTGTCTAATCCTTTGCTTTTTAAATCATATTCACGGAGTAAACCGATCACCTGGAAAACTTTTCCTGTGTTATAATTTCTGGCCGCAACCTCATAATCTTTAATAAAGAATGGCGGTACACCCAATGCTGATGCAGCATCGGCCTTATTGGGAATATAATGGTATTTAAGAAGTTTGGTGAAATAACCGCCTAAATTGGCCAAAACCATTACTGTTGGATTGGCTTTAGGGTTACTGGCGAAGTAATTGATAATTTTATTACATTTTAGCACATCGCGGATGGCCAGTGCCTTCTGCAATTCGAAAACGTTATACTCTTTACTAATGCCTATATTTCTCTGAACCAGGTCGGTATTAATGGTTACTTCCTTCGAAACATTGAGCATTAACTTTTCGATCTCGTTGGCAATTTTGGATAGATCGGTACCCAGATATTCGGCCATTAAAGCCGACGCCTGCTGATCGATCTTGTAACCTTTTTCTTTGATAAATTCTTCAATCCAGGGCACCAGTTTATAATCGCGCACGGGATCTGACTGAAAAATCAGTCCACTTTTATTAATTGCCTTATAGATTTTTTTTCGTTTATCGAAATTGGCGTATTTATAGGCCAGCACCAAAATGGTACTTGGCAGCGGTTTTTCGAAATAATTGAGTACAAATTCGCCCTCTTTTGAACTGTCTTCCTTGCCCCATTTTAAATCCTGCGCTTCTTTAACAATCACCACCTGATAATCAGACATCATGGGATAACGTTTTGCAGCACCCAGAACCGTAGCCATATCGGTATCTTTTCCATATAAAACCGTTTGATTGAAACCTTTTTCGGCATCGTTCAGCAGCTTATCTTCGATATAGTCAGTCACCTGATCAATGTAATAAGATTCTTCACCATGCAATAAGTATACAGGTTTGAACTTTCGGGCTTTGATATCTTTAATAATTTCGGCAGCAGTCATTGCCCGTAAAATTACAATTTAGGTTTAAGGATTTGGGTAAATGTTTATAATTTATAGATATGAGATGTTAGATGTGAGATTTGAGAGATTAGACTGGAGACTTCATCGCATAATCCAAAATTAACTACCTTTGAAGCCGCTGGGTTTTATAAATGGATCAGGATACTGCAAAATATATTGTGAATTATTTTTCTAATCTTCTTACTCCAGAAGAGAGGTTAGCAATTCGGCATACCCATTCTGTAATTAAGCTGGATTTAGATTCAGGCCAAGTAAATAACCCAAAGGCCATTAATGTTTATAAAAAAGCTGGCTGGCTAAGCGAAGATCAGGATATCTTAATCTTGTTGCAAGATGGATATGATTCCTTCGAACTTACTGTTGCAGAAAGAATTTTACTACAAAATCCAGAAGTAGTATTCCTAAATAAATGTCCTAATTGCAGTAAGCTAGCGAGAACGCCTTTCGCCAAACAATGTAGATTTTGCGCACATAACTGGCACTAAAACACCCAAAAATTATCACCGAAAACCGCTAACTGAGAAAATGTTCACTCCTACTCCGCTTAACCTTCCGCCCTATCCATTTAAAATTACCCAAAAGGATGACGTGGTATTTATTTTTGATGAACTGAGGAAGAAACACCTGGTACTTACACCCGAAGAATGGGTGCGACAGCATTTTATACAAAATCTGATTTTAGAGAAGAAATTTCCACGTACGTTAATCCAGATTGAAGGTGGTTTGGTTTTAAACCAATTACAAAAACGAAGCGATATTTTGGTTTACAATACCGCTGGCGAAAAACTGATGTTGATTGAATGTAAGGCACCAAAGGTAAAAATTACACAATCGGTTTTTGATCAGGCTTCGCGGTATAATTCGATACATCAGGCCAGGTGGATTGTGCTAACCAATGGCTTGCAACATGTTTATGCCAGGATGGATATAGAAAAAGGCAGCTTTAATTTTGTAGAAGAAATGCCTGAATATTTGGGGCTGTAGTGCAAGAATTTCCTTTTTTGTCATCCTGAACGTAGTGAAGGATTTTTATTGACCGTTATTACGAATGACGAAGCGATCTTAAAAGGTATCAATGTATTGTAATGCTTTTTTTGGAAAGCAGAAACAGTAGCATTTAGGTTTATCCAGCCCCGCTCCCGCTTCTCCCGACTTTAAGTCGGGATCCCGCTTTGATCGGGTTTAGGTGGCACAGCCAGCATTCCTATTAGAGGTTGCAAAGAGCAAGAATAGCGCTCTTTATGAATCATGCTATTTAACCTTCAATAGCAGCAAAAGCCTTCCGAATCTAAACCTGATTGAAATGTAAAGCCCACAGCGCAGCGAGGACTTGTAATGAAAAGCAGGACTAACTTTAAACCAACCACAACAATTGCTTTCCAAAAAAAATCATGAGCATTAAAGATTCTTTCTTTTTCCGTCATTGCGAGGAGGAACGACGAAGCAATCTTACAACGATCGCTATTAATCTATCTTTTAGATTAATCTATCGGTTGGTGTCTCACCGACCGAAATTTAAAGATTCTTCACTTCGTTCAGAATGACAAAAGAGAATATGATCTAAACACTGTATTCCGGCTTCCAAACCTGCTTATTACCGCTATAAATCGCCTCGTTACACATGGCCACGCAAATAGCGGCCTGGGTTCCGGTATTGATATTTGATGCAGGTTCTTTCCTGGTGGTTATCGATTTGTAAAATTCATCCAGCGCATAATTTGTTCCATCAATGGTGGCTTTATCTAAAATCGGGATTCCTCCGTCTTTATTTACCACAATTTTAGTGGCTCCGGTTACCCCATCAACAATACCCAGATCTTTTTTGGTGCTTTCTTCAGGATAAAATAAGCCGGTATTGGTAAGCAAAGAAACCGAACCTTTGGTACCCTTTATTTTAAACAGATAACCATCGTGCGCATTGCCACAAGTGGCTCCGAAGTTGCCAATCATGCCTTTTTCATTATACCGCAAAATGGCTTGTATGTTATCATAAGTTTCTCTGCCATCTTTAAAAACATCTATGCCTCCCGAACCCATAATTTCATCAGGTTGGGTTTCGAAAGCCCAATTGATAAAATCGATCTGATGTGAGAGCAGTTCGGCCGCTAATCCGCCAGAGTATTCCTTGTACATCCGCCAGTTAATTTTGCGCTCTAAAGCCGGATCCGGAACCGCCCTGCGCCAATTTCCATTGCGGTCCCAACGACAATCGATTTGGCTAACCTTACCTAAATAACCACTTTGGATCATGTCCTTCACCTTAAAATACAAAGGCGAATAACGATACTGATAGCCCACCTGAAAAACCTGGTTGGGATATTTTTTGACCAGTTTCTTAAGTTCGAGTGCCTGTGCAATATTGTAAGTCATGGTTTTTTCTACATACACATGTTTACCTGCCAGCACCGCATCTTTGGCAATTCTGAAATGTTCGCTTAAAGGCGTGGCAATAAAAACCGCGTTGATTGTTTTATCGTCTAAAACTTTACGGTAATCTTTAATGGCTTTTGCATCGGCTGCAACATACTTTTCGGCCTCTTTAAGCCTGAAATCAAGTAAATCGCAATAGGCTTTGATATTATATTTAGCCGGCATGGATTTTATTACCGATAAAACTCCTTTACCGCGATCGCCACAACCGATCATGGCCACATTAATGATTTCACCAGCTCCTAAATTTGCAAAACCCTGATTGCCCAAAAATAAACCAGAACCTATTAGGGCTGATGTTTTAACAAAAGATCGACGATGCATGATATGTTAATATTTTTATTTCTTTAAAATTATGATTTGGAGCGCCAGGATAATACTGCTATTAATGGTAGTCCCGCCAATGCTGCAATCTTTTTGTTGCCGGTATCTACCATTCAACCGGAAATACAACAAAAAGTATTTCCGCTTATGTCGGGGCTAATTAACTTATTTAGTGCTTATGGGTTTCTTTCATAGCACAAACGCTAATTATAAACCCGATTGAGCTAAATAGCCCGGAGCGTAGCGAGGACTATATGCGAAAGCGGGGCTGCAGGCCGCCATATTGAACCACCATTCGTTTTCAAATTAGTAGTGTTAAACCTTACAAGGTTTTAATTTTAATGGTCCTGAAATCTACTTTATTGCCATGATCCTGCAGCAGGATATGTCCTTTCGGCGCTTCGCCAAAGTTTTTCCAGTCTTTATATTTACTAATGGCAACCAGTTTTTTAAACTCTTCTGATCCACGTGTATATTCCAACACTTTAACCCCATTTAAATAATGTTCTACTTTGTTATCAGGATAAACTACCAAACGTCCATTGTTCCAGCTGCCGATTGGGCGCAGGTAGCGGGCTTCTTTTTTAGCAGTCATTAAATCGTATAAGGATGCCAAAGTGCGGTTTCCATCTCTACCCAATTTTGCGTCAGGGTGCAATTCATCATCTAAAACCTGGTATTCCAGACCAATGGCCGAACCTTTGTTATTTTCGCTCAGGGTAACAAAATATTTTACACCGCTATTGGCTCCCGGTGTCAATTTAAACTCGAACGACAAATCAAAAGCAGCATATTCATCTTTGGTTACAATATCGCCGCCGTTGGTCGATTCGGCACCCCCAGATGGTTCAACGCTGATTACACCACCGGCAATTTTCCATCCTTTGGCAGGGAAAGCAGTTTTATAAGCACCAACCCAACCTGCACTGCTTTTACCATCGAACAATAGTTTATAACCTTCAGATTTTTCGTAAGCAGATAAAGTATTTGGTATTAAATTAACCGTATAAATTCCTTTTGGAAAAGCTTTGGCTTTTAGCCCTTCAGTTTGGATATTGATATTTTTGAAGTAAACTTTCTTGCCATCATTATCGAGGTTATTGCCAATACCATGAACCTGCAAACCGATAAATCCTGATTGATCCAAAGTATCAATCACATAGGCAACAGGAGTTCCATTTACCCAGGTTTTGGTTTCGTTACCGATACATTCGATTTTGTAATGGTTAAACGCATTCTTTTTATACAAGGATTTTGCCGATGGGTTAAGTTCTAAAGGATATAACCACAATCTTCTGGCTTCGTCGTAAATTCCACCTGTCCATGCTCTTGGTGTAGGGTCTATTTCTACCTGCCGGCCAAAAACCAATCCTTTACCATTATTTCCTTCTGGTTTAATATGGCTACGGGTTTGCACGCCAGAATTAGTGGTTTCACCTTCGAGTTTCACATCCAGTTCTAAAATGAAATCGCCATATTCTTTTTCGGTGATTAAAAATGAATTTGGTGTGCCTTTGGTCATTGTTCCCACAATCATTCCATCTTCAACCTTGTATGGAGCAGCACCTGCAACAGCTTTCCAGCCGGTAAGTGTTTTACCATCAAATAATGGTTTTGCTTTTTGGGCAGCGGCTGACAGGCTGATCAGGGAAAGGGCTAGAATACTATATTTTTTGATATCTAACATGATAGGTTTTATTATTTTAACCACCTAAGCCACCTGAGAACACCTTAACCAAGTGTTCTACCGGGACATTAAGCGTATTGTATAGTTTGAATAGGTTAATATTTAAATACTTTTCCGTTTGCGATTACTTCTTGTCTGCTTTCATCGAAAACTGCTTTTGCACCCGTGCGCACCGCAGCATTCGTCATGATATTGGCAATAGAGTGTGAATAACCAGCTTCTACAGGTGCGTTTGGTGTTTTACGGCTGCGCACACATTCCATCCAGTTGCGCATGTGGCCTGAGGTTAATCCATCACCGCCCATATTGGCGCCGGTTGCTGCTTTAATTTCGGTTTTACTTAAATCAAATTCAGGCAAAAGATTAGCCTTCAATCCCATGGCTGCAGCTTCTTTTTCCCTTAAACCACCTTTTGGCGATACTTTATTGGTAATCAGGTTGAGCTCGCCACCATTCGAGTAATAAACCTCGCCTACATCACCTACACTGTTCTGCATTCTTGAAGTAAAAGTAACCTGGAAGCCATCGGTAGTATCTGGCTGGCCATAATCGAATACGGCAACCATCGAATCCCAATTTCTACGGCCATCTTTCCAGGTGTAAATACCTCCGTTTGCCACTACACTCCGTGGATGTTTTAAATTGGTAAACCAATGCACGGTATCAATCTGGTGGCTCATCCATTGCCCGGGCATACCCGACGAATAGGGCCAGAATAATCTGTATTCTAAATATTTCCTGGGATCAAAAGCCTCGTTCGGACGGTTTAACAAAAACCTTTTCCAATCAATATCTTCTTCTTTTAATTTAGCTACTAAATCTGGCCTGCGCCACCTGCCTGGCTGATTTACATTCCATACTAAATCCACAGCAGTAATCGGCCCGAATTTTCCATCCTGTATAAATTTTGCGGCATTGATATAATTTTCTCCACTCCTTCTTTGCGAACCTATTTGCACGATCTGCTTGCTGGCCTTAACGGCTTTAAATGCAGCTTTGGCATCGTCCATGGTTTCGGCAAAAGGCTTTTCTACATAGGCATCGCAATTGGCCTTTACAGCCTCGATGGTATGAAGTGCGTGCTGAAAATCGGCGGTACTGATAATTACGGCATCAAGGTCTTTTGTAGCATAAAGCTCATCGTTGTTACGGCAGGCTTTAATATCATGACCAAATTTTTCTTTTAAATGGGCAATTCCTAAATCTCTACGATAGTTCCATAAATCAGAAAGACCAACTATATCGAAATTGAGTTCCTTGTTGTGGTTCAGGAAACAAGGCAAAAGGGTGTCTTTAAAGCGATCAGAAAATCCAACAACACCAACACGTACCCGATCATTTGCACCGATGATGCGTCCATAACTTTTGGCGCTCATGCCCATGGTACCTGCATAGGTTGATGCAGCAAATACTGCTGATTGTTTAATAAATTTTCTTCTGGAATTTTCCATAGAATAAAACGGTTTAAATAAGGTTAGATAGCTTATGCGTTAAACGATTCATAAGATGTTTAACAGCATCCAAATTAGGACTTTTAGTTTAATAAAAAGGTGAGCTTTGGTAACAATTTAGAAAGGAAATAGAAGATGGAAAATGGAAGATGGAAAATGTAAGAATTAAGATGGGAATGGATGAAAAAGAATCTGTATCATAAATATAGAATAGTCATCCTGAGGGATAATTTATTTAATAAAAATCAATATTAGAGACGTATAATTGATTTCTTTTGCCATACACCACGGTCTTGCCTCGGCTCGCCGCCGCCGAGGGGCTCTTTCTTTTTGGCATTAAAAAGACCAGCGAAGCTAGCTTGAATGCCATTGAAAACATAAAGACACATGAAAAAACAAAAAATGCCGGCTGAAAATTTATTCATTTGTTGTTTATAACTTTCAGTTGCATTCATGAGGGCTTCGCCGTTTTCTTTTAAAGCCAGTTGTTCGGCCAGAACAGTGCAGCCCGAAAAATTTATTAGGCCGGATTTAAGTAGAACGGGGATACCGTGCTATGGCCTAGCTGGATGGAAATGCGAAATCGGTTAAAATGCTGATTCGACGATTGTGAAATAATGTCAATGATAACTTGTCGGTTTTTAAGTATCTTAAAAGGCGTTTCGACAGGCTCAACGTGACAAATTCGATTGAATTACAATTTATGAGACAGTCTCTTATTTAAGACCTATAAGGTTTCAAAAACCTTATAGGTCTGTGAGATTATTATTAGCCTAAAACCGCTAAACTTTCTTCAATAATTTTGATTTTAGCTTCAGCATCGGCTTTTTTATTGCGTTCATTGGCAATAATCTCGGGTTTTGCATTCTGTACAAAACGTTCGTTACTCAATTTAGCATCAACCGACTTTAAAAAGCCCTGTAGATAAACTAAATCGGCATTTAAACGTTCGCGTTCTGCTTCTACATCAACGTTTTCGGTTAGTGGAATAAAGAATTCATCTTTACCGGCCATAAAAGCCGTTGCGCCAACAATTTTATCGTTTACAATCTCCACTTCTGATACATTGGCCAGTTTAAAAACGATGTTTAACCATTTTTCGTAATCAAGATCAGAATTTACCTTAATGCTTAATGGCAACGCTTCTTTAGGCGAAATCTGCTTCTGGTTCCTTACATTTCTAATTTCGGCTACCACAGTCTTAATTACCTCTGCATCTTTCAATAATTGCTCATCAAAAGTTCCGCCTTTCGGAAATTCGGCCACAATACAGCAATCCAGTTCCCCGCGATCGGCAAAGAGGTCATCATGCCATAACTCTTCAGTGATAAAAGGCATATTAGGATGCAATAACTTGATGATATTTTCGAAGAACGCAATAGTTGCTTTGTAACTCTCCGCATCAATTGGCTGTTGATAAGCAGGTTTAACCATTTCTAAATACCAGGCACAGAAATCATCCCAAACCAGTTTGTAAGTGATTGTTAATGCTTCAGACAGTCGGTATTGTTTGAAGTTAGCTTCAATTTCTACCAACGCTTCGTTAAAGCGGTTTTCGAACCAGGATATGGCCTGAGTATTAGGGTTAACCAGTTTTTCGTCAACTTCCCATCCTTTTACCAAACGGAAAGCATTCCAGATTTTGCTGGCGAAATTACGTCCCTGTTCACAGTAGCTTTCATCGAACATTAAATCGTTCCCAGCTGGTGACGACATTAACATCCCCACACGAACGGCATCAGCACCATATTTTTCAATTAATCCGATGGGATCAGGTGAGTTACCCAGCGATTTAGACATTTTACGGCCTAATTTATCGCGCACAATCCCTGTTAAATACACATTGGTAAATGGTTTTTTGCCCATAAACTCATGTCCGGCCATAATCATACGGGCTACCCAGAAAAATAAGATTTCAGGTGCGGTAACCAGATCATTGGTTGGGTAATAATAGTTGATGTCTTTATTTTCAGGATTTTTAAATCCATCGAAAACTGAAATCGGCCATAACCATGATGAGAACCAGGTATCCATCACATCATCATCCTGCCTTAAAAATGGCTCTAACTGATGTTTGAATCCAGCTTTTTCCGTTTCTGAGCAGCTTTCATCTAAATGTTTTTTCTTCCAGAATTCTTCTAATGCTTCATCTTTGGTTTTGGCAACTACCCAATTTCCTTTATCATCGTACCAGGCCGGGATTCTTTGCCCCCACCATAACTGACGACTAATGTTCCAATCGCGAACATTTTCCATCCAGTGGCGGTAGGTATTTTCAAATTTATTGGGAATCAGGTTTACTTCGCCATTCAAAACATCATCCAAAGCTGGCTGCGCCATCTCTTTCATCTTCACAAACCATTGCATCGAAAGTTTTGGTTCGATAGCAGCATCGGTACGCTCAGAAAAACCAACCTGCGATTTATAATCCTCCACTTTTTCTAAATGCCCAGCCTCTTCCAGCATTTTGGCGATTTTTTTACGCGCAACAAATCTGTCTTCGCCCACTAAAATAACAGCCAGTTCATTTAAAGTTCCATCATCATTTAAGATATCTGTAACTGGCAAATTGTGTTTTACACCCAGTTCATAATCATTTAAATCGTGTGCCGGTGTAACTTTTAAGCAACCTGTACCAAATTCGATATCTACATATTCATCCTCAATAACCGGAATTTCGTGGTTAACCAGAGGCACGAAAACTTTTTTACCTTTTAAGTGCGTAAAACGCTCATCGTTCGGATTGATACAGATCGCCGCATCGGCCATAATCGTTTCCGGACGCGTAGTCGCTATGGTTAAGAACTGATCGTCCGTTCCCGAAATCAGGTATTTAATGTAATAGAGTTTCTGGTTTACTTCCTTACGGATCACTTCTTCATCAGAAACGGCCGTTTTACCAGCCGGATCCCAGTTAACCATACGGATACCCCGGTAAATCCACCCTTTTTTGTAGAGATGAATAAACGAATCAATAACTGCTTCAGAAAGATCTTCTTCCATGGTAAAGCGGGTACGGTCCCAATCGCAGCTTGCGCCCAATTTTTTTAGCTGTTCTAAAATTATACCACCGTATTTCTCTTTCCACTCCCAGGCGTATTTCAGAAATTCCTCACGAGAGAGATCTTTTTTATTGATTCCCTGTTCTTTTAACATCGCCACAACTTTTGCTTCGGTTGCAATAGAGGCATGATCAGTTCCCGGTACCCAACAAGCATTTTTACCTTGCATGCGGGCTTTACGGATCAATACATCCTGAATGGTATTATTGAGCATGTGCCCCATGTGCAGTACACCTGTGACGTTTGGCGGCGGAATTACGATGGTGTAAGGTTCGCGTTCATCGGGTTCTGAATGAAAAAACTTTTTAGATAGCCAATAGCTATACCATTTATCTTCTGTTTCTGCAGGATTGTACTTGGTGGATATGCTCATGAATGTATTAAAAATTCAAAAATAGCTAATTAAGCTGAAAGACCAAAGCCAAGCAAGTGGAAAGCTGAAAGACTAAAGCAGGTAAACTTCAGATAGGTATACATAGAAGATAAGCGTGTTAGTTTTTAGAAAAGCAGGTGCGTATTTTGATTTAGCCCTGCTTTGCATACAAGTCATCTTCTGACGAAAAATCCTTTCATGTAGCCACAACTAATTATGACATTCTTCTGCCGCTCTATGCCGCGGTGGCAGGGTACTTTGGAGCGCCAAAGTACCCAAAGCGCTTTGTCAATCCAGCAATGAGCCTTTTGCACAATCCCATGCGCATCAAAAAAACAGTGGGCACTTCGTTTTGTGTTCAATTTTTTTTTAAAATCAAATCATCGTTTATGAACACAAAACCACTGCGTTTCAGGTTTGTTAATGCCAAATTATCTGAACTGCAACTGTTTTTTTGATTTCCCCGGCTCTTGGGATTGACAGCGTCCTTGGTTAAAATCCGTGCTTTATTAAAGTTGCTTAGCAAAATGCCTAAACTATCCTCAAAAAAGATGTGCCAATACGGTAGAATGAAAAATCGGGATTGCAGGCTTTACACGTCAATCAGGTTTAGAAAAGTTGGTTCGTGCAAAACAAGAACGATAATGAAGTTTTATTAAACGATTACTCTACGTCATCAAAAACATCATCCAAAGCCAGTTCAAAACCAGGCAATACGGTTGACGTAATTTTTTCGCTTAAGGTGAATATTTTAGAGGGTTGGAATTTACCCATCTCATTTAGGGTATATATCAAAATGCTTTGATCACTTTGGCTCACCACCCAATATTCTTTAACACCAAACTCTTCATAAACCTTATACTTATTTAGCAGCTCCATTTTGGTATTTCCCGGCGATAAAATTTCGATTACCAGATCAGGTGCGCCGATACAGCCGCGGGCATCGAGTTTGCTTTTATCGCAGATTACGCAGATATCAGGTTGGAGAACAGTAAATACATCTTTATCAGCTTTGCTTTCCTTTGGAAAACGGACATCAAAAGGCGCCGCATAAACCTTACAGGGTTTACCTTTTAAAAAATTAATTATTGGATTTAACAAATTAATAGAAACACCTTGGTGCACCCTTGATGGCGCAGGACTCATTTTAAATATTTTGCCTGCAATCAACTCTACCCTTTCAGGGAAAAGCCAGTTTAAATAGTTAGAATAGCTATAAGTTAACGATGCATCAAGTTCATTGAACTGCCTGACAGGCTCATCATCGTTTAAAACAGGATATGGAACAGGTTTAGACATAGCCTAAGATACTAAAAAAAATAGTAATCTGAAAAATATTTATGGATTTTATAAATCCTTAAAAACATCATCTAATGCCAGTTCAAAACCTGGTAATACAGTTGACGTAATTTTTTCGCTTAAGGTGAATATTTTAGAGGGTTGGAATTTCCCCATCTCGTTTAGGGTATATATCAAAATGCTTTGATCACTCTGGCTCACCACCCAATATTCTTTAACACCAAATTCTTCGTAAACACGGTACTTATTAAGCAGTTCCATTTTGGTATTTCCTGGTGATAAAATTTCGATTACCAGATCAGGCGCGCCGATACAGCCACGAGCATCAAGTTTGCTTTTATCGCAGATTACGCAGATATCCGGTTGTAGTACGGTATATACATCCTTATCAGCCTTGCTCTCTTTGGGAAAGCGAACATCAAACGGGGCCGGATAAACCTTACATGGTTTACCCTCTAAGAAATTACCAATTTTCAAGAAAATATTACCAGCCACTTCCTGATGCACTCTTGATGGCGCAGGACTCATCTTAAAGATTTTACCTTTAATCAGTTCTACTCTTTCGGGAAAAAGCCAGTTTAAATAGTTTGAATAACTATAAGTTAACGATGCGTCAAGTTCATTGAACTGCCTTACAGGTTCATCATCGTTTAAAACAGGATATGGAACAGGTTCAGACATAATCAAATATACTAATTTTTATAGTAATCTGACTTTCTATTTTTCAACATATCTTAATACCATTAAGAAATTAAGGACATTAAGTTTTAGGCAATTACTTAACTATTTTAATTTTCTTAATGGTAGAAGTATAAATTTACTAAAACTTCATCTTCTGAATTCTCACCGCATTTAAAATCGCCAGAAGTGCCACACCAACATCAGCAAAAACCGCCTCCCACATGGTTGCTATTCCTCCTGCCCCTAAAATTAAGACAATTGCTTTTACCGCAAATGCCAATACAATATTCTGGATGACTACATTTTTGGTTGCCTTACCTATTTTAACCGCGGTTGCAATTTTAGAAGGCTGATCGGTTTGAATCACTACATCGGCTGTTTCGATCGCAGCATCGCTACCCATTGCGCCCATGGCAATACCAATATCGCTGATCGCCAATACTGGTGTATCGTTAATTCCATCTCCCACAAAGGCCACCACCTTACTTTTGTCGCTTTTAATTGCTTCAAGTCTGGCAACTTTATCTTCAGGTAATAAATCCCCAAAATAAGTATCAATTCCTAAACTCAAGGCTACTTTTTTAACAATTGAGGTTTTATCACCGCTTAACATCACAACCTGTTTTATTCCGTTTTCGTAGAGCTGTTTAATGGCATCGGCAGCATCTTCTTTTATTTCATCGGCAATTAGAACATAACCAACATATTTCTGGTCGATAGCAACAACAACTATACTTTCTTCTATCGACGCAATTTTAGGCTCAAAATCAATATTAAATTTCTCCAAAAGTTTAACATTACCTGCTAAAACCTCTTTACCATTAACCAGCCCCTTCAAGCCCATTCCAGCAATTTCCTCAATGTTTTCGGCAGGATGAATTTCTTTTTCACCAGCATATTCTACAATGGCTTTAGCAATTGGATGAGTCGATTTGGCTTCAACAGCCGTTAATAAATTCAAAAATTCTGCTTCATCAATACTGCTTTCTACTTTTTGAACATTGAAAACACCTTTTGTTAAGGTTCCGGTTTTATCCATCACAACCGTATTCAGTTTGGTAATCAGATCAAGGAAATTAGAGCCTTTAAAAAGAATACCATTTGCAGATGCCGCACCGATTCCGCCAAAATAACCCAATGGAATAGAAATGACCAGCGCACATGGACAAGATATAACCAGGAAAACCAGCGAACGATACAACCAGGTTTGGAAATGATATTCGTTTCCTAAAACCAAAATTGGGATAGTAACCAGCGCGAGGGCTAAAAAGAAAACAATCGGGGTATATATTTTCGCGAACTTGCGAATAAAAAGTTCGGTCTTGGCTTTGCGGGTAGTGGCATTTTGAACCATTTCCAAAATGCGGGATAATGCACTATCGGCAAAAGCTTTGGTCACTTTAACTTCGATTACTTTATCCAAATTAAGCATCCCTGCCAAGATCGATTCGCCCTTATTAATTGTACGCGGTTTGCTCTCGCCAGTTAAAGCAGCAGTATTAAAACTGCTTTTATCACTTATCAATTCTCCATCTAAAGGGATTTTCTCTCCAGCCTTTACTTGTATGGTTTCGCCAATTTCTACCATTTCAGGATTAATGTCTTCGTATTTTCCGTTGCGCAATACATGTGCTACATCTGCACGAACATCAAGTAATGCTTTAATATTCCTTTTGGCACGGTTTACCGCAGCCATTTGAAACAACTCGCCAATGGTGTAAAAAAGCATTACCGTTACGCCCTCAGGATATTCTCCAATGGCAAAAGCACCAATGGTAGCGATAGACATTAAAGAAAACTCGGTAAAGAAATCTTTGGCTTTAAAAGTTTCCCAAACCTCGCGTAAAACCGGAATGCCAACAGGTAAATAAGCCACGATATACCAATAAGGGCGAATGACCTGAAATGCCGGAACATTAAAAAGATTATCGAACGCAATTCCAATCAGCAACATAACCAACGTTACGATGGCTGGCAAATACGTTTTAAAGGCTGATGGATCTCCACCATGGTCGTGGTCATGTTCGTCGCCTTCTTCATGTGCATGATCATGGCTATGTTTTGGTTCGGAATGCGCTTTACTACTGCAACAGCTATCTTCTTTATCGTGTGAGTGACTCATTATATCTATAGTATGCTAAACATCATTTTTATTGTTAACGATAAAACCTTGCGGGTTTAGATAACCGTTTTCAAATTTATGGAAAATAAAATGTTTTATCCCGAATCATTCTTAATAGCAATAATTTTTACAAGCGCACAATAAATTTTGTTAAAAAATGTTAATAGTGGTATAAAAGATTTAAAATCATGAAATCTATTAAAATTTCTTTTTCAGCATCAGAACTTATCAGGAGGCTTGGCTTAGCAAAAATATACTACTGGTTTAACAAGTAATATTCTTAATATATAACACCAGTATTAATTAGTATTTCATAAATTTCGCATCATTATTAACTTATTAAGCGAATGAAATACCAAAATTTGAAAAGATATTTTGCAGCGCTAGGTATAGTCGCCGCCGGATTTTCTGCAAATGCACAAACCAAAAAATTTATCGACCCTGCCAACATGGATCTTTCCGTTAAACCAGGCGACGATTTCTACACCTACGCAAGTGGTACGTGGATAAAAAACAATCCAGTTCCTGCTAAAGAAACGCGTTGGGGTTCATTTAATGAGCTTCGCGATTTCAACATCAACGCTGTTAAATCTTTAGTGGAAGATGCAGCAGCCGACAAATCTGCTCCTGCAGGTTCGGTTAAGCGTAGAGTGGGCGATTTTTATACCGCTGCTATGGATAGTGCAACCATTGAAAAATTAGGTTACACACCAATAAAAGCCGATTTAGCGAAAATTAAGCAAATTAAAAATATTCAGGGTGTATTGGATCAGGTGGCTTACATGCGCACCAATGGTTTGGGTGGCGGAATGTTTGGCCTTGGTGTTGGCCAGGACCGCAAGAATGTAAACAAATATATGGTGAATATTAGTCAGGGAGGCACAACACTTCCCGATCGCGATTATTACCTGAAAGATGATACACGCAGTGTTAAAATCCGCGATGCTTACAATACTTATATGGTTACTTTATTTACCTTAACAGGAAGTACACCTGAAGAAGCAAAACAAAAAGCAGCAACTGTTTATAAAATTGAAAAGCAATTCGCCGAAGCGCAGATGAGCCGTTTAGAAATGCGTGATCCTTACGCAACCTATAACAAGCTTACCGTTGCCGAACTGAACAAAAAAACGCCAGATATTAACTGGACAACCTATTTGCCTAAATTCAAAATCAAAAATCAAGATACTGTTCTGGTTTCTTCGCCTAAATTTATGGTAAGCCTTGATGGAATGTTAAAATCGGTTCCGGTTAGCGATTGGCAAACTTACCTGGAGTGGAACATTTTAAAAGGTTCGGCTTCCAGTTTAAGTTCGCCATTTGTGAAGGCAAGTTTCGCTTTTACACAGGCTCAAACAGGTCAGAAAGTACAAACACCGCGTTGGCAACGCATGTCATCTTTAACTGATGGCACTATCGGCGAATTATTAGGTCAGCTCTACGTTGCCAAATATTTTAAGCCAGAAGCAAAAGAACGCATGAACGAGATGATTGTGAACTTGCGTAAAGCATTCGAAATTAGAATTAATGGTTTGGAGTGGATGAGCCCTGAAACCAAGCAAAAGGCATTAGCTAAATTACATGCCTTTACACCAAAAGTGGGTTATCCGGAAAAATGGAAAAACTACGATGGTTTAGTGATTAATAAGGATACTTATTTCCAAAACTTACGCAATGCAAGTGTTTGGGGCTATAAAGAAATGGTTGATCAGTTAGGTAAACCTGTGGATCGCAAACGTTTTGGCATGACACCCCCAACGGTTAATGCTTACTATAGCCCTACACTGAACGAAATTGTTTTCCCTGCTGGTATTTTACAGTTCCCTTTCTTTGATCCAAATGCCGATGATGCTGTAAATTACGGTGGTATAGGTGCGGTAATTGGTCACGAAATGAGCCATGGTTTTGATGACAGCGGAAGTCAATATGATGCTGCCGGTAACTTAAAAAACTGGTGGACTGCTGAAGACAAAGCTAAATTTGACGCAAAAACAAAGGCTTTAGGCGAGCAGTTTGATGCTTATACCGTATTAGATACCATTCATGTAATTGGTAAGTTAACCATGGGCGAAAACATTGGCGATTTAGGAGGTTTAAATGCCGCTTATACTGCGTTCAAAATGACCAAACAAGGTCAAAGCAATGAGAAAATTGATGGTTTTACACCAGATCAGCGTTTCTTCCTGGCCTGGGCACAAGTATGGAGAGGTAATATTTTACCCGAAAGTGCTGCTCAGCTAATTAAAACAGATCCGCATTCTCCAGGTCCCTACCGTACCATTGGTGCACCTGTAAATATGG
Organism: Pedobacter sp. D749; assembly: GCF_019317285.1. Taxonomy (NCBI): domain Bacteria; kingdom Pseudomonadati; phylum Bacteroidota; class Sphingobacteriia; order Sphingobacteriales; family Sphingobacteriaceae; genus Pedobacter; species Pedobacter sp. D749. Next base: position 3,346,652 of record NZ_CP079218.1, read on the forward strand.
ACGCATGGTATAATGCTTTTGATGTTAAACCTGGCGATAAATTATATAAAAAACCAGAAGACAGAATTAGAATGTGGTAGTTTTGAGGTTGAGGGCTGGAAGGTTTTTTCCACTCGACAGCTAAATGAATTATTTTATCATCCCTATATTAGAAGCGCCCCGATTTATTTGGGGCGTTTTGTTTTATTAGCGTGGTGTAAGATGTTACCATCTGACACTGGCTGAAATTATCAATTCAATTTATCGAATTAATTGATTCTTTTTAGATGTTGAATAAATCAGTCGGATGGTAACATCTGACTGCAAGATTATCCACCGCCTTGGTATCTCCACGAACTAACAATTAATCTCAACAATCAACCTCAATATTTATCCCAAATCAAAATTAATGTATCTCCTTTCAGTAATTCTTAATTATCATTCTATCTTTGAAAAAACATAAGCCCCTTTTCATGAGAAGCGCATTTAAAACAATTCTTATCCTAAGTTTAACCTTACTCTCTTCCATAAGCTTTGCTCAAGACAATAAGTTAATCAGCCTTGAAGCATTGATAAATAAAACCGATCCGGCCTGGCCACTGGTAAAAAAATGGATTGATTCGGCAAAAAATAAGGTAGAAATACTGCCTGTTGATTCTGCAAAAGCAAAAGAAGTTTTATACAACTCGCAAATGACTACCTATGCTACACTTGGTTCGGTAATTTATAATACTGGTGGCATTATGGTTGATAATGGCTGGATTAGGATTTTGGGCTCAGGCAGCGAAAGATTAAGCCGGAATGTTGCGGAATGGAACAAAGGGAAAACCATACAGGAATATGGCGATAATATTCCCTATCTTTTAATTGCCGATGATGCTGTAGGTGGTTTCTTTGCAATTAATTACGGCGGTTTGGGTAAAGACATTAAAAACGTGTATTACCTTGAACCAAACAGCCTAACCTGGCAGCCACTTGGAGCGGGTTATGGCGAGTTTCTTGTTTTTTGTTTCGATAGTGATCTCTCTAAATTTTATAAAGGTTTACGCTGGAGCAATTGGAGCCAGTTTATTGCGAATCTAGATGGCACCAAGACTTATAGTTTCCGTCCATATTTATGGCAAGAAGGAACCGATATTGAAAAGTGTACCAGAAAACTGGTAGGCATTGAAGAAATGTATCGTTTTAATATCATGAAGTCGAAAGAACTGAATGCTGATAAAGGCATAAAAAAAGACGATACACAAAAGAAAGAAACCAAAAACGAGCAATAAATCGCTGTTTACAAAACAATTCGATGCCTGATACACTCGCTACCATCACTCAGATTAAAAATACCAGGGCTTTTGTTCTGGAATTAGTAAAAGATTTAACCACAGAGCAGTTAAACAAAATCCCTTCGGGTTTTAACAATAACATGATCTGGAATATTGCCCATTTAACCGCTGCACAGCAAAACCTGTGTTATGTAAGATCGGGATTAACGGTAACGGTTCCAGAAGAACATTTTTCGCCATTTTTAAGCGGGACAAAACCAGAAAATTTTATTGAGCAGACAGAGATTGATTCCATTTTTGATACACTCTTGAACAGCATGGATCGTTTAACCACCGATTATTTGAGTGGTATTTTTTTAAAGTTCGATCCTTGGGACAAACGTTATGGTATGAAACTAAATTCGATAGAAGATGCGATAAACTTTATCCCTTTCCACGAGGGGATGCATATCGGTTATATCATGGCATTGAAGAAATTGGTCTAGCCCTGAAAACTTAAGCGTATTTTGCCTGTGTCTTTTTAGGGAGTTTAGCCAAAACCATCGCCCTCGAATCTGCCACCCTATTTTTTAGTTCTTTATCGTTCAATACATCCAAATTTTCGATCTGAATCCATTGCCGCTTTGCCATATGATAGGCCTGCGCAATGCCGTCTCTGGCAGCGAGTTCATCAAATTCATCCGGATTGCATTTGATAGAAAAACGGTTACCCTCATCAATAGCAATAATTACATAGATTTTCTCTTCTATCATAAAACACAAATGTTCCCATTTCATACCTTCTGTAGTGCCGGGTAAACTCAAACAATATTCTCTGAACGATTCGATGTCCATATTTAGGGTTTAGGGTTTAGGGTTTAGGGTTTAGGGTAAGACCAAAGCTAAGAACAAAAGATTAAAGCCGGAAGAGAAAAAGTCAGAGGTCGGAGTCCGAAGATTAAAGCTGATTAACTTACCTATCCTTTCTGTGGCTAATTTATCCCAAAATCCAAAAATCATATTAATACTATATCTTATCTATATTTGCGTCATAATCTTAAAATCCAAGAATCCTTAAAATCCTAGCTCATGAATATTATTACGCCTACGGCTGATGGTTCGAATACACTTTACAACGAAACCATAGGCGAACATTACCATAGTAAACATGGCGCCCTGCAAGAAAGCAAACACGTGTTTATTGATGCCGGATTAAAATTTGCTTCTACTAATTTAAATGAAGTTTCCATTTTGGAAGTTGGTTTCGGCACCGGACTGAACTTTATTTTAAGTTTCGAATATTGTACAGAAAATAGCATTAACCTTAACTATACCAGCATTGAGGCCTTTCCACTTACTACAGATATAATTGAGCAGACTGGTTATGCAGCATATGTTCCTGAAGAAATATGGACCGATTTTATTTCAAATTATCCGGAAGCATTAAAAGCACCCAAGAAATTAACTTCGCTTTGCTCGTTAGAAATTCCGCATACTACATTGGCCGAATACAGCAGTGATCAAAAATTTGACCTGATTTATTATGATGCATTTTCCGTGCAGCACCAACCCGAAATGTGGAGCGATGAAATTATTGCACATGCCTGCCATTTCTTAAAACCTGGCGGAACTTTTGTTACCTACGCCATTACCGGAAAACTAAAAAGAGCCGTTAAAGCCTGCGGATTTACCATCGAAAAATTACCTGGCGCCCCTGGTAAAAGGGAAATGCTAAGAGCAATTAAAGGGATGTAAAGGATGGAAAATGTAAGATGGATGATGTAAGATGGAGCAAGTCCGAGGTCAGAAAGTCCGAAGATGGCATTGCACAAGAATAGTCCTCAACTTTATGCTCTCTGCTCCTTCCTCTTTGTATCTTCATGCCTTTGTGGTAAAACAATGCACAAGAGGAACAGCCACCGAACTCCGTGTCCTCTGCGCCTTTCTCTTTGCGTACTTTGTGGTTAACCTACGATATCATTTGAACATAATTTCATCTCCTGCAAAAACCACAACATCCTGATTTTGTTAAAATATCATTAACTTTCATATCATGGAAAAAAGAACCTTAGGAAAAACCGATTTAAATATTGCGCCAATAGCATTTGGAGGAAATGTTTTTGGCTGGACGATTGATGAAAAAAAATCGTTTGAAATATTAGACCAATTTATAGAAAGTGGTTTCAATTTTATAGATACGGCCGATGTGTACTCGCGCTGGGTACCTGGAAATAATGGTGGCGAATCGGAAACGATTATTGGTAAATGGCTTAAAAACCAGCACAAACGTCATGATATTATTATTGCAACCAAGGTAGGCTCAGATATGGGCCAGGGTAAATCACTAAAAAAAGATTATATCATCAATGAAGTTGAACATTCTTTATCGCGCCTGCAAACCGATTATATCGATCTTTACTTCTCTCATTTTGATGACGAAAGCACGCCCGTTGAAGAAACATTGAGCGCCTACGAAACTTTAATTAAAGCAGGCAAAGTCCGCTGGATCGGGGCTTCAAATTTTTCTGCCGACCGCTTAAAAGAGTCATTACTTTATTCAACTGAACATAGCTTACCGCGTTACGAAGTTTACCAACCAGGATACAATCTTTATGATAGAGAAAACTTTGAGCAGGAACACGAAAAAATCTGCCTGGATTATGGTTTGGGGGTAGTGACCTATTATTCGTTGGCCAGTGGTTTCTTAACCGGAAAATACCGCAGTGAAAACGATTTGAATAAAAGCCAGCGCGGTGGTGGTATTAAAAAATTCCTGAACGAACGGGGCTTTAAAATTTTAAATGCGCTGGATCAGGTTGCTGAAAAGCACGGTGTTGAGCCAGCTTCTGTAGCCCTCGCCTGGTTAATTTATCATCCATCAATTACGGCCCCAATTGCAAGTGTTACCGACTTAAGCCAGTTAAAATCGTTCACTGAAGCCGCAAATCTAAAATTATCACCAGAAGACATTTCCCTTTTAGATAAAGCGAGTATCTATTAAAAAATAATCTCTTATATTTAAATGCCCGATTGATGAAACAATTAATCGGGCATTTTGTATTAAACAGGATTTAAAATTATATGAAAGACAAACTATCGTTCCTACCCAAGCTTGCTCTGGTTCTTTTCTGTTTAATCAGTTTAACATACATTGCCATTTTAGGCCATTCTTTGTTGGCTCCCCTACTTTTCTCTTTTTTAATGGCCATCTTATTATTACCTGTTGGCAATTTTTTAGAACGCAGATTAAAATTCAAAAGGAGTTTATCAACCCTGGTTTCAGTAATTTTGATGATTGCTGTAATTGGTGGCATTATTTATTTCTTTGGCAATCAATTAAGCGATTTATGGGCAGATTGGCCTTTACTTAAAGAGAAAGCGAATGTTTCTTATCACGAACTTCAAAAATGGATTTCACACACGTTCGGCATAAATTCTCAGAAACAACTCGATTATTTAAATGATAGCACAGAGAAAGCTTTGGCTACCAGTGCAGCAATTGTAGCCACTACCTTATCCACGCTATCTTCTACCCTGTTATTTTTAGGTTTCACACTACTGTTCACTTTCTTTATTTTAAACTACCGGAGAGTTTTATTTACTTTTTTAACTTCGGTTTTTAGTGAAGAACACAAAGAAAAAGTTACAGAAATTGTAAGTCAGATTCAGTACATCATTAAAAAATACATCATAGGTTTATTCTTACAGATGCTTATTGTTACGGTATTAATGATTACTGTTCTAAGTTTATTAGGTGTTAAATATGCAGTTCTTTTGGGTCTGGTAGCTGGTATTTTTAATGTAGTTCCTTATTTGGGAATATTCTTTGCCTTGTTAGTAAGCTGCCTGATTACTTTTGCAACCGCTGGTGCAGGTAAAGTGCTGCTGGTTTTAATTGCCTATGTTGGTATACATGCTATTGATGGAAATATACTGATGCCATTAGTGGTAGGCTCGAAAGTGAAAATAAATGCATTATTTGCCTTTATTGGAATTGTAGTAGGTGAGATGATTTGGGGCATTTCAGGCATGTTTTTATGTATTCCTTACCTGGCCATGTTAAAAATAATCTTCGACAGAGTAGATACCTTAAAACCCTGGGGCATTTTAATGGGAGAAGAACATAAGCCTGATAAAAAGAAGCGTGTTTACCGGATTACAAAAAAGATTAAATTAGAAGAAAAAGATTAAAATGGCCGAAAACAGATCGCCTCATATATTAAGCACTTCTGCCAATCTTTTGGGTATTTGCTTTATTGTGCTTACTTCTTTAAAAAAACTAGCACTTACCGATGGCTCTTTAATTGACGAATTTGCTGTAGCTGCCGTAATGTTTTTTATGACCAGTTGCATCTTATCTTTCATCTCGATGAGGAGAAAAGAAACGGCAAGTCAGCGACTGGAAAAAGCTGCTGATCTCATCTTTTTATCCGGTTTATTGGTATTGTTTCTTGCTACAATTTTAATTGCCTTTAATTTGATCAAGTAAATTAAAAATTATAATAAATGAAACCTTTATTTGTATTACTTGTCGTGTATATTGCCCTATTAGCCTTTGGTGGTCATACTACATTTGATAAAGGAAATATTTTTGCAGGCAATATTGCCATGGGTGTGATGTTACTTTTTACCGCTATCGGGCATTTTAAGTTTAAAACCAGTATGGCTGCCATGATCCCCCTGTTTATTCCTAAAAAAGTAGAAATTGTACTTTTAACAGGTGTGCTGGAAATCTTATTTGCCATTGGTCTGGCGATTGAAAGCACGAGATATTTTACCGGGATAGCCCTGATTATTTTTTACATTGCTATTTTACCTGCAAATATTTACGCGGCCAAACACCGCATCAATTACGAAGATTTGCATAAACCAGGGCCGGGACTAAAATATTTATGGTTCAGAATACCCTTTCAGCTTTTCTTAATCGCCTGGGTTTGGTACTTTAGCGTTCGATAAACATAGTTCAACCATAAAACATGCCTAATAATCCAATTCCGGCAAGCGCCAATAATCCAGCTGATGCCTTTATACGTTTACTCACGGTTTTAGATACATTGCGTACACAATGCCCTTGGGATAAAAAACAGACCATGGAAACATTACGCCATTTAACCATAGAGGAAACTTATGAATTAAGCGATGCCATTTTAGAGGGCGATTTAGACGAAATTAAAAAGGAACTTGGTGATGTGATGATGCACCTTGTTTTCTATTCGAGAATTGCTTCAGAAACCAACGATTTTAACATTACCGATGTTTTAAACGGAGTCTGCGATAAACTGGTAAACCGGCACCCGCATATTTATGGCGATGTTGAAGTGCAGAACGAAGAAGATGTAAAACGCAATTGGGAACAGATAAAACTGAAAGAAGGCAATAAATCGGTGCTTGCTGGTGTTCCATCTTCATTACCAGCTTTGGTTAAAGCTGCCCGTATCCAGGAAAAAGCCCGTGGCGTAGGTTTTGATTGGGAAGATAAAAACCAGGTGTGGGAAAAAGTTGAGGAAGAGCTGCAGGAATTTAAAACTGAATTTAATGTTGCGGATAACACGGCCATTGACATCGAAAAAGCAGAATCAGAATTTGGCGATGTACTTTTCTCACTGATCAACTATGCGCGTTTCATCAATATCAATCCTGAAAATGCCTTAGAAAAAACCAATAAAAAATTTATCAAACGCTTTCAGTACCTCGAAATCAAAGCAAAAGAAAACGGAAAAGCCCTGGCTGATATGACGCTTACCGAAATGGATGTATATTGGAACGAAGCAAAGAAATTATAGCTAAAAGGAGTATAATCACAAAATTCATATTAATTCTGCGAATGGAATCGCAAATTTTATATGAATTTTGCGATTTCAACCTTAGCCAAAAAATTCCCCGTCCACATAATACCATCGCCCATCTTCTAATTTGAAGTTTGATTTTTCATGCAATATTTCAGTTTGGAATTTCTTATTCAGATAATGGGCTTTAAACTCTACAACATCAAAATCTGAAAAAACAATTTCGAGTTTTAGCCATTTGGTCTTTTTCGAACTGTTTAAGTATGCGCTTTTCGAATGTCCTTTTCTTTTACTACTATGCGTAGTTTCATAAAGATAATCCGCATCAGCCACTACAAAAGCCGAATATCTGGAACGCATTAAGGCTTCTGCAGTTGGTGCTGTTTTCGTTTTTAAATGATAAGGCTGGCAACAGTGCCCGAAGTTTATTCCACTTCCACAAGGACAGTTTATTAAATTCATGATTAAAATTTACCGCACAAAAGTATGATTTAATATTCCTGCTGTTAAAATTTCCGTAAAATTGCAGTAGAATAATGAGGTATTTCTTTCATATAGCCTATCAAGGCCAGTATTTTAGTGGGTGGCAAAAACAACCCGGGGTTAAAAGTGTTCAGGAAGTTATTGAACAAACCCTATCGAAGATTTTAAAATCGCCCATTGCCATTAACGGCTGTGGGCGGACTGATGCGCATGTACATGCCAGTCAGTTTTTCTTCCATGCTGATATTGAAAAAGAGATTGATTTCGATCTGCTTTACATCCTGAATAAAGCTTTACCTTATAATATCGCCGTATTCGACATTATTAAAATGGAAGGTAAACCGCATGCCCGGTTTGATGCCGTGCAGCGGAAATATGATTATTTTATCCATACCTATAAAGATCCTTTTTTAAGCACCCAAAGTTCCTTTTATCAATTAAATAATTTAGATTTTGATAAAATGAAAGCTGTGGTAAAATTATTACCGCTATACAAAGATTACAGGGCTTTCTGTACGCATCCTGATAAATACGAACATACGATATGCAATGTAATGGAAGCAGATTTATTTGTAAACCCAAAGGGCGACAGACTAAGATTCCACATTGCCAGTAACCGTTTTTTGGGTAAAATGATTCGCATCATTGTAGGTAAAATGTTAATGGTAGGTAAAGGAGAACTTAGTTTTGACGAATTTGAAAGCGAACTGATTACCCTGCAACCTTCAAAATTATCATTGCCCGCTCACCCAACAGGCTTATACCTTTCAAAAGTCACTTATCCGTATTTAAACCTCGAACCACGGACTGAATTTATTCATAGTACACAAGGTATAGACTGGATTTCAATTTAAGTGTAGCGTTTTTATTTGGAACTCCGTTTAAGGGGTATGAAAGCCCAAATCTGTATTTTCCTTTTTGCCCTGATCCTATCTTTAGGATGTAAAAAACCTACAACTGTGGATGTTCTATTGGACGGCAACTATACAGGTGTATTGGTCATTACCAATAGTGTAAAGTCTGTGCCGGTAACCCGCCCGATTTCAGTTTCGTTAAAAGATGGAAAATTTAACATTGTGCCAAGTGCTGACCTAAAACCATCGGGAGGCAAGGGAACGTATACTTTTAAAAATGGGATTGGTTATTTTACCGATGAGGACATTTGGACAGCAGATTTCGATTGGAATATGATTTTAAACGGCGAATACAATATCAGAAGCAGCGGAGTAGATTTAACCCTTAGAAAAAGATTCAATGCAAAAACAGATTTTTCTCCGGCCACCTCTTACGCTACCATAGATTATGAATACATTTTAAAAAGAACTAATTAACCCCATATAAATGAAAAATTTAATATTCTTATTTATCGCCCTATCTATTTTTGCTTTTGGATGTAAGAAAAAATCTGAAACAAAAACGACTAATTATGATTTTGAAATCAATACGTCAAAATCAATTGGTGCATCTACATTAGCATTAAAATCGATTAGTGATAACCGTTGCCCAATAAATGCTGATTGCGTTAGCGCCGGAAGTGCAACAGCACATTTCAAATTAACAGGCAATGATGTTGATCAGGAAATTACTTTATGCAACGGTGGAGAATGTGGCACATTAGAAAGTGTAGCAAACATTAAAATTAACGGCATAAATTATTCACTCAAATTAATCGACATCACACCATATCCTCAGCTTCAGAAAAGTAATATTACAAAAACTGTAAAAGTTGAGTTGACAAGAGCTTAAGTTTAGGTTTGCTTGGGCATCGGGAAATGATCTGTCCGGTGCTCCAAGTTTTTTTATTTAAATCTGATTGCCTTAAGCGGAGAAACCTTGCTGATCAATAATGAAGGAATAATTAAAACCGTTAAACACACCACTATCGTAACAATATTAAGCAGCAGCACATCGATAAAATGAAATTCTATGGGTGCATAAGCTAAAAAGTAAGACGCCTGGTTAAGTTTAAAAATGTGCGTGGACTGCTGCAAGAAGCCAAGTCCTAAGCCCAGAATATTTCCAAGCAACAAGCCAATACCAATCAAATAAGCTGCGTTGTAAAGGAAAATTTTCATGATGCTCCAGTTACTGGCCCCAAAAGATTTCAGCATCCCGATCATATTTGTTTTTTCTAAAATCATGATCAGCAATGCGGTAACCATGTTAATTACCCCTACAATGAGCATCAGGATTAAAAGCACATTGGTGTTAACATCAAGAAGGCCTAACCAGGTGAAAATATTCGGAAAATTTTCTTCAATTGAATAAGAGCGCAAATGGCGGGGAAGATTTTCATAAATATTATCGGCGATAGGTTTAAGCCTGTTAAAGTCCTTAATCCTGATTTCTATCCCCCCAATTTCGTTGGCTTTCCAGTTATTCAGCCGTTTAATAATATTAAGATTACCCAGCACAAAGCCCTTATCGATATCTTCTACACCAATATCGTAAATCCCTACAATTTTAAATTTACGCGGGCGTAACTGATTTTGAACAAAGTACATGATAAAATCATCACCTGTTTTGAGTTTTAAACGATTAGCCGTATAATTCGAAATGAGCAGTTCTTGCATGGCAGCTGTACTGTCAGAAAAATCGATGATGGTTCCGCTTATAATATGCTGTTTAATGTAATCCCACTTATAGCTTTTATCTATCCCTTTAAAATTAATGCCTTCAATTTCATTATTGGCCGAAAGGATGGCAGGTTTTGTAGCAAAAGGATAATAATATTCTATATCCCGATTATTTTTGAGGATTTTTTTAGTTTCTCCATCCATTACGAAAGGAGAATGCTCAAAAGAATTATTCAGATCGTAACGGGTAATCTGTACATCACCTAAATAGCCCCTAACTTTATCCTGTATTTCAGTTTTAAAGCCTTTAATAATGGCTATAGAAAGAATCATAACAGCCAAACTCAACATCACGCCAGTTATTGCAATGCGAACGATAAGTTTTGAAAAAGTGCGCTCAGATTTAATGGCTATCCGCCCTGCTATGAAATATTCGAAATTCAATTTAATCAATTTGTATTAACAAAAATGCTCAATTCCTTTTTAAAAATGGCATTTTTAAAAATAAATAACCAACTTTAAACATCAGTCATTAAGTTTTAGCAAGAAATACCAATAGCATAAATAAAATATGTGGTAAATTGTTTTGTTATCATACCGGAAGATTAGAATATAATGAAAATGAAAAATTACATCAGCTTTACTTTAACCAGTTTAATTGCATTATCGGCCTGCGGACAACCCAAACCACTTGAACAGGAAGCTTTGGGGAAGAAAAGCCCGGAAAACAGAAAACTGATGATCAAGACTGTTAAACTACCAACGGCAATTAAAACTGGTGCAGAACAGACCGAAAAATATCTCCCGCTGTTAAAAGGTAAACGTGTTGGTATGGTCGTTAACCCTACATCGGTTATCGGTACGCAGACTTCGGTTGATAGCCTGCTGAAACGAGGCGTTAAAATCCAGAAAATATTTGGTCCTGAACATGGTTTTAGAGGCAATGCCAGTGCCGGCGTTACCGTTAACGATGATGTTGATTCCAAAACAGGTATAAAAGCCATTTCGCTTTATGGCAAACACAGCACGCCTACAGCTGAAGATTTGGCAGATATTGACATTATGGTATTCGATATCCAGGATGTTGGGGTCCGTTTTTACACCTATATCAATACCTTACAGCACGTTATGGAAGCTTGTGCAGCAAACAATAAAACATTATTGATTTTAGACCGTCCAAATCCAAATGGCTATTTAATTGATGGGCCGATTTTAGATCCAAAATTTAAATCGGGTATTGGGGTGCAACCTATTCCTATTGCGCATGGCTTAACGGTTGGTGAATATGCACAAATGTTAAATGGTGAAGGCTGGTTGAAAAATAAGGTGAAATGCAAAATAACCATTATCAAAAACGCGAATTATAATCATGATATGGCGTATACTTTACCGGTTAAACCCTCTCCAAACTTAAATACGCAGCAATCTATTTTACTTTATCCATCTACCTGTTTATTTGAAGGCACTTATTTAAATCACGGCCGTGGAACAATGTTTCCTTTTACTGTTGTTGGGGCACCATACCTAAAAGGTAAATTCGATTTCAGTTTTACGCCAAAAAGCATAAAAGGAATGTCTGAAACACCACTATTTCAAGACCAGGTTTGTTATGGCTTAGATTTAAGAACTTACGATACCTCAAAACTGGTAAAATCGAAACAGATAAACATCAGCTGGTTAATCGAATTATATCAGGCATCGCCAAGAAAAGAAGATTTCTTTAATACCAAATTAAGTAAAGAAATGGGTACTATCGAAAGATTGGTTGGGGTGGCAGATTTCAGGCAACAGGTAATTGATGGAAAAAGTGAAGCAGAAATCAGGGCGAGTTGGGAACCCGGCCTAAGTGCGTACAAAACAATGCGTAAGAAATATTTGCTATATAATTAATTATTGAATGTGAGAATGATTGAATGAGAGCAGGATTGAATTGCTCTTGCAATTATTTTCAAACTTAACAGATAGAGGTTTGTTATTATTTATAATTGATAAGCGTTGTGCTATTCAATCATCCAAAAATCAATCATTCAATAATTATAAGTATGAGCGGTCCAAAAGTGAAAAGCGATAAACCTGGAAGTAATTACCAGGAAGAGGTACCAAAAGGCAGAGAACCTGTTGACCACAAAACAGTAAGAAAAGAAAACGACAGTACACCCACTAAGCCTGTTCGGACGAATAATCCGGCGAAACAGCGTGAAAACGAAGAACAACCTGTTCATCCGATTAAAAAGGCACCTAAAGAATAATTCAGAAATATCGTCATCTCGACTGTAGCGTTACCTCTATCGATTTTCATCAGCTGCGAAATGTAGCTGCCTATAACAGATTGCCCGACTGTGTTTCACTACACTCGAAATGACGATTTTTTACATCAAAATTGTCTATTTACTATTTGCTTTTAAAAACGACAATAAAACTTTCTCTTCATGCGCTAGTCCCAATTTTCCGGTTATTTTATTGTTGTTCATTTTTTTTATGTATTTCCCCAGTTCATCATTCTCATAAGCGGTAAGCAACAGCGGATACACGTAAGAACTTTTACAAACCGCTCTGGTATTGCCTAATTTTTTCGCTACACAATCTAAAACCGTAACGATTGTTTTTTTTGAATTTAGGTTAAAATTCTCATCAGCACTGCAGTTCGAAAACTGGCGCAATGCTTCTAATGTTCCGCCCCAGGTTCTAAAATCTTTGGCCGTAAAATCATCTCCTGTAATTTCTTTAATATAAGTGTTTATTTTACCCGAATCGATGCTTTTATGTTCTTTTCCATGGGTATAAAACTGAAATAATTCCTGTCCGGGGATATCCCTGCATTTTTTAACCAGTTTTGCGAGCGACCGGTCGTTTAATACCACTTTCTGTCGGACACCTTTTTTCCCAACAAAATCCATCGTTATTTTACTCCCCTCAATTTTAACATGTTTATCGCGAAGTGTAGTTAAGCCAAAAGAACCATACAGCTGCTTATAACTTTCATTACCCACACGGATTAGCGTTTTTTGAAGTACGTCTACAGAAATCGCCAATACTTTACGTTCGTCGAAATCTTTTCTGCGGAGATCTTTTTCCAGATTTTTCCGGGCATTGGGCAATGCTTTTCCAAATTCGAATAAACGAAAATATTTATCTTCGGAACGGCGGTTTGTCCACTTTGCATGGTATTTATATTGCTTCCTGCCCGCAGCATCTATACCGGTAACCTGTAAGTAGGCGTTGGGTTTATTTGCTATCCATACATTTTGCCAGGCCGGAGGAATGACCAATGCTTTAATTCGGTCAAGATGCTTTTCATCAGTAATTTTATTACCATTCTTATCTTCATAATGGAATTTACCTGGTTTCCCTTTCCGGTAAATCCCAGGCATAGTATCAGTTACGTATACCAGTCCACTTGCTTTAACAACATCTTTGCCTTGTACCATTTTTACCTATAAGTATGGGTTTATTTTTAGTTATTTTGCAAAACCTTAACGCGGGTAGCCACGTTATTTTTAGAAACACAACACTTTCTTTATGAAAATAGTTTTTATGGGTACGCCCGATTTCGCAGTAGCTTCTTTAGATGCCTTAGTTCAAGCCAATTTCGATGTAGTTGCAGTGGTTACTGCACCAGACAAACCTGCTGGCCGTGGCCAAAAACTGAATGAAAGTGCAGTAAAAAAATATGCTGTAGAAAAAGGAATTCCCGTTTTACAACCTGAAAAATTAAAGAATCCTGAGTTTATTGCCGAACTAAAGTCTTACCAAGCCGATTTACAAGTAGTAGTGGCTTTTAGAATGTTACCCGAAGTGGTATGGGATATGCCTCCAAAGGGAACCATTAACTTACACGGATCACTTTTGCCACAATACCGTGGTGCCGCACCAATAAACCACGCCATTATAAACGGAGAGAAAGAAAGTGGTGTAACAACTTTTTTCCTTACTCATGAAATTGATACCGGTAATATTATCCTTAGTGATAGTACCGCCATTGCCAATGATGAAACCGCAGGCGACCTACACGATAAACTGATGTACATAGGTGCCAACCTACTGGTAAAAACGCTTAAAGCAATTGAGGCTGGCGAGGTTAACGAACAACCTCAGCCACAAAGCGGCGAATTAAAGCATGCACCTAAAATCTTCAAAGACGATTGCAAAATCGACTGGAATAACGAAGCGCAGACGGTTTATAATTTAATTCGCGGCCTGAGCCCTTATCCTACTGCTTTTACTTTTTTAAACGATAAAACGCTGAAGGTATTTAAGGCCGAAATAGAAGATAAAGAACCGGGTATAGTTGCTGGCGGCTTTTTAACAGACGGTAAAACCTATTTAAAATTTGCCGCTAAAGATGGTTTTATCAAGCTTTTAGATATTCAGTACGAAGGAAAAAAACGAATGCTGATCGAAGATTTCTTGAGAGGAATGCGGTTGTAATTGGGAATTTGAGTTGTCAACTTTAATGACCATTATGCAAGAAAGTTGACAACTCTTCTGTTGGATTTCACAAAAGGTGTGGGTTGCAAGACAAGATTAGCATAAAAGATGTTTAATAATCCGATAGGTATCGGATAAGTATTTATTATGGAGCAATTCTTTTTTGGAAAGCAGTGTCAGTAGCTTTTAGGTTAATGCAGTCCCGCTCCCGCTTCTGCCAATTTGAAGGAAATTGGCATCCCGCTTTGATCGGGTTTAGGTGGCCACAAAGTGCTTCTGTTTAGGGTTAAATAAACCCGACCAAAACCGAAGTACCTCAGGTTTTGCTTTACTAATTTATTTATAAAATCAATATGAATGACAGATGAATTAGCAAATTGAAAGGCTACGAAGCATCGTCATTGCGAGAAGGCTTTTTCAGCCGACGAAGCAATCTTACAACGATCGCTACTAGCGTATGCATTAAGATTGCTTCGTTCCTCACAATGACGGCTTTTCTACCGATTATAATTATCGATAGCCCTTTCTATATTCTTCTTACCAGATTCGCCTACAAGAAATCCTCCCAGACTTAAACCGGCCCCCAAACCTAACAAAACAAAACTGCCCGTATAACTGCGGTCTGCATATTTTGGCATACCGCCGAATGTAGTGCCTACTTGTTTACCTTCTGACATCAGTGTAACCCCACTGGCAATAATTGCAGCTCCTGCTGCTACATACATGGCAATGCCTGTAATCTTAGTATTCTTATATCGCCTTAAGAGTGCTAAACTTTTCGGATTATCAGCCATGGCTTCGTTTAAATTACGATAATTTACTCTTTTTAAATCGGAGTAGCCCTTGTTAATAAACATCCGATTGTTTACTGTCTGCCGCCTGTAATCTCTAAATCCATAGTATTCACCTTCCATAAGAACATCATCATAAATTACTTCCTGATAAAGATTGAGCTTACCTTCAATAATCCGCTCAGCAAAAGAGGCTTCTCCTAAAAGGCTAAGTTTTCTGGTGTTGGCAAAGAAGCCATCCTGATTATTAAAAAATTTGACCTGTGACACCGGTATCCCCCTTGAATCGGCCCTAAGCGACCACCCACCGGTTAAATCGGGTCGTAACCTGATCTTTTGTGCATAAACTGTAGAATCTGAATAGAAGTACAGAAAGTTTCTGGATTCGTTCAACTGCTGTGAACGGGCGTTCAGGCCATAGCAAGCCATTACGAGAATGAGTAATTTTTTCATTTCGGTTAAATTTGTGTGTGTGACCAATAATACTAAAAATATAGTTCAGGTAAACACAAACCGATATAAATAAAATGTAACATCCCCGAAGCAAAAGAAATTTGCCTTCTAAATAAATTAAGGATAGTGATTACAAAGCGTTCAATTTCTCAATCAAAAACTTCGATACCTCATTAAAATAACGTTTCCTGCCATAGCCCATTACCCATTGTATGCCTTGCGTAGCGTTAGTAATAAAAACTTCTTCAGCTTCTTTTAATATTTCAGGGTTGATTTGTGCCTCAATCAAAGGCATATCGTTCATTTTGCACAACTGCATAATAGCTGTCCGCATTACACCACTTATGCAACCTTCAGCTAATGAGGGCGTATAAATCTGCTTGTTGTACACCACAAAAACGTTAGCGCTAATGCTTTCGCAAAGAAAGCCATATTGGTTCAGGATCATCGCCTCATCCAGGCGGTTTTGACTTTTAAAAAGTCCGGCCATAACATAAAGCAGGGCATTGGCTGTTTTAAAATTCGAGAGTTTATTAACCGGCTTGGTCATTTCGTCAAAAACATCTATGATCAAACCTTTACTGTTTAACTCATATGCAGATGTTTTTAAAGGAATACCTTCTAAAATATAACCTGCTTTATTTATTTCGGGTGTATAAACACCTGCTCCTCCCCTATAAACTGAAAGACGAAAACGCACGTTACCGTTCCATTTGTTGCGTTTTGCCAGATCGGCTGTTTTTTGGCGCAGAAAATAATCATCCATTAAAGCATGACCGTCAATTTTAAGCGCCTTCATGCCAGCTGTTAATCTATCGGCATGTAAATCGGCAAATTGCAGCTTATTATTAATCATCCGCATGCTTTCGAACAGTCCATCGCCAAATTTGAAACTTCTGTTAGAAGCTGTCAGAATCGGGTCATCTACCGCCTGAAATTCATCATTAAATAAGAGGTACTCCTGATGCATATTTTATGATGTAGCGATATAATTTTCCCATTTGGTTAGGCCAGCTTTAAAATCGGGTGGCAATGGCGATTCAAAATAAACATACTCTTTAGTGGTGGGGTGGATAAAACCCAAACTTTGTGCATGTAAAGCCTGACGTGGCAACAATTCGAAACAGTTATCTACAAACTGTTTGTACTTATTAAACGTAGTACCTTTTAAAATCTTATCGCCACCATACATTGCATCGTTAAAAAGCGGGTGACCAATGTGTTGCATGTGTGCCCTGATCTGGTGCGTACGGCCCGTTTCTAACTCACAGCTGATTAAGGTAACATAACCCAAACGTTTTAATACTTTATAGTGTGTTACAGACCATTTCCCTTTTTCTTCATCGTCGTAAATATCCATCACCCGACGGTCTTTCACACTTCTGCCAATGTAACCGGTTACCGTTCCATCGTTTTCGATATCGCCCCAAACCAAAGCAATATATTTACGGGTAATGCTGTGATCAAAAAACTGACGTGCAAGGTGCGTAATCGACTTTTCATTTTTACTGATTAGCAATAAACCCGAGGTATCCTTATCAATACGGTGCACCAGGCCCGGGCGACCATCATTGCCCGGCAGTTGAGGGAGTTGTTCAAAGTGGAATGCCAAAGCATTAACCAAAGTTCCGGTATAATTGTTAAAACCTGGGTGTACCACCATCCCGGCAGCCTTATTTACGACCAAAAGATCGCTATCCTCGTAAATGATATCCAATGGCAAATCTTCAGGATAAACTTCGGTATCGCGCGGTGGGTGCGGTAAAACGATAGATATTTCATCATGAGGTTTAACCTTGTAACTCGCTTTGATCTGTTTCTGGTTAACCAGTACATTCCCTGCATCAATTGCATTCTGAATACGGTTTCGGGAAGCATTTTCCACGCGCACCATCAAAAATTTATCGATACGCAGCAAAGACTGCCCCTTATCGACAATAATTTTTAAATGTTCATATAATTCCTGCTCTTCTGATTCCTGCAATTCGACCACATTTTCCATGGGGCAAAAATAAACTTTTAACTTCAAGAATTTTTTAATGATTACAGTTTTAAAGAAAACAACTCTATCTTTAGACAAAGAAATCATCCTAAATCGTTTATATGAAGAAATATTACATTTTAAAGGCTTTATGTGCCTTATTTTTATTGGCAACGGCTGAAAAAGCAAGTGCTCAACAAGATGTTGGAGACTTGTTTGTGGGCGGGCCAGCCGATGCAACCAAATTGGTTAATGCCTATTTCGATCCTTTATACAAAGGCTTAGGACTGGGTTTAACGGATGGATGGTCTAACACTGCCCAATCAAAAGGTTTTTTAAAATTTGATGTCAGGGTTTCAGCCTCCGGAGCTTTTGTTCCGCAATCGGCCAGAAGTTATGATGTAAATACATTAGGTTTAAGCAATATTAAACCTGCTGCTGGTGCTTCTTCAATAGGCCCTACTGCTTTTGGAGATGATCGCGAAGGTGGTAAAATGGAAGTGTACACCAGCAGCGGTATCCCTACAGGTAAATTTTTCAACCTGCCACAGGGCGTGGGTTTCCATGTAGTACCTTCGGCACAGATACAAGCTACGCT
The DNA here is from genome assembly GCF_019317285.1 of Pedobacter sp. D749. NCBI lineage: Bacteria > Pseudomonadati > Bacteroidota > Sphingobacteriia > Sphingobacteriales > Sphingobacteriaceae > Pedobacter > Pedobacter sp. D749. The sequence goes on from NZ_CP079218.1 coordinate 3,364,983, forward strand.
GGGTTTACCAAAAAACATTGATGTTACTTTAAGGGCAATGCCTAAAATAAAACTGGGTAACGATTTAGGAAGTTTATCCATGATCGGTTTTGGTGCAAAAGTTGAACTTTTACCTTTATTTATGGGATCAACAACAGAGAAACTGGTTCCTGTAGACATTGCAATCGCAGGAGGATTTACCCAATACAAATATAATTTACCATTGAATATCGATAATTCGGCGAATTCGGATCAACGTATAGATGCTAAATTCAATGGTGTAAACTTTGATGCCATTGTTTCCAAAAAAATTCTGTTTTTCACCCCTTTTGCCAGCATCGGTTACCAAACCTCGAACACTAATTTAAAGGCTTTGGGTACTTACCGTTTTGCCACCAGTGCCACAACTTCGGCAACTTATGTTGACCCGATTTCGGTTAAACAAACCGATATTGACGGCATCCGGGCAAGTTTAGGCTTTCAGCTGAAATTTGGTTTCTTTAAGTTTTATGGTTCATATACCCAGGCAAAATACAGCATGGTTAATGCAGGTATTGGGTTAGGGATCGGTAAATAACAAACGATTAGATATAATTTTGTTTAAAAACACCTGAAATATTCAGGTGTTTTTTATTTTTACACGTGTTCGAAGAAATATATAGCGCGGTACAAAAAATAACATTTGCACCTTTTAACAATCTTTCTGTAAAGCGGGATGATCTGATTGACCCCTATATTTCGGGTAATAAATGGCGCAAACTTAAATACATTTTAGCTAAGGCTGAGGAGGAAAAAAAAACACATTTGGTCACCTTTGGAGGGGCTTATTCCAATCATCTGGTAGCTACAGCTGCTGCTGCATCAAGATCAGGGTTAACCGCTACAGCTTTTGTACGTGGAGAAGAAGTACAGAATGAAATGTTATTGCTATGCAGTTTATTCGGGATGCAACTCATTTTTACCGACCGTGAAAGTTATCGGGATAAACAAAAATTGTTTCAACAGCATTTTGCTGACGATGAAAAAAGCTATTTTATTGATGAAGGTGGTGCTTCGCCAGAAGCTACCATAGGCTGTGCAGAAATCATCCGTGAGTTAACCGAAACTTACGACCACATTTTTTGTGCCGCCGGAACAGGAACCACAGCGGCAGGCTTATTGAAAGGAATTCAGCAACATCAATTAAACACGAAACTCCACATTATCCCCGTGCTAAAAGGCGGTTCATTTATTGAGGATGAAATTGTGCAGCATACGCCTCTTTCTGATCATTTAAATCTCCACTTAGATTATCACTTTGGCGGCTATGCAAAAATAACCCCTGAACTGATCAGCTTTATCAAAAATTTTACTTCAAAAACTGGACTGCTGCTAGATCCTGTTTATACGGCAAAGATGTTTTATGCCATTTTCGATTTACAGAAACAAGGAATTATCGGTAAGGATGAAAAAATCCTGGCCATTCATACCGGAGGATTGATGGGGCTTTTTGGGATGAGGGATAAGTTTTAAACAAGTGACCTTTGACTTATTGAGCCAACTGGATAAAAATGAGTGACATCACCTATCTTTTTTATCATCAAGTACTTTGGCAGAACAAATCTCGTTCATGTCAGGAAGTGAATTTGACCGTTTTTACAAGCTATTATGATGATAAAACAAATTATAAAGACTTTGATAAAAGAACTATGAATGCTGTTATAGTATTTATTTCGGTGAAAGTTTAAATGCGGAAAGGGTGGCCATTTCTGCCGAAATGCCCCCTACAAAGAACCATCTTTTTTCTATCGTGATAAAGTTAGAACGCCACTCATTTTATATAAATACCCGAAAACAAATAGTCACCATCAAAGTTAAGTGTTACCGTATAGTTCCCATTTTTAATTTCTATATAATTGGAAATTTTTAAATCTTCGTAATTCTTAATGTCAGTTTTGTTAAATAACCTGATGGCTTCCTTATAAGGGATTCCCGGTCGAAGGCCATTTTCAAATGAAATCGCTACCCGCTTAAAATCCTGAAGATTGTAGCCCTTTAGGAGGTTGGTTGTCGCATTTTTACCATTACCCTGTCCTGCAGAAAAATAGAAATAAATGGTTTTGTCCTCATTGTTATAGGATATTTCCCTGTCAGAAGCTGTACTGCCATTTATGACCATCACTCTTTCAAAGTTTCGATTGGTAGATGATGATATAAAATCCTGCTCCGTTGTTTTTCCTAAAACAAACTTATTGAGGTTCCAATCTTTATCTATTTTAACAGTGGGCTTATCGGTAACTTCTTTTTTGGAGGGGGTATTTTTAAGCAATTCTTTGGTATATGCATCTATGTTGCATCCTCCAAAATCAATCGTCCCATTCATAATGTCCCAATAACAGGTTTTAGATAGATTAGTATTGTTCAAAACAATTAACCGGTCATAATCAGGAGCAAAAAAGATAAACCTCTGCTCATTCTTTACATTCCAATATAGCCCATTATCGGTATTGGGATTTTTGGTTCCTTTTCCGTATTTGCTTTCAAGTTTTGCTAGCAGCTGCTTCTTTAAATTCCCGGTTTTCATTTCTATCCTGATACCATAAAAAGTATTCGCTGCTTTATACTTTTTAAGGATAGCATCCAAAGCGGCTTTGTCCTTGAACGGCTCCACATCAATATGTCCGCCACCTTGTTTGGTCAGGCTGTCTGTTTTAAGAAGTTCCGAATCGATCTGGAAAAACACTTTCTGTCCAGTCAGATCTATCCCGTCAAAAGTATAGTGTTTACCATCGTTAACTTCAATCAGCAGGCAATAGGGATATTCAACTGTTTCAACACCTATTGTTTTAGCATCACCAAAATCCACCATGCTTTCAATGGATTCATTAAGGCGCAGTTGTGACAAGTCTTTCTTATCTTGACCTCTGCAGGAAATCATAAAGGGAAGGAACGCTAGTAATATGATATTTTTTTTCATTGAGTTTATTTTTTGGGCGGATGGCGGTGTAATTTCAATTGGCATGCTTTTATTCAAAGAAATCACGGCTTACCTTAAATAACAAGTAATTCTAACAATCTGCTCTCTTAGAGAATATTTTCAAATGTTACCTTGATCATTTCTATTTTATCAGTTTTAATCCTGTTTCAAGAGCATTATCGCCTATCACTTCCTTATCAGGACGTACACCAACGCCCTCCCAGTTCGTTTTCGTAATTGGGTTTATTGCTCTGGAATTGGGAATATTAGCCGTAAATCCGCTACCTATCGGTTCTGGAGCTACGGGATGCGCACCGCCTCCGGTACGTTCTCCAACGATTAGCGCCCGGTGCTGGGCTTGGAGATCGTAAGCCAATTCCTCTCCAGCTGAAAAAGTGTGATTATTAGTTAAAATATAGATTGGGATGGTCTTAAGCGACTGCAAAGAAGTTTCTGGTATTGCCCAGAATTGAATATAAGAGCGGTCGTGACGGCAATAAAGGTCGTTTAGATGTGTTTTTTCTTTGAAGAAGAATCCGCAGAAAAAACTTACAGCAGCCGGATCTCCACCCCGATTATCCCTGAGGTCGATTATTAGTGCATTACTATTGCTAACAAACTGCAATGCCGCTGTAACTGCTATCTTAGCCTCCTGGTCAGGCGGGAAAAAACCTTTCAACTTTAAATAACCTATATTTCCGGGCATAATTTCAGCTTTTTCCATTCCAAAATTTACTTCTTTTCTGAATTGAAGGCGCCTTGTCCTCTGTGCAACGGTATCAGGTTTTTCTTCTAATTCAGCTGCCCGAGGATCGTAGGTAATCGACAAGTGACCATCTTGATAAACCGACATTAGGTCTGTAGTTAATTTATTTGCAAAAACACTTGGTGTCTGGATGGTATCGTAGACACCCATTTTAAATTGCCGGCTAATAAAATCCCCCATCCGAATGGCAGTGTCAAGAAAAATATAATTTTCTTTTAAGCTCTTTGAGATGCCAGCAATGGTTTCTCCTTTTATCTTCTTTGTTAGAACACGATTCTGTGAAATCGCCGCCAAAGAACACGACAAAATTATCAAAAGGGACAGTATAAAGGTTTTCATATGTTTTACTTTAATACAATTTAAAAAAACGCAAAATTTTGGCGGTTCTTTCTGCCTACATTCATAACATAGCATTTTTGTAGTGGCTTGCCAAGAATATAAATGTACACTATTTATCCTATCTGCAACATTAACCCTCACTTTCATCTAACCGTGTACTTTATATTTAAAGTTACTCATGATGGTAAGGGTAAGTATATCATCGGTCTGGTTTCCTTTGATAAACTAAGCCTCATCCCTGTTATAATATCCTGTAAAACTCCGGGGATTTTCAGGCTGAAAAGAGAACTTGATATCAAATCTCTACTGATTGCCTGTCTGATCTACTACCAGTTCATTAGTGCCGTAGCTTTTCTTATCTTACAGGCCTGTCATAATGCACCCATAATCAAGTATTGAATGAATCCAACTTCAAATATCTGCGATCTGCTTATCCTGGATAATATAGAGATCTTAGTTCTGAGAATAAAAAGGACTATTTTCCTTTCACATCCGTTTTTTGGTAACGAAACGCTAAAACAGCAATGGGAAATACTTAAGAAACTAAAAAAAATCAATATTTGAATTTTATCAGATTGAAAAATATAAGAACTATTATGACAACCTATAAACTAAGGAAAACCTGTTATTTATTCTTCATTTTGACATGTTTTTGTTCGAAGTCTTTTGCGCAAAGTAATCAGGACAATACCTTAAAAGGTATCATTAAAGATTCGAATAATGAGGTTGTAGACGGTGCAACTCTGCTTTTAAAAAATGGTATTGATGGTCAGGTAATTAAACAGACATTGAGCGATAAGGATGGCAACTTTTCTTTTACGGTTAAGACTGGTACTTATCTGATTTTTATTAGTTATTTGGGCACGCTGTCTTACCAGAGTGAGCTGTTAAAATTAACAGGCAACATGGATGTAGGTGTTATAACGATTGAAACTACCGCCCGTAGTTTAAAAGAAGTTGTTATTCAGAGTTCCATGAGTAAGCCGCTTGTTAAAATCGAAGGAAGAAAAATGATTTATAACATTGAAAAAAGCATAACAGCTCAGGGTTTAAATGGCTTGGAAGCTTTAAGAAAAACACCGGGAGTAGTTGTGAACCAGGACAATACAATCACCCTGAATGGAGCCAGTGCTGCGTTGGTGATGATTAATGGCAGACAGACCTATTTACAGGCTGAAGAATTGGCTCAACTGCTTAAGTCAATGTCCGCATCCGATTTAAAAGCTATTGAAGTTATCAAAAACCCTTCTGCCGAGTATGACGCTGCAGGAACTGGTGGCATCGTCAATCTTGTACTTCAAAAATCAATTGCCGAGGGTTTCAACGGTACTATTAATAATGGTGTCGCTTTTGGTATTACCTTAAAGCAAAACACAAATTTGAACCTTAATTTTCGAAAGGGTAAATTTAATGCCTTCGGTAGTTACAATCATAATTTTGGACATTTTGCGATGGACTACGATTATGACCGGACGACAAACGGAAAGGTATATATAAACTCCAATCATGATGTGGACAAAAAACATAGTATGGGATCTACTGTCGGTTTAGATTACGCAATAGATACCACCAAAACAATCGGAATGGTGATGAATGGTAATTTTTCAAGTGGTGGCGGCTTGATCACACCGACGACAAATATTTTTGATCAGTTAACAGGAGCACTTTTACAGACACTTAAAAGTGAGAGTAGCTATCCGGCACAAAGGGCCAGACGTTATAATGCCAACTTAAACTATAGGTATAAAGGTAGTAATCGCACAAGTCTGGACATAGATGTCGACTATGGCATTTTTGATGCCGCTACAGAAAATTTGAGTACCAATGCTTTTTATTCAGCTGAAGGGAAATTCCAGTCCTCAAATAATTTCCTTGTGGCCAATAGCCGAAATATTAAGCTATATGCGGTTAAGGGTGATTATGGCTTTCCAATCGGGAAAGGGCGGATGTTAACAGGCGCTAAGTTCTCTGAGGTAAATGCAAAAAATGTATTTGACCAGTATGATGCAAATGGCAGCGTCAATGTTATTGATATCAACCTGTCCAATACTTTTGACTACAAGGAACAAATAAGTGCTGGATACCTTAAATATGAAACGCCAATAAATGATGCACTGAGCTTTGATCTTGGCGTGAGATTAGAACATACACATTCCGAAGGAAACTTACTACCGACAGCAGGTAGTAGTCAATCTGCGACTTCTGCAGTTAGAAACTACCTGAACGTTTTCCCTACGGCTGCAATAACTTATAAAACTAAGCAAGAAGGCACCTACAACCTAAGTTTTGCACGTCGCGTTGACCGCCCGGCTTATAACAACCTGAATCCATTTTCATATCCTGTAGATGAACTCTCCTATTGGAAAGGTAATCCGTTCCTGCAGCCACAGTATGCGAATACATTAGCGCTTCAATATAGTTACAAAAAGACGACCATCGCTGCCAGTTACACACATACAAGCGATGTAAGCAGCACTATTACGGAAGTAACTAAAGGGAGTATCATTAATATGGTGCCCAGGAATATCGGATTTCAGAACAATATAAACCTAACTGTTACACAACAGATCAGGTTGGCAAAATGGTGGAATATGAGTCTGACCGGTATTGGATATCGTCTGGAGAATAAAGTAGGAACTATAGATTATGGGAATTATAACCGGAGCCGTTTTGCGGGAACGATTAATATTCAACAAACCTTCAATCTTCCCAGTCACATTACTGCCGAGGCAATAGGCGTGGTTAACTCAAAAAATATAAGTGGATTAAATACTTATATAAAGGGTAATTCACAGGTTGACATTGGCCTGCAAAAGAATCTGATGCATGAAAAAGCAACGCTTAGAATAGCGGCTTCCGATATATTAAGGAAAAATAAGATTATTACAGATACTCAACTTAATAATTTACTGCTTCATACCACCTATGTGGGCGAGAGCCGACAGATCAGATTGAGTTTTACCTATCGCTTTGGAAACACCAGGATCAAATCAAAAGACAGCCGCGAGTCTGGACTGGAAAATGAATCGCGACGATTATAGCGTTTTAAAATTATATTTTTTTTGCGGTTTAAACACTCGAAAAATCAGTAAATAAAACTCCTGAGATCAGAGTATTTCATAGGAATTGGTCAGCCGGTAATTACCTGCGAATAATTGAGTTAATCCAGGTAGCTATATCGTCCAATACTTTTGGCGACATGGTTTGTTCGATAAGCTGATATTCTTCGAAAGCCCCAGTTTTAGCCTCCTGAAAAAGGTGATTGACCCCTGGGTACTCAATTATTTTATAGTTCCTATTCCTGCCTTTATCCAAAGCTTGTTTGATTCCGCGGAGGTTCTCTTTAGATGTAACCTGGGCATCCAATGAGCCGTTAAGTACTAATACCGGACATCTGACAAGGCTTAAATTACGGGCGGGCTCATATTGAAGAAAATACTTAAACCAAGGAGTAGTCGACCGTCGTATCAGCGTTTTGATTTCCTGATCCATTACATCAGCGGCCGGTCGTATTTCAGGCGGCAAACTCGCCATAGCTTTGGTAAGGTAGGCAGTTAACCTGATATTTAAATTATTGGTATGGTTTTTCATGATAATCTCGTACATGCCATGTTCCAGTTTAACATTCTTATCAACCATCTCTTTGGTACCCCCCGAAAGTATCCCCAAACGTTCCGACTGTAAATCCAGTAGTTTCACTATGGGAATACCAGGTGCAGCCATGAGTATGATAAAGGCGACATCCTTGTTACCTGCAGCAACCATAGGCGCAATCATACCGCCTTCACTATGTCCTGCCAAGCCAATTTGACGAGGATCAACTTCTTTCCGACTTTTTAGATAAGCAACGGCAGCCGCAGCATCGTCCGCGAAGCTGACCGATGTCGACGTTCGAAAGTTTCCCGTAGAATGAGCAGTGCCACGATCGTCATAACGGAGCACGCCAATACCCTTTCTGGTAAGATAGTCGGAAATAACAAGAAAGGGCTTATGGTCAAATAATTCTTCGTTCCGGTTCTGTGGACCTGATCCGGATATCAAAATAACGACCGGGTACATTCCGCTATCCGCTGGAAGGCTAAGTGTGCCTGCCAGGGTAACACTGTCTTTGGCATTTGTAAATTTGACTTCTTCCGTATAATAAGGATAAGGGGCTTTTGGTGTCTGCGGACGTTTTGCAGACTTTTGATTCTGCGCTCCGGCAACAAGTACCCAGGTGATCAAGACGAGTGTTAAGAAAGTCGATTTCATTTTATTATATTTTTAAATATTAAGCTATGTACTGTGCAATACTATGTATATAAGCAAAAAAATTATTTGCGCCGGAGTAAACGGAGCAATAGTGTGTTGAGGAGATACGCGATAATCATGATCATGATCACTATTGGCACAAACATATTACCCAGCACCTCGCGGTTCCCAGCCGGCCGGTCCAGAATAAATCCAAACCCGATAAACCGTCCATTACTTACAAAAAGACCGGTATCAGAAGGATGAATAAATTTCAAAAATATCAGCAGGCCGAAAGTAGAGATTAACAGATAGATCGCCGCCAATACCACATAACCTGCGCCATTGGTAATGTTCAGTGTCAGGGCCTGTAAAATATGCCTTGGATTGAAGGTACGGGTAGCCTGGCGTATTTTCTTATCCGCGACCATGGGTTGAAGTACTTCTTCAGGCATTCCCAGTTTATTCAAAACATCCATTAGAATATCGATCTCTTTTTCCGGGGTACTATTACAGGTAGCTTCATAGACATGGCTTTTCAGCTCCATGGTCAGTTCACGCTGATCATCTTCCGATAAGATGGCTATACAACGCCTGACCCGCTTAAAGTAATCATCGTATATCTTTTGTGCCGTCTGATTGTTAAAAGTCTGTTCTTTCATTTTTGAATTTTTCTTATAGCCGTTTCCAATGTTGACCAAATAGTGCGCATTTCAAAAAGCGTAGCTCTGCCACCAGCGCTCAGCGTGTAATATTTCCTGGGAATACCCGATTCCTGCTCTACCCATTTGGATTCGACTATACCTTCCGTTTTTAAACGGTTCAGCAGTGGATACAGCGTGCCCTCTGCCACTTCCAGGGTAGTATGGCGTTTGATTTCCTGTACCAACTCATACCCGTAATATTCTTTTTCGGAAAGAATATTAAGAATAATGTATGTCAGTGTTCCTTTCTTTACCTGCGAAAACCAATTCTGTACAAATTCACTATTCATCCGGCAAATATAATACATAGTTATACAATGTGTATTAGCTATACTAAGTATATAAGATAAAACATTGATTATCAGCATTAATAATTTTTAACAATCTATTAAAAGTGTTCCAGATAGTAGCATATTCTAAAATATCACATACTTGTTGAAAGCGTTTACTAGCAGCTACTGAGAGTATACTTACAATTAAGGCTTTGACTATACGGTCTCTTGGCTATTTGGAGGGATTATGGCGCTTTTTTTAGCTTTTTATAACCTGCAAATGAATTTTGATTTTTAAAAACGTATGAATTGAGGATAAATCTGACAGCAGGATGAATTAAACCGAAAAGTCATGAGAAAAATGGATTTAGACCCGAAGTGTATATTTGTTCAGAGGGAAGGAACTTAGGTGTGCATCATACGGTAATTAAATTGGTACCCAGTTTGGCCCGAAACAACGGGGTCACTTTCAGATTCTTCGCACTTCCTTTATCCATCTGTACTCAGATTTTTTTACCACACTTTCTAAATGTTGTCAATTATTAAAAATCGGCTTAGGTAATTTTAGGATTTAATGATTTGATATAGATAAAAACAAAAATTCGAACCATAATCATATTAGGAGCAGACAACTGGAAAAGTCTGATCAAAACCATCTTAATCTAATGGAAAAAGATGAAATAGAGATGCTTTGAAAGAGATTCCTGCCAAAAAGTTTTCCACACTTGTGAAGTCCAAAACCCTATTTTGTCTATAATCATACTTTAAACTGTTTAAACCTATTTTTTGCTTCATGGGCACAAAAAGTGCTTAAATTTTGATTTTAGGCACATTTAACTAAATTTGGATTATACCAAAACCAAGTTTATGTATCAATTAACAGTACCTGCAGATCACGTTAACGAATCTTTAAGTAAGCACATTTTGGCCGATGGTTTCGACCTGACCTACGATATGGAAAAGAGTCACGGTGCCTATATTTACGATTGTAAATACAATAGAACTTTGCTCGATTTTTTTACCTGCTTTGCTTCCGTTCCTTTAGGTTATAACCACCCTAAAATGATTAATGATGAAGCCTTTAAAAAAAATCTTCTCCTCGCTGCTTTAGCCAATCCATCGAACTCTGATGTTTACACCCAGCAGTATGCACAGTTTGTTGAAACATTTTCTAAAGTTGGCATCCCTGATTATTTGCCACACGCTTTTTTTATTGCGGGCGGAGGCTTAGCAGTAGAAAATGCAATTAAAGTAGCTATGGACTGGAAGGTTCAGAAAAACTTTGCAAAAGGATATACTGAAGAAAAAGGCTTTAAGGTTTTACACTTCGAAAGAGCTTTTCATGGCCGTACGGGTTACACGCTTAGCTTGACCAATACCTTACCTGATAAAACCAAGTGGTTTGCCAAATTCGACTGGCCAAGGGTGGCTGTTCCAGAAGTTAAATTTCCACTTTCGGGAGATAATTTAAACCATGCCATTGCAACCGAAGAAGCCTCGCTGGCACAGATCAAAAAAGCCTTTGCGGATAATAAAGATGATATTTGCGCGATAATTGTAGAACCGATCCAATCTGAAGGTGGAGATAATCACCTACGGGATGAGTTTTTGATCCAACTTAAGACTTTGGCCGATGAAAACGATGCCTTTTTGATTTATGATGAAGTACAAACTGGTGTTGGCTTAACCGGTAAATTCTGGTGTCACCAACATTTTAGCGAAAAAGCCAGACCTGATATTTTGGCTTTTGGTAAAAAAATGCAGGTTTGCGGTATCCTTGTTGGGAATAAAGTAGACGAAATTGAAACCAATGTATTTAAAGTACCCAGCCGGATTAACTCAACATGGGGAGGCAATCTTGTAGATATGGTACGTTCTACCCAGATTTTACAGATCGTAGAAGAAGATCAGCTATGCGACAATGCTGCAAAAATAGGCATGTATTTAAAAGAGCAGTTGAAAAATCTGTCACACAAGTTTGATCAAATGACAAATATACGTGGAAGGGGTTTGCTGTGTTCATTTGATTTCCCGACAAAAGAAATGCGCAATGCATTTATTGGTAAAGGATTGGAGAACAATGTGATGTTTTTGGGCTGTGGCGATAAAACCATACGCTTTCGTCCTGCACTTTGTATTGAGCAAAAGCATATTGACGAAGGCTTGACGGTTATGGAAAAAATATTGCCTTTATTGTAGGCATGAATAGAAAATCATTAGTTTATTTCTTCGTCGCAGGGATTTTAGTATTGATCATTTTCATGGTTAAAGATGTTTTCGACCAACCTGGGATTGGGGATATGAAAGCTGGCTTTAAGGAAATTATCAAGTATAGAAACGCCAATAACACTGGTCCGGTACAACGGATCTACATCGTAACGGTTAAAGATTCGATATGGAAAGAGATGGAAGATTATGGTAACCTAATGCCCCATACTAAATACGGGAATACGAAAGTTTACTTCTTTATGCAAAATGGAAATGTTCCAAGTAGATTAGAGCCTGGAGAAGTAAACTTCGACCCTCAGTTTAATAAAAATTGTATTGCCTTATTTGAAAAAAGTGCAATGAGCCAGGTGGCGTTTAACAAGTATCCGTTTTAAAAGCAGTTTTTTTCTAATTACAAATGAACCGTGATTATAGTTCGATAAGTCCGTCAGCAAAATCGCTTTTACTTGCCAAAAGTTTAACAAATATCCCCTTTGTTGCCGATGCTGTTAAGTTAATTTACGGTAACGACGCCCTTGAAAAATTATATCATAAAGATTTTGATGAGGTATTTTTAAAACGCTTGGTGCATTTTGAAAGTAGATATTTATCTCTGGATAGCTTACTTTTTGCATCAGGCTCTTTAAATATTATAGAAATTTCTTCTGGCTATTCTTTCAGGGGCCTGGACCTGGTTTTAAGGCATCCAACGATTTATTATTTGGATACTGATTTACAAGGTGTAATCGATATCAAAAAAGATTTGGTTGATCGGCTAATTGTAGATGAGAAATTACAACTAAAGGGTAAACTCAAAACCGAGGCTTTAAATGCTTTGGATGGAGACGCTTTTTCAAATGCTATAAATCAAATGCCTCTTGGCCCGATTAGTATTATAAATGAAGGTTTATTGGTGTATCTAAATAATGAAGAAAAGATATCATTATGTAAAACCATCCATAAATCATTAAAACAAAGAGGTGGTTATTGGATCACAGCTGATGTATATGTTAAAAGACCGATACCTAAAAATGAAACCAATGATCATTTTTCTCAGTTTCTGGAAGCACACCATGTAGAAGATAATAAGTTTGATAGCTTTGAACAGGCTGAACACTTCTTTCTTGAACAAGGTTTCAAATTGATCACTAAAGCAACTTCAGTCTGGCATCAACTTTCCTCGCTAAAATATATTGATATTGAATTGTTAAAAAAAATGAAAGAACAGGCGAATAAAATTGGGAGAATCAGGGAAACCTGGGTGTTAAAAGCGATTTAATTAAACAGAACGAAATACCCAGCATTCAAATAGGTAAAATTCCATGACTTGTTTGCCGGATGCGTTAATCCTTATGATTTGGAAATGAAGGGTTCTGTGCATTTGGCATTTTCAGTCCCGCTTTCCCTCCTGCCAATTTGATCCCGATGTAAAATCGGGAGGCATCCGTTCCAATCGGGTTTATGTTCAAAGTTTAGTACTTTGAAAAAAACCGCTGTTCAATAAACCTGACAGCAGCGGCAGCCCCGATTTTTCTATCGGGCTACAGCGAATGGCAGGACTGTAGCACCTATGAAATGCTGACGTTCGTTTCTTAACCCTAAAAAATCTATTATTTATTTTCCCTACGAGTCTTCGACTACGCTCAGACTGACAAGCAACTAATTACCACAGCTCAAAACTAACGAAGTTCCCAAACTGCTCTTACCCTTTCAAACTTCGTGAGTTTTCCTCCTAAACAAATGCCGAAAATCCGGTTATTGCACGGCCAACAATCAATGTATTAATTTCTTTTGTCCCCTCGTACGAATAAATCGCCTCGGCATCGGCCACAAAACGTGCTACATTATATTCGAGTAAAATACCGTTTCCGCCCATTACTTCCCTTGCTTTGCTTACTACATCACGCGTTCTTAATGAACAGAATACCTTGGCTAGCGAAGCGTGCTCATCTTTCAATAAACCCTGATCCTGCAATTGTGACAACCTAAAACATAATGTTTGCATGGCCGTTAAATTCGACAACATTTCAACTAAATGGTTTTGAATCAACTGAAAAGATGCAATGGGTTTACCAAACTGTTTTCGGGTTTGGGTATATTCCAAAGCATTTTCATAAGCACCCCGGGCGCAGCCTACCGCCTGCCAGGCAACCCCTGCTCTTGTCATTTGTAGTACCTTAGCGGTATCTTTAAATGAGTTAGCATTTTGCAAGCGATCTGCTTCTTCTACTTCGCAATTGGTTAAGGTAATAATCCCATTCTGCACGATCCGCAAGGCCATTTTATCCTGCATTTTCTCTACAGCAAAACCTGGATTGTCTTTTTTCACGATAAAGCCTTTTACTTCTCCGCTTTCCTCATCGCGTGCCCAAATAATTAAGATATCTGCAAAGGTGGCATTACCAATCCATTTTTTTTGGCCATTTAAAATCCATTTACCGGCTACCTTTTTACAGGTTGTGGTTAAACCGCCAGCAGCAGCTGAGCCAACTTCGGGTTCGGTTAATCCGAATGCACCAATAATTTTAAATTGCTGCATGAGCGGTAACCACTGTTGTTTTTGTTCTTCCGATCCACATAAATAGATCGATCCCATGGCTAAGCCGCTCTGTACACCAAAAAAAGTAGAAATCGAGGTATCAATCCTGGCCATTTCCATCGCTAAAATACCTTCCATTAAATTCGATTTCCCCGGACAGCCATAACCTTTATAGGTTAAACCACAGATGTTGAGTTCGGCAAGTTTTGGGATAATTTCGAAAGGGAATTCAGCTTTGTTCCAATAATGATTTACAATGGGTTTAACTTCCTTCTCTAAAAATGCACGTACTTTTAACTGGAGTTCACGGTCTTCATCTTTGAGCGCTTCGTCGCCCAAATGGTAAAAATCACCTTCAATGGGTGGCAGTTCTTTCTTTTTACCGGATCCACCCATCATTTTCATCATCCCCTGGATTTGTTTATCATCCAGGCTTGATATGGTTTCGACCATTTTTGGTAAATCGACTTTTTTCGATAAAGCCTCTAACTTATCGAAATCTACGTGTTTAAAAAGATTGTAAGCGTTTTTGAGAGAAGAGAATATATTCGCCATTATTATTCGTTTTGAGAATAACAAACGAAGGGCGGTTTTGTTGGACTGTCAAAGTAACCGCAAAGCGCGTAAAGGTTTCGCTAAGGAAAAGAAAGGGTTCTGAGAAGCATTAATTTACTCCCCCTGACATAGTTCAGGAAACACTCCTGTTTTTTAATTTCTGTCAAATGTTTTCGGAATTATATTTTTGTCCGTTTCGCCACAAAATGTCCAAGAGATAATATACCAACGATAATTATCAAAAATTAGCTGAATACTATTTATTCCTCTTCTTTCAACTTTTCCGTCTTTTTCTAATCTTGTTTCATAAGTACTCCAAATGTGTGCAATATTTCCAAAAACTCTAACTTCCCGATTAACCTCGCTTTCATAAAAAGCTGTACCAAAAACCATTTCATCAGTTTCTTTATGAAATTCTTGCAGTGTCATAGTTACTTGTTTTTGCTTTTTTCTGTCAAAATAAGAATAAACTGCTTTTTGATGGTGCAAATAATTATCTCTTTCCCATTGTCTTTTTGCTCCTTTTTCGCCTGAAACAACCTCATAACTTGCTTTCATTAATGCATCGATTGTTTTTGCATCATTTTCAAATGGATTGTTCTGTGCTTTTAAACTCCCGGTTGTCATAAATATCATAGTTATTAAGTAAAATAAAAATTGTTTCATAATCTTTTTTTTACAAAACAACTCAGATAATTTTATCCAAAAAAATAAGTTATTTGGTTTGTTTAAGTTTTTATGTGATCTGTCAAATTTCTTATTTAGAGTAGCAATTTTTCAATACTAATTAATAGACAATCTTTATAACTTTTTGCTATTGTAATTTTATGTTCACCTATAATTAAATGATTATCTTCTATATATTCTACATTTTTCAAATTCACGATGTTTGAATTATGAACCCTCATAAATTCATCAGGTAATTTGCCTATAAGGTCTTTTAAGGT
Organism: Pedobacter sp. D749; assembly: GCF_019317285.1. Lineage (NCBI taxonomy): Bacteria > Pseudomonadati > Bacteroidota > Sphingobacteriia > Sphingobacteriales > Sphingobacteriaceae > Pedobacter > Pedobacter sp. D749. The sequence goes on from NZ_CP079218.1 coordinate 3,380,478, forward strand.
TTTGTAGTAAACATATTTTTTGCTGTTTTTGACAAATATTTCAACATAATTCCCCAATCCTTTTACAAACAAAATGTCGTCAAAATTTAATTTGATTAATTTTCTGTCAGTTTTTATAAATGTGAAATTTTGCTGATTTGTCATTTTATGGTCGTTTAGTTAAAATTGCCACGAACTCACACCTTTGCGCGCTTAGCGAAAGTCTTCTTTTCTTTGCGGAAAAAAACTACCTCAAATCAAACAAATTATCAACACCCAACAATTTCCGCGAAGTAAAGCCTTCGCCAAAAGTGGCGCCAATGCTTTTACCGAATTCTCTTGAACGGCCAATTACGCTTTCGAAAAATTCCGGCGATGAAATATAAGTTTGCAAACCATCTACATCAGGATTATAAAACTGTGTTTTAAAAGCCTTAATCGATTCAATTTTCTTATCCATGTGATCAGAAATATCTACAATAATATCAGGCTTCAGGTATCTGTCCTGGATGTACTGCAACAATAACCTCGGGCGGTGGGCCTCTTGTTTAACATCATCTATCAACGTTTCAATTTTTGGCAAACCTGATAAAAAAACCGAATCATAAACCAGGTCGCCTGCCCTTCCGTGATCAGGGTGACGGTCTTCCAAAGCATTGCTTAAAATAATTTCGGGTTGGTATTTCCTGATGACTTTAATTACTTCTAAACGGTGAAATTCATCATTCTGAAAAAAACCGTCCCTCATGCCTAAATTTTCGCGCACATGTAAGCCCAAAATTTTTGCAGAGTCTGCCGCCTCTTCATCTCTTGTTTCTGCTGTACCACGCGTACCCAGTTCGCCTCGGGTTAAATCTACAATTCCAACTTTTTTACCAAGCGCAATATGTTTTAAAATTGTACCTGAACAGCAAAGCTCTGCATCATCGGGATGCACGGCGATCACTAAAATATCTAACTTCATGATGTAATTATTGGGTATTTTGGCTCAGCAGTTGCTGAATTTTCTTTTTAATTTTCGAACTCAACGGCTTGGTGAAGGGCAAGAAATAATCTTCCAGTTCGCCATTTTTGTTCAGCAGGTATTTATGAAAGTTCCAACGGGGTTTCGAACTTAATTTTGCGTTTTGCTTTTTATCACTCAGGAACTGATAAAGTGGGTGAGCATGTTCACCACGAACCATAATCTTTTCAAAAACAGGGAATTTTACACCGTGGTTGATCTCGCAAAAAGATGCGATATCAGACCCATTTAAGGGTTCCTGTTTTCCAAAATCATTTGTGGGAAAGCCCAGAATTTCAAAATCAGGGCTGTTAATCTCGTCTTTAAGTTGCTGTAATTCTTTTAACTGTGGCGTAAAACCACATTCTGATGCGGTATTTACAATTAAAACAACTTTGTTGCGGTAGGCTGATAATGGCTGCTCTTCGCCATTAATTTTCTTAACCTTAAACGAATAAATATTCGGAATGCGTTCCTGCATTATATGTTATTGATAAAATCCTGACGTACGGATAATAGACTCTATATCTCTATCTGTATTCGGATCGTAAGTACTTTTTAAATTATGTCCTACCACACGGGCAACAATCTGATAAGAAAATGCAGCGAAACCTCCTTTGGTTTGCTTTACTATATCGTATGTTGTTCTGCCTACTTCGCGGTCGATCAGTTTTGTTAAAATCTGACCTTGAGTAATCGTTAATTCCTTTATTTCGCGGTTAAACATGTCTTTAATTTCTTTATCACATTGTTTAACCAGTTGTTTCTGTTCTTTTTTCTCGGGAGTCCGCGCCAAATCCTGTTCCAATTGCTCGTATCGGCGTTTTGCAAACAGCGCATAAGGCATTACTTTTAATACGTTATACCTTAAACGATTGTAGGCAGCCTGTTCTGCCGGCGATTTCCAGATTCTGGCTGCGTAAATGTTAACCTCATTAAGTTGCATCCAGGGAATCATGACACCATTATCGTTTGTTGAGGCTACTCTAATCGTATCGCTTTTACCCTTTTTTGGAAATACAGGTGCAGCAGGATCCTGGGCTCGTAGCGAAATGCTGCAAATCATTACAATAGAAAGAAAAAAGAGCCCTTTAAATTTCATAAATTTATACTTTTACAAAGTTAGGTGTTATTTCATATATTAGTTGTTTCACAAAACTAATATAAGTTTTATTCATAAATAAGACGCAAATTTTTACGCAAAAAATACAAATGAAAACAGAGTTAGTGATTGATTTAGAGGCGGAAAAGCAAGAGATTCTAAAAAGATATAGGGCATTACTACGGGCAAGCAAATCTACTTTACAAAAGGGCGATAAAAAAGAAATCAGAAAAGCTTTTGATATGGCACTGGAAAGCCATAAAGATATGCGCCGTAAATCTGGCGAACCTTACATCTACCACCCTATCGCTGTCGCGCAGATTGCTGCTGAAGAAGTTGGATTAGGAACAACCTCCATTGTATGTGCCTTGCTACACGATGTGGTAGAGGACACCGATATTACTTTAGAAGATATTGAACGTGAGTTTGGTAAAAAAACCGCTAAAATTATTGATGGTTTGACCAAAATATCTGGCGTTTTCGATACCAACAGCTCTTTACAGGCTGAGAATTTCCGCAAAATGCTGCTTACCCTGGCGGATGACGTGAGGGTAATCCTGATCAAACTTGCCGATCGTTTGCACAACATGCGTACAATGGATTTTATGCCCCGCCACAAGCAGCTTAAAATCGCTTCAGAAACTATTTATTTATACGCTCCATTAGCCCATAGATTGGGTTTATACGCCATAAAATCAGAGTTGGAAGATCTTTCGATGAAATATCTTGATCCTGATACTTATAAGTTCATCGCTAAAAAATTAAATGAGAAAAAAGCAGAACGTGCGCTTTTCATTAAAAAATTCGTGGAGCCGATTGATGAGATTGTTCACGAGCAAGGTTTAGTAGCCGATGTTTACGGCAGGCCGAAGTCAATCCACTCCATCTGGAACAAGATGAAAAAGAAAAATATCCCTTTCGAAGAGGTGTATGATCTTTTTGCCATCCGGATTATTTTGGACTCGGCCCCAGAAAATGAAAAGGCTGATTGCTGGAAAGCGTATTCAATTGTGACCGATTTATACCGCCCCAATCCTGATCGTTTACGCGATTGGGTTTCGTCACCAAAAGGGAATGGTTACGAAAGTTTGCACACTACGGTAATGGGTCCACGCGGACAATGGGTTGAAGTACAGATCCGTACACAACGGATGAACGAAATTGCAGAGAAAGGTTTCGCCGCACACTGGAAATACAAAGAATCGAGTAACGATAATGGTCTGGATCAGTGGATCCAGAAAGTGCGCGAAATGTTGAGCAATCCAGAAGCCAATGCTTTAGATTTCCTTGATGATTTCAAAATGAATCTTTTCTCTGATGAGATTTTTATTTTCACGCCAAAAGGTGCTTTAATCCAGTTGCCTTTAGGCGCTACCGCATTGGATTTTGCTTTCGAGATCCACACCGACGTGGGTGCAACCTGTATCGGAGCTAAAGTAAACCATAAGCTGGTTCCCATTTCATATAAACTGCAAAATGGCGATCAGGTCGAGATTATTACCTCGAGCAAACAAACCCCAAAAGAAGATTGGTTAAACGTGGTAGTTACTGCTAAAGCCAAATCTAAAATTAAGTCATCGCTAAAAGAAGAAAAGCGGAAAATTGCTGAAAACGGAAAAGAAATCTTAGAAAGAAAGCTAAAGTCATTAAAAATCACTTATAATACCGATAATATACAAAAGCTTAGCTATTTCTTTAAGTTGCCTTCTACACAGGAGCTTTTTGTAAATGTTGCCTTGGGCAAAATCGAGCTGAAAGACATAAAAGAATACCTGTCTAGCGAGAAAGAGGTTGAAAACCGTAGCCCGGAACGTCCTGAAAACCTTTCGGTTGATGGGATCAAGAGTAAAATTAAAGGTGGCGAATCTGATATTTTGCTGATTGGCGAAGATATGCAGCGCATTGATTATACCTTGGCTGCATGTTGCAATCCCATTCCTGGAGATGATGTTTTTGGATTCATCACCGTGAGCGAAGGCATTAAAATACATCGTACAAATTGTCCGAATGCAGCACAGTTAATGGCCAATTATGGTTATCGTGTGGTAAAAGCCAAATGGAACAAACAGCAGGAATTAACTTTCTTAACCGGCTTACGGATTGTAGGTATTGATGATGTAGGCTTGATCAACAACATCACCAGGGTTATTTCTACGGACTTTAAAGTAAATATGCGCTCGATTACTGTTGATACCAATGAGGGGATTTTTGATGGTTCGATTATGATTTTTGTAAACGATACCGAACACTTGGAAAACCTGATTAAAAATTTATTAAAAGTTAGAGGGGTAACCGGAGTAACGAGGTTTGATGCCTAAGTGAGTCCATAGTCGGTAGTCGAAAGTCCAGAGTCTCATCTTATGATGGATAAAGACTCTGGACTTCAGACTAAACATTTAGCAAATCTATGTAATCATTTCATCGGTCTAATCATTTTTCAAAACTATTTACCTACCTTTGAATGGAGTTTAAAAACTATGTCTGAACAAAAAACAAATGAGCTCGTTCGCAAGATTTTTGAGGCTTATTTAGAAAACAAAAATCTACGTAAAACACCAGAGCGTTTCGCTATATTGGAAGAAATATATTCAAGAAACGACCACTTTGATGTAGAAACCCTTTATATCCACATGAAAAACCAAAAGTACCGTGTAAGTCGTGCTACGGTTTATAATACATTGGAGTTATTGGTTTCATGCGATTTAGTTACCAAGCACCAGTTTGGTAAAAACATGGCACAATTCGAAAAATCTTATGGTTACCGCCAGCACGATCACGTGATCTGTATCGAATGCGGTAAAGTAGTAGAATTCTGCGATCCCCGAATCCACCAGATCCAAACCATGGTTGGTGATCTTTTAAAATTTGATGTTAAACATCATTCGTTGAATCTTTATGGTTTCTGTTCTGACTGCAGTATGGCCAGGAAAGTTAGCGAAAGTGCGGCTACAGTCGAAAAAATCAAACAAAATTAAATCAAAATACAAATAAAACCAGCTTAATTTATTAAATAATGACGCAAGTAGATGTACTTCTCGGCCTGCAATGGGGCGATGAAGGAAAGGGAAAAATCGTTGATGTACTAAGTCCAAAATATGATCTTATTGCCCGTTTTCAGGGTGGCCCAAATGCCGGACATACTTTAGAGTTCGATGGCAAAAAATTCGTTCTAAATACAATTCCTTCAGGAATTTTTAACGAAAAAACCATGAACCTGATTGGTAATGGTGTAGTAATCGACCCTATTATCCTAAAAAGAGAGTTAGATAATTTAAAAAAAGCTGGTCATGATCCGGTTGCCGATGGCAAATTGGTGATTGCCCGTAAAGCACACTTAATTTTACCAACCCACCAATTATTGGATGCTGCGAACGAAGCACGCATGGGTAAAAATAAAATTGGATCAACTTTAAAAGGTATCGGTCCAACTTATATGGATAAAACCGGCCGTAACGGTTTACGAGTTGGCGATACTACACTACCCGATTTTAAAGAGCGTTATGCTAAATTGGTAGAAAAACATACTGAAATCCTTTCTCATTACGAAGGTTTCGAATATGAATTAGCGGAAAAAGAAGCATCATTCTTTGAAGCAATCGAATTCTTAAAAACCATTCCTCACGTAGATAGCGAACATTATGTGAATGGTTTCTTAAAAGAAGGAAAAGCGGTTTTAGCAGAAGGTGCACAAGGAACGTTACTGGACGTAGATTTCGGTTCATACCCTTTTGTAACTTCTAGTAACACTACAACTGCAGGTGCCTGTACTGGTTTAGGTATTGCGCCGAATAAAGTAGGAGCCGTTTATGGTATCTTCAAAGCATATTGCACGCGTGTTGGTGGCGGCCCTTTCCCTACTGAATTAGATAATGAAGTTGGCGAAAATTTACGCGCTTTAGGTCACGAATTTGGCGCAACTACAGGCCGTGCCCGTCGCTGTGGCTGGATTGATCTTCCTGCATTAAAATATGCCATCATGTTAAACGGTGTAACCGAATTAATTATGATGAAAGCTGATGTTCTCGATACTTTTGATACCATTTATGCTTGTACGCATTACGAATATAATGGCGAAACAATTGATTACATGCCATATGATATCATTTCAATCGAACCAAAACCCGTATTGAAAGCAATTGACGGTTGGGCTACTGATGTAACTAAAATTACTTCTGTAGATGAAATTCCAGCTAAATTGAGCGATTATATTGCTTTCTTAGAGAAAGAATTAGAAGTGCCGATTAAATTCCTTTCAGTAGGACCAGATAGAGCACAAACTTTAGCGTTACGTTAGAAACATAATTCGTCATGCTGAATTTATTTCAGCATCTATCTACTCTATTAACACTAATAGACCCTGAAATAAATTCAGGGTGACAATCAATTAAAGAAAGGCAATCCATAGCGGATTGCTTTTTTCATTTAAGAGTTGTCAACTTAATAACTACAGCGCTAAAAAGTTGACAACTCTTTGCCAATTGAGATAGTAAATTGATTTCAACAGTTTGTTTTCCTTCTTCAATTTAGTTATTTTTGAGTATAAATATTTTATTATGGCAACTATCTTAGAAAGCGAAATGCTAAATTATTTTACCCAGCTAGACGATGCCGAAAAAACTTCTGTAATAAAAATGCTTAAAGCATTTATAAAAGGGAAAAAAGAAAATTCAAATGTTACCATTGAAGCTTATAATAATGAACTTTTAGCCGCAGAGCATGAGTTTAAAAACCGCAATTATATTTCTCATGATGAGTTATTAAATGAGATTAAAAGTTGGTAACCAAACATCTTGAAATTGTCTGGACTAAGCCAGCCAAAAACCAATTAAGAGAAATCTATAATTACATAGGCCAAGAATCTGTCCAAAATGCAATAAAGGTTATAAATGATTTAACCCAAGCAGTAGAAAATATAGTTCAGTATCCTGAAAAATATAAGATTGATCAATATAAAAAAGATAACGACGGGACATATCGTGCTTTTGAAAAACATCATTTTAGGATATCTTATCGAAACGAAAATCAGATAATAAGAATATTAAGGGTTAGGCATACCAAAATGAATCCTAAAAAACATTAATTTACGATGCTAATCATAATTCCAAAAGATAAAAATTAATTTCTTACAATTACCATCTCTATTTTTACCTTTGCGGCAGCTTGAAAACCCCGCAAAACATATCCGATTTCAAACAAAAAGCATTACACTGGGCTAACCAGTTCGAGGTTTGCTGCTTTTTAGATTCAAATAACTACAAAGATGCTTATTCAGCTTACGACTTCATTATCGTGGCCGGTGCTCATGCAGAACTAAAATGTGGACCAGGAAATGCATTTGATCAGCTAAAAAGTTTTCATTCTCAACATCAGCAGTGGATTTTCGGATTTTTCAGTTACGACCTGAAAAACGAAATCGAAGACCTTCAATCTAATCATCCTGATCATTTAAATTTCCCAGATCTATATTTTTTTGTTCCAAAACACCTCATAGCCTTCAAAAATGGCAATGTTGAGGTTCTGATTGGTCCTGAATCGATTTTAGCGGACATAAATTCCTTTCAGCTTAACACAGGAACCCAATCTAAAAAAGTAACGATAGCGCAACGATTGTCTAAGGACCAATATATTCAAAAAGTAGGCACCTTAAGAGATCATATTATTCGTGGCGATATTTATGAAGTTAATTTCTGTCAGGAGTTTTTTGCCGAAAATATAAAAATAGACCCCATTCAAACTTTTGAGGCGCTAAATCAAGTCTCTCCCACCCCTTTTGCAGGTTATTTTAAGGTTTATGGTAAATATATTTTATCTGCCACACCAGAAAGATTTTTGTGCAAACGTGGCTCAAAACTTACCTCGCAGCCCATTAAAGGCACAGCTAAAAGAAGTTCTGATCTGGCAGAAGATGAAGCCATAAAACTGCAGCTTAGAAACGACATTAAAGAACAGGCAGAAAATGTAATGATTGTTGACCTGGTACGCCACGACCTTACCAAATCGGCCGTTAAGGGTTCTGTTAAAGTCGATGAGTTATTCGGCATTTACAGCTTCCCACAGGTGCACCAGATGATTTCTACCATTAGCTGTGACCTAAATCCAGAAGTCCATTTTATTGATGCCATTAAAAATGCGTTCCCAATGGGCTCCATGACGGGGGCTCCAAAGATTAAAGCAATGAAATTGATCGAAGAATACGAAGTCACCAAAAGAGGAATATATTCTGGCTCTTTTGGCTGCATTAATCCTGATGGTGATTTCGATTTTAACGTGGTAATCCGCAGCATCTTGTATAATGCCGATTCCAAATATTTATCTTTTCAGGTTGGAGGAGCGATTACTTATCAAAGTGATGCAGTATTGGAATATGAAGAATGTCTGTTGAAAGCCAGCGCGATTTTGAAGGTATTAGGAGGTTAATTGGTTCATTAGTTCAATTGTCATTAGTTCACTTGCCATTCATTAGCCAGTTTGTCATTCTGAACGCAGTGAAGAATCTCTTCTACCTTAGTTGTAGCGTCTCGCTATGACTTAACCACCGCTAAGTTATTATTCAAATAAGAAGGTCTTAGCGAGACGCTAAAACCAGGACGTTAGAGTATGTCATTCTGAACGCAGTGAAGAATCTTTTTATTTCTTGCTGTATCCTCCCGTAATCGTTTTACACTTTCGAATTGCAGATTCTTCGTAAACTCAGAATGACAATTTTCGGCAAACAAAAAAGGCGGAATGCTCTGCATCATGCAAAACCTTCCACCCTTCTACTTTCAAGCCTTCTACCTTATTTCTTGTAATACTGTTGTGCTTCAGGCAAATATTTTTGAATTTGTGCAATACGTGTAGCATCGCTTGGGTGGGTGCTTAAAAATTCAGCCGGCTTTTGGGCTCCTGCAGATGCAGCCGACATTCTATTCCAGAAACTGGTCGCATTTTGCGGATTATATCCGGCCATGGCCATAAAAATCAAGCCCAAACGATCGGCCTCTAATTCCTGGTTACGACTGAATTTTAACATCGCAACTGGTGTACCAACGCCATATAGGGTATTAAAAATAGACTGCGTTTTAGGGTTTTTAGACAAAGCAACTCCCGCTGCTGCGCCAACACCCTGGGCAACCATTTCCTGCGACATACGTTCAGCTGAGTGACCCGCAATAGCATGCGCAATCTCATGCCCCATAACAGTTGCTAAACCAGCGTCATCCTGCGTAACAGGCAAAATACCGGTATAAACTACAATCTTCCCTCCTGGCATACACCAGGCATTTTTTTCATTGTTCTGTACTACATTAACTTCCCATTGATAATCAGCAATCAGATTACCATAATTATTGCTGTTCATATAAGATTTTACAGCTGTAATTAACCTGCTTCCAACCGTTTTCACTTTTAAGGCCTGGGCATTTGAAGCGGGTAAAACGGTAGATTTATTTTCTGTTAAAAAGGTACTATAGGCTTGGAATGCCATTGGCAAAACCTGATCGTTACTAACTAAATCAAATCGACTACGTCCTGTTAAAGGAACTGTAGAACATGAGTTAAATAATAAAATCCCAGCAACACTTGCTGTTAAAAATAACTTTTTCATAAATGCGATTTTAAATGATTAGTAATACCTATAGGTAAAGTCGATGATTAAACAGTAAGCCTATAAATAAGTTTTAAAGAAATGTGTTTTGTTAATTAATTAGTCTTCTTCCTAAACAAATACACTTTAGATTCTTTGCCTTTCAGCAATCTTTCGAGATTTTTTTGGTGCGTAACTAAGATTAAAATACAAACCACCATGCCATAAAGCACTTCAGATTTGATGGAAACCTGAAACAAGAAAACTACACTTAGCGGAAAAGTAAATCCGGCGCAAATAGAGCTTAATGAAACATATTTAGTTAACAACAATACCACCACAAAAACCAGAACGCAAAGCATAGATGCTTCGAAGTTAACTGCTAAAATCATTCCAAAAAGTGTGGCTACTCCTTTCCCCCCCCTGAAACCCGCAAAAACAGGAAATAAATGTCCCATTACCGCGGTCACCCCCAAGGCAAGTTGGTAGTTAACAAAAACAACTGAATTTTGTGGTCCGGTAACCGACATACCGATCAGATAGGCAAGATTGGTTGCAGTATAACCTTTTGCAATGTCAATGATCATAACAGCAATTCCGGCTTTTTTGCCCAGTACCCTAAAAGTATTGGTTGCACCCGCATTGCCACTTCCGTATTCCCTTACATCAACTCCATAGAATGCCTGACCAAGCCATACAGCTGTTGGTATAGATCCAAAAAGGTAAGCAATTAATAACGCGCTGAGAGAATAAACCGTAACCATAGCCTACAATGATACAAAAAATAAGCTTTCAATTTTATAGCAAATCACTTTAGTATGCTTTTAAACTCATATCCAGGCTTTTCACAGAATGTGTAAGTGCGCCCATCGAAATAAAATCTACTCCACAAGCTGCATATTCTGCAACATTCTCTTCGGTAATTCCTCCGGAAGCTTCTGTAATAAATTTCCCGTCGATTAATGCAACCGCAGCTCTTAAGCTTTCAAAACTAAAATTATCAAGCATAATACGGTCTACACCACCAATAGCCAAAACCTGGGATAACTCCTCTAAGTTCCTAACCTCAATTTCGATCTGAAGTGATTTATTCTGATTGATCAGATATTTTTGCGCAGCGGTAATGGCGTTTGAAATCCCTCCTGCATAATCTACATGATTATCCTTGATTAAGATCATATCATATAAACCAATGCGGTGATTTACCCCACCACCAATCCTAACTGCCCATTTTTCTAAATAACGCAAACCGGGAGTAGTTTTACGGGTATCTAAAATCTTGGTTTTAGTCGTTTTTAACAGTGAAACAATACGATGAGTTTTGGTAGCAATACCACTCATACGCTGCATGCAGTTTAAAACCAATCGTTCTGCTATTAAAATAGCATGTGTACTTCCAGCAACGGTTAAAGCAATATCGCCTACTTTTACAGCAACACCATCCTGTAGCAATACATCAACTTTCAGTCCGGCATCAACCTCCTTAAAAATCTCAAGGGCCAATTCAATTCCAGCCAAAACACCATCTTCTTTGATAATCAGTTTTGCTTTTCCCTGCGTTCCTGGCGGAATTGTTGAAAGCGAAGTATGATCTCCATCACCAACATCTTCGGTAAGGGCATTTTTTATGAATTGATGTATAAGTTGAGTATCCAAAATATAGGTTTTATGCCGCAAAAATAAGAATTATTTATTAGCAGGCAATTTACTGAAAGGTTAAAGTGAATTTGTTGACTTTACAAGTTTCCAACCTCCGCGACTTATGAAGTTGGCATAGGCATAGCGTTGACACAATTCCGTAAGTTCTGGATAGCCAATTAATCCTTAGCAGGTTCAATTCTTAATTCAGTAATTGAAAAGCTGGTATTGAATTTTTTCATGGTAACAGAAACCCGGAAGGTTTCTTTAGCAGTACTCAAAATAATTACGCCAAAACGATAATTTGGATTTGTGTTTATTTTATGAAAAATACTTGTTTTTACCGGAGGATGTTTAATGAAAAAATCTCTCAAAATTTGTTCACCCTGTGCTTTTGAGTATACATCTTCTTCATCAACAATGATAAGTTCGATGGTTGAGGCGAAACTTTTAGCAATTTCTTTTGAGTTGCCAGCTTTAAAATACGAAGATAAATCATCAATTATATCTGCCTGAATGGCTGTAGGGTAATATAATGAGGATAAACTAATAACGAGTAAAAATAAGCTCCGGATCATTTCTGTATTTTATACAGAACCCTATAGCTAAAATTATGCCATTAGCATATCAAAAAACGGATTTCTTCATTTGTATAAGCATCAATAAAGTTATATTTGCCATATAAACAAAACACCAAACCATGTTATGCATGAAAATGTTTTGATTTGGATCAATAAATTTTACAATAAAAATGGTAAACAATAAAAAACTCGCACTTATAATCCTTGATGGCTGGGGCTACGGAAAACAAGATAATTCTGATGCTGCATATGCTGCCAATACTCCTTTTTTCGATTCATTATTACAGAAATACCCAAATTCCAGGCTTGAAGCATCTGGTGAAGCAGTAGGCTTACCAGCCGGACAAATGGGAAATTCAGAAGTTGGACACATGAACTTAGGCGCAGGTAGGGTAGTTTACCAGGAGCTTGGAAGAATCAATAAGTCGATTACGGACAGGGAATTGCACCACAACCCGGTTTTGGTAAGTGCATTCGATTATGCAAAGCAGCATAATAAAGCAGTTCACTTCATTGGCCTGGTTTCAAATGGCGGGGTACATGCTCATATCGAACATTTAAAATCTTTATGCGATGCCGCAAATGAAGCAAATGTACCAAACACCTTTGTACATGCTTTTTTGGATGGCCGTGATACGGATCCAAACTCTGGCCTGGGCTTTATTACTGATCTGGAAAACCATATCCAAAACACCAATGCTAAACTAGCAACCATGGTTGGCCGTTACTATGCTATGGACCGCGATAACCGTTGGGAGCGCGTTAAACAAGCTTATGATGTAATGGTAAATGGCATTGGTGAGAAAACCCAGGATGCATTAACTGCAATCAAAAAATCGTATGCAGATGGTATTACAGATGAGTTTTTAAAACCAGTAGTATTAACACAAGACAACGGTGCTCCGGTAGCGACCATTCAAAATGATGATGTGGTAATCTGTTTCAATTTCCGCACAGACAGAGGACGTGAGATTACAACAGCATTAACACAAAAAGATTTCCCGGAGCAACAAATGCATAAACTACCATTGTATTATGTGACCATGACTACCTACGATGAGAGCTTTGAAAAGGTAAATGTAATTTTCACCAAAGATGATTTAATCCAGACCATCGGTGAAGTATTGGCCAATAATAATAAAAACCAGATCCGCATTGCTGAAACTGAAAAATATCCTCATGTAACCTTTTTCTTCTCTGGCGGAAGAGAGGCTGAATTTGCCAATGAGAAACGCATTTTAATTCCTTCACCGAAAGTAGCAACCTACGATCTTCAACCTGAAATGAGTGCCGCAGGAATTACCGATGCCATTACCAAAGAAATGGAAACAGGATGGGCTGATTTTATTTGTTTAAACTTTGCCAATCCAGATATGGTTGGACATACAGGCGTTTTTGAAGCGGTAGTAAAAGCGGTTGAAACTGCAGATAAATGTGCTGAAACCGTGGTAAACAAAGGTTTGGAAAATGGTTATTCGTTTATCCTTTTAGCCGATCATGGAAACTCAGAATTTATGGTAAATGGTGATGGATCTGCCAATACTGCGCATACCACCAACCTGGTACCTTGTATTTTAATTGATAAAGACTATAAAACCATTGCAGATGGTAAATTAGGCGACATTGCCCCTACTATTCTAAAAATATTAGGTGTAGCTATTCCAGAAGAAATGACAGGAAACGTTTTAGTATAATGGTTAAAAAACTTTTTATCCCGGTATTTGCTTTGGTTTTATTTTCCTGCAACCAGCGGAAAGAAGCTGAAGCAAATACCAGTTTAAGTTATTTCGATGTTAAGGGTTATTTCGGAAAAGAAATTTCACGCTTGCAGCGCTCAAATCCCGATGTAGATAAAACGGTGAGTATAAATGGCATAGCGGAACATAAAAAAGCCAAAATTACCGATTGGACAAAGGAACTTGCCATTTTTGTTAATGCAGATATCAATAAAACCTCCTGGAAAGGTAGTTTTAAAACTAAAGAACAAGATGGAGTTGATATTTACACTTCCGATAATAAGAAAATCCCTATCAAGAAGATTTCTATAACCTGGAAAGGCCAGAAAGCAGGTAAAATAGAGATTATAATCAATAATAAAAATATCTTATACCAATCACAGGACACTTTAATCTACTGCCCTGATAGCTTATACGAAATCAAAAAACAACAGAAAATCAGATTGCTAAAGGAAAAAAAGTATTCCGTTATTGGAAAACTGAAATAAAAAAAATGGGACCCGAAAATATTCAGGTCCCATTTTTTTTGAAAGGATGTATTTTATTTTAGGCTAGCAATCTGCGCCTTATCGTAGGTTACCCAATCAACAATATCTTTTCTTAATGGCTGCAAGGTTAATACCTTCTGAAAATCAGCGATAGAGTTATTGAACAAAGCTACACAAGCTGCTTTTTCTTCTTTTTTCTTTGCTTTAAAAGATCTGAAAATTGCATAATCCTTGTAAGCTAAGCCCCGGTTCTGAAACATCTGTACATCTTCATCACCATTAATTTCAATGGCTTTTGTAAAATCTTTGAGAGATGCCAGATAAAAATTTTCGCGCATGGTATTTAACGATTCTTTGGGATCGTTAGCTATTTTCAACCTTGCGATACCACGATAGTAGTAAGCGGAAACCGCTGCAGGTTTGATGTTTAATAACCGGCTGTAAGTGGCAATACACTTCTCGTATTCGCGATTTTGGAAGTAAGAATATCCAAGCATCTGGAGTACGTTTGCATTATCAGGAGTTTTAGTATCTGCTTTTTCTAATTGTGTAGCCGCAGTTTTATAATCACCTTTCATCATAGCCTGCATGCTTCTTTCGTAATTGCTTTGCGCAAAACTACTCGTTGATGTAAAAATAATTAACCCTAAAATCGCCTTTTTAAAATAGTTCATGTATGAGTAATAAGTTAACAAATCTAACGCCTAACCGAATTTTATAGGAGGAATTTTTTGCAATATAATCCTATTCTGATAATTTAAAAGTTTTTAATTTTCTTTCATTCACACCAGGTGCCCTAAACATTAGCTTAAACGCTAAAAAATGCATAATATGATATTGGCGAAAATATTTATATTTTTCTGCCTTTTTAACATAAGATTAATATTATTTTCATTTTGGCACAAGAGTTGAATTTATTAAGCGAATACCAAAATTAAACAAATTGAATACGATCAAACTGCCAGTTTGTCGTTAGCGGAAAATGTGATAATGAGTAAACAAGATATATTTGATTTCCATACAGCAATGCCAATTATAAATGAAGATACAGAGTTTTTTCCTTTAATGTCTCAACAAGACGAAGAGGAAATGAACAATGAGGAAACACCCGAAACGTTGGCCATATTGCCTTTGCGAAACACAGTTTTATTTCCAGGAGTAGTTATTCCGATTACAGTTGGAAGAGATAAATCGATTAAGCTAATTAAGGAAGCTTACAAAGGGAATAAGATTATTGGTGTTGTGTCTCAAAAAGACGTTTCTATTGAAGATCCCACTTTTGAGCAGCTTAACACGGTTGGTACTGTTGCCAACATTATTAAATTATTACAGATGCCTGATGGGAATACGACTGTAATTATCCAGGGTAAACAACGCTTCAGTTTAATTGAAGAGGTGCAGAATGAACCTTATATCAAAGCGGTTGTTAAAAAGTTCGAAGAGCAAAAGCATAAGGCGGATAAGGAGTTCAAAACATTAATTGCTTCTATACGCGAGATGTCTGCACAGATTATCCAGCTTTCACCAAATATTCCAAGCGAAGCCAGTATTGCACTAAAAAACATTGAGAGCAATTCATTTTTGATCAATTTCATTTCATCAAATATGAATGCCGAAATGGCCGATAAGCAAAAAATCCTTGAAATGGATAAATTGCAGGAAAGAGCGCAAAAAGTAATGGAACTCTTAATGGTCGAATTACAGATGCTGGAGCTGAGAAATCAGATTCAATCAAAAGTGCGTACAGATTTAGATAAACAGCAACGCGATTATTTCTTAAATCAACAGCTAAAAACCATCCAGGAAGAACTGGGCGGAAATTCTGCCGATTTAGAATTTGATGCTTTACAGGAAAGAGCTAAAAAGAAAAAATGGACCCAGGCCGTTGCTGATCATTTTGATAAAGAAATAGATAAGTTAGGTAGAATGAATCCTGCTGCGCCTGATTATTCGGTTCAGTTAAACTACCTGGAACTACTATTAGATTTGCCTTGGAGCGAGTTTACAAAAGATAATTTCGACCTAAAAAGAGCACAGCGCATCTTAGATAAAGATCACTTCGGTTTAGAAAAAGTAAAGCAGCGTATTATCGAATACCTGGCTGTGCTAAAATTAAAGCGTAATATGAAAGCGCCTATTTTATGTTTGGTTGGCCCTCCGGGAGTTGGTAAAACATCTTTAGGAAAATCAATTGCAAAGGCGTTAGGCCGTAAATATGTACGTATGGCATTGGGTGGTATCCGCGATGAAGCAGAGATTCGTGGCCACCGTAAAACTTATATAGGTGCCATGCCGGGCCGTATTATTTCATCAATTAAAAAAGCCGGAGCAGATAACCCTGTTTTTGTTTTGGATGAGATTGATAAAGTAGGTACTGATCACCGTGGCGATCCATCATCAGCTTTGCTTGAAGTTTTAGACCCTGAGCAGAACAATGCTTTTTACGACCATTATGTAGAGGTGGATTACGATTTGTCAAACATCTTATTCATTGCCACAGCAAACTCTTTAAGTACGATACAGCCTGCTTTGTTAGACCGTATGGAGATTATTGAGGTGAACGGATATACTATTGAAGAGAAAATAGAGATTGCCAAAAAATACCTGTTGCCAAAACAGAAAGAAAACCATGGCTTGCAGACCAAAGATATTAGCCTTAAGACTACCCTGATCGAAAAAGTGATCGAAGATTATACAAGAGAATCGGGTGTGCGTGGCTTAGAGAAAAAAATCGGCTCTTTGGTACGTGGTGTGGCTACTAAGATTGCAATGGAAGAGACCTACGAAGTAAACTTAAGCAATGATGATGTTGAGCGTATTTTAGGTGCTCCGATTTACGATAAGGATTTGTACGAGGGTAATGAAGTTGCCGGGGTAGTAACAGGTTTAGCCTGGACAAGTGTTGGAGGTGATATTTTATTTATTGAATCGAGTTTAAGTCCTGGGAAAGGAAAATTAACCTTAACCGGTAACCTCGGGGATGTAATGAAAGAATCGGCCGTAATTGCTTTGGCTTATCTACGCGCCCATGCAGCTGAGTTTGGCATAGACTACACTTTATTTGACAATTGGGATGTTCACGTTCACGTGCCTGCAGGTGCTACACCAAAAGACGGACCTTCTGCTGGGGTAACGATGCTTACTGCTTTAACTTCTGCATTTACGCAACGTAAGGTAAAACAACATTTAGCTATGACTGGTGAGATTACTTTACGCGGAAAGGTGCTTCCTGTTGGTGGAATTAAGGAAAAAATTCTTGCGGCAAAAAGGGCAAACATTAAAGAAATTATCCTTTGCAAAAGCAATCGTAAAGATATTTTAGAGATTAAAGAAAGTTACATTAAAGATTTAACGTTTCACTATGTAACCGAAATGAGCGAAGTAATTGAATTGGCATTAACTAAAAATAAGGTAAAAAAGCCTATAGATCTGAGCGTTAAAATTGCTCCGATTGTAAACTAATTGCTAATTCTTTTGGATTGACGATCAAAAATCCAATTACAATAAATACTTTTATAGCCCGGGTAAATTGCCTGGGCTTTTTTATGAGATCATTTTTATTTACCATAGTTTTTTGTTCGGTTGTTTCAACCAGTTTTGCCCAATCTTTTAAAAACGAATTCGGTTTTAAAACTGAAAACGATGCTTATCTGGCTACATTAAATGATCGATATTATACCAACGGATTATTTATCTACTTCCGCCGGGCCATTAATACGGAAAAGCTATCCGATAATATCGAAAAGAAAACCTACGAAATTTCTGCCGGGCAAAAAATGTATACACCCTATTGGGGCCAGGTACCAAATAAAGCAGATCAGGACAGACCTTTTGCAGGTTACCTTTATGCCGGTGGTGCTTATTCGGTTTTCTACAAAAATGAAAGTGTTCTAAAAACAAGTGTAGAATTGGGAACGGTTGGCCCCAACTCACTTGCTCAAACTGCACAGCGCTTTCTGCATAAAACCGTTGGCTTTTATACTCCTGCAGGCTGGGATTACCAGATTAAAAATGAATTGGCCGTAAACTTTGCCGCAAATTACAGTAAACTACTTTTTAGACCTGAAGATCCTATCTTAGATATTAGTGCACAGGGTTATGCCAATTTAGGCACCACTTTTTCAGGGCTAGGCGCCTCGGTTTTATTTAGGGCAGGTAAAATCAATCAATTGTTCAATAGTGCTTACCATAATGCGGTAATTGGAAATTCGAAAACAAAAAGCCTAAACAATTCAGAGTTTTTCTTTTACGTTAAACCGCAGCTAAACTTTGTTGCCTATGATGCTACCATACAGGGAAGCCTTTTCAATAACAACAGTCCGGTAACATTTGGGGTAAAGCCAATCGTTTTTGAACAACAGTTTGGCGTAAATTATAGTTCGAAGCGATTTACAGCTGATTTTAATGTGATTTTTAAAACGAAAGAGGTTAAAAGTGTGGCCAAGGCGCAGAATTATGGTGGTTTGAGTTTATACTACAGGTTTGGGAAGAGTTAGCTAATTGTTAATATTGTTTTATTGTTAGATATTCATTGCTTACTGCAAATCGCCTGATGTAAACCATATTAATTTAGTTACTAATTTACAGCGCATGAAAAAAATAATCCTTTTTATCATTTTGTTTTTCATAATCGGTGCGACTATTTACAATTTATATCCCGAACAAAAACTCCCACTAAATACAGAAATTGATTACATTATTGTAAAAAAATCTGATCGGCAGCTATTGGCTTACGCGAAGCACAAGCTGATCAAAACATACAAAATTTCTTTAGGTGATAATCCCGTGGGCCATAAGGAATTTGAAGGTGACGAAAAAACACCAGAAGGGTTTTATATCATCAACGCGAAAAACCCAAATAGCGGCTACCATAAAAATCTTGGAGTATCTTATCCAAATAAAGAAGATATTGCCAAAGCTAAAGCCCTGAATAAATTACCTGGTGGCGATATTAAAATACATGGAATTCGAAATAAATTAGGCTTTATCGGTAAGTTTCAACGATTTTTCGATTGGACAAATGGCTGTATGGCACTAACCAATAACGAAGTAGACGAATTGTTTTATGCTGTAAATATTGGAACTAAAATAGAAATCAGGCCTTAAATTTATTTTGGATTTGAGAGAATTGGTTATACAATAAAGGGCAATTAAATTGCCCTTTATTGTATCTATTTAATTTGTCAGTTTAACCACCTTAGCGGCATAGTACTGATCGAGGTAAGCTTTTACTTCAGCCTTTTTAGCTGCATCATCAATAAAGTTATATAGTGGGGTCAAACCATCATCCGAAGCGCCTATAAAAGTTGCTTTATCCTCTGTAGTAGAAGCAACCCAATTGTTAAGGTTTACAATAACTCTGTTATTTATGGTTTCGGGCTTTAATTTGCTAATATCACCTCCTGTTGAACTATAATAGATCTGGGCAGAAGTATTATCATTTAAATTGCGTAGGATAGGCTCATCAAGGTAGCCGGTAGGCAAGCCAAATGTCCTTTTTAACGTATAACGTAATCCTTCCATAATTATCGCCCCCCGCCTCTCGTTCTGAGGTGCTTCTGCCTGGTAAACAACGTCAAATTTAGAACCTATTTTTATGTTTGTTAAAACATGTGTTCCATATTTACTAACAAGCTCCTGAGCAGATAATAAAGTAATATCTCTCTTAAAATCTGCTGTTAAAAATTTATTTACCGACTGGTCGTAATAAAACTTATACACCTTCCAGGTTATGTAATACGAATAGTGTCCGTAAACATATTTTTTATTAGTAGCATCTGTTCCTGGAAATACCTGATTAATGGTATTTCCAAAGAGTTTTAACCCCTTGGTTGCGTTATATGAATTAGAGAATTTTGTTGATAAATCAACGGCACTTTCAGCCTGAGTAGTCCTCCACGAAGATTGTGTACCTCTTATAAAAACAACGTTATATGTTCTGTCGGCATCATAAGCAGAAATATCGACTACATTGCCTCTTACAGAAGCCAGATCATTAAACTTATCTGTAACATCATATCCGAACCCTAAAAAATTGAAGGTTGCGGATGGTGGATATACAGGTTGAGTATCCTGGGTTGCACCCTTAACCGTATAGGCAATATCAGGGGATAATTTTTCTTCAGGAACTGGGTTTGGAATTTCTTCAGGATTTTTCTTGCAGGCAGCAAGTGTAGCCATAAAGGCCAGCGCTAAAATAGTTCTTTTCATTTGGTTTAATTATTTGTGTGTGCTCACCAGTGTCAATTTTGGTGCCACTTACACAACAAATCCTGGTATTTGAATGTGGTTTATCAAAAGGTAAATCAAAACAACTAAAAGACAGCAACAGTATAACCATAAATCATTATAGATCAATTACTTTTCTGTTTTTCTTCTTTTCAGCTGTTGAGGCCTTATTTTTTAGCCGCTTTTCGATAACGCCTTTGGGAATTTTGGTTGGCTTTCTTTTTTTCTGAACGGTTAGTGACCGCTTTAATAAATCAATCAGTTTTGCAATGGTTTTCTCTTTGTTTAAAAGCTGGCTTCTATCTTCCTGCGAAACAATATGTAACAGTCCTTCAGAATCTAAACGGTTTTGAAGTTTTTCCTTTAACAGTGTTTTTTCCTCGTCGTTGAAATGGTCAAAGGCATCGATATTAAAAATGAGCTCTACCTTACTCGAAACTTTATTTACATTTTGTCCTCCCTTACCCCCACTTCTGGAAGTTTTAAATGTAACAGACCGTAAAATTTCTTCTCTTGTAGGTAACATGCTACAAAAGTAAGAAATTAGGACTAATTAAATCTTATTCTCCTTCTTTGGTTTCACTTACTTTGCTCCTAAGGCCTACAATATCTTTATCCAACTGGTATATTCCTCCCCTATCGTTGCCCACTAATTGCAGTTTCTCTAACATGGTTTTTGCCATTTTTTCTTCTTCCAGTTGTTCATCTAAATACCATTGCAAAAATTTAAATGTCAGGTAATCTTTTTCGTTTAACGAAAGTTCTACCAGATCGTTAATGCTTTTTGATACCAACAGTTCATTATCCAGGAAATCCTGAAATACCTCTATTACCTGCGAGAAAGAATTTTTAGGCATATCTAATGCGGTTATTATGGCATGTCCGTCGCGGTCGTTAATATAATGAATCAGCTTCAGCATGTGGTGGCGCTCTTCATCGCTCTGGCGGTAAAAAAACTCGGTATATCCTTCTAAACCCGGCTGTGTTTCCAGCCACGAGGCAATGCCCAGATAAACTTGTGATGATTCGGCTTCCAATTTAACCTGGTTATTCAGCGCCGCCAACATTCTTTCAGATAGTAACATAAATTTTCTATTTATTTTTCTAATTAAACACATCCAGCAAATCAATGTTTTAGCAATGCCTTGTTTATAATCTATCTTAAAAAAATTCAGCATTCTGTTTCTATTTTTTACCTTTGCGTTACGATGAAGAAAAACCTGGTAATAGCAATAGATGGCTATTCATCTTGCGGAAAAAGTACATTAGCGAAAGCACTGGCTAAAAAATTAGGTTTCATTTATGTAGATAGCGGGGCGATGTACCGTGCCGTAACCCTATATTTCTTAAGGAATAACATCGATATTACTGATGATGCTAAAGTTGTTGATGCTTTACAGCACATTGAACTGAATTTCCACTCCCGCGATTATGAATCGCACATTACCCTTAACGGTGAAGAAGTTTCTGATGAAATCCGTTTAATGCCTGTTTCTGAAAATGTAAGTGAGGTTTCAGCGCATAAAATTGTCCGCCATGAAATGGTGAACCAACAGCAGCGTATGGGCAAATCGAAAAATATCGTAATGGATGGCCGGGATATCGGCACGACCGTTTTTCCTGATGCACCGGTAAAATTCTTTATGACAGCCGATCCAAAAATCAGGGCCGAACGCAGGTTTAAGGAATTGGAAAGCAAAGGTAATAACGAAACTACGTTAGAAGAGGTTTTTGAAAACCTTGCACACCGTGATTATGCGGATACCACTCGAAAGGAAAGTCCGTTGGTTAGGGCCGATGATGCCATTATTTTAGATAATACCGATCTTACACAGGAAGAACAATTGGATTTTGCGTTGGAGAAAGTTAATCAGTTTTTGGTTCATTAAGCAGTAGGTCATTTGTTCACTAGTCATTAGTTCATTGGTCAATGGTTTAGTAGTTGATGTCCATAAATCATAGCTTAATTAATCGTCTTAAGACTAGGGATTTAGATTAAATGCGGTGCTCCAGTCGAAATGACGTATCTCTAAGGCTAATTATTATCGGTTAAACGGTTCCAGGCTATGAGCTATCAGGCTATCAACCATGAACGATCTAACGACTAGCCCTTCGACTCCGCTCAGGATGACACACCGAGAGGAATTGTTACAATCGCATAATTGACTCCAAACCCCAAACGCTCAACTCCAAACTGATAGGCTCCAGACTATCAACCATGAACTATCTGGCTATCAAACTTTAACTTCAGAAAAAAATTCATATTTTTAGCGCATAACCCAAATGTTGCTATGAAATTAAAATCAATTTACCTTACTGTATTATTTCTATCCCTTTTTATTTTAAATGTAAATGCCCAAAAAGGCTGGATCAATCTCTTTAACGGAAAAGATTTAAAGGACTGGAACATTAAAATCGCTAAACACGAATACAAAGAAAATTATGCCAATACTTTCCGTGTAGAAAACGGTGTAATGAAAGTAAGTTATGACGGATACAATGAATTTGACCAACAATATGGTCATATCTTCTATAAAAACCCTTTTTCTGCCTATCTTTTAAAAGTAACCTATCGTTTTATAGGCGAACAGGCTAAAGGTGGCGAAGGCTGGGCAACCCGAAACAGTGGTGCCATGTTACATTGCCAGGATCCGGCAACGATGTTAAAAGACCAGGATTTTCCGATTTCTATCGAAGGGCAGATTCTAGGTGGAGACGGAGAACACGAACGCCATACCAGCAATGTGTGTACACCTGGAACGCTGATAAATTATAACGGTAAATTGTTTACGCCACACTGTTTAGATTCCAAATCGAAAACCTATGCAGGCGACCAATGGGTAACCGCAGAATTTTTAGTCTTAGGTGATTCTGTTATCAAACACATTATAGCAGGCGAAGTGGTTTTAGAATACACTAAACCTCAAATTGGTGGCGGCAACGTCTCTAACTTTGACCCGAAAGTTAAAATAGATGGTAAAGCATTAACATCAGGTTATATATCATTACAAAGCGAAAGCCATCCGATAGAATTTAAAACGGTAAAACTTTATGATTTAGAAGCCTATATGAAAAATAAGGCAAAACTGGATAAAGTATTGGCTAAAATATTAAAAGAGTAAACCATATTACTACTTAGTTGTTGAATGGTGATGTAAAAACATTACACCTAAATTTATATGATGCTCAACACCCGTTTATTTGCTCCCCTTGCCCTGCTATTCTTTCTTTTAGTTGCCAATATCACCTTTGGACAAACTGCTTACAAAGTGAAAGACATCCCCGATCCTAAAAAAAATGGGGATGGTTATGTAAGTGACCCTGACAAAATATTGGGCACCAATGCGGTTTCGGAGCTCAATAGTACCATTTCCGATTTTGAGAGTAAAACCAATGTGCAAGTGGCAGTGGTGGTAGTTAACGATTTCGACCATGATAAAGAGGATTTCGACTTTGCTTATGAACTTTTCAATACATGGGGAATAGGTTCAAAAACCAGTAACAATGGTTTGTTGTTATTTATTTCAAAGGAGCGCCGTAAATACAGGTTTATTACGGGTACTGGTGCAGAAGGTGTTTTACCTGATGTAAAGCTTAAACATATTGCCGAGCAGCAGCTTATACCAGCTTTTAGAGAAAATGATTTTGCCACCGGAATTACCAATACCATTAATGCCATTGGTGAGATTATTTTAAACCCTGAACATAAATCGGAGCTCAACCAATTGTTTACTCAGCAAGAAAGTGGTAATGATTTAGAAGATTTCTTACTACCAACCGGGATAATCATGCTGCTTTTTTGGGCTGCATTCAAAATTTTAAACCGGCAGGCTAAAAATGCTACAAAAGATAAATCCAAGTCAGATGGAAACCAATATGAAAAGATTGGAAAAGGCTGTGCGGTGGCTATGATGATCACTTTTGTAACTGGCTTTATATTCTTCTTTTTTGGTGGACTGGAATTGGTTAAAAAAATAAGGCCAAAAGATGTTCCGATTATTCTGTATGTTATTTTGGCTCTTGTACTTTTCGGCAGGTACCTTTTCCACATTTCAGCATTGCGAAAAATACACAATGACGATAAAAATTTTTTTAATTCGGTAAGTAGCTTTCATAAAAAGAATTTTTGGCTGATCATTTTTTCTCCCCTTATTTTAATCAACATTATCATCTATTTATTTAAAAGTGTTAAGAACATTAACCGATTTAAAGCAGTGCTGGATAGTAAGGGCCAGGAAATGCTGCGTTTAGATAGGGATATCAATATTGAAGGCGAACCTTTTTTAACAAAGGGCCAACGTAAAGAGGAAATAGTAAAAGCTTATGATTACGATATCTGGGAAAGTGCCGACCATAAAGAACATATCATTAAGGCATGGCCTGCAGAAAACTACAATAGCTATACTGAATGCCCGGATTGTTACTTTAGAACTTACAAACTAAATAAACGCATAACCACAAGAGCGGCAACCTACAGCCATGAAGGCCAGGCAAAACTGATAAATGAGTGCAGTTTTTGCAAAAAAACAGAATTTATAAAGTGGATTACACTGGCCATGCTGGTCGAATCGAAGTCATCTTCTTCTTCGTCGGGCAGTAGCAGCAGTTCTTCCTCTTCATCGAGCAGTAGCTGGGGCGGAGGAAGCAGTAGTGGCGGTGGTACAGGTGGAAGCTGGTAGTGTTAACTCAAATTAAATGACAAAGAAAAATATTTTGATCGCACTTGCCATTTTCATCATTCTGATCATTATCTATATGGCTAAGTTTACGGTCATTAATATAGCCTTATCTAATTTATCATTTCCTGATCAGCTGAAACATTACCCCTATTTAAATCAGGGAGCCCAATCAGAAAATTTTGAAGTGGATTATCTTTTCTATGATCCGGCAAATATAGATTACGATACCGAAACGGGGAGTTTCATTATTACCACTGCACATGTAAACCAGGATTTTGAGGTATACCACAAACTCGATGCAAAGGGAAATTCAATCGATTCGCTCGTTAATGATAGCAGTGCCATTCATACCTTTCATAACGAAGGTGTGGTTTTTGGTGAAGATTATTTTATTGATTGGATCACATCAGGTAATAAAAACAGACAGCCTTTTATTGATTTCCTGAACCAGGATTTTAAAATGGACGAAAAGGCTTGGGAAGTAATTTTTGAGACCAATTACAAAAATGCGCTTGCAGTAACCTATAAAACAGCAGCAGATTGGCATTCTTTAACCTTTTATTTTAAAACATCCAAAGGCTGGCTCGCCATGAATACTTTTAAAAACGATGATCGGATCTATCAGGATATGGGCTCAGAAAATGAGCTTGATTTTAAGGGATACCCTATTAAAGGGAACAGATTTATTACTTTAAAAAGCAGCATTACAGGAAAATATCCATTGTTGAGTTATAAAAACCAGAATAATGTAGAAAACCAGCCTTATAATTGGACAGACCCGAAAAATCCTGTTATTCTAAAATATTTCAAAAAAGAGAACTTACAGGGACGGGCGCCATACACTGGTTTGCCACAAACCTGGGGTGGCGACGTTTATCTGACCTTAAAACATAAAAGCCAGCTAATAGGGTTTAAAGAAATTGCGCTTAAAGCTGTTGGATTTTCTTCCGAACCAAAAATTAACCTGGATTTATATCAGGTCCCAAAAGCATTTGAAAATAAATCGGATGTTGCGTTTATTATCCTCTCGTATGGAACAAATATTGGCGACCGGGGTGGAAACGGGATTTATGTAATTAAAAAAAAATAGTTATATCTTATCGGTTCAAACTTAACGCTTTCCAAACATGAAAAAGGTCATTTTTATCTGTGCAGGTTTCTTTTTACTCTTAGTATGCGTATGGATCGGCATCAGGTTTTTTGGCATTTTCAATACCTATAGAAATGTTTCATCGGCCAATGAGCCCAATATTGCCGTTAATCAGATCGTAATGGCTTCAAATTTAAAAGAAGCGAAAAAAGGCAGTCTCATTGTCGTGAAAGTAGATGGAGTGCCTTGTATTTATAGGCTTTGTGCTGTCGAAGGAGATCAGATCGAAATAAAAAAGGGCGACGCTTATTTAAACGGCAAAATAATGCTGCAGAATTACGATACCAAACACAATTATAATTTTAGCAATCAAGTATACGACAAACTAATCAGTTCGGGTAAAATAAAGGCCGGAGAAAATATATATGCGATGGCTGATGAGGTTCATCTTGAACTTGTTGATGCTGAAGCTAAAAAAGCAGGCATTTATCAGCACAGACAGCTGGCAATGTTGGCATACCGTGATGAAAATATCGAGAAACAATGGCAGAACAGATGGAATGCAGATAATTTCGGCCCAGTACTGGTTCCAAAAGACAGTTTTTTCGTGCTTGGGGATAACAGGAATAATGCAAGGGACTCCAGATATATTGGTTTTATTAAAAAAAGCGATTTACTTGGTGTAGTTTTATAAACATTGGATTTAGAACTCTTTTTTAAATCCTATCCTTAGCTATTAAAAGTATTTTCTAATTTTGAAACTCTTAGCACGGTGTTTGCTTATAGCGTGTTTGCAATTACCGATTAAACTGTTTCGCAGAATCTTATACTTATGACTAGAATTTTCTTCCTCCTCATCGCTCTTTCTATTTTTGCTAACCGTTTAAGTGCGCAGGAAACTTATAGGGTCAAGGCCGATAAGTTGCGCGTAAGAGAAAGCAGCGATCCGAAAAGCAAGGTGATTGGCAATATTGCCCAAAATGGAAACATTACGGTTTTAGACGCAAGTAATGACAAGTTTTACAAAGTAAAGTTTAAAAACCGAGAAGGTTGGGTAAGCAAAGATTTTGTAGAAAAAATTACACCGGCAGCTAAACCGACTACTCCACAGGCAACTACTGCACAAACAGGTGCTGCCACTCAAACGGCAACAAGCACCGACATGTATCGCGTAACTGCCGACGATTTACGCGTAAGGCAACAAGCTGATCCAAAAAGCAAAATTGTAGGATACCTGCCTAAAAATGAAAATGTGGCCGTGATCGACTCATCGAATACGAGCTTCTATAAAATTAAAGTTACCAACGGTGAAGGATGGGTGAGTAAAGAATTTTTAGTCAGGGTTTCTCCTGTAAAAGCTGTAATTGAAAAAACCAGCGTAACCGCATCAGTACCTCTGGTAAAAACAGATTACACAAACATTATCTTTTTTGCAGTTGTGGCCTTAATACTCATCACTATATTATACTTTTCGATTAAATATGCCAGTGGCAACAAATTTTTGATCGGTTTTGCAGTGCTTGTAATCCTGGTAACCGGATATTTCTGCTACATTACTTTTATACAGGCAAAAGCGGTAACAGGTACCTTTGCCAGCATTGAAGATATACAATACAAAACCTTCAATTTTAAATCGAAAGATTCGGTAACCGTTACCGATGCCTATACTGATTCTATTTTCACTTCGAAATATGTTATTGAAGGGGACATGATCAAACTTTATGATCAGCAGAACACCATTATGCTATTGATCAGAGATGATAAAACATTAATTGGCGAAGGTTTTACCAGGGGGACCTTTACGAAAAAATAGAATTGCCAAAATCATATCAAACGTTCCTACGGAACGAAAAAAAAAAAAAAAAAAAAAAAAAAAATACTTTTTTTCTACCAATGAATCGTCCCTATAGGACGATTAGTCTTAACAAATAAACACACACCGCCTAATTGGCGATTTGCAAATGAAAGACGAGCAGGCAAACTTTACATGCCTTCCCATCGGGACGCTTGCCAGATAGCAAATAACAGATGTTATTTGTATTTCGTTCCGTAGGAACGTTTGGTAGGTATTTGTGTACAGTCCTTTGTTTATAAACCCGATAAAGCGGAATAGCCCGGAGCGCAGCGAGGATTATAAGCGATAGCGGGGCTGCTGTTCCCGATGAAATACGGAGCGCTCATTTTCAAATAATTAACCTTAAAATCACTATATAATGTTTCCATATTCTCAAAGAGTATCTGGCAAATTCAAATAACCACCCCGCCTTTCAGGCACCCCTCCATGGGAGGAGAATTATAAAACGCTAAAAATCAGCAAGATTTATTAAAAAAATCTTTTCTATTAATTAAAATATTTTTACCTTTGCAGTCCCTAAATAGGGAAAAAAGGAGATAATTAATTAATGGCTAAAAAACAAGTAGCAGAAAAAGAATTAGCAGCTAAAACAGCTGAACTTCAGGGAGAAGGCGGACGCCTGACTGAAAAAGAAACTATCGAATCAGAAGCTGATTCAGTTTCGATCGAATCGATCAAATCATCATTAGCAACACCAACCGAAGATTTCGATTGGGATGCAGATGAAAAAGTTTTCGGTAATTACAATGATGCAGACCGTAAAAAGTTTGAAGATATGTATGCCGGAACATTCAATCAGATCACTAAAGGTGAAATCATCAGCGGTATCGTTGTTTCAATTAACAACAAAGATGTAGTATTAAACGTAGGTTTCAAATCAGACGGTTTAGTTTCTACTTCAGAATTCCGTGATACACCAGATCTAAAAATCGGCGATTCAGTTGACGTTTTCGTTGAAGCACCAGAAGATGCTAACGGTCAATTGATCCTTTCTCGCAAAAGAGCAAAAACCCAAAGATCATGGGAAGCGATTAACGAGGCTCTTGAAAATGATAGAATCATCAACGGTTTCGTTAAGAGCCGTACTAAAGGTGGTTTAATTGTTGATATCATGGGCGTTGAGGCTTTCTTACCAGGATCTCAAATTGATATTAAACCTATCCGCGATTACGATGTATACGTGGGTAAAACAATGGAATTTAAAGTTGTTAAAATTAACCATGAGTTTAAAAACGTAGTTGTTTCTCATAAAGTGTTAATCGAAGACGATTTAGAAAGCCAAAAAGTAGAGATCGTTTCTAAATTAGAAAAAGGTCAGGTATTGGAAGGTACTGTTAAAAATATTACTGATTTCGGTGTGTTCATCGATTTAGGTGGTGTTGATGGTTTACTTCACATTACAGATATTTCTTGGGGCCGCATAGAGCATCCAAAAGAAGTATTATCATTAGATGAAAAAATCAACGTGGTTGTTTTAGATTTCGATGATGAGAAAAAACGTATCGCTTTAGGCTTGAAACAATTAACTCCACACCCTTGGGAAAACTTAAGCACTGACATTCAGGTTGGTTCTAAAGTAAAAGGAAAAATCGTAACTGTTGCAGATTACGGTGCTTTCTTAGAAATCATCCCAGGTGTTGAAGGTTTAATCCACGTTTCTGAAATGAGCTGGTCACAAAACTTAAGAAACCCACAAGAATTCTTAAAAGTTGGTGATGAGATCGAAGCTGAAGTTTTAACTTTAGACAGAGACGAGCGCAAAATGAGCTTAGGTATTAAACAATTATCTAACGATCCATGGCAAGAAGTTGCTGCTAAATTCCCAGTTGGAAGCAAGCACCAGGCAACTGTTAAAAACATGACTAACTTCGGTGTATTTGTTGAAATCGAAGAAGGTATTGATGGATTAATCCACATCTCTGACTTATCTTGGTCTAAAAAAGTAAACCACCCTAACGAATTCACTAAAGTTGGTGATGTATTAGACGTAGTTGTTTTAGAATTAGATGTTGATAACCGCAAATTAAGCTTAGGTCACAAACAACTAGAAGAAAACCCTTGGGATACTTTCGAAACGATCTTCACTTTAGATTCGGTTCACCAGGGCACTGTTGTTAAAGTAACTGATAAAGGTGCTGTTATTGCTTTACCATACGGTGTAGAAGGTTTCGTACCAACTAAACACATGGTTAAAGAAGATGGTACTTCAGTTAAAGCTGAAGAAACCAATGACTTCAAAATCATTGAATTCAACAAAGAAGCAAAACGTATCGTAGTATCTCACGCCCGTATTTGGGAAGAGGTTAAAGCTGAAGCTGTAGCAGAAGAAAGAAATGCTAAGAAAAAAGAAGCTAAAGCTGCTGTAACTGCGGTTAAAAAAGTTAAAGATTCTGTAGAGAAATCTACTTTAGGAGACTTAGACGTATTGGCTCAATTGAAATCGCAATTAGAAGGCGAAGAAAGCAAAGCTAAAAAAGGCTAGTTCTTTTTAACTGAATATATTAATCCCGATAGCGAAAGTTATCGGGATTTTTTTTGTGGTTATTTTTTGCCACGGAAACACGGAATGCACGGATCTCTTTAATGAATCCGTCATTGCGCGAAGGAACAGTCTACTCCGACTTTTCAGGGAAGCAATCTCAATTCTTAACCATATAAGAAATGTAAGATCATTTAAGATTGAAATGAACGAGCTTATATTGTCTTAAATACCTTATATGGTAAATCATAATTAGAAAACGAAAGCAAGCGCTTATCGGTAACTCCGGCCCCGGCTATTCGTTCAATCTTTTTGCAGCTTCTGTCATGCTGAGGCACGAAGCATCTCTTTCATCGGTTTAAGATGCTTCGTGCCTCAGCATGACAGCATATTTAAGGATGCTACAAACAAAAAGGATTTCACTGCTATCGGGTTTATATAACATAGTGGTTCGTTCTACCAAACCTTTTCCTTTCAACCGCCTATAATTATTACTTTTGAAAAGCGTAACCAAGCCTTTTCAGCATGAGAAAAATTATCCTTTTGTTTCTTACGATTATTTCCTTCAAACTTATTGCTCAGGAAGTGAATATTATTCCGCAACCTGTAAGTATTAAAACAGGAAAAAACACGGAAAAATTTATCATTGATCAAAACACAGAAATTATTTCAAATGATTCTTTATCAAATTCAGCTTTATTTCTACAAAATTATATTCAAAAATATTATAATATAAAACTTCGAATTAATCCTAATTCAACGAACGAAAAAAACATAATCAAATTAGAAATAATTAGCAGGTTATTAAAAAACTTAAACGAATACGAGCTTATAAGCAACAACAATCAAACAATAGTTTATGCTTGTTCAGAAAACGGACTTTTTTACGGCATTCAAACATTAATTCAGTTAATACCAGAGACAAAATCTCATTTATTACAAATTCCTGCGGTCGAAATTACCGATTACCCCCGTTTCGATTACCGAGGCATGCACCTCGATGTAAGCCGCCATTTTTTTGATGTAGCCTTTGTAAAACAATACATCGACTACTTAGCGCTGCATAAAATGAATTATTTTCATTGGCACTTAACTGATGATCATGGATGGAGAATCGAGATTAAAAAATACCCAAAACTTACAGAAATCGGCGCATGGCGTAACGGAAGCATTATTGGTTTATGGCCGGGAAAAGGAAATGAAAACATTAAATACCAGGTATTACCAAACGAAGTAAAGATTACGCCAAAAGATGCCGTACTCCAAACAGATGGCATTAAACATGGCGGCTTTTACACACAAGAACAGATTAAAGAGGTAATTGATTATGCTGCCAAGCGTTACATTACCATTATTCCTGAAATTGAAATGCCTGCTCATAGTATGGCCCTATTAGCTGCTTATCCGGAGCTGGGTACCGAACCCAATAAAAAGTATGAAGTTGCCCAGACCTGGGGAATGATGAACAAATACAATAATGTATTGCAAGCTTCTGATACCACATTTAAGTTTTTAGAAAATGTTTTAACAGAAGTGATGGACCTATTTCCATCGCCATACATCCATATTGGTGGTGATGAAGCTTCGAAAATATGGTGGAAAAAATCTGCTATTTCGCAAGAGATCATGAAAGCCAACGGATTGAAAAATGAAAGCGAACTACAAAGTTATTTTATCCGCAGGATAGAGAAATTTGTAAACAGCAAAGGCAAAACCATCATCGGCTGGAACGAGATTTTACAGGGCGGTTTAGCACCAAATGCGGTGGTAATGAGTTGGCAGGGCGAAAAAGGTGGTATTGAAGCTGCCAAACAGCAACATAAGGTAATTATGACGCCTGAAATTAAAATGTATTTTAACCACGCCCAATTTGTAAAAGAAGACAGTTTAACTGCGAATAAATTTTCGCCATTGATTGATGTGTACAATTACGAACCCGTACCGACCGAATTAACAGCCGAACAGGCCCAATACATCTGGGGCGGACAAGGTTCTTTGTGGAGTGAATACATTACCAATCCGGCAAAAGTGCAGTATCAGCTTTTTCCAAGGTTAGATGCCTTAAGCGAAATTTTGTGGAGCCCGAAAGAAAAACGGAATTACCCTGATTTTAAAAAACGTTTGAAAACACAGTTTAAGCGATATGATTTAATGGGCATTACTTATTCGAAAAGATATTTAGAAAATTAGTGAATGATCTGTTTTGCCACCTGCATCTGATAAGTACCCGGTGTAATACCCACGATCTTTTTAAATGCCCTGATAAAATAATTGGCATCGTTAAAACCAAGCTCATAACTTATCGAAGCCACTTTGGCCCCAGGCTGGGAAAGTAAGATTTTGGCCTTGTTAATTTTTTCTGCCAGGATAAAATCGTTAGGACTAATGCCCAGTTCGCGCTTAAACAACCTATAAAAGGTTGCCTTGCTCATACAGGCCTTATCGCTCAGACTATTGATGCTGATCTTCTCGTTCAGGTTAGATTTAATGTAGTTCAGCACAAAGGCCAATGGATTTTGATTGAGGTTATAACCTTCATCGCTGATGGTTTTAAGATTTTGGGTCTGCATAATGCGGACCAATAATTCCTTTAAAGTTAAATCGGCTAAAACATCTTTTTCTTTTGTCCGTTCAGAACAGATCCTGATTACTTTATTGATAAGGTAGGCAATCTCTTCATTGTTATAAAAATGATATTCATCGTAGTTTAGCAGCCATTTCTCATTACTGCCTTCTTTCGGGAAAAACTCGTTCAAATAAGAAATTGTTTTTTGGATCTGCTCTTGATCTATAGCCAGGGCGATACATTGGGTGGGATTAAGATCTGAAGCTTCAGGAAAATCAATTTCCATGGTAACGGCAGGCGGAACAATAACAGTTTGGCCAGGAAAATAATCAAAACCTTTCTTATCAAATAAATGCATTACCTTTTTGCCCCTCAGCATGCTCGTAATTACAAAATCATTAAAAGTAAGCGGAACTTTATACGATTCGGTATAGGTTTCGAAAACATTTAATTCGCAACGCTCTAAGGTATAAGAGGTTCTATTCTCTACCAAAGTTTGCAAGGCTTCCGATGCACTGAGATTTACCTGATCTAATGTATGTTGCATAAACTGAAAAGATTTGGTCAGACATATTTAATAAACTCAAATATAATTATTTCAGCTAGTTATATCATGTGAATAAATGCCCCTTACCTGCATAACATGACCTAATCTCCATTTGCTGACTGTTAAGATCATTATGGTTTCAATTTGGTTACATAGCCTGAAATAATAATGCTATCAATTGATTCGATTGTACTATCTGCTCCGTAGGCTTTGCCATTAGGTTTGTATTAACCAAATCTTAAAAACGTAAAAATCATGATGAGCCACCCCATTAAAAATCCTATACCAAACCCCGCTCAAAATGATTTTTAAAATTTAATAATCAATAATAATTATGGAAAATTTAATTGAAAAACCATCATTCAAAAGCCATTACGATAATTACATTGGAGGGAAATTTGTAGCCCCGGTAAAAGGTGCTTACTTCGATAACATATCGCCGATTGATGGTAAAGTTTTTACTAAAGCAGCACATTCCACAAAGGAAGATTTAGAATTAGCCGTTGATGCCGCACATGAGGCATTTAAAACCTGGAGCAAAACATCTTCTACCGAAAGGAGTATCATTTTGAACAAGATTGCACAGCGGATGGAAGATAACCTCGAATACCTGGCGGCGGTTGAAACTATTGATAATGGTAAGGCGGTTAGAGAAACCTTAGCTGCTGATTTACCCTTAGGCGTAGACCATTTCAGGTATTTCGCGGGAGTAATCCGTGCCGAAGAAGGTTCACTTTCAGAACTCGATCAAAATACTGTTTCGTTAATCGTACATGAGCCGATTGGTGTGGTGGCGCAAATTATTCCATGGAATTTTCCATTGTTAATGGGCATCTGGAAACTTGCCCCTGCCCTTGCCGCGGGAAACTGTGTGGTGTTAAAACCAGCAGAAAGCACCCCGGTTTCGATTATGGTTTTAATGGAATTAATCGGCGATTTATTACCTCCGGGAGTAATAAATGTGGTAAATGGTTTTGGCGCTGAACTTGGGCGTGCCTTAGTGACCAATCCTAAAATTTCGAAAGCCGCATTTACAGGCTCTACCCCAACAGGCAGATTGGTGATGCAATATGCAACCGAAAATATCATCCCGGTTACACTGGAACTTGGTGGAAAATCACCTAACATTTTCTTCAGTTCGGTAATGGCAGAAGATGATGCCTTTTTAGATAAAGCGGTAGAAGGTGCGGTAATGTTTGCATTAAACCAGGGTGAAATTTGTACCTGTCCATCACGTTTATTGATCCAGGAAGATATTTACGAAAAATTTATTGCCAAAGTAATCGAGAGAACAGAAGCGATAAAAATCGGTAGTCCTTTGGATAGAACGGTAATGATGGGTGCGCAAGCTTCGAAAATCCAATATGAAAAAATTGCGCAATATATTAAATTAGGTAAAGAAGAAGGGGCAGAAGTGTTAACCGGCGGAGAGGTAAATGAGCTCCCTGGCGAATTGGGTGGCGGTTATTACATCAAACCAACCATCTTTAAGGGCCATAACAAAATGAGGATTTTCCAGGAGGAAATTTTCGGCCCGGTATTAGCCGTTACTACCTTTAAAACAGTAGAAGAAGCCATTGAAATTGCGAACGACACTTTGTATGGTTTAGGTGCAGGTGTTTGGACGCGCGATGCGCATGAGCTTTACCAGGTACCGAGAGCCATTCAGGCAGGTCGTGTTTGGGTTAATCAATACCATGCTTATCCTGCAGGTGCTCCTTTTGGTGGCTACAAGCAATCGGGCGTGGGCAGAGAAAACCATAAAATGATGTTAGGCCACTATCGCCAGACCAAAAATATGCTTATTTCTTACGATAAAAATAAATTAGGTTTCTTTTAGTTGGTCTGAATGAGGAGCTGTGTTATAAGTACAAAATTGTCATCATGAAAATTCAGTCTTTAGCTAAAACATTGTATTTGTGATGACACTTTGAGGGATCGTCATTCCCAACTTGATTGGGAATCCTAATGCAATACGCTTTAAGATTCCCGCTTTTACGCGGGAAAGACGACCGCTCTAAGAATCTGGCATTACTTTTATAATACAGCATCTTTCTAAAAACCCATTTTCAACCTAAAAAAACGATCATGATCGAGCGAATAGACAGTACAGAAAAAGCAAAAGAGCTGATTGCGATACTTAAAGAAAAACATGGAGAACTCATGTTTTACCAGGCTGGTGGTTGTTGCGAAGGTACACAGCCCCAATGTTTCGAAAAAGGAGGTTATTACCTGCGGATGCGCGATGTTTGTTTAGGTGAAATAGAAGGTTGCGAGTTTTGGGTAGACAGAGACCTGTTCGAGTATTGGAAATTCTCACACTTTACTTTGGATGTGCTGGATGGATTTGGTGTAGGTGGTTTTTCGTTAGAAACCCCACTTCAAAAAACCTTTAAGATCCATTACCGCCTATTCTCCGAAGAAGAATTAAAAGATTTAACTCCAATTAAAACGGCAGAGTAATTTTGGTTTATTTGGTAAAAAGAGGTCAGTTTGGAGCAATCCGGCTGACTTTTTTTATGACTGTTGCGTCATGCTGAATTTAGTTCAGCATCTTTCTTGTTTTTAAAAATTTATGCAATCTTTGCATTAAAAATTAAACCATGCGTAAACTATTTGCCGTCCTTTCTACCATCATTACCTTATTTGCCATTAAAGAAACGGTGTATGTATTTACTTCTAATGAAGCAGACATGGTTAAGCAAAAAGCCATCATGATTGTAATTGCTTTAAGCATTACCATACCGTTAATCATTTTAACACTTTGGCTTTGGTCGCCGGGTAGAAAGAAAAATGGCCCACAAAACTAAGCAATAAACTTATTTTTCAATTCGGGAGTGGGCACCCAACAACTTTCCTGCCTTCCCCACCATTTATAACGGTTTTTGGCAATTATATCGTAAACCCAGTCACGTATAAACTTAGGAATAATGATAAATGCATAAAGAAGCGGAGTTAATCCATTGAGTTTTCGGGCCACTCTTAGTGCCGCTGAAGATTTGGTATAGAGTTTCCCATCCTCCAGCAATAAAATAGTATTCAATTTTTCGGGATCAGCATTAAATTTAGGCAGCATTTCTTTAGCGTAATCACCTTGTAGCGCAGTAAATTTGAATTGATCCTTTGTATCATGTTCAATAACAAATTGCACAGATGAATTACAGAGGTTACAAACGCCATCAAAGAAGATTACTGGTTGCCGGATCATAGATTATAAAAATAAAGTTTTTTAATGCAAAAACAGCCATCGTTTTCTCAGAATATTAAGCTTAAAAACATAATCCTAATATAAATCTTCTACTTCTGTATTTGTACTTTAGTCTTTAAAGCACTATCAAAAAATAATTTTACGTTTTTATATTTTGATAGAGAACAATTTAGCTAGGAAACACTAAAACAATCCAGCTTCAACTTTCTTACCTTAAAACATTTTTATATATTTGCCCAATCCTTCTTCCATGCAAAAGAAAACACTTCTTGACGGACAAAAAATTCAGATTACAATTAAGAGGCTCTGCCATCAATTAATTGAAAACCACGACGATTTCGCAAATACCGTTTTAATTGGCATCCAGCCAAGGGGTATTTTTTTAGCAGATCGTATTCATCAGGATCTTCAGCTTATCCTTAAAAACAAGAAAATTTTAAAGGGAAACCTCGATATTACTTTCTTTAGAGATGATTTCCGCCGTAAAGACGGACTGGTTACCGCAAGCAGCAACTCTATCGATTTTATTATCGAAGGCAAAAAAGTAATCTTAATCGATGATGTACTTTGGACAGGCAGAACCATTAGGGCAGCACTAGATGCCTTGCTTGCTTATGGCCGACCAGAGAAAGTGGAACTTTTGGTTTTAATAGACCGGAGGTTTAGCAGGCATTTACCTATAGAACCCGATTACATTGGGCATCAGGTGGATAGTTTAAACTCACAACAGGTAAAAGTAACCTGGGCGAGTGAAGGAAGTGAAGATAAAGTGATTTTAATATCGGAACCGCCCTTGCCAAAATGAGCCTAAACACCTTACAAAAGGGTTATTTTGGCATGGAAGCTCTATCTGACAGTTAAAACAATATAATAAAACAGATAAAAATAATAAATAAAAATGGCAGCAGAAAAACTATCAACCCGACATCTTTTAGGCATTAAAGATATTAACCGGAATGATATCGAATTGATTTTCGAAACTGCAGATAATTTCAAGGAAGTGATTAACAGGCCGATCAAAAAGGTTCCATCCCTCCGCGACATTACCATTGCCAATATCTTTTTCGAAAACTCTACCCGTACCAAACTTTCTTTCGAACTTGCTGAAAAGAGACTTTCAGCTGATGTGGTTAATTTTGCCGCTTCGTCATCGTCGGTAAGCAAAGGCGAAACCCTGATCGATACCGTAAACAACATCTTATCAATGAAAGTTGATATGGTAGTAATGCGTCATCCTTATGCCGGAGCAGGTCAGTTTTTAAGTAAACATGTAAAGGCTCAAATTGTAAATGCCGGAGATGGTGCACATGAACACCCAACTCAAGCCTTACTTGATGCCTTCTCCATCCGCCAGAAACTGGGCGATGTAGCTGGTAAAAAAGTAGTAATTGTGGGCGATATCCTGCACTCTCGTGTAGCCATCTCAAACATTCTTTGCCTGCAGCGTTTAGGCGCTGAAGTAATGGTTTGCGGTCCTACAACCTTAATTCCTAAACATATCCATCAATTGGGTGTAAAGGTCGAGCATAATTTAATTAAAGCCCTAAACTGGTGCGACGTCGCAAATATGCTGCGCATCCAATTGGAGCGTCAAGACATTAAATATTTCCCATCTTTAAGGGAGTATGCCATGATGTATGGCCTAAACAAACAGATTTTAGATAATCTTGATAAAGAAATCATCGTCATGCATCCCGGCCCAATAAACAGAGGTGTTGAGATTACCAGCGACGTAGCCGACAGCAAACAATCTATTATTTTAGAACAAGTAGAAAACGGAGTTGCGGTGCGAATGGCGGTATTGTATCTGTTGGCAAGTCAGGGGTAGATTAGTTCAATAGTTCATTTATCATTGGTTCATTGGTGCAGGATGCATAGTTTAGCATGGCGCATTGATAATCTAATCGTTCATTAATCAATAGTTCATTGGTGCACGGTGCATAGACTAGCATGGGGTATTGATAATTGTTTATTTCTCCATGTTGCAGAGTATTATGCTCTCTATTTATCATTGCTTACTGGACTTTGTTCATTTGTAATCGATCATTACACGATGAAAATAATGAACTCTACACAAACAGTCAACTGATGTAAACAACTAACCAATTATCCTTCTACGCGATTTCTACATAGATTACCTACAGCAAGACAGGTTTCTTTGGGAAAAGCCCCTCTGCAATGACTGATGGTGGGACTAATAAACCAACGACAAACCAACCAATAAACCTCTACCGGATGCGGCAGTACCAATGACGAATGAACTAATGACCAATGAACCTAACTTTTCCACATTCGTTCACCACTGAATACCAAACCAAAAATCCTATCGTTAATTTGTGTTATTAACAGATGTTAATTACTTCTGTTGATAAGCTTTGATACTATTTCTAATTTAGTACCAACCATATTTGAAACCAATGCAGAAAAAATACTTACTAATTCCGCTAATTTTAGCTGGAAGTTTTAGCACTTATGCTCAGGTTAGCGCAGTGCAGAACCTCAACAAAAACTATCAAACGGGCTTAGAATTATTAGACAAAGAAAAATACACTGCAGCTGCACAACAGTTTAAACTTGTTGAGCTGCAACGTTATAAACCTTCTACCCAGACAGAGAGTAACGCCGAATTATCTTTACTGAAAGAGAACGCAAAATTTTATGCCGCCGTTTGCGCACTGGAGTTAACCAATGCAGATGCTGAAAGTTTATTTCAGGCCTTTATCCGGGATTACCCGTTAAATCCGAACACCAAACTTGCTTATTTCTATGTTGGAAAAACTTATTTCAACCAGAAAAACTATAAAAAAGCTTTAGAATGGTTCGAAAAAACAGATCCTTCTACACTTTCTGGCAAGCAGAGAAACGAATATCAGTTTAAACAGGGTTACGCCTATTTTGAACTTAAAGACTACGAAAAAGCAGAACCTTTATTCGAAAAAGTTAAAAAAGAAGAGGGCGATTTTCAGGAAAGCGCTACTTACTACTTTGCTTATATCAATTACTTAAACAAAGAGTATAAAACAGCTTTAGCTAACTTCGAAAAATTAAAGGGCTCTCCTACTTATGAGGCGAGTTATCCCTACTACATCACTTCGATGTACTATCTTGATGAG
This sequence comes from Pedobacter sp. D749, assembly GCF_019317285.1. Taxonomy (NCBI): domain Bacteria; kingdom Pseudomonadati; phylum Bacteroidota; class Sphingobacteriia; order Sphingobacteriales; family Sphingobacteriaceae; genus Pedobacter; species Pedobacter sp. D749. Next base: position 3,420,334 of record NZ_CP079218.1, read on the forward strand.
CGTTACGATGATGTAATCAGCTATGCTTTGGCATCAATTCAAAAAACCAAACAGCAATTCGAACCAGAAATGTTGAGTTTGGTTGCGGCATCGTACTTTGCAAAATCTGAATTTAAAAATGCTGAAAAGTATTTCGCCGAATATTATGCAAAAGATAAAAGCGAAACCAAGAACAATCTCTTCATCTACCAATATGGATATTCATTGTTTCAGAATAAAAAATACAAAGAGTCTGTTGCCGTTTTAGAAAAGTTGAATACTGATGACGTTTACCTGCAAAACGGTATGCATACGCTGGGTAAAGCATTTATACAGTTGGGCAACAAGCAAAAAGCGCAAAGTGCTTTTTTCAGGGCTTCGCGTTTAAGTTTTGATAAGGGTATACAGGAAGAAGCCTGGTTAAACTATGCCAAATTAAGTTACGAATTAGAATTCCACCAGCAAGCTTTAGAGGCTACGCAGGGTTTCTTAAAAACTTTCCCAAAATCTCGTAAAATAAATGAGGCAAAAACCTTATTAGGTGAAGTTTTATTAACCACCAAAAACTACCAGGCAGCTGTTGATATTCTTGAGCCAATTCCGGATAAAAACCTTGAGGCCAAAGAAGCTTATCAAAAGGTAACCTATTTCCGTGGATTAGAGTTTTATAACGAGAGGGCTTTCCCAAATGCATTATCCATGTTTTTACGTTCTGAGACGTTCCCGGAAGACAATGAGATCAATGCATTAAATACTTACTGGAAAGCAGAATCAATGTACGAACTGCGTAAGTATGGCGAAGCGGTTAGCACTTTCGAGAAATTTTTAAAGATGCCGGATGCCGATAAAACAGGCGTTTACAATTTCGCGAATTATGCTTTGGCTTATGCTGCTTTCGAAGATGAGAAATACAGCAAAGCAGCTACTTATTTCGAAAAATTCCTTGCTGGTAATGATAAAGATCAAAAAACCATTGATGATGCGACCATTCGTTTAGCCGATTCGTATTTTGTAAATAAGAACTATGGTGATGCAATGGCTAATTACAATAAAATCATCAGCCGCAAAACAACTTCTGAAGATTATGCCACTTTCCAAAAAGGAATGATCCAGGGATTGGAAACGCAGTATGATGCGAAAATTGCAACGATGCAAAGTTTGTTAAATACTTTTCCAAATTCAAATTATGCTGATGATGCCGGCTTCGAAACCGCTTATACTTATTTCAACAAAGGCGATTTTGATAAATCTAAATCAGATCTTGTTGCATTAGTGGCCAAATACCCACGCAGTAGCTATGTAGCGAAAGCCTTAGTTACCATTGGCTTGGTTCAATACAACCAAGACCAGGATGATGCCGCTTTAGAATCGTTCAAAAAAGTAATCCGCGATTACCCAACTGCCGACGAAGCTAAACAGGCAATGGAATCGATCAAGAACATTTATGTAGACCGTGGAGACGCGAATGGTTTTATCGCTTACGCAGCAACTACTCCACTTGGAAATTACTCTGGTTCTGAACAGGATAACATCGTTTTTGCCGCAGCCAATAATACCTATCTAAAAGGAGATGCCAATGGTGCATTCCAGGCAGTAAATGCTTATTTCGATAAATTCCCTAAGGCCAACCATGAAAAAGAAGCTAAATTTATCAGGGCAGAATCGTTGGTTAAATTAGGTCGTCCGGATGAAGCCATTCCAGATTACGAATTTATCTTAAACGACTGGACGAGCGATTACACCGAACGTTCTTTGGTAAGTATCTCTCAACTCTTCTTAAATCAGAAAAAATACAACGAAGCGATTGTTTACCTGAAAAGATTAGAGACTACAACCGATTACAAATCGCACTATAGCTTTGCCATCAATAATTTATTAAAGGCTTACACGGCCTTAAACATGCCTGATGACATGCTTAAGTATGCACAGCTGACCAAAGAATCGGAAAAAGCTTCGGAAGAAGAAAAAAACAGTTCGAGCTTATACTCTGGTAAAGCTTACTTGTTAAAAGGCGATACTACCACAGCCATCAAAGAATTTAAAAATGTAGTGGCTAAAACAAAAACAATTGCCGCTGCCGAAGCAAAATACAATCTGGCTTTATTAGAATACAACAAAGGTGATTTCAAAACTTCATCTAAAACCTGTTTTGATCTGGTTAACAACATGGCCGCTTACGATTATTGGGTAGCAAAGGCATTTATCCTTTTATCTGATAATTATGTGGCATTAAAAGACAATTTACAGGCAAAAAGTACACTTCTCAGTATAATTGATAATTACGAAGGCAAGGACGATATCATTCCTACAGCCAAAGAAAAACTAGAAAAACTAAACCAGAAGAAGTAGCATTATGAAATCGATTAAATATATATATAGTTCACTGTTTTTTTTAGCTGCTGGATTAATGACTGCTCAGGCACAGGATAAAAAAACTGAGGAAAAAGGGGTGGTAAACGAGGAGATTGAAGTAGTGCGCCCATATAAGCCAATTTTGGCCGAAGCGGTAAAGTTGAGAAGAAGCCCGAATTTGGACGATGTTAAAACTTATAAGGCAAAATTAAACTATAGCATTTTAGATAGAAAGCTGGAGTTGAACAGCGATATCCAAAAGCTACAGGCACAGGCCTTAGCTGAAGAAAAAGCAAGCATTTTGGTTAACAACTACGTAAAAGGCGCATTCGGATCGTTGGGTACCCTTTTGGGCGAAGCCTATTTTAACACCGGCAAAGATGAAGGGCTACAAGTTGGTGGTTATTTTAAGCACTTTAGTCAGGAAGGAAAATTAAACAAACAGAACAGCAGCAACCAACAGTTAAGTGTTTTTGGTCGCAGTATTTTAGATGAAAATACCGTAAGTGGCCGCATCAATTTTGAGCGTAACGGCACTTATTTTTACGGTATAGATGATGTCCGGCCAACCCTAAATCCAAATCCGGATAAACAGGCTTTAACTACCATCGAATTAGAAGGCGAACTGGTGAAAAACTTTACTGAAGATGAAGATGCTTTTAGTTATGCTTTAAAAGCGAATGGTTATATCTGGAACGATAAATTTAGCGCCAAAGAAAATTACCTCAGCTTAAACGGTTATGTAAACAAACGTATCAATTCTTTAAACCTTGGCTTAGCTGCATCAACCGAATTTGGAAACACGAAAGATGCTTTAACCAGTGTTGGCAATAACCTGTTGCGTTTAAACCCTTATATCCGTTTACAGGTTAAAGGTGCTAAAATTACTGCAGGAGTTAATTTTGTACAGGAATTTGGCGCCTACAGCAGTTCAAAGATATTCCCTGCAATTACTGCTGACTTCACGCTGATTCCTGATTATCTGCAGGTTTTTGGGGAGGTTAAGGGAGATGTAAACAGAAACTCTTTAAAAGGTTTTACAGATGAAAACCCCTGGCTAAACAGCAATATCCTAGTGAAAAACACAGTGGAAAAATTAAGTTTCAGTGCAGGTATTAAGGGTACTGGCGGACCAGGTTTTGGTTACAAAGCCCGTATCTATGTAAAACAGTTTGATGATATGCCTTTGTTCGTAAATAACTTTACTGACTTTAATAAGTTTGATGTGATATACGATTTCGGTAAAACAAAATTAACGGGTTTAGAAGGAGAAATTTCTGTTCAGGTAAGTGATGCTTTAAAATGGACAGGTAAATTAAACGTCGACGATTGGAAGCCTGCTTCCGAAACTTACTCCTGGTTTAAACCGGGTTTAAAAGTGAGCTCGAACTTTATGTATACTTTTAACAAAAAACTAAGTTTTAATGCTGGTGTTGTGATCCAGGATGACGTAAAAGCTAAAGTATACACGGGTGCTCCTGTTCCCGCTTCACAATACGTAATTCCAAATACTAATATAGAACTTATTGAAACGGTTAAAGGTTATGTAGATTTAGGGCTAGGTGCAGATTACAGGATCAATAAAAAATTCTCTGTTTTTGCAAAAGCAAACAACATCTTAAATAAAAACTACAGTAGATATTTATACTATCAGGTTAATGGATTTAATATTTTCGGAGGCTTGACTTATTCATTTTAGGATAAAGAAACCTTTAAAGTCTTAATGAAACAAAAAAATGCCTTCCGAAATCGGGAGGCATTTTTTTATGGGCTGTTTAGTAAAATCTTCATTGCCTAAGTCTGTTTTCAAAAACAAAGTATTGGAATAACAGGTATAATCATTTCGACCGTATCGTCATCCTATAGCTATCGGATGCGAGAAGGCTTTTTCAGCCGACAACCTGCCCCGATTTTCGGGGAAACAATCTTTCAACGATCGCTGCCAGCGTGCGAATTAAAATTGCTTCGTTCCTCGCAATAACGATTTTTCTATTAGGGGTTTATCATTGATAGCGTAGTCCATTGACAGAATCTATCAGTACGGCCGTCATTCTCGAGCAGGCGGGAATCTTAAAGCGCTTGCATTACGATTCCCAATCAAGTTGGGAATGACGATTCCTCGCAGCCTATAGTTCTCTAAAAATCTGTCACTCATATTGATTTTAATTAACCCTCAGACTGACGACCGTGGTGCTCAACTTAATAACATTGCATGAAAAAGCTTTCCCAGCAATGATGCTATTTTAAGAAAATTATTTTTACTTAAACCTATATCCTATTCCAATCCTAAAAACCTGATTAGTCTATTTAAAAGAGCCCAAACTATTGCTTTATTAGACTAACTTAGGCTTGATTACTTATCCCACCAAACTCTTGCAGTAAGCACATCGCCTCCAGCTATTCTTGCAACAGCAGCTTTATAATTCTGGGGGTTATTCAGTACTTCGGTTGATAGGTAGATCATCCGGCGGGGAATAGTGCCATTGGTAATGTTACCCTTGTAGTTTATGGGAATAAGCTTAGGGTAATCGCTTCTTTTCCAATTTAACCAGGCTTCTATAAAATTGAAATTGGTACCCGTGGCTACCCAATACTGTGTATTGATTGAAGCTAATGCATTTTGTGAGCTACTTTCATCAAGTGGGTTTTGGCTAACAAACGCAGTAATCTTATTGGCGTCAACCGTTGCGGATGGATCTAACTGGGCAAGTGACTGTATGGCTCCGGTTAATCCGTTAGTATAATGTTGTTTTGCCGTACCACTAGTATTCCAGCCCCTCACCTTAGCTTCGGCGAGTAAAAATTCAGTTTCAGCGTAACTCAGAATAAAAATCGGGCCGCTCAACTTAAGATATACTGCGGTACGTGGTCTGGAATATTTTCCGAGCGGCGCAAAATCACTTCCGCTGCCTGTACCACCCGGATAGTTTGGAGAACGACTGATATCAGTTGCACCACCCTGCAGATCAAACCCATTAGGCATTCCCAACTGAACTGCTGCGTCGGTATTTCCGTTTAGGTTTTGATCTGAATTTTTAGTCAATCCATCTTTTGGTACTTCACCGATTACACCCAACCTAGGGTCGTTAGTATTCCTTAACTGATCGATTAAGGTTTTACTCCATCGAACTTCCAGGTAATCAGAAAAGGTTCTCAAAGCAAGTGATGTTCCGTTCTGGCTGTTAAATGAGGAGGCATCGGTTAACAGGATCGCATTGTCATTGATGCCTGTAAAGGTTTTATCAGCAACCTTCTCTGTCCAGTGCCTGGCTTTGTCCGGATCACTTTTGGTTAAGCGCATGGCAACCCTCAACATTAACGAGTAGCCAAACTTCTTCCATTTTTCAACATCTCCCTTATAAAAAAGATCGGCAGTAGGTCCTGGTTTTTCGGTATCCAGTTGCGCGGTGGCGGCATCAAGATCATTCAGCATTTGGTTATAAATATCTTCCTGCCGATCGTACACAGGGTATTTAATGCCCTGCATGGCCTTAACTGCCTCCTTATAAGGTACGTCACCATAGGTATCGGTAATTCTTTGTAAAACCAGCACGAACATGATATCGCCAATGGCAATCAGGTTTTTATACGCTACAGGATCTTTCAGTCTGGCCAGTCGTTGCATCTCTCTGATGGATGAAGCATCCTTATATCCTTCGTCAAAAATACGCCCCTGATAATCGGTAAAACTGCCCACATTGATGTATTTATCTCCATTATTGTAATAATAATAGGTAGAGGCAAGCAATTGCATCATGGTACTTTGGTACAAAAGCTGATAGTACCCCAAATTAGCATATTTTAACTGCGCCTGGGCAAGCAGGCTATTGGGATCGTAATTACTTTCTGTCAGTTTGGTTGGATCGGTATTGATCTGATCTAACTTTGCTTTAGAACAGCTGCCCATTAAAGCCAGAAAAAAAACACCCAAAACACACCACTTTCTCATCACCATCGTTATTTGAATTTAAAATTAAAATTAACCCCAAACGTACGCGTTGCAGGCAATGAAGCTCCTTCTATACCAGCATAACCCAGTGTGGGCGAAAACTGCGACTCAGGATCGATATTCTTACTGTATTTAAGCAGGGTAAATAGGTTTCGGGCCACCAAATCAATCCCAATATTGCTAAAAGGTGTCCTTTTTAAAAAGTTATTGTTAAAAGTATAGCCCAATGTGGCCTGTCTTAACTTAATAAAACTACCATTGAGTACCGATAATGCGGAAATATTGGTGGCCAGTTCGGGGTAATAGGCATAAGCAGGAACGTTAATGGTATTTTTTTGCCCATTTTCCAATACCCCATCGGCTACAATACCTGTTTCTCTACCCACCAGAGTGGCCTTATTTAAGCCAAGCACGTAGCTGTAATATTCTGTTGCGGATAGGATTTTATTGCCGAAGCGGTAATCGATCAAAAAAGAAAAACTAAACTGTTTATAATTAAAACTGTTGGTTATACCACCGTACAAAGTAGGCATTGTGCCGCCCATTGGAATAAAATTACCCCGTTTAGGGATGCCATCTGATCCGATGATCATGTTGCCACTGGCATCACGCAAATAATCGTAAGCCATAACCTGGGTAATCGGTTTACCAACTACCAATGCAGTATTGGCATTTAATGGCCTATAAGTACCTGTTAGCGTATAATTACTATTGCCATCAATGGAGAGTAGTGTATTTTTTACCTTAGTAAGGTTAAGATTAATCTGCCACTTGCTGGTTGTGGTAAGGATTGGGGTGTATCCTAAAGCAAGCTCAATTCCTGCATTACGGGTTTCACCAAGATTAACGTAAGCCGAGGTAAAACCTGTGGTAACCGACTGTTTTGCATTAATAATTTCATTGTGCGTAACGCGATTAAAATAAGTAAAATCAATATCCAACCTGCTGTTAAAAAACTTAAGGTCTAAGCCAGCTTCTATTTCATTTAAGGTGAAGGGTTTTAAATTGTAGTTAGGTAAATCGCTGGAAAAGCCGCCAACAGGAATACCATTCACCTGATCATCTACTGTATAATAAATTTGTGTGGTATAAGGAACGATAGGTTCGCCGCTGGTTTTGGCAAAATCAACGCGCAGTTTACCAAAATTCAGAGCTTTTAATTTCAACAGATCTGAAAAAATAAAACTGCCCGATACCCCTGGCACAAAAATCCCACGGTTATTGGCAGGCAAGGTTGAATAGATATCGTACCGACCCGTAACTGAGAAATTAAGAAAATGCTGATAACTCAGGTCAGCTGTGTAATAAGCAGATTCTGTTACGATTCTAGAGATAGCTAATGTTTTGGTACTGGTAATCAGATTTTCGGGAGTATATAAGTAAGGTACCTTAAACTGTGAACCTTTTAACTTTTCGCTATTACCTTTTCTTTCACGGTAATTCGCACCCATAGAAAGTTCGAGATTTAATTTATCGCTAAGATTCCGGGTGGCACTGAACAAGATATCGCTATTTAGTTCAGAGGTACGGTTCTGATCGTAGGCATTCATACCGCCCTGTCGGTTAATAGAAAAAGCAATTCCGGTAGGCAAAATACTTACCAATTCATCCTTACTCGAATCGTAACCAATTCTTCCCTGAACAGATGCCCAACTGGCCAGTTGATACTTCAGCACTGCGGATGAAATGTAACGGTTGCGGCTGGCATGATCAGCTTGTTTATTCATCAAAAAATATGGATTGGTTTTGTATTCATCGGCATTCCAGCGACTTTCGAAACCTGTTTTCGCATCAAAACCGGGTGCCAGAATAGATTGATCCAGGCTGGTAGCCAGGGCAGAAATTCCATAATTAGGATTTAATGGACCATCACTTAAGTAACTCTTGTTTTTATTCCATTCGTAAATATAATTGCCTGTTAAACTCAACAATATTTTAGGGCTTAAAGCCACTGTGCCATAAAAATTTAACGTTTTACGGTTTAGTGCGCCATTGCTTAAAATAGAATTGTAATCTAAATTAGAAACAGAAACACGATAGTTATTCTTTGTATTTCCGCCAACAAGTGAAAGTGTATTGGTAAATGCCGGAGCAATACGATAAAAAGTCTGGATGTTATTTTTAACAGGAGTGTAAGGTCGCATAGAACCATCTACCTGAGGAGTTAATTTGCCGTCCATCATTTCTCCCCAGCTTAACAAACCTGTTGAAATGGCATTATACAAATCGGCAGGACGTTTGTTCTGAGTCCCTTGCCCGTATAAATATTGAAAATCGGTTGAGTTAACAGGAACATCGAAAGCCAGGTTGGTATTGTATTCAAATTTAGCTTTAGTATTTTCTCCTCCACTTTTAAGGTTAATCAGGATCACACCATTGGCGGCCCTCGCCCCATATAAAGCTGAAGCTGCCGAACCTTTTAATATGGTTATTGTTTCAATATCGTCTGGATTAATATTACTGATCCCATCACCATAGTCGGCACCACCATACTCGTTAGCACTTCCCCTGATGCTATTATCAATGGGTACACCATTTACGATAAATAATGGAGAGGTGGCAGTCATACTCGAAACACCCCTAATGAGCACACGCGCAGCAGACCCAGGGCCACCGTTTACACCTGTAATATTTAGTCCGGCCACCCTCCCCTGCAGTGCCATAATCAGATTACTTTCTCTTGCTTTGGTAATAGATGAGCCTTTAATAGTGGTAAGGGCGTAACCCACCTTACGGTTATCCTTTTCGATGCCCAAAGCCGTAATTACCACTTCTTTTAAAAAACGGACACTATCTGTTTCCATCCCTCCTCCATTTTTTCTAATTACAATGAGATGATTGGGCAGCAAGGAATAAGTGTAACCACTGTTAAGCAAAAGTTGATCAATTACTTTTACAGCTTCCTCTTTTTCTACCTTGATGGATACCTGATGTTTAGGAATTTTGGATTCGCTGTAAGCGAAATGATAAACAGTTTGCTGCTGTATAGCTTCTACAACCTGCTCAAAATTTGCCCCATTAAAATTTAAGGTAACTTTAGTTTGCGCAAATGCACATAGCGGAAAAATCAATCCAATTAACAATATAATCCGCTGCACAAAATTCATGGCAACAAATATACATGGCTAAAGTATTATGTGCTAACGGTAGATATACACATTTTTGCCATTTACCGAATAATTGAAGTTTTCGATGAGTTTTAGCACCTCTAATGCTTCCTCAAGTGTTTCTTTATCAACATGCCCAGTAAACCTCACGGCTTTAAGTTCAGGTGTTTTAAAGGCTATTTTGATCCCATACCAACGCTCAAAAAGTTTAGCAATTTCCTCAAAACTATTGTTTTTGTAAATAAGCTCGTGGTTTGTCCATGCCGTTTCCAAAATACGTTCAGTCCCGGTGCCATTAAAGTAGCTAAGTTGGCTCATGCTTGCTTTATCACCAGCCAATGTGAATTTATCATTTGGCTTTAAGATAAAAGTTTGTTTGATATTATTTTTAAGGGAAATAGATACCTTTCCCCTGATTAAGGTGGTTTCGGAGAAAGTATCGTTCGGGTAAGCTTTAACATCAAATGCGGTACCCAGTACTTTTACAGCCAATTGTTCGGTATGGACAATAAAAGGGTGTTCAGGATCTTTTTTAACATCAAAAAATGCCTCACCAGATAAGTAAATATCTCTGGTACCGGCAGTAAAATGTTCCGGGTATTTTAAACTACTCCCCGAATTCATTTTTACAGTAGAGCCATCGGCCAGTACAATGGTTTTAACCTCTGCGGCTTTGGTTAGCGCTTGTTTTAATTCCAGCTGATCTGTCTTATTGAAGAAAATAGCTTCTCTATTGTATACCAGTGCACCAGCGATAACAATGGCTACAACCGCCGCAATTTTTAGCCAGGTACTATAAGGTTTATTTTTGACAACTGTTAAGCCCGGTTCTCCCGGAACTGTAATTTGAGCTTTGATCCGATCAAAAACCTGATCAATATTTTCATCCTCAACCGTTTCACCATTAAAGTAAGTTTGTAACAGTTCGTACTCCGTTCTATGCGATGCACTGCCAGCTAAAACAGATTTAAGTTCTACAGATTCATCCGGCGAAATTTCACCGGCCAATTGTTTTCCAAGCAATTCTGTAAATCTTTGATCTGTCATTTTTTTTCCGTGCCTTTATTGTATGTTCCTTTTTCTGTTAAAATTGCCTACAAAAAATAAAAAAAGATAAAGTACCCGCTAAGATAATCAGGGAGATCATTTTTCCAAGTTTTTTTCCATCGGTTCCCTTATCGTTTAAGGGCTGTAATGCCATACGGAGTTTCGCAATGGCCCTGAATAATTGCGTTTGCACAGTTCTGGGTGAGATATTCAACAGTTCTGCCACTTCTTTATACTTCATCCCGCTTTCTTTTATTAACCTGAAAACAGTAGCTGCCTGTGGCGCCAAACTTGCAATGGCATGGTCGAGTTGTTGATGCAGTTCTTTAGTTTCGAGAATGTATTCTGGTGTATGAGTTGACACCGAAATATTATCCTCTTCATCAACTAAATCGATAAACGTAATGGAAGAATTTTTTTTAAGGTATTTAAGCGATTGATTTTTTACTGCAATAAAAAAATAACTTTCGGGATTTAAAACAGGAGTACTTGTCGACCGGTTTTCCCAGCATTTCACAAATATTTCGGCTACAAGATCTTCAGCAACCTGTTTATCATTCACATAATAAATGGAAAATTTGATTAACCTAGTGTATAGAAAGCGGTAAAGTTGCTCAAAAGATTTTATATCATCCTCAAGGCAAATCTTATTCCATAAAACGACTAGATCTGGCTTAGCTGCTTTCAACTTGGTTAGTTTGATTGAATCAAATGTAAGGTAATAAAAAATATTTCATAAAAAAATCTTCCTGCTGTAGGCAATTTAACAAAAAAAAGACTCTTCATTAGGTGCCACAATAAGGCACAAACCAATTATAGATCTATTGAAGCAGAAAACGATGAATAAAAACAAATATGTACTGGGCATTGATATCGGCGGCTCGCACATTACAGCGGCGGTAATAGATATGCAGCAGCGCAATATCCTTAAAAGTTCCTTTACACGTGAGCGCGTAGACTCTCATGGCTCAACAGAAAAGATTATCCACACCTGGTGCAATGTAATTAAAGCAGCTTATAAAAAGGCAGATATCCAAATTGGCTGTTTAGGCATTGCAATGCCAGGGCCTTTCGATTATGATAACGGTATTTCTTACATTGCTGGCAATGACAAATATGCTGCATTTTATGGCCTGAATGTAAAAGAAATGCTGGCCAGTGAACTGCAGATTAACAGCGATCAGATTTTAATGAGCAACGATGCTGCCTGCTTTTTAGCCGGAGAGGTGTTTGCAGGTGAAGCACGAGCCTACCAAAACCTGGTTGGCATTACCCTGGGTACCGGACTCGGAAGTGCCGTGTGTAAAGAAGGAAAAATTACCGATGCCAACCTTTGGTGCTCTTCTTTTTTGAATGGTATAGCAGAAGATTACCTTTCTACCCGTTGGTTTTTAAAGCGTTATTATGAACTCACAGGTTTAAATATCCTAAACGTTCGCGAACTGACCTTGCTTTATGAGGAGAACCAGACGGTGCGGAAAATATTTACAGAATTTAGCCATAATCTTGGCCTTTTCCTTAAAGATTTTCAACAAGATCACGTAGTAGAGGCAATTGTGATTGGCGGTAACATTGCCAATGCTTCCAGCCGGTTTTTATCTAATGTGATTAAATACCTTGAGTCGCAGGGAATCAATACACCTATTCATATATCCAGGCTGAATGAAGATGCAGCATTAGTTGGTGCTGCGGGTTGTTGGGCAGTAGGTGCCGCTAACCTAACCGAATGAATTTGATTTTGATTACATATTACACTGCAAGCCAGAGGTAATTTATTGTAAAAAATAACCATATTATTAAGTAATCCCACAGCTGATTTTGATTGATGATTAGGAAATGGAGTTTCTGAGCTTTTGGCCACTACACTCCCGCTTTCCATTACAAGTCCTCGCTGCGCTGTGGGCTTTTCATTCCAATCAGGTTTATGTACAAAGTTTTGTGCCTTGAAACCAAACCGTTGTTCAATAAACCTGACAGCAGCGAGCATCACGATTTTTCATCGTGATAAAGCGGATGGCAGGACAACAGTACCTATGGAATACTGACATTCATTTCCAAAAAACACTGTTATTATGATTAATATTTTCGATTTAGTTTAAGCGTCTTCTACTGCACTGCTATGGATTAACTCAGGGCAATTTAATCAGTCAATGATATCGAAATGGAGAAATCTAAAAGATGCAGCAATCACTTCAAGAAAAAATATTTTAAAATATTTCAATTTGATTGTAGGCAATTTGTGTAAGCAAAATACTCTTATCTATAAAACAGTCCGGACGGAATCCGGAAGGCGGCAAACAATTAACCAAATACTTATTCAAAATTATTCATAATGAATATGAAAAAATCTCTACAGCTCACATGCTTATTGCTTTATGCATCGGCAGGTCTGTATGCAGCTACACCAGCAGATCATTTTAAACGTGCAGTTTCTTATCATTCCGTTTATCAGGATGTAATTAAAGGAACGGTAAAAGATGAAACCGGTAAACCGGTACCCGGCGTTACCATTACCATTAAAGGTGCACAAGGTGGAACACAAACTAATACTTCTGGCCAATATAGCATTGGAGCTAAAACAGGTGATGTTTTGGTATTCTCGTTTATAGGTTACCAGAGCAAAGAAATTACCGTTGGTACACAAAGCACCCTTGATGTATCGTTAACTCCAGATTCTAAAAACCTCGAAACCGTAGTGGTAACGGCATTGGGGATAAAAAGATCAGAAAAATCTTTAACATATACTACCCAACAGGTATCTGGCGAGGAACTGAATAAAGTGAAAAGCCCCAACCTGGTAAATTCATTAAATGGTAAAGTTGCCGGCATGACGATCAGTCCGAGTTCTTCGGGTGTTGGTGGTTCAGCCAAGGTAATTTTAAGGGGAAGCCGTTCGGTAAGCGGCAATAACCAGCCTTTATATGTAATTGATGGGGTGCCTATCAGCAATAACGGTAATGCCAATGCGCAACAGAACAGTATTTTTGGTGGCGGCCAGGACGGTGGCGATGGGATATCGAATTTAAACCCCGATGATATTGAAAGTTTAACCGTGCTGGAAGGTGCATCTGCAGCAGCACTTTATGGTAGCCAGGCACAGAATGGTGTAATTTTAATTACCACTAAACAAGGTAAAGCAGGTAAAACACAGATCGGTTTTTCGTCGAGTTTAACTTTTGATAAAATAGCTTACAAACCCGAATTTCAAAACAGTTATGGCCCTGCATCTACTACCACCAGAGACAGCTGGGGAGCAGCAATTAACAACACTACTGATAACCTTGATCAGTTTTTCCAGACTGGAACAAACGCAACCAATTCAATCAATTTTTCTGGCGGATCTGAAATTGCCCAAACTTATTTTTCTTATGCCAATACTTATGCAAGTGGCATACAGGAAGGTAATAAATTAAACAGGCATAATATTAATTTGCGTGAAACCGCCAAGTTTCTAAACAACAAATTAACTGTTGATGGAAATGTGAATTATATTAACCAACGCATCAACAATAGCCCATCAATTGGATTGTATAACAACCCTTTGGTTGGTCTTTATCTTTTTCCAAGAGGAGTTGATATCACACCTTATAAAGACAATTATCTGCTTGCAGGCAATGTAGGTACTGCCCGTCAGAACTGGTTAGGTGGCTCTGCAGATATTAACCAGAACCCATGGTTTTTAACCAACCTTAACCCAAACACAGCCATCAGAAACCGCTTTTTATTAAGTGGAAATGTGAAATATGAATTTACACCTTGGCTAAACCTTCAGGTAAGGGGAAATATAGACCGTACTACTGATGATTTCGAAAACAGACGCTATTCTGGTATCAACGGAAACTTTAACTCAAATGGCAAAGGATACTTATCGCAGAATACGCAAACTTTTATCCAAAAATATGCTGATGCGATATTAAATGTAACCGTGCCATTAAAAGGATCAGACTTTAAGATCAACGGATTAATTGGTGGTAGCATTAACGATCAGAAAACAACGGGATTATCTTTAGCAGGCGATTTAAGTGCGGTTGATTTATTTACACCGAATAATACCATTGTAGCAAATGCCGGCACTTATACTTCGGATATATTAAACACAACTAAAGCAAATGATGCTTTCCACAGCCAGTTACAAGCCGTATTTGCAAATGCGAATTTATCATATAAAGATTGGGCGTTCTTAACTTTAACAGGTAGAAACGACTGGTCTTCGAACCTTGCATTCACACCAAATATTTCCTATTTCTATCCATCGGTAGGTTTGTCATTTATTGTATCTCAAATGGCTAAACTGCCAGAGGCCATTACTTATGCCAAAATAAGAGGTACTTATGCTGAGGTGGGTAATGCAGTGCCACCTTACTTAACCTTTATCCAAAATACTTTGGGTAATGGTGGTGCACTTAACATTAACACTAACAGGGCATTTGCTGAGTTAAAACCAGAAAGAACAAAATCTTTCGAGATTGGAACAGACATGCGTTTTCTGGCCAACCGCTTAAACTTTAGCTTTACCTATTATAAAACAAACACCAAAAATCAATACATTCCTGTTAAACCGGCACCTTCTGGCCTTGTGGCTACAGGCTACCTAAATGCAGGCGATGTTCAAAATCAGGGTATACAGTTTACTTTAGGAGCTGACGTATTAAAAGGCGATGGTCTGAACTGGAATACAGCTATAAATGGATCACTAAACAGAAACAAAATTATTGATGTAGCCGCTTCACAGGGTCTAAATTCGATAGATTTAACAGGTGGTGGTAATAATGCATATATCTCGCGTATTGCAGCCGGTGGATCTTATGGCGATATTTATGGCTATACTTTGCAAAGAGATGCTAATGGCCGTATCATATTAAGTGGTGATGGAACAGCTGCAAACCCTTATTTCCCGGTTAAAAGTGGAGATTATAGTCTGATTGCAAATGCAAACCCTAAATTTCAATTGGGTTGGAATAACAGTTTTAACTATAAAGACTTCAGCTTAAGCTTCCTGGTAGATGGTAAGTTTGGCGGTAAGGTACTTTCACTAACCGAAGCATTAATGGATCAGGCTGGTGCCTCAAAAGCATCAGGCGATGCAAGGGCACAAGGCGGTGTTAAAATTGATGGAGTAGATGCCAGCGGAAAAGCAGTTTCGGCTACCATTAATCCACAAAGCTATTATTCTTTCTTAGGTGATAGAAACGGTGTAACCGGCGAATATGTTTATAGTGCTACTGTTGTGCGCCTGCGCGAAGCTTCAATAGGTTACAACTTACCTTTAAAAGGAACATTTAAAAGCATGCGCCTTTCGCTAATTGGTAGAAACTTGTTTTACTTCTATAAAAAAGCACCTTACGATCCAGAGGTAACCATGTCTACCGGTAATGGTTTATCAGGAATTGACGTTTTTAACCAACCAGTTACCAGAAGTTTTGGTTTTAACCTTAATGTTTTATTTTAATCCGAACAAACATGAAATCGATATATCATTTATCACAACATAAAATTAAAGGCTTATCTTTAGTTTTACTTTTAGCCGCTGCGGGTTTAAACCAGGGCTGTAAGAAGAACTTTGAAAGTTTTAACACCAACGATAATTTACCAACTACAGAACAGAGTTTAGCCTTATTGCGATCAGCAATCGGGCCTATTCAGCAAAATATATTTTCCAACTACCAGATTGCTCAAAATTTAAGTTCTGATGCATTTAGTGGTTACATGATGCCTCCAACACCATTTGGCGGTGGGATCAACAACATGAACTATTCGCTTAATAACGGCTGGAATGAAACCGGTTTTAACGACCAGTATACCAATGTAATGGCACCAATTTCTAAAATTGCCATATCACCTTTAAAAACAACTGCGCCTGAATCGTGGGGTATATCTCTTTTGGTACAGGTAATTGCAATGGACAGGGTAACCGATAAATTTGGCCCGATTCCCTATACGCAAGCAGGTAAATCATTGATTTCTCAACCTTACGATGACCAGAAAACCGTTTATAACGAATTTTTCAAACAGATTGATACAGCAGCAAATAATTTGCAAACTTTTATCACAGCAAATCCAGGCAAAAAAGCCTATTACGATACCGGAGATCTGGTTTATGGTGGAGATGTTGCAAAATGGCTTAAATTAGCCAATTCGTTGAGGTTACGTTTGGCCATGCGCATTGTTAAAGTTGATCCGGCTACAGCAAAGCTGCAGGCAGAAAAAGCAATGGCTGCACCAGGTGGATTGATGACTGTGCCAGGTGATAACGCAGCGGTTGCCCAATCAGGAAACAGAAATAACGACCTTTGGAATGTAACTGTAAATTACGATGGAGATAACGCCATGGGCGCAGCATTAGAATCATACATGGTGGGTTATGCTGATCCCCGCTTATCAATATACTGCACGCCAGCTACCGATCCTCTTTTTGCAGGAAAGTATGTAGGAATCAGATCAGGAGCCAATACTTCTTTTAATGGTTTGGGCAAAGCGGGTTACAAAACCTATTCGAGTTTAAATTCTTCTACTCCAGATAACTCAAAAGCACCTATAGGGCAAAAGGCGCCGCAAATATTAATGACGGCTGCCGAGGTTTGGTTTTTAAAAGCTGAAGCAGCTTTACGCGGCTGGACAGGTGCAGGAGATGCACAGACCAATTATGAAACTGGTATCACTACATCAATGCAACAATGGAATGCCAATATTGGCAATTATTTAGCTGATGCAACAAGTAAACCAACTGACTATGTAGATCCGAAAAACCCGGCTAACAATGCGGCTGCAGCAAGTACCATTACTGTTAAATGGGATGGAACTGCATCTAACGAAGTAAAATTAGAACGCATTATTACACAAAAATGGTTGGCTATTTTTCCTGACGGAGCTGAGGCATGGGCTGATTTCCGCAGAACTGGTTATCCAAAATTGTTTACAGTAGCCAACAATAATAGCGGTGGTACAATCAATACCCAATTACAAATTCGCAGATTGCCATATCCAACAGCAGAATACGGCAATGGAAATAAGGATGAGGTGCGTAAAGCAGTAACCTTGCTTGGCGGACCGGACAACGGCGGCACCAGATTATGGTGGGACGTTAACAAAGCAAATTTTTAACACACAAATACCAGGTAGGATGACGAAAGTTATCCTGCCTTTTTTATATCAAACCAATTCTAACCAATTTTTTTTTAACCTATGAGAAAACTACCCTTTTCGGCGTATTGCTGTAAACTCAATTCGCTTTATTTATGCTTTTAGAGCAAGTTGATCTCTCTGAAAAAGCAAACCCATCCATCCTTCTAATTCCTGATTTACAGGATGAACATCAATAAAATATAATATCTCTCTGAATAAAAACCTGTTTGTAGCGATTACAATCAATTTCTAACCAATTTAAAATAAAAATTATGACAACTACCAAATCGTTAACATGCAAAAATGTGGCATTAGCCCTTGCATTCTTTTTAACCGTTTCTATTAGCGGCTGTAAGAAAAAAGACATTACCCAGGATGAAACCTTAACTGGTCCGGCTAAAAAAGAATCAACCGCATCTCCGTCGGCAATCGGTGTAACTGGTCCAAAAGGTGTATGTTATGTAGAAGTGAACAATGCCGATATCCGAAACGTAGGAAAGTATAAACTTTCTACAGGGCAACAGCTGTTCGACATTGCGATTATTTTTGCTGCCAACATCAATTACAATACCTCAACTCAAAAAGCTGAATTATTCTTCAACACAAATGTTTCCAATGTTTTGAATAATAAAACAACTTACATTAAACCTTTACAAGATAAGGGTATAAAAGTGCTGCTTTCCATTTTGGGTAACCACCAGGGTGCAGGCTTTTGTAATTTCACCTCTCAAGCCTCGGCACAGGCCTTTGCGCAGCAATTGGCAAATGCCGTTAATACTTATGGGCTTGATGGTATTGATTTTGATGATGAATATGCAGAATATGGTAATAACGGTACCGGCCAGCCAAATTCCAGTTCATTTGTATACCTCATAACCGCATTGAGATCATTACTGCCGAACAAAATCATTTCATTTTACTTCTATGGCCCGGCAGCATCAAGATTATCATATAACGGCGTTACCGTAGGATCTAAAGTAAACTATAGCTGGAATGCCATCTACGGAAGTTATTCGGTTCCAAATATACCCGGATTGGCCAAAGCAAATCTTGGTCCTGCAGCAATAGATATTCAGGCTACCAGCTCATCTACAGCAGCATCTTTAGCTACACAAACCGTTAATAATGGTTATGGCATTTACCTTTACTATAATTTACCCAACAGCGATGTGCATACTTATTTATCAAGCATATCAAGCAACTTATATGGTGGCAAAACCACTACATACACACCTTAACAGATAAATCATAAAACCTGTACTTTAAGAGATATAATTTAATAATCAGTAATCGCCATAAATATAACCAGTAGGACGGCATAAGCTGTCCTGCTTTTTTTATTCCCCATCCTGTTGCATACCATGCCATTCGGTATTATATCGATTTAGCGATTTGCTTACTAACATACCATTTCTATCTTTGTAACCGTTATCTTTGCACGGATACAGCTATAAGTTTAAAGATTGTGATTTTTTCATGATTGGAATAATAAAACTGTACCCATATTTGTCCCCTTTTTGGAATATGATGTGTAAAAACATCAATAGACACTATTTGAAGGTAGAATATAATTTTTAATTTTAAACGCTTAATTTTACCCGAATGGATATCTTATCATACCTGTTAGAACTTTTGCAGCAACGCAAAGAAGTTGGTATTACCGGCTTGGGCACCTTTTATAAAAAAAAATACCCGGGAAGATACGATAAGGAAAAACAAACGTTTTTACCTCCTGGATATACCCTGCAGTTTACTACTGATTTAACTGAAGAAGCAGCCTTAGCTGATTTTATTGCTGCTAAAAGAAATATCTCCAATGATACTGCCGAATACTATATCGAACAGTTTGTTGAAGAAGTAAATCAAAAATTAGAATTAAACCACGAAGCCGAACTTGAAAATACTGGCCGCTTATTTTTTACTGAACAAGGAATAAGTTTCGAACCGGTGAAAAACATGAACTATGGTTCTGAATTTTATGGACTTCCATCATTGGCAGAAACCGTAATTGAGGAAACAAAACCTGGTTTACCTCAACAAGAGGAAGAAGTTTTCGACGAAATTGCCGAAGCACCCGTTGCCCCTTCTCCTTTCGAAAACAAGTCTTATCAGCCTCCTGTTATTGAGAATATCGAACTTGATGAAGTTAAAGATGATCTTAAAAATACTTTAAAACATTCGGAAGAGGTTGTTGAAGCACCAGAATTTATAAAGGGACAACACGAAGAGCATCCAAACCGTTTTGGCCATACACCAGAATCGGAAGTAGAAAATACTGCTGCTGAACAACATGCGATAGAAACACCTGAATCTGCCGAAACACAAGAGGAAGTAGCAAATACTATAGAAGAAGTAGCAATACCAGAATCGGTTGTAATACAACACGAAGAACATCCTAACCGTTTTGGCCATACGCCAGAATCGGAGGTAGAAAATATTGCTGCTGAACATCATGCAATAGAAACACCTGTATCTGCTGAAACGCAAGAGGAAGTAGCAAATACTATTGAAGAAGTAGCAATACCAGAATCGGTTGTAACACAACACGAAGAAAACCCTAACCGTTTTGGCCATACACCAGAATCGGAGGTAGAAAATACTACTGCTGAACAAGATGCGATAGAAACACCAGAGCATGACGATACGCAAGAGGAAGTAAAGGCTACAGAAAATACTTCGGTGTTTATAGAAACAAAACCAGTTGAATTACCAGAAAAAGTTATCCAGGAAAGCGAACGTCCAAGCCGCTTCTCGCTTAGATCAGAACCGGAGGAACCAAAAACATACATCAATTTAGAAGACGAGGCTAAAAATGAAGAACCTGTAATTGAGGCTCCGGCGTTTATAAAAGAGCAACATGCAGAGCATCCTAACCGTTTTGGCCATGACCCAATTGAACATGGAAACGAAGCGCGCCAAGGTATGTCTACCTGGTTGATGATTACAATTGCAGTTTTAGCTTTAGCTGTTATTGCAGCGATAACCTTTTTGGTTAAGCCCGAATTATTTACAGGCAAAAGTACTGAAGCAATAAAACCAGCACAAGTAATTGTCGATTCGCCAAAGGTTGCTGTTGATACCTTAAAAGCAAAACAAGATTCAATAGCCAAAACAGATAGCATTTTAAAAGCCAATCAGGTTCAGAAAAAAACCGATACGGTTAAAAAAACAGCATCAAAACCTGTAGCCAACCCTACTGTAGAAACACCAAAAGAAAATAAAATTGTACCAAACACTGGTCCTTCTACGTTTTATGTTATTGCAGCGTCCTTTCAATCCGAGAAAAAAGCACTTGTATTTATTAAGCAAATGGAAAAAATCGGTTTAAGTGCCGAAATCGCAAAAGTACCTGGTCGTTTAAAAAAGGTAAGCATAGCGAGTTTTACAACTGAAAAAGAAGCTAAAGAACAGAAAGATATTTTACAGAAAAAACTAAAAGGAAAAGGCTATTTCGTACAACAAAAATCTAACAACACACAACCATAATGATAACTTTATTAATTCAGGACACCACACAAGCATTACAAGACACAGCAAATGCGGTTAACCAAGCAGTAACACAGCCACAGCCAGAACTACATTTTATCGATCTGCTTTTTAAAGGCGGTTGGGTAATGATCCCCTTGGTTTTTCTTGCTTTTTTAGCCTTGATTATTTTTGTTGAACGCTATTTAACCATCAAAAAAGCCACTAAAGATGAGGCTAACCTCATTGTACAGATCAGGTCTTATATCCAATCTGGAAATTTAGAAGGCGCAATGTCGCTGTTAAGAAATAATAACTCTCCCCTTTCGCGGATGTTGCAAAAAGGTTTAAAACGCATTGGTCGCCCAATTAAAGATATTGAAGGCGCGATTGAAAACGTTGGTAAATTAGAGGTTTCTAAATTAGAGAAGAACATCAGTATATTGGGTATTGTTGCAGGTATTGCACCTATGCTTGGTTTCGTAGGTACAATTGTGGGGGTAATTACCATTTTCCACCAAGTATCAATAAAAGGTGCGATTGAAATCGGTACTATCTCTGGTGGTTTATATACCAAAATGATTACATCAGCAACCGGATTAATTATTGGTATCATCGCTTATGTACTGTACCACATTTTAAACATTATGGTTGAAAAAATCATTCTTAAAATGGAAACCGATGCAATTGATTTTATTGATTTATTAGAAGAACCAGGCAAATAATGAACTTACGCAAAAGAACAAAAGGATCGGTAGAAGTACATACTTCAGCGTTGAACGATATTATGTTCTTCCTGATGCTGTTTTTCTTACTGGCCTCTGCCGTGGTTAATCCTACAGTAGTTAAACTATTGTTACCACAATCTTCAAGCGGACAGCAATCTACCGCCAAGAAAGCAGTTACGGTTACAATAGATGAAAACCTTAAATATTTCGTTGAAAAGAAACCGGTTAGTATTGAAGAATTAGAGCCTACGTTGGCATCATACCAAAAATTAGCACCAGATATGACCATTCTTTTATATGTATCGCGCAATGTGACATATCAGGAAGGATTTGTGGTAAATGACATTGCCAATAAACTGAAATTAAAACTTGTTGTAGCCGTTGAGCCTAAAAAATAATGAACTACAAAGCACAAATACCTAACGAAGAAAATAATTACCCTAAAGCCATTGCCATAGCAAGCGGAATTATGGGTTTTTTATTATTGATCAGCTTTTTTATAGTGATTGGTTCTTTCCAGCCACCTGAAGAAGTGGGTATGGGCGGTATGGTTGTAAATTACGGTACTTCAGCAGAAGGAATGGGTGATGATTATACCAGCATTGAAGAGCCATCGGCTGATCCAAATGCAAATGGCAAGCCACCAGAAAAGGTAACACCAGAAGAAAAAGTTACACCAACTACCTCTACCGAAAGTAGCGATAAAGAAGTGCAGACACAAAATACTGAAGATGCTATTGCCGTAAATACTAAACCAACAAAACCAACTAAAGCAGCACCAACTCCGGTAACTGAAGACAAGCCGGCCAAACCGGTAATTAACCAGAATGCACTTTACAAAGGCAAAAAAAATACTGGTCAGGGGCAAGGAGACGGCACCGGAAAAACACCAGGTAACCAGGGCGATAAAGATGGCGATCCATTGGCTTCTAATTATGGAGAAGGTGGTTCCGGAAATGGTAATGTACAGTTATCATTGGCCAGCAGAAAATTTATCGATATCCCAAGGATACAGGATGATGGGCAAAGTGCAGGAAAAATTGCCGTTCAAATCCGGGTTGATAAAAATGGTAAAGTGGTTCAGGCCCGTGCGGGTGCAAAAGGCACTACCCTATCTGATTTAGCACTCTGGAGAAAATGTGAACAGGCTGTTTTAGGTGCGAGTTTAAATAAACTGGAATCAGCTCCCGATGTACAAACCGGAATTGTGATGTTTAACTTCAAAGTGAAATAAAAAATAAATTAAATAACCAAGGTCTGTGTCTTCACAGACCTTTTTTGTTAATATAAATATTTCCCTTGCCATGGTCTGTGTCTTCACAGAACACCACCTAGACTTCAGAAGTTCTCCCTCCCCCAAATCCCAAATTTCAAAACTTCGGAAGTCAATCTCATTTGAACTTCAAACGCCAATCCATTATATTTGACGCAAATTATGAACTACCAACAAACGCTTGAATTTTTATACAGTAAACTCCCGATGTTTACCCGCGTTGGTGCCTCTGCTTTCAAAAAAGATTTAACCAATACCATTATTCTTTGTGAGGCTTTGGATAATCCGCAAGATAAATTTAAGAGTGTCCATGTAGCGGGCACTAACGGTAAAGGATCTACATCACACATGTTAGCATCAGTATTGCAGGCACAGGGATACAAAACGGGGCTTTACACCTCTCCCCATTTAAAAGATTTCCGCGAACGCATTCGCATCAACGGAAAAATGATGAGCAAAACGGAAGTGGTATCGTTCGTAAAAGATCAACAAAAATTGATCGAAAAAACTGAGCCTTCTTTTTTCGAGGTCACCGTTGCCATGGCATTCGATCATTTTGCCAAACATCAGGTAGATGTAGCTGTAATCGAAGTGGGTTTAGGCGGAAGGTTAGATTCTACCAATATCATTACACCACAAATTTCGGTCATCACCAACATCAGCCTCGATCATATGAATATGCTGGGCAATACCCTGTCCGAAATTGCAGGTGAAAAAGCAGGCATCATTAAAAAGAATATTCCGGTAATAATTGGCGAAACCCAGGAAGAATCGGCACCGGTTTTTATCAAAAAAGCCAAAGCTGAGGGCGCTCCTATTGTTTTCGCTGATCAAGTGTTAACTGCCCAGGATTTTAAAATAAAAAACAGTAAACTTTCTTTATCCGTTTATCAGGATGGTAAAATCAAATACAAAGATCTTCAAAGCGACCTTACCGGTGTTTATCAGCATAAAAACATCCTAACCGTTTTAGAAACTCTGGCAGTACTGAACGAGAAAACTGAAATAAAAACCGATCAGGAAAGTATTTATAAAGGAATAAGCCAGGTAAAAAAACAAACCGGTTTGCAGGGCCGTTGGCAAACTTTATCTAAAAATCCTTTAGTCATCTGCGATACCGGCCATAACGAAGCGGGAATTAAGGAGGTAATCAAAAACATTACACAAACTCCATATCAAAACCTGCACATTGTTTTTGGTATGGTAAACGATAAGGATATTTCGAAAGTGTTGTCTCTTATGCCAAAAAATGCCATTTATTATTTTTGCAAACCTGATTTAGAACGTGGTTTAGTTGCTAACGCACTAAAAGAACAGGCGGCAGCATTTAACTTAAACGGATACATTTATGCATCAGTTGCCGAAGCAAAAGCAACTGCTATTCAGGCAGCCGGCACAAATGACCTTATTTTTATAGGTGGAAGTACATTTGTAGTGGCCGAAGCGATATAAAATCTTTACATAAACTTCAAATTAGCTTTATCTAAATTGATTACTTTAGCCATTTAACTAAAACACAATGAATAAAATATCCCGTTTAATCTTTACCATTTCTATTTTTTCGATCTCACTTTCCTCAGCTCAAACCAAAAAACCTACCGCAGTACCTTCAAAAGCATTTCCAGCTGAGGTTGCACGCCCTAAATTGGTGGTTGGCTTAGTGGTCGACCAAATGCGTTGGGATTATTTATACCGCTACTATAACCGCTATAGCAATGGCGGATTTAAAAGATTAATCAACGAGGGTTTTTCTGTGGAAAATACCTTCATCCCTTATACACCTACTTATACGGCATGTGGCCATACTTGTATTTACACGGGGTCGGTTCCGGCTGTTCATGGTATTATCGGTAACGATTGGTACGATCCTGAAACCAAAAAGAGTGTGTATTGTACCGAAGACTCTACAGTATCAACGGTTGGCAGTACACCCTCTTCAGAAGGTAATATGTCACCGAAAAACATGCTTACCACTACCATTACCGATGAGTTGAGATTAGCCACGAACTTTAAAGGTAAAGTAATCGGTATTTCATTAAAGGATAGAGGTTCGATCCTTCCAGCCGGCCACGCGGCAAATGCAGCATATTGGTACCAGGGCAGTACCGGAAACTGGATTACCAGCACCTATTATATGAAAGAAGTGCCCACCTGGATTGCCGATTATAATAAACTGAAACTAGCGAACAAGTTTTATGCAAAAAACTGGGAAACTTTATACCCCATCAATACCTATGTAAACAGTACCAAAGATGAGAATGCTTACGAAGGTAAATCAAGCACATTTCCTCACCAATTAACACAAAACGTTGATAAAAATTTCGATGCCATCAGAAGCACCCCTTATGGCAATACTATTACTTTAGATCTGGCCAAATTAGCCATCCTATCAGAAGATTTAGGTCAGGATAATATTACCGATTTCCTGGCGGTTAGCTGCTCATCTACCGATTATGTTGGTCATGCCTATGGTCCGAACTCTGTAGAAGCAGAAGATACTTATTTACGTTTAGACAAAGATTTCGAAGAGTTTTTCAATTATCTGGATAAAAAAGTAGGTAAAGGAAATTATACCGTATTTTTAACTGCTGATCATGGAGCTGCGCATGTACCAGGTTTTATGCAGGAGAACAAATTACCTTCAGGCGTAGTGAGTGACCGTGATATCGCAGACAAATTAAATGCTTACTTAAATGATAAATTTAAAGTAAATAATGTGGTTTTAAGATCGATGAACAACCAGATCATTTTCGATCATGATAAAACCGACAAAGGTGATGTGAGTTTCGATGTAATTAAATCAGCATCAGTAGAATTCTTAAAAAGGTTAGATGGTTTCCAGAATGCAGTTGATATTGCTAAAATATCACAGGCTACAATTCAGGAAATCCAGAAAAAAATGATTACCAACGGATACAATGCACGTAGAAGTGGTGATATCTATTATGTTTTACAACCAAACTGGTTTAACGGTAGCAGTACAGGTACAACCCATGGAAACTGGAACCCATACGATTCACACATTCCATTGGTTTTTATGGGCTGGGGAATCAAATCAGGCGCTTCTAATAAAACACATTACATGACCGATATTGCACCAACGCTGGCTGCGCTGCTCCATATTCAGATGCCAAATGGTAATGTTGGAGAACCAATCACAGAGATTACAAACAAATAATTTAAGGAAACTATGCTCACCAGCATAGTTTTTTTGTTTTATAGATATTTAGAATGATAGCTTACCACTAACATGAACTTAGTCGACTTAGGTGGTAGAAAAACGGAAACAACTAATTATTCTCAACCAACTTAGTCACCTTAGCACACCTAAGATTATATACACTGATTTCGCATTGAGCTTATATGGTCTCAAATGTCTTATATGGTAAAAAATAAACTATATTTTATCTTAACATCATGTCAACATACACCGCTACCAAACTTACCCCCATGCTCGAATCGCATGATATGCAAGAAACGCTAAAATTCTATACCGAAATTTTAAATTTCACCTGCGCATCAAAATTCGAAGACCTGAGTTGGTTAACCCTCCGCAAAGATGAGATAGAAATCATGTTCTGTAGCCCTAATGAGCATCGCAATATTCCTAAATCCATCATGAGTGGTTCACTTTACATCAAAACTAACGAGGTGACTGCACTATGGGAAAGTTTAAAAGATCATTGCAAAATTTGTTATCCGCTCGAAGATTTTGACTACGGAATGAGGGAGTTTGCTATTTACGACAATAACGGTTATTTACTGCAGTTCGGACAAAATTTGTAACTGAACCAAAAGCCATAACGGTATAGGGTATTCGTGCTTTAAGCTGCTTAATTTAGTACATTTGCATACCAAATATATTTGGAAACAAGGATTGGTTACCAGAGCATATCCATCCTTTAAATCCTGTAGTATGCAACAAGTAGAAATCTATAAGCCTAAAAATAAAATCCGTTTTGTAACCGCTGCATCCCTTTTCGACGGACACGATGCTACCATCAACATTATGCGCCGTATCCTTCAATCTTCAGGTGCCGAAGTGATTCACCTTGGCCATAACCGATCGGTTGATGAAGTGGTAAACTGTGCCATTCAGGAAGATGTTCAGGGTATTGCAATGACTTCTTATCAGGGCGGACACATCGAATATTTTAAATACATGCACGATCTTCTGCAAGAAAGAGGTTCGGAACATATTAAAATATTTGCGGGTGGTGGCGGCGTAATACTACCCTCAGAAATTGAAGAACTCCAGGCTTACGGAATTTCTAAAATCTACTCTCCGGATGATGGCCGTAAAATGGGTCTACAGGGCATGATCAATGATATGCTGATCCAAACCGATTTCGTTACCAAAGCCAATATCACTAACGAGCTCGAAACCATTCCAACAAAAGATATCAAAGCCATTGCTGGGGCTATTACGGTTGCAGAAAATGATCCCGAAGGTGCTCAGAAATTTGTTGATGAATTAAAAAAACTCTCCAAAAATAACACTGCGCCTATTTTAGGCATTACCGGAACTGGCGGTGCCGGAAAATCGTCTTTAGTAGATGAGCTGGTTCGGCGTTTTTTGGTAGAAGTGAAAGATAAAACTTTAGCGATCATATCAGTAGATCCATCAAAAAGAAAAACAGGCGGGGCGTTGCTTGGCGACCGTATCCGTATGAATGCCATCAATAATCCACGGGTGTACATGCGCTCTTTAGCCACCCGTCAGGCTAACCTTGCTTTATCTAAAAATGTACAGGAAAGTATCGATATCTGTAAAGCGGCAGGTTATGATTTAATTATTGTAGAAACTTCGGGCATTGGCCAATCGGATACTGAAATCACTGAACATTGCGATGTTTCACTTTATGTAATGACTCCCGAATTTGGTGCAGCTACGCAGTTAGAAAAAATTGACATGTTGGACTTCGCCGATTTGGTAGCCATTAATAAATTCGATAAAAGAGGCGCTTTAGATGCCTTACGTGATGTACGCAAGCAATACAAACGTAACCATAATATTTTCGAGGCCAAAGATGACGAAATCCCTGTTTACGGCACCATGGCATCACAATTTAATGATCCGGGCATGAACAACCTGTTTGTGGCCTTAATGGAACAGATTAAATTAAAAACCGGAACCGATTTTAAGGCCAAAATGGAATTAACTTCTGATCAATCAGAGAAGATTTATATTATTCCACCCGATCGCATCCGCTACCTGGCAGAAATTGCCGAAGCAAGCCAGACATATAACGAATGGGTAGATAAGCAGTCTACTATTGCCCGTAAAATGTACCAGCTTAAAGGTGTAATCGATTTATTAAGCGAGAATAATTCCCCTCTTCCAGAGGGGTGTCCGCAGGACGGGGTGTCAAAAAGCCTAAATGCAACCTATGAATTCTTTGAAGAGCAATTAGATGGCGAATGCAAACGTTTACTTCGCCAATGGCCAGAAACCAAAAGAGCTCACAAAGAAGAGTTTTTCATTTATAAAGTCCGCGATAAAGAAATTAAACAACCTTTATTTTACGAATCACTTTCCAAATTGAATATCCCAAAAGTAGCCTTACCAAGGTATGAAGATTGGGGTGATATTTTAAGGTGGCTGTTAACCGAAAATCTTCCAGGCGAATTTCCTTATGCGGCAGGCGTATTTCCTTTAAAAAGAGATGGTGAAGACCCAACCAGGATGTTTGCCGGAGAAGGTGGGCCCGAACGGACCAATAAACGTTTTCATTATGTTTCTCTAGGTCAGCCGGCGCACCGCTTATCTACAGCTTTTGATTCTGTTACCCTTTATGGCGAAGATCCACATATCCGCCCCGATATTTATGGGAAAATCGGAAACTCGGGTGTAAGTATTGCTACTTTGGATGATACAAAAAAATTATACTCAGGTTTTGACCTTTGTGCACCATCCACTTCAGTATCTATGACTATCAATGGCCCCGCACCAATGTTATTGGGCTTTTTCATGAATGCCGCAATTGATCAGCAATGCGAAAAATACATTATTGAAAATGGTTTAACAGAAGAAGTTGAGGCTAAAATCGCTTCAATTTACAAAGCAAAAAATATAGAAAGGCCATCATACAATGGTGTACTTCCGGAAGGAAACAACGGCTTAGGTTTAATGCTTTTAGGTGTTACGGGTGACCAGGTTTTACCTGCCGATGTTTATGCCTGCATAAGGGCAAAAGCCATCAGTTCAGTTAGAGGAACCGTTCAGGCCGATATTTTAAAAGAAGACCAGGCACAGAATACCTGTATATTTTCTACAGAATTTGCCTTAAGGATGATGGGTGATATCCAGAAATACTTCATCGATGAAAAAGTGAGGAACTTTTATTCGGTTTCCATTTCCGGCTATCACATCGCCGAAGCTGGCGCTAATCCAATTTCACAACTTGCCTTTACCCTAAGCAATGGATTTACCTTTGTAGAATATTATTTAAGCAGGGGCATGCATATTGATGACTTTGCACCTAACTTATCTTTCTTCTTCTCCAATGGAATTGATCCTGAATATGCCGTTATCGGTCGCGTAGCCAGAAGAATTTGGGCCAAAGCCATCAAGAATAAATATAAAGGGAACGATCGTTCACAGAAGCTTAAATACCATATTCAAACCTCTGGTCGTTCTTTACATGCCCAGGAAATCGATTTTAACGATATCCGAACCACTTTACAAGCACTATACGCCATTTACGATAACTGTAATTCACTTCACACCAATGCTTATGATGAAGCCATTACCACGCCTACCGAAGAATCGGTTAGAAGGGCAATGGCAATCCAACTGATCA
Organism: Pedobacter sp. D749; assembly: GCF_019317285.1. Lineage (NCBI taxonomy): Bacteria > Pseudomonadati > Bacteroidota > Sphingobacteriia > Sphingobacteriales > Sphingobacteriaceae > Pedobacter > Pedobacter sp. D749. The sequence continues at coordinate 3,450,159 of NZ_CP079218.1, forward strand.
TCAATAGGGAATTAGGTCTGGCGAAAAATGAAAATCCACTACAAGGTGCTTTCATTATCGAAGAGCTGACTGATCTGGTTGAAGATGCCGTTCTCGCCGAATTTAAACGTATAAACGATCGCGGTGGTGTGTTAGGTGCGATGGAAACCATGTATCAACGTGGAAAAATCCAGGAAGAAAGTTTGTATTACGAAACCTTGAAACATACCGGCGAATACCCAATTGTGGGTGTAAATACCTTTTTAAATAAAAATGGCTCACCCACCATTGTTCCAGGCGAAGTAATCCGTGCTACTGAAGAGGAAAAGCAGTACCAGATTTCGGCATTGCAAAAATTTCAGGACCGTAATGCAAACCGTTCAGCAGATTTACTGAAACAATTGCAAAAATCAGCCATTGCAGGCGATAACATCTTTGAACAGTTGATGGAAACCTGTAAAATTTGCTCTTTAGGTCAAATTAGCAAAGCCCTTTATGAGGTAGGTGGACAATATAGAAGAAACATGTAATAAAAAAAGCCCTTATCGATTTGATAAGGGCTCATATATTTTATAACTAAAGATTTAAATATCCTAGCCAGCAATCCAGCTAAATTTATAATCAATGGTTGGTGTTTTCATACGCTCTGCAACACGTAATAAACGCGAAGGCAAAGCCATAATATAATCGCGGGCTTGTTCACCAGCTTCATTTAAATCACGCATACCTTCTATTTTCCAATCTTCAATCAATTGTTGCATAATTTCCACATAATCGATCGCAGTATAAACACCTAAACGTTGCGCAGCATCGGTAAAGTGACCAAATGTTTGACCAATTTTCAAACCTACCTCACGTAAGAAATGTGCAGGCATTACAATCTTTTTACGCATCATATCTTCAAAAGCCAACATCGCTTCATTAGGATCAACCTCGAAAATACGGTTCATAAAATCTTTATAGGCTTTTGCATGTCTGGCTTCATCTGATGCGATTACACCACACATTCTAGACAATAAAGTATCGCCATCTTTTTTTGCTAAAGAAGCAACCCTTCTGTGCGATACATTGGTAGCCAACTCCTGAAAAGAGGTATAAATAAAGTTGCGGTATGGATCGTGACCAGTACCAATATCGAAACCATCAGCAATAAGATACTGCGTAGAGATTTCCATTTGGCGCATATCTACACGGCCTGAGAGGTATAAATATTTATTTAGCAAATCACCATGACGATTTTCCTCTGCAGTCCAATGGCGAACCCATTTCATCCAACCACCTTCCTCGTCTCTGCTATGTCCATCAACCATGGCTAACCACGATTCGTAGGTAGGTAAAGCTTCTTCTGTAATGGTATCGCCAATTAAAACGGCTACTAAATCGTAAGAAAGGTCTTTTGCATTATCCCTTAAAATTCTGATATCTTGATAAAATGTTTCACTAGTAGAATCTGGTAAAAAATCAGAAGGTTGCCAGTTAGTATCGATCGGTTTCAAATAAGTTCCCATCGACTCCAGCATATATTTTTCAATATGCATCATTACTTCCCTTCTTTTATCTGCAAAAAAACTCATTATTTATGCTTATATTTTTGTTAAAAACAAAGATAACCAAATATTGTGGCAAACCTTATGATATTAACATATTTAGCGCTAAATCAGTTTTAAATGTGATCAAAATCAGTAAGATACTCTTAAATGGCACCCTATAGACTGTAGGTGATGAATTTAATGTAATTCTTGTTGATTGTTTTTTATTTTTTGGAGCGCAGTTCCCTGTGCATTTAGGCTGGGTTCTGCCTGCTGTACGTTTTACTCCGCCAATGAAGAATTGGCTCTGTGCTCACTCCCATCAGGGCTATTAAACAGGAAAGAAGAAGGAAAATAGGTAAGATGTAAAACGGATGATGGAATGGCCTCTGCGGAGATCAGCGTGATCTGCGGGAGCAAACCCTTAACTTTGCTTAACGCCTTGATGGTGAGAAAAATTTATGGCCCCTTTACCATTAAGGGATTAAGGACATTAAGAAAAGAACCTTTGCATAATCCCTTTTAATGCTTTAACAGTTTTAAATAATATACTTCACAAAGCCATTATAACAAGAAAACCCTTCAACATTTCTGTTGAGGGGTTTCTTTTTAAGATCTGGCACCGACCTACTCTCCCACGTGTTACCGCAGTACCATCGGCTCTGGTGGGCTTAACTTCTCTGTTCGGAATGGGAAGAGGTGGACACCACCGATATAGGCACCTGAATATTTTATTGAGGTAGAAGGTAGAGGATATAAAGGTGGAGGGGAATCCCTAAACCTTAAGCCTTTCGCCTTAAACCTTAAACAGTATTGAAAGAAGTTAGTTTGAAGAACAAACAACAGTCTGTTTGCTTTGAAAGCTTCGGATGATTAGTACTACTCGACTGTGCTGTCGCCAGCTTTACATCTATAGCCTATCAACGTAGTAGTCTTCTACGGTCCTATATGGAATTCTCATCTCGTGGCTAGTTTCGCACTTAGATGCTTTCAGCGCTTATCTATTCCCAGCGTAGCTACTCTGCAATGCCCCTGGCGGAACAACAGATTCACTAGAGGCTAGTCCAACCCGGTCCTCTCGTACTAAGGTCAGCCCCACTCAAAATTCCTACGCCCACAACAGATAGGGACCGAACTGTCTCGCGACGTTCTGAACCCAGCTCGCGTGCCACTTTAATCGGCGAACAGCCGAACCCTTGGGACCTTCTCCAGCCCCAGGATGTGACGAGCCGACATCGAGGTGCCAAACCTCCCCGTCGATATGAGCTCTTGGGGGAGATCAGCCTGTTATCCCCAGCGTACCTTTTATCCTTTGAGCGATGGCCCTTCCATGCAGAACCACCGGATCACTATATCCGTCTTTCGACCCTGATCGACTTGTCTGTCTCACAGTCAAGCAAGCTTATGCTATTGCACTCCGCGTACGGTTACCAAGCGTACTGAGCTTACCTTTGAAAGCCTCCGTTACCTTTTTGGAGGCGACCACCCCAGTCAAACTACCCATCAAACAATGTCTCCCTCTTAGAGGGATTAGACACCGAATACAGAAAGGGTGGTATTTCAACGTTGGCTCCACGACGCCTAGCGACGCCGCTTCAAAGCCTCCCACCTATCCTACACATCCTGTATCCAATGTCAATGTTAAATTGTAGTGAAGGTGCATGGGGTCTTTCCGTCCCGTTGCGGGTACCCGGCGTCTTCACCGGGACCACAATTTCACCGAGCTCATGGCTGAGACAGCGCCCAGATCGTTACACCATTCGTGCAGGTCGGAACTTACCCGACAAGGAATTTCGCTACCTTAGGACCGTTATAGTTACGGCCGCCGTTTACTGGGGCTTCGATTCAATGCTTCTCTTACGATGACATCCCCTCTTAACCTTCCAGCACCGGGCAGGTGTCAGGCCTTATACTTCATCTTTCGATTTTGCAAAGCCATGTGTTTTTGTTAAACAGTCGCCTGGGCCTTTTCACTGCGGCTGACATTGCTGCCAGCGCCCCTTCTCCCGAAGTTACAGGGCCATTTTGCCGAGTTCCTTAGCCATGATTCACTCGAGCACCTTAGAATCCTCTTCCCGGATACCTGTGTCGGTTTGCGGTACGGGTTTTTATAACCTGAAGCTTAGCGGTTTTTCTTGGAAGTCTGATTACCTGCGCTATCCAATTAGCCGAAGCCTCTTGGTACTATCGACTTTCAGCTAGATCGGCGGATTTGCCTACCGTTCTAATACCTACTGTCTTTAACGATCTATTCCGTCAGATCGCGGCAGTGTCACTACTCCGTCCCCACATCGCAGTTATAAAAAGTACGGGAATATTAACCCGTTGTCCATCGAATTTCCCCTTCGGGTTCTCCTTAGGTCCCGACTAACCCTGATCCGATTAGCGTTGATCAGGAAACCTTATCCTTTCGGTGGGCGGGTTTCTCGCCCGCCTTATCGTTACTTATGCCTACATTTGCTTTTCTATAAGCTCCAGCACCCATTACCAGATACCTTCGCTGCCGATAGAATGCTCCCCTACCGATATATTTCAATCCCATAGCTTCGGTGTACAATTTAATGCCCGTTTATTATCCATGCCCGATCGCTCGACTAGTGAGCTGTTACGCACTCTTTAAATGAATGGCTGCTTCCAAGCCAACATCCTAGCTGTCTGTGCAATCGGACCTCGTTAGTTCAACTTAACTGTAACTTGGGGACCTTAGCTGATGGTCTGGGTTCTTTCCCTCTCGGCGCGTGACCTTAGCACCCCGCGCCTCACTGCCGACTATATTATATAGCATTCGGAGTTTGTCTGGATTTGGTAGGATTTGACTCCCCCGCACCCAATCAGTAGCTCTACCTCTATATAACTCAACGTCGACGCTGTTCCTAAAAACATTTCGGGGAGTACGAGCTATTTCCCAGTTTGATTAGCCTTTCACCCCTACCCACAGATCATCCGGAAACTTTTCAACGTTTATCGGTTCGGTCCTCCAGTACGTGTTACCGCACCTTCAACCTGTCCATGGGTAGATCACAAGGTTTCGCGTCTACCTCCTCTGACTATACGCCCTATTCAGACTCGCTTTCGCTTCGGATCCGTGCCTGAAGCACTTAACCTTGCCAGAGAAGAGTAACTCGTAGGCTCATTATGCAAAAGGCACGCCGTCACGCCACCTGGACGCTCCGACCGCTTGTAAGTACACGGTTTCAGGTTCTATTTCACTCCCCTGTTCGGGGTTCTTTTCACCTTTCCCTCACGGTACTGGTTCACTATCGGTCTCTCAGGAGTATTTAGCCTTACCGGATGGTGCCGGCAGATTCCCACAAGGCGTCTCCGACCTCGCGGTACTCAGGATACTGCTAGGCTAGCATTCTATACGTGTACCGGGCTATCACCGTGTATCGCTGGGCTTCCCATCCCATTCCACTTCTGTTTGCTAATGCCACGTTGCAGTCCTACAACCCCCACTTTGCCGTAACAAAGTAGGTTTGGGCTCTTTCCCTTTCGCTCGCCACTACTTAGGAAATCATTGTTATTTTCTCTTCCTCTGCTTACTTAGATGTTTCAGTTCGGCAGGTTTGCTCATTATATGTGACATGTCTTCAACATGCCGGGTTGCCCCATTCGGAAATCTTCGGATTAATTCCTATTTGCAAATACCCGAAGCTTATCGCAGCTTATCACGTCCTTCATCGCCTCTGAGAGCCAAGGCATCCCCCGTGTACTCTTTATTACTTTCTTCTACTCATACGCCTTTTGCGCCGTATGGTATGCTTTTTTGCTCTTGTTATGATGTCTCATACCTCACTTTGTATTGCTACTCTGCTTGGTGAGCACAAACACAACAGTCGCCTATTGTTGTTTGCTCTTCTTTTTTAACTTCTTCCAATATGTCAAAGAACTTTATTAAGGTATAAGGCTGAGGGTATAAAGGTGTAGGGTTTAATGTGCCCTAACCTAAGCCTATAGCTTATTCCTTATTAGTAAAAACTGCGGTCTCGAACCGTTTCATATTTCGATATTATTATATCTATATATGTGCCCCATGGCGTTTCTTCTTTTCTTAATCTTTATGTCAATGTATATTATCTATCCCGATAATAAGGTGTGTATTCTGTTTTTTGAAAGCTTTCTGCTTTGGTCTTTAAGCTTTAATGCTCAAATGTGGAGAATAACGGAGTCGAACCGTTGACCTCCTGCGTGCAAGGCAGGCGCTCTAGCCAGCTGAGCTAATCCCCCAAAAGGATTTTAAATGTGTAGTCCCGTCCAGATTTGAACTGGAGACCCCTACATTATCAGTGTAGTGCTCTAACCAGGCTGAGCTACGGGACTTCTTAATTCCAGGTAAGCATTGTTTGCAGTATATAGTATCTTACCGCTACTGCTTCCTTTGGCTTCCCCTTCTTGTCTCCGTTAAGCTTACCTTTATAGTAGCCCACCGTTTTCTTCTGGGTGTTTCTTTTTTCTCTTTTTAGTATAAAGTATATGGTATCAAGTATCAAGACCTTAAGCCTTCTACCTTATTACCTTCTACCTTATCGAAATATCATGTTGCGTGGCGAGTAGGTGAGTCTACTCCAGAAAGGAGGTATTCCAGCCGCACCTTCCGGTACGGCTACCTTGTTACGACTTAGCCCCAGTTATCGGTTTTACCCTAGGACGCTCCTTGCGGTTACATACTTTAGGTACCCCCAACTTCCATGGCTTGACGGGCGGTGTGTACAAGGCCCGGGAACGTATTCACCGCGTCATTGCTGATACGCGATTACTAGCGAATCCAACTTCATGGGGTCGAGTTGCAGACCCCAATCCGAACTGTGAATGGCTTTGTGAGATTCGCATCATATTGCTATGTAGCTGCCCTCTGTACCATCCATTGTAGCACGTGTGTAGCCCCGGACGTAAGGGCCATGATGACTTGACGTCGTCCCCTCCTTCCTCTCTGTTTGCACAGGCAGTCTGTTTAGAGTCCCCACCATAACGTGCTGGCAACTAAACATAGGGGTTGCGCTCGTTGCGGGACTTAACCCAACACCTCACGGCACGAGCTGACGACAGCCATGCAGCACCTAGTTTCGTGTCCTTGCGGACTGATCTATCTCTAAATCATTCACTAACTTTCAAGCCCGGGTAAGGTTCCTCGCGTATCATCGAATTAAACCACATGCTCCTCCGCTTGTGCGGGCCCCCGTCAATTCCTTTGAGTTTCAATCTTGCGACCGTACTCCCCAGGTGGAACACTTAACGCTTTCGCTTAGCCGCTGACTGTGTATCGCCAACAGCGAGTGTTCATCGTTTAGGGCGTGGACTACCAGGGTATCTAATCCTGTTTGATCCCCACGCTTTCGTGCCTCAGCGTCAATAAGACCATAGTAAGCTGCCTTCGCAATCGGTGTTCTGAGACATATCTATGCATTTCACCGCTACTTGTCTCATTCCGCCTACCTCTAGTCCATTCAAGCCCATCAGTATCAAGGGCACTGCGATAGTTGAGCTACCGTCTTTCACCCCTGACTTAACAGGCCGCCTACGCACCCTTTAAACCCAATAAATCCGGATAACGCTTGGATCCTCCGTATTACCGCGGCTGCTGGCACGGAGTTAGCCGATCCTTATTCTTCCGGTACATTCAGCTCTCTACACGTAAAGAGGTTTATTCCCGGATAAAAGCAGTTTACAACCCATAGGGCAGTCTTCCTGCACGCGGCATGGCTGGTTCAGAGTTGCCTCCATTGACCAATATTCCTTACTGCTGCCTCCCGTAGGAGTCTGGTCCGTGTCTCAGTACCAGTGTGGGGGGTCATCCTCTCAGATCCCCTAGTCATCGTCGCCTTGGTGGGCCGTTACCCCGCCAACTAGCTAATGACACGCATGCCCATCTCAATCCTATAAATATTTGAACATTGGATAATGCTATCCTGTGTTTTTATGCGGTGTTAATCCGGATTTCTCCGGGCTATCCCCCAGATTAAGGTAGGTTGCATACGCGTTACGCACCCGTGCGCCACTTTTTCTTCCAGCAAGCTGGAAAATATCGTTCGACTTGCATGTATTAGGCCTGCCGCTAGCGTTCATCCTGAGCCAGGATCAAACTCTCCATTGTAAAATGTGTTGTAAGATGCTGACCAGTTTTAACTATTGTTAAAAATAGTCTTCTTTTTTGTTATGTTGTCTGTTAGACACCACCTTTAAAATAAAGCTACGTAATCATGTACTTTGATCAGTACTCCATTACCTCGCTACGCTACATTGACATCTCTTTTAAGAACTTTCTGATCTGGTAAACCTCACGGCCGATCACTTATATATCTTCAAACTTCAGTTCGTTCAAGTCTTGTTAGTCTTAAACGTGTTTACGTCTGTTTCAATCTTTTTTTTCTACCTTCCCGACATCCGCCGTTCCGATTTTCCCGCTTCCTTTCGGTTGGGAGTGCAAAGGTAAGGAACTTTTTTAAACTTCCAAATAAAATAAATTTTATTTTTGAAGCTTTATTCTTTCCTTATTTGCTTTTCAATACACCAGGTTTAACTGGCTCCCCGTTCTTCCGAACCGGGCTGCAAAGGTAGCAATCTTTTTCTCATCCGCAACATTTATTTTAAAATAAATCCCACTCTCCTATCTCTATACCACCTTTTCAGTTTATTAACCTCTTCCTCCGAAGCGGGATGCAAAAGTAGGAAAATTCTGTATAACACCAAAGGTTTTTTATGGAATAACGAAGGGTTTAACGTAAGTTGATGGTTTTCAGTAGGAAAATTTTTACCTCCGGCAAAACTTTTTCAAGAATTGAATGTTTACACCTCCTTATAAACCTCGTAGGTTTTAAAAACCTGCGAGGTTTGACCTAAAAACTTACGAGTTTCCCTGCACCCTGCCATTAGAAACTTCGTAAGTTACTCCTGCCCCCGCCCACCTAAACCCGATTGAAGTGGTAGCTGCCGGCTTCACGCCGGCACTACAAACGGAAAGCGGGAACGCACTTATATAATAGCACAACAAACTGCTTTGCTGAAAAACCTTTGAAAAGTAGTAGTTCCATCATTGTTTAGCTGTAGGAAAGCTGATTTTCAAACATTAAACTAATATTGAAAATGGATTAATTTCCCCTTACTTATGTCTGATAATAACTAAAATCTTTTTAACTACAATCACAACAAGAACCGAAGCCAGTCCAACTATTAATCCAAAAGCGAATTCTCTAAGTATTGATGGAAAAGAAGGAAAAATATGATGAAGAAAATCAATATTATGTGCAAAGATTCCTCCCGACACCAATATCAGTGCAACCGTTCCTACAATACTTAAAATTTTGATAATAACGGGCAGCGATTTAACCAGTATTTTTCCGATTACTGAAAAAATACCTTTATCGCCGGAGGCTTTCACCAAGCGGTAGCCGGCATCATCCATTCTGACAATAAGCGCAACGATTCCGTAAACACCAATTGTAGCTAATAATGCCACCACTGAAACGGTCATAATCTGAATGGCGAGCTTTTCATCCAAAACACTCCCCAGTGCTATAATGACAATTTCTATCGACAGTATAAAATCAGTGGTAATAGCAGACCTAATTTTTGTCTTTTCTGCTGCATCACCTTCTTCAATCACTTCTTTAGCTTCAACATGTGATGGCTTAGTACGATGGAAAAAATATTCAACAACTTTTTCTACCCCTTCATACGCCAAATATAAGCCACCCAGTATCAGAATTACTTTAATTGCAACCGGAAAAAAAATATTGAGCAGTAAGGCAATTGGAACAATAATGAGTTTATTTACCAAAGAACCTTTGGTGATTGCCCATAGTACCGGCAACTCCCTGGAAGAAAGAAAACCTGTCGATTTTTCTGCGTTTACGGCTAAATCATCTCCTAAAATACCAGCCGTCTTCTTTGCCGCCACCTTTGCTGTTACAGCAACGTCATCCATTAAGGCACTTATATCGTCTAAAATTGCAAAAAAACCCGAAGCCATATCTAAATTTATTAATGCTGCAAAATATTAATTCCTTTTTAGATTTAGATAATTAGGCATCAAATCTTTGAACTAAACATATGAAATTTTCCCAATTATGTTCTATTAAGGTTTGGCAATATTTATTTACACGGTTTATAACAGTAACAAGCCAAAACTGTTCGAAAAAAACTAAAGAATTTGTAATTGTTTAAACGCAAAGCTAGATAGATCTATAATTATTAAAATTATGAGCTTTTTTTTGGTCTCAGTTTGGATAATTCGGATCCAACCCGATATAAGCTGCCAGGTTATAAAGCAACTCTTTCGAGCTTATTTGCAGTGCAATAGCAGTAACCATTAGGTTAGGTTCTGTCCTGCTATCCGTTTTACTCCGCCAATGAAGAATTGGCTCGTGCTCACTCCCATCAGGGCTATTGAACCTGGGATGGGAGATGTAAGATATGATGTAAAAATCAGCGGAGATCTGCATAATCTGCGGGAACAAATCTTAACGTTCTTAACTGCTTAATGGTATAAATAAATCATCTGAACTGATACGAATAAGATCTAATCGAACCATTCATTTTGATAATTTGGAGCACAATAGCAGCAATATATTAGGTTTGGATTTGTCACAATTATAAAGTAGCCTGCTTTTTATTTTTTTTGGAGCGCAGTTTACTCTGCATTTAGGTTGCGTTCGGTCCTGCTGTACGCTCAATCCTTTTGGGAAACCATTCTAACATAAACGATCAATCATCTTTTCCCAAAAGGGATACCGCTCCCATCAGGGCTATTTAAGCTGGCACAGAAGAAGGAAAACAGGTAAGATGTAAAATGGATGATGGAATGGCCTCTGCGGAGATCAGCGTGATCTGCGGGAGCAAACCCTTAACTTTGCTTAACGCCTTAATGGTGAGAAAAATTTATGGCCCCTTTACCATTAAGGGATTAAGGACATTAAGAAAAGAACCTTTGCATAATCCCATTTAATGCTTTAACAGTTTTAAATAATATACTTCACAAAGCCATTAAAACAAGAAACCCCTCCAACATTTCTGTTGAGGGGTTTCTTTTTAAGATCTGGCACCGACCTACTCTCCCACGTGTTACCGCAGTACCATCGGCTCTGGTGGGCTTAACTGCTCTGTTCGGAATGGGAAGAGGTGGACACCACCGATATAGGCACCTGAATATTTTTATTTAAGACTAAAGAAGAAAGCTTAAAGACTAAAGCGTAATCTACCTTTGGTCTTTGCTCTTTGCTCTTTCAGCTTTTAGCCTTTTAGTATTTCAATTTCGCTGGCCCTAAAACACAAGGCCTTGTATATAACAAGAAAACCCTTTAACATTTCTGCTAAAGGGTTTCTTTTTAAGATCTGGCACCGACCTACTCTCCCACGTGTTACCGCAGTACCATCGGCTCTGGTGGGCTTAACTTCTCTGTTCGGAATGGGAAGAGGTGGACACCACCGATATAGGCACCTGAATATTTTATTGAGGTAGAAGGTAGAGGATATAAAGGTGGAGGGGAATCCCTAAACCTTAAGCCTTTCGCCTTAAACCTTAAACAGTATTGAAAGAAGTTAGTTTGAAGAACAAACAACAGTCTGTTTGCTTTGAAAGCTTCGGATGATTAGTACTACTCGACTGTGCTGTCGCCAGCTTTACATCTATAGCCTATCAACGTAGTAGTCTTCTACGGTCCTATATGGAATTCTCATCTCGTGGCTAGTTTCGCACTTAGATGCTTTCAGCGCTTATCTATTCCCAGCGTAGCTACTCTGCAATGCCCCTGGCGGAACAACAGATTCACTAGAGGCTAGTCCAACCCGGTCCTCTCGTACTAAGGTCAGCCCCACTCAAAATTCCTACGCCCACAACAGATAGGGACCGAACTGTCTCGCGACGTTCTGAACCCAGCTCGCGTGCCACTTTAATCGGCGAACAGCCGAACCCTTGGGACCTTCTCCAGCCCCAGGATGTGACGAGCCGACATCGAGGTGCCAAACCTCCCCGTCGATATGAGCTCTTGGGGGAGATCAGCCTGTTATCCCCAGCGTACCTTTTATCCTTTGAGCGATGGCCCTTCCATGCAGAACCACCGGATCACTATATCCGTCTTTCGACCCTGATCGACTTGTCTGTCTCACAGTCAAGCAAGCTTATGCTATTGCACTCCGCGTACGGTTACCAAGCGTACTGAGCTTACCTTTGAAAGCCTCCGTTACCTTTTTGGAGGCGACCACCCCAGTCAAACTACCCATCAAACAATGTCTCCCTCTTAGAGGGATTAGACACCGAATACAGAAAGGGTGGTATTTCAACGTTGGCTCCACGACGCCTAGCGACGCCGCTTCAAAGCCTCCCACCTATCCTACACATCCTGTATCCAATGTCAATGTTAAATTGTAGTGAAGGTGCATGGGGTCTTTCCGTCCCGTTGCGGGTACCCGGCGTCTTCACCGGGACCACAATTTCACCGAGCTCATGGCTGAGACAGCGCCCAGATCGTTACACCATTCGTGCAGGTCGGAACTTACCCGACAAGGAATTTCGCTACCTTAGGACCGTTATAGTTACGGCCGCCGTTTACTGGGGCTTCGATTCAATGCTTCTCTTACGATGACATCCCCTCTTAACCTTCCAGCACCGGGCAGGTGTCAGGCCTTATACTTCATCTTTCGATTTTGCAAAGCCATGTGTTTTTGTTAAACAGTCGCCTGGGCCTTTTCACTGCGGCTGACATTGCTGCCAGCGCCCCTTCTCCCGAAGTTACAGGGCCATTTTGCCGAGTTCCTTAGCCATGATTCACTCGAGCACCTTAGAATCCTCTTCCCGGATACCTGTGTCGGTTTGCGGTACGGGTTTTTATAACCTGAAGCTTAGCGGTTTTTCTTGGAAGTCTGATTACCTGCGCTATCCAATTAGCCGAAGCCTCTTGGTACTATCGACTTTCAGCTAGATCGGCGGATTTGCCTACCGTTCTAATACCTACTGTCTTTAACGATCTATTCCGTCAGATCGCGGCAGTGTCACTACTCCGTCCCCACATCGCAGTTATAAAAAGTACGGGAATATTAACCCGTTGTCCATCGAATTTCCCCTTCGGGTTCTCCTTAGGTCCCGACTAACCCTGATCCGATTAGCGTTGATCAGGAAACCTTATCCTTTCGGTGGGCGGGTTTCTCGCCCGCCTTATCGTTACTTATGCCTACATTTGCTTTTCTATAAGCTCCAGCACCCATTACCAGATACCTTCGCTGCCGATAGAATGCTCCCCTACCGATATATTTCAATCCCATAGCTTCGGTGTACAATTTAATGCCCGTTTATTATCCATGCCCGATCGCTCGACTAGTGAGCTGTTACGCACTCTTTAAATGAATGGCTGCTTCCAAGCCAACATCCTAGCTGTCTGTGCAATCGGACCTCGTTAGTTCAACTTAACTGTAACTTGGGGACCTTAGCTGATGGTCTGGGTTCTTTCCCTCTCGGCGCGTGACCTTAGCACCCCGCGCCTCACTGCCGACTATATTATATAGCATTCGGAGTTTGTCTGGATTTGGTAGGATTTGACTCCCCCGCACCCAATCAGTAGCTCTACCTCTATATAACTCAACGTCGACGCTGTTCCTAAAAACATTTCGGGGAGTACGAGCTATTTCCCAGTTTGATTAGCCTTTCACCCCTACCCACAGATCATCCGGAAACTTTTCAACGTTTATCGGTTCGGTCCTCCAGTACGTGTTACCGCACCTTCAACCTGTCCATGGGTAGATCACAAGGTTTCGCGTCTACCTCCTCTGACTATACGCCCTATTCAGACTCGCTTTCGCTTCGGATCCGTGCCTGAAGCACTTAACCTTGCCAGAGAAGAGTAACTCGTAGGCTCATTATGCAAAAGGCACGCCGTCACGCCACCTGGACGCTCCGACCGCTTGTAAGTACACGGTTTCAGGTTCTATTTCACTCCCCTGTTCGGGGTTCTTTTCACCTTTCCCTCACGGTACTGGTTCACTATCGGTCTCTCAGGAGTATTTAGCCTTACCGGATGGTGCCGGCAGATTCCCACAAGGCGTCTCCGACCTCGCGGTACTCAGGATACTGCTAGGCTAGCATTCTATACGTGTACCGGGCTATCACCGTGTATCGCTGGGCTTCCCATCCCATTCCACTTCTGTTTGCTAATGCCACGTTGCAGTCCTACAACCCCCACTTTGCCGTAACAAAGTAGGTTTGGGCTCTTTCCCTTTCGCTCGCCACTACTTAGGAAATCATTGTTATTTTCTCTTCCTCTGCTTACTTAGATGTTTCAGTTCGGCAGGTTTGCTCATTATATGTGACATGTCTTCAACATGCCGGGTTGCCCCATTCGGAAATCTTCGGATTAATTCCTATTTGCAAATACCCGAAGCTTATCGCAGCTTATCACGTCCTTCATCGCCTCTGAGAGCCAAGGCATCCCCCGTGTACTCTTTATTACTTTCTTCTACTCATACGCCTTTTGCGCCGTATGGTATGCTTTTTTGCTCTTGTTATGATGTCTCATACCTCACTTTGTATTGCTACTCTGCTTGGTGAGCACAAACACAACAGTCGCCTATTGTTGTTTGCTCTTCTTTTTTAACTTCTTCCAATATGTCAAAGAACTTTATTAAGGTATAAGGCTGAGGGTATAAAGGTGTAGGGTTTAATGTGCCCTAACCTAAGCCTATAGCTTATTCCTTATTAGTAAAAACTGCGGTCTCGAACCGTTTCATATTTCGATATTATTATATCTATATATGTGCCCCATGGCGTTTCTTCTTTTCTTAATCTTTATGTCAATGTATATTATCTATCCCGATAATAAGGTGTGTATTCTGTTTTTTGAAAGCTTTCTGCTTTGGTCTTTAAGCTTTAATGCTCAAATGTGGAGAATAACGGAGTCGAACCGTTGACCTCCTGCGTGCAAGGCAGGCGCTCTAGCCAGCTGAGCTAATCCCCCAAAAGGATTTTAAATGTGTAGTCCCGTCCAGATTTGAACTGGAGACCCCTACATTATCAGTGTAGTGCTCTAACCAGGCTGAGCTACGGGACTTCTTAATTCCAGGTAAGCATTGTTTGCAGTATATAGTATCTTACCGCTACTGCTTCCTTTGGCTTCCCCTTCTTGTCTCCGTTAAGCTTACCTTTATAGTAGCCCACCGTTTTCTTCTGGGTGTTTCTTTTTTCTCTTTTTAGTATAAAGTATATGGTATCAAGTATCAAGACCTTAAGCCTTCTACCTTATTACCTTCTACCTTATCGAAATATCATGTTGCGTGGCGAGTAGGTGAGTCTACTCCAGAAAGGAGGTATTCCAGCCGCACCTTCCGGTACGGCTACCTTGTTACGACTTAGCCCCAGTTATCGGTTTTACCCTAGGACGCTCCTTGCGGTTACATACTTTAGGTACCCCCAACTTCCATGGCTTGACGGGCGGTGTGTACAAGGCCCGGGAACGTATTCACCGCGTCATTGCTGATACGCGATTACTAGCGAATCCAACTTCATGGGGTCGAGTTGCAGACCCCAATCCGAACTGTGAATGGCTTTGTGAGATTCGCATCATATTGCTATGTAGCTGCCCTCTGTACCATCCATTGTAGCACGTGTGTAGCCCCGGACGTAAGGGCCATGATGACTTGACGTCGTCCCCTCCTTCCTCTCTGTTTGCACAGGCAGTCTGTTTAGAGTCCCCACCATAACGTGCTGGCAACTAAACATAGGGGTTGCGCTCGTTGCGGGACTTAACCCAACACCTCACGGCACGAGCTGACGACAGCCATGCAGCACCTAGTTTCGTGTCCTTGCGGACTGATCTATCTCTAAATCATTCACTAACTTTCAAGCCCGGGTAAGGTTCCTCGCGTATCATCGAATTAAACCACATGCTCCTCCGCTTGTGCGGGCCCCCGTCAATTCCTTTGAGTTTCAATCTTGCGACCGTACTCCCCAGGTGGAACACTTAACGCTTTCGCTTAGCCGCTGACTGTGTATCGCCAACAGCGAGTGTTCATCGTTTAGGGCGTGGACTACCAGGGTATCTAATCCTGTTTGATCCCCACGCTTTCGTGCCTCAGCGTCAATAAGACCATAGTAAGCTGCCTTCGCAATCGGTGTTCTGAGACATATCTATGCATTTCACCGCTACTTGTCTCATTCCGCCTACCTCTAGTCCATTCAAGCCCATCAGTATCAAGGGCACTGCGATAGTTGAGCTACCGTCTTTCACCCCTGACTTAACAGGCCGCCTACGCACCCTTTAAACCCAATAAATCCGGATAACGCTTGGATCCTCCGTATTACCGCGGCTGCTGGCACGGAGTTAGCCGATCCTTATTCTTCCGGTACATTCAGCTCTCTACACGTAAAGAGGTTTATTCCCGGATAAAAGCAGTTTACAACCCATAGGGCAGTCTTCCTGCACGCGGCATGGCTGGTTCAGAGTTGCCTCCATTGACCAATATTCCTTACTGCTGCCTCCCGTAGGAGTCTGGTCCGTGTCTCAGTACCAGTGTGGGGGGTCATCCTCTCAGATCCCCTAGTCATCGTCGCCTTGGTGGGCCGTTACCCCGCCAACTAGCTAATGACACGCATGCCCATCTCAATCCTATAAATATTTGAACATTGGATAATGCTATCCTGTGTTTTTATGCGGTGTTAATCCGGATTTCTCCGGGCTATCCCCCAGATTAAGGTAGGTTGCATACGCGTTACGCACCCGTGCGCCACTTTTTCTTCCAGCAAGCTGGAAAATATCGTTCGACTTGCATGTATTAGGCCTGCCGCTAGCGTTCATCCTGAGCCAGGATCAAACTCTCCATTGTAAAATGTGTTGTAAGATGCTGACCAGTTTTAACTATTGTTAAAAATAGTCTTCTTTTTTGTTATGTTGTCTGTTAGACACCACCTTTAAAATAAAGCTACGTAATCATGTACTTTGATCAGTACTCCATTACCTCGCTACGCTACATTGACATCTCTTTTAAGAACTTATTGATCTGGTAAACCTCACGGCCGATCACTTTATATATCGTTAAACTTCAGTTCGGAAAAGTCTTCTTCGTCTCCCCGTGTTTCTGTTTAGCTTCAATCTTTTTTTTCTATCTTCCCGACATCCGCCGTTCTGATTTTCCCGCTTCCTTTCGGTTGGGAGTGCAAAGGTAAGGAACTTTTTCAAACTTCCAAATAAAATAAATTTTATTTTTTCAAGCTTTATTCTTTCCTTATTTGCTTTTCAATATACCAGGTTTAACTGGCTCCCCGTTCTTCCGAACCGGGCTGCAAAGGTAGCAATCTTTTTCTCTTTAGCAATATTTATTTTAAAATAAATCCCACTCTCCTATCTCTATACCACCTTTTCAGTTTATTAACCTCTTCCTCCGAAGCGGGATGCAAAAGTAGGATTTTTTATCGCTTCCGCAAAGGAAATTTGTCAAATCCTGTATGGATTGGTGTAAGTTGATGGTTTACAGCATGAAAAAGTTTTGCCTCCAGCAAAACTTTTTGACAAATCGGGTGTTTTCGCCTCTTATAAACCTCGCAGGTTTTTGAAACCTGCGAGGTTTGATCTAAAGACTTACGAAGTTCCCCGCACATGTCCTTTAGAAACTTCGTAAGTCCCCCCTGCCCTCCGCCACCTAAACCCGATTGCAGTGGTAGCTGCCGGCTTCTCGCCGGCACTACAAACGGAAAGCGGGAACATACGTATATAGTAGCACAACAACTGCTTTACTAAAAAAAAGAGTGCATACTATATAGTATATAAGCTAACCTTTATATATATATATGTTAAAAATTGTTAACTGTTATATTCTACTGAATTGCTTTGCATAGCTTAGCGGCGAATTGTTTTTATTGATGTTATCGTATTATTAATTATCTTTGCAGAATGTTTAAAGTTAAACACTTAATTATTTTAGTATTTATTGCCGCTTTGGGTATTGCGGGTTGTAAAAGTCGTTTCGAGAAATTGAGAGCGAGCAATGACGTTGCAAAAAAATACCAGGAGGCGCTTCGTTTGTATAATAAACGCGATTACAGTAAAGCATTAGTTCTTTTTGAGGATCTTTCTCAAAAATATCGTGGCCGTGCAGAAGCTGAGGATCTGAACTATTATTATGCTTATACCTTATATAGATTAAGTGATTACACTACTGCAAGATACCAGTTTAAAAGTTTTGCAGATACCTACCCGGCAAGTAAGAATGCGGAAGAAGCGAGATACATGGGTGCTTATTGCTATTATTTAGAATCGCCAAGCTTCTCTTTAGATCAGGAAAATACCTATAAAGCAATTGATGCGCTTCAATTATTTATCAACTTATACCCTACCAGCGACCGCGCTGCAGCTGCAGGCAAATATATTGCTGTACTAAGAGGCAAACTGGAGGATAAAGCATTTGAAAATGCTAAAATGTATTTAACTACAGGCCCTAGTAATGTAGATAATTACAGAGCAGCAGTTATTGCCTTAAAAAATGCACAAAGAGATTACCCGGACATTAAATATGCTGAGGAAATGGATTTCTTGATGATCAAAGCGCAGTATTTATACGCTAAAAATAGCTATGTCATCCGCCAGGAAGACCGGTATAATGAGGCGCTTGCTTTATATACTGAGTTTACTGAAAACCACCCGGATAGTAAATTTGCAAAGGATGCAAAGGCGCTTAAGGGTGATGTTGAAGCAGGAATTGTGGCTACCAAACAAGAATTAGCCTTATATGCTGCCGATCAGGAAAAATACAAGCAGATGCTAATCAGAACCGGTAAATTGAAAGATACCGTTTCTGCAAAACCAACTAATGCAGATAATACGAATATTAAAAACAAGTAATAGATGAATACTAACAAACCTGCTGTACCAAATACTACAGTAACAAGAAACGTACACGATTTAGATAAAACTACTGATAACTTATACGAATCATTAGTTGTAATTGCTAAAAGAGCAAATCAGATCTCGAACAACGTTAAAGAAGAGTTACACGGTAAATTGGCAGAATTTGCTTCCAGCAACGATAATTTGGAAGAAATTTTCGAAAACCGCGAGCAGATTGAAATCAGCAAGCACTACGAGCGCATGCCGAAGCCTGTTTTGGTTGCTATTGATGAATTTTTAAACGAAAAAATTTATCATAGAAATCCTGCTAAAGAACAAAAGTAACTGCATAGCGCATAGCGTTTAGGGCAAAGCGTTTAGCACTACGCTCTATGTTCCATGCCTTATGTACTCTGCGCATTATGCTAAAAAATAAAAATATAATCCTTGGCGTTTGCGGCAGCATCGCAGCATATAAGTCGGCATTTTTGGTTCGGCTACTTGTAAAAGCTGGCGCAAACGTAAAGGTTATTCTTACCCCTGATGGTGCTAATTTCATTACACCACTTACCCTTGCTACGCTTTCTAAAAACCCGGTTTACACGCAATATTTCGAAGAAGAAACAGGCGTATGGAGTAATCATGTTGAGCTAGGCTTATGGGCCGATCTCATTATAATTGCTCCTGTAAGTGCTAATACCTTAGCCAAACTAGCAACGGGAATCTGCGATAATTTATTAACAGCTGTTTATCTTTCAGCCAAATGCCCGGTGTATGTTGCACCTGCAATGGACCTGGATATGTGGAAACACGAAACTACCCAAAATAATATTGAACGTATTATTGGTTTTGGGAATACTGTTATTGCTCCTGCCAATGGCGAATTGGCCAGCGGACTTTGGGGTGAAGGCCGAATGGCTGAACCTGAAGAAATTGTTTCTTTTCTGGATAATGCCATTAAAAAATCTATGCCGCTATATGGCAAAAAGGTAATGGTTACCGCCGGTCCTACTTACGAGGCTATAGATCCGGTACGTTTTATAGGCAACCATTCCTCAGGTAAGATGGGTTTTGCCATTGCTGATGAGTTGGCGAAACTGGGTGCTGAGGTTACCTTAATTGCCGGACCAACTGCACAAAAAGCTGGACAACGTTTAAAAAGAATTGATGTGGTGAGTGCCCGCGAAATGTTCGATGCCTGTACTTCAGTTTTCCCTGAAAGCGATATCACGGTAATGTGCGCAGCCGTAGCCGATTATCGTCCCAAACAGGTTGCCACCCAAAAAATTAAAAAACAGGATAGCGGATTAGTTTTGGAACTGGAAAAAACAACGGATATACTTGCTTCATTAGGTGCGGCGAAAAAAACACCCCAGATTTTGGTTGGTTTTGCTTTAGAAACTAATGACGAAGAGAATTATGCAAAAGGCAAACTGGAGAAGAAAAATCTTGACCTGGTTGTTCTAAATTCTTTGAATGATACGGGCGCAGGTTTTAAATCAGATACCAATAAAATTACTATTTTTAACAAAGCTTTAGAACGGACTATTTTTGATATGAAATCGAAAACAGAAGTTGCCAAAGATATTTGTACGGCCATTTTAAAAATTGCGAAATGATAAAAAAGATTGTTTGGATATTGGTATTGGTTGGTTTCGGGAAGCTGCAGGCGCAGGAGTTAAACGCGAGGGTAACTTTGCTGGCTCCCCAGGTTTCGAACATTAGCAAACCAACTTTAGATGCTTTGCAAAAAACAATCCGCGATTTTTTAAACAATAACAAATTCAGTAACGAAAGTTACAAACCTCAGGAGCGCATTGACTGTAGTTTTATCATCACGATTAATTCGTGGGATGGCGGCTCTGGTTACACTGCCGAAGCCCAGATTCAAAGCAGTCGCCCGGTTTTTAACAGCTCTTACAATAGCACTTTGTTAAATATGAGTGATAAGAATTTCGATTTTAATTTCAACGATGGCGCTACAATCGACTTCTCTGATCAAAATTTCATTTCCAATATCAGTGCCCTCCTCACCTACTATGCTTATACCATCATCGGGATGGATAAAGATAGTTTTAGCAAAATGGGTGGAACTCCTTTTTACAAAAAAGCACAGAATATTATTAACCTGGCACAAGCCTCTGGTAATACCGGCTGGAGAGCAGCCGATGGCTTACGTAACCGCTTTTGGTTCAACGAAAATGTTTTAAACCCCATTTTTGCCGAGCTCCGCAATTTCATTTACAGTTATCATTTAAGTGGCCTTGATCAGCTAACCGATAATGATAAAGGTTTAACGCAGATTGTTGCCGCACTACCTGCACTGCAACAAATGGATAAGCAGAAACTGGGCTCTATCTTCCCTAATGTTTATTTTGCCACCAAAGCCGAAGAAGTAACCAATGTACTTTCTAAACTCAATGGACAAGATCGCATGAAAGCCTATAATATGCTGGCAGAAATTGATCCGGCAAATATTGGTAAGTACGAGGGACTGAAGAAAAATTAGTTTATTGGTCAATAGTTTGGTCGTTCATGGTTGATTGCTTAGGAGGTGATTATTGACTTGGCTAAACTACTTCGGACTCCGGACCGCTGGCCTCGGACTATTCGATTAAGTAGTTTCTCTATTTGTAGTAAATAATTTTAGAAAAGCAATCTCAGCATTTCAATTAAAGCCAGTCCTGCTTTCGCTCATACGCCTGCAGGCCTTAAACACAGGCCGGTATCCACATCAATCAGGTTTAATAAATTCGGTTAGTTTTCCATAGTGATGGTTTTCCTTTCTAAAGCCTGATTGTATGCACCATTTTCCCCTAACCAGCATACTATATCACAGTTAAGCAAATTAACCAGTTTCAATAATTAACCGATAAAATTAAAAACTTGTTAAAATATTTTTATATTACGAATATCTTCGTACATTTGAATACGAAATAATTCGTACAACTTGTAACATATGACTAATCATAACATCAAACCAACAGAAGGTGAAATGGAAATCCTCCAGGTGCTTTGGCAAAAGGGGAATGCAACGGTAAGAGAAGTTCATGAGGCATTGAATAAAAAAGACTCCGGGTATACCACCACTTTAAAACTGATGCAGATTTTGCACGAGAAAGGGATGGTAGAAAGAGATACCAACCAAAAAACGCACATTTATAAAGCACTTGTTAGTCAGGATAAAACTGAAAAACAATTGGTAAATAAAATGATCGATAACGTATTTAACGGATCAGCAGCGAGGTTGGTAATGCAGGCCTTAGGTAACCACAGTGCAAGTGCAGAAGAAATTGACGAAATAAAAAAATATTTAGATAGCCTAAAGTAAGGCTATCGTTGAAGGTTGAAAGGTGTAGGGTTTAGATCCCTAATAAACAGTAAAATTTTCGGATTGTCTCCGTATAAAAAATTAAAACCACCGTTATGGAAACTTTATTACAACAGTTCATCAAAGCATTTGGCTGGAGTATTTTAAACTCACTTTGGCAAAGCGCCATCATTTATGGCATCCTCTTTATCGTCATGCTCAGCATTCCGAAGCTTGCAGCAAAACATAAGCACAACCTTGCTTTTAGTGCCATCATTTTAATGTTTGCTGGCTTTGGCTATAACTTCATTCACCAATTAACATTGAATGTCAATAACGAGGCTCCCGCGGTTAATGCACAAAATATTGAGGTTTATCAATACTTTAATAACCTGCCACCAAGTTTTAGCAGCAAGGCAGAGCAGTATTTCCCTGTTGTAGTCATATTTTATATTATTGGTATTGTGCTTCAGTTATTTGTTATCATTAAAGGTTATGGTCAGCTTTCAAAGCTGAAAAAAGAAAGTTTAAGTGCTATTCCGGATAGCTGGAAAGCAATTTTCGAACAGGTAACTGCCCAACTAAAAATCAATAAAGTTATCCGGTTCCACCTCTCTTCTATTGTTAACGTACCCTTGGTTATAGGTTATTTAAAACCTGTGGTATTATTTCCATTGGCCCTGGTAAGCCAATTAGACAACGATCAGGTAGAAGCGATATTAATCCATGAGTTATCACATATCAGAAGAAACGATTTCCTATTAAACCTCATTAAAACAGCCATAGAAACATTATTATTCTATAATCCATTTGTATGGATGGCGGGTAGGTTTATACATATTGAGCGTGAACATGCCTGCGATGATCTGGTATTAAAGATTACCGGAAAACCATTGAATTATGCCCATGCCCTGCTTAAACTCGAACTGTTAAAAGATAAAAGCAGTCCGGCTTATGCACTGGCAGCAACGGGTAAAACCCAGAATTTATATCAACGCATAAAAAGAATAACCAACATGAAAACAAATTATTTAAACGCTAAACAACAAATGGCAGCCTTAACTTTAGGAGTAGCCTGCTTGTTCTCTATTGCCTGGATCAATCCAGCAGAAAAGAAAAAAGAAAACAGAATACAACCTAAACAGGAGATTTTGAGCGTACGGTCTGCTAACGGAACCATAAGCCACCTGATCTGTACCGATACTACCAAAAAGCGTAAAATCAAAATTGTTACCATTGATGCAAATGGTAAAAAAACCGAATATAACTCGGTAAAAGAAATGCCTGATAGCTTAAGAAAAGATTTTTACAGCGACGGACTTTTTGGCAGCAATGGAATATACAGGATCAATCTTGATAGTTCATTTAAATTCAGATTAAACGATTCTATTTTACATACAAAATTTTATAAAGAGTATAACTCGCCGGAAGCACAGGCTAAATGGAAAAAATTTGGTGAAGATATGGCCAAACAATATAACTCACCAGAGGCACAGGCTAAATGGAAAAAATTTGGCGAAGATGTAGCCAAACAATACAATTCACCAGAAGCACAGGCTAAATGGAAAAAAATGGGTGAAGATATGGCCAAAAAATTTAATACTCCGGAGGCTCAGGCAAAATGGAAAAAGATGGGCGAAGATATGGCTGCAAAAATGAATACCCCGGAGTTCAGGGCACAAATCGATAACATCAGGATAGAGGCTCTAAAATCTGGGGATATGGTGCGTTTATCAGGATTATCGAGATTAAAGGCTGACTCTACATTTAAAGGAAATAGAAACTCACTTACCAGCCCAGATGGTACAGTTTTCTTTTACAACGATAACAATAACACCAACAGCAAAGTAAGACAGACTGAAGAATATAAAAAGCTGAAAGAAACATTCGACAATGAAGTAAAGGAGCTGAAAGAGAAAATGGAGAAAAAAGAAAAAGTTGAAAACGGCAACAAAAGCTCAAAGGTAATTCCTTCTGTTATGTTATACAAGAATCAGGATTTTACAGGTGCGGTTAAAGCACTGAACACAATAACTGCTGTATTAACATATAAAAAATCAGATTTTACCAATGCCAATCAATTGGCAATAAAAAGTTATCTTCAGACATCCAACTTAAAAATTGCTGACGATAAGGTAATTAATATTTCTATAAAATAACACCAGATAAACCAAACAGATCATGAACAGCGAAGATTATTCTTCGCTGTTTTTGTTTTGTACGGTGCTGTTGAATAAATTTTAATATTTTTGCTTAGCATGCTACAAAAACTTTCTATCCGTAATTACGCATTAATTGATAGTCTTGATATCGAATTCGATAAAGGCTTAAATATCATCACAGGTGAAACCGGTGCTGGTAAATCGATCATACTTGGCGCATTGTCGCTAATTTTGGGTCAGCGGGCAGAAAGCAAATACTTTTTTAATCAGGATAAAAAATGTGTTATTGAAGGTAGTTTTGTATTGGCAGACGAAAACTTAAAAGAACTTTTTGAAGAAAATGACCTTGATTTTTCGAACGAAAGTCTTTTGCGCAGGGAAATTTCTATCGACGGTAAAACAAGATCGTTCATTAATGATACACCTGTTAATTTATCTATCCTGAAACAGATCGGTGAAAAACTGATCGATATCCACTCACAGCATGCCACGCAGGAGATTAATGATGCTGATTTTCAATTATTGATTGTTGATTCACTAGCCAATCACCAATCACTATTGTTTGATTACCGTAGCGGGTTTAAAAAACTTAGACAGGATACTTCCTTGTTAAAAAAATTAATCGCTGAGGCCGACGAAGCCCGTAATAAACAGGATTATGAACAGTTTTTATTTAATGAACTCGAACAGGCAAAATTACAGGAAGGCGAACAGGAAGAGCTGGAACAAGAACTGGAACGCTTAACACATGCCGAAACCATTAAACGGGCCTTACTTACCGCTTCAGGATTAATTAATGAAAGCGAACCTTCTGCCCTTCAGATGTTAAAAGAGGCTTCCTTACAATTACAGGGCATAGAAAAATTCGATCCGGCAATTAATGTATTATACGAACGTTTACGCTCATCGATCATTGAAATCAAAGATATCACCGATGAGGTTTCTGCAATAGAAGAAAATACTTTACACAGTGCCGATCGCTTAGAAATTGTAAACCAAAGATTAGATCTGTTTTATTCACTCCAACAAAAACACAGGCTTGCAAACAATACAGAACTGTTAGCACTCCAAAAACAACTGGAAGAGAATCTGAACAAACTCTTATCTTCTGATGAGCATATTGAAAAACTTCAGAAAGAAATCGACCAACTCAAAAAGGCACTGTACAAACAGGCCGACCAGTTAAGCGCCAACCGTAAAAAAGCAATTAAGGTGGTAGAAGAGCAAACCAGCACCACATTAAAAAAAGTGGGTATGCTAAATGCCAAATTGGTTCTGGATCAAAAAATCTTATCAGAGCTGAATAAAGACGGACTAGACGAAATCAACCTACTTTTTACAGCAAATGCTGGTCAGGCCCCTGCGCCGGTAAATAAAGTAGCATCTGGTGGTGAATTATCCCGATTAATGCTGGCCATAAAAGCTTTATTGGCTAAACATACATCCTTACCAACCATTATTTTTGATGAAATAGATACCGGAATTTCGGGAGAAACCGCTTTAAAAGTTGGAGAAGTAATTTCCGATTTAGGGCAGAACATGCAGGTAATTTCGATTACACACCTGCCACAAATTGCAGCCAAAGGCATATCACATTACTTTGTTCACAAAAATGAGGATAAAGGCAAAACCACTACCGGAATCCGCAAGCTTAAACAGGAAGAACGCATTGGTGTAATTGCCGAAATGTTAAGCGGAAAAAACCCAGGGGCATCAGCCATCGAAAATGCAAAAGAATTATTGGCATAATTTATCATACTAATTCCGCGGTCTGTGTCCCCACAGATCTTTTTAATATCAAATCTAATTATTTGTCTGTGAGGACACAGACCACGGCGATAGGCGATAGTATATTGATTTGATTCAGTGTCAGATAGTAAAATCTGACACTAATAAGAAAAGCACCAATAATTTTACATCATTGTATAAATACAAACTAATAAATTAGTTTATATTTATACAATGAAATCCTTATTACTTATATTTCTATTAGTCATTGGTAACTTTTGTCTTGCTCAACAAAGTTATACCCTTTCGGGCATGGTTAAAGATAAACACGGTGAGGCTTTACCCGGAGCAGGCGTATATGTAAGTGGTTATAAAATTGCTACAGTAACGGACAATAACGGCAAATATGTCCTTCCCTTAAAACCAGGAAACTACGATATTTTAGTACAATTAATTGGCTACAAAGCTTTAAATAAAAACGTAGTGATTGCTGATAAAGCCGTAAAACTTGATCTTACCCTCGAAGAAAGTGTAACTCAATTGGCAGAAGTAACCATTAAACCCGATCCGAACAGAGAACATTATATTGCCATGTTTAAAGAGTATTTTATTGGCACCACCCCCAATGCAGAGCAATGTAAGCTTATCAATCCTAAAGTACTGATTATCGATTACGATAAAGAGGAGCATAAACTTACCGTGAAAACCACCGAATTTCTGATTGTCGAAAACAAGGCACTTGGATACCGCATTAAATACCTTTTGAATAATTTTGAATACGATCGTAAAACAAGAATCATCTATTATGAAGGTTTTCCGTATTACGAAGATTTAAAAGGATCAGCAAGGAGGAAGAAAATTTGGGATCAAAAACGAATTACCGCTTATCTGGGATCGCCTCAGCATTTTTTTAGATCCATTTATCACCATCGCGCCACCGAAGAGGGTTTTATTATTAATAAACTGATGACAAAATCAAATCCGGATAGACCCTCTGACAGCATGATTAACGCCAACATTAAACGGCTAACGAAAGTAAAGGATGGCTTAACATTAACCTTTACCACGGGAGATTCATTAAGCTATTGGATAAAAAAGAAAAACCTTGCCAGCGGAATTTCATTTTTAAGCCGCGCTCCGGTAGCGCAGGATACTCTGGTGCATGTAGAGAATCAAAGTATTAAAAGTTTCAATTTTACGGACCAACTTTATGTTATTTACACAAAAGAAAGGGAAGATCCTACTTATGCCAACCGGATCGGCCTGTCTATTGCCAGACCGTTAGATATACCCGATTACCAGATTTCTACCATCGCCTTACATGTTGTTCCGGTATATTTTTACGAAAACGGCTCTATTTACAACCCGCGTTCGATGCTCTATACTGGCTACTGGGCCTGGGAAAAAATTGCCGATAGCGTGCCGATGGATTATTTGCCGCCAGTTAACTTAGCGGAAAATAAGTAAAAATATCATAACACAATAAGGGAGATAAACCATACACCATTTTTTCTTTTTTGAAAAGCAAATGCAGTGCTCTTCGGTTTCAGCAGTCCCGCCCTTCGTTGCAAATCCTCGCCCTCATGCTTCGGGCTGTGGGTTTTCCACTTCGGTCGGGTTTAGCTGGCAGGGCTGGCAATCCTATTTAGGGTTTGGAACTATGCAGCACCTACCACTGTTAAATAAACCTGACAGAGCGGGTAGCCCACAGTGAAGTGTAACGTAACGAGGACTACAAGCGATGGCAGGGCCGCTGTAGCCATGAAAAACGGAGCTTTCATTTTCAAATAAAAAACGACTCTTGTTGTAAATCAGGCTTATTAACAAATTATCCCTTTTAAGATCCTTCTCTGCGGTCAGGATGACAGCGCTCATGCTTCTGAATGTGGGTTTTCCTCTTCGGTCGGGTTTAACTGAAAAGGCTGGTTAATACTATTGAGGGTTTGGAACTATGCAGCACTCACCACTGTTAAATAAACCAGACAGAGCGGGTAGCCCACAGTGAAGCGTAACGTAACGAGGACTACAAGCGATGGCGGGACTGCTTTAGCCATAGAAAACGGAGCTTTCGTTTTCAAATCGAAAACCAATCATTTCATTACAATTGGTTTGAGCTATTTTGGATAAATTATCATTTTAAAGATCCTTCTCTGCGCTCAGGATGACAGCTCTTACAAAAGATCACTATCAAATGTTAAATTTGTTAAAATTCTTTTTCGTTTTTAATAAATATTACGCCTTTTGGTTACATTCGTCTCCATGATTAAAAGCCTTTTAGTAGCCCTTACGCTGATTATATTGGGTACTAATGCCATTGCTCAAAACACCTTCTCAATTAGTGGTTTGGTCAGGGATCAAAAAGATGGATTGCCCGGTGCAAGTATCTATTTAAGTGGGTATAAAATTGCTACAGTTGCTGATAACGATGGAAGATTTAAACTTTCAAACCTAAAGCCGGGCAGTTACGATCTACTCGTTCAACTGGTTGGTTACCTCCCCTATTCTAAAAGTGTAATCATATCGGATAAATCGGTCCAGGTAGAACTTGTTTTAAAAGAAAATGTTGCCCAGCTTGATGAAGTAGTGATCCGGGCCGACCCTAACCGCCAGAAATATATTAACCAGTTTAAAGAATTTTTTATCGGCAAAACGCCCAATGCAACTCAATGTAAAATCTTAAATCCGCAGGTTTTAAATGTAGATTATGATGTAACCAAAAGTACGCTCACCGTTTCTACAACCGAATTTTTGGTGGTCGAAAACAAAGCTTTAGGTTACCGACTCAAATACATGCTCGATCATTTTGAATATAATTCCCGAACCCATATTATTTATTATTCTGGTCACCCGTTTTTTGAAGAGTTAAAAGCTTCGGCAGCTAAAAAGAAAAAATATATCGCCGCCCGAGAAGTAGCTTATTATGGTTCTTCGCAACATTTTTTTCGTTCGCTTTATGCCAATAAAACAAAGGAAGAAGGTTTTATCATCAATAAAATGATCAAAATCCCTAACCCTAACCGTTATCCACAATACATTATCAATACCAATTTAGAAAAGATTAAGGCCGTACCTGAGAAAACAGGCATCAGACAGAACAAAGGTAAAATAGATACCGCACTGCTCGCCTTTTGGACCAAGCAACAGGAGATGCCGAAAACTATCGATAAATTTTCGAGAGCAGATGTACTTACCGATACCTTAGTGCATTATTTTAACAAGAATTTAAAATACTTAAGTTATACTGATGCCTTGCTAATTCAATATACCAAAGAAAAAGAATCCATGGCTTATTCTAAAACCGGTTTTTGGATTTTCAGGCCTTTAGATGTTCCCGAAAATGAAATCTCCGTTGCCAATTTAACCGGTGAAGGTGTTCGTTTTTATGAAAATGGTGGTATTTATGATTCACGATCTTTACTTTTCGAAGGTTATTGGGCTTATGAAAAAGTTGCCGATATGGTACCCATGGATTATGTACCGCTTCCGAGGAAGGAATGATGGAAGATGTGAGATGGAAAATGTAAGATGTATGATGGGATCTAAAACTAAAATTGTTGAAAAGTAACCATTTTTGATCATTAAAATTACTAAAAATATTAGTAATTTTAATCTATGATTAGCGATGAAGAAAAACAGTATTTTAAAGGTCGGGGGGCTCAGGTTAATCCACATAACAAATTTTTAAAGGATGTTTATGTAAAGGAACATCATGAGGGAATAGATGATTGGGAAGAAAGCGACCGCAAAACATCCTTTATTTTCGAGAATTCAAAAACCATCGTAAACAAGGTTGATAGTCCGGATGTGGGCATGGCCTATTCGCTTAATCCCTATCAGGGCTGCGAACATGGCTGTACTTATTGTTATGCCCGCAACTCTCACCAATACTGGGGTTATAGTGCCGGAATAGAGTTTGAACGGAAAATAATCGTCAAAAAAGATGCTCCGGTACTGTTTAAAAAGTTTCTGGAGAAAAAAGGCTGGGATGCAACGACCATTTCTCTTTCTGGCAATACCGATTGCTACCAGCCTGCCGAAAAAAAGTTTAAACTCACCAGGCAGTTGCTCGAAATTGCATTGGCCTACAAACAGCCCATTGGTATGATTACCAAAAACTCCCTGATCCTGCGCGATAGGGATATTCTGCAGGAAATGGCCAAGCTAAACCTTTGTATGGTTTATGTCTCCATTAATAGTTTAAATGAGGATTTACGACAAGTAATGGAACCACGTACTACAACTGCCAAACAACGGTTAAAGGTGGTGGAGGAATTGAGTAAAGATGGAATTCCTATGGGGGTGATGGTTGCTCCTCTTGTTCCTGGTTTAAGCGACCATGAAATTCCGAAAATTTTAAAAGCGGTAGCCAATGCCGGTGCCATTAAAGCCGGTTATACTGTGGTGCGTTTAAACGGAGCCATAGGACAGATATTTGAAGATTGGCTGCGCAAAAACTTTCCTGACCGCTTAGATAAGGTGTGGCATTCAATTCAAAGTTGCCACGGCGGAAATGTAAACGATAGTCGTTTTGGAGATAGGATGCGTGGCGATGGCAATATTTCTCAAATGATCAGGGATAATTTCAGGCTACACTGCCGATTAAATGGTTTAAATGTAAAGGATATTATTTTAGACCATACTTTGTTCAAAATTCCAAGTAACCAGGTGAGTCTGTTTTAAAATTTGGGGAGAAAATCCATGGCGCTCAGTGGCCTTGATTTTATCATCATGGCCATTTCAAATTAGTTGGTCATAATTTGTAATTCTACCGCGTTGACACATCTTTTTTAAGAATAGTTTAAGCATCATGCTAGGTTGCTTAAAAGAAGTATAGGCTGTACCGAAGAACGTCGTCAATCCCAAGAGCCAGGGAAATCAAAAAAACAGTTGCAGTTCAGGTAAATTGGCAGTAACAAACCTGAAACGCAGTGATTTTGTGTTCATAAGCGATGATTTAATATTTAAAAAATATTGAACACAAAATGAAGTGCCGCTGTTTTTTTGATGTGCATGGGATTGTGCAAAAGGCTCATTGCTGGATTGACAAAGCGCTTTGGGTACTTTGGCGCTCCAAAGTACCATGCCCCGCGGCATAGAGCGAAAAAAACTGCAGTTAACAGTCGTTACCGATTTGCAATCGGGATTTTTGAGGTGTGGCTTTGTAATCCACCTTAGTAAATTTGTAATCCAGCTTGATAAAACTTAGTTTTAACGTCATGAACATTGCATTAGTAACCTACCTTGATAAAGGTGCTTATGATAGCGCTACAGTTGAAAGCGAAGATGATAAACTCTTAAATTTCCTCAAAGAAAAAGGACTGAACATTGAAAAAGTAATCTGGAACGATCGGAATATAAACTGGGAAGATTATTCGCTTGCCATTTTAAAATCACCATGGGATTATTTTGACCTGATTGAAGAATTTTACGACTGGCTTGATCACCTGGAAGCAAAAAAAGTAAAATTGCTTAACCCTATTGATGTTGTGCGATGGAATGCAAACAAACAGTATCTGCGGGAAATTGAAGCAGCTGGATTAAAAACTACACCTGGTTTATTCATTCAAAATCAAGAAAGCGTAAATCTTGAATATTTTTTCGAGAAATTCAACACCGATAAGTTAATTGTAAAACCTTGTGTGAGTGGTGGTGCAAAAAATACATTTAAAGTAACTGCAGATAATGTAAATGAGGTTAATCAAAAATTAAATCTCCTTATTCAGGATGAAGATTTTATCATTCAGCCATTCCTGCCAGAGATTCTGGAAAGCGGTGAATGGTCGTTTATTTTCTTTAATGGCGTGTATAGTCATTCCTTAATCAAACAGGCTAAACCTGGCGATTTTAGGGTGCAACCGGCCCATGGCGGCTCTGTGCATCCGCAAAAACCTCATGCAGAACAGATTGCTACCGCAGAACAATACGTAAAGTTATTTACTAAAGATTGCCTGTATGCACGGGTTGATGGTACTTTTGTAAATGACGAATTTTTACTGATGGAGTTAGAATTGATAGAACCTTTCCTGTTTTTAAATACCGATCCTCAAAATTACGAGCGGTATTATCAGGCATTAGTAGATTTGATGTAAAAGAACTTACTATTAAATAGCCTGTTTATCGTGGTTTCTCAGGAAAGAAAAATCGTCATTGCGAGAAGGCTTTTTCAGCCGACGAAGCAATCTTACAACGATCGCGACTAGCAGGCGCATTAAGATTGCTTCGTCGTTCCTCCTCGCAATGATGACGTGTTTCGTTAGGTGCAAATTAACAGTTCTAATTGAATCACTTAGTAAATTTTCTCGATTGTTACTTAGCTGAAAACCTACACCCAATATCTATCATTTTGGGCCGCACCCATTTCGAAATAAGTGTATTAAACAAAAAAACTCCCGATTTTCATCGGGAGTTTCTTATTTATTTACTCGAAGAATCTTCTTCTTGTTTCGGCTCTTCTTTTTTCTTTTCGCCTTTTTTGTGATTGATAGAAATCAGTTCGGTAGTTTTATCGTAATCAATTTCTAAAACATCACCTTCGGCTAGTTCACCTTTAAGGATCTCTTCAGCAATTGGATCTTCTAAATATTTCTGAATGGCCCTTTTTAACGGACGAGCACCAAAATTACTATCAAAACCTTTATCAGCAATGTATTCTTTAGCGTTATCGGTTAATGCAATTTCATAACCAAGGGTATGAACGCGACCGAATAAAGCTTTTAACTCGATATCGATAATTCTGAAGATTTCGTCTTTACCTAAGCTATTGAATACTACAACATCATCAACACGGTTTAAGAACTCAGGAGCAAAAGCACGTTTTAATGCACTTTCAATTACACCACGACTGTGAGAATCGGCCTGATTAGTTTTTGCTGAAGTAGAGAAACCAACACCCTGACCAAAATCTTTTAGTTGACGGGCACCAATGTTTGAAGTCATGATGATGATTGTATTTCTAAAATCAACTTTACGTCCTAAACTATCGGTTAACTGTCCTTCATCCAAAACCTGCAATAAGATATTGAATACATCTGGGTGAGCTTTTTCAATCTCATCCAATAAGATTACGGCATAAGGCTTTCTTCTTACTTTTTCAGTTAACTGTCCACCTTCTTCATAACCTACATATCCCGGAGGCGCTCCCACTAAACGTGATACTGCAAATTTCTCCATATACTCACTCATGTCGATCTGGATCAGAGAATCATCACTATCGAACATGAAACGGGCTAATTCTTTTGCCAATTCGGTTTTACCTACGCCTGTCGGGCCTAAGAAAATAAATGAACCAATTGGTTTTTTAGGATCTTTTAATCCGGCTCTCGTACGTTGGATCGCTTTTGTTAATTTTTTGATCGCATCATCCTGACCAATAATTTTCTCAGCCACTTTATCGTACATGTTCAACAGTTTTGCACTGTCTGTTTGTCCAACACGTTGCACTGGGATACCCGTCATCATCGAAACCACTTCGGCTACATTATCTTCTGATACTTCGTAACGTTTACTTTTGGTTTCTGCTTCCCACTCGGCTTTAGCTTTATCTAATTCTTCAATTAAATTTTTCTCTGTATCGCGCAGTTTTGCAGCTTCTTCATATTTCTGGCTACGTACAACCTTGTTCTTCTCTAATTTGATATCTTCAATTTTAGCTTCGATATCAATAATATTCTGCGGAACGTGGATATTGGTTAAGTGAACACGCGAACCTGCTTCATCTAAAGCATCAATCGCTTTATCAGGTAAGAAACGATCAGAAATATAACGTGATGTTAAAGTAACACAAGCTAAAATAGCTTCATCAGTATACGTTACACCGTGGTGTTCTTCATACTTATCTTTAATTCGGGTTAAAATCTCTACAGTTTCGTCCGGTGTAGCAGGCTCAACCATTACTTTTTGGAAACGACGGTCTAAAGCACCATCTTTTTCAATGTATTGACGGTATTCATCTAATGTTGTAGCACCAATACATTGAATTTCGCCCCTTGCCAAAGCAGGTTTGAACATATTGGATGCATCTAATGAACCTGATGCACCACCAGCACCAACGATGGTGTGGATCTCATCAATAAATAAAATAACATCAGTAGATTTTTCAAGCTCGTTCATCACGGCTTTCATACGCTCTTCGAACTGGCCACGGTATTTTGTACCGGCTACCAATGAGGCAAGATCTAAGGTAACTACACGTTTGCCAAAAAGCACACGCGAAACTTTACGTTGCACAATGCGTAAGGCCAAACCCTCAGCAATTGCCGATTTACCAACACCCGGCTCTCCAATTAAAATTGGATTGTTCTTTTTCCTGCGGGATAAAATCTGCGATACGCGTTCAATTTCTTTCTCGCGGCCAACGATTGGGTCTAAACGACCTTCTTCTGCTGCTTTTGTTAAATCACGACCGAAATTATCCAGAACAGGGGTCTTAGATTTTATATCTGAAACCTTTTTAGGTGTACTAAAGCTTTCCTCTTCGCGATAATCATCATCGCCTCCTGTAGAAGCGCTATTTGAGATATCATCTCTGAAACCATTTTTATTCACTTCTACCTCCTGTTTAAAAACATCGTAAGTAACGCCATACTGCAATAAGATTTGTGAGGCGATGTTATCATCATCTCTCAAAACCGATAATAGTAAATGTTCGGTGCCAATTAAATCGCTCTTAAATATTTTAGCTTCTAAGTAAGTAATTTTTAAAACTTTTTCTGCCTGTTTTGTTAACGGAATATTGCCTAAGTTTACTGTAACACTCGAAGTACCCCGAACGGCATCTTCAATTGAGCGGCGCAATTTACCTGTATCAACCCCTAACGATCGTAAAATTTTTATAGCCATGCCATCGCCTTCGCGGATGAGGCCCAATAATAAATGCTCGGTTCCGATGTAATCGTGCCCTAAGCGGAGCGCTTCCTCCCTACTAAAAGAGATTACATCTTTAACCTGTGGTGAAAATTTTGCTTCCATAATACCTTTCTTAACAGCTACGTCCCTAAACTATAAAATAACTTTATAAAAACGAACGTACTGTTTTCTTTATTTTATCAACAATTGCGCCATATGGGTGGATAAAGAGGCTTTTGAATGCCCGAGAACCCAAAATTCAATGTAAGATTATTGTTTCGATAAATATTAATTTATTTATATCTATCTACGTAATAAGTGTTCTAAAGGTTTTAAAGGGACATTTGCCAAAAACATCCGGTTACTGATATCTGATTGTCGGTTTATTGTAAGTATTTTTTAACCATCAAAAACTGACAATTTGTATCTTTTTACTTAGGCAATTTACAAGTTTTGACAGAAAAACAAAAGAACATGACATCATTTAATAATTTTATCAGATTCACAAGCTCAAGCCACTCCTACACAAAATAATCTTACTACGAATTTAACCGTAAATAAGTTGTTTTTGTTTTTAACATTATTAAACTAACTGCTTTAATTAGAATTAAAATGGCCGCAGTTAAATGCTGCGGCCATTCAATTTAATGTCAATATTTAAATACTGTCTACCCCAATGTAATAATCAGTATTTTTTGTTTAAACAGAAGCATAACAGCGTTATCCGTTCAGATATTTTTAGGGTTACCAATGGATCCCGAGGTTAATCTCAAAGTTCCCCGCTGTGTAACCGCTTAAATTACCAGTTTGTGTTGTGTATGCGGTATTGATCATGTATTTTTTCTTATAATGCAACCCAACACCAAAACTTGCAGCTTTACTGGTATGATACATAGCTGTAAAGAACAACTGTTGATTGGCAACTCCTAGTTGTCCGCCAATATCAAAAATATCAGCGATTCCCGTAAAAGAACGATAAGCAACTTTAGGTTGAAACAGACTTTCGCCAATATCAATTTTGTACCCTGCTGCTGCATATACAGCAGGTGTATTAATTAGTTTTAAGTTGTCTCTGTTGAAATAATTTTTAAGGTTCACTAATGCAAAATCTGCAGTAAAGTGCTTTGAAGTTAGTCCAACGCCAAAATCACCATCGAAATACGTCTTATGGTCGTTATTATAATTGCCAACCTGCGGATCATTTGGATTTCCTATAAGGTCTTGCATATCCACCCGCTGATTCAAAAAACCTGCAGACAAACCAAAATGTAATTTTGCAGATTCATTAAGCGGAAGATGATAGGCATAACTTGCCATAATTCTCGTTTGCCTTTGTAAGCCGGCTTTATCAAGATTCATGTTTAATCCTACCCCTACTCTTTCCCATCCGTAAGTGGCACTCAGATTTTGTACCATAGGGGCACCGGGAATATTATTCCATTGTGAACGGAAGGTCAGGTCTGCTGTTGCACCTTCTGCTAATCCAGCCATGGCCGGGTTAGCAAGGTAAGTATTGTTAAAATATTGGTTTAATAATGGATTAGTCTGAGCTTTTACCTTCGAAACACCGATAAGAGCAGCCAGTATTAATATTGTTGTTTTCATCCTTTTCATTTTCTTAGCGGTTTCTGATAATCGTAATAAATCCCTTTTGAACCAATTTATTTGGGCCATAAGTAATGATGTAATAATAAGTTCCTTCCGCAAGGTCATTTCCTCCGATAGTTCCATTCCAGCTGTTATCATATGATTTTTTACTGTACATTTCCCTGCCATTGCGATCAAATATCCGAACTTCGTTACCTGGATACATATCAATGTTCTGTACAAGCCAGGTATCATTTATACCATCTCCATTTGGCGTTAAGATATTATTCGCAACCAATTTATAATCTTCAGCTACCTTAATGGTGATCGATTTAGAACTATTGCAACCGCTCGCATTGGTTACCCGAACCGTGTACGTTGTGGTTTGTGCCGGACGAACGCTAAGGAAAGCAGTATTCTGCCCGCTAACAATACCACTTGCCGTAGACCAGCTGTAGGCTGTGCCTCCACTGGCAGTTAATACCGTTGTTTCACCCTTACTGATTTCAGTACCTTTACTACTTACAATACTTACCGATGGAACTGCATTGATTGTTAATGTACCGTTTACATATACAAAACTATAATTGTTAGATGCACCACCAGATGCTACCAGTACATAATTGCCTGCTACATTTCTATTGGCAGTAGTGCTTACAGTTGGTTTTGTACTCAATGAATTTTCAGTATCACCTGCTTTAAAACCGGCATAAGTTACTCCAAACGTTGGGAAACCGTCTGACTGGCACATTACCGCATTTATTGCCGTAACAGTAAGTACAGATTTAGTAATGGTCAGGTTAGCACCAATGTAAGTTAAAGTATAGTTACCATTCAATGCAAGCGTACCCTGGTTGATCGCATACGTACCCACGTTTTCTCCAGGTGACCTGGTTAAACTTCCCGTGAAAGTATTTGTCCCAACTAAAGCCGGAGCAAAGGTATAAGTCAGTGCAGGATCTGCATCACCATAGGTTTTGCTTTTCGCTGCTGCTGTTACCGTTACCGTTTTCGCACCGATCGTTAAATCAGCACCAACATAAGTTAAGGTATAGTTGCCATTCAATGCCAGTGTTCCCTGGTTAATCGCATACGTACCCACATTTTCTCCAGGTGATCTGCTCAGACTTCCGCTGAAGCTATCGCCTGTTACCAATGCAGGTGCAGAAGTATAAGTCAGTGCAGGATCTGCATCGCCGTAGGTTTTGCTTTTCGCTGCGGCTGTTACCGTTACCGTTTTTGCACCGATCGTTAAATCAGCACCAACATAAGTTAAGGTATAGTTGCCATTCAATGCCAGTGTTCCCTGGTTGATCGCATACGTACCCACATTTTCTCCAGGTGATCTGCTCAGACTTCCGCTGAAGCTATCGCCTGTTACCAATGCAGGTGCAGAGGTATAAGTCAGTGCAGGATCTGCATCACCATAGGTTTTGCTTTTCGCTGCGGCTGTTACCGTTACCGTTTTCGCACCGATCGTTAAATCAGCACCAATGTAAGTTAAGGTATAGTTGCCATTCAATGCCAGTGTTCCCTGGTTGATCGCATACGTACCCACATTTTCTCCAGGTGATCTGCTCAGACTTCCGCTGAAGCTATCGCCTGTTACCAGTGCAGGTGCAGAGGTATAAGTCAGTGCAGGATCTGCATCACCATAGGTTTTGCTTTTCGCTGCGGCTGTTACCGTTACCGTTTTCGCACCAATCGTTAAATCAGCACCAATGTAAGTTAAGGTATAGTTGCCATTCAATGCCAGTGTTCCCTGGTTGATCGCATACGTACCCACATTTTCTCCAGGTGATCTGCTCAGACTTCCGCTGAAGCTATCGCCTGTTACCAGTGAAGGTGCAGAGGTATAAGTCAGTGCAGGATCTGCATCACCATAGGTTTTGCTTTTCGCTGCGGCTGTTACCGTTACCGTTTTTGCACCGATCGTTAAATCAGCACCAACATAAGTTAAGGTATAGTTACCATTTAGTGCAAGCGTACCTTGATTGATTGCATATGTACCCACATTTTCTCCAGGTGATCTGCTCAGACTTCCGCTGAAGCTATCGCCTGTTACCAGTGAAGGTGCAGAGGTATAAGTCAGTGCAGGATCTGCATCACCATAGGTTTTGCTTTTCGCTGCGGCTGTTACCGTTACCGTTTTTGCACCGATCGTTAAATCAGCACCAACATAAGTTAAGGTATAGTTACCATTTAGTGCAAGTGTACCTTGATTGATCGCATAAGTACCCACGTTTTCACCAGGTGATCTGCTTAGACTTCCGCTGAAGCTATCGCCTGTTACCAGTGAAGGTGCAGAGGTATAAGTCAGTGCAGGATCTGCATCACCATAGGTTTTGCTTTTCGCTGCGGCTGTTACCGTTACCGTTTTTGCACCGATCGTTAAATCAGCACCAACATAAGTTAAGGTATAGTTACCATTTAGTGCAAGCGTACCCTGGTTGATTGCATACGTACCCACATTTTCTCCAGGTGATCTGCTCAGACTTCCGCTGAAGCTATCGCCTGTTACCAATGCAGGTGCAGAGGTATAAGTCAGTGCAGGATCTGCATCGCCATAGGTTTTGCTTTTCGCTGCCGCTGTTACTGTAACTGTTTTTGCACCGATCGTTAAATCAGCACTAATATAGGTTAAAGTATAGTTACCATTTAGTGCAAGTGTACCTTGATTGATCACATAAGTACCCACGTTTTCACCAGGTGATCTGGTCAGGCTTCCGCTGAAGCTATCACCTGTTACTAGTGAAGGTGCAGAGGTATAAGTTAGTGCAGGATCTGCATCGCCATAGGTTTTGCTTTTCGCTGCCGCTGTTACTGTAACTGTTTTTGCACCGATCGTTAAATCAGCACTAATATAGGTTAAAGTATAGTTACCATTTAGTGCAAGTGTACCTTGATTGATCGCATAAGTACCCACATTTTCGCCAGGTAACCTGGTCAGGCTTCCGCTGAAGCTATCCCCTGTTACCAGTGCAGGTGCAGAGGTATAAGTCAGTACAGGATCTGCATCGCCATAGGTTTTGCTTTTAGCTGCTGCCGTTACCGTTATCGTTTTTGCACCGATTGTTAAATCAGCACCAACATAAGTTAAGGTATAGTTGCTGCTCAAAGCAAGTGTTCCCTGGTTGATTGCATACGTACCCACATTTTCTCCAGGTGATCTGGTCAGACTTCCGCTGAAGCTATCACCTGTTACTAGTGAAGGTGCAGAGGTATAAGTCAGTACAGGATCTGCATCGCCATAGGTTTTGCTTTTCGCTGCTGCCGTTACCGTTACCGTTTTTGCACCGATCGTTAAATCAGCACCAACATAAGTTAAGGTATAGTTACCATTTAGTGCAAGCGTACCTTGATTGATTGCATACGTACCCACATTTTCTCCAGGTGATCTGCTCAGACTTCCGCTGAAGCTATCGCCTGTTACCAGTGAAGGTGCAGAGGTATAAGTCAGTGCAGGATCTGCATCACCATAGGTTTTGCTTTTCGCTGCGGCTGTTACCGTTACCGTTTTTGCACCGATCGTTAAATCAGCACCAACATAAGTTAAGGTATAGTTGCCATTCAATGCCAGTGTTCCCTGGTTGATCGCATACGTACCCACATTTTCTCCAGGTGATCTGCTCAGACTTCCGCTGAAGCTATCGCCTGTTACCAATGCAGGTGCAGAAGTATAAGTCAGTGCAGGATCTGCATCGCCGTAGGTTTTGCTTTTCGCTGCGGCTGTTACCGTTACCGTTTTTGCACCGATCGTTAAATCAGCACCAACATAAGTTAAGGTATAGTTGCCATTCAATGCCAGTGTTCCCTGGTTGATCGCATACGTACCCACATTTTCTCCAGGTGATCTGCTCAGACTTCCGCTGAAGCTATCGCCTGTTACCAATGCAGGTGCAGAAGTATAAGTCAGTGCAGGATCTGCATCGCCGTAGGTTTTGCTTTTCGCTGCGGCTGTTACCGTTACCGTTTTTGCACCGATCGTTAAATCAGCACCAACATAAGTTAAGGTATAGTTGCCATTCAATGCCAGTGTTCCCTGGTTGATCGCATACGTACCCACATTTTCTCCAGGTGATCTGCTCAGACTTCCGCTGAAGCTATCGCCTGTTACCAGTGCAGGTGCAGAGGTATAAGTCAGTGCAGGATCTGCATCACCATAGGTTTTGCTTTTCGCTGCGGCTGTTACCGTTACCGTTTTCGCACCGATCGTTAAATCAGCACCAATGTAAGTTAAGGTATAGTTGCCATTCAATGCCAGTGTTCCCTGGTTGATCGCATACGTACCCACATTTTCTCCAGGTGATCTGCTCAGACTTCCGCTGAAGCTATCGCCTGTTACCAGTGCAGGTGCAGAGGTATAAGTCAGTGCAGGATCTGCATCACCATAGGTTTTGCTTTTCGCTGCGGCTGTTACCGTTACCGTTTTCGCACCAATCGTTAAATCAGCACCAATGTAAGTTAAGGTATAGTTGCCATTCAATGCCAGTGTTCCCTGGTTGATCGCATACGTACCCACATTTTCTCCAGGTGATCTGCTCAGACTTCCGCTGAAGCTATCGCCTGTTACCAGTGCAGGTGCAGAGGTATAAGTCAGTGCAGGATCTGCATCACCATAGGTTTTGCTTTTCGCTGCGGCTGTTACCGTTACCGTTTTTGCACCGATCGTTAAATCAGCACCAACATAAGTTAAGGTATAGTTACCATTTAGTGCAAGCGTACCTTGATTGATTGCATATGTACCCACATTTTCTCCAGGTGATCTGCTCAGACTTCCGCTGAAGCTATCGCCTGTTACCAGTGAAGGTGCAGAGGTATAAGTCAGTGCAGGATCTGCATCACCATAGGTTTTGCTTTTCGCTGCGGCTGTTACCGTTACCGTTTTTGCACCGATCGTTAAATCAGCACCAACATAAGTTAAGGTATAGTTACCATTTAGTGCAAGCGTACCTTGATTGATTGCATATGTACCCACATTTTCTCCAGGTGATCTGCTCAGACTTCCGCTGAAGCTATCGCCTGTTACCAGTGAAGGTGCAGAGGTATAAGTCAGTGCAGGATCTGCATCACCATAGGTTTTGCTTTTCGCTGCGGCTGTTACCGTTACCGTTTTTGCACCGATCGTTAAATCAGCACCAACATAAGTTAAGGTATAGTTACCATTTAGTGCAAGCGTACCTTGATTGATTGCATACGTACCCACATTTTCTCCAGGTGATCTGCTCAGACTTCCGCTGAAGCTATCGCCTGTTACCAGTGAAGGTGCAGAGGTATAAGTCAGTGCAGGATCTGCATCGCCATAGGTTTTGCTTTTCGCTGCCGCTGTTACTGTAACTGTTTTTGCACCGATCGTTAAATCAGCACTAATATAGGTTAAAGTATAGTTACCATTTAGTGCAAGTGTACCTTGATTGATCGCATAAGTACCCACGTTTTCACCAGGTGATCTGCTTAGACTTCCGCTGAAGCTATCGCCTGTTACCAATGCAGGTGAAGGGGTATAAGACAGTCCAGGATCTGCATCGCCATAGGTTTTGCTTTTCGCTGCAGCTGTTACTGTTATCGGTTTTGCACCGATTGTTAAATCAGCACCAACATAAGTTAAGGTATAATTGCTGCTCAAGGCAAGTGTGCCCTGGTTGATCGCATACGTACCCACGTTTTCTCCAGGTGACCTGCTCAGGCTTCCGCTGAAGCTATCGCCTGTTACCAATGCAGGTGAAGGGGTATAAGTCAGTCCAGGATCTGCATCGCCATAGGTTTTGCTTTTCGCTGCAGCTGTTACTGTTATCGGTTTTGCACCGATTGTTAAATCAGCACCAACAAAAGTTAAAGTATAGTTGCTGCTCAAAGCCAGTGTGCCCTGGTTGATCGCATAGGTACCCACGTTTTCTCCAGGTGACCTGCTTAGGCTTCCGCTGAAGCTATCGCCTGTTACCAATGCAGATGAAGGGGTATAAGACAGTCCAGGATCTGCATTGCCATAGGTTTTGCTTTTCGCTTCGGCAGTTACTGTTATCGGTTTTGCACCGATCGTTAAATCAGCACCAACAAAAGTTAAAGTATAGTTGCTGCTCAAGGCCAGTGTGCCCTGGTTGATCGCATATGTACCCACATTTTCTCCAGGTGACCTGCTCAGGCTTCCGCTGAAGCTATCGCCTGTTACCAATGCAGATGAACGGGTATAAGACAGTCCAGGATCTGCATTGCCATAGGTTTTGCTTTTCGCTGCAGCTGTTACTGTTATCGGTTTTGCACCGATTGTTAAATCAGCACCAACATAAGTTAAGGTATAATTGCCACTTAGTGCAAGTGTGCCCTGGTTGATTGCATACGTACCCACGTTTTCTCCAGGTGACCTGCTCAGGCTTCCGCTGAAGCTATCGCCTGTTACCAATGCAGGTGAAGGGGTATAAGACAGTCCAGGATCTGCATCGCCATAGGTTTTGCTTTTCGCTGCCGCCGTTACTGTAATAACTCTTTGCGCAACAGCACTGGTCGGTATAGTGATAACTGGACTGTTAGTGCCCGTACTGGTTAATGTTATATTCCCTGTAATATTTGTATTAGCAGTTGCAGTTGCTGTTAACCTTACATAAACTGTACCCGATACCGTACCCGAAGTACCGATGATAGCAGAAGTACCAAAATTTATACCATCAGCACTT
The DNA here is from genome assembly GCF_019317285.1 of Pedobacter sp. D749. Taxonomy (NCBI): domain Bacteria; kingdom Pseudomonadati; phylum Bacteroidota; class Sphingobacteriia; order Sphingobacteriales; family Sphingobacteriaceae; genus Pedobacter; species Pedobacter sp. D749. The sequence goes on from NZ_CP079218.1 coordinate 3,492,768, forward strand.
ACTTCAAAATTAGCTGTTGATGAAGGCGTGGCCGTAATACCGGCAGTTAATCCTGTACCCGATACGTTCACACTGGTTGATGTTGATGCGGTTCCGTAAGTTGTGCTTAACGCTGATGGAAAAGTCCCGGCTGAAGCGGTAATTTGAGATGCCTGAGTGTAGGTAATAGAAAACGGACTTGCAGCCGTGTTGCTATTGCCTGCAGCATCCTGTGCTATATTGGCCGAAACATTTATCGTTACTGCACCATTTGCTGTTGGCGTGGAATTAAAAGTATAAGTAGTTCCGCTTCCTGAAAAACCACTGATGGTGGCATTTCCTGGTGTAATATCTCCTGCTACAAATCCTGTTACGGTCTCCGAAAAAGTAACTGTAAATGGAATTGGCGAAGTGCTGGTTGATCCACCGGATGCACCCGCAGTGCTCGTAATCACAACGGATGGACGCTGCGAGTCAACCGTAAAAGTAATGATAGGACTGTTTGCGCTCACTGCATTACCAGTAACCTGTGCAGTCGCATAAACCGTATGCGAACCTTGTGTCAGTGAAGTTGGCTGAGTGAATGACCAGTTCCCGCCAGTTGCTGTTTTGAAACCTATAGATGCTCCATCTACATATACCGTAACGGTTGCATCTGCTGTTGCAGTTCCTGTATAAGTTGGGGTGGTCGTAGTGATTAAATTGCCATTGGAAGGGCTGGCTACTACCGGTGTGGCTGTTGCTGACTGTACATAGGTAAACTGGTCGCTGGCACTGGTTGCACTGGTGCCCCCTGTTGTAGTGATGCGGACATCAACGGTGCCTGTTCCTGCCGGCGCGGTCGCCGTGATCTGTGTTGCAGAGTTAACGGTGAAGCCTGTAGCCGCCGTGGCGCCAAAGGTCACCGCCGTAGTCCCGCTGAAGTTGGTGCCGGTAATGGTCACGCTAGTGCCTCCACCGGTCGGGCCACTGGTTGGGCTCAAAGCCGTTACAGTTGGTGCGGCGACATAGGTAAACTGGTCGCTGGCACTGGTCGCACTGGTGCCTCCTGTTGTAGTGATGCGGACATCAACGGTGCCTGTTCCTGCTGGTGCGGTCGCCGTGATTTGTGTTGCCGAGTTAACGGTGAAGCCTGTAGCCGAAGTAGCTCCAAAGGTCACCGCCGTAGTCCCGCTGAAGTTGGTGCCGGTAATGGTCACGCTAGTGCCTCCTCCGGTCGGGCCACTGGTTGGGCTCAAAGCCGTTACCGTTGGTGCGGCGACCTGTACTGAAGTGGTAAATTGTTGATCTGCACCATAGGAAGTACCAACACTATTTATGGCATAAGCACGTACATGATAGGTTGTAGAACTTGACAGTGTTGTTTCATTATAGGAATATGTACCTAATGCTGTTCCTGCAACTATTCTTTTGGTATCGGCAGTGGTAGGATTAAGGGTTGTTGAATAAACAAAGCCTTTTTCTGTTATTGTGGCAAAACCAGCGCTTACCAAATTACCATTAAATACTGCAGAAGTAGCTGCTACCGAACTTGCAGCATTAGTAGTTATTCGTGGGGAAGGATCGTATGTAAAACTGGTTAAGCCAACATAGAAATCGGCAGCATTAGTATTATTTGGAAATTGGGCATTTGTGGTAATCGTCAATATTACTTCATCAACATCGCTCCATCCTGTAAAATTATATGAATACGGGGCATTTGCATTTTCCAGATAAACGTTTTGAGTATACTTTACTGTTCCTGATTTTTTACCTTCGATCCTGATATACTGATCCTGGCTAAAAGTGACAAAATTAATCGTCTTAAAATTAAAATTCTGACCATCAGCTCGCTTTATGGATGTTTTGGCATTACCAGTTGCCGTAGGAGTTGGATCTCCCGATTGGAGCCAAAGCGTCTGGTCGTTATACGTCCAAAAACCTGGGCTATTAGCTGCCATTGTAAATGTCCAGCTTTCCTGAGCCGCAGTAGTCTGCGTAAAAGATGTTGTTCCCAATTTCGTTCCATTAACAGGATCACCTGATACATTAGCAAAATCGAGTGTCCTTGTCTGCCCATATAAGGTCAACTGAACAATCAACAAACAAATTAATAAGTAAAATTTTCTCATCATATTTAACACTTTATTATATACATTTATCCAAAATTATTGTGGATATTTTTTTTTATTTTATTGCACTTTATCTAAACTTAACACCTTTTTAGCCTCAAAAGAATCCTTGAACCATCGAACGGTATTTGAATTACATTCTAAAAAATTAACAGGGGTACTTGCTACTCCTGAAGTAATCGACACTGTCAATCAATTGCATCATCTCTATTCAAAACTCACTGATATTGAAGGTGTTCTTGCACCATCCGATACAGATGAAGTTTTTGAAGAATTGAGCGAAAATGGTACACGCGTAAATCCATACATGGCTGCGTACTGCTTTCTCGATTACCTTCGTTCCTATAAATTCACCCTTGGCATTAAAAATCTGATCGATGATAAGCTCAATCAGGGTAATCAAAAACCTTTACAGATCTTATATGCAGGAACTGGCCCATATGCATCGCTTATATTGCCGTTAACTACTGTATTCTCTGCAAATCAAATTCAGGTTACTTTGCTTGACATTCACCAATCATCTCTGGATGCGGTAAGTAAACTGATCTCAACATTTAACCTTGAGGCTTATTTTAATGCTTATATCAAAGCAGATGCAACCCTCTTTACTCCTAATGATCATATAGCCTATGATATTATCATTTCTGAAACAATGGATAAAGCCTTGCGTAAAGAACCTCAGGTTGCTATTTTTAATCACCTTCGTCAGTTTTTAAAACCAGATGGGGCTTTTATCCCTGAAGAAATACGGGTTGACCTCTACCAATCAAAATGGTGTGAAGAAAAAAATCCGGCTTTCGAATATTTCCTTGACACTGAAACCAGGAAACACAATGCCACCTTTCGCGAAAAAATTACCAACCTGATTGCCATTAATAAACACTCTGTTACAACATTTAAAAGAACAAATCCGGATCATCGCCTTTTCCTAAAAACAATTGATCCTAAAAACTTTAAAGCGGCGTACACGGCTTTGCTTCTACTTACCGAGGTGCAGGTATATAAAGAAATTACCCTAATTGAGGATGAATCCGTTTTAACAGAGAAGGATTATTTGTCTCCTCTAAATGATCGAATCCTTCAATCCGGATTATCTTTTTATTATAAAATGGATAACGATCCCCGTATTATATGCGATTAGATGCATAAATACGGATTTTGCCAGCCGCTCACATTTTCTTCGTGTATTTCAGTAAAAATAGCATCATCAAATGCCAGGCGTTTACCCTGTTCAACTACGACCCTATGGGTACTTGGTCCTGATACATTAATTTTAACAATATCTACATCTGGTAATAAAAAGCCAGATTTCGGATAAAAATTAACCTCGCCTCGTGGTCCTTTCTTTTTATCTGTCCGCAAATGTTCCATCACCTTATTCCAATCGCGGCGCTGCATAGCAGGTTCCATTTCCTTTAGGGTCATGCCAGCTTCAAATCCCAATAATGAAAATACATCAGCCACCCTGCCGGATTGTCCTTCCACGATTCTAACAAAAGCATCATTAATGTCGCCGGCCATTTCTCTTGTCCATTGCGAATAGGAATAAAAAGATAAAGGAAAACCATTAATCTCTTTTAGCACATCAGGGAAACACATGGGTTCGGAAAGCAATAACGGAACCTTCTTATCAAGGCCCCTATCATAAAATGCCCGGATAAATTCAGTTGCCTGAGGACCAGAAAACAAAGCATGTAAATAAGCAGGCGGTTGTTTTTCAATATTATTAAGCAAAACCTCCACGTTAAGCACATGGGGTTCATTATGATTTAAGGAAAGGATATGAAAGTCTATCAATTTAGATCCAGCAGCAATAGCACCATGCCTAAAACTGGAAGCCAGATGATAGCCTCCATCATAAGGAGGCATAATGACGGCGCCATTATCACCAAAATATTTTTGCGCCCAATAACCAAGCGCATATTCTCCCTGCCATAACTGATAGCTGCTATGAAATATGTTAGGGCTGGTATAACTTACTGATGGAAGATATTCGCCCATATCAAAGAAGAAGGCAAGTTTTTGCCTGCTCTCAATTAAGGTGATTAATTCCGGCAGAATCTTATAACTGATATAGCCCATTAGAATATCCACATTATGAAAATTAAGCAGTTTTTGTACTGCCTGCTTTACATCGGACTCTCTTCCCTGACCAACATATTCTGGTATAAACTGATAATCCTTTTGCGTGTAAATATCTTTACACAGCCCCGCAAACAAACCATTTACAAGATTATTTGCATGATCTGGATAAATAGATGAATAAGTAGATATAAAACCAATCTTAAGAGGAGATATCATGAGGAAAGCGCTAACAAAAAATATTATAGTGTAAATTTAAGTCAATAGAAATGACCAACCGGCAGTTTCAGGCTGGCCATTTTATTCATTATTAGTTTCTGCTTGGGTATAATCCCTCTACCACTATTAACGCTGTTAATGCCATGTAAGGATTTGAAATATTAACAGGCTGACTACCACCTGCAATACCTACAGTTACATTACCTGCTGGCGTGATCGAACTACCAGTAGAAGGGCCAATATTCAGATTAGTATCTGGAGTAGAATTGTTATATAATGCAATATTAGCAGTACGTGGAACTACCATTTGCGCTAAGGTATTCGCCGACGATGATGGGGTCGCGGCAGTACCTGCAGCGCTGGAAGCCATCATAGTTGGTGCAGGAATGGTTACACTCGTACCTGCGAAAGTTGCTACGTGAGTGTGCGCAGGCATATTAGGGGTCAATAATGTTATCTGTGTATTTCCTGCAACTTCGCCAATTGCATAGCTTCCGAAAGCTGAATTACCCGTGCCTATCATGGTTCGGCCAGCTAGGTTAGGCAAGCCAAAAGTACTTTGTCCGTTGCCGCCATACACTGTACCTAATAACGAATATAGTGCTGAATTTGTTGAAATTGAGAGTTGCTGCCCATTACAGCTCATAAATCCTCGTGGTGCGTAAGAACCGGCGAACATTCTTATCATGCCCATGTAATCATCCATAATTTTAATAGTTTAAAGGTTTAAATAAATTATATGTTGTTTAATTTGATTAACATACTGCCTCTTGTCGTATACTATTTTGAAAACGCGCTCCAGCCTTTACACCAGATGCGATTAGTTTATAGCCTGATAAAATCGCTTCGTTATTTTGTAAAATATTAATGCGCAAAAAGCTATTGTACTTACAGGCTACAAATAAGCCATAGTTACCATCAGCATGTACTATTGTACCAGGCTCAAAGTCACTTACATCATTAAGTATTGCTGGTGAAACCTCTACTATTGCCAGTTCTTGCCCGTTTAAAAAAGTAATTGCCCCACCGAAAACAGGATTGCATGCATTTACAAGGTTCATGATTTCTGCAGCGGTCTGGTTCTCCCAGTCAATTAGTAAATCATCTCGTTTTACAGCCGGAAAAGAAAAAGAAGAGATTTCATCCTGTTCAACAAGGTCATTCCCGTTATTACTAAATTTCTCTAATGCTTTTTCAATAACACTTATGGCCAACAGGCTGAGTTTGCTATTTAGCGCACCAAAACTTTCTTCAGAAAAAAGCTGAATCCGCTCCTGAAATAGTATTGGACCACCATCAAAACTATCATCCATTTTATGAATAGTAATTCCTGTAGAAGTTTCGCCCCTTTTGATCTGCCAAAATAATGGTGCAGGACCGCGGTAGGCAGGTAGTAAACTAAAATGAACATTGAAGAAACCAAATTTTGGTTTTTGCAGGAGCCAGGCTGGCAGTTTCTTAGAAAATCCAAATACTATACCTAAATCAGCATGAGTATTTAGCAACAAATTATCTATTTGATCTGCAAAAGATTCACTATTATCCAATTGAAGGCAATTAATCCCTTTAAGAATGCAAAATTTAATTATTTGATTTTCGTAAATAGAGGAGGTTACTACAGCATCTAGACATCCCTTTTCGTGAAGATAATTGATAGTCGGCAATGCCGCTATATGACTTGAGAGTAGAATTAATTTCACTAGGATGATATTGAGATAACATTAATTTTAAGTAAATCTATATAATAAATTTTTAACTTCAAATAGTAATTTTCAAATACTTACTTTTAAGTATACATTGTATCATCTTTAATATTAGATTCGAAAATCTAAATATTAATCTTAGCCCTGCAATGGTAATTTACTCAAAGGCCGACATCCATGTTCCCATCTCAAAGATCCAACATGAACTTAAAAGAATGAAATCAAATTGGATAAATCATTTCAATACAGCTCATTATCAGGGATCGTGGACAGTTCTTCCACTACGTACTCCCGGGGGTGCTGACAGTATAATCCCGGATTTAGGTGCGGTAGACCATTATAAAGATCATCCTAACATGTTGTTATTTCCTGCTGTAAAACAGTTGATAGATGAGATGCACTGCGAAATCATGTCAGTAAGATTCCTTAATCTTGCTGCCGGAGCTGTAATTAAACAACATTGCGATGCTGAACTGGCTTTCGAAAAAGGAGAAGCCAGGCTACATATTCCTGTACATACCAATCCAGATGTGGAGTTTTATGTTAATAACGATCGTGTAATCATGAATGAAGGAGAATGCTGGTACATCAATGCAAACCTGCCCCATCGGGTAACTAATGACGGGCATAGCGACAGAATCCACCTGGTTATAGATTGCAAGGTAAATCCTTGGCTGGAAAATTTCATTTTAGATAGCAAAATCATTGCCCATGCTCCTGATCAAAACCGCGATCCTGAGTTATTGAAACAAATGATTGCTGCACTAAAAATGCACCAAACCTCACATTCATTTAAAATGGCAGCTGAATTTCAAAAGGAGTATGATGATTTAATAAAGAGCAAAGCATGAACGAATCACATTTAAAGCACTGGATTCCGTATCGGCTTATCAAAAATGAGGGTAATTATAGCTGCCGATGGCTTTATACCAACGGAGTTCCTTTTACCGAGCCATTCTTTAACGAATCCATCAATAAACGCCTGTGTCATCCCTATAACTCAAATGACTTTAAGCCTTCCGCCGATCTCAGTATATTACCGGAGTGGTCATCGGCTTTAAACAGCATCGCTCCTACTGCATTCATTTTTCATGTGTCCAGATGTGGATCTACACTAATCTCCCAATCGCTCTGCCTTAACAATCAGCATATTGTACTGCCAGAAGTACCTTTTATTGATGAAATATTGCGCCTAAATAAAATCCGTAATTGGCCTTCTCCGTTAAACCGCGAAGAACTGATTAAAGCGGTGATCAAAATTTATGGCCAAACCACTGAAGGATTTGGAAAGCATCTTTTTATCAAAACCGATAGCTGGCACATTCATTTTATGCCCCTGCTCAGAAAACTTTATCCTCATGTTCCATTTATCCTGCTGTACCGCAAGCCTGACGAAGTGATGCGTTCGCACCAGAAATTAAGAGGAATGCAAGCCGTTCCCGGGGTGATTCCAAACGAATTGTTAGGAATTGAAAATGAGAAAATTAATCCTGCTGATTTCGATGGCCATACCATTAAAGTACTGGAGAATTATTTCAAAGCTTTTAGCCGTGCTTCACAGCAGGACCCGCTGAGTTTATTGCTTAATTACAATGAAGGAATTATCAATATGATGCATCGTTTCTGCATATTTACCGGCGTAGAACTGAATAAAGCCGATTGGGCGCAGATAGAAGCCCGCAGCAGCTTTAATGCAAAATATCCTGATCAGGTTTTTCATGAAGAACAACCAGATGAAGCCATCCCTGTTTACCAGCAACAAGCATTTAATTTTTACCATGAACTTGAAGAATTGCGGAAGGCACAAATTGCAAACGCTTAAATTAATATGAATCATCTCACCAACCAAATACTGACCTTTTTAAGGGAGATCGGCATCAGCTATAGCCTTGAACCAATCAACAGCGAAACCTTTTTACCAGGACTTAAATTACGTGCCGGAACATTGATAATCGATGTAGAGAAATTGCTTTACCCGGGCGATATTTTACACGAAGCCGGGCATTTGGCCTGCATGCCACAAGCCATCAGAAATGAGATGAGCGACGATCTTGAAAGTGGCGACTTACATAATGGCGGCGAACTTATGGCTATTGGCTGGTCTTATGCCGCCTGTATTTACCTGGGGATTGAGGCAACTGTGGTATTTCATGAACATGGTTATAAAAATTCTTCAGAATCAATAATTGAAAACTTTAGCGAAGGCAGATTTATAGGTGTTCCTTTGCTACAATGGCTTGGAATGACTTATGATGAAAATCAGGCAAGAATTCATGGATTAAATCCTTACCCTGCCATGCAAAAGTGGCTTTGTACAAAAAGACCGGAATAGCTATTTCGTTTACTCACCAAATTTTGATATGCTTTTTCTAGGGATTAGCTATAATAATGAGGCATCATATATTGTCTTTTCCATCATCAATTAGCAACAGTTATTAAATACGTTGATTTGCAAGGGGGTGTGTACTCGACTTAACTTGGGAAAGAATAAAATCAGTTAATTGTTCACAAGCTTCTTCTTCAGTAAGCTGTTGCGTATTGACGTATAGATCCACCTGTAAAGGATCTTCAAATACATCATTAATTCCTGTGAAATGATATAACTTATCCTGATGCCCATCTGGCAAAAGTGCTTTGTGATATAATCCTTTCGTATCACGCAGAATGAGCTGTTGAATCGGGCAATCAATCCAGATTGTTTTCGCATTATAAAGTTCCCGCAGCTTCTGTCTGCCAGACTCATATGGATTGATAGCCGCAATTATAGCAATAATACCCTGCTGTACAAATTCATAGCCTACATGACCAAGACGACGGATATTTTCAAGGCGATCGGCAGGTGAGAAACCAAGATCATGATTCAATGTTTTCCGGTAACTGTCCCCATCAATCACTATAACGGAATAACCAATAGCCGTAAGCCGTTGGTTAACCAACTGGGCCAGAGTGGTTTTTCCTGCTCCGGATAAGCCTGTAAACTGTAATAAGAGCATTGCGTTGTTTTTTAATTTATAATGAGATTAATTATGTGAGAAAATAGATAAATATTCAATAATTGTAAAAAGTTAGGAATAGGCTAAAGCTTTGTAAAGCTAATATATTGTACAAATCTGGGCTGTTTAGATCGGTTTGCAGTTGCGGCATGAGGAAGCGCTTCTAACCATAATATCAAATCACCTTTATTTCCTGCTATAGCGATGTGACGATTTTGTTTTCTTAAAACATCAATAGCCTGATCAGGATGGTCATGCATTTGCAGAAAAGAATTAATCTCATGCTGAAATCCAGGAATTAATGAGAGTGCTCCTCTATCCTCTGGCACATCATTAAGGTAAACCAAGCCTTGTATATGATATTTAATACCATCTGAAAAATCTATATCCCAATGTAAAGGGCTACCTCTAAAATGGAAATAATCAGTTTCAGGCGGATTATACCCAAGCTTTTCCGTATTTGCCACAATAAAATTAGTTTGATACAAATGCGTAAATACCTGTCTGATTGAATCAGAATTTCTGATTTTAGCAATATGTTCATTCTGATAAAGCTGCAACATTATACCTTGAAGCAAATCATGTTGACCATACCAGCTAGACGGCTGCTCCAGATTTATTCCAAGCATCTCTGTAATCACACCAATTACACGGTTACAATCATCCTCATTAACCAAACCCGGTATCCTGAGATAGCCATTTTTATCCCAGAATTTCAATTGATCGGCATCTAACACCTTTAAAAAATCCTGATCAGGTTTATCTACCGCACGATCACACCATGAATTAAATTTTTCTACAGCTTCTAGATAGGCTTTTTTGCCCATTCGATGCATAATCCAGTGTTTAAACTCGTCATCACTTTGGCAGTGCCCATATAAAAAATCGTAAGTTTCAAAAATTCCAATCCCAAAAACAGAAAGAAATACCTCTTCCATCCTAAAAAAATCCTGATTGATATTGACCTCAGATTTCTGACGGCTATGATAAACGCGGTAAAGACTAACAAAAGAACTGTACATAATGCTTTCTGTAGGCTAAACGGATTTAAATGTGGCGGTGTTAACTATCTGTTTGTTATCGTCACTCATAGTGTTTTAAACGTAGTTTTAATATGTATAAGCAAAGCCAGGTTTATCCGACATTACATACTCAAATGTAATTGTCATATCCTCCTTTTGGTTTTGTAATTTAAAGATGGCTAACGGTAAAGTTAAGCTGCAGTTGTAAGTAGTTAGCACTTCCTTACCAAACACTGTTATTTCTGTAAATAAACTAAGCTGTTTATGGGTTTCGGAAGCCGGCACCTGTAAAACTACCGGTTGCGGAAGTTTAAATTCACGGCTGGCGCAGTACACCAACCCTGCTTTTATCCTTTTTGGCAGGTATTCAGGTATGGTAAAATATTTATATTCCTCTTCCCATCGGGTTAATACTGCTTCAACAGTTATCTCTTCTGGAATAAAAATAGCTTCCGGATACATCTGAAGGATTAAATTGTTCATGATGGCCACCTGCGGTTCTTTCCTTAAAGCATTTAACATGGTTTCTGAAATGACCATATCTATACGAATATGATCAGGAAATTTATAAGTAGTGGCATCCGTACAAACATAATCGATCACATATTCTGACAAGCCTAATTCTTCATAAAGTACTTTTGCCGCATCCAACGAATCAGGGTTAATATCCAATAAAATGAAATTGATTTGTGCCGAAGTAAATTTGGAAGTTAAAGGTGTAAGCAATGTGGCGTAAGGACCACAACCCGCATACAATATATGGATGGTTTGCCCCCGCATAGCATTTAATAATTGATTAATTGCCTGATTAATGCCTCTGATAAACCTACGTGTGCGTTCTAGTTCTTTAAGACAATGCGCCGCTTTAATGGATGAAACTGCTTTACCATTTGGCAGATAAATGTCTTCATCTGTAATATTACCAGCATTTATACCGGTTGCGCCGGCAAAAAGCAAGTGAAGCTGTTCAATTGCTTTTTTAATCTGCAGATAGTCCTCTTCAAAAAGTAAGACATTAGTTGCGGCAGACATGCTCTCGTTGCATTGTTGAGTCGTTAATTCCATTTATTTTTTAATCTAATGCTGAAAAATTTAATACTGAACTAAAAGAATAATTTAGCTCAGATTGATCATCTGATTATTAATTTACTATGCACATTGTAATGTAGCATTTTAATTAATAACATAATCTTCGAATTTGGTGTAGTGTTTATTTCCGTAGAAATCAACCATACAAAATCCTACCTGATAATTCCCTTTTGGCATAGTTGAAAGCTTGATATCTAAAGCTGAGGGATCAGTGATCGTAATTTTACCCAATTCAATACTCATTGATTCATCCAGGGCATTTTGACCCAGAAAAACAATTTCATCAAGCGCTTGAAGGTCCTTAATCTTATCCGTAACGCCATCTGCAGAAATCTCCCGAAATCCGATCACTTTAGCCAGATTTTCCCCATCAACATTAAAATATTTTATAATCAGTTCTGCTTGTTTTCCATTCCAAAGCACAGGTACATTGTAAGATACTCCTGATTGATTGGAAAGCCCCATAAATACACAAACATTGATATCGTTAATGCTGATCCACCTGGCATCCCATTTTTTATTACCTCCATACAAGGTAATATTTCCGCGGTGATCAACATTTGTATCGTAGGCATCCAATCCATACGAAACCAACGTATTATCTCCTGTTAATTTTCTGATATTTAAGTAAATCTTATTGGTGTTAACCAACATGGCAGCATTTAACTTTCTTTCCGAATCACTAACAAAAACGCTATCAGCACCGCCGCCAATTAATTCAGTTACATAATTTTCGATAAATTTTTCAAATTCTGTATTAAAAGTAATTTGAAAATAATCATTTAACTGGCTGGCTGTTTTTCTATTGTAATAAGGAAAATACACCGAAAGCCCTGAAATAGCATCTTTATCTAAATTTTTTGAATAAACATTGAATAAAACTGCATCCCGCATTTTTTTCTCGAAATCACTAAACAATGTATCGGTACTTTTAGCTGCGATCTTAAAAAAGCTAAACATATCAATCATATCTTCAGCCGCAAATGAAAAAGAAGGCAATCCGAATGATTTGGACCTGGCCCGGTAATTTGATTTCTGCCTAAAAGCTTCTTTAGGCGGATACGTTGAATTTAGATTTGCAGAAATATTACTGATCAATTTTCCTATACTTATATTTAAAGCGTCAACTTTATTAAGCGCTATTACAGATAATGTTGCCTGAAGATAAGGTTGAGACGAATAAGTATCGATATACGATTTTGCAATTCCCTCCAGAAGTTGAGTTGTGCTTAGATTTGGATTGGTAGATAAGGAGTTGATGATATATTGATAATTCCAGCCGTTGCCAGGTTCAAGTTCTTGTGAGGCCACCATGTATTCAGCATAGGGTGCCAGTACAGTAGCAGTTTCAATGGTTGCCATTAAACAGGCGTCAAAACCTATAAAATCCAGGTTCAAATCATTTTGGCTATGTTTTAAATCAGCAAAAGCCTCTCCCATTTCACGTAACGACAGGGAAATATCTTCAGGAAATAACTCATCATATCCAAAACCATGTACACTGCCTCTTCCGTGATTCCAAAAAATCAACCCATATCTTTCTGCAGGGAAGTTCTTTTTGCTATAGGCAATAAAATCAACCAGGGTTGATGGGTCTCCTATACTTTTGTTGGCTGTAACTTTTACTTTTTCAAACCCATTTTTAGTAACCTTACTATAGGTCAGGCTATCGCTGGAAATCGGCTCAGAGAATTGCCATTTTTTAGTTCCTCCCTGCAAAATCACCGTTGCAAAGTTATCATCAACGTTATTATAGGAATTGATAATTTCGTTAATGTCTTCACTCGCCAACTGATGTTTGCTTTCCAAGTCTGATCCATTCATATAAATCAGCAGCACAAAACTGCGCTTAGGCTCCAGGTTTTGAGCATAGCTGATATTAGCATAAAATATTAATCCAGCTAGTATTAACAGTAAATGGCGACTTTTTCTAATGAAGCCCATTATCTTCTTGGATTAACTTGTGGAGGATTTCTAAATTGATAAATGGCTGCGGCCACAGCATCTTTAAATTCCTCACCATATTCATTCGTATTATCCGGGAATGTTTTCTTTAACAATTCTGATAATCCATCTGCATAATTCTCATTGGCTAGATCTATATCAAAATCGCTGTTGGCCTTAAATGATCTTTTAACTTCATTATTATCTTCAATAACGTTCTCTACTCTTGAAAACAAAGAACGTCTTTCGTTCCTTAAACTTCTTGCAACTGTTTTCTGATCGTTTATATCCCTTACAAGGCCTAAGAGATCGGTCATCTGCTGGTCCATTTCATTCGAAATATTGGCCCTAACCTGGTTATCGCGTACCAATGTAATTACTTCATCCAATGAACTTACAAACTCATCATCAAAGGCTTCTACACATTGGCGCTGTATCACTTCATTTTTGAGTTTTACTTCTTCTATTTCGCAAATATTTTGTTGCCAATCTTCGGGTTGTTTTTCATATTCATTCACGTATCTCTTATTCGATTCGATCAGGAAATCTTCTATCATGTCATGAAATTCCAGTAAGTCATAATAGTCCTTTTTATTTTGCGCAATGCTTTGCAATTTAGGCGTTAATAAATTATAATCTGTTTCTGAACTTAAAGTTCTAAAAATACCTTTACCGATATTTGAGGTCACTTCCTGCGTTTTAGTAGATAGTTTATCCTTCACAAAACCAGTGATCAAAGCACCAATATCGTTCATCGCTTTATCTACATCCAACGAACCTTTTAACATGATATCATTTCCAAAAACTGTCAACTCAAGTTCGGCTTCTATTTTCCTGGCATTAGACGTAAATTCCATACTCAATACGAAAGATTTGATCCAAAGTAACTTGGTAATGGCACTTAAAATATTAGCTACCGCCTCTAAAGCTCCTGATGCGACCTTTCCTCCAAGGGTTAGTGCTGCCTTTGCTATTTCCAAAGCACCATAGGCTACGCCAATAGCCACATTAACACCCACCTTTAAGGTTTCATAATATAAAATCTGAGCTGAATAATAAATTTTATCATCCAGGCGCCACCAGGAAGCATCTTCTCTTCTATCAATATAACCCCGGATGTAATCGTTATATTCATTGATCGTGTTACTCAAATTTAAAATCTGCTGTTGCGCTTCTGTCAATTTCCGGGTTGCGTTTTCTATAGAGTTTTGCACGCTCCTGGCCGCATCACGCACGGCATTCTGCGCTTCTTCCAAAAGTTTGATAAATCCACTGGTATCGAATACCAAACGTGAACTAAATCCACTGCTCGAAAAATCTGCATAATTTCCCTCCAAATGAAATAAAATTTTAAAGCCAACATATTGCAGTTCAAGATCAATGTATATCTTTCTGTCTTTAAGAAGAATCAAGGCATCTAATTCAAAGATATTTAAGATATTAACATAAGCACTTAAATAGAATTCGAGTTTTTTTGATGCACGGTTGATGTTTAAATACAGCACAGGGCCTTGAGCATCTGCTTTTATTAAAGCGCCAGCCAAACCTCCTTTTATAGGTTCCATAGGCATGACCTTTCGGGATTTTGTCAATTCAAATATTCCCTTGATCTCAATTTTTGAAATTTCAATCAATGCCAGGATAGCATTACCAGGCTCTATAAGAAAGAGTCCTCTAGCTTTTACATTAAAGATTTCGATAGTGCCGCACAGAAAAAAACCGACATTCATCTGATAGTTTCCTATTTTGGTAGGCTGAGAACATATAAACAACTGGCAGTTTAAAGAAATAGCTCCTGATGAGTCGACACGATAATGCCGCATGGTTGAAGTATCGGTAAAGATAGATTGACCGCTGGTCCCCAAAGCAGAAACCTGAAGATTTTCTGTGCCAGGTATGGCGAGTTCAGTGGGCAGGCTTGAATTAAAGTTCTTCAATATTTCCGCTTTATTGGCCTTATCCGGATGAGATGGATACTCCCATTGGGGCATTTTAGCATTATTAATTTCAAAATCGGCTAAAGCCACTACATCAAGGAATTCTATGCCAGGAAAATCAACTTCCGCAATATCTACAATAATGTCCTTTAAGGAAGTCCTTCCCTTGGTAGAGGTGATTGCCGCGGTAATTAGCCCGATATTAGCCTGGCTAACAATAAACCCTGCAAAAATAGAAATATTATTGGTCGTTACCCGACCAGTCATCCCAAAAGTAAGCCCTGTGGCTCCTACGCCAATCATTAAGCCTAAATCGCTCAGGCTAATCCTGGTGTTTAATGGTATCCTATAGTTTGAAGAAGCAGACAAGGTAAATGAGGAGACGGATAGGTTTCCGGCAAGAATAAAGGTTAACACATCGTCTTTTAAAGGAAAATTGAGCTTCCCTCCTGCTTCTAAGTAGAAACCATTATCCTTTTTAATCCCGAAGTATAAATTTTCAATCTCATAACCATCTTTTTTGATATCGGTGCTGATAAGCATCGCTTCAAATTTTGAAGTGTTCAGTGCTGCTCCTATAATCAGATCGATATGATCGAGACCAGTTAATTGATAAAGCCCCTTTCCAAATGCTCTTTCACTATTTTTCAAATCAAATAATGAGTTGGCAACCAATTGGTAATTACCATAGCGATCTGATAAGACCATTTCGGGAAAATGATCGGACGCGGTTCGCTTCAAATATTGGTTTATGGCAAGGGAGGCTTTGTTTCTAACAATTAATGCTACTTTTTTTATAGCAAAAAAAGTCATTGTGTCGTAAATGAACTGCTCTAATACATTTCCACCCTGAAAAAAATCGGTGTCTATGCTTAAAGCCAACTGTTTAGTATCCGCAAGCACAACCACATTGGCATAAAGCGAAGCTTTACCTCCTGATATATTTTTATTATACAGAATAACCACAGACCAGATATCGGCAGATTTAAGCACCTGTGCTTTAAAAGTCCCGGGTAAATTATTAAACAGCGTAAATTGGCCAGACAGTCCATTAATGGCTAATTCATTGTTGTTCAATAAATCTTTGATTTCAGCCCGACTGGTGTCGAGCTCTCCGAAAATCAATTTTTTATTATTATTTACAATAATGGTTACTGATGCATCTAACTCAAAAATCTTCCCGGTAGCCGAAAAAGCCAAGTTGGTTTGGTTACTCATTTCGAAAAAAAAATTATGCTCTTGCGGCTATGCTTAACAGAAAATAGATCAACCTAGCTGATCATTATCTCTTAATAATCTAAACTATCCTATCAACTAGTTACCCTGCTACGGTTATTTTCTTTTCAGGTGCATCAAGTTTCTTAACTAAATTTTCAATAGTATCTAAATTCAGCTGTTGTAAAATTTTATTTCTTTCGGTATTCCAGATTTTAAAAGCTAATTTCTCAATTTTCACGAATCCTAAATCAGGAATGGCATCTCCACAATCAACCTCAATGGCAAAGGCATATTCCTTAACATTACCTTTAACATAAAGGTAAGCAGTTTTCAAGCTAAACTTAAGGTTTTCCAATTTGAATTTAGATTCTGGCTCATCCTTACTTAATGCTTTCAAGTCAGCTTTTATTTTGTCTGTGTTAACATTACTGCCGAAGGCATCTTTTAAATCTTGTACCATTTCACCCAAAGTGGCACTACCCACCTCATCTGGACTTGTAGGGGCTAAAAGAAAAGCAGATTCCTCCCCTTTTTTTTCGTAAACTGCTACTAAATTGGTTTTAAGTAATTGGAACTGTACGCCCAATTGAAGACTCATTGCACTCATTTTTTTTAAAATTTTTAATTTTCCTACTCTTTTGGCTTTTCGGATGATGCCCCGTTTGCGTTATGGTGTCTGGTCTCCACTTTTGGTTCTTACAAGATTATTTAGCAGGTTGATGTAGATTACTTAAGCCATTAATCACCAGCCATCAATGTTGTCAATAATTAATAGCGCTACAGTTAAAAGGAAAATATAAACCTGCAAAAGTTAGCTTATCATTTGGACTGTATCTGGCTAAGCTTCTCAAAGCACACATGTGGATTATTGTTTTTTGCATTTCAACTATATCTATGGTCGTTAAATACATTTTTCAGGCACAAACTTAACATTAGCCGTTTTATGGCTAACAAAAAGATTGGTCTTTAGGCAATACAGCTGCAACGAGAAAGAGTTGTGACTTGAGAGCGTTGCATACCAGATTGTTCCTTCAGAAATTACCATGGGATAATTCTGAACAGTTATTACATTAGCAATTTACTGATGCACGAATATAATATTTTTATCATTTCAAATAAACATACTGAGCAAAAAAATAATATTAAAACAGCACACGGAAGAAGAGATGATAAAGTTTAGCGAGTAAGCCTATTGCTTCATAAATTGGCCATTATTGGTTTAACCAGGCTTTAAATAGTGGTGCCCGTTCGCGGCTTACAAATGTTTCTTGCAAGGGATAATGAAAGAAAGTTTTGAATTGAAATAATTATCGTTCTGCTGTGTTCAGCGAAAGGGTATCAGTAGAAAGCGAACACGATAAAAGTATATCAGGAAAATTAGACACATTCCTGATCACGAAGAGACATTAATATAATAATTAGCAGGCTTCCAAAGAAGCCTGCTAATTATATTACAGATAAACCTGTTTAAATAATCCAACACTGCCAACTTTAATATATTGACCTGTGTTTGCTATTGAAACGGCAAAACCTATCGAAACAGTTGTTTGCTGTGTAAGCGTAAAATCTAACTTTCCATCTGAGATATTTGCGAAAGCTATCGATGCTGAAGTGATGTCAGCAACATTCGGAAGTGTGTTTCCGGCAGCAACCGAGATAAATCTTGAGCCTCCACTGTTTTGATCTATTCCATTTAAACGGAAGCTGTAAGTGCCAGCTGGAAGTGTAATTGTTTGATAAACCAATCCATTGGTAACAGGCGTAGTAATTCCCCAACCAGATTCAAATGACAATACACCCACACCACTGCGCAATTCGTAACCGCCGTAACGATTACTATTGATATTTTTAGCGCCAGCATTACTAATCCAGTCAGCTAGTGTACCCCATCTTGATCCGTCCCAGGTATCCCTGTTAAACGGGCCCGCGTTTTTTAGATAAGTTGATGTTACATCTTGTTCAACATAGCGTGGAATATACCTATCTACAAAGTCTGTTTTAAAAGTATCTACACAACTCGTATCAGGCAGAAATAATGTTCTATACTTCATACTGGAACTGGTTTTGAAATTGCTTAATACAGTACTGGTAGCATCAATAGGTACCTTTATGGTAACTGTTTGATTACTGTTATTCGTATATTGTACTTCTGTAGCAAATACCCCGGTTAACCTGTCCATTCCAAGCCAATCAATTTTTGTTACTCCATCCGAACCTGTTTGTGCCACACTTATCCCTCTGTTACTAAGAGATGCTTTGTAACGGTCTCCATAGGACATGCCAGTTTTATTCACAGGAATCGAACGATTCCCATCTTTATCATAAGTATAAATGGTAAAACTTTGCAAACCCTCTGCTACATTTGGAACAAAAATAGTTAAGCTGTCAACTGTATTTTTCTTAACTACCGGGATAGATAAAGAGTCTTTGAAATTATTCCAAAAAACTTTACACAAAACCACTTTTGGATCAGCAAGAAATAATGCCTTCAATTGCACTCTATTATTTCCAGAGCTAATTTTAACAGAATCAATTTTTCCAGGATATGAAATTTCTCCTCCAGCTACATACTTCTTATAATCGTCAGCCTTAGTACAGGCTGCGAAAATGCTTACAACTGCAAATAGGGTTGTAAGTCTCATCAGTTTTATTTTGTTAAACATGTTTATTCTTTTATTGATGAATTTAACCTTACCTCGGATCTCCGTAACATTGTAATTCTGCAATACTCATAAATGTAGTACCCTGCCAATTACTGATGGACTTTATGCGTATATAGCGAACCTTCTTCACGTTACCTGCAGGGAATGTATAGCTAATACCTGCATTAGCGAAAGCATAATCTTCTGCCGTTTGCACACCATACGCACTTCCCGAAGGTTTTGTAGAATCGAAAGTACCTAACAGGCTCCAGTTATTGTAACTACCATCACCTGGTGGGTTATCACTTCCCCAAATTTCAAACTTTTTAATATTCCCCCCATAATAGTAGGTTCTTCCTGCATTCAAATATTCAGGATAATTCCAGACCACAATACGGCTCATAATTGCAGACTGCCCTAAATCAAAAGTTACCCACTGAGGAGTTAATGTACCTGTACTGGTTAATGAAACATTTGGCCAGTTGATGATATCACCATCCCACATTTTTGCTAAACCAGTTGCAGTATACTGTTGACCAACATCAGTAGGCAGATTAACCGCTCTATATAAATTCTTAGCTAAAAGGGATTCATACAATGGCTTTAAAGTAGTATACAAAGTATCTGTATAATTCAACCACCTATCTCTTACCGTAACTGCAAATTTCTGCGAAGTAGTATCTAAACCTCTGATCGACTTGTCAATATCAATTGCAGAGGTATAAATGTTATTTTTTGGATCGCCAACATACTTACCATCCTGAAATCTCAATACTTCAATCGAAAGATCAGCTTTGGCAGGATTTGCTGCCTGAAAATTCAAACCTGCAAAATCAGGAAGAACCTTTAAACTTCTAAAAACTCCCCAAATTGGATTTTCTAAAGGTTTAATTTTAACTACTACAGGATCAGAAGCAACCTCACTCCGATTTACTGCATATAATTTGATCTCATGAAAATCTGTATCTCCAAACCCCTCAACAAGCAAAGAGTTGTTGTAGTATGAAGACTTTACTTCCATCTGTTGACCATTCTTGAGACTATATATTGCTTTCACATAAAGCAAATCTTTATCTGATGGCAGTTTATATGATAATTTGGCATTACCAGGTCCACTTTCTACAGTTACACTACTTACCTGGCCTGGAGGTGTTGTGTTATTTTCAAGTGGTATTAATTCATCTTGCTTGCAAGAATACATTAAGGAGATACCACTAATTAAAACAAATAGTAATTTATTTAATGCTTTCATTTCTATAATTTTAATTTATTACCATCCTGGATTTTGAACCAATTTTCTATTAACTGTCAAATCATACGTGCGTATAGGCCACAAATAATCTCTGGGCGATATAAAATTCTGATTAAATATTGTTCTCACACGATAATATTCTTCTGATGTGGGTTGATAAATACTCCAGCCAGTAATTGCCTGATTAAAGAGCTCAGCGGCTCTCTTCCAACGTTTAATATCCCAGTAGCGACTTCCCTCAAAGGCCATTTCGATCATACGTTCTTGTTGAATGATTTGACGCATACCATCTTTTGTAGTATATTTTGTTGGACTCGTAGAGTAGTTCGACCATGATACCTCTACAGATAGCAAACCTGCTCTGGAACGAATTCTGTTGATATAATCAAAAACTTCCTGAGAAGGAGCACCTAAACTTTCATTTAAGGCTTCAGCGTACATTAAGTACAAATCCGCTAATCTAAGTTCAGGCCATGCATAGGCTCTGTACGTTACATTATTTTCAGAATGAGCCATGTTCCAATCAACAACCTTCTTCACAAAATAACCTGTTTCATTATACCAGCCAAAGTTGTTAGCTCCTGAAATTTGATTAGATTTAGCTTCTACAGTATAGGTGCCTTCATCTGTATTACCCGGACTATCATACTTAAAGAAAGTACTGCCATCAAAGGCTAAATCAGCATAAAAACGCGGTTCCCTATCGAAATTCAGCCTCGCGGTGGTATAACCTTCTTTTATATAAAATCGTTCAGCCTTAACTGCTTTTCTCAACGAATAGCGATTGGTAAAGTCAAGGGTCTTATCTTCATTTATAGGAACACCATTTTTACTGTAAAACATTTCAGCTATTTTAATCGGAGGAGCAAGTTGCTGTCTTGCCTGGCCAACCGGAACAGGATTTGCACCATCTAAGCGTGGCATTGCAACTCCTTGTAAAAAGCCTGTTGTACTATTTGGATTACCCCACACCGTTTCAGAGTTCAGTCCAAAACGCTCCGTCATTGCGCCTTTTATAGTTAGCTGCCTTTTAGTAGAGTCAGAAATTTTCATGGCTGTGGTGCCAGGGAAAGTATATAGTTTGAAGCCTGCAGCTTCTGATGCATCAATGGCAGCTTTTGCAGCATCAGCTGCTTTTTTCCATTTATTGGCGTCATAAGTGGTATTAAATAGTGCTACCCCATCTTTATCTTTGAATCCAGAGTAATCTGAATTTCCATTAAATAACGGACTAGCTGCGGTTAGTAGCACTTTTGCTTTTATAGCTAACGCTATCGGTTGAGTAATACGCCCTAGCTCAAGCGTTTTATCCCTTATACGTTGAGGTAAATCCGGAGTCGCCTGATCCAACAAACTAACAACGTAATTAACACAATCATCAAAAGGCATACGCTTAACCTTTACCTCATCTTCAGAAGCACTGATTGGAAGATTTTTATCCACAATCGGTATTGGGCCATACATTCTCATCAGTAGAAAATTATAGTAGGCTTTCAAAAACTTAACTTCAGCAATCCAACGTTTACGTTCATCTAATTGTAAATCCGGAATCTTTGTTTCATCAGATACGTTTTCCAGAAAGATATTGCAATTTCTAATGGCTTGCCAATAATTTTTCCATAGTGATCTATCACCCTCACTCCATGAATTGAATAACGGATTAGCCGCATTCTGATTTCCCCGGGCTATTCTCCAGCCTTCAGAGATAAATTCACGTTCATCTAAAGATGTCCATACTTCATCACCAGTCATATATCCCATGTTAGCTAAGGGATTTCCATTTGAAGGCATAAAGGAATAGCAGGTAAATAAATACTTTTCTGCTTCGTTTCTTAAGCTAAAAGCATTGTCTAATGTCGCTACGTTATCTGGAACAATATCCAGATATTTTTTACACGATGCCAAAGATAACATAAGCAAAAATGCGAGGGCACCGTACCGTATAGCACTGAGTTTATTGTTTGTTTGGATCAAAATATTTTTATTTTTCATAATTCTACAAATCATCCTAAAATTTTAAATTTAGACCTATGTTATAAACTACTTGCAACGGATAACCAATTCCTTTACCTCCCATTTCTGGATCCCATAATTTATAAGAACTTAAAACTGCCAGGTTGGTGGCATTTAAATAAAGTCTTGTTGTCTTTATACCCAATTTCTGTTGTAGCTTATTTGGAAGATTATAGCCTATCTCTGCACTTTTTAATCTTAAAAAGCTACCGTTTCGCATCCACCAGGTAGATGTAGGTAAATTATTTTCTACATATGTGCTACTTAAACGTGGCCACAATGCATAGGTATCACGATTTTGTTCAGACCAATGACTATCTGCAATTGCTTTTAGCAAACCAGTTTGTATCGCATTAGCATTGTCAGTAAATCGGTTATCTATCATCTCCCGCCCTAATACAAATGGGGTAATATTATATGGATTGATAAAGAATGATGAACGCGCTGATCCCTGCAGGAATACTGAAATATCGAATCCTTTATATCCGATTGTACCGCCAAAGCCATAAATAATTTCAGGAGCCGTAGGTAACCCTATAGGCACTTTGTCAGCGTCCGTTACTAATCCATCGCCGTTCACATCCCTATATTTGATGTCTCCACCACCATAAGTTAAGCCCGGTACTCCCCCTAGCTGTACGGGTGAATTTTTTGCTTCCTGATCATCAATAAATAACCTTTCTGCAATTAACCCGTATGATTGAGAAGCAGAATTACCAGCAATATAGCGGTAGGCTTCTTTACTATCGTAACTAGGTTCATCAGCAATTAGTACCTTACTTGCTGCATATGTAAAGTTTCCTCTCAATTGTAAGGAGATTCCATTACCAAATGTTTTATTATAATTAGTACTGAAATCCACACCTCTACTTTCCATTTTGTTGGTATTAGCACGAATATTGGCTTGTAACCCCATCGTACTTGGGATAAATGTACGTGAGGTTAAGATGTTGGAACGCGTTTGTTTATAAACCTCAACAGTAAAGTTCAAGTCTCTGAACAAGGTCAAATCCATAGCAAGATTAAGCTGTTTAGAGCGTTCCCAGGTAATCAGGTTATTTGGATATATCGAAACCGAGATACCGGGTCTATAGTAACCTCCGTCTTCACCAAATTGTGCACCATAGCCGCCATTTTCCATTTGTACTGAAGAAAGATAAAAGAATCTATCAGTAGGAGTTCCTATTATATCATTACCGGAAAATCCATATGTACCTCTGATTTTTGCTGATGTGATCACCTTTTCAAGTGGTTTAAAGAACGCAGCATTTGAAATGATATAACCTAAACCGAACGAAGGAAAAAATCCAAAACGGTTGTTAGGTGCGAAACGTTCAGTTCCATTATAACCAAAGTTAAATTCTGCCAGATATTTACTATCATATGTATAATTAGCACGTCCGGCTACACCTTGATTACGTGAAGGCAAAGATGATTGTAAGTCCCCGGCATTACCTGACAGAAAGTTTCTCATGGTCGTAATTAACATGGCGCTTACATCATGTTTTCCAAAAGTTCTTGTATAATTGGTTGCTAGTTCGGCATAAAATATAGAATTCAAGTCCTTTGAACCTTGTGAATAATCAAGATATTCCGTTCCAAGGGGCCTGACTAATGAAGTATTTCCACCATTCAATAAACTTAGTGATACACTACCATCAGGTTGTGCTGCTGAAGAATAGTAAAATGGATTGTATCTTCTTGAAACATCAAAATAAGAGTACCTACGTGCATAAGTCATAAAGCGAACGTTTAAGCCGGGAGTAAGGTCTTTCAAATCTTGCTTTATTTCGATTTGTGTCTGTAATGTAGAAGAATTACGATCCTGATAACCTCTTACCATTTCTGCGTAAGGGTTCATATAAAGATTTCCGTTAGGCGAAATTACATTACCAAATAACGGGTGCTTGGCATAAGCTTGATAACTTGCTGGATAAACAGCTGGAAAAGCTACAGGATTAGACCATAATGCCCTGTTAAATGCGAGTCCACCACCACCTACAGGCCCCGTATAATCATCAAATTGACCAGATACTAATATATCGGCAGTGGTAGTGTTAGTTAAATTAATAGTTACATTAGAACGAACGGCGTAATTTTTCAGCTTAATATTACTATTAAAATTATTTACGTCATCTACCTTCAATACACCATTATCGATATTATAAGTACCAGACAGATAATAAACAACTTTAGAACCACCACCGGAGATGTTTAAATTAAATCTTTGGTTGAGTGTATATTTTTTAATTAGCTGATCAATCCAGTTATTGTTTGGGTATAAAAGCTCATTCTCTCCAGCCGCAGTAGCATCTATCTTATTCCGCTGGTATGGTAATTGAGATAGCCTGTTACGTGTTAATGCACCTTCATTTGCCAGGTTCATATAAGTCACATTATCTGCAAATTTAAAGTTTTTGGTGTTACCTGAAACAGAATTCTCTGCCCGGAAACTAAACTGAGTTTCTCCTGCCTGGCCTCTTTTAGTTGTAATTAACAGCACGCCATTAGCACCTCTGGCGCCATATACAGCAGAAGCCGCAGCATCTTTTAACACACTGAATGTAGCCACGTCATCCGGTTGTAAACGGGCTAAGTCGTTTTGAGTTGATTCCGCGCCATCAATCAAAATCAAAGGGTCTTGTTTCCCCGCACCGAATGTACCCAAACCTCTAATGAAAAAAGAAGCGTTATCTGATCCTGGCTCTCCGCTTCTTTGGAAAGCAACCATACCTGCTACACGACCAGCTAGCATAGTGGTTAAGTTACTGGTTGGTCCCTTTAATTCTTTTGGATTGATTGTAGTAATGGAACTTATCAGACTAGCTTTTTTCTGTGTTCCATAACCTACTACTGCAACCTCTTCAAGTGAATTCGCGTCTGATTTAAGTACAATATTAATCACATAGGTTCCATCTGCTGATTTTTCATAATCTGCAACTGTTTTAGTTTGCGGCTTATAGCCCACCAGGCTAAAAAGTAATTTACCTGATCTCGGTAATTTAATGGTATACCGCCCCTGATCATCTGTGGATATTCCACGAACTGTTCCGGATACCTTAACGTTTACCCCAGGTAAACCGCCTACAGTATCCTTCACTACCCCCTTAACAGTTACTTCACTTTGTGCAGAAGCAGAAAAACAAAAGCCCATGAACATCATTATGCCCACAAGCGTTCGGAATACACTCCCACGGAAAAATAAACAGCCCGAATTTTGAGCCTTCTTTTTGTAGATTTTTCTCATTGTTTGATTTTAGTTTGATTAGTTTGTTGATTAGTTTATTCATGAGCCTACCAATCATCATATGGTCATTTCCTTATGATGGCAGATATGTTTACTTTGCAAAACTCAGTTGAAAGCTTTTCTAGTCAGTGAAGAGCTTAATGATATTTAGGCAAAATCATCTATTATAGAGATAACTATAAATAGGTGTTATTCGAATGTTTAGGATAGTTTGGTTTTCTTCATATCGTCATTATTATATTTGGTTATAACAAATTAACTATTAAAATCCCTACCCGAGTGAGGGGCAATATGGTAAATTATAGGGGCCAAATTAATACAAAAGGGCTATCACATGCCTTATCAGGCGAATATCACCAAATTAAAACGTCAGAGTGACGCTTAATTTTTTCGCAAAAGAATAAAATTACAACTGACGAATGAGGTTTTGAAGGATACAGAAATTGATTTGATCTGTTGCTAAAACCGGTTCCGCAAAATCAGTAGCTACAGGTCTTTCAGATGTTACCTTTAAATTTAGCAAACTTGTAATTAAAGAAACTACACATATACCAGTTCTTCGATATTACAAAATGTGATCCATCGATCATCAAATTTAGGATATACTTAACAAACCATTTTGTAATGGGCTTGTTGTTTCTATCTTTGTATCCGGTTTTGGCGTTGCCACTTTCGGGACTTGGGGCGAATTTTAAAAAGCACATTTTTTTTATAAAATTCCCCGTTTCGAAAAAATGCCTTTAAACATTCTAAAATAAAAAGCTAACATGTCTGACGAGAAAATAATCTTTTCAATGGCAGGAGTAAATAAAATTTACCCTCCACAAAAACAGGTTTTAAAAAATATTTACCTTTCTTTCTTTTACGGAGCCAAAATCGGAGTTATCGGTTTAAATGGTTCTGGTAAGTCATCTCTTTTAAAAATTATTGCCGGCTTAGATAAATCTTACCAGGGCGAGGTCGTTTTCTCACCTGGTTATTCGGTGGGTTATTTAGCGCAGGAGCCGATCTTAGACCCCGAAAAAACCGTTCGCGAGGTGGTTGAAGAAGGCGTTGCCGAAGTTACTGCCATTTTAAAAGAATACGAAGAAGTGAATGAGGCCTTTGGTTTGGAAGAAAACTATTCTGATCCGGATAAAATGGATAAGTTAATGGCCAGACAGGGTGAACTTCAGGATAAAATCGATTCCCTAGGTGCCTGGGAAATTGATTCGAAATTAGAAAGGGCCATGGATGCCTTACGTTGTCCTGATCCGGATACTAAAATTGGTGTATTATCAGGTGGGGAGCGCCGCCGGGTGGCCATGTGCCGTTTATTGCTTCAACATCCTGACGTATTATTATTGGATGAGCCAACCAACCACTTGGATGCTGAAAGTATCGATTGGTTAGAACAATTCTTACAAAATTACGAAGGAACCGTTATTGCTGTTACCCACGATAGGTACTTCCTGGATAACGTTGCCGGATGGATTTTAGAGTTAGACCGCGGCGAAGGCATTCCCTGGAAAGGAAATTACAGCAGCTGGTTAGATCAGAAAGCAAAACGTTTATCGCAGGAAGAGAAAACAGAAAGCAAACGCCAGAAAACATTAGAACGTGAGTTGGAATGGGTACGCATGGCTCCAAAAGCACGTCATGCAAAATCTAAAGCCCGTTTAGCCAACTATGATAAATTAGCTTCAGAAGATGGCAAAGAAAGAGAAGATAAATTAGAGCTGTTCATTCCTGCAGGCCCGCGTTTGGGGAATGTAGTGATTGAAGCCACAAACGTTACCAAAGCTTATGGCGACAAAATATTGTTCGATAATTTAAACTTCTCCCTTCCTCCAGCAGGTATTGTAGGGATTATTGGCCCCAATGGTGCAGGTAAAACCACTTTATTCCGTTTAATTACCGGACAGGAAGAAGCAGACGCCGGTACTTTCCGCGTAGGCGAAACGGTTGAACTGGGTTATGTAGATCAGATGCATAATGATTTAGATGCAGATAAAACGGTATACGAAAACATTACCGATGGATTAGACAATATACAATTGGGCACTAAAGCCGTAAACGGACGTGCTTATGTTTCAAAGTTCAACTTTAATGGTGGCGATCAACAGAAAAAAGTTGGTATTCTATCAGGTGGTGAGCGTAACCGTGTACACCTGGCCATTACCTTGAAAAAAGGAGCCAATGTTTTGCTACTGGATGAGCCAACCAACGATATCGATGTAAATACATTACGTGCACTGGAAGAAGCTTTAGAAAACTTTGGTGGTTGTGCCGTGGTGATCAGTCACGACAGGTGGTTCCTGGATAGGATCTGTACACACATCCTTGCTTTCGAAGGTAACTCTGAAGTTTATTTCTTTGAAGGTAACTACTCAGATTACGAAGAAAATCGCAAGAAACGCCTGGGTGATGTTACCCCAAAACGCATCAGATATAAAAAATTAGATTAATATTAAGTCCCGATTTTATCGGGACTTTTTTGTTTGAGATGATTGCGTTAATAAAAAATTATTAATTGTTTTTACTGGAAATATTCTTAGAGATTGAAAATAAATTAGCATAGATATAACTTAATCGCATTTGAAGTTTCAATTATTTAAATGTGTTACTGTTCTAAAAGAAGTCAAGTTTTTAAAACTTGACTTCTTTTATGCATACCATTATATAGATGGCTGAAAAGGATTTGGCCTTTGGTTTTCTTTTGCTTTGCGTTTGCCCCTGAAAAAGAAATACAGATTAATGAACAGCATAATACCAAGATAAATGGCAAAACCACCTATTTTAGAACTTAGCGCTTCAACCAAACTGCGGTAATCGTTTGCACTAATGGTAATTTTCATAATCAACAATGCAAAACCAACATTGAGCAGGTAAAAGCCTGTTTCGAAAAGTTTGTTCGTTGCGTTGGCAATCTCTTCCCTTCCCTTAAAAATGTCCAGCATATATATTTTACTGTTTTTGAACAGCGTTTTTGAAACATAAAAAGTCAAAAAAAGTGCAATTGGTAAATAAACTGCATAGCCGATTAAAATTTTTGTCGTTTCCATAATGAAAAGTTTAAGTTGTTATTTTATTAATTTATGAATGGTTTTGGTAAGCAAATAGATATTTAAATAATGAAGAATAGATAGGATACAAACAATGGTGGCCACTTTTACCGCCATCACTTCTACAAGCTGCCGCGATGAAAAGATCGTTTCCCACCCTACCAATGTCATGGCGCAATAGCCAATATTGACCAGGTAATAAGAGACCAACAGTGACTTATTAATCTGTTGACAGAGATCCAGGTGATCGGGAATGAGTTCGGCTACGAAGATATTTCCATTGCGGTAACATACCTTCCCTACCACTACGATGATGAATACGATAACCGTTATAAAGATGGCATATCCGAGTATATTGTAATCCATAACCAAAAATTTAACTTACTTAACTTTCAGTAAAAAATGAAAATATAGATTAAAAAAATAAGCCTCTTTTAAGGCATTTGTAAATCTTTTTTATCTCATTTTCTCTTTCACGATGTAAAAGTAAACTAAATTTATTAAACTTTCAAATATTACTGAAAATTAATTATTACCACATATCATTACGAACGGCAATGAAGGATTTTATTAGTTTCCGATTTATTAAAGATTCTTCACTGCATTTAAAATGACAGCAAAGGAAAGGTAGTTTTTATTTATGCAGTTGCTCCATCAAGCTATCGTCATTTCGAGCGGAGTGTAACGGAGTCGAGAACCACGATTGCTCAGCGAAGCTAAATCTATCCATGCAGATCTCTCCGTTTCGCTGCGCTTCAGTCGAGATGACGACGTTTCTATTTGAATCTAAATATATAGTCACAGAAAACATGGAATACCCCACGCGGTTATCACCCTGAGGGTTTAATTTACTATTAAATAATATGAATAACAGATTTTTTAGCGGGTTATAGGCTCCGAGGAATCGTCATTCCCAACTTGATTGGGAACCACGGAGTGCTCATGAATACCTTTGAAACAAGGGAAACTTATGAATAATCGTAATGCAAGCGCTTTAAGATTCCCGCCTGCGCGAGAATGACGACCGTACTGATAGATTCTGCCAATGGTAGCGGAGTCGAAGGGGATTTATAGATTTAGTGTCTATTTTTCAAAGCTTTTTTGATCACCATATCAGTTACCCCTTCCATTATTTTATAACCGGCAAGGTTAGGATGAACCCCATCAACCGTTAATTCGGCACGCTGCCCTTTTCTTTCATCTACCAATGGTGTCCAATAATCCAAAATGGTATAATTTCTCTCTTTGGCATAGGTCTCAATTTTTTCGTTTAAATCAACAATGATATCGGCTGCCTTAATCTGCTTATTCCATGGATATTCATAAACAGGCAAATATTTACAAAGTATTACCTTAATACGGTGTAACCTCGCCAGTTCTGCCATCGATTTAATATTATCCATAATCTTATCTATCGTCACATGGCCTGTATTGCCTGCAATGTCATTACTACCTGCCAAAATAATCACTGCTTTTGGCTTAAGGTTAATCACATCCTGCCGAAAACGGATCAGCAGCTGCGGCGATATCTGTCCGCTTATTCCCCTATCCACATAAGTATTCCGGCTAAAATATTCAGGATCTTTCTGTTTCCAGAATTCGAATATCGAACTTCCTAAAAAAACAACCCTTTTTTCTTTTTTGGTTGGTGGCGGTAAAAGCTCATTTTCTTTCTGATACTTCGTTAACGCGGCCCAATCGTCGGCAAAATTTTCTTTCTTGGGTTTATTGTTTAACGAATCTACTTTCTGATCCTGCGCGAATAGAGCACTGCCAGAAATCAATAAAATAAAAAGCAGGATTTTATTCATAAGGTAAATTGCATAATATAATGAAACACTAAAACTAAATAATCTGGATTTAACTATTTATTCTTCAGCATTAATGTTACTGTTAAATCTGCCTTTTTTACCCCCGAACTGGCTAAGGTTATAACTTAATGTTGCCTGTATAAAACGGCTGATAAACCTTGTTCTGTTCTCAGAAATAGAATTGTTGGTAATGCTTGTGCTGAATAGTGCACCCTGATTAAACAAATCGTTCGCCTGGACAGAGAAAAGTAAATTATTCCCTTTCAGGAAAGAAGTATTCAATCCCATATTTACCAATAAAGGATTTCCGGCATATAAACTATATCCAAAATTTAAACTTTTTGAAGCCGATGCATTTACCCTAAAGCGTTTATTTGGGATCCAGCTTGCACTTCCACTCAAGGCCACAACCTGCACATTTTTGATGTTCTGGTTCATTACCGAATAGGTATTGGAACTGAAACTATAAGATGCACTCGTATTGAAAGCATATTTTTTCTGGTTGAGGTTAAATTTAAAACCATTAGAAACATTGATGCCACTACTGCGGTTCAGTACATTATCGGTGTAAAAAACATTGTGGCTGTAGGCAATATTCCCGTTTATGGATAGGGAAAGTTTATTATCCAGCATCCTTTTGTTTATGGAGTAATTAGTGCCGATATTATAAATGCCATTCACATTCTCATAAGTGGTTTGTTGTTTCAAGCTGTTTAGCGTATCCCGAAGAAAAACCGTATTGCTCACCACACTATTGATAGCAAAGCTACCTGATAAACCTGCCATAATGCTCAAGCCCGATTTAAGCCCAAATTTATTATAGCTAAAATCAGCCGTATGACTCGTTGTTGCTTTAAGATCCGGGTTACCGATAATCAGGTTCTGCACATCATTATTATTCCTTATAGGTTGCAGTTTATTAAAATCAGGTGAGCTGGTATAGCCATTGTAACCAAAACTCAGGTTTCCGTTATCTTTAATCTGATAGCTTAAATTGGCCGAAGGAGAAAAATTTAACTGATAGTTTTTAAGTTCCTGCCCTGTATTCTGGTACTTTCCAATAATGATACTCGGCGAAAAATTCAGCCCAAAATTATAGCTGATCCTGTTGCTGTTGGTATTGTAACCGATGCTGAAGTTCTGGTTAATAAAATTGGATACGTAATCCTGTCCCAAGGAATCGACCACAAATCGATTTCCTAAAGGATTGGTCACCGTAGTAGTTTGCAGATTGCGGCTTCTGCTTACTGAAAAGCGGTAGGAAAAGTTGATAAAACTATATCCACTGGTATCATTTGCCCTTTTTAAGGAGTTTGAAAACTGGATATTTCCGCCGAAGTTCGAATTTGCAGTATTGTTATCCACCAAACGGTTCAATAATGAATCTTTAACCAGTACATTGGTCGTTTCGTTGTAATAACGGATGATATCATTAATGGTACTGTTGCTATTTCCGGCACTGCTGCCAAAATTGAAACCCATAGAAAGCGAACGCTTGTTATTAGCCAAACGCCGCGACCAGTTGATGCTTCCGTTAAGATCTGGATTGCTATTGCGGGAACCTGAATTGGAAATAAGGTCCTGCTTGATATAACCTGTTTTATTAGAGGTAGAAAAAGCATCGTTCCTGGTATCGGCCAAAGAGCCAGCCAGGGAAGCATTGAAATAATTCTTTTTTGTAGCACCATTTAAACCCAGGTTAATGTTATTGGTCAGCGATTTGGAATTATTGGCACTTTCCCTTAAGTCGTTGATGGTTCCCTGCGGATTAAATGTCTCAAGGTAATTACTCTGAATAGATTTACTGGTTCCGTTACTGAAATCATAACTGCCATTAACACTAAATTCTTTCGATATTTTATCTCTGATATTACCTTTTAAGGCTCCATTATTCAATTTGGCAAACTCATTATTGGTAATGCCGTAGCGACCGCCAAAACCAATCTGTTTTGTTTTTTTCCAGATACTGCCGTTGGTTCCCAGGTTATGCGCATTATTGGTAGCAGAATTCACACTCATTCCCCCAAAAACGCCCTTATCCATACCAGGCTTGGTAACCAGGTTCAGCATTTTTTGAGGAGTACCGGTTTTAATCCCGGTAAAATTCGCTTCATCACCATAATCATCAATCACCTGTAGCTTGGCAATGATATCTGCCGGTAACTGCCTGATGTAATCTTCTACATTGCTGGTAAAAAAATCTTCGCCGTTAACCCGCAGCTTGGTCATTTTTTTCCCCATCGCCGTAACAGCGCCTTTATCATCAACCTCGATGCCCTGTAACTGCTTTAAAAGATCTTCAACCTTATCGTTTTCCCTAATGGTATAGGCTCCTGCATTGTATTCTATAGTATCTTTTTTAATTTTGATAGGGTCTACTTTTACTTTAACCTCCACATCATCAAGGCGGATACTTTCCATTTTGAGCATAATCGGATCCAGATCAGCTTTTTTTTTGGAAGATTCGATTTCGTAGAGTGATGTATAAGGTTTGTAGCCTAATGCAGTAACGGAAAGATAGAACTTATTTCGGGTTACTTTTGCAAATGTAAAGTTTCCCTTCGCATCAGAATTTGAGCGAAGGGTATCCTGATCAGTAATCAATCGGATATTTACGCCTTCGATAGGCTTCTTTAAAGAATCGATTACATTACCACTTATTTTAAACTGAGACTGAGAGAGAGCGTTAAAGGAAAATGTGATCAGTATAAAAAATAATAAAAAGCATAAATTATTGCTTTTTCTCATCCCTCGGACCTCTTTTATAAATTACAAGACCATTTAAAAAATTGCGCAGAATCTGATCGCCGCAAGGTTTAAAATTCTCGTGGTCTTCGTTTCTGAAAATATCACCCAGCTCTGCCTTTGTCACTTTAAAACCCACCAAATCGCAGATGGTAATAATATCTTCTGTTTTAAGTGATAAGGCTACTCTAAGTTTTTTTAATATATCGTTATTGCTCATTGCTAATGATAATGTTTTAATGTTGCAAAATGCTTAAAATTTTTGATCTAGCTATCCAGACTTACGGCTGCTGACTTATCTTCTAACTTGCTATCTCTAATTTAAGTTTCTTTCCTTTAATTTTTTCGCCGTTTAGTTTTTTTAACAATTGGGTTATTTTACTTCGTTTTACAGCTACATAACTGGTTGTATCTTTAACTTCTATTAGTCCTAAATCTTCTTTTACCAGATCTCCTTTTTGTAAAAACAGGCCCACAATGTCAATTTTATTAATTTTATCTTTCTTACCATGAGCCAGGTATAAGGTAACCCAATCGCTCTCTTGTGGTAAAACATACCGGTCTTCTAAAACTTCCTCCTCAATATCATCAGGCAGGTATTTGTAGTTTTCTTCACTCGTTAAAATGGCGTAGGCTGTTCCTTTTGCATGCATGCGCGCCGTGCGACCATTGCGGTGAATATAGGCATCTTCGGTATAGGGCAATTGATAGTGTACAATATGTTCCACTTCCGGGATATCGAGGCCACGTGCTGCCAGATCTGTTGTAATTAAAATCCGATGGCTACCATTTCTAAATTTAAGTAGTGCCTTTTCTCGATCAAATTGCTCCATTCCGCCATGAAAAACATCATGCCCTAAACCATTTTCGAACAGTAAGTCACTTATCCGGTCTACCGTTTCCCTGTGGTTACAGAATACCAATGTATTTTTGCTGCCTATTTTACTCAGTAATCTGAATAGGTAATCTAACTTATCGGCTGCAGGTACTGTTATTTTTTTGAGCTTTAGATCTGGTTTTGCTTCTATATTTTTTGAATAATCAACTTCAACAGGTGCATTTAACTTTACAAAAGCCGGAATTTCTTCCATTTTAGTCGCAGAAGTAAGTATACGCTGTTTTAAAGAAAGCAGCGAGCCAATGATATAAGACATATCATTTTCAAAGCCAAACTCCAGTGCTTTATCAAATTCATCTAAAACTAAGGTCTCTATAAAAGATTCGTCAAAGTTCTGATGCTCCAAATGGTAAGCGATCCTGCCAGGTGTTCCAATCAGGACAGCTGGTGGGTGTGCGAGGTTATTTTTTTCGATCCTTACCGCATGCCCTCCGTAACAGCAATTTACCTTAAACGAAGTGCCCATTTGTTTAAAAACCTGCTCAATTTGAAGTGCAAGTTCTCTTGAAGGAACAAGAACCAAAGCCTGTACGCCTTTAACTCCCGTTTTTAAATTGGAAAGCAAGGGCAATAAAAAGGCCAACGTTTTCCCCGAACCCGTTGGCGCTATTAATATTACATCTTTACCAGTCTTAGCTGCTTTTACAGAAGACTCCTGCATCTCATTAAGTGCAGAAATGTTTAATTTTTTTAAGGCATTTTCCATCATTCCGCCATAAAGGTAATCATTTCTCTTCAGGGCGAAAAAGGTAGCCTTAGTTAGGATTTTAAAAATCTGCTCCGCAGCTTCCTAAGGGTAGAGAAGTTGAGTCTTTTATCAAGCAACATTAACATGCTACCGCGTTTAGACATAGAAGATATTACCTTTTCATTAACGGCATCAACCGAAGATAAGATTTTGTCTGCCAGTTCATCTACAAATTTATTCGCTCTGCTATTTTGTAATAACTGGAGCTCTTGAATTAATTCTGCTCTCATAATTAAGAATTTTAATGAATGTATAAATATTAACGGACCGAATAATAATTTGTTTCAACAAATTAGAAGTTCATCCAAACTATTATGACTAACTTGTTGATAACTAACTTTTTGTTAGCAAATAAACAATCCTGGCTTAACATATATTTAATTTTTAGCGCTTATTTTTATAAAAACCTGATTACCATTCGTTAACCTCAAAAAATACAATGTATGACGTGGAAAAAATTTAGTGGTGAAATTATTCAATCTTCAATCCTGGAAGAAGTAGAAAATGCGATTATCAGAGAAAGTGAAAATGGCTTTAAACTTAAAGTCTGCATCGGTACCGATTCGCAGGTAAAAGGTGCAGTAACTGATTTTGCAACTGTGATTGTGCTCTTAAGAGAACATCATGGCGGTTTTATGTACATCCATCAGGAAAAGAGTACGCAGCAGGTAAGCATCAAAGAAAGAATGTTAATGGAAGTACAGAAATCTATCGAAACCGCTTATTCTATTTGCGATTTACTTGACATTTATGATGTGGCTTTAGAAGTACATGCAGATATCAATACCAGTCCGTTATTTAAATCCAACAAAGCGCTAAATGATGCCATGGGGTATATTTTAAGCATGGGCTTTATTTTTAAAGCTAAACCGGAAGCATTTGCAAGCTCCACCTGCGCAGATAAGATGGTGCATTAGGATGGAAGATGTGGGATGGAAGAGGGATGATGGTTTAGTCTGGGAGTCCGGGGTCGGAGGTCCGAGGCCTAAGCCATCCTTTCGAATAATCGTCATTTCGAGCGATTGCAATGCAGTCGAGAAATCTTTGAATTAGGTTGATAATCGATGCGCCTGACAGATCGTTTTTAGGGCAGTTCTTTTTTATTTCACACAGAGAAATCCCGTCATTGCGAGGTACGAAGCAATCCTAATGCTTTCGCTAATTTTAATGTTTATTAATATACCCATAGTAATAAGATTGCTTCGCACCTTATAATGAGGAATAAAACTTACTCTTTATCTTTGTGGCCTTCGTGGTAAAAAAGATGAAAATGTAAAATAGATCTAGCACATCCAACTCTGAGATCTCTGCGCCTTCACTCTGCGAACTTTGCGGTTAAACCTAAAATATCCCCAACAAAACCGCATCTTTGTTGTTATCCTTTAAACAAATACTTGAAAACATATAGATTAGAATTTACGCAGAAACTTCCAATAGATTTAGATACTGCATGGGACTTTTTCTCTTCCCCCTTAAACCTGGCAGAGATTACTCCAAAAGACATGACTTTTGATGTTACCTCGCCAAATATGGCCAACACTAAAATGTATCCGGGTTTAATTATTACCTACAAGGTTTCTCCTTTATTTGGAATTAAATTGAGCTGGGTCACCGAAATTACACATGTAAAGGATAAAGAATATTTTATAGACGAACAGCGTTTCGGCCCATTTGCTTTCTGGCACCATCAACACCATTTCGAAAAAATAGAGGGAGGTGTTTTAATGCACGATACGTTACACTATAGCATAGGTTGGGGACCGATTGGCAGCATCGCAAATGCGGTAATTGTGAATAATAAAATTAATGAGATTTTTAAGTTCCGTTATCAGAAAGTTGAAGAACTCTTTGGTAAGTTTTAACTTAAAGCTTTTACCATTTCTTGGTAGAAATGGTTTCAGTTTTCTTCTTGGCCTTTTCGACCCTATTGGTCGCTAAATACTTTTTAAAGTCATCGCCAAATTTTTCTATTTTGTTATAGGCGCTATTTAAAATATCTTTCCATGCACCAGCGCTAAGTTTACCTGGTGTACGCTCTAAAGGCACTCCAATTTTAGTTGCGGCAACAAAATTTCCATAACGGTCGCGCTGGTATGCGATATATAGCAGATCAGTTATCCAGAACCGGTATTTTCCATTACGTGCCTCAAAAACAAAATTAAAACTTACTTCTCCGCTTGGATGGCCCGCCACTAAAATTGTTTTATCGATCACCATAGTTCCTTTCGCCAGCACAGAAGAATCGGTAACAGTTTCTTGTGTCATCGATTTTTTATACGCCACATTAACAAAAGATTTAGCCCTTTGCAGTAAAGTATCTTTGTTTACCAATTGCGAATCTACCACCTTATAATAGATAAATTTACCGTTATCATCTTTAGAAAACTGTTTCTGTTGTGCGGATAATTGAATGGAAAGAAAAGCAAGAGTAATAAAAAGAAGGTGTTTCATCTGAAATCGGTTAATAGAAAAATCTAAATATTTAAAGGTAAGAAAAAGCCGTTCCGATTTTACATCAGAACGGCCTTATATTCACATTTTATTTCTTAAAAGGCGTAAACCGCTGCCAAAGAGAACTGACCAGCATTTGGAACTACTGCACCACCTTCTTTAAAGAATGGCTTATCTCCGCTATGATCTAATCTAACCTCAGGAATAAAGGTTAAACCGCCAGATTTAATATTTGCAGTAAAAGTTACTGAAGTATATTTTGTACCCTGAATACCACCTGCATCTTTGTACTTGAAATATTCACCTCTTAAACCTAGCGTTACCGCATCTGCAACAGCGAACTGAGGATAAAGAGCCGCACCTGCATAACCACCACCATCATTATCGATATCATAATTAGCCGCATTTAAGCCTAATTTGAACTTTTCAGTAATCTGATATGAAGTCGTTAAATCTTCAATCGTGCCATAGCCACCAGCACCTGCGCCAGACAATACGTTAATATAAGCTGTCCAGCCTTCTACTGGCGCAACCATTAACTGACCGCCAACTGCAGATACACCACGTGTTGCAGAATAAAGATTCCAATCGTTAAATACACCAGCCATCAAACTCACTTTATCAGAGAATTTATAAGTGGCTTTAATACCCGCATTCTGGAATGGGCCATTGGTAAACAGGTACGATGTAGAGTAGTTGAAGTTACCAACCGGCGAAATTACCTCATATCCGATAAAAGTACCCATATAACCAGCAGTCATGCTAAACTGATCTGTAAAATCATAGTTTACATACAAGTTCTGAATGTGAAATGATGAACCACCTGCATCCGCATCAGGAATTGATTGCGTTTGTCCTCTCGGGCCAAAAGAAAGCTCTCCAACAAATGAAGCTTTACCTGTTTTTTTCTTCAGGGCAATATCAATCATACCTAATGATACCGAGTTGTGATCACTGGCAAATGATGTTTTAATATTATCACCACGTTTGGCAAAGTCATATTTAAAATACGTATCTACCGATCCTGAAATTTCAAGTGGTGATGTTGTGGTCTCTTGCGCCAGGGCACACGTAGTGCTGGCCATTGCAAAAATAGCGGTTAAAAGTTTCTTCATGTTTGAGCTTGATTTGAGTTTAGATATATAAAATCCTTAAGAAATTGGTTCTGTTAATGGACTGTTTTTTTCGATATAGATCGCTCTCTCCTCTACTAATAAAGTACCTTGAGAGTATTTCTCATCATGTTGAGAAGCATCCAGACCTAGTTCTTCTTCTTCTTCAGAAACCCTGATTGGATTGATCAGATTTACCAGTTTGAAAATTACAAATGATACAACAAAACTGAATATGATTACAATCACCGCACCTTTTAATTGTGTGATAAAGAAAGTCGGATTGCCATAAAATAAGCCATCAGCACCCGCAGCATTTACCGTTTTTGTAGCAAAAACACCAGTTAACAACATCCCAACGATACCACCTACACCGTGGCAAGGAAAAACATCCAATGTATCATCTAAACTGGTTTTTTGTTTCCATGAAACCACAAGATTGGAGATCACTGCGGCAATAGCACCAATAAATATACTTGATGAGATGCTTACAAAACCTGCACCTGGTGTAATGGCTACTAAACCAACTACCGCACCGATACAAAAACCCAATACTGAAGGTTTTTTACCTCTTGCTACATCGAAGAACATCCACGATAAACCAGCAGCACCAGCAGCGGTATTTGTAGTTAAAAATGCAGAAACAGCTAAACTACCTGCGCTTAATGCAGAACCGGCGTTAAAACCGAACCAACCGAACCATAATAAACCTGTACCAATTAATACATAAGGGATATTAGCTGGCGGAACTTCTTTATGCTCTAAGTGAGATTTTCTACGTTTTAAAACCAATGCACCAGCTAAAGCGGCCATACCTGCAGAAATGTGCACTACAGTACCACCAGCAAAATCAAGCACGCCCATTTTAAACAAGAAACCTTGTGGATGCCATGTCCAGTGTGCTAACGGTGAGTAAACAAATATGGCGAATAAAACAATAAACAAAATATAAGAAGTAAAACGGATACGCTCAGCAACCGCCCCAACAACCAAACCTGGTGTAATGATGGCAAACATTAATTGAAATACAGCGAACAAAGAAAGCGGAATAGTTAAGTCTGCTCCTCCCTGAAGATGTGGTGCACCGGAATTTACACCTTTAAAGAATAGGAATGTGGAAGGGTTTCCAATAAAACCGCCAATGGTATCACCAAAAGCTAAACTAAAACCTACAACTGTCCATAAAACCGTGATTACTCCTGCCGCTACCACACTTTTAATCATGGTAGACAATACATTTTTACGGTGAACCATTCCACCATAAAAGAATGCAAGGCCTGGAGTCATTAAAAACACTAGTGCAGCTGCTATTAGTATAAATGCAATGTCTGGTCCACTATACTTACCTTCATCAAAATTAGGAAGAAGTGGAATAAATAGAGCGAAAATTGCGACAATCATCAATATCGCAAAAGGCGCGAACTGTTTAAAGGAGAATTTACCCATAGTTTTTTAACTTAATTTGTTTGAAACGTTTAAATAATTTAAATATGCTTGATTTATTTTTATAAAAATACAACATATTGCATTTTTTACACCATTTAATCTAAATATTTTAATAAAAACGATTAATTTTTGCAAAACAAGCCAAAATCAAACCGTAAAAATAAAAATAACAAAAAATACAGGTTATTTTAATACAAGTTTTTGATAAAAACAAAATCACATATTAACTACTATTTACACTATTTTAGCTAAAATTTTAAAAAAACAGATCAAAAAAAATGATAAAAACACAAAAACCCATGAAAATTCATGGGTTTTTAAAAAAAATAATAGAATAATTTAAATTTCTAAGAAAAATAAGCAGAACCCTGCACAACTCCTCTTTTTTCAATCTCTTTATCCATATAGGTCTGAATTGCCGATTTATTAAGTCCCCAGTTAGGCGCAATCAACAAATCCCAATCTGAAATACCAAAAAGCCGCTGAATCACAATATCCGGACGCAATAAAGGAATTAACTCACAAAGTAAATCAGTATATTCTTCGAGGGAAAACAATTTAAAAGGATCTTTTTTATATTTAGCGCCCATTATCGAGCCCTCCACCACATGGAGGTGGTGAAATTTCACAAACTTAATTTGCGGGAAACGGTTAATTTCGTGGATATAACCATGCATCTGCTCTCTGGTTTCCCATGGAAAGCCAAAAATGGTATGCACACAGAGATCGAGCTTACTATCTTTTAAAAGTTCTACTGCAGCAACAAATTCACCATGACTGCAACCTCTGTTAATCTGATCAAGGGTTTCATCATAAATGGATTCCATCCCCATCTCTAAATCTACATCAAAACGATCGGTATAACTTTCCAGTAGCGCAACCTTTTCCGCATCAATACAATCAGGACGTGTACCTACCGCAAAACCAACAATATCTTCTGTATTAACCGATAGCGCTTCGTCGTACATCATTTTTAAATAATGTACCGGCGCATAAGTATTGGTATTGGGCTGAAAGTACACAATATACTTATCAGCCTTATAAGATGTTTTTGCCCTCAACATGCCCTCTTCGAGCTGATCTTTAATATTTGGATTTTTACGCGATGGTTCGGGTGTAAAAGAATCTACATTACAATACGTACATCCACCAAAACCTTTGCTCCCATCCCGGTTTGGACAGGTAAATCCACCATCTACAATTACTTTAAATACACGTTGCCCCTTATACTTTTCGCGCAAATGCGTTCCGTAATTTTTATATCCCTTTATACCTGAATCTACGAGTGTTCCCATTTGCTGCAAAAATACGGAATTAGTTTTATAATGATGATTTAGAGAAAGAAGATGTGAAAGGGATGAATAACGAATTTATTTTACACCAAGCTTTTTCCGCCTTCTGTCCTTAATTTCAAACCATAAGACCAAACCATAGGAAACTGACAATATGATAAAATAAATATACAATGGAATTAACCAGCCAAAATTGTTAAAATAGCTGACACACAAAAGCGAATTATATTTTGAATTAATTTTTTCACCATTTACAGTAATGCCATAAACTCTCACACAATCTTTATGGTCTGGAAATTCCCTGCCTTTGATAGATGATGATGGGGTGTTTATAAATAAACGCTTAAAGTCATTCTTTACAATGGTGGTTTCTATTCTATTGCCTTTTGTAAATATCCCTCTGTATATCATTCCCTCTCCCAGAAATGAACCTTTATTACTAATTAGAAAAGTACATTTATAACCACTCAACCTAAAATAATAATATTCAGTATTACCACTGAATCTTATATTTCCGCTCCCCGTAACACCTACCTGTAAAGAGCTTATTGTACCGGTAATTTTTTTATTCAAAAAATCTCTTGAAATAGGGATATAGGTAAGTAAATAAACACCAATAATTGCAAAAAGAACAAAAAACCATCTTACTACACCACCAATTAAACTTCTGGGAATAAAAACAAAAGCAATCGCCTGATGAAGTGGAGGCTTGATTAAATTTTCGATTTTATCTACGA
Organism: Pedobacter sp. D749; assembly: GCF_019317285.1. Classification (NCBI taxonomy): domain Bacteria; kingdom Pseudomonadati; phylum Bacteroidota; class Sphingobacteriia; order Sphingobacteriales; family Sphingobacteriaceae; genus Pedobacter; species Pedobacter sp. D749. Next base: position 3,534,503 of record NZ_CP079218.1, read on the forward strand.
AATCATCAATTTTATATAAGATTTTTTTCAAATTATAATATGTTAGTTAGTTTTAAATACATACTTAGTTTCTTTCTGATTTTTACAAAAAGTTAGGGTATTCCATTTCATCATATGTTCTTAATTCTGTTCGGAATATTTATGTTATTAGAGTTTCATATGTTTTATAAATGCGTGTAACTTCTTTAAGTACAACAAAATATCTTCATTTGAATATTCTGGCCCGCTCATAAGTGTTTTAAAATCAAATTCAGAGCCCTATGCGATGACATATTCTAATTCCGGGAGGATTTTTTATCTCTTTTCAAGAGAAAAGCTATCTCTGAATCGTTCAACATCCTCTTCATTAAAAATTGATGCATCTATATCCTCAATATAATGCAATGAATAAAGCAATAAGGGTATTGTTTCTGTTTTCATATTTTTACCAACCTATTTTTTACATATAGTCATATCAACACCTTGTTCTGAAAGCTGTTTACTATGATTCCTTTTCTCCTTTTACTATAGAAGCCTACCTCCAAAGCTGTTTAAAAAATTTATGTATTTAGGGAAACCATAGCCAAACAACAAAAACAAGTATTATCAAAAACAAAACCCTAAATACTCCTTTGCTGTGAACAGTGTAAAAAAAGCTGTAGAGGAGCGTGGATAAAATGGAAATATAGAATAGAAAATTTATTAAATTAAGACTATAAAAATTAAATAGCAAAACATCAACTATTGATTTAGAGGTATTGATATTAAAAACAGGATAATAATAATACCCCGTATGTTGTCCATCATTCCATAAAGGTGGAGCTGAATATAAACGATTATTGGAAGTATAAAAATTTATCTTTTGCCCATTATTTAATACCAGCACTTTCTTGTCAAAAAACCTTTTTTTATATCTCTGATAGTAAATATTACTATCATTACGAAGACTCAGAGTTAAATATGTTTTTGATCCGTCCTTTGATAAATCCATCTTTTGTATGGTACCACTGACATTATGCAGGTTACTGAACATGTAAACAGAACTAAAAATAATTCGAATTAACAATAAAGAAAAAACCAATAAACTTATTAATAATGGCTTGTTACTAAACCACATTTTTTTGATCGCATTCATATATCGTATTTAAATTTTTATCGCAAATACGCCTAATTTTTCTTTTGCCATTGCCTCTGGATTAATGGAATTCGCAAGTATAAGTATACAGGCAATGAGAACGACATGAAAACGCCAACTATCTATCCTAAAATTTGTTCGCTTATATTTATAGTATAGTAACTATTTACCACCTTCGAAACGTTGCTTAAATTCTTCTTTAGGCATAATGTAAGTTAAATAAGTAAGAACATTGTGCTTGTACTGTTCAGCTGTGGGCTCAAGATATTTGTACCCATTTATAGAGCCTGCATTATCTGAGGAATATCTTACAGGCTCATTGACCCCTTTAAAATTAAAAACAGGTATTGGCTTTTCTTTTGTACCATATGATGGATTATTCAGGTCATCCTTATTTACCCATGCATTTATCTGAGTTCCGTACATAACAGATGCTAATGGAGAATATAACTGATCATTAACATCATAAACACTTACTATAAAATACTTTTTAAGAAGGGAATCCCTAAATCTAACAGAAATAATATTACCACTTACACCTTTAAAACCAATAGCGCTAGCTCCTTGTCGATAGTGATCAAATCCTACATAATCTTTTGACAGATAATATGGATCGTCTTTAGGTATTGATAATTTGACTGTAGCTATTGCATCAAAAAAATTCTTATAATACTTTTCGCCATCATTTTTACGTACCGTGATTTTATTGTACAGAAATACAAATAAGGGGAATAAGACAAATACACCGACTATCCACCCTAAAGCTTGCTTACTCATTTGCTTTTTCAAAGCGCTTTTTAAACTCATCTTTTGGCATAATGTAGGTTAAATAAGTTAGAACATTGTGCTTGTACTGTTCAGTTGTGGGCTCAAGATATTTGTACCCATTTATAGAGCCTGCATTATTTGAGTAATATCTTATAGGTTCATCTACCCCTTTAAAATTAAAAACAGGAATTGGTTTTTCTTTTGTACCATATAATGTATTATTGAGATCATCCTGGTTGAGGTATGCAAAAAGTTTCTTTTTTCTTAAATTTGTTCTCATGTTAGCGTATTTTTGATAATCGACATCTAACAAGTAAATAATAAAGAATTTTTTAAAGCCGACATCATAAAAAGTAACAGTCTGTATATCTCCCATTAAGCCTTTGAAACCAATGGGACTTGCTCCTTTTCTATAACTATCATAATTAGCTTCTACATTAGGCAAATTATCATTCTCATTACTTGGTACACTAAGTACAAATGGTTTAATCTTTGAAAAATAATCATTAAAATACTTTTTCCCATCATTTTTACGCACCGTGATTTTATTATATAGAAATACAAATAAGGGGAATAATACGAAAACGCCAACTATCCACACTAAAGCTTGCTTACTCATTTGCTTTTTCAAAGCGCTTTTTAAACTCATCTTTTGGCATAATGTAGGTTAAGTACTGTTCAACATTATATTTGAATTGATTTTCAGTAATATCAACATTCCATCATCTGTTCACTAGCTGTTAAATATTTAACTTTATCTGGCGCACACCAACCATTCCCTGTTTCTTCATTTAAATATGTTCATCCATAGGTGTAGTTTTATGTTTAACCTTCTCATGCGCTCCGTTACCTTCTGTCTTGCTTTTAGCAGACTTCCAAATCAATTATCTAATACCACCATGATTTTCGATACAAAATTAAAATTCGCGGACACCTATTAGAGTAATATGAACATGCTCTAATACATCTAATTTAATATTTATGGTTTCTTGTTGTATTGCTTCTGCTTTAGTGATTCTATTATCTGAGTCTAATTTATAACTTGTATTCTGTTTATAATAGTAAGAAGTTAAATCCTCGTCAAATCCTAAACGATCATATTGTTTATTTATATCATCAATTAACTCAACCATAAAATAAGTGGTTACAAAAAAATCAGAATCGCTACTCCCTTCGATTGCTTCATAAAATACCTCCACAGGTATCGTTATATCTTTATTAAATGCCGATTTAATCTCCTCCTCTCTTAGAAAAATATCTTTTTCCAATTCATTATTATAAATAGGAGGAAATAATGCTCTATAAAAAGAAGAATCAATTATCTGTTGCTCTAAACTAAAGTTTTCGCCATACAACGAATCGCCATCTTTAATCATGTCATCTAAGTCTGGGTTATTTAACGCTTTATTGCTTAATATTTCTCTTAGAATTAACCACTTCTCTTGTATTTCTTCTTTGTTTTCAATAATCTTGATACTCCCATTATTATCTAACCTCAAGTATAGATGGCTTGCAACCTTATGGAAATCATATATATATAACTGTATGATTACAGGCAATGAATAAAAATCATCATCGGCAATTTTTATAACACCATAAATAACTTCATAACTTGTCTCATTTGGTGTTAATAAGTATTCCGCTCTTAACCGGACAGTAAAACTAGACTGAATTGGATGTTCAGAAATCAGTTTGTCAGCAATATTATCAACGAACTTTAAATCATGAACAGCTTTATATTCATATATTTTTTTTGATAAATAATTTTTATAGTAGTTTGTAGGCATTATATTATTTACTTTTATTTATATTTTTTCCGCTTTTTTATCAAAATATCTGGATCTTATTATTATTAACCCTCCTACGCTGAGTCCAATAAAATATATCCACAAAGGAATTAACCAACCAAAATTATTAAAATAACTGACACACAAAAGCGAATTATATTTTGAATTAATTTTTTCACCATTTACAGTAATGCCATAAACTCTCACACAATCTTTATGGTCTGGGAATTCCCTGCCTTTTATAGATGATGATGGGGCATTTATAAATAGACGTTTAATATCATTCTCTACAATGGTTGTTTCTATTCTGTTGCCTTTTGTAAATATCCCGCTGTATATCATTCCCTCTCCCAAAAATGAACCTTTATTACTAATTAGAAAAGTACATTTATAACCATCCAACCTAAAATAATAATATTCAGCATTACCACTAAATCTTATATTTCCGCTCCCGGTAACACCTACCTGTAAAGAGCTTATTGTACCGGTAATTTTTTTATTCAAAAAATCTCTTGAAATAGGGATATAGGTAAGTAAATAAACACCAATAATTGCAAAAAGTAAAATAAACCATCTTATTGCAAAGTCGAATCCACTTTTAGGAACAAAAATGAAAATAAGCAGCCTATGCATTGGTGGTTTTACTTTATGTTCTATTTTATCTATAAAATCATCAAATTTAAGTAATAGCTTATTCATATATTTTATTTATTAACAGCAACTGCATTAATACCTAAAGCTTTAACATTTTCATCATTAAAACCTTTTTCCCAACCATCTATCCATTGATTGGCATTATGTGCATTTACATTACTTAAAATTCCTAAAGCTGTCATACCAGCCCAATTCAGACCAAAATTACCAATAGTAGATGCAACTTTACCAACCTTTTTAGGAAAAGTTGACTTATTAAGTTCTCCATTTCTAGCTACCGAAGCGGCATTCGCTCTTTCAGCCTCTAAAGCTGCTCTTTTATTTTCGGCACTAATGCGTACTTCTTCTTTTCTGAGTGCTGCATCTCTGACTGCTGATTGTCTTGCCTGGCGAGTTATATCGCCTTTAACATCACGACCTCTTATTCCTTCTTCTCTGGCCTGTGCTTCATATAGTTTCCGATAGTCCTTTACTGCCTGAGTTTTATCTTGATTGATTTGTGTGTTTTTTACCCTCACATCTTCATCAATTGCCTGACCTCTTTCTCCAAAAACTGGATTATTCCTAGCTACTGAAGCGGCCTGGTCAGCACTTTGTTGTTGCTCGGCATTAATAGTTGAATTTACCCTGTACAAGTCATTATAAGATTTGGCAGCGCCTGCATCATCATCCAATGGATATCCGGTTATATCTTTTGTTTTACTTGCAAGGTCGTCAGGACTTTTTTCGCCAGTTAATGATTCTGAAATTGGTTGTACAACATATTCATTTGTCGCATAATTTACCAAAACAGTTATCGCCGTAAAACTTAGCCCCATCTTCAAACTATAAGTTGCAAATACTTTCTGTAGTCCTACAGCTCCCGATCTCAATAAAAATGCATCAAGAGAAGTTTGTAGCAATACTACTCCGGAATGGGCCAATGCAGCAGAGTAACTATACGTTGGGGTTATTTTCCCTCCCATTATTGGGCAAGAAATAAATGATGTATTTGTTATTGCATTTTTTCCATCGATTAATACTTTGGGATGAAAATTTTGCCATTTACTAAACCATGTAAATACCGTACAAATACCATATCCAATAATTATTCCTAATAAAACAACACCTAAAAATCCTCCAGTAAATGTCGCCACTGCAGCAATGGTTGCAGCTAATAATGCCGCGATCAATATTCCATATTTACATGAAAATGGAAAAAATCTAGAATCAGTATTTAAAAATAAAGAGCCTTTATTTTTAACAGTTTTATTACTTACCGAAACTAAAGTTGAAGGAACTACTCCATTAGAACAATAAGCATAAACTTTTTCATTCAAATAATACTCCTTTGCCATTTTCTAATTAATTTTTGTAATAGTACAACTTTGATTTATTTCTACATTATCATTAACCTTCTCAAAAACACGACTCTGTGCTTCACAAAGAATCTGACTAGATTCGTCTATTAAATATTCGGAAGAATAATCATTAATATAAGTCGTTAAATTTTTTTGACCAGAACCCCAACTTAAAATAACATCTCTTATTTTCCCCTTATTAAGTCTTGAATTATCAACACTTCTTGTTAAAATATACTTTATTAAGCTTGGGTCTTTTTCATAAGGACTCCAAAAACTACTTTGGATTAGCGGTATTTGAAGAGCTTTGTCTTTTTCAATTAGAACATTTGAATATTGTTCAATTCTTGTTATAGAATCTTCATTTGAGGAAGTTTGTTTTGTTGTATTTTGAAAAAAAAATGTCGAGTACAACTGATCTTTATTTAGAGATTCTTCTATCGGGAAGTTGGAAGAGAACTCTTTATCTCCCTCTTCGAAAAATTGAGTTCTATAACTATCTGCAATGGGTAAAATCTCTGGGTCATTTAATATTTTACGCTTTAAATCGAGCCACTTAGCTTTTAATTCATCGCGATTTAATACATCTATTATTTTACCTTTATTATCTACCTTCAGGATTAGATGGTCTTTTATACCAGCTAGCTTCTCTAAAATTTTAACATTTTCTCCTAAATAATCCATCCCTTTAAATAGTCTCTTATAAGTAAATTCCCATTCAAAAATATAGGTCAATTCTTCTTTTGCTATGACCTTAACTTCGAATAAAAATTCATTCTCACATTCATTAATGCTCATTGCATTTACTTTCATATTATTAAAAGTTTCTGCCTTAAAAGGATAGCTCTTATTTGCATCCACTAAATATTCAATTTCATTTCCAGTTGAACCTAATAGCCATTTAAACATAATTTTTTAATTTATTTTAACTTCACCACCCTCACTAATTACTGCACCGCCACCACCATTTGTATCTATTTTAGTCTTCCCCTTAACACTAACTGTATCAGCCTCAATTTTCACTGTTGCTGTTTCAGTTTCAGATAATGTACCAATATTAACCGCTGTGCCTGGCATTTCACATGCATTGGCATTGATGGCATCAGTACCCTGAATATTAATCACCTTACCAACAATATCAATAGTCCCATTACTATTCAGCGTAATGCTACTTCCATCCTTGCCGCCTGTACTTAATGTTATTTTGTTGTCAGCCTGCTCAGTAATAAATCCTGGACCATTTTCAATCCTCACGAAATTGTTCTTGTTAGTTCCTAGCTCAAGATGATGCCCTAAATCATCAAAGGTAAGTGCACTTCCCTTTCTTGAAGTCATGCCCTTAATGTTGCTATTCTTGAATCCACTGCTATCGCCACTTTTGCCATGGTATACGCTGCCCATTACTACAGGCCTGGCCACGTTGCCCTCTTCAAAAGCAACGACCACCTGATCGCCCTTTTCAGGGATGACATGGAAACCGCGGTTTTTACCTGTATCGCCGCTACCTGCATTCGGACTTACCACCCTTAACCACTCGGTCGCATCGTTGGTTTGGCATTCCCATTTAAACTTTACTTTAATTCTACCTTGCCCTTGTGGGTCGTCGTTATCCAGCACATCGGCCAATTGCATATCCGGATTTGGTTTTTCGTAGTTCCTTACCCTTAACCGCTCGGTAGTAGCCACTACACCTTCAAAGGTATTGTGGTATTTGCCGGTTCCATCTATATCATGTTTGATTTTGGTGATCAGGAATTTACCCAGACTTTCTGTAGAGAAGCTAAGTTCTTTACGCAGGCTCATCATAATTTCGGCAAGGGTACCAATGCCAAGTTCGGCATTGTCACCACTGGCATTAACTTTAAGCAATTCGCTGATGTGGGCCTTTTCTTCGTTTTCTACATGGCTTTTAATGTCGCTACTATTGTCAACCCTGATTAATGAAGGCTGGTTAAAGGTTTTGCTGTACATCGAATTGGAGGCGTTAATGGCATGCGCCAAATCTGGATTTCCGTCTGCTTTCCCTGTACTCTCGCTCTGCAGCATTTCATCCTGTTTAGGGTTATAAGCAAAACGTTTATATTTTATCGGCGAAACTTCCATGGCGTATTGCAAGTTTTGCACATCGCGGCCATAAAATAAGGCCACTTCTTTTTGCTCATCGGGTTTACCAAAGTTGAGTTGTTTACCATCGTAAAAAAACCATTCGTGGTACTCGCCAGATAAACGGTTGAGAAAATCGAAATCGCTTTCGCGGTACTGGATCAGATAATCGATGGGCGATTTTCTTGAGGCATTGGCTACTATAGTCAGGTCATTTGCCGGGGTATCTTTGGTAGCCAGTTTTACTATGGTATCTAAATCTTTATCCAAATAGGATCCTAAATCGGGTCCACGGTCTATCAATACAGTCGGACTATAGCCACTTACAATTAAAACACCGTGATAGCCGTGGCTTTGTGCCAATTCAACCCGGGTAACCAGGCCGGCAAAGTGCTGCATTTTTTCTGGCGTGTAGCCAAAAGAAGCGGTTAAGGTTTTACCTACAAAATCTCGACTGTCGTCTAAACTGACCAATCCGGGTGCACCCATTTGATCGTGATTAAACCGCAGCTCGAAATAATGGTGATCATTAAAAGCTTGCTGTAGGGAAAAGGAGGCAAAATGAAGAATGGCTTTGTCTTCTATATTGATTTCGGAGATTAATTTATTTTCCATAGTAGTTATTTTAATATTGCATTAACATTCCCAAAGGTATATTTCTGAGGTCCGGGGGTCCAGAAAATAATCCTGATACAAACATTTATAACCATCCCATAAGGTAAAGTGGCCTGTTGCATCACTAAATTTGGTTTTAAAACATATAATGCCGGTTTTGTTGCTAATCTTATCTGTAAAATCGCGTATCTCTGACTGCGCAAAAAATTTGCCTGATTTTAAAATAAGTGAGTGGTTACTTTTATTGTATTTATGGTTCAGATAATCGAAAAATTCGGACACACGGAAGCAATAGCGTTTTTGATCGGCGCCTGCAATAGTTTCGAATTTCTTGGTAAACGCATACCGTTTAGGAATTACATGTACCTTTACTTTTTCCTGGGCCTGAAATGCTTGTTTTGTGGTATATTTCCAGCTTGGGGTATTTAGGGTAAAAATATTATTATCAACACCCAAATAATTAAATGCCCTGCTCATTCTAACCACACAGGTATTGGTAATGTAGGCTGCATTAACAGCACCACCAATAGTTGCTTTAACCAGGTCGCTACTTGTTGTAGGGTAATTGGTTCTTAAATCGTTAAAAGCTGGCAAAGAAAGTGGCATATTATTTTCTGGTCAAAAGTGAATCAAGGTATTTGTTGCCAATGAATGATGCATTTTCCAATGCGTAGAGAAACACATCTTTATCTCCTGATGAAACAGGTGATTTAGATTTGTCAAGAAAAACTATCAAGGTATCGTTTGGGTGTTTAACGTATTTCATATCGTTCATGGCCATATATTTTAGGCTATCTCCGGCTTTTAGCCTGCCTTTAAAAGATTTCAATATTTTAGCGCTAAAAATCTTTTCCGAATTGTAAACAGAATCGACGGTGGTTACATTTACCAAAACGATGTGCAAGGCTTGCTGTTTAAGATTCTGTATTAATGATTTTGGTGGATCCTGATATTTTTCTTCTGCCAACGGCAGATTTTTATCTACTATTGACGATGAATCTTTAGTAGCAACGGTAGATGAAAGATTTTTGCTTTTATTTTGCTTACATGCCGCAAAAGCAATACATAAAAATGTTAATAGTATGATACAGGCATATTTTCTGCTATATGCCGATTCAACTTTACCTGTTCCAGAAAGTCTGTTTTGCATGAAGAGGTTATTTAAAAATTTCTAATGGTTAAGAAGGTGTTTTGGTTTTATTTCCCTTCTTCTTGTGAGCGTAGTATAAAATCAGGCTGGGCATTAGCTTGTTAGCTATTGCCCAACCTATACAAATACTATGCTTTTGGCCAATCGTTTTCGTGTTCTGCATTGCCCAGTTTTAATTTACGGGCAGATACTACGAAACTTAAAGTCATCGGGGTATTGTCGTTTACCGCAATACCTTCGTTATACTGGATGATGTAACCATCTTCGAAAGACAATTCTTTCATTTTTGAATCCTCTTCGCCTTTTTTAAAAACCAGTGTTCCGGAAAGTGGCTTGTATTGGTTGTTAACCATTGATTCGATTACTGAAGTATCTTCAGTTGATTCGATTTCGATGTGGATGGTACCACCATAAACACCTGATGATGGACGGCCTTTTGCGTCAACATCTCTATTTAATGAAAAGTTGCACTGTAGTACATCAAATTCTTTTGATCCTAAGTTTAAACGGGTTTTGAATGCCATTGTTGTAAAGTTTTAATGTTTTTGAAAAATGAATGAATTGCGGTTGCGGTTCAGGGGGCTTGGCGCATGGCGGTTGGCGTTTAAATGCCTTAAACCCTAAACCTTACACCTTCTACCTAACTAAGCATTGGGCTTGGCGTGTGAAAGTTGGCGTTTTAAACCCTACACCTTCAACCTTTCTACCCTCAACCTTAGACTAAGCTTTTGGCCAATCGTTAACGTGCTCGGCGCTTCCTAATTTAAGCTTGCGGGCAGAAATCTGGAACTTAAGTGTCATCGGGTGATCGCCAACAATGTTGATTCCTTCGGAATATTTAACAATGTAACCGTCTTCGAAGTTAACTTCTTTCATTTTGGCATCTTCCTCGGATTTTTTGATCAGAAGGGTTCCTGTAATAGGTTTGTACTGGTTGTTTACCATCGCCTCAATTATTGAGGTGTCTTCGGTTGATTCGATCTCAATGTCGATGGTACCGCCGTAAACTCCGGAAGAAGGTCTTCCTTTAGCATCTACATCACGGTTTAACGCATAGGCACAGTGAAGCACATCGTACTCCTTGCCTGAAAAGTTTAATCTAGCTTTGAAAGCCATAAGTTTAAAATTTAAAAGGTTAAAAATTTGGTTAAGGTTGCTGCAGCTACCGCTTTTCCTAAACCAAATATCAGGCCAACAAATGCACTATACCGTTGATTAACAACCAATAACTCTTAAATAAAAGGACGAAAATCGCACTAAAATCAGCTTAAAACCATGCTGGAACTAACATTTTAGGTTTTTAATAAATGTGGAAAAATTATCTGCCATGAAGTTACAGGCATACAATTAGGTAAGAAATAAGTATAAAAATACATACAAAATTTAGGCGGCAGGTGTTAACTAAATCCCATAGCCGCGAACATGCTTCGATTTTTTCTAAGCCTTTGAAAATTTAGTTCATTCATCTTTTTAGAAAAGCAAAGCCTCTGGCTCTTTTTTATGTCAGTCCCGCCACATGCTCATACGCCTGCAGGCTTTAGGCGCATGGCCGGTATCCGCTGTGTCGGGTTTGAAATTGAGTTTAATGCACAGCTTTAAGTTAGCTAAACCCGGTAGCAGCGAACACGAAGCCGATTTTTTCTATCGGGTGAGTAAAGCGGATAACGGGACTTTTGGAACCAATTGAAACAGAACCCTGATTTTCAAAGTGTAAAAATGAATCTGGATCTTGAGCGGTAAGATATCAATTTTGAAACCTATAAGCCGGTTGACAGCCATTATCCTTTAATGTAAAGAGGCTGTATCATAAATTTTATTCAATCGAATTGTTATGTTGAGCCCAGCCTGTACTGAGCGACGAAGTATCGAAACGCCTTGTAAAACATTTAAAACAGGTCCTTCGACAAGCTACCATTGACAGACTCCAATAGAAAAATCGTCATTCCCGCGCAGGCGGGAATCTTAAAGCGTATTGCATTACGATTCCCAATCAAGTTGGGAATGACGATTCCACGCAATATATTAATTCATTAAAATCCACTGTCATTCATATTGATTTTTATACAATAAATTACCCCTCAGGATGACAATTCTATATTGATGAGACAACTACTCTTCTTGCTCTTTTTTATTAATCAAAAAGTATACAGGCACCCCCAGCAAAACAATTATTAGCCCTGGCCAGGTATATTGTTGTTTATAAATTAAAAGCAAAATGCAAAATGCTGCACCGATTAATAAATAAATAATTGGCGTAACCGGATATAACCAGGTTTTGTAAGGTCTTTCTAAACCAGGTTGTTTTATTCTTAAATAAATCACACCGAAAACAGTAATCATATAAAAGAGCACAATAACAAAGGAGATCATATCTAAAAGATTACCATATTGCCCACTCAAACATAAGGCAGATGCCCAAATGCCTTGCATCCAAAGTGATCTTTCAGGAACGCCGTTTTTATTGTTTTTAAGCGCTGCTTTAAAAAACATTCCGTCCTTTGCCATGGTTTGAAACACCCTTGCCCCTGCCAATACAATTCCATTAACACAACCGAAAGTAGAAATCATTACCAGCAAAGCAATGATGATTGTGCCAGCCCCACTACCAAAAATTTGCTCTGAGGCTGCAACAGCAACCCGATCATTTAAGGCAAAAGCAATACTTTCCCGGTTTAGGGTATTGAGATAAATAAAATTAACCAATAAATAAAGGATCATTACCGCTGAGGTACCTAAAACCATAGAACGCACAACATTCCTTTTAGGGTTTTCGATTTCACCTGAAACAAAAGTTACGTTTTCCCAGGCAACGCTCGAAAATACAGAGCCTACCATTGCAGCTGCAATTCCGCCCATTATAGTCATTCCGGAGATAGATTCCCATCCCGATTTCAGGAAATTGCTGCTAGGATCTGTTTTAAGATTATTGAAAGCGCTCCAGCCAAAGCTCATGTTTCCTGTCCAAAAACTGTTTTTCACCAAAAGAAAGCCCAAAATAATCAAGCCAATTAAAGCGACAATTTTAGAGCCTGTAAAAATATTCTGCAAAATTTTGCCTCCCTCAACACCTTTTGTATTGATATAAGTTAAAAGCAGAATTACTCCGATAGCCAAAATCTGAATCCAGGTAATTTTATAACCACCGCTTTGGAAAATTGGAGCAGCATCGTTTAATGCAGGGATGAGGTAAGCCGTAAATTTACCAAAAGCAACAGCAACAGCCGCTATAGTTCCGGTTTGAATTACAGTAAACAAGCCCCAGCCATAAAGAAACCCCATCATTTTACCAAAAATTTCTTTCAGATAGGTGTATTGCCCACCCGCCTTTGGAAACATGGAAGAAAGTTCTCCATAAGAAATTGCAGCTGCAACGGTCATTACGCCCGTGATGATCCACACTACAATTAGCCAATAACCAGAGCCTAAATTCCTCATGATATCGGCACTAACAATAAAGATACCGCTTCCTATCATTGAACCCATTACCAACATGGTGGCATCAAAAAGGCTTAATTTTCTTTTAGAAGGCTCACCTTCTTTTTCAATTTTCATTTTTTAGTCTGGTTTAGTTTGTCGCTAATTTATTTAAAAAAAAGAAATTGTAGGATATTATTTTATGATGACAAAATTTTATTCACAGGTGCTGTAAAATTTTAACCACAAAAATATTTTGTTATCTTGCTAGAGTGTTGCTAGCGAAGAGTTTGGAGCAGAGCGTTTAGCGCGAGGCGTTTGAAGACAATTAACCGATTTAAACAATTAACCAGTTAACCCGGTTACAAAATGACCAGGTATCAATAACCAATCAGCAATGACCATTGAACTAATGACTAATGAACCATTGAACTAAATAAACAACTAACCAAACATAAAAACCAATTATTAACTATGGAATTTTTACAAAACAATTTAATTTACTGTATCCCGGCGCTGGGCCTTGTTGGGATTATAGTTATGATGATTAAAAGCGCCTGGGTAAACAAGCAGGATGCAGGTGATCAAAACATGCAGGAACTTGCTGGCTACATAGCTGATGGCGCTATGGCCTTTTTAAAAGCCGAATGGAGGGTATTGAGCATTTTCGCTGTTTTTACCGCTGCACTCCTGGCCTATTCAGGAACCATTACTGAAATAAATGGTATTCCGATGCATTCGAGCTGGATTATCTCCATTTCTTTCCTAATTGGAGCAGTATTTTCTGCAACTGCAGGTTATATCGGTATGAAATCGGCCACTAAAGCCAATGTACGAACCACGCAGGCCGCCAGAACGAGTTTAAAACAAGCCTTAAAAGTATCTTTTACCGGAGGTACGGTAATGGGTTTGGGTGTTGCCGGACTGGCCGTTTTAGGTTTAGGTGGCTTGTTTATTATATTCCTTAAGCATTTCAACGTTGTTTCGGTTAACAGTACTGAAATGAAAACTGCAATAGAAGTTTTAACCGGTTTCTCTTTGGGTGCCGAATCTATAGCCTTATTTGCCCGTGTTGGCGGTGGTATCTATACCAAAGCTGCTGATGTTGGTGCAGATTTAGTGGGAAAAGTGGAGGCGGGGATTCCTGAAGATGATGTGCGCAACCCTGCTACCATTGCCGATAACGTCGGTGATAACGTGGGTGATGTTGCGGGTATGGGTGCCGATTTATTCGGCTCGTACGTAGCCACTATTCTGGCTACGATGGTTTTAGGGCAGGAGATTGATGTAAAAGATAATTTTGGAGGAATGTCTCCTATCCTTCTACCTATGGTAATCTGTGGAATGGGCATTATATTTTCGATTATCGGAACCTGGTTCGTCACCATTAAAGATGATAAATCAAATGTTCAGAATGCGTTGAACCTGGGTAACTGGTCGTCCATTGTGATTACAGCCGTAGCTTCGTTCTTTATTGTGAAATGGATGCTGCCTGAAACGCTTAAACTTCGTGGATATGAATTCTCGAGCATCAATGTATTTTATGCCATTATGGTGGGTTTGGTAGTGGGTACGATTATGAGTATCGTAACCGAATATTTCACCGCAATGGGCAAAGGACCTGTAAATTCGATTATTCAACAATCGTCAACCGGGCATGCTACCAATATTATTGCAGGTTTAGCAGTTGGGATGAAATCTACCGTAATCCCTATTCTCGTATTGGCAGGTGGAATTATGGCTTCCTATCATTTCGCCGGTTTGTATGGTGTTGCTATTGCCGCAGCCGGAATGATGGCAACCACAGCCATGCAGCTGGCAATAGATGCTTTCGGACCGATTGCGGATAATGCCGGAGGCATTGCCGAAATGAGCCAGTTACCTCCAGAAGTGCGTGAACGTACCGATAATTTAGACGCCGTGGGTAACACTACCGCCGCAACAGGTAAAGGTTTTGCCATTGCATCAGCTGCTTTAACCTCTCTGGCTTTATTTGCTGCCTTTGTTGGCATTGCAGGCATTTCTGCAATTGATATCTATAAAGCACCTGTTCTGGCTGGTTTATTTGTTGGCGGAATGATCCCTTTTATTTTCTCTGCTTTATGTATTCAGGCGGTTGGTAAAGCCGCGATGGATATGGTGCAGGAAGTGCGTCGCCAGTTTAGGGAAATCCCCGGTATTATGGAATATAAAGCTAAACCTGAATATGAAAAGTGCGTGGCCATTTCTACCAAAGCCTCTATCCGTGAAATGATGATGCCTGGCGCGATTGCTTTAATCACCCCCGTAATTGTGGGCTTTACCTTTGGACCAGAAGTTTTAGGCGGTTTATTGGCCGGTGTTACCGTAACTGGTGTATTGATGGGAATTTTCCAGAGCAATGCCGGTGGTGCATGGGATAATGCTAAAAAATCTTTCGAACAAGGTGTAATGATTAATGGCGAGATGCACTATAAAAAATCAGAACCACATAAAGCTTCTGTAACCGGAGATACTGTTGGTGATCCTTTTAAAGATACTTCAGGCCCTTCAATGAACATTTTGATCAAATTAATGTCTATCGTTTCACTAGTTATTGCTCCTTACATCGCAGTTAAGGCAATTGCAGGCGAACACCGTACAGAAGTTCGTAAAGAAATCAGAATTGAGCAAAAAACCGATGGTTTGGGCAACACAAAAACCGATACTTTAATCAATACAACCGATACTTTAGCGCATTAGTTGTAAAAACCTGGATAGAAAAAGCATAAAAGGGATTTTTAACTTAAATCCCTTTTACATTTTCGTAATTTTTATTTAGGTTTGGAGCTGAAATAATCTAAACAAAAACTAAAATATGGGTTTATTTACTAAGAAGCCAATGCATTTGCTGCTAGAAGAAGCAGGAGATTCAGCCAAAGGCTTAAAGCGTACACTTAGCGCTGGTGCATTAGTGGCACTAGGTGTGGGCGCAATTATTGGTGCTGGTTTATTTGTTAGAACAGCTGCTGCTGCTGCACAAAACGCCGGACCATCTGTTACTATCGGCTTTATTATTGCTGCAATTGGTTGTGCATTAGCTGGTTTGTGCTACGCAGAATTATCATCATCTATTCCGATTTCAGGTAGTGCTTACACTTACACTTATGCCACCATGGGCGAGCTTATGGCCTGGGTAATTGGCTGGGATTTAGTACTCGAATATGCTGTTGGAGCTGCAACAGTAGGTATCGCATGGAGCGAATACTTAAATAAACTTTTGGTAGAGGTGTTACACATTTCTCCCATACCCTACGAATGGTGCCACTCACCTTTCCAATCGCATCCTGATGGCACAGTAAACGGAATCATCAATCTTCCGGCTTTATTTATTGTAGCTTTATTAAGCTTGCTTTTAATTAAAGGAACTTCAGAATCTGCATTTGTAAACGGAATTATCGTAATCGCAAAAGTAGGTATCGTTATTTTAATCATTATTTTAGGTTGGGGCTTTATCCATGAAGCTAATCACCATCCGTATATTCCAAAAGCGACAACTTACGTAGATCATGCAGGTATCAGTCATAATTTTGGTGGTTTCTGGGGCGTTATTGGTGCTGCAGGAACAGTATTTTTCGCGTTTATTGGCTTTGATGCCGTGAGTACCGCAGCACAAGAGACTAAAAATCCTAAAACTGCTATGCCAATCGGTATCTTAGGTTCATTAGCAGTATGTACTGTTTTATACATCTTATTTGCTCACGTTTTAACAGGTATTGCTCCGGTTGAGTTCTTCAGAACCAAAGGTGGTGAGGCATCAGTTGTAGCTGCAATCAGTGAATATATGACAGGTTATAGCTGGTTAGCCAAATTGGTTACGGTAGCTATCTTAGCAGGTTTCTCTTCTGTAATCCTGGTGATGTTATTGGGCCAGAGCCGTGTATTTTATTCCATGAGTAAAGATGGTTTATTGCCAAAAATGTTCAGCGATTTACACCCAAAATTCAAAACACCTTACAAAGCCAACTTAGTAATTTTAGTAATTGTAGGTCTATTTGCAGCATTCATTCCTGGTGATGTGGTAGGCGATATGACCAGTATCGGTACTTTATTTGCCTTTATGTTGGTTTGTATAGCGGTAATTATCTTAAGAAAAACTGATCCAGATCTTCCACGTCAGTTTAAAACACCTTGGGTACCATTAATTCCAATTCTTGGTGTGGTTGCCTGTGGCTTAATGATTCTTGGTTTAGGCTGGACAAACTGGTTAAGATTATTTGGCTGGTTAGCTTTAGGCTTTATCATTTACTTTGGATACAGTAAAAAGAATTCACATTTGAAAGACGCTAAATAAGCTATATTTTTCAAAAAAATTAAAGCCCCGATTTAAAGTCGGGGCTTTTTTTTATGTTAAATAATTGTTAATAAAACTACCTTTGCAGAAAATTGATAAGATGTACCGCAATTCTGCTAAAATTAAGAGCGTTTATTTCTCTTTAACTGTTGTTTTACTATTCATATCCACATTAGGCTATGCACAAAGAACAATTAACGATGTAATGGATTCTACAACGGTAAACCATTTGCTTATTATTTCAAAGAAATATGGCTCATTATCGTTTAGTGGATATTTACAGCCACAATTTCAGGTTGCGCAATCAAACGGCACACAGGCAGAATACCAGGGAGGGAATTTTGGTGAATTTACCAATAACCGGTTCAGATTGAGAAGAGGTCGATTAAGAGCCGATTACATGATGCTTACAGAAGATGGGAGCCCTTCTACCTATTTTGTACTTCAGTTTGACGGCACAGAACAAGGTGTGGCCATCCGCGATTTTTGGGGACGTTATTACGAAAACAAATGGAAGATACTGGCAGTAACGCTGGGTCTTTCGGGCCGTCCGTTTGGAAATGAACTACAGCTATCTTCTTCTGTCAGGGAAGCACCGGAGCGTGGACGGATGTCGCAAATTTTAATGAAAACAGAACGCGATCTTGGGGTTACTTTTACCCTAAATCCACGTTGGAAAGATGCTACACTTAAAAACTTTGTATTCGATGCAGGCATTTACAATGGGCAGGGTTTGGCCGGGGCAGGAGAATTTGATAACAGCAAAGATTTTATCTTCCGGTTAAGCCATAAGACTTATGCATTTAATAAATTCACCATTGCAGGCGGTATCAGCACCTTACAAGGTGGTTTAAACCACCGTTTACCCCTTAGCTATAAAATGGACAGAAGTAGTGATCAATGGCAAATGGTTAAGGATTCATCCGCTTCAACAATTAATAAGGTAGCGCCAAGGAGATATTATGGTGCCGATATTCAGCTGGCTACAAAAACCAAAAGCTGGAAATCAGAATTAAGGGCCGAAGTGGTATCAGGACTACAAACAGGCACTTCAACAACCTCAACCACACCAGGCTCCTATCCTGTTGATAATAAATCGGTAGCCTTGCCTTATTACACCAGAACTTTTAATGGTGCATACCTTACCTTTGTACAAACCTTAAACAGTACGGACAACCAGCTTATTTTAAAGTATGATTGGTATGATCCGAATGCAAAGGTGAAAGGACTTGACATTTCAAGTGACAGAGGACTCTCTGCTGCAGACGTTCGCTTTGATACTTTTGGTTTTGGCTTTTTACATCACTTTAATCCACACTTTAAGGCGGTAATTTATTACGATATTATTAAAAATGAATCGACTCAGATAAAAGATTATACGGCTGACAGAAAGGACAATGTACTTACTTTAAGAACACAGTTCTATTTCTAATAAATAATCGCACAATTGAGGAATTGATACAAATTCCGCTACCTTTGCTTAAAATTGTCCAGCTATGAAATTCGATTTTATGACGTTCAACTTAAGCGAGATCATATCAACAACGATGGTGCTCTTTGCCATTATCGATATTTTAGGCGCCATTCCGGTTGTAATCGAATTACGTAGAAAAGCAGGACATATCGAATCGGAAAAAGCATCGCTGGTGGCAGCAGGTTTAATGATCCTTTTTTTGTTCGTTGGCGAATCGCTATTAAAAGTAATCGGATTAGATGTAGAATCTTTCGCTATTGCAGGCTCATTCGTAATCTTTTTTATCGCCATGGAAATGGTATTGGGATTAACCATTTTTAAAGAAGAAGCACCCGAAACGGTATCTATCGTTCCATTGGCTTTCCCTTTAATTGCCGGAGCCGGAACAATGACTACCTTACTTTCGTTAAAAACAGAATACCATACCCAGAATATTTTAGTGGGCATTATACTCAACATGTTGTTTGTTTATTTCGTGCTGAAGAACACCAACAGACTGGAAAAACTTTTCGGAAAATCAGGCTTAAACATCTTACGTAAAGCCTTTGGCGTAATTTTACTGGCTATAGCGATTAAGTTGTTCAGAAATAATACAGGGCTTTAGGGGGATGGAAGAGGTGAGACGGAAAATGGATGATGTACTTAGGGCAGGACCGTCATTTCGACTGTAGCGCAGCGGAATGGGGAAATCTAATTAATAAAGTCGTTATGCTTGTCTATTGCGGACATAATGACGATAGTACTATAAATGACAATCCTTTCACCAAACTGTAACAATAATTGCGTATATTCATCTAAACATAAAAGCTCACATCATGAAAAGCTTTGAAGAATATACCTTAATTATCGGAGCCATCGCTGTATTAATAGAAGCAGTGAAATACTTCAAAAAGAATTTCAAATCCTGGTTTGAGCATACTTAGTATGCATGCATTTAATCGTAATTTAAGCTTATTGCATTACGATTCCCAATCAAGTTGGGAATGACGATCAACTGAATAATCTTTCTAAAAAATAAGCCTATTGATCTTGAAATCCTAAAATCCTGATTAATCCTGGCTTCTCTTAATCAACCTTGCCACAAACATCGTATCCGCATTATTTTCATAACCTTTTATCAGTTCCATCTTTTCCAATTCTACTGGAAGTGTATCGAGCATATGCTGCACAACAGCTTCATTCTCTTGTGCAAAAGCAGAACAGGTAATGTAAATTAAAGGTTTACCTGGCTTTAAGTATTTTACCACGTTCTGTACAATGCCTTTTTGGATGGTTGCAAACTGATTGATTTTACGTTCTTCAAAAAAGGTAAGCATTTCTGGTGTTCTTCCCCAGGTGCCCGAACCTGTACAAGGTGCATCTAAAATAATTCCGTCAAACTGATAATGGTGTAAAACCTGATCATTATTTTGCAAAAGATCCAGTTCTTTTTTATGGTATTTTTTAATCCCTGACAAGCGAAAACGTTCATCCAGGTTTAATAATACACTTTCACGCAGATCAGAAACCAAAAGCTCGATCACAGGCTCAAAACTATGCAAAAGCAGGGTTTTGCCACCCGATGCGGCGCAGCAGTCCCACCATTTATCCCATTTATCAGGCTTAAAATATAAGCCAGTGTGTTGTGAGGATAAATCCTGAACCTGGTAACTTCCCTCATTTAAAATGGTTTCAAGTTTGGTTCCATTGGGTAAAGCCAGGGCAGTATCAGTAATTGCTTTAACTACAATATTTTCAGCTTCTAATTTAGAGCTAATTGCCGCAGCATCTTCAGCTTTCACCCGGATAAACAGATCGGGCTGTTTAAAAAAAGAGGTAAAAAATGCTTCTTTATCAATACCGACAGAAAGTGCTGCATGGAAAGGATAAACGTCTTCCAGATTAAAATCGGGGTATTTAACTTTAATCAGTGCTAATTTTTCCTCAAGCGGTGAATTAATGCTTTCCTTTAAATCTGGTAAATTCTTCTCCACAAGCAAGCTTAAAGTATCATGACATAGAAAATCTGCAATACTCAAACGGACTTCATGATGAAGCGTTGGTAAAGCTTTTCCTAATCTGAAAAAGCTATATATATGACGGGTAGCCCACCTCCTGTCTGACGAGCCCATTTGCTTATGCTGTTTAAAATAAGCGGGCAGAAAGCGATGTAAAGGCAAACTTCCATCATAACTATTTAAAATCTGTTCAAAGGCTCTTAACTGATGATCTGCTCTCATGCAATAATTAAAATGGAAGAAAATGATAGATTACTCAACTGGGCTTAAAGCAAAGTTTTTAAACTTCAACAGCATTAAACTGGTGTTAATATAGCCTAATTTTTCATCATGGATAAATGAAAAATTATTATGCAGCCCTTTATACTTATCCTTTACAATATAATCTTTATAATCTTCTCCGTAAGTTACCAGTAGTTTGCCAAAATAATAGCCAATATCGAATCCTTTAAAAGCATATTCGCCAGGCTCGAAACCATATTTATAACGGTATTTTTTAATAAAAGTGACCACTGCACTATTTTTATAGTCAATTTTATAAGATGAACTGATGATAGTATTCAGATCCTGCAGTTTATCAGTAGGGTAATTCTGTTTAACCCAGTTCGGGTGCCCAAAAAGCGAGATGTTATATCCACCTGCCGGAAGATGTTTTAATTTATACAGTTTTTCGATAGTAGGGAGCACAAAAGCACGGTCGGAAGAGGTAAGCACCACCGCATATTGTTTGCCTTTGATCATCCTTGTTTCAAAGGTATATACCGAAGCATACTCCTGCACAATAAATTTGGTATTGGCTTGAAGATCGTTCCTTATTGGTGCTGCAAATTGCTCGTCTTCAGTTTTTTTAGGATTAATCAATACCACTATTGTATTAGTGGGATTGTAATTTTTAGCCAGATAGGTTGCGATCTTTTTACCATGTAAGCCAATATTATTTACAACCGACACCAGGTTTGGATTGTTAAATTCAGTAGGTTCGGAGGCGGCCAATGGAGATACAATGATTGCATTATTTTCCTTGGCATAATTGGAGATAAACTTTAACCCCTCAGGAAAAACCGGGCCAATGATTAAATTGCTTTGTTTAAAACGCTCATTCCTGTACAAGAGCGATATATGTGCATTGTCATCCTCTGTATCGAAAACATTTAGTTTAAAATTTAAACCCAGGGCCGCGGCAGAATCCAACCCCAGTTTAAAGCCCTGATAAAAATCGATAGGCATCGCGTATTTCTCGATATCGGCTTTTGTGGCTGTTTTTAATTTCAGCTCGTTCAATTTAAAGGGAACAAGCAGGGAAACACTTGCCTGCGAAAACTTTTTGACAGGCTTTTTATCTGCAGGTTTCTCTTTTTCATCCGGTTTACTCTTTTCGGGCTTGGGTGTCCTGATTTTAGGCGAACAAGCACCCAAAACTATCGTAAACAAAACCAGCAATCCATAAACCTTCTTGAAATTCATACCTATCGTTTTTAACAAAATATGCTAGCAAAGTTTATTCCACCTTGCTAGCATCACATTTATTTTATGCAGTTTGGACTCCAAACTGAAAGCTCACAATTGAATTATTCCCACTCGATCGTTGCAGGTGGTTTAGAGCTGATATCATATACCACTCTATTGATCCCTTTAACTTTATTGATAATTTCGTTAGAAATTTTAGCCAGTACCGGGTAAGGTAAATGACACCAGTCTGCAGTCATACCATCCAATGATTCTACCGCTCTCAATGCAATTACATTTTCGTAGGTACGTTCATCGCCCATCACCCCTACCGATCTTACCGGTAAAAAGATGGCTCCGGCCTGCCATACCTGATCGTATAAACCTGCTTCTTTTAAATTGTCGATATAAATTTTATCGGCATCTTGCAAAATGGCTACTTTTTCAGGAGTAACCTCGCCAATAATGCGGATACCTAAGCCTGGTCCTGGAAACGGGTGACGACCCAGGATAAACGATTCTAAGCCTAAAGCAGTACCTACTCTTCTCACTTCATCTTTAAATAAAGTTTTAAGGGGCTCAACTACTTTTAATTTCATAAAATCCGGCAAACCGCCTACATTGTGGTGCGATTTAATGGTTGCTGATGGACCTTTAACCGAAACTGACTCAATAATGTCCGGGTAAATTGTACCTTGTGCTAACCACTTCACATCCTGAATAAGGTGAGATTCTTCATCGAAAACTTCGATAAACACACGACCAATAATTTTACGTTTTGTTTCCGGATCTTCTACTCCAGCCAACTGGCTTAAGAATTTATCTTTAGCATCAACGCCTTTAATGTTTAAGCCAAAATCTTTATACTGCTCTAAAACACTTTCATATTCGTTTTTACGCAATAAACCATTATCAACAAATATACAGTGTAGGTTTGTACCAATGGCTTTATGTAAAAGTACCGCAGCAACACTGCTATCAACACCACCTGAAAGCGCCAGAACAACTTTATCATTACCTACAGTCGCTTTAATATCGGCAATTGTGGTTTCAACAAAAGCAGCAGAAGTCCAGTCCTGGCTACATCCGCAAATATCAACCAGGAAGTTTTCTAAAAGGATTTTCCCATCAATACTATGGGTTACCTCAGGGTGAAACTGGATGGCATAAGTATCAGAATCTTTAATATGATAAGCCGCTACTTTTACACTATCTGTACTGGCAATCAGTTCAAAGTTTTCAGGAATATCGGTAATGGTATCGCCATGGCTCATCCAAACTTGCGAATCGATGTTGATGCCTTTGAATAGTTTATTCTCCTGGTTTACAAAATTCAGGTTAGCACGGCCATATTCGCGTGTTGAAGATGGCTGAACTGCACCGCCAGAATGTTGGGCAATATATTGTGCACCATAACAAACAGCCAGTAAAGGAAATTTTAAATGGTATTTTGATAAATCGATTTGAGGCGCATCTTCCTGGCGAACAGAGTATGGGCTACCCGAAAAGATAACACCTTTTACGTCCTCGGTAATCTCAGGAAGATTGTTGTATGGATATATTTCACAGTAAATATTTAGTTCGCGAACCCTACGAGCGATGAGTTGTGTAAATTGCGAACCAAAATCGACGATAATGATTTTTTCTTGCATCCGCAAAGGTACCAATTAGATATGAGATTTGAGAGGGGAGATTTGAGATTTTTGAAGGAAAAAGTCCGGAGTCGCTAGTCCGGAGTCCGAAGTAAATTAAGTGATTTAAACAATTAACCGGTTAACCTGTATACAACTTGCAGGTACTAATGAACCAATGACAAATGAACCAGTTAACCGCTAAGATTCGATCAAAATTACCTCTACTCCAAACTTCCTTAAAAAATCTACACCTTCATCGCTTGGCAAGCCTTTGTAAGCCGCATATGATTTAGAATAATACACCAGTTTAATTCCTGAAGATAAAATTAACCGGGCACAGGCAATACAGGGAGACAAAGTAGTGTATAAAGTACATCCTTCTATTTTCGAACCATTTTTTGAGGCATAAAGTATCGCATTTTCTTCTGCATGCAGGGCTAAAGAGCAGCTCCCCTTACTATCGCGTGCGCAACCATGCTCTGGCCATTCCTCATCACAATTGTGCGTACCGGCTGGTGGCCCATTGTAGCCAATAGAAATAATGCGGGTATCTTTTGTTAATACTGCACCAACATGCGCACGTACACAATGCGAACGGGCTGCCAAATCGGTGGCAAGGTTCATAAATATCGAATCGAAACTTGGTTTATCTGCCATATAGAAATCAAAAAAGCCACAAAGAAATAAATCTCTGTGGCTGCAAAATTACTTTATTAAAAATTAATGTCCGCCAGAAATTTTCTGGTCGAAGTTAATCCCTTGTGATCTTAATATCGATGCCACTTTCCAGGCATAAAATGCCAGGTAAGCAAAACAGATGATCCCTACGATATAACTGTGTTGAATACCTGTAAATTCTGATACTGCACCCTGTGCCCAGCTAATGATACCACCGCCCATAATCATCATAATTAGGAAGCTACTTCCCTGACTGGTGTGCTTACCTAAACCACTTACAGCTAAAGTAAAAATACATGGCCATAAAGTGCTACAGAATAAACCTACACTGGTAATTGCATAAACACTTACCATTCCTTTAGTAAACATTCCGATTAATAACGCAGTAATACCTATTGCCGAAAAGATGAGTAACATACGTGCCGGATTACCCTTACTTGCCATATCCGCAGCAATTAATACTAAGATAATTAAGCCATATATATAAAAAGGAGCCAGATCATGTTTCGCAATAGCATTTACGGCTAAAAAGATACCAAATGCCAAATAAGGCGCAATAAACCTTAACACTTTTTGCGTGCTCACGTTATCGGTAAAAGCCTCAACAGCACCTGTCCAACGTCCAATCATCATACTTGCCCAATATAAAGAGATATAAGGGGCAATATCTTTAATGGCAAAACCAAGATCTTTTTCCATGTAAGCAGGCAAATTACTTGCGGTTGATACCTCTACACCTACATAAACAAATATGGCAATCATGCCCAAAACCAATTGTGGATATTGCAAAGCTGATCCCTTAATCGATTTAGTATCATCTGCTGACGCTTCAACCAAAGCAGGTCTATCAGGTAAAGATGACATTTTTAAGAAAATTGCCACTGCAATAAAAGCTACTCCCAATATTAAATAAGGAATTTTAACGCTTTCTACGCTGATGTTCGTATTTGCATTTGCAGCAGAACCAAAAATGGCGAAACTTACAATCAGTGGTCCAATGGTTGTACCAAAGTTATTAATACCACCGGCAAGCGTTAAACGTTGCGAGCCTGTTTTAATTGGCCCTAATGCAATAGCTAACGGATTTGCAACAGTTTGCTGTAAGGAGAAACCTAATGCTACAATAAATAAACCAGAAAGCATTAAAGGAAATGAATGCAGGTTTGCTGCAGGATAAAATAATAAGGTTCCAAGTGCAGAAATAACCAAACCTAGTGCCAGCGAATTTTTGTAGCCCAATTTGTTTACTATATCTTGCCCCATGATAACAGAAATACCATTATATATTAAGGCGCCCACGGTATAGGCAATGTAAAATGCCAGTGAAACCAATTGGCTTTCGGCCTGCGATAAATCAAAAGCCTTTTTAAATACCGGGATGAGAATGTCATTACTGGCGGCAACAAAGCCCCAAAAGAAGAATACAGTGACCAGTGGGATAAATTGCGCCCACTTGGTTTGTGTTTGTTCTGAATTCATATTATAAATCTAGTTTTAATGGGGCTAAACATAAATAAAAAAAACTAATAACCAGTATTTTTTATGCAACCTATGCAACAAAAATAAATGTTAAATGTTTAGGTATAAAGTTGCATATTCGCATATTCTAAACAACACAATGCATGTTTGAAGCCATATTACTAGGTATAGGAGCAGGGATTATTTCGTCGTTTTTAACAGGGCCGGTTTTTTTTGCAATGATTAAAACCAGCATAGAAAGGGGCTTCAAAGCTGGTTTCTCTTTAGCCGTTGGTGTAATTATTAGCGATGTGGTCTTAATCGGCCTGGTTCTTTTTGGTAGCCAGTTTGTTGATTATAAAGCCGAATTTGACAAATACGTTGGCAGTATCGGGGGTATATTTTTACTTGCAGTTGGTATTTATTACCTGGTTTCTAAGATCACCGTAAATTACGATAGCACCACACTACAAAAAGTGAGTAAAAGGGGTTATGTGCTCAAAGGTTTTTTAATGTGTATCCTCACGCCTTCCACCCTCATGTTCTGGATTATTGTGAGTGGTATTATTTCAGTTAAGCTCAACAACATGCTTAACGAAAAACTAGTATGCTTTTTTATTGCCATGGCTACCCAATTGGGCATAGATGGCGCAAAGAGCTTCTACTCTAGTAAACTCCGTTATAAAATCAAAGAAGATGCATTAAAAAAATTAAATAAAATTGCAGGCGTAGTCATTATCTTCTTTGCCTTCTGGCTGATCATTAAAACTTATCTGAAGTTTTACGCATAATATATTGTATTCCAAGTTAAGGTCTGCTTAGGTGGTCAAATATTTTTAGAAAAGCAGGTGCAGTACAACTATTATTGTTAGTCCTGCCAATGCTGCAAGTCCTCAGCAAATGAAGAATTTGCCTCCGGGCTTTCCGGTAATGTCAGGTTTAGGTAGGGAAATGCAGTAGTAAAAATCTAAATAGCGAAGTATCGTCATCTCGACCGTAGTGGAGAGATCTTTTAATAAAGTCTAAAGATCTCTCCACTACGCGTTGCTTCTGTCGAGATGACGATTTCCTCCCGCCGTGGTTCGTATCCTCACGAACCGCTAAAAGCATCAACCTTCACCTCTAACATCAGCGATTGTGCCTTATGGTTAAAAGTTTTGAAAAGCAGTTGTATTGCTACTATTAAGCGTCACTCCTGCCAATGCTGCAAGTCCTCAGCAAATGAAGAATTTGCCTCCGGGCTTTCCGCGAATGTCAGGTTTAGGTAGGGAAATGCAGTGGTATTAATAGAAATGAGAACCTTCTTTGTGCCTCCGTGCCTTAGTGGTAAAAAAAATACCCTTGGTTTATCACCATGATCGGAGCCTAAAGGCTTTTCTTTCTCTGTGCAAACTCAGTGCACTCGGTGGTAAAATAATAATGAGCGCAAAAAAATAGCCCATATTACTATGAGCTATTTGTTATTCTTGTCCCCTTTAGGAGATTTAGGGGCTAGTATGCCCTTTGATTATTTCCTTCTTTCCAGTTCACAAAAGCTTTATTAACCACTTTATTACCACCTGGTGTAGGGTAATTTCCTGAGAAATACCAATCACCTTTGTTTTTCGGACAAGCCTCATGCAGGTTCTCTAAACTTTGGTAAATTACTTCAACCTCAGCAACAGTACCTTTTGGGGTAATAATCTGTGCAATTTTAGCTGAGATTTCTTCAGGAGTAAAGGGTTTATAAATTTCCTTAACGTGGTTTACAATTTCCTCCTTAGGTAAAAGTAACGAAGCTTTACACTTGGTGTAAACATCTTCAATCACCTGCCACATCCCACGCTCGGTTAGCAACTGGATTGCAGCATCGAAAGCCACAAACTGCCCCATTCTGCTCATATCGATACCATAACAATCAGGGTAACGGATCTGAGGTGCAGAAGAAACAATAATGATTTTCTTAGGGTGTAAACGGTCCACAATTTTAATGATACTCTGCTTTAAAGTAGTACCACGAACGATCGAATCATCCAATGCGACTAAAGTATCCTGGTGGTTGTTGATAATACCATAGGTAGTATCGTAAACGTGTGCCACCATTTCGCTCCGGTCTGCGTCCTGGGTAATGAAAGTTCTTAATTTTACATCCTTAACGGCCAGTTTTTCTACACGTGGCGCTAAAGACAACAGGTCTTCAAGCTGCTGATCTGTAAGTGTTTCTTTTTTATGTAACAGGATATCTTTCTGGTGCCTGCGTACATATTGCTGTACACCATCAACCATTCCGAAAAACGCCACTTCTGCCGTATTTGGAATAAATGAGAATACTGTATTTTTTAAATCGTAGTTAACGGCCTGAAGGATTTTATCGCTTAGTAAACGACCTAACTGTTTACGCTCACGGTAAATTTCAACATCACTTCCTTTTGAGAAATAGATACGCTCGAAAGAGCAGGATAACCTTTCAGTAGGCTCACGGAATTGCTCCATGCTTACCTCACCGTTTTTCTTAATGATTAAAGCATGACCCGGATCGATCTCTTTAACATCTTTAAACTGGATATTGAATGCAGTTTGTAAAGCTGGTCTTTCCGAAGCCGCTACCACAATCTCATCGTCATAATAATAATATGCCGGACGGATACCTGCAGGGTCGCGCATAATGAACGAATCGCCATTACCCACCATACCACAGATAGAATAACCTCCATCCCATGTTTTGGCTGAGCGGCGAAGAATATTCGCGATATCTAAATTATCAGATATTTTGTGTGTAATTGCAACGTTATCATGCCCTTCTTTTTTATACTGATCGAAAAGCTCCTGATTTTCATCATCTAAAAAGTGACCGATTTTTTCTAATACCGTTACGGTATCTGCTTTTTCTTTTGGATGCTGACCTAACTCGTACAATTGCTCCAATAACTCATCAACATTCGTCATGTTGAAGTTACCTGCAATGACCAGGTTACGTGTCATCCAGTTGTTTTGCCTTAAAAAAGGGTGGCAATTTTCGATGCTGTTTTTACCATGCGTACCATAACGCAAATGGCCCATTAACACCTCGCCAATAAAGCTTACGTTGTTTTTGAGCCATTCTGTATCCTGCATTAATTCAGGGGTGTTTTCCTGGATATCGACAAATTTGTTCTGTACATATTCGAAGATATCTGCTACCGCATTAGATGCCATGCTCCGGTATCGGCTAATGTACCTACTGCCCGGTTTCATATCCAGCTTAATGGTGGCAATACCTGCGCCATCCTGGCCCCGGTTATGCTGTTTCTCCATTAAAAGGTATAATTTGTTAAGGCCGTAAAGTGCTGTACCGTACTTTTGCTGGTAGTAAGAAAGTGGTTTTAACAGGCGAATAAAAGCGATTCCGCATTCGTGTTTTATCTGATCACTCATTGTGTGGGTTTGAAGCCGCAAAGTTATCCTTTTAAACCATTACAACCTAAACAAAAATGTTTTCTTTTGTCACAACGGGGTTAATTTGGAATCATACAACTTAACGTTATTTAGCAGTATTAAAATAATTTAAAACAACAAGTTATTAAAAGAGTTAAAATTAAGTATTGCAGAAAAAGATGCAGTTGTTGCCTTTTTAGAAGTATTATCCTATCCTACAGTGATACCAGGGTAGCGCAATTGCCACAGCAATTTAGATTGGAATATTGGGTTGGGAGTTTGGAATTTATGGACAAAAATTTGTTTACCCTTTCTTTACCAGTTGTTTACCCTTTCTGTACACCAAGTTAACCCCAGGGTTACCCCTTGGTTACCTATTCTTTACCTTTTGGTTACCTAAAAGGTAAAGCCAGGGTCTGCTTTAGGTCTTTATTTGGTAAGCCAGAGCCGATGCTGCCCGCCAGCAGCTACGAAGCACACCCGTTCAAGGATGGTCTTAAAAACATATTCTTGCCTGTTTCCAAAGCGCATAGGGCTGCCAAAGAATATCCTCAATCCGTTAATATTTCTCTTAGTGAACAGTGCTGACCAGACATAGGTTACCATTTAACAATTTGTATTTGACAGTTAACCGATTCCAGCTGGCGATTGGACGTCAACAATCAAACAATCTGGCAATTCAACAATCCATATCCATCACATCTTATTTGATTTCAGCGCTTCTCCAAAAAAAACAGAGGCGTGTTCATCAAAAGCTGCAGGATCACCACTGGTATAGAAATCTCTTTCGCCCTGTTTAGCTAGTTTTTCTTCGATTTCAGGATGTCGCTTTAAGTAATCAACTAAACTACTAGCTACAATCTCACCCTGCGTTAAAACGCTTATATGATCCGGAAATACTTTCTTCAGTTTAGGCATTAATAAAGGATAGTGTGTACAAGCCAATAACACACAATCAATAGCTGCCGATTGGCTAAATAACTGACCGCAATATTCATTGATAAAAAAATCTGCTCCCGACTCAAGGTGTTCGTTGTTTTCGATCAGCGGAACCCACATTGGACAGCTTTGCTGGTAAACCTTAATCTCAGGAAAAAATTTATTGATCTCCAAAAGATAAGATTGAGAATTGACCGTTCCCCTGGTTCCCATTACCCCAACTTGTTTCGTGGTCGTATATCCATCAATAACCTCTGCCGTAGGCCTGATTACGCCCAATACCCTTCTATCTGGATACTTAGCAGGAAGATCGATCTGCTGGATGGTTCTGAGCGCTTTTGCCGATGCCGTATTACAAGCCAGGATAACCAAATGGCATCCTTTAGCAAAAAGCCATTCTACGCATTCTAAGGTATATTTATAAATGGTCTCGAAAGAATGATCGCCATAGGGCGAACGGGCATTATCACCCAAATAGATGTAATTATAATCGGGCAATTTATCGGCAATAGAACGAAAAACTGTTAAGCCACCGTAACCTGAATCGAAAATACCTATTGGCGAAGCCTGCATTGTGTTGGAAGTTGAAATATTAGAAAGTTGTAAAGTTAGTTGAAAATTGGAATGTTAGTGTTATTAGTGGCGTATAACTGATTTTTTTGACATATGCTAGGGTCTTGCCTCGGCTCGCCGCCGCCGAAGGGCTCTTTCTTTTTGGCATCAAAAAGAAACAAAAAATGCCGGCTGAAAATTTATTCATTTGTTGTTTATAAATTCAGTTGCATTCATGAGGGCTTCGCCGTTTTCTTTTGAAGCCAGTTGTGCGGCCAGAGCAGTGCAGCCCGAAAAATTTGTTAGGCCGGATTTAAGTAGAACGGGGATACCGTGCTATGGCCTAGCTGGATGGAAATGCGAAAGTAGTTAAATGATGTGGTGGCTTGTTTCGGGATCTTACTTAAGTGAACATCAAGGATGCTGAAATGAATCCGATAGTTATTGGATCAGCATGACGAAAATCCTAAAAACAAAAAAGCGGAACTAAGTTAAACTTAATTCCGCCTTATATCTTGAACTGGTAGGGAGACTCTCGACTCCGAACTCACGACTCATGACTATTTTTTAGGTGCCGCTGGTTTTGCTGCAGTTGCAGTGATTCCTAATTTAGTTTTTACTGAAGCTGTAATATCATCACCACCTTCCC
This sequence comes from Pedobacter sp. D749, assembly GCF_019317285.1. Classification (NCBI taxonomy): domain Bacteria; kingdom Pseudomonadati; phylum Bacteroidota; class Sphingobacteriia; order Sphingobacteriales; family Sphingobacteriaceae; genus Pedobacter; species Pedobacter sp. D749. Next base: position 3,565,980 of record NZ_CP079218.1, read on the forward strand.
AGAAAACTAAATTGTTACCACCTTGTCCGTTTGCGATATCGAAAACGTAAGCTAACCCTTTTTCTTTAGCTACAGCAGAAATTGCAGTTGCAACTTTAGCCTGGATAGGTTGGAATAATTCACCTTGTTTAGTACCTATATCTTGTGAAGCTTTAGTACGCGCATCAGTAATGCGTTTTTCTAAATCCTGTAATTCCTGACCTGCAGCTTGTAATTCTTTACCTACTGATTCTTTGTTAGCTTCACTTAAAGTTTTTTGTTTAGCTTCTGCAGCAGACATTTTGCTTTGATATTCTTTGATCATTGCATCGATATCGGCTTGCTTTTGTTTACCTAAGGTTTCTAAAGTAGTTTGAGCTGCTTTAGCTTCAGGTAAATTTGCAAAAACCTCCTCTGAATTAATGTGACCCAATTTTTGTTGTGCACTTGCCATATTCGCTGTAAACAATAACCCTGCTGCTACAAAGAATACGTTAATTAACTTTCTCATCGTTTTATTTTACTTTTTTATTTTTTTTCTAATTGTTTTCCTTCAAAAATCAGGGGCGAATATACTAATTATTTACAGTCCCTGGTTTATAACCTAACTTTACAATTACATCATTACTAACGTCGTAACTGCTACTTGCATAAATCATCATTGTTGCTTCACTGCTCTTGTCGAAAATGAAGTCTAAATATTTGGATTTTGCAATCTGTTTAATAGCCTCGGCTACTTTATCCTGAATAGGCTTAATTAATTTTACCCTGCTTTGAAAAAGATCTCCATCGGGCCCAAACTTAGAACGTTGAAATTCTTTAGCCTGTTTTTCTTTTTCTATGATTTCGTTTTCACGTCTTTTGCGCATATCATCAGTTAACAAAACCTGATCTGCCTGATAAGCCTTGTACATCCTGTCAATTTCAGAAAAATTCTGATCAACCTGTTGTTGCCATTGTTTAGATGCTACATCTAACTGACTGAGTGCCGATTTATATTCTGGTAAATGTTTCAAAATATACTCCGTGTCTACGTAAGCAAACTTCTGTGCAAAAGCACCAAAAGAAGTGCAAAGCAGGAATGCGATAAAAAGATACTTCTTCATTTGTGTGTGTGTTAATGATATAATAATAACCTAAGCTTTCTTTAAACTCCCATTGCAATGATTTATTGCATAATTAGTTAAATTTTTACGCTTTATCAATTAAAATCCACCTAATTGTTGTGCGATACTGAAAGTGAAGTTTTGCTTACCACCATCAGCTACTCCCGGGATTCTGTCAAATGCATGTCCGTAATCAATACCCAATAAACCAAATATAGGTAAGAAGATACGTGCACCTACACCAACTGATCTTCTCACGTTGAAAGGATTAAAATCGCCAAACCTGTTCCAGGTATTACCGGCTTCTGCAAAGGCTAAAACAAAGGCTGTAGCTTGCTGACTTGCTATAACCGGATAACGCGCCTCCAGTACATATTTAGTATAAATAGGGCTACCAGATTGTTGCGCAATTCTTGGATCAGAACCATTTGGAATAACGGTATTGTTTGCATAACCACGCATGGCGATTAGTTCAGATCCCTGTAAGAAATCGAATCCCTGCATACCATCACCACCCAGTTTGAAACGCTCAAATGCGGATTGACCTACTGCTTTGCTATATTGACCTAAGAAACCGAATTGTGCCTGCGCCTTAATTACTAAGTTACCTGCAACACGTTGGTACCATTGCGAATCGAATTTCCATTTATGGTATTCGGTAAAACGGTATTTTTCTTTATCAGATGCCGTTGCATAATTCACTTTGTTGAACAGTGAATATGGTGGCGTTGCCTGAACAGTGAAACGGATAAATGATCCCGATTTAGGGAAGATTGGCGAATCTCTTGAATCGCGGCTAATTTCTTGTGATAAACTTAAGTTATAAGATGTACCTGAGCTAAATAAATAACCTGTATAGTTATTTAAGATATACTGTTGTAAACTCACTGCGTGGGTTAACTGGAAGTAGTTATCCGGCCAGTTTAATCTTCTACCTAAACTAACGGTTACCCCGTTTAAACGGATTTTTTGAAATAGCGGATCACTGCTGCTGATACCGTTAGATTGCAATGAGGTAAATGCACTCACTCCAAAGCTTACCGGTTTCTCGCCACCAAACCAGGGTTGTGAGAATGAGAAACTATACGATTGGTAATATTTACCGTTGGTTTGTCCACGTAAGCTTAATTTCTGTCCATCACCTTTTGGCAATGGTTTATAAGCTTTTAAATTAAATAAGTTGCGTAATGAAAAGTTATTGAAGGTTAAACCCAATGTACCAATAACACGACCACCACCAAAACCACCTGATAATTCGATCTGATCTGAAGGTTTCTCTTCTACTGCATATTCAATATCTACAGTACCATCTGCCGGGTTAGGGCGAGGTGTAGGTACCGTTTTAGACTCATCAAAGTTACCTAACTGACCAATTTCGCGAATGGTACGGATTAAATCACTTTTGTTAAATTTCTGTCCCGGTTTGGTACGGATCTCACGTAAAACAACCTTATCATTGGTAATGGTGTTACCTTTTATAGTAATGCGGTTGTTGGTATATTGCGGTCCTTCGTACATGCGTAATTCCACATCAACAGTATCGCCATAAATTTTGGTTTGTACCGGATCGATATTAAAAGTTAAATATCCATTGTCGGTATACATACTATTAATGTCGCCACCGTTTTCGCCACCGCCATTTAATTTTTTATTTAATTTTTCTTCGCTAAAAACATCACCTTTTTCAATGGTTAATACTTTTTTCAAAATGCTATCCGGATAAATGGCATTACCTGCCCAGGTTATATTACCGAAATAATACTTTTTACCTTCGTAAAGGTCCATTCTGATATTAACTTTTTTCTTGTTATACTGGTAAATGGTATCTTTTAATAATTCCGCATCACGATAACCTTTCTCGTGCATTTTACCAATCATTTTAACTTTGTTCTCTTCGTATTTTTCTTTTGCGAATTTTCCAGAGCCCCAAAAACGCCACCAGGCAAACTGCTTAGGGCTTTTAAGGTATTTTCTCAGTTTTGCTGATTTGAAATCTTTATTCCCAGTAAAATCGATATGTTGTACTTTAACACGATGACCTTTATCAATATATGCTTCTAATACCACACTATTTTCTGCATTCGGATCTTTACGCGTTTTGTAATCGATCTTGGTAAAGAAGAAGCCTTTATCTAATAAATATTTTTTAACAATGGCCGATGTGGTATTGTATAGGTTATCGTTTACGATTTTTCCCGTTTTATCATTTAACTTTTCCTGAATGGCCGTTTTTTCAGATTTACGGATACCTTTTAAATCTATCGAACTTAAACGCGGACGTTCTACTACTTCAATTTCAAAATAAACAGAATCCTGAACAAATTTTTCGATGTTAAGTTTAACATCATCAAACAAGCCCTGTGCCCACAACGTTTTAATGGCATCAGAAGTTGCTTCCCCAGGAAGAACGATTTTATCGCCTTTAGTTAATTTAGACAAAGTGATTAATACTTCTTTATCTAAATATTGGGTTCCGGTTACGGTTGTACCTCCAATGATATATTCTTTTGGACTAAAATAATCGAGATCTAAGCCACCGACCTTTAAAGAAGGGGTTACCGGAGCCTGACCTTGTGGACGTACTTGAGCGAAGGCCGGAGCGGCTAAAACTAGTAGGATTAAAACCTGAAATATTCTTTTCATTAAAATTATTTGTTCAGTAATGACCAAAAGGTAACGGTGTTTTATAAAGCAGAATTTCTTTACGTTGTTCCCTTATTATGGTTTCATTTATCGTATAAAAGTGGTGCTAAGTTAGCTTAAACGCTTGTTAAAAAGTGTTAAAAGAAAAATTAGTTTAATTGCTCGCTAATTTTACCAAAACGGCGTTCGCGTTTTTGATAGTCTACAATGGCCTCGAAAAGATCTTCACTTCTGAAATCCGGCCATAAAACATCAGTAAAATAAAACTCAGTATAAGCCATTTGCCAAAGCAGGTAATTGCTGATACGGTGTTCGCCACTGGTCCTGATCATGAGTTCAGGATCGGGCATATTTACAGTTGTTAGTTTCGATGAAAACAGTTCTTCATTAATATCATCCAAAGAAATGGCATTGTCTTTTACAGCTGATGCAATTTTTTTAGCGGCCTCTAAAATCTCCCATTTCGCACTATAACTTAGTGCCAGTGTTAAGGTACATTTTTCGTTATGGGCTGTTTTTTCCATGGCTTCCTTTAAATCATCTATACACTCCTGTGGTAAAGATTCAATATTGCCAATGGCATTCAGCTTAATATTGTTTTTATTAAGTGTTTCGGTTTCTTTATTGATAGTAGAAATCAGAATCTGCATCAAAGCATCTACTTCTTCTTTAGGTCTATTCCAGTTTTCAGTAGAAAAAGCATATAAAGTAAGGTATTCAATACCCACCTCAACACAACCTTCTACAATATCTTTTACAGAAAGTACACCTTGTTCATGTCCGAAAACCCGGATTTTGCCCTGGCCTTTTGCCCATCTTCCATTACCATCCATGATTACGGCAATGTGCTTTGGCAGGCGGCTATAGTCTATTTGTTCTTTAAATCCCATTAATTATGTCAAAATCAGCTTAAAAGGAATAGCATTTTGAGGATACAAAGGTAAAAGATATGCCAACACTAACAAATAGATAAGTGTCCCTTTTTCGAAAATCGCCTCTTTGGGTTCCCGGCTGTCCAATTTGAAAGCGTGAAGGATCGGATAAATTAACCTGGTTTGAGCCACTTTCAACAAGCACCGGGTTAACCGGATAACGTCCACTTACATCATCAATATAATCGGTAGCCGGTGTTCTATAACCCAATTCGGTAAAAACGCTCCAGGTATCTTTGTAATTGTATCTCAATCCCAGGCCATAAGGAATGGTTAAAACTAAGTTATTATAGGCATTTTCCTGGCCTTCAGTTTTCAGTTTATCTAATCTGTACCTTTCGCCATTAACTTTTACAGTCGGTTTAAACATCAGTAAACCCACTCCCGTAAAAAGGTACGGCGTAAATTGACGTGTTCCGCCCCCAAGGCTAAAATTAAAAAAATTAAAATCAATCAGGCCGCTAAGTTCGTTCAGTGATGTTTTAAAACGCAGATTTCTTTCGCGGAACTGCTCGTTGTTAGAATAGGCATCATCAGCTTTTATCTGCCCGAAAGTATAGTTTAAACGAACACCCAGGTATTGGTTAAAATTGCGCTTTACATAAAGTCCGCCAGACAAACCATTAATATATAATGGATTGTTCTGATTAAGATCGCCCATATAACCGGCACCACCAGCCATGCCCCCAACTTCCCAGGAAGGTTGACCGATCACTTCACGCTGTGCATGAACGAACTCCCAGCTAAAGATGAGAAAGAGGATAATTAATAGCTGTTTGCCTGGCGCCATACTTAGTAGTTACGGGTATCAATGCCCCATAATAATTTATTCCTTAACGTGTTTAAGTAGGTTTCATTATTAAGGCGGATAAGATTTATGCAAAAATCTGCCTTTTTTATACTAATTTTTACTGAACGCTCTACGGTAACGGTTCGGCTATCGCACGAAACCAAAAATTTTGATTCTCTGGCTTCAACTTCAAAAGAGAGTTTATTATCATCTGGTACAACCACTGGCCTTACATTTAAGTTATGCGGTGCAATGGGTGTAATTACAAAATTTTCAGAATCCGGATAAATGATTGGGCCACCGCAGCTTAAAGAGTATGCTGTAGAGCCGGTTGGGGTAGCTATAATTAATCCGTCGGCCCAATAAGAGTTGATAAACTCGTTGTTCATTGAAGCGTGGATAATCATCATAGCGGAATTATCGCGACGGTGAATCGTAATATCGTTTAACGCAAAGTTTTCTTCACCAAATAAACGATTATCGGATTCTAAGGTTAAAAGTGACCTGGAATCTAAGGTATATTCCTTATTGATCAGTGCATTGAGTGCTGATCCAATTTCGTTTTTATTGATACTGGCTAGAAAGCCCAGGCGGCCAAAGTTAATCCCGATTACGGGTATGCCAGAATTGCGGATCAACGATAAGGTATCAAGTAAAGTACCATCTCCACCCAGGCTTAACAATACATCAGCATGGTCTTTGAGTTCGGCATGGTTATGAAAAATGATTGTATTGGAAGGCAGTTTTATTTTACCATGAAGGGATGTTTTAAATTTGGAATATAAAACAGGCTGAATATGGTGTTCTGCTAAATGATTAAAAACCTCTTGTACATAGGGCAAAACCGTATCATTAAAATCTCTGCCGTAAATTGCAATCCTCATAAAGTAGGTTTATACATTTAAATAGTTCATGAAAGAATCGTAACGCTCCTGCGATCCATCATCAATCTGGGTATTATTGTAAACCTCTTTAACCAGATAATCATATCTTTCGAAAGAGGCTACCAATGAAGTGATTTCTGTTTTATTAACTTTGAGCGTTACTTCCAGACGTGTTGAATCTTCGAAAGAATTTACATAAGAAGAGAGTACCTGTGCATTATCGGCTTCAACAATCTGCGCAATATGGGCCAGAGAATTATCACGGTTACTAATCTCCAGAACGATAATTCCGCCAGGTTCATTTACGGCATACTGTTCGGCAACAGCATTTACCATATTACTAATAGGAATTAAACCAGCATAATTTTTCTGTTGATCCAGAACAGGAATAACTGTTAATTTTAGCTGGCTAAATAACCTGATTACATCATAGGTATGCGCATTATTCAACACAAAAACATTAAGCGTATTTACCGCGCTATCGCTTAAAAGTGTATCGTGATTATCAATATTTAATAAATCATCTTCAGAAACCAAACCCAATAAAGTTGCCTCATTAACAACCGGCAAATGCTTCAGTTTAAAATCGTTCATGCGATCTAAAGCTTTCTGCACCGTATCATCGGTTCTTAGTGATGGGATTGAATCTGATATGATTTCTGCTGCAAACATTTATTTCAACAATATTCTATCTAAAAATTTTTCTAAGTAAGCGTTAAATACCTGTGGGTGTTCCATCATAGGTGCATGCCCGCATTTATCAACCCAGTTTAATTCTGAGTTTGGCAATAACTGGTGGAATTCTTCTGCCACTTCCGGCGGAGTAACCTTATCGTTTTTACCCCATATTAAGGAAACCGGTATGGTAATCTTCGAAAGATCTTTAGACATATTGTGGCGAATTGCCGATTTTGCCATGGTTAAAATACGAATAACCCTTGATCTATCGTTAACCGTTTTAAAAACATCATCTACCAGTTCTTTAGTTGCCGTTGCCGGATCGTAAAAAGTAAATTCTACCTTTTCTTTAATATAATCGTAGCTCTCTCTACGTGGGAAAGACCCTCCAAAAGCATTTTCGTATAAACCAGAACTACCTGTAAGTACCAACGCTTTAACAAATTCCTGATGGGCAACGGTAAATACCAGACCAACATGGCCACCAAGCGAATTACCAACAAGCACTACCTGGTTTAAATTTTTATATTTTAAAAAACGATGAAGATACCTCGACAATGCTTTTACACCCAATGTTAAAATAGGGAGATCGTAAATTGGTAAAATTGGAATAATTACACGATAGCGATCTTTAAACTGTTCGATAACCAGTTCCCAATTGCTTAGTTCGCCCATTAGGCCGTGTAACAATACCAGTGTCTCGCCTGTTCCGGCTTCAATGTATTTAAATCCGTCTTCTTCTATTATCGGGTAAGTCATATCTATTTTAGATGGTATTGTGCTACTAAGTTAGTAGAGTAAAATTAAATTTATGCATTTATATGCCATTTTTCTGAAATAAAATCGAAAACGGTATAAAAACCTATTTTTAGGTATCGAGAAACAAGTATTAAGTATCAAGATACATATTTTATAATAAGCTTTCAGCTTTAGTCTTTCTGCTTTTAGCTTTAAATTAAGCTAGTTTTTCTTTAACAATTTCCGCAATTAATTTACCGTCAGCCTTACCTGCAAGTTCTTTGTTTGCCATGCCCATTACCTTCCCCATATCCTTAACCGATGTAGCACCAGATTGTTTTATTACTGTTTCGATAATTACAGCAACCTCAGCCTTATCCAACTGTTTTGGCAAAAACTGGTTAATCACTTCAATTTCTTCTTCTTCTACCTGATACAAATCTTCGCGATTTTGTTGCTTATAAATATCAGCAGATTCACGGCGTTGTTTAATCAGTTTCTGAAGAATTTTTAGTTCAGTTTCTTCTGTAATTTCTTCTGAAGATCCTTTCTCTGTTTTAGCCAAAAGTAAGGCTGCTTTTATTGCTCTTAAACCTCTTAACTGTGCATTGTTTTTAGCCAACATGGCTTTTTTTATTTCCTGATCTATTGTAGTTGATATCATTTCTTTTAATTGTTTAATTGCAGGATTGCTAAATTGTTAACTGCAAATTGCCAACTGAAAACTTATACTCTATTTATAATTGTTGCGGTAGCCTGTGCGGTTGGCATAATCAGCATATCGTTAATGTTAACATGTTTTGGCCGGCTCACAACATACCAAATGGCATCGGCAATATCGCCGGCAATTAGCGGCTCCAGGTTTTCGTACACCTTTTTCGCCCGGTCTTCATCTCCTTTAAAACGTACCACCGAAAATTCTGTTTCTACCATGCCCGGATTAATTTCGGTAACCTTAATGCCATGAGGTAATAAATCGATGCGCATGCCTTTACTCAAAGCATCTACAGCATGTTTACTTGCACAATATACGTTTCCATTTGGATAAACTTCTTTCCCGGCGATAGAACCGATATTAATAATATGACCCGATTGATTTGGGATCATCCAGTTGGAAACAATTTTGGTTACATAAAGCAAGCCTTTTACATTGGTATCAATCATGGTGTCCCAATCGTTGGTATCACCTTTATCAATGGGGTCTAAACCCTGACTTAAACCTGCATTGTTGATCAAAACATCAACCTTTTTCCATTCTGCCGGCAAAACTTCTAAAGCAGCGGTAAGACTTTCTTTATCGCGAACATCTGCCAAAACCTGTTTAATCGTAATGGCATATTTGTCTTCTAAATGATGTGCAATTTTAGCCAGGCGATCTTCTCTGCGGGCCAATAATACCAGGTTATAACCTTGTTGAGCAAATATATGTGCGCAAGCTTCGCCAATACCAGAAGTTGCACCTGTAATTAATGCGATTTTAGACATTTTTATGAATTTTAAGTCTGGGTAATCCTTTAAGATAAAGTTCTTGATTTACCTGTAACAGCAAAGGTAAGTTTTTTTGGATTGCAGGGCTATTGAAAAATCAAACTGAATGTTAATTGACGTAATTTCAACTTATCTATCGGGTTGGCATAAACGGTATTGTCGTGCTGAAGCAAATCGTTGGCCGAATACGACAGTTTTATTTCGGGCGACATTTTAAAATACTCGAAATAAATATCGAAACCAATACCTGTTTCGTACGACAGGTAATTTCTATTATTTTTTAAAAACTTATTTACAGCGGTTTCGCCTTCATCGAAAGTTTTCTTTTTCGAAGCTATATCTATAGAATATTTCGCACCACCCAACCAGTAGACCCTTAAATTGTTCAGCCGGTTCGATTTTACCTTTATGCCTAATGGGAATTCAAACATCGTAGACTGAACTTTTCTTTCTACCATTGTTTGGAAGTTTTTTGTTTGCCCTGTGCCCAGGATAATTGGCGCCATTGGCTCATACTCGTAAGCGACTACCCTATCACTAAAAATTAGTGAAGGCGTTGCCCTGATATCGAAGTTATCAGAGATCATTCTATTCATTACAAAACCCAATCCAAAACCTTGAGCTGGTGGGCTGGAAATAGAATTTAGTGTTGAGGTAAGCGGAACGCCTGGATTGTAAGATGGATCAAACGAATTTGGCACCTCATAAAAAGGGGATCTCCAATTTGGCTTTTTAAGGATTTTGTATTCGGACGAGATATACTGAAAATTAAAACCAAAACTCCAATCTTCATCATCTATTCCGCCACCCCAATTCTGAGCAAAGGTGGTTGCAGAAACCATAAAAAATGAAAGAATGAGGCTTAATTTTCTGATCATTTGGTCCCTACATATATCGAACTTATTCCAAACGTTAAAATTCTTTGTTTGGTACTTTTAAACCCAACTTTTTCCATCAGTCTGGTAAAATCTTCCCCGTCTGGAAAAGCAGCTACCGATTCTGGCAAATAAGTGTAGGCTCTATGGTCTTTAGAAAAGAGTTTTCCAAAAAACGGTGTTACCTGTTTAAAATAAAAACTATACAATTGTTTTACCGGGAAAACCTTTGGTTTTGAAAACTCCAGTATTACCATTTTTCCGTTAGGCTTTAATACCCTGTACATATCAGTCAATCCTTTTTCGAGATTTTCGAAATTACGTACACCATAGGCGCAGGTAATGGCATCAAAAGTATCATTTTCGAAATGCAGGCCTTCAGAGTCGCCTACCTGAACGGTAAAAACTTCATTTAAGCTGCGCTCGTTAATTTTCTTTTTGGCTACTTCTAACATTCCTTCTGAAATATCAACACCAATTACCTTTTCTGGATGCAGCTTTTTAATGGCTTCAAAAGCAAAATCGCCTGTTCCTGTAGCTACATCAAGTAAAGTTCTTGGATGGATGGAAACCAGTTCTTTAATGGCTTTCTTACGCCATAATACGTCAATCCCTAAAGAGAGAAAATGGTTTAAAAAATCGTAAGTGCCCGAAATGTTGTTAAACATGGTTGCAACCTGCTCTTTTTTAGTTGCATCTTCTACCTGGTATGGAGTAATATTCTGATTCATGATATGAGGCAAAGATAGAGAAAAGTCGGGAGTCTTTAGTCCGGAGTCCGAACTCTTTGGTGCAAAGTATTCAGTGTAATGTCAAAAATCATGTTTAAAAAATTATCGATTTGTACTTCGGAGTTCCGACTTCGGACTTCGGACTCAAAACCCTACCTTTGCACCATGATTATCAAAACGGCAACATTTGTTTGCAGCAACACCCAGATCTCGGCACTACCGGTACCAACCATGCCCGAATATGCATTTATTGGTCGCTCTAACGTGGGTAAATCTTCATTAATCAATATGCTGGTTAATCAGCATGGATTAGCTAAAACCTCTCAACGTCCTGGAAAAACACAGTTGATTAACCACTTTTTAATTAACGAGGCCTGGTACATTGTCGATTTACCGGGTTATGGTTATGCCAAGGTTTCTAAAACCAGCAGAGAGAAATGGGAAAAATTTATCCGCGCTTATATCACCAAAAGAGAAAGTTTACAATGTGTTTTTGTACTGATAGACAGCCGTTTAGAACCTCAGGGAATTGATATTGAATTTTGCTATTGGTTAGGTGAAAAACAGATCCCTTTTTCGCTAATTTTTACCAAAGCTGATAAACAGGGTATGACTACCACCCAGAAAAATGTAGCTGCCTTTAAGAAAAAATTAGGCGAATTTTTCGAAGAGATTCCAGCCACTTTTATCAGTTCTGCCGAAAAAGGAACTGGAAAAGATGAAGTTTTAAATTTCATTTATGAGGTGAATAAAGATTTCGTGGTACCAACGGATTATAAGAAGTTTTAACCAGTTTTCAGTTCGCAGTTCACAATTTTCAGTTAACCATTAAGAAATCTGTGTAATCAAATAATCTGTGTAATCATCCCCTAAAGGAATTAATCAGTTCTTAAAAAATGAAAAAATACTTTTCACTCGTATTATTCGCTCACTCCGTTTTTGCGCTTCCATTTGCCATGATTGGTTTTTTTTTGGGTGTAACCACTACAGAAAATCCATTTTCATGGTATAAACTCATTTTAGTTTTGCTCTGCATGGTATTTGCCAGAAACTCGGCCATGGCTTTTAACCGTTATCTCGACAGAAACATTGATGCAAAGAACCCGCGTACTAAAATGCGCGATATCCCTGCAGGTAAAGTTTCAGCAAATGAAGCATTGATTTTTGTTATCGCCAATTGTGTGCTTTTTGCCATTACCACCTACTTTATTAATCCACTTTGTTTCTATTTATCGCCTGTGGCTTTATTTGTGGTTTTGTTTTACAGCTATACCAAACGTTTTACTGCGCTTTGCCATTTGGTATTGGGCTTAGGCCTGGCACTTGCCCCTATTGGCGCTTATATTGCCGTAACCGGACATTTCGCCTTAGTACCTGTGCTCTATTCCTTAACAGTATTGTTCTGGGTGAGCGGATTTGATATTATCTATGCATTACAGGACGAAGAATTTGATCGCGAAGAAAAATTACATTCCATTCCATCGGCACTTGGCATTAAAAATGCTCTGAATGTTTCGGTGCTTTTGCATATACTTTCTGCAACTTGTGTTATTTTGCCTGTATTTTTTACCTCTTTTAGCTGGGTTTATTATGTAGGTATTGCGTTTTTCTGTTCAATGTTGATTTATCAGCACTTGTTGGTAAAACCAAACGATATCAGCAAAGTAAACAGGGCATTTCAAACCTTAAATGGTTATGCATCTGTTGTATTTGCTGTATGCTTTTTAATAGATGCGTATTTAAGACATAAATAAATGAGTGAATGATTGAATTTTGGATGAGAGAATATAACATTGCGCCATAAACTATTCACTCCTTCAATCATTCTCTAATTCAATAATTAACTATTATGATAACTAAGAAAATTAGAACATATATTCCACAGGAACTAAACATTACCTGGGAAAATTTAGAACCACTTTTTACTGAACTACAAAACCGCGAAATAAGCAGCACAGCGGAGTTAGAACAATGGTTAAAAGACCGTTCGGAACTTGAAGCTGCCCTGGAAGAAGACTTTGCCTGGAGATATATCAGAATGAGCTGCGACACCGCAAATGAAGAACTGGTTAAAAACTTTCAATATTTTGCGACCGAAATAGAGCCAAAAATTTCTCCGTTAGCCAACGAATTGAACAAAAAATTTGTCGAAAGTCCATTTATGGATGATCTGGACAAAGAAAAATATTTCGTGTACAGTCGCGCCATTAAAAAAGCTCTTGAACTTTACCGCGACGAAAACATTGAACTCTTCACTGAACTTCAGGTAAAACAACAGAAATACCAGAGTACTACAGGCGCCATGAGCGTTGAGCTTAACGGGCAGGAATATACCCTGGAGCAAGCCTCTATCTTTATTAAAGACTTAAACCGCGAGGTACGTGAAAATGCGTGGAAAACAATCCAACAACGCCGTTTGGTTGATAAAGATGATTTAAACATTTTATTTGATGAGCTGATTAAGCTGCGCAATCAGGTAGCTTTAAATGCTGGCTTTGAAAACTATCGCGATTATATGTTCCAGGCTTTAGGACGTTTTGATTATACCCCGCAAGACTGTTACGATTTTGCCAACGCGATTGAAAAGGAAATTGTTCCGATTTTAAAAGAACAGGCTGAAAAACGCCGTGAAGCTTTAGGTTTAGAGGTATTAAAACCCTGGGACCTTGAAGTGAGCATTAGTGGCAAACCAGCGTTGAAACCTTTTAACAACGGCGAAGAACTGATTGATAAAAGTATTGCCTGTTTTAATGCCATTGATGAAAAATTAGGTTCAAAATTGGCGACAATGAAGGAGAATAACCTTTTTGATGTGGAGAGCAGAAAAGGCAAGGCACCTGGTGGTTATAACTATCCTTTAGCAGAAACCGGGGCACCATTTATCTTCATGAATTCGGCAAATTCGTTGCGCGATTTAACTACAATGGTTCACGAAGGAGGGCATGCGATTCATACCTTTTTAACGGCAAATTTGGAGTTAAACGACTTTAAACATTGTCCATCTGAGGTGGCTGAACTGGCATCGATGAGTATGGAATTAATCTCAATGGATAATTGGGATGTTTATTTCGACAACGAAGAAGACCTAAACCGTGCTAAAAAAGAACAGCTGGCTGATGTTTTGAAAACATTGCCCTGGGTTGCGGTAATTGATCAGTTTCAACATTGGATTTACACCAACCCGAACCATACCGCGGCCGACCGTGAAGAAACCTTTAAACAGATTTTTAACCGTTTTGGCGCAGGCTTTGCCGATTGGACAGATTTAGAACAGCAGTTTGGAAATGGCTGGCAAAAACAATTGCATTTATTCGAAGTTCCATTTTATTATATCGAATATGCAATTGCCCAGTTAGGTGCCATTGCTGTTTGGAAAAACTATAAAGAAAATCCGGAAAAAGCTTTAGAACAATATTTGGCTGCACTTGCTTTAGGTTACACCAAACCGATGAATGAGATCTATGAAACCGCGGGAATCAAATTTGATTTCAGCGCGGAATATGTAAAGGAACTGGCAAGTTTTGTGAAAGATGAGTTAGAGAAATTAGGTTAATCAATATGATATTTATTAAGTCGCGGTTAATCTCCGCGACTTTTCTATTTTTAGAAAAAAACATTTTTATGCGCATCCCTAAAACAGTATTGATCATTTTAATATTTGCGAAAAGCATTTGCCATGCGCAACAAAATAATACCATACAGAAATATACCTTAACCGGTTTCATAAATAAGAAAATTCCGGTTGAATTAAACATTTCTGTCTCTAATCAGCTCATTTTAGGGGATATCAGGTATTTAAACACAAGATTGAAACAGCCAATTAAAATTATTGGCCGTGTGGAAGATCAAAATCTGTATTCGCTGCATGAATTTGAAAGAGATGGAAATATTAGCGGGAGTATTGATGCAACGCTTAAAAACAATAAACTGGAAGGTGACTGGTCTTCTACTAAATCAGATACCAGCTATACAATCATATTAGCGCTTAAAACCAATCAAAATCTTAAGCCGGAAATATTTTTACCTCTTAAACCAGATCAACTGGCAGGAGAATATGCTTATCAATACGGTGAAAAAGGGTACCAGGGAAGCATCACCATCAAAAAAATAAGTGGCAATACCTATAGTTATGATATTGGTTCGGTTACCCATGATCCTGGAAGAAACATTGCTGATGCATCCGGAAAGGCTGTTTTAAAAAATAACCAGCTGATCATTAAGGTGAACAAATCATGTGCATTCAAAGTTAAATTCTATAATGGCTTTTTAATCATTTCGCAGGAGAGTCCGTTCCAGTTAAATGATTGTGAATTCGGATTCAACGCCACACTAGAAGGCACTTATCTGAAAGTTAAATAGTAAACACCTATCTGGTCTTAGCGTCTCGCTAAGCGTTTTTTTTTGCCACGGAAACACTGAAGGCACGGAAATTAAGCAAGAATACAGAATCTCCACATAGTAAAATGTTTTTCGATAATAAAAACCAATGTTTTACCTGCTAACCCAAATAATAGACCTGATGGAAGTGAAAATCCCTTTTGGATATTGATGCATTATTTTTATCAACTATTCCCCAAAAGGATTGTAACAAACAGCAGGACAGAACCCAAACTACATAGTGCAGACGCTGCTCTTCAAAAAAGAATCATAGTTCCAATCACTTTAATGGCATCTTAACTAGTCTTATCTTCTCGCTAAGACTAAAGTTTAATTCTTATCAAGGAGCATGGATATTGTAAAAGACGCTTCGACTCCGCTCAGCGTGACAGCCCGAGGAGTACCATATAGCAAATGCTGAACTTCTGTTATACACCACTACAAATAATATAGTATGTAAAAAAATGTTAATTGGGTTAAACATTGTTAAAATCTACCAATTAATGCAACTAATGATCTAGTTTCGTTAAATTCCTAATCAGATAAAGGAAAAACTAACCATCAGATCTAATTAACAATGAAAATATTCGCTCCCTTCTTCACGATACTTGCTTTATTTTGTGTCAATCTACTTTATGCCCAAACCGTAAAAACCCATGTTACTGGAACAGTTATCGATAAAAACAACACAAAAGTTTTGGCTACGCTCACATTTAAAAGTGCAACAGACTCTTCCTTTATCAAAACCGTGACAACTAACGAACAAGGGAATTTTACATTGGATAATTTCCCGTCGGGTAAGTGTACAGTAGAAGTTAAATCACTTGGTTATAAAACACTTTTAGAAACTGTAGAGTTAGCGCCAGACAAAATCGATATCAATTTAAGCTTTACGTTACAACCGGATATAAATGAACTGGAAAGTGTTGTTATTGCCGGCCGCAAGCCTCTAATAGAACGCCATAACGATAAAACGGTGATGAACGTAGAGAACAGTATAGTTTCGACCGGAAATACTGCCCTTGAAGTGCTTGCTAAAATGCCTGGTGTAACGGTTAATCAGGATGGGATAATCAGTATCAGAGGCAGATCTGGTGTCAATGTGCTTATTGATGGAAAATCGACCTATTTATCTACCGAACAGTTGGCTACCAGATTAAGATCGTTAAATAGTAACGAAATAAAAACGATCGAACTGATTACCAATCCTTCTTCTAAATACGATGCTGAAGGAAATGCAGGGCTACTTAATATTCGGTTAAAAAAGAACACCAGCTACGGCACTAATGGAAATGTTGACTTAGGCTTCGGATATGGCAAGAATCCAAAAAGCGATGCCGGGATATACATTAACCATCGAAACAAAAACTTTAATGTTTTTGGCAGCTTCGCCAATAACAACAATAAAGCCACCGAAAACCTTGACATTTTGAGGGTAGTAAATGGCAGCGATCAAAACACCTATTTCCATCAATCGAATACACAGACGAGATCCACACATAACAACAATTACAAAGCCGGGATTGATTATTTCATCAACGACAAAAACACTTTAGGTTTCCTCACTACGGGTTATTTTAACAATGGTCACGATTCATCTAATGGCCTTACCGCTATTGGGCAAAGTTTTACAAAGGTTGATTATTCTATCGTTGCCGATAATCCAGCAAGGAATAAATACCGCAATCAGGCTTACAACCTCAATTACAAAAGTGTGGTGGATACTTTAGGTCAGGAATTTTCTATCGATTTAGATTATGCCAAATACCATAGTGAGGAAAATACCATTTATCAAAATTCCTTTTTAGATCAAAATGGCTTGAACTATAAATCGCCGGCCATCTTTAGAAATGCTACCCCATCTTTTATTAAAATCAAGGCTGCAAAAATTGACTATGTACTTCCAATCAGCGCGAAAACTAAACTAGATGCCGGCTTAAAAAGCAGCTGGGTGGGTACAGATAATGATTTTCAATTCGAAAACCTGATTGGAACAGATTGGAAGAATGATACAGGCAGAAGTAACCGCTTTATTTACGACGAAAACATCAATGCTGCTTATGCAACCCTAAAGCATGAATTTAAATCGACCAGTGTTGAAATTGGTTTACGAACGGAACAAACCAACTCAAAAGGGAATTCGATTAACGACAATAAGATTGTAAAACGCAGTTATTTTGATTTTTTCCCAAGTTTTAACATCAACCAAAGCTTAAATGCTAATCATGAAATCGGGTTTTCATACAGTAGAAGGATAGATCGACCTGATTATAAATCACTTAACCCTTTTGTTTATTTTGTTGATTTATATACTTTTAGTCAGGGAAATCCCTTTCTTAACCCGCAGTACACCAATGCTTTTCAACTGGCGTACAATTATAAAAAAACATTAAATATTTCATTGGGATACAGCATCACCAACGACTTAATTATTGACGTTTTGCTGCCAGATCATGAGAAGAAAACACTGTACCAAACCGTGCAAAACCTAGATAAACAATACGCTTACGATTTAACAATCGGTTACCCTACAACCGTTACCAAATTCTGGAGCATGGATAATACACTTACCAGCACCTATAACCAGATTAAGGCTGCTAATTTAGGTAACAATGTTTATGATCGGAAAAAGGTGAATTTTATGATCAATAGCAGTCACACTTTTACCCTAAGCCCGTCAACATCAGCAGAACTTTCAGGAGAATATGTCTCTTCGCAGATTTATGGCACTTATGCCATTAAGCCCTATTATGGAGTGGATTTCGGAATCAAAAAATCATTCCTCAATAAAAAACTAAATGTTAAACTTACGGCCAATGATGTTTTCGATACCAGAAAAGCAAGAATCAGCAGTGCACTTTCGGGTTTAGATTATAACCTCATGCAAAAACAAGAAAGCAGGGTTTACAGACTCAGTTTAAATTACATTTTTGGTAGCAGCAGTATTAAAGGTACCCGAGAGCGAAAAACCAGCGTAACTGATGAGCAAGGCCGGATCAAATAATAAATTACACTTCATCTTTTTTACGAATCCTTAAAATGATAAACATCACTAAAACCGATATTAGGATCATGATCAGATAACTATAGCTTAGGTTACGTTCATCTTTGGCAGGAATCAGGTTTACGATGCCATAACTCAAAAAAGAAACAATCACATAGGTAATCCCTCCTGTTAAGCCGCCTGCAATGCCCGCGTTTTTTGGGAATTTGCTCAGACAGAAGGTAAAGTAATTATTAAAGGTAAAGCCTGCTCCGACATGGATCAAAAAAGCAAAGAAAATTAACGACCAGATATTAGAAACAAAATTTAAGCTTACAATCATCAGGACTACAAAAGCTACCTGAAACAGCGAATTGATCATTAATCGTTTAAAGAAGGGCCTGTTAATGGTGGCCTTGCCAATAAAGCCGCCAACCATCCACGCAAAACCTAAAAATAAGGAACTATAACCTGCAATAACCGGTGAAAAATTAAAGTGGTGCTCAATAATAAACGGACCGGTCATGTTGTAAACCATCACCATACAATAGGCTAAGCCCAACATCACGATACCCAGTGTAAAACTTGTTGTTTTGATCATTTCGATATAAATACCGGTGATTTTTTTTAGTTGAAAAGCGGTAAAATGCTTTAGTGTTTCGCCACTAAACAACAACTCCAGAACCGCAAAAACAAGTGCAAAACCAGCTAAGAAATAGAAATTAGATTCCCAGCCAAATGCTGTTTGCAAGTAACCACCAATAAAAGGTGCTACAATTGGTCCGGTAGACCAGATGATGGAAAACAGACTGAGGTAGTGTTTTAACTGGTCGCCTTCGAAGAGATCGACAAAGTATGCCCTTTTCGCTACCACAATTGCGCCTACAGTAAGTCCATGGATGATGCGCATTACATAAATCAGGTAAATGTTATGGGTTGTGGCAATAACGATACTTGCTGCTGCAAAAATCAATAACGCATACAGGCAGATCTTATACCTGCCAAAGCTATCGAGCACGCTCCCGATAAAAAGTTGCGAAACACCATAGCTAATTAAAAAGATACTTAATGTAAGTTGAACCTGAACACTGCTTACCTGCATTTCGCCTGACATAGTTGGTAACGAGGGAATGTAAATATCGGTAGCAAAACCTGACAATGGAATTAAGGCAAAGGCCAGTAGAGTAGCTAAACCTTGGTGACGTTCCTTAATGTATTTTATTTGTGCTGTATTTGAATGCATATTGGTACTATAATCGTATATAAATATTCCAATCAAACATCTATTTACGCGTTCTTAGTTATTTGATTGATTATTAACTGCAAAAATAAGACTTTCACCCACCCTAAAATTATGCAAATCAAACAAAGGATTATTCACGGCAAATAATTACAAATTTTTACTTTAATCTAATAAATGCCTTTTTTAAGATGCCATTTTAACATAGAAACCTAGTGTATTGAAAATTCTATCCTGCTTTAAACGTTTTTAACCAAACTTTTTATAAGTTTGAAGAAACAAGCAAACAAAAGATGTTCGAAAAGCTATTCAGAAAGAAATCTATTTCCAAGATATTAAAAGATGCGGCAAACGGCTATGGCGACCACGAAAATACATTACATAAAACACTCGGTGTACGCGATTTAACAGCTTTTGGAATTGCAGCAATTATTGGGGCAGGAATTTTTAGTACGATTGGCAAAGCAAGTGCAGACGGCGGTCCGGCGGTAATCTTTTTATTTATTTTTACAGCGGTAGCCTGTAGTTTTGCAGCTTTTGCTTACGCAGAGTTTGCTTCAATGGTACCAGTTTCTGGTAGTGCTTATACCTATTCTTATGTGGCATTTGGCGAATTGGTGGCCTGGATTATCGGATGGTCGCTCATTATGGAGTATTCCATCGGTAATATTACAGTGGCGATATCCTGGTCTGATTACTTTACCGGACTACTCTCCACGATCAAAATACCTCCCCTCGGCATAGATGGCATCCATGTACCCGATTGGATGACAATGGACTATTTAAGCGCTTATAACGGACATCAACATGCTGAAGCACTATTGGCCGCTGGCAAAAACCTGGCAGATTTAGATTTGGCTACAGCTTTAGCGAATAATGCATGGCTTACCGCTCCAAAAATCGGCAGTTTTCACATCGTTGCAGATATCCCTGCCTTAGGCATCATCATTTTAATTACCTGGTTAATTTATCGTGGCATGAAAGAGAGTCGCAATGCCAGCAACGCCATGGTGGTGGTTAAACTTGCGGTAATTCTTTTGGTATTGGCGGTGGGTATATTTTATGTAGATACAAAAAACTGGGATCCATTTGCGCCTAATGGTGTTGCAGGAGTTCTAAAGGGCGTTTCGGCAGTATTTTTTGCTTATATCGGTTTCGATGCCATTTCTACAACTGCCGAAGAATGTAAAAACCCACAACGCGATTTACCCCGTGGAATGATGTGGGCCATTATTATCTGTACCATCCTTTATGTGGCTATTGCACTGGTTTTAACCGGCATTGTTAAATCAGACACCTTAGCCGTTGGCGATCCCTTAGCATTTGTTTTTGATCAGATTAACTTAAAATTAATGAGCGGTATTATTGCCGTAAGTGCGGTATTTGCCATGGCAAGTGTACTTTTGGTTTTTCAGATGGGTCAACCACGGATCTGGATGAGCATGAGCAGAGACGGGTTATTACCAAAATCTTTTTCTAAAATTCACCCGAAATACAAAACACCTTCATTTGCAACAATTGTGGTAGGTTTTGTAGTTGCTGTACCATCATTGTTTATGAATCTGACCATCGTTACCGATCTTTGCTCTATCGGAACACTTTTCGCTTTTGTATTGGTTTGTGCAGGGGTTTTAGTATTACAGAACAGGCCTGATGTTCAGCGTGGAAAATTCAAAATACCTTATGTAAACAGTAAGTTTATTATTCCAATCGCCTTAATTGCGACCATTATTTTTGCTTTCACAAAGTATGGGAAAGAAACTAAGGCATTCTTTTTAAATTCGCCTAAAACCATCCAAACCGTAACTTTTGTTACTTCGCTAAGTGGCGATGAACTAAAAATCGTTAAAGAGGAAATTGTTAAAAATGCTGCGCCACAAATTTTATTGACAGAAAAAGTAGATGCAGAATCTTATTTGAGTGCGTTACCTGCTGATCGTTACGAGCAGTTTATTTCAGCCTCAAAAATACCTGTAGAGAAAAAATACGAAAGTGGCTGGGGTTTATTTAAGCACAAAATCCCAATGTGGATTTTCTTGATTATTTGTGTGGTCATCACCTACTATTGCATTACCAAAAACCTATCATTAATTCCTGTTTTGGGATTGATTAGTTGCTTATATATGATGTGCGAACTTGGAATTTCAAACTGGATCGGTTTCGGCATCTGGCTGGTAGTCGGTTTGGTGGTTTATTTCGCCTATGGTTACAGACACAGTAAACTGGCAAATCCGGAGGTTTAAATTAAATGAAATACAATCCTTTAATACATCATCGAAGATCGATCAGATTAAAGGGTTACGACTATTCAAAAGCAGGGGCATATTTCATCACGATCTGCTGTGAAGATAGAATCCATAGATTTGGAAAAGTTTCAGGTGATGAAATGATCTTAAATCAGTCTGGAACTATAGCTTATAACGAATGGATTAATTTAGCGGAGAGATTTCCGAATTTTGAACTTGATGTTTTTCAGATCATGCCGAATCATATGCATGGCATAATCATTTTATCTGATGTCAGGGCGACCCTTGCGGTCGCACAAGAAGACGATAAAATAAAAAGGGCGACCGCAAGGGTCGCCCCGACAATTGCTGAAATCGTAGGAGCTTACAAATCAATTGTTTCAAATGCATGTCTGCAGTTGTTCAAATCGCATAATAAAACAATGGGAAAGCTCTGGCAGCGTAATTATTACGAACACATCATTCGTGATGAAAGAGCATATCAGAACATTTCAAATTACATCATCAATAATCCCGGCGAATGGAGCGAGGATAAATTCCATTTATAAAGAAAAATCCCCTTTCTTGAGTAGAAAGAGGATTGTATTTATTTTTTCTTGATAAATGCCATTGCGGTAATCATCACGAGTCCTAATCCAGATGCGATCATATAGTTATTCGCATGATTAAGATGGTATATTTTGGCTGCAGGACCTGCCATAAATAACACGGTACCTAAAATTAAAATCGCAGTTCTCATTTAATTAAACCGGGAGTCTGTGTAATTCAATATCATCAGGTGTAACGAAAATCAACGGTACCTTCTCTACATCCACATAACTGCTATCCAAACCAAAACTTCGTTCCTCAGACAAACTCAGTTTTTTAAGGATAAAATAGTAATCCATAATCTGTCTCTCGTAGAAACTTAACTTGGTAAACTTAGATAAATGTTTTTCCAACAGTACAAACCTGAAATCGCCTGCAATTTTATGCTTGTTTAATGAGGTGTACTGGCTGGTAATATCGATCTCACCATTTTTCACTAATTCTTCTACCACCTTACGGTATAGTAAATTTACACGTTGCTCAATCCTGAATCCTAACCTAAAGTCGATCCTGATTAATTTACCGGGAATTAAGAATTCAACTTTATAATCTAAAGTATATGGCTCATCCATTACGTCAACATGTACCAGCCAATATACGTCAGCACGTTTTGGCTCTTTTTGAATAATGGAATAGATAATTTTGGATTCGATCTCCGTTTTAAAGTTGGCACTGGTTAAATAAACCAGCTGAGAAGAGTATTTCGGAACCGATTCATCGCTGCTCAGTTCAGTTAAAATCTCATAATAATCTTCAATTTCGACATATTTAACAAATCGATTTTTGATTTTCCGGGCTACAAACCAACTCCACATCACCGTAAATAAGAAGGAACCGATTAATACGGTTACCCAACCGCCATGTAAGAATTTAGTTAAATTACTGATCAAAAATGTACCCTCAATAATGACATAGGTAAAAAAGAATAACGCGATCAGATACCTCGGAAAACGTCTGCTTCTTAAATAAAAACTCACCAGGATGGTGGTCATTAACATGGCTATGGTTATAGATAAACCATATGCCGCGTCCATTCTCTCTGCTTTCCGAAACAAGAATACAATACCACAGCAACCAATCCATAACATCCAGTTAATAGAAGGAACATATAACTGGCCTTTAGAAACTGATGGATAGACGATTTTAATTTTTGGCCAAAGGTTTAAGCGTACTGCCTCAGCAATTAAAGTAAACGACCCACTAATTAAAGCCTGACTGGCAATTACTGCTGCCATAGTAGCGAGTATAACCATTGGAATTTGAAACTGATCTGGAACGATCTGGAAAAATGGGTTCATTTTAGCTCCCGGCACATAACTGCCACTGTTCTGCAAAATCCAAACACCCTGTCCCAAATAGTTTAGAATAAGGGTCAGTTTTACAAAGATCCAACTGATTCTAATGTTATTTCTACCGCAGTGACCTAAGTCAGAATATAAAGCCTCTGCCCCGGTTGTACATAAAAACACACCGCCCAGAATTAAAAATGCCAGTTTGTTGGTCACCAATAGATGAATGGCATAGTAAGGGTTAAATGCTTTAAGGATGCTTAAATCTTTAATGACAAAAGATACACCCAAAATACCTAATACAGCAAACCAAACAAACATTACGGGACCAAATAGCTTGCCTACCATATTGGTACCGAACTGCTGGATAATAAATAAGATGGTTAAAATGGTGATTACAATTGGAATAACCGGCACATCAAATTTACTGGTAAGCCCTTCAATAGCTGATGTTACCGTAATACTGGGCGTGATAATACCATCTGCAAGTAGTGCACAACCACCTATAACGGCTGGTACCACCAGCCATTTAGCCTTTTTGCGCACCAGGGAAAATAAAGAGAAAATACCGCCTTCACCTTTATTATCTGCCCTAAGGGTAATAATAACATACTTAATGGTGGTTTGTAAGGTTAATGTCCAGATGATACAAGATAAAACGCCTAAAACGTTTGTTGGATTAATATCTTGCTTTCCCCCTAAAATCGTTGTAAAAATTGCATTTAAGGTATACAAGGGTGATGTACCAATGTCACCAAATACAATTCCTAAACTAATTAGAACACCGCCGGCGGTTAACGCATTGACATTTTTATGATTTGACACTTCGTTGATTATTTAAGTGCGGCAAAAGTAAACTAACTATAACAATTTAACAACCAAATTATTGTGTATTTTCAACACTATGAAAATTAAATTTTATTGTTAAATTGTGTTAAATTATGGGTTTTAAACAAAATGTTTAATTTCTTTGTTTTAAATTAATACATTTGCTATACCAATTTGATGAAACTCTACACTAGGATAACGTTACTCACAAAACTCGCCTGCACATTGTGCATTGTTTTGTTATGCAGCTTAAATTCCTGGTCACAACAGAGTGATAGCATTCACATCAGCTTAAAAAACAGAACAAAAAAAATAAGCCGAATTCCTGAAATCAAAGCCAATATTACCCCCTACAAGCCGTTTTACATGACAATTGGTGGTTCAGGAATGTTCAATACTTCTTCTACAGTTCCTAAAACTGCAACTGTTGTAGCAAAAGATAAATTGTTAAGTATTTTAAAAATATATCCTAATCCGGTAGAAGATCAGTTGAATATTATTTTATCTATTGGAAAAGATGGAACCCAAACAACGATCAAAATTATCGATTTATTGGGAAATGAAGTAGCAACACTTTTGAACGAACGTTTAAATGCCGGCGAGCATAATAAAAACTTTGTCGTTCCTAATAGAATTAACCCAGGCATCTACTTTTTAAGGGTTATTGCAGGCTCAGAAAGCCAGGTAAAACGGATCTCAGTTTTATAACACCATTTTCTTTTCTATTTTTGATTGATGCGGAATTAATTCCCGTCTATTTTATCATATTTCATATTCTTAAGAATGAAGATCATCGCCATTGGCCGAAATTATGCCGAACATGCAAAAGAGCTGAACAATCCAGTTCCAACCACACCAGTAATTTTCCTGAAACCTGATACAGCTGTTTTAAAAGATAATAAACCTTTTTACCTGCCCGATTTTTCTGATGATATTCATTACGAACTTGAAGTGGTATTAAAAATCTGCAAGGAAGGAAAACATATTGCCGAAAAGTTTGCAACTAATTATTATGATGAAGTGGGATTAGGAATCGATTTTACTGCACGAGATATCCAGAGCAAACATAAAGAGAAGGGATTACCCTGGGAGTTGGCCAAAGCTTTTGATCACTCTGCGCCGATCAGTATTTTTCAGCCTAAAAGTGATTATGAAGACCTTTACAATTTAAATTTTGAGTTAAAGATAAATGGCGAAAGCCGCCAGATTGGCCATACTAAAGATTTGTTATTCTCGTTCGAGAAGATAATCAGTTTTGTTTCTCAATATATAACTTTAAAAAAAGGAGACTTAATTTTTACCGGCACACCTCAGGGCGTTGGAAAAATCAATAAAGGCGATAAACTGGAAGCCTGGTTAGAAGGAAAACAACTTTTAAATTTTGATGTAAAGTAACGAATGATTAAAAAACCGATCCAATATAAGTTTAAATTTCCCATTTCAATTTGCCTTTTATTTGCTTCAACCTTTGTTCAGGCGCAACAGATTTATAGTACGAATAAATACCCGATTACAGATTTCAGGCAACCTTTAGATATTAGCCCTCCTGCCCTGGCGGGTTCATTCGGCGAAATCAGAGGCAATCACTTTCATTCCGGAATCGATTTCAGAACCAATCAGCGCGAAGGTTATCCTGTTTATGCAGTAGCCGATGGTTATATTTCGAGGTTAAGGGTTCAAAACAGTGGTTTCGGACAGGCCTTGTACATTAATCACCCTAATGGGTTTACTACTGTTTACGGCCACTTACAGCGTTTCGCTCCAAAAATTGCTACGATTGTTAAAAATCTTGAATACGAAAAAAAATCGTTTGAGATTGATGAATTTCCGGATGCCACATTAATCCCGGTACATAAAGGCGAAATTATTGCCTGGTCTGGTAACCGTGGCAGTTCAGGCGGACCGCATTTGCATTTCGAAATCAGAGATACTAAAACTGAAGAAACCATAAATCCGCAATTTTTCGGGATCATCATTCCGGATAATATTCCGCCTGTTATACATGGATTGTACGTGTACCGTTTAAATGGCAAAACCTTTAACGAAAATACACCAAAACAGGCAATTGGCATTAGCGGAGCAAATGGTAGTTATAAAACCGCTGCCCCCATCAGTTTAACCGGTGAGGTTGGTTTCGGTATCGTAGTAACCGATCGGCATAATGGTTTATCGGGCACCAATGGTGTATATTCTATTCAGCTCGAAGTAGATGGCAAGAAAGTATATACTTCAGCACTTGAACGTTTTGCTTTCGAAGATAGTAAAGCAATAAATTCGCATATCGATTATCCTACCTACCTAAATACCAAAAGAAGTATCCAGAAAAGTTTTGTTGAGCCTGGCAACCCTTTAAAAATTTATAGCGGTTTAATCAATAATGGCAGAATTAATTTTAATGATGGCGCCATGCATCAGCTTCGCTACATCATTACCGATTCGAAAGGAAATTCATCTGTTTTGCCTTTCACGGTAAATGCGGGTTCAGCACCTATCGCAGCACCGGTTATTCCCGCTGGAATAATTTATCCATATAATAAGGTGAATGAATTTAATACCGACGATATTAAGGTAGTTTTCCCGCAAGGAACATTGTACAGCGATTTAAACTTCACTTATAAAAAACTACCCAAACCAACAGGAAATGCCTGGTCGGCCCTGCATCAGATTCACAATCGGCATACTCCATTACATATTGGTTTCAATATTTCGATTAAGGCTGATAATCTTCCGGAGAACTTAAAAAACAAAGCTTTGATTGTAAACTCAAACGGCTCATCGCAAGGCGGATTTTTCGAAAATGGTTATGTTAAGGCTACGCCAAAAAACTTTGGCAGCTTTTATATTGCAATCGATACCATTCCGCCGAGGATAATCCCAGTAAATATCTCGGAAGGGAAAAATATGGCCGGTTTATCTAAAATATTTTTTAAGATCAGCGATAACCTATCCGGGATAAAAAGTTTTAATGGCTATATTGATGGTAAGTGGGCTTTGATGGAATTCGATACCAAAACCGCAACCTTATGGCACAGTTTCGACGAAAGAACAGCTTCCGGAAAACATACACTTGAGCTGGTTGTGGCAGATATGAAAGAGAATACCCGAAAATACAAGGTAACATTTATTAGATAAGGACAAGATATATTTGATTTCGTGACCATACCAATACCAACTTTTCACAAATTAAACCAAGAAATGTCATCTTTTAATATATATCCAACAGTATAATACCATAAACTGTTTAAATTGCAAGCATGAATTAAACATGCTATCATTCAAAATTCAATCGTTTAATTATACTCCATCATTAAAGCATTCAAATTCAATCATTATAAATATGGCAGAGTTAAAAGAAGGTGATCAGGCACCGGCAATTACATCAAAAGATCAAAATGGAACTGAAGTTTCGCTAAGCGATTATAAAGGCAAAATAGTTGTACTTTATTTTTACCCAAAAGATGATACTCCTGGTTGTACCGCCGAAGCTTGCGATTTCAGAGATAACTACCAGGGGTTACAGGCCAAAGGCATTGTAGTTTTAGGCGTTAGCGTCGACGATGAAAAATCGCACCAAAAATTTGTAACCAAACACAATTTACCATTTACCCTGTTGGCCGATACCGATCAGAAAATTGTAAATGACTACGGAGTTTGGGCAGAAAAAAACATGTATGGCAAAAAATACATGGGCACGGTTCGAACCACCTTCATTATAGATGGCGATGGAAAAATTAGCCATATCATCAAAAAAGTTGACACAAAAAACTCAACACAACAAGTACTCAATTTAATCAATAACTAATTATGATATAGCGGTTAAAATATTAACTTTGCTATGTAACAACAACCTCTTATTTTAATGAAACATACAATTAAAGAGCTAGAAGATATTGCCTCTCAAATCAGAAGAGATATCGTAAGAATGGTTCATGGATGCCAATCTGGCCACCCAGGTGCTTCACTTGGATGCGCTGATTTTTTTACCGCTTTATATTTTGAAGTGTTGAACCACAAGACAGATTTCACGATGGAAGGCGCAGGTGAAGATTTATTCTTCCTTTCGAATGGACATATTTCTCCGGTTTGGTACAGTACATTGGCTCATGCTGGTTATTTCGATAAAAGCGAACTGGCAACTTTCCGTAAACTGGACTCTAGATTACAAGGTCACCCAACTACCCACGAGCATTTACCAGGTATCCGTATTGCTTCAGGCTCATTAGGCCAGGGCTTATCAGTTGCCATTGGTGCAGCGTTGGCTAAAAAGTTAAATGGCGACAAATCTCATGTTTTTGCCTTATTGGGTGATGGTGAATTACAGGAAGGACAAAACTGGGAAGCAGCAATGTTCGCCCCTTTCAATAAAGTTGACCATTTAATTGCATCGGTTGATTATAACGGACAGCAGATTGATGGCCCTACGAGTAAAGTTCTTGCCTTAGATGATTTACAAGCTAAATTCGAAGCTTTCGGATGGCACGTAATCAATACTGACGGTAATGATATGCAAGCTATAGTTGAAGGTTTACATTATGCTAAAACCTTAACCGGAAAAGGTAAACCAATCATGAATTTAATGAGCACACAGATGGGTGCCGGTGTAGATTATATGGTGGGTTCACACAAATGGCATGGTACTGCACCAAATGATGAGCAATTAGCAACTGCATTAGCGCAATTACCAGAAACTTTAGGGGATTACTAAATTAGATTGGAGATGTGAGATATGAGATGTGAGTCTCATGTCTAATGTCTAAAATCTCATATCTAAAAAACAATGAAAACCTGCGAAGCAAGCTTGAACGCAGCTAATTAAAAATATAAAAACGTGAAAAAATATACATATACAGAAAAAAAAGATACACGTTCGGGTTTTGGAGCTGGCTTACATGAAGCCGGAAAGAAAAACGAAAATGTGGTTGCCTTATGTGCCGATTTAGTTGGATCGCTTAAAATGGATGCCTTTATTAAAGATTTCCCGGAGCGTTTTACACAGGTTGGTATTGCAGAAGCAAACATGATCGGTATTGCAGCAGGTATGACTATTGGTGGTAAAATTCCTTTTACAGGTACTTTTGCCAATTTTTCTACAGGCCGCGTTTACGACCAAATCCGTCAATCAGTAGCTTATTCTAATAAAAACGTTAAAATCTGTGCATCTCACGCAGGTTTAACCTTAGGCGAAGATGGAGCAACCCACCAGATTTTAGAAGATATAGGCCTAATGAAAATGTTGCCGGGAATGGTTGTAATCAATCCTTGCGATTACAATCAGACTAAAGCAGCAACTATGGCCATTGCAGAATACGAAGGTCCGGTTTATTTACGTTTTGGTCGTCCGGTAATTCCAGTATTTACAGATCCAGATCAAAAATTTGAGATCGGTAAAGCATGGATGGTTAACGAAGGAACAGATGTTACTATTATTGCTACAGGCCATATGGTTTGGAAAGCGATTGAAGCTGGTGAGAAATTAGCTGAATTGGGTATAGATGCCGAAATTATTAACATCCATACCATTAAACCTTTGGATGATGAGGCCATCTTAAAATCTGTTAAAAAAACCGGATGCGTGGTTACTTGCGAAGAGCACAATAAATTTGGCGGCCTGGGCGAAAGCGTAGCACGTTTGTTAACTACTGAATTACCAACTCCACAAGAGTTTGTAGCCACTAACGATACTTTTGGCGAAAGCGGAACACCAGATCAATTAATGTCTAAATATGGCTTAGATGCTGTAAACATTGTTGAAGCAGTTCAAAAAGTAATTGGCAGAAAAAAATAGATTTGAGACATTAGATATGAGGTTTGAGACATAATTCAAATCTCATATCTCAATTCTTACATCTCAAATCTATACAATAGAATGAAACAAGTTGAAGATTCAGAAATTCTTGCCATGTTTGCTGTCGAGCATACGCGTAATGAAGCCTTTAACCTGTTGCTAAAAAAATACCAGCAAAAAATATACTGGCACATCCGCAGGCTGGTTTTAAACCATGATGACTGTGATGACCTCTTGCAGGAAGTATTTGTTAAAGTTTGGAAAAATCTCGATAAATTTAGAAGCGATTCCCAGCTCTATACGTGGATTTACCGTATTGCCACCAACGAATCGATTACCTTCTTAAATAAACAAAAGCAGCGTAACAATACACCTTTGGATGAGGTTTCATCCGAACTTGCCGATAATCTGGTGGCATCATCATATTTTAACGGCGATAAGCTTGAGCTTAAATTGCAAAAGGCAATTCTCACCTTACCTGAAAAACAACGCATTATCTTTAATATGAAATATTTTGATGATATGAAATATGAAGAGATTTCGGAGGTACTGGGAACCTCGGTTGGCGCGCTAAAAGCATCATTTCACATTGCTGCAAAAAAAATTGAAGCTTTTATTACAAATGATGAAGTAGACTATTAAACCTTTTCACTTTAATTGTATCATATATCTGTGATGAACGAAAATATAGAAAATAACGATTGGATGAACGAGGCTCCTGCACTTGCGGCTATGGGGAAACGTAATCCTTTCTCCGTTCTTGATGGATATTTCGAAAATAGTAATGAGGCGATTTTTTCTGCTGTTTTCTTAGATGGATTGCAACAGAAAACCAGTAAAAACAATTTTGGAGTTCCGCCGCATTATTTTGAAAACTTAACGGAACAAATACAAACCCGAATTGCCCTGTCTGAAATGCCCAAGGCAGAAAATACCTTTACAGTACCTGAAAATTATTTCGACAAACTACAAAGTAGAATTACCGATAGGATTGCAGTATCGGAACCTAAAAGGGAGGCTAAAGTTATTCCTCTATGGCGAAGAAACATCTTTAAATATGCAAGTGCGGCCTGTTTCTTATTAATGGCATCGTTTGGCATTTATTTTTACCAGAATAGCACCAATACCGTTCAGCAAGTACAATCTGCCGAAACAGTAAATGAACAAATGTTATACGACATTGACGAAAGCACGATCATAGATCATTTAGAAACACAAAACGCTACATCATCTAATATAAAAACTACTTCTGCGTCAGATACAGAAATGGAAAACTACATCCTGAGTAACTTCTCGTCAAGTGATTTATCTCAGGAGCTAAATAATTAATACAGAAATGAAGAATTTACTTTTTGTTGCTTTGATATTTTTATTTCCATCTTCCTTACTTGCACAAAGGCTAAGGGGAGAAGAAATAGAATCACTTAAAATAGCTTTTTTCACTCAAAAACTGGATCTATCTCCGGAAGAGGCTAAGATTTTCTGGCCAATTTATAATAGTATGCAGGCAGAACAAAATGCCCTGCGCAAAGAACGCATGCAAAAAATGATCTCTTTCAGAAAAGTGGATGAAATTGATAATTTAACCGATGCACAGGTACAGGGCTTAATTACCAGCGAATTTGATTTCAAACAAAGAGATCTTAACCTCGATAAAAAATATTACAACAAGCTTAAATCGGTATTGCCAATAAAAATTGTTGGGAAGTTTTACCGGGCCCAGGAAGGTTTTAAACGCGAGTTACTCAACCGATTTAAAGGCGGCCAAAAGCAATAAAGAAAAAGACTTACAGCAATGTAGGTCTTTTTTGTTTTAAAGCACTCTTTCATTTCCGTACTTTTGTGCTATGCTTACCCAACGTCAGTTGTTTTTACAACACAATGCACAAACCTCTCCAGAGCCGCTAATGCTCGAATTTGTAAGGGCAAAAGGAATCTACATTTACGATGCACAGAACAAAAAACACATCGATCTTATTGCCGGTATCGGTGTAAGTAATGTTGGTCATTGCCATCCTGCGGTAGTGAAGGCCATTCAGGATCAGGCAGAAACCTATATGCACCTCATGGTTTATGGCGAATATGTACAAACTCCTCAGGTAAATTTTGCTAAAGCACTTGCCGAAATTTTACCCGAAAGCCTGAGCTGCACTTACTTTTTAAACTCTGGAACCGAGGCTGTGGAAGGCGCTATGAAACTGGCTAAACGTTATACTGGCCGAAAAGGATTTATTGCCTGCAAAAATGCTTATCATGGTAGTACGCAAGGTGCAGAAAGTTTAATGGAAAGTGATTTTTATTCGTCTGGCTACGGGCCTTTCTTGCCACATGTAAGTTTTATAGAGCATAACAACCTTGCTGACCTCGAAAAAATTACTACAGAAATTGCTGCTGTTTTTATTGAGCCTATACAAGGTGAAGCTGGAATAAGGGTTGCTGATTTGAAGTATATGCAGGCTTTACGGGATAAATGCACAGCAACAGGCACATTATTAATTTTCGATGAAATACAATCAGGTTTTGGCCGCAGCGGTAAAATGTTCGCCTTTCAGCACTATAATGTAGTACCAGATGTGCTACTGTTAGCGAAGGGAATTGGAGGTGGAATGCCAATCGGCGCCTTTATCAGTTCGTTAGCGATTATGTCGGTATTATCACATACACCAATCTTGGGTCACATGACTACCTTTGGCGGTCATCCGGTTTGCTGCGCTGCCGGATTGGCTACTTTACGCACCTTGGTTGATGGTCATATCGTGGATGAAGTTGAAGAAAAAGGTCAGTTGTTTAAACAGCTTTTAAAACATCCTGCCATTAAAGAAATCAGGGGAAAAGGTTTAATGCTTGCGGTGGAGTTTGAGAATTTCGAGATCAATAAAAAAATTATCGATGCCTGTATTTTAGATGGCGTATTGTCAGACTGGTTTTTACATTGCAGCAATTCTATGCGGATAGCTCCTCCGCTAATTATTACTAAAGAAGAAATTAAAGAAGCTTGCAAGACCATCTTAAAAAATATTAACTTAGTTGCAGGGTAAAAGCAAAGGGCATAGCTTAAATGCTGAAAAATAAAACTACTAACTGTTAGCTGAAATGAATGTATTAATCGTTGAAGATGAAAAAAGCCTGGCGCTTGAAATGGATGAATTCTTAAGCAAAGAGGGATTTATTGTAGAGCATGCCTGGAAAAAATCTTCTGCTGAAGAAAAGATATTTGTAAATAATTACGATTTTATTTTATTAGACCTGGGCTTACCAGATGGTGATGGTTTTGAAATTTTAAAACAGTTAAAAGCCATGAAAGATCGTGATGACGCTGTAATCATTTTAACCGCCCGTAGTGCTGTTGATGACCGGATTAAAGGTCTTGATGAAGGCGCAGATGATTATTTACCAAAGCCATTTTCACTAAACGAACTCTTAGCTCGAATGCACGCCATTACGCGTAGAAAACATAAGTTAGAGAAAAACGAGGTAAACATTCACGATTTCATGCTCAATATCCAGAATAGAACTGTTTCTTTTGGTGATGAAAGATTAAACCTCACTAAAAAGGAATTCGAGATATTTAACTATCTGGTGTTGAACAAAAACCGAGTGGTATCGAGAATGAGTTTAACTGAACATGTTTGGGGTGATATTTTAGAAGTCAATTCAGATTCAAACTTTGTTGATGTTCATGTTAAAAACCTGAGAAAAAAACTTGCAGGGATTAGTCCGATAGATTGGTTTGAAACGGTAAGAAGTATAGGATATAGGATTAATTGTTAGGAGTCAGAGGTCCGAAGATTAAGGGTTTGATAGTTCATAGTTTAATAGTTGATAGACTATAGCCAAACTACTAATCATATTTAATGGATAATAGCTTCAATAATTATAATTTATAACGCTATGCTATTCAACTATGAACCATCAACTACAAAACCATGAACTATAAGGTAAGTTAGGTTTGAACCTTTGGTGGTTAGCCCTTAGCTTCAATCACCAATTTAACATTTAACCAGTTAACCCAACGATAACTAAACCATAGTCCATCTTACATAAAACATCATCCATATAAATGAAGTTACAGGTTAAGTTTTCTTTATATAATGCAGTAACCAAAATTGCCATCATCCTGGTATTGGGTGCTATCATTTTATTCTCATTAGACAGACTTGCTTATAACCAGCTTGACAACCGTTTAATCAAAAAGAAGAACAAAATCATCAAAAATTTAAATGATAATGAGATCGACAGCCTTTTAAATAAAGAACAATCATTTACCGACTATAATATTTTAAAGGAAGAATTTATTGTGTTAACGGATATACCCGACAATCAAAAAGATTCTACTGCGAAGGTATTTACCGAAAAAAGAGAAATAGAGGGCGATATTGAAGTATACCGCATTTTAAACTACAAGTTCTCTTACCATACAAACTGGTACAACTTAGAGATTGGGGAAACAATGACAGCACTTCAATCTATTAAAAATTCGATCCGTTTTTATATGCTGATTGTACTTGTTGCTGCTTTGTTGATTACCCTAGTTGCCGACTTTACCTTCTCTAACTTTCTGCTCAAACCATTTTACCGCATTATTGATAAAAAAATTAACCTGGTTGATGATCCCACTCATTATAATTACCAGAATATACCTACCAGTACCAGTGATTTTAAAATCCTCGATAATAGCATAAATTCTTTAATGCGCAAAATAAACACACTTTTCGCTTTAGAAAAGCAGTTTATTGCCAATGTTTCGCATGAACTGCTTACCCCAATTTCAATTTTAAGTACCCGGTTTGAAAATATGCTCAACACTCCGGATATTCCAGTAGAGCATGAAAATAAAATATACGCCTCATTAAAAACCTTGAACCGCTTAAAGGTAATTATCAATAGTTTATTACTCATTTCGAAAGTTGAAAACAATCAGTACCTAAAAACAGAAGAAATTAGCCTCAAACAGGAAATCGATGATATATATGAAGATCTGGAAGATCGGATAACTGATAAAAACATCAGTTATAGTGCCAACCTATCAAAAGACTTCCACTTTACAGGAAACAAAGCATTAATACACACGCTATTAATCAACATCATCAATAATGCAATTAAATACAATGTTGATGGAGGAGCTATTACCATAACTGATAATACAGAAAATGAACATTATGTCCTCACCGTCAGCGATACCGGATCAGGGATGAGCGCAGCGTTGGTAGAAAATGCTTTCGATCGTTTTAAAAGAGGAAATAGCGAAGAAAATGGCTTTGGTTTGGGGCTCGCCATTGTGCAAAGTATCGCCAGATTCCATAAAATAGATGTTGATATCAAATCTGAAGAACATAAAGGAACCAATATTTCCTTATTTTTTTCAAAATGATAGGCTGCAGATAATGCTATTGCCCCCTTCTGTAAATACACGTTTATAATCAAAACTGGTCAGGATATAAAAGACGGGAAGGGTGATATTTTTGGCAAGGCCTTTGCTTACTACTAAAATCAATCCGATAAGCAAAAAACATATCTTAATGAAAAACATCATCCCAATACTTGGAGCCACAACTTTATTCATGGCATCTTGCCAGGGCGGAACAGCAAAGAAAACACAAGCCAAAATAGATTCTACTATAGTAACCAATGCAGCGGCAATAACCGATTCTACTCAATGTTATCAGTACATTAAAAATCGTGATACCGCTACCCTAACACTGAAGACAATTGACAATAAGTTAACAGGCACTTTGGGCTATAATTTATACGAAAAAGATAAAAATGCAGGCACTATAGACGGGGTTGTTAAAGGCGATACCATAATTGCAAACTATACTTTTCAGTCTGAAGGCAAAACATCAATCAGGGAAGTGGCTTTTTTGAAAAAGGGCGATCAGCTGGCAGAGGGATTTGGCGATGTAAAGGAAGTAAAAGGGGAAACCAAGTTCAAAGACCTAAGCAAACTAAAGTTTGATGGATCGATGACTTTTGACAAAATTGATTGTAAATAATACATCGTCATCTCAATCCATAAATCGTCATTTCGACCGCAGTGGAGAAATCTTTTACATAGTTTAAAGATTTCTCCATTTCGTTGCGCTTCAGTCGAAATGACGACCTTTCTTAGCTTTATTCACTATTTACTCACAGCATCCTTGGCTGCTTTTGCCCAGTCCTCGCTTACCTTAATCATATATTCAGAATACTTTTGTATTTCGTCTGGTTTTAATTTACTGGCCCATCCTGTTGCCTTATTAGCCCATACAGTGTATTTATCGCTTATGGCTTTAATTTCTGCAGCATTTTTACTTTTTAAAGCTGCAACGTATTCGTCTTTTAATTTGCTGTACTCCGCCAAACCTTTGTTTACTTCTTCACTTGAGAAAGTTGGAACGTCTGTTTTAATGGTTTCAGTGGTGGTAGTGGTAACTTTGGTAACAGTATCGCCGTTTACGGCAATTTTGCTCGAATCTTTGGTCGTTTCTGTTTTTTTTGTGCTGTCGCAAGAAACTAATGTAGTAGCCAAAAGGCCAACTGCTGCGATAGATAAGATAGTGTTTTTCATGATTAATTTGGGGTTTATATTTAACAGACTAATATGATGCCAAATCATAAAAAATCCGGTCAAATATTTAAATATTGTGACCGGATATCTTAATTATACCAAATATTGTTGTGCTATAAGTCTTCGAAGCGTTCCCAAAAACCATCAACAGGTAATTTGGCGAATATGTTTACAGGTTCTTTTTTTACCGGGTGCATAAACTGTAAGCGCCTGGCATGCAGGCAAATACTTCCTTTTCTGCTTCCCCGCGGATAACCATATTTATTATCACCCATGATCGGACATCCCATTGATGAAAGCTGAACCCTGATCTGGTGTGAGCGGCCTGTTAAAGGATCAACTTCCAGCAGGTAATAATCGCCTACCTTGGCTTTTACTTTATAAGAAAGCTCAGCCCGCTGACTGCCGGTAACTTCAGTGTTATAATAAGAAACCACATTTTTCTGTGGGTTTTTAACCAGCCAATGCACCAAAGTAGCCGACTCTTTTTCTGGCTTGTTCTTCACCACTGCCCAATAGGTTTTCTTTACTTCTCTATTTTTGAAAACAGCATTCATCCGTTCTAAAGCCTTACTGGTTTTAGCAAACAAAATTACACCGCTCACCGGGCGATCTAAACGGTGTACCACTCCTAAAAAAGCGCCATTTGGCTTATCGTACTTTTTAGCAATATACTTTTTTACCTGCTCATCCAAAGGCTCATCGCCGGTTTCATCAACCTGTACAATATCACCTGCCCTTTTATTAATGGCGATTAAATGATTGTCTTCAAAAAGGATGTCGTTATCGGTAATTGGCATCGGTTAGTTTATTGGTTCATTCGTCCTTAGTTCATTTGACAAAGCAAATCGTCTATTGCGAATTCTATTGGTTAATCTGTTAGTTGTTAAAGCTGGATAGTTTATCTGCGCTTGAAAAAGCTCCAAACTCAAAACGCCTAGCTCCAAACTTAGTATTGTTCTTTTTCGTTCGGGAAATCGTTTGCTTTTACATCACGAATGTACGATTGTGCTGCGCCTAAAATTTCATCGTATAAATTAATATACTGGCGTAAAAAGCGTGGTTTAAATCCTTTGGTTAAACCAATCATATCATTTACTACTAAAACCTGCCCATCACAGTTTTGTCCGGCACCAATGCCGATAGTTGGAATATGCAGGCTTTCTGTAACTTCTTTGCCTAGGGCAGCAGGAATTTTCTCCAATACAACTGCAAAACAACCTGCAGCCTGTAAGGCCAAAACATCTGTTTTTAACTTATTTGCTTCTTCCTCTTCCTTTGCACGAACGGTATAGGTTCCAAATTTGTAAATTGATTGCGGTGTTAAACCCAGGTGTCCCATTACAGGAATTCCTGCTGTAATGATGCGTTGAACAGATTCAATAATTTCTTCACCTCCCTCTAATTTAACACCGTGGGCTCCTGATTCTTTCATAATCCTTATCGCGGAGTTCAAAGCTTCCTTCGAGTTTCCCTGATAGGAGCCGAAAGGTAAATCAACTACCACAAAAGCACGTTTAACGGCCCTGATTACAGATGCAGCGTGATAAATCATCTGATCCAGGGTTATAGGCAAAGTTGTCTCATGACCAGCCATTACATTCGAAGCAGAATCGCCAACCAATAAAACGTCTAATCCTGCATCATCCAGTATAGTCGCCATCGAATAGTCGTAGGCTGTTAACATCGATATTTTTTCACCACGTTGTTTCATTTCCTGTAAAATGTGCGTAGTGATGCGTTTGATTTCTTTATGTACCGACATGGGATTTGTTTTGTGTTGCCAAAAGTATTGTTTTTTCTTTAATTAAGCTGAAAGACTAAAGGTAAAAGACCAAAGCTATCTAAGGCAAAAATAATTTTTCATTTAAATCATGCTTCGCTGCTTTCAGTTTAAACCTTATTTCACTTTTCTCTTTACATTTCCGATCTTAAACTCTATCTTTGTACCCCGAAATGGAAGGGATATATTCATCTTTTTTTGCACCCTGCAAATACGGCTTTAATGCCGAAAGCCATTCTTTTTTCAACTCTTTTTTAAATCAAAATCCATATTGTAATTACCATGACTAACTACACCAAGTTACCTGCGATTTTATTACTGGCCGATGGCACAGTTTTTTACGGCAAAGCGGCCGGAAAAATTGGAACTACTACTGGCGAAATTTGTTTTAATACCGGGATGACAGGTTACCAGGAAATTTTCACCGATCCAAGTTATTTTGGACAGATAATGGTTACCACCAATGCACATATTGGTAATTATGGTATCCATAAAGATGAGATCGAATCGGGTTCGATCAAAATTGCTGGTTTAGTCTGCAAAAATTACAATATCGTTTATAGCCGTAAAGAAGCAACCGAATCAATTCAGGATTATTTTCAAAATGATAATTTAGTTGCCATTTCTGATATCGATACGCGTGCGTTGGTTCGTCACATCAGGGATAAAGGCGCCATGAACGCGATCATTTCATCTGAAATTACCGACCTGGAAGAATTAAAACAAAAGCTGGCTGATGTACCATCAATGGAAGGTTTAGAGCTTTCTTCTAAAGTAAGTACTAGCGAACCATATTTTTACGGTAACCCTGAGGCAAGCCTAAAAGTTGCTGCCCTTGATTTAGGTATCAAGAAAAACATTTTGCGCAGCTTCGAAAACCGCGATATCTACGTTCAGGTTTTCCCTGCTAAAACCACTTTTGCCGAAATGGAAAAATTTGGTCCTGATGGTTATTTTATTTCTAACGGTCCTGGCGATCCATCGGTAATGCCTTACGCGGTAGAAACCATCAAAGATATATTAGCAGAAGATAAACCATTGTTCGGGATCTGCTTAGGTCACCAGTTATTGGCCGAAGCTAACGGTATTGGTACCATGAAAATGTTTAATGGTCACCGTGGATTAAACCACCCTGTTAAAAACATTATCAAAAACCACTGCGAGGTTACTTCACAGAACCATGGCTTTGGTGTAATTCCAGATGAGGTTAGAAACTCTGATAAAGTAGAAATTACACACGTTAACCTGAATGATAAATCAATCGAAGGAATCCGTGTTAAAGGTAAAAAAGCATTCTCGGTTCAATATCACCCGGAATCTTCTCCAGGCCCACATGATTCACGTTACTTATTCGATGATTTCGTTGAAGTAATGAAAGGTGAGCTGGTTTGGTAAGGTTAAGGTAGAAGGCTGGAAGGCGGAAGGTTTAAGGTAAAAGACTAAAGCATAAAGACCAAAGCTTAAAGACGAAGTCAGGTTTGAGGTAGAATGTTTGGTGCGAAAGCTCAAAAACCAATGAGTAAAGAGCAATAAACGACAAAACGATCTGCGGATTTGCGGCAAAAAGAAGCTGCCGATCCGCAGATTTCTTTTATAAGCTATTTTCGCCTACTCCAAACATCATTTTACCGACATTTTCCGTTAACTGTATTAAAATTCATTTCCTATTCATTTAAAGCTGCTTACATTCGCAACATGGAAACAAAAAAAGCCATTATCAGTGTTAAAGACCTGGTAAAAAAATACGATGATTTCGTGGCCGTTCAAGGGCTTAGTTTTGAGGTGTATGAGCATGAGATTTTTGGTCTGCTTGGCCCTAATGGCGCCGGAAAGACCACTACCCTCGAAATTATCGAAACATTGAGAGCTAAAACATCGGGTGAAATTATTGTTGATGGTTTTTCTGTTGATAAACATCCGCAGGACATTAAACAGATTATTGGTGTA
Source organism: Pedobacter sp. D749 (assembly GCF_019317285.1). Classification (NCBI taxonomy): domain Bacteria; kingdom Pseudomonadati; phylum Bacteroidota; class Sphingobacteriia; order Sphingobacteriales; family Sphingobacteriaceae; genus Pedobacter; species Pedobacter sp. D749. Next base: position 3,606,437 of record NZ_CP079218.1, read on the forward strand.
CAGCTACAGGCAGCTGGTTATTATCCGAATCTAAACCTGATTGAACTGATTGAACTTTTTGCCGGATTATATGGCGCCAAAATTAAACCCATGGAAATGCTGGAGAAAGTGAATCTTCAGGATAAGGCCAAAGCCAAATACAAAGCACTTTCAGGCGGACAAAAGCAGCGTTTCTCTATCGCCACAACACTCATCAATCAACCAAAGATTATTTTTTTGGATGAGCCTACAACAGGTCTGGATCCACAGGCCCGCAGGAATCTTTGGGATCTGATTACAGAAATCCGAGACGCGGGAACAACCGTAGTTATTACCACACACTATATGGACGAGGCTGAACAGCTTTGCGATCGCGTTGCTTTTGTAGAACGCGGACAAATTATCGCTCTGGATACGCCTGATAATTTAATAGACCAATTAGTAAACAGCGGTTTTGAACGCAAAAAAGAGGTTAAAAAAGCTAACCTGGAAGATGTGTTCATCAACCTTACCGGGCAAGAGTGGCGTGAATAGTTTAAATTTCAAGATCTTTTGAAAAGCAAGTGCAGTATTCTAATCAATATTACTCCCGCTTTTAGTTGCAATCTTTTTGCAAATATTCATCAAGTAGATAAAAGATACCCGGCAAAAAGGATTTACACTTCAATCGGGTTTAAAAACATAAAACAGTGCAACTATTAATCAAAATAGTAAATGAAAAAATATAACAACCTTACAGCAACCCTGGCCCTTGCCAAAGCGAGTTTCCGGTCGATTATGCGGAGTCCATCGGCAGTAGTATTTACACTTGCTTTTCCTTTGATATTTATCCTTGTCTTCGGATTTCTGGGCGGCGGTGGAACCCGCATTGATGTTGGGGTAACACCAGGCTCTGATGTAAACAACCCGGTAATGAGCATGTTGGAAAAAACAGGAATGATCCGTTTGGTCAAAGATAAATCAAAAGCCGAATTTGATAAATTACTTGAAAAGGGTAATGTTGATGCCATGATTGATGTACATAGAAAAGTAAATTCTGCCGCCTATTCGGTTAATGTGGTTTACACCTCTGCATCAAGAGATAAAGGCGGGATTTTAAAATCGGTTTTAAACAATATTTTTTACGATAAAACCTTAAAACCAACGGTAGCAGAAATAAAAGAAAGCACGATTACAGGCCGTGAGTATAAAACCATTGATTTTATTCTTCCAGGTCAATTGGGCTTTTCGCTATTAAGCACAGGCGTTTTCGGAACAGCATTCGTATTCTTAAGTCTGCGCCAGACCCTGGTAATCAAGCGTTTTTTCGCAACTCCGGTAAGGCGTTCAAGCATTGTCATTGGCGAAGGAATTGCCCGTATTGGATTTGCCTTAATAGGTGCATTATTTATCATTTTAATTGGCCATTTCTTTTTTGGCTTTACCCTGGTACATGGTGCACTCACGGTCGTCAACATGCTTATACTGGCCACAATGGGCATTATCGTTTTTATGGGCTTTGGCTTTATTATCTCGGGCATTGCCAAAAGCGAAAGTATGGTACCTCCAATATCAAATATTATTACCCTACCACAGTTTTTACTATCGGGAACATTCTTTTCTATCGAGGCTTTTCCAAGTTGGTTACAGCCGATTAGCCGGGCTTTGCCACTTACCTATTTAAATGATGCCATGCGCAAAGTAGCTTTTGAAGGTTTAGGCTTGTGGGATGTAAAATTCCAGATTATGATCTTATTGCTTTGGGGTATTGGCATTTATGCAGTAGCGGTAAAAGTATTTAAGTGGGAATAAGTACCTTAATACATTTTTAAATGATAACGTTACGTTATCATTTTTTTTTTAATAAAATGTTAATATCGGATAAGTTTATTTTTAAGTACAACCGATAATTATTATCTTTGGGTATGTGGGATTTTGATTTAAGCGATTTAGAAGAGCTATTACCGCAAATAGAAAGGTTATACGAAAAAAAGGCCAGGTTAGAAACTTCAAGGCCATTGCCTAATAGCGCCCTACACCGCATTAAAGAAGACCTCACGCTGGAGTGGACTTACAACTCAAACAGTATAGAAGGAAATACCTTAAGCCTGAAAGAAACCCAAATGGTTTTACAGGAAGGCATGACAGTAAAAGGAAAATCACTTAGGGAGCATTTCGAAGCTTACAACCATGAGAAAGCCATTGATTACTTATACACCTTAGTCAATAAAAATTACACCTTAAGAAGCATCGATATCCTATCCCTGCATGGCTTGGTATTGCGAAGTATTGAAGATGATTATGCGGGCCGTTTAAGAAATGGCGGAGTACGTATTGTAGGTGCAAACTTTACACCACCCAATGCAAATAAAGTTTCCGATTTATTAGATCAACTGATCACTTTTATTAACGATAATCCATTGGGTTTAAATGATATTGTATTGTCTACTATTTTCCACCATAAACTGGTTTGGATTCATCCGTTTTTTGATGGGAATGGGCGTACCGTAAGGCTTGCGATGAATTTACTACTTATGCGAAATGGCTTCCCTCCTGCTATCATCCTCAAAAACGACAGAAAGAAATACTACGAAGCACTTAATCAAGCTAACAAGAGCAATTACCATAAACTTTGTTTATTGATGTTGCAGGCCTTAGAGCGTTCGTTAAATATCTACATAAATGCATTGCCTGGAAACAATTATGGGGATTATGAACCTATATCACAAATTGTTTCAGAACCTGAGTTTCCTTATGGCCAGGAGTATGTGAGCCTATTGGCAAGGCAAGGCAAAATAGATGCTTATAAGGAAGGCAGAGATTGGCTTACCACAAAATCTGCAGTACAAAGTTATATCAAAACACGGAAGAGAAAACGTTAACCTTTTTTAACTTTTCGGTGAATGATATTGCTGTAATTTTACAGAAAAATTTTTAATGAAAAGTTTGATCATCTTTTGCAGTATTTTATTGGTTGCCAATACTTCGAAAGCTCAGTTTAAATTCTTGGCAAATAACAGTTCTGACCAATACAAGGCTAAAATTTTTGTTGATAAATGTGAAGGGAATGCTTGTGGTGGAAAAGCCACTGTTATTGTTTATGATAAGGTTACAGACAGGGAAATAGATACCTTCCACTCTGAAGACCTGGATTTTGGCTTAACTGAGACTCAAAATGCCAAACTTGGATGGCTGGAACTTGGCAAATACCAGACACCTTTAATTTTTGGCGATTTTAATTTTGATGGCCTTGAAGATCTTGCCATCAGAAACGGTAATAACGGCGCTTATGCCAGTCCATCATACCAGATTTATTTAACCTCAAAAGAAAACAAATTTCTGTTGAGCAATGAACTTACCAAACTGGCAAGCGAAAACCTGGGCATGTTTGATGTTGACAAAAAAACAAAGCAAATTGCTATTCATCAAAAAGATGGCTGTTGTTTTGATAAAACCATCAACTACAAATTTGATGCTAAAAACATACCATACGAAGACTCATCAGTAATTGAAGATTCGAGCATTGCTGATATTGTTACTGTGATTACTCAAAAAAATGTTGACGGAAAAATAAAAAGAACCGTGCAAAAATTTAAGATGAAAGATTATTATAATCAATAAGCCGAATTTAACCACAGATGCACACGGATAAACACGGATTTCTGGTTGTCGCCTCCCTGATCCGATAGCGATCGGATTTATTTCAGGGTCTATTGCAGGAAAGATGCTGACCACGAAGTAGCTACAAGACAGTTGAAAAAACAATTTTTACTCGTAAAATAAATTCAGCATGACGGATCACCATATATAGCTGAATAATTTAAAGTGCTGCTTTTACCAAAAATGGCAATATTTCTTTCTGGAAACTTACAAAGTTTTTACGCACATCTGAATCGCTAACTGAAGTAAATGCAAATGAAAACACGATACTTTTACTGGCTTTTAACAGAAAGGCCAGTCCTTCTCTTCTTGCAGGATTATTCTTAAAGTTATCCAGTTGCAGATAAGCGGCTAACAATAAGGCTTCGAGCTGATCTGATAAATGCTTTAAAAACTCCTGTGAGTTCGCATTTTCACGAACAAAATCCCAGCCGATAAACTCATTACACGCCGTGAATGATAAGCGACTTGTTTTCATTACCAGTGCTTTTAAGTGCTCTTCTTCTGAGCCATAACTTACTTTATTGTGCAGTATTTCGTAAAGGTTCTGATCCAGGTAATCCATCAGAATACTATCTAAAACCTGTTCTTTACTCTCAAAGTATTTGTAAATAGTGGCTTTGGCAATCCGTGCCTTTTTAGCAATTTCGTTTACACTGGTTTTATGGTAACCATATTTTCTAAATAATTCTTTGGCAGCCTTTTTAACTGTTTCTTTTATTTTTTCAGCTTCCATTTTAATTGCTTACGTGTATTAGTGTGTTGCCTTGCAGAGAAACATTATATGCTTTTAAGCTTTTTTCTGCAGGTGCTTTTTGTGGGCTACCATCACGCAATAAAAATTTTGCGCCCGAACAAGGATCGGTTGCCGTAACGCCACTGTCATCGGGCGCAACCTTGCATATTTTCTCCGGGTTTACAGTGCTGCACCGATCAAAACAAACATATCCAAAATCAGTTTTCACAATAAGTAATCCCCCTACTCCGTTGTTTGAAACTACCAGGACATTATTTACTGCTTTTAAGCTAAATTCAGTTATCGTTACATTATAATTTACAGGTACATCCGGAATGTAACCTCCATCTTTACCGCAACCTGTAGCAATTAGCAGTACAAACAATATACTGTATAGATATTTCATCATTAAATTAAAGCCGATTTAAATTGCTTTAAGAAACGTGCATCGTTCTCAGAGAATAAGCGCAAATCTTTAATTACATATTTCAGATTAGCAATACGTTCTATTCCCATTCCGAATGCAAAACCACTGTATTTTTTTGAATCAATTCCACAGTTTTCCAAAACATTTGGATCTACCATACCACAACCCAAAATTTCTACCCAACCACTGTATTTACAAAACTGGCAGCCAGCACCTTTACAAATGGTACAAGAAATATCCATTTCTGCAGATGGCTCGGTAAAAGGGAAATATGACGGGCGGAAACGTACTTTGGTACCTTCTCCATATAATTCCTGAACGAAATAAAACAAAGTCTGTTTTAAATCGGCAAATGAAACATTTTCATCAACATACAAACCTTCCACCTGATGAAAAAAACAGTGTGCACGGGCAGAAATGGCTTCGTTACGGTAAACACGGCCTGGCATAATTGCCCTGAATGGTGGCTGGCCTTGCTCCATCATGCGCACCTGTACTGAAGATGTGTGCGTACGTAAAGCAATATCACCTTTCTCTCCACCTTTTTTAATAAAGAAAGTATCTTGCATATCTCTTGCAGGATGCTCTTCAGGGAAGTTTAGTGCCGAGAAATTATGCCAATCATCTTCAATTTCAGGTCCCTCTGCTACTGTAAAGCCAAGTTTTGCAAAAATCTCTACAATTTCTCTACGTACCAAGGCTAAAGGATGGCGTGAACCAATCTCGAAACCTTCGCCAGGCAAAGTTAAATCCAATTGCGAATTTTCACTTTTAGTATCAGTGCTTTCGGTTGATTCTTTTAAAGTTTGGTATTTTGATTCTGCAAGTTGTTTAAATTCGTTTAAAACCTTGCCCAACGATCTTTTTTCTTCAACAGAAACAGATTTGAATTCGTCGAAAATTTCTTTTATGATGCCTTTGCTTCCTAAATATTTAATACGGAATTGCTCTAACTCATCTGCTTTTTCAGTTACGAAAGCATTAATTTTATCGGTATATTGTGTTATTTTATCCTGTAACATGGCTTCAAATATACAGCAAATTATCTAATAATTTTAAGGTAAGCGGGTTCAAATAATCTGTTTACAATATCATTATAAAAGAAAATGAACCCATAAAGCACAAAAGCCACTTAAAGCGGCTTTTGTAATTATAGTTGATCTATAAGTTTTAAATCACACCCAATTCTTTACCTACTTTGGTAAATGCTGCGATTGCTTTATCTAAATGATGTTGCTCATGTCCGGCTGATAACTGTACACGTATCCTTGCTTTGCCCTGAGGTACCACCGGGTAAAAGAAACCAATTACATAAATTCCTTCTTCTAACATTTTAGCAGCAAATTGCTGCGCAATTTTAGCATCGTATAACATTACCGGAACAATAGGATGGAAACCTGGTTTAATATCAAAACCGGCCTCGGTCATTTTCTCACGGAAATATTGAGTATTGCTTTCTAATTTATCTCTTAATGAGGTGGTTTCGCTCAACATATCCAATACTGCAATTGATGCACCTGCAATAGCCGGAGCAAGCGTATTAGAAAATAAGTAAGGACGTGAACGCTGACGTAACATGTCGATAATTTCTTTCTTGCCAGAAGTAAAACCGCCTGATGCACCACCTAAAGCTTTACCTAAAGTACCTGTAATAATATCAATACGGTCCATCACATTGAAATGCTCGTGTGTTCCGCGGCCGTTTTTACCAATAAAACCTGTACAGTGCGATTCATCAATCATGATCAATGCCTCATATTTATCAGCTAAGTCTGCAATTTTATCGAGCGGAGCAACAGATCCGTCCATAGAGAAAGCCCCATCGGTAACAATAATCCTGTGTCTGCAATCTTTGGCAGCGATTAATTGTTTTTCCAAATCTTCCATATCGGCATTTTTATAACGGAAACGTTGTGCTTTACACAAACGCACCCCATCAATAATGGATGCATGGTTTAACTCATCAGAAATAATGGCATCTTCGGCATTAAACAATGGTTCAAAAACTCCACCATTTGCATCAAATGCAGCAGCATATAAAATGGTATCTTCAGTACCTAAAAATTTGGAAATTTTAGCTTCCAGCGCTTTGTGCACATCTTGCGTTCCGCAGATAAAACGCACTGAAGACATTCCATAACCATGATCGTCGATTGCTTTTTTAGCTGCTTCTATCACCTTTGGGTGAGAAGAAAGGCCTAAATAATTATTTGCACAAAAGTTAACCACTTCAGCACCACCGCTTACTTTAATGTCGGCACCCTGAGGTGTAATAATTATACGTTCGCGTTTAAATAATCCAGCGTTTTCGATTTCTTCAAGTTCTTTTTGCAGAACAGGTTGTAATGTTTTATACATGGCCTTTTGATATGGTTGATTTTGCCTCAAAGTTATAAAAAAAAGTCTTTTCAGACTCAAAAAGGCAATTTTACACCTACATTTTGCAGACAAAAGTTTTGACTGATCAAACGATCTATGCGCTTGTGTAATATTTATTTCTAAAAACCGCCTTTCCAGATTATTTTTTTTTCGATCTTAACAAACTTTAACATGTACCTGTGTGTATAGTGTTAAAGTTATTCGATCTTTATAGCTTACTAATCTAACGTATGATAAGAATTTGCGCGCTCCTGTTTTTTTGCGGCCTCACCAATTTTGTATTTGCACAACATTTTACAGTTACTGGTATTATTAAAGATACGAACGGACAACCTGTTCCGTTTGCATCGGTTTATTTAAAAAGCACTACCTCGGGAACCTCTGCAAATATTGACGGAAAATATTCGATTAAGCTGAAAAGCGGTGAGCATACCTTAAGTTTTAGAGCTGTAGGTTACAAACAGCAAGAGCATATTGTGAATGCATCGGCAGATCTTGTGCTTAATGTAGCACTAACGGCAGAAAGTTATACTTTGGAAAATGTTAACATCAGGGCCAATGCCGAAGATCCTGCCTACTCCATTATCCGTAAGGCTATTAAAGAACGAAAAGTACATTTAAATGAAGTGAAAGCATTTAGTTGTGATGTTTACATAAAAGGGGTACAACGGTTAAAGGGTGCACCGAAAAAATTCTTCGGACAGGATATACAGAAAATTTTAGAGCTGGATACCAACCGGAAAGGTATTATATACCTGTCAGAATCGCAGAGTAAGTTTAATTTCAGACGGCCAAATGATGTGCATGAAGAAATGATCTCCTCAAAAGTTGCAGGTAGGAACAACTCATTCAGTTTTAACAAGGCATCGGATCTGATCATCAATTTTTACGATAACTACCTGCTCGAAAATAAATTAAGTTCAAGAGGATATATTTCACCAATTGCAGACAATGCGCTCTTCTATTATAAATATAAATTACTGGGCGAAAGCAAGGAAAACGGAGAAATCATCCATAAAATAGAAGTGATTCCCCGCCGTGAAAACGATCCTGTTTTTAGGGGGATTATCTATATTATTGACGATAGCTGGAGAATTTACAACACAGATGTATACCTCACCAAAAACGCAGGTATTAACTTTATCGATACACTGAACATCAGCCAACAGTTTACCAAAGTTAATGAAGTTTACATGCCTACTGCTATTAATTTTCAATTTGCAGGTAATGTGCTGGGATTTAAAATAGCCGGTTATTATGTGGGAATTTATAGCAATTATAATCTGGATCCTAAATTCCCAAAAAACTTTTTCAGTGGAGAGATCTTAAAAGTTACTGAAATGGTTAACAAAAAAGATTCCGTTTACTGGAAAAATAACAGGCCTATCCCTTTAACGGAAGATGAAAAAATCAATTATGTAAAAAAAGACAGTATCGCGAAGCTAAAAGAATCAAAAAAATATCTTGATTCTCTTGAAAGAGAGAATAATAAATTTGGTATTGGTAAGCTTTTGCTTAGGGGAGTAAGTATTAATGACCGGTATGATAAGGAATATTGGCAGTTCGACCCGGTATTAAAAGCCATATTCTATAATACTGTAGAAGGATTTGCCATAAAATATGGTGTGACCTACAGAAAGGATTTTGAGAATAGAAGATCTTATTCTATTCGACCTGAATTGCGGTATGGTTTTGCCAACCAAAAACTTACCGGAAGTTTAACAGGAAGTTACTACTACAATCCGCTCAAGAGAGCAAGTGTAGGTGCATCTTTCGGAAACGGCATCTTTGATTTGAATAATTTAGGCTCAATGACACAGCTGGGTAACACCATCAACTCGTTATTTTATGAGAAAAACTTCGCCAAGTTTTACGAAAAAAGTTTTATCAATATTAATACCACCCGCGAACTGGCCTCTGGCCTGCAGGGAAGTGTGGCTGTAGATTACAACCGGAATAAAAGCCTCACCAATAACTCAACCTTTAAATTTATAGATGCGAAAGACCGTGAATTTACTTCAAACAACCCTTTCAAGCCAACGGAAGACACACCGCTTTTCCCAACCTATAACGCTTTCAGCGCAACAGCAAGTTTAACCTATACTTTCGGACAGAAATACATTACCCGTCCGGATGGTAAGTTTTACACGGAATCAAAATTCCCTAAAATTACGCTATTGTATAAAAAAGGATTTAATGGTGTATTGAACAGCGATGTTGATTACGATTTCGTGAAGCTTGAGGTTTCTCAGGACAGGATCGGATTCGGATTATGGGGTTACACTTCATTTTTGGCAGGTGTGGGCAAATTTCTGAACAACAAACACATGTATTATCCTGATTTTAAACATTTCGCAGGTAACATCTCCACCATCTTCCCTCCCAATTTAAGGAAATTTCAATATTTAGATTTTTATCAGTTCAGTACCAACCAACAATATTTTGAAGCCCATTTAGAGCATAATTTTGCGGGTTTCTTTATGAATAAAATTCCATTGTTGCGTAAAGCAAAACTTGAAGAATTTATCGGTGGCGGTTATTTATCTTCTCCTGAAAAAAGGAATTACAAAGAATTCTATTTCGGTATTCAACGTCTGGTATTGCGGGCAAGTTATGGCTTCGCTTACGATGGCGCAACCAAGTTAACGCAAGGATTTAGGATATCCTACGGTTTCTAGAATGGAAAATGTTTGATGTAAGATGGATGATGGCAGGCAACACACATCCATCTTACATTTTCCATTTTTACATCTTACATAATTCCCTTATCTTTGCACCGCTTTAAACGCCGTTTGCAACGGTATCAACAGCGTTATGAAAAAATATCAGACACTACTTTACTATTGCTATAGTTACATAGCAGAGGCAGAACAATTTGCTGCCGATCATCTTAAATTTTGTAAATCGTTAGATTTAGTCGGGCGTATTATCGTTGCCGACGAAGGTTTAAACGGTACCGTTTCTGGAACTGCTGAAGCCTGTAAAGCCTATATGGAAGCTATACATGCTGATGAAAGATTTGCCAAAACTGAATTTAAAATCGATAACGTTGAGGAACCTTCTTTCCTTAAGATGCACTGCCGTTACAAATCGGAAATTGTACATTCTGGTTTAAGGGATACTTCGATTATTAATCCGAACAAACAAACGGGTAAACATTTAGAGCCGGTAGATTTCATGAAAATGAAAGATGATGAGGATGTAATTATCCTTGATGTGCGTTCTAATTATGAGCATAACCTTGGTAAGTTTAAGAATGCAGTAACGTTGGATATTGAGAATTTCCGCGATTTCCCTGAGCAGATTAACCAGCTTGCCCAATATAAAGACAAAAAAATATTAACTTATTGTACCGGAGGCATTAAATGCGAAAAAGCTTCGGCTTTGCTTTTACACCATGGCTTTAATGATGTTTATCAATTGCATGGTGGCATTATCAAGTACGGGAAAGAAGCTGGTGGAAAGGATTTTGAAGGCAAATGTTATGTTTTCGACAACCGTATCGCTGTTGACGTAAACGAAGTAAACCCTACTATTGTTTCGGTTTGCTATAATTGTGGCAAAACCACACCAAAAATGATCAACTGTGCCAATCCTGAGTGTAACGAGCACATTACCCAATGCGATGAATGCGGTAACGAACTTCAGGGCTGTTGCTCAACAGCATGCACTACGAACCCACGTAAACGTCCTTATGATGGTACAGGTTATTATGTGAAGGTTCCGCAGCCGGTAGCGGTGAAAATCGGTTAATGGTTCATAGTTTTATTGTTGATAGCCTATAGCCATAGTTAATTATTCTATCGGTTAATGATCCATAGTTTTATGGTTGATAGCCTATAGCCATATTTACTATTGGTTCATGGCCCGTGCTTTGTAGCCAAGAGTAATTAAACTTAGCTAAAATTCAAATAATTATAAGCCATAATATTGAGGGAGATGATTATATTTATTTCAAATTCAATGATATGGCTTTCAAATTTGAAGAACTAAAAGTTTGGCAAATCTCATTAAATCTCAGTAAACGAAATAGACATTATTGCTAAAAACTTCCCACGGATAGAGCTATTCAGTCTCTCCAATCAAATTAAAAAAGCAGCAGATTCAGTAAACCTTAATATTGCTGAGGGCTGCATGGGCCAGTCAAAAGCTGAGTTCAAAAGATTTCTAACCTATTCTGTCCGATCTGGATTAGAGGTCGTGAGTTGTCTTTTTATGGCTTCATCAAGAAATTATATCACGGAATCCGAATTTAAAAGGTTATACATGGAATACGAGCAGCTTTGTAAAATGATTTCGAAGTTGAAAACTTCTCTTTAAGAAAGGTAATTTATTTTTGGTTGATGGTCAGATAGCCACATTTTATAAACTCAGCACACTCAAAGCATTTCCAGCTAAGTCATGAACAACTTGCCTAAGCAATTTGGCTATTAACCATGAACTAAAAAACCATCAACCTTATAGGGAGCCTCGGGCTAAACTTAGCCATTGGCCTAAAAAATTTGGCAAACCATCAACTAAAAAACCATCAGCCTCAGAGGGCCATCAAACCCCGAGCTAAACTTAACCATTGGCCTAAGCAATTTGGCTATCAACCATGAACTAAAAAACCATCAACCCCAGGCAATCATTTAACTCTCTCCTATATTAAACAATTTTTCACTTACTTTGCGTAATAATGGCTTTATCGAGTAACCATTTTATGCTAAACTATTTCCGTTTTTTATTACTGCTTTCCTGTTTTACTATAAGCGCCTATGCATCAGAAATTAAAAGCATTGGTGTACCCTATATCGAAAATTATCCTAAAGCTGTTTATTCATCAGGGAACCAGAACTGGAGTATAGCAAAAGATAAAAATGGGGTAATGTACTTCGGCAATGCGGAAGGATTGTTAACTTTCGATGGCCGTTACTGGCAGAAATACCAGTTGCCTAACCGGCAGATTGTAAGATCAGTCGCGACAGATAACAAGGGAAGAATTTATACAGGCAGTTTTGGTGAATTTGGTTTCTGGGCGATTAAAAACAATAAATTAGGCTACAACTCACTCATCAATTTATTGCCAAAAGGCATTAAAATAAATGACGAGGTATGGAAAATTTATGTAGATCAAGACCGGGTCATCTTTCAGTCTTTCTCCAAAATCTTTATTTATAAAAACAATAAAATCGAAGTGGTAAAATCGCCATCTTCTTTTTTGTTTTTACATAAAGTACGTAATAAGTATCTTATTGAAGTGCTTGAAAAAGGTTTATTCGAACTGGTTGGCAATAAATTAATCCACATTCCGAATAGCGAAAAGCTGGGTAAAGAGGGCATTCTGTCCATCCTGCCCTATAAAACTGATGGTCTTATTATCGGCACCAGTAAAAACGGCCTATTTACTTACGACGGGAAAGATTTTGCGCCTTTAAATACTTCAGCCAACAGCTATTTAAAAACCTATCAGCTCAATAACGGAGTAAGTTTACTCGGCAAATATTTTGCTTATGGCACCATCCTCAACGGATTAATTATTATCGATGAAAATGGAAGGGTGGTACAACGCATTAACAAATCGAGCGGTTTACAAAACAATACGGTTTTAAGTTTATACGCCGATAATGAACAAAACCTCTGGACCGGGCTTGATAATGGAATCGACAGGATAGAACTCAACTCTCCCCTATATTTCTATTTTGATAAAACCGGTCAGTTTGGAACGGTATACTCCAGCATTATTTTTAACAACAAAATTTACCTTGGCACCAATCAGGGTTTATTTTACAGTGAGTGGTCGCCTGATAATCTCCTGCCCTTTAATTTTAGGTTGATCCCAAATTCGCAGGGACAAGTTTGGGAACTGACCATTATTGATAATGAACTGATTTGCGGGCACAATAGCGGTACATTCAAAGTGAATGGTGATCAAATTAACTGGTTATCCAGATCTCCTGGCGGATGGACAATCAAAAAGCTAAACTCCAACCCAAATTACCTCGTTCAAGGTACCTATACCGGACTTTCGCTCTTTACAGAATCTCCGGGTTCAGGATTAAAATTTGCAACAAAAATTGCAGGATTTGATGCACCATCGAGATATGTAGAGCAAGATAATAAAGGTGATATCTGGGTAGCGCATGCCTATAAGGGTTTATACAAATTGAGTTTAAGTCAAAATTACAGCAACGCAACCAGTATTAAATATTTCGACGAAAAGAATGGTCTGCCTGGCAATTACAACATTAATATATTCAATTTAGAAAACAAAATTGTCTTTTCTTCTGATGCGGGCTTTTATACTTATGATGAATTAAGCGATAAATTTACCAAGTACGCCGCACTGAATAAAGAACTCGGTTCATTTCAATCGTCCAATAAAATTATCAATGCTGGCGGCAAAAAATATTGGTTTATCAATCACGGCAAAACAGCACTGGTTAATTTTAGCGAACCGGGCAAGGTGGAGATCGATTCTAATCAATTCAGTATTCTGGATGGCCGCATGGTACAATATTATGAAAACATCAGCCGCATCAGTAATTCTATTTACCTGATTAGCGTAGATGATGGTTTTGTGATTTATAATCCAACTGCGCAGCTCAATATGCAGAAGCAAAAACTTCCTGCCGTTCTGATCAGGCGTATAGAAGATATTACCGATAAATTTTCGCTCATTAGCGAGGCCGGAAACAGTGAGGAAGCAACTGAGATCCAGAACAGCCGTAACAATATCCGTATTTCTTACGCACTGCCCTATTACAGACAGGCTAAGGTTAAATACCAGATTTATCTTGAAGGTTACTCCCGTACCTGGTCTGACTGGAGTTATGCCACCCAAAAAGATTTCACCAATTTAAGTGCCGGAAACTATGTTTTCAAGGTTAGGGCAAAGATAGATGACAGTACGGTGAGCGAAGAAACCATTTATAAGTTTACCATTTTGCGCCCATGGTACCTGAATAACTGGGCCATACTGCTTTATGCCATCCTTTTTGTGATCGTATTGATTATGGGCAAGAAAATTTACGAAAGGAAGCTGCAAAGGGATAGTCAGAAAATAAGCGAGCGCCTGCAGGCTGAGCAGGAAGAAATATTAAGGCAGGAAGCAGAAACTAGTGAGAAACAGATCATCAAACTTCAAACAGAAAAACTTCAGGCCGAACTGGCTTCAAAAAACAGGGAACTGGCCAATTCTGCCATGACATTAGTCTATAAAAATGAGCTGCTCCAAAAACTGAGCGACGAGATTACTAAGTTAAAGGATGAAAATGGCAAGAAACTTTCTGACGATCAAACCCGAAAAATTCAGAAAGTAATCAATGATGGCATGAACGATGAGCGCGATTGGCATCTATTCGAAAATAGCTTTAACGAGGCACATGAAAGTTTCTTCAAGAAATTAAAAGCACAGCATCCTGATCTTGTTCCAAACGATTTAAAGCTATGCGCCTATCTTAGGATGAACATGAGCAGTAAAGAAATGTCGTCGTTATTGAACATCAGTTTACGTGGGGTAGAAATTCGCCGTTATCGTCTCCGTAAAAAGCTCGAAGTACCTCATGATAAAAACTTAACCGAGTTTCTGATGGAACTTTAATATGACATCAAGAAACAGATTTTAAAAATCAAAAATATTCAATAACTATCCTTGGGAACGTTTGCATAAAAAATGGTTTTGAATCTTTTTCCCGTTATATGATTAAATAACCACTACATCATTACCTCTCATACGCAATTTTTAAACCCCACAAAATACTTAGTGTTAATTGTACACTTGTGTGTATATTAATATTATGTTAAAATCCAAAAAAAATGCGTTTTTGGCCTAAAATCGCATTTGGTTTAATGAATTGAGATACCCCACAAACCTGTATGATGTATTAATGTAGAGGTAAAAACACTTGCACATCAGCAAAAACAACCTCACATTTAACTAACAATTAAACTAAATTTATAATAAAGCATGAAAAGAATCTTTACAAGACTTTCTGTTCTCGCTGCACTTTGTTTGCTAACAATTAACGTAGCATTTGCGCAAAACATTACCATAAAAGGTAAGGTAATTGATGGGGGTGACAAAACACCTTTACCTGGCGTAACTATATTAGTTAAGGGCACACAAACAGGCACTCAAACAGATGCGAACGGCGGTTACTCCCTTAGTGCGCCGGCCAACGCCACATTAGTATTTAATTTTGTAGGCTATACAGCACTTGAGCAGGCTGTAAACAATCAAACAACAATTAATGTATCATTAGCATCATCAACACAACAATTAGAGCAGGTTGTGGTTGTGGGTTATGGTACACAAAGAAAAATTGATGTTACCGGATCTGTGGCTTCAGTTAAAGGAGAAGATATCAACAAGCAACCTTCTACCAACCCAATTAGTGCTTTGCAAGGTAAAGTTGCCGGGGTTTCAATCAGTAATAACGCCACTCCAGGTTCTGCACCGCAGATCACGATTCGTGGAACAGGAACTATTTATGGCAATACCGGACCATTATATGTGGTTGATGGTGTTTGGTATGATGACATTACCTTTTTAAATCCTGCAGATATCGCGAGCATCAACATCCTTAAAGATGCTTCAAGTCAATCTATATATGGAGTTAGAGCTGCTAATGGTGTTGTATTGGTTACTACAGTTAAAGGTAAAAATGGAAATGCAACTGTTAATTACAATGGAACAGTTGGTCTACAAAGCGTAACTAACCAGGTTAAAATGACCAATGCAAGCGAGTATGCAACAGCTGTAAATGAAGCTTACGCAATAAATAAAGCAGCTAACCCATTGTTTTCAAGTACAAATTTAGGCGAAGGTACAGATTGGTACGATCAGATTCTACGTAACGCCATGATCAATAACCATCAGGTTTCTATTAATGGTGCAAGTGAAAAATCAAGTTATAACTTTTCATTAGGCTATGTTAATCAGGATGGGATTATTACAAATAACAATTATAAACGGTATACCGCCCGTTTATCTAATGACTTTCAGGTTTCCAAAAACTTAAAAGTCGGATATAATGTTACCGGAAGTTCAAGCAAATCAAACAATGCTCCAGCATCAATTTACCGTGCTTTATACACAGCTTCTCCTGTTGTACCTGTATTTAATGCTGACGGTAGTTATGGGGATCCAGCTAGTTTTCAACTTGGTAATGGAAGTAATGTAAATCCTCAAGCTACAATAGATTTTAATAACAGCATCACTTCAAAATATAGAGTTACCGGGAATGTTTATGCAGAATTAAAATTTGCCAAGCATTTTACCTTTAAAACAAGTGCTGGTGGTGATTTTGGACAAGAAGAAAATAGAATCTATACCCCACAATACACTGCTACTACTGGACAAAACAGTAATATAAGTACACTTTCAATCGGTAGAGTAGAAACTAGAAATTGGATTTTAGAAAATACCTTAACATATGAGAACAAATGGAATGATCATAGTTTAACCATCTTAGCAGGACAAACTGCGCAGCGCTATAAATCTTATACCATTACTGGAACAGCACAAAATGTACCCTTTGCTAAAGAAGGAGATTTGTATTTAAGCCTAGGCAATGCGGCAGGTAGAACCATTGAAGATAAAGGCTCATTAAACACGGCAACTTCTTATTTCGGTAGAATTAACTACGGTTTCAAAAACAAGTATTTATTAAATGCTTCTTTAAGAGGTGATGCAGCCTCACAATTTTTCGGTGGTAGTGATTTATGGGGATATTTTCCATCAGTTGGTGCCGGCTGGGTAATAAGCAACGAAGATTTCATGAAAGATCAAAAGATCTTTAGCAACTTAAAATTACGTGGTAGCTGGGGTAAGGTAGGTAATGCAGGTGTTCCGATTAACCCTACAACCTTAACGGTAAACCAAAGTGCAGCTTTAATTGCCTTTTACAACGGGATTGCCAACACAGGTGCAAGTGTAACTACAATTGTTCCTCCAGCACTTTTCTGGGAGCGTAGTGCGGGAACGGATATTGGCTTAGAGATGGGCTTTTTAAACAATAGATTATCAGTTGAAGCCGATTATTATAACAGAAAAACGGAACAGGCTATTTTCAACATTCCAATTTTAGGCTCGCTAGGCACATCAAATAGTGTATTATTAGGCAATCAAGCCGATTTCAGAAACCGTGGTTTTGAATTATCTGCCACATGGTCTGATAAAACTTCTGGTGGTTTAACCTACTCAATTAGTGGCAACATTGGTATTAACAACAATAAGGTATTAAATGTAACTTCTGGTTCAAATCCGATTGATGCAGGAGGCGATGGTTTAAACAATGCTGTAGTTCCAACAAGAACAGTGGTAGGTATGCCGATCGGTTCTTTCTTCGGTTATCAGGTAGTTGGGATTCTCCAAACTGCACAAGAAGCAGCTGCTTCGGGTATGCCTGGTGCAAGAGCCGGTGATTTTAGATATGCCGATTTAAATGGAGATGGAATTGTTGATCAAAAGGATAAAACATTTATAGGCAATCCTAATCCTAAATATACCTATGGTGTAAATACAAATTTCGCGTACAAAAACTTCGATTTAACGCTTGATATTCAAGGCGTAGCAGATGTAGATGTATTTAATGCTAACCTGGGTAACAGATTTGGTAACGAGAACTATACCAAAGACTTTTACGATAACAGATGGACAGGACCTGGATCAACCAACACTTATCCATCAACAAGTTTAGCCGGTGGAAATAATAACCAAACCAATTCATTTTATGTTGAAAGCGGTGCTTACATAAGACTGAGAAATATTCAATTGGGTTATAACCTGCCTCAATCACTAGTATCTAAATGGAAAATGCAGAAATTAAGGGTATTTGCTAATGCACAGAATGCGGTTAATTTGTTTGGATATAAAGGTTTTACTCCAGAGGTTGGAGGTGTACCAACAAAAGCAGGTATAGATTTCAATGTATATCCAATGTTTGCTACCTATAACATCGGTATAAACTTAACCTTTTAATTGATTTGAATATGAAAACATATATAAATATAAGTTTACAAAAATGGTGTGCAGTTGGTGTATTATCAACTTTAATATTTGCATCATCTTGTAAAAAAAGCTTTTTAGATGTCGATCCACAAGGTCAGCAAGCCGCCCAACAATTCTGGAAAACACAAGAAGATGCCACCAAAGGCGTAAATGCCATATATGCAAATTTACGTACCTGGGAAAATCTGGCTTTTCCTGCTTTAGCCATCGAAAGTACAGGATCTGATGAAGCGGATAAAGGTAGTACTCCAATAGATGCTCCATTTTTTGACTTGTATGACACCTTTACCGTTACCTCTTCTGAAGGAAGTTTACAGAGTTTCTGGACAGGTCAATACAGAAATATAAACCTTTGTAACCAGGTTTTAGATAACATCCCTAATATTTCAATGGATGAAAGTTTAAAAACCCGGTATTTGGCTGAGGCAAAATTTGTTAGGGCTTATTCTTATTTCAGACTCGTTAGGGCTTATGGCGGTGTTCCTTTAAGATTAAAAGTCCCCGCTGACGCATCCGAATACAATATCCCTAGAGCAGATAAAGCAACTGTTTATGCGCAAATTGAAAAAGATTTAAACGAAGCCGCAGCGGCATTACCAGCATCCTATGGCGCTTCAGATATCGGTAGGGCTACAAAAGGTGCAGCCATTGGTATGCATGCTAAAGTAGCCATGTATCAACAAAAGTGGAATGATGTTTTATCGTTGACCAATCAGGTAATCGGTATGGGTTATTCACTTTTCCCTGATTTTGAGAAAGGATTTCGTACCCAAAATGAGAATAATGTTGAATCATTATTTGAGGTTCAATGTGAATTCCTTGCAGGAAATAACGATGCATCAAACTCTCAATACAGTCAGGTGCAAGGTGTAGCTGGAGAGCCAGCTGGAGGTTGGGGATTTAATACTCCATCTGCAGAACTAATTGCTGCTTTTGAGCCAGGTGATCCAAGAAAAGAGGCAACCATTCTATTTCCTGGAGAAACAACTCCACAAGGAGATCATATCAAATCTAATATTATAAACATAGGCTACAATCAAAAATCTTATGTTCCTTTTGGAATGTTTGTTTCGGGTAACCAAGGTTCTCAGCAAAATTTCAGGGTATTAAGATTTGCCGATATTTTATTAATGAATGCTGAAGCAGCTAATGAGCTTAATAATACATCACTTGCACTAACATCATTAAATAAAGTTCGTGCACGTGCAAGAGGTACGGCCACAGGTATTCTTCCTGATGTTACAACTACTGATAAAGTAGCACTTCGAGCTGCAATTTATAAAGAAAGACAAGTTGAATTAGCTTTAGAAAATGACAGACTTTTTGATGTAATCCGTCAAGGAAGAGGCGCTGAAGTTTTTGGTGTTAAAGGCTTTAAAGCCAATAAAAATGAAGTGTGGCCAATTCCACAAACAGAAATTGATTTAAGTGGTGGTTTGTTAACGCAAAACCCTGGTTACTAAAATTATTTTTTTTGATAAAGGTTGTCAGCAAATGCTGGCAACCTTTTCTTCCTTACCCTAATAATATGCTAAACATTATCCCAAGCAAAATTACTTGCCTACTGATAACAATCTTGTGTCCTTTTTTGCTCTTTGCAGCTTGTAATAAAAGCAAAAACACAACTGATGTTCCTGATTTAACGATTAAAAAAAACCTTTCCGATATTGAATTATTGGATCTCGTTCAAAAACAGACCTTCCAATACTTTTGGGATGGTGCCGAACCAACATCAGGTGCAAGCAGAGAGCGTTTCCATGTTGATAATGTTTATCCGGAAAATGATAAAAACACAGTAGCTACAGGTGCAACAGGTTTTGGTTTAATGGCCATTTTGAGTGGGATTGACAGGAACTATGTAACCAAAAAAGAAGGATTAGACCGTTTGAATAAAATATTGGATTTCCTATCCAAAGCCGATCGTTTTCATGGTGCATGGTCGCACTGGATAAATGGTGAAACAGGCAAAGTACGTCCATTCGGGCAAAAAGACAATGGAGGTGATTTAGTGGAGACTTCATTTGTTGCGCAGGCTTTAATCTGTATCAACGAATATTATAAAAATGGTTCTGAAACCGAAAAAGCATTAGCAAAAAAAGCCGATGACCTATGGAAGGGTATCGATTTTAATTGGTTCCGTAACGGACAAAACGTATTGTACTGGCATTGGTCGCCAGAGTATAACTGGGAAATGAACTTCCCGGTAAAAGGCTATAACGAATGTTTAATCATGTACGTAATGGCAGCTTCCTCCCCTACTCATACCATACCCGCCGAAGTTTATCACGAAGGTTGGGCAAGAGGAGGAGCAATTAAAGCAGATTTCGATCTTTATGGACATCATATTCCATTAGATTATCAAGGTGCAAAAAATTCTGTGGGTCCATTATTTTGGGCGCATTATTCATATTTAGGTTTAAATCCTAAGGGATTAAAAGACCGATATGCCGATTATTGGCAAAACAACGTCAATCAAACACTGGCCATACACGATTACTGTGTAGCCAATCCAAAGAAATTTAAAGGTTATGGCGAAAATAGCTGGGGTTTAACAGCAAGTTACTCGGTAAAAGGTTATGCCGCCCACAGCCTTCAGGAAGATTATGGTGTAATCTCCCCTACCGCGGCTATTTCTTCAATCCCATATACTCCAAAAGAATCGATGAAGGTAATCAGACACCTTTACGAGGATTTGGGCGATAAGGTTTGGGGCAAATACGGTTTTTATGATGCCTTTTCAGAAACAGATAACTGGTATCCTAAAAGATATCTGGGCATTGATCAGGGCCCAATGGTCGTAATGATCGAAAATTATCGTTCAGGTCTGCTATGGAAGTTATTTATGGGAAATAAAGATGTTCAAAATGGTTTAAAGAAATTAGATTTCCAGTTTCAGCCATAATATTGAATTGTATATAAATGTTTAGCCATCATATATTTTAAATTAAATCTACAGAACCATGAAAAAAGTAATTTTAATATTAACAGCAATGATAGGATGTGTAATCCTAAACTCAAGTTTTACTTCCATATCCAATGCTAAACATAAAACCACAAAAGCAAAATTTGCTACTGTAAATGTAACGGCCACCAACTCAACCAGTGATGGTGTGTATGTAAGATTAGAAAATAATACCAGTGGCGGTGCTTATGTTTTCTTTATCCAGCCCAATTCTCCAAACGGAACGGTAATCGGACAGATACCAGAAAACAGCGACAGTTATACCGTAAAATTAACCTCAACTGGTGGCGCCCATGATATGTGGGTTTACTGGGAGCATCAATCGCATGTTACCGGACTAAGCGTTAGCGGCATGTCGATAGGATGTTCGAGCTGCGCCAGAATAAATATTTTTAATTAATATCAAAGCGAATAATGGCTAAACATTTATTCAGAATATTTTTAATAATAACACTGCTTTGCGGTAAGTTTACAGCTTCTGCACAGCAAAAAACCTACTGCAATCCTATCAACGTAGATTATGGTTATACACCTTTCGAATCTTTTACCGAATGGGGCAAGCACCGCGCTACTGCCGATCCGGTAATCGTAAATTATAAAGGTGATTTTTACCTTTTTAGTACGAACCAATGGGGTTACTGGCACAGCGCCGACATGCTGAACTGGAAATTCCATGAAAGAAAGTTTCTTCGCCCATGGAATAAAACCAAAGACGAACTCTGTGCACCTGGTGTAGGCATTATTGGCGATACCATGGTGGTTTTCGGGAGTACTTACACTAAAAACTTCACCTTATGGGGCAGTACCGACCCTAAAGGCAATAAATGGTTTCCATTGGTTGATTCTTTAGAAATAGGCGGTTGGGATCCATCATTCTTTACCGACGACGATGGCAAATTTTACATGTACAACGGTAGCAGCAATAACTACCCCATGTACGGTGTAGAATTAGATCGTAAAACTTTTCAACCAAAAGGCACCCGCACACCAATGTACCTGCTTGAAAGCTGGCGATATGGATGGCAACGTTTTGGCGAATATATGGACAATACATTTCTTGATCCTTTTGCCGAAGGTGCCTGGATGACTAAACATAATGGTAAATATTATTTCCAATACGGTGCACCGGGAACCGAATTTAGTGGATATTCAGACGGCGTGGTAGTGGGTACCAAACCTCTTTTCTATGATACGCCTACAACCCCACAATCCGATCCTTTGAGTTATAAAGGCGGCGGATTTTCTCGCGGTGCTGGTCATGGCGCAACCTTTCAGGACAATAGCAAAAATTACTGGCATATTTCTACCAGTATCATCTGTGTAAAAAATACCTGGGAACGCCGAATGGGGATTTGGCCTACTGGTTTTGATCAAGACGACGTAATGTGGACCAATACTGCCTTTGGCGATTACCCACTTTATTTACCGGCTGAAAGAAAAGAAGGCGGACCTACAGGGCCAGGCTGGATGCTCATCAATTATAAAAAACCGGTAACCGTTTCTTCTACTCTGGGAAGCTTTAATGCCAATAATGCGGTTGACGAAAGCATTAAAACTTATTGGAGTGCAAAAAGCGCAAACAATGAAGAGTGGATCCAGACTGATTTGGGAAGCCTTGCTACCGTTAATGCCATCCAGATTAATTATGCCGATCAGGATGCTGAATTTTTAGGAAAACAGACCGGAATTTACCATCAATATCAAATTCTTTCCTCAACAGATGGAAAAAAGTGGAGTGTTTTGGTGGATAAAAGCCGGAATAAAACAGACGTTCCGCATGATTACATTGAACTCCGGAAACCAGTAAAAACCAGGTTCATCAAAATGGTAAACATCCACATGCCTACCGGAAAATTTGCCATTAGTGGTTTGCGTGTTTTTGGGAATGGAAATGGTGAGAAACCGACAAAGGCGAAAAATCTGATCGTTTTAAGGACAGAAAAAGACAAACGCAGTGCCTATATTAAATGGGAGCCTGTTGATAATGCCTTTGCTTATAACCTTTATTACGGTACCGCACCTGATAAACTATACAACTGCATTATGATCCACGATTTTAATGAATATTGGTTTAAAGCAATGGACAGCCAGAAAGCTTATTATTTTTCTATAGAAGCAATAAACGAGAACGGCGTATCTGTAAAAACCGATGTAAAGAAAGTTGATTAAAATAAATGCTCATGCTCGTTTGTAACGAGTACCAGCTAAAAGTTGATTAATAAAGAATAAAACACATATATAATGAAGAGAGCGAATATCCTGGTTGTTTTTTTAACCCTGCTGGTACTGAACGGATCGGCACAGACCAAAAAGCCTGTTTCAGCAGAAGAGGCGAAGATGAACACCTTCATCAGCAACCTGATGGCGAAAATGACTGTTGATGAAAAAATTGGCCAGCTGAATTTGCCAAGTTCTGGAGATATCACCACAGGACAGGCCAACAGCAGCGACATTTCTAAAAAAATTAAAGCCGGACAAGTTGGTGGTTTATTCAACATCAAAGGGGTAGATAAGATCAAAGCGGTCCAAAAAATAGCTGTGGAAAACAGCCGTATGAAAATTCCGTTGCTTTTCGGAATGGATGTTATCCATGGATACAATACCGTTTTCCCAATCCCTTTAGGCGTTAGCTGTATCTGGGATATGGCAACCGTGCAAAAATCGGCACGTATAGCTGCAATTGAAGCCAGTGCAAGTGGTATCAACTGGACTTTCTCTCCTATGGTTGACATTTCGAGAGATCCACGCTGGGGCCGTATTTCTGAAGGCAGCGGAGAAGATGCTTATTTAGGCTCACAAATTGCCGCAGCAATGGTAAGAGGCTATCAGGGAAAACTCCAGGCCAATAATGAAATTTTAGCCTGTGTAAAACATTATGCGCTGTATGGTGCCGCTGAAGCTGGTAGAGACTATAATACCACAGATATGAGCAAAGTACGCATGTACAACGAATATTTTCCGCCATACAAAGCCGCTGTTGATGCAGGAGCAGCCAGCATTATGGCTTCTTTTAATGAAGTTGACGGCATTCCAGCTACAGGAAGCAAATGGTTAATGACGGATGTTTTGCGTAACCAATGGGGTTTTAAAGGCTTTGTAGTAACCGATTATACTGGTATCCCTGAAATGATTGCACATGGCATGGGCGATCTACAAACTGTTTCTGCCCTGGCATTAAATGCTGGCGTTGATATGGATATGGTGGGTGAAGGCTTTTTAGGCACTTTAAAAAAATCTTTAGCTGAGAAAAAAGTAGGTATCGCTCAGATCGATAGGGCCTGTAGATTAGTACTTCAGGCAAAATACAAATTGGGTTTATTTACCGATCCTTATAAATTTTGTAATGCAGAAAGAGCAGAAAAAGAGGTTTTTAGTCCGGCTAACCGCCAGGTGGCACGCGAAGTTGCAACAGAAAGTTTTGTGCTGTTGAAAAATAACAACCACCTGCTTCCATTAAAAAAATCAGGCACCATTGGATTAATCGGCCCTTTGGCAGATAATACAGCCAATATGTATGGTACCTGGAGTGTTGCTGCCCTTTTTGACAAGTCGGTAACCGTACTTCAAGGTTTAAAAAATGCCTTGGGTAATAATGCAAAAATATTAACCGCTCGCGGTGCCAACTTCCTGGCAGATTCTGCTATGGAGCAGCGTTATGTAAACATCCACAACCCAACATACAAACGTGATCCACGTACTGAAGCCGAAATGATTAAAGAAGCTTTAGAAGTGGCGAAAAAATCAGATGTTATTGTAGCTGCTATTGGCGAAGGTTCTGAATTTACAGGCGAAAGTAGTAGTGTAACCGATATCCAGATCCCTGAAACACAGAAAAACCTTTTAAAAGCTTTGGCTAAAACAGGTAAGCCAGTAGTATTAGTGCTGTTTACAGGCCGTCCATTGGCATTGAATTGGGAACAGCAAAATATCCCGGCGATTTTAAATGTATGGTTCCCGGGCAGTGAAGCTGGAAATGCAATTGCTGATGTACTTTTCGGCGATGTTAATCCATCGGGTAAGCTGAGCGCAACTTTTCCTCAGAATGTGGGTCAGGTGCCTTTGTATTATGCACACAAAAATACCGGCCGCCCATTGGCTGAAGGTAAATGGTTCGAAAAATTCCGCTCCAACTATTTAGACGTAAGCAATGATCCATTATATCCGTTCGGTTTTGGTTTAAGTTATACATCATTTAATTATAGTGATGTTAAACTAAGCGCCAATACGTTAAGCAAAGGAAAATCGATCACGGCATCGATTACTTTAAGCAATACAGGCAAATATGACGGCAAAGAAGTTGTTCAATTGTACATTCAGGATCTTGTTGGAAGTATTACCCGCCCGGTTAAAGAGCTCAAAGGTTTCCAAAAAATTAATTTAAAAGCCGGAGAAAGTAAAACCATTACTTTCAACATTTCGGAGAACGACCTTAAATTTTACAATTCCGCGCTAAAATTCGTGGCAGAATCTGGTGATTTCAAGGTATTTATTGGTACAAATTCACGCGATGTAAAAGAAGCATCTTTTACGTTGAAATAAAGACAATTAGGTTTGGTTATAAACCCTGAGCTATTGTAAAGTAGCCAGGGTTTTCTATTTTTGTTGAATAAAATTATCATGAGTTACCAAACACACCCTATAAAAACAAGTGATGAGAACTTCATCACCACAATAAACAAATCGAACTTGCGAGCTCAGTAATACCAGACAAAACAATAAATAACTAATTAATAAATAAAACAGATGAAAAAGATTATTCTAACCATTTGCATTCTTTTTTCTGTACTCTTTTTAAACGCTCAGGACTTAAAAAAATATGACAGGGGAAGCTTTATTAAAGGAAAGGATTCTATTTACTACAGGATTTTATTTCCAGAAAATTTTAATCCCGACCAAAAATATCCAATCGTTTTCTTTTTGCACGGAAGTGGAGAAAGAGGTAATGATAACGCCAGTCAACTGGTTCATGGCGGAAAACTGTTTCTAAAAAGTGACGTTCGCAAAAATTTCCCTGCTATTGTAGTTTTTCCTCAATGTCCACAGAATGATTTTTGGGCCAATGCCAATTTTGGTCAGGATGCCAAAGGCAAAAGAAAAATCAGTTTTGTTGAAGGTGGTAAACCCACCAAAGTAATGCATGCACTGCAGGGAATGGTTAAAGATTTCCTCAAAAAACCTTTTGTAGATAAAAACCAGGTTTATGTTGGTGGCTTATCAATGGGTGCAATGGGTACGTACGAGCTGTTAAGAAGAGAACGCCGTAAATTTGCCGCAGCTATTGCAATTTGTGGTGGCGATAATACCAATAACATTAAAAAATATCAGAAAACACCATTGTGGATCTTTCACGGTGCAAAAGATGACATTGTAGATCCGGCATTCTCAATTGCCATTGCTGAACGTTTAAAAACCGTTGGCGACGAGGTGAAATTTACACTTTACCCTAACGCAAACCACAACAGCTGGGACAGTGCCTTTGCCGAACCGGAATTATTGCCCTGGTTGTTTTCGCATAAGAAATAGCTAAACTAAAATTCGCAAATCGCCAAATTTATGACAAAATCCGTTTTAATCTATTTCATTCTCACACTATTTTTGGCATGCAAATCGATTAAAAACTATGATCTCATTATTACTAATGCAAAGGTTTTAAACATCAAAACCGGAGAGATAAAAAACAATCAAACTATTCTTATTTCAAATGGATATATCGAAGAAATAGAAAGTAGTTCAAATTCATTCCAAGGCAAACAATACATAGATGCAAAAGGTCAATTAGTGAGCCCTAGCTTTATAGATACCCATATTCATCCTACAGATATTTTAGGTGATTATGAAAAAGCGCCGATTACTTTAAATAAAGATAGCTTAAATCATTATCGGCAAAAAATTTCAAACGAATATTTACCTTACGGAACAACTACCGTATTAACAATGGGGCAACCAGAAAAATGGCTTACCCCACTTTTAGAGTGGCAAAAAAGGACTAACCCAAACTATATTGATTTTTATATAAGTGGTGGCGCATTAATTTCTAAGGAAAATAGAGTGCCATATATTGCCCACACAGAAGTTGTAACAGCAAAAAAAACAAAGCAAAAAATCTTACAATATTACAATCTTGGAATTCGCCATTTAAAACTCTACTATCGCTTAAAAGAACCAGAATTTTCTGTTGCTGTCAAAACAGCAGATAGTTTGAAGATGAAAGTATACGGCCATATTGGTGATTTTAGTCCGGAATATTTAACGATCAAACAAACATTAAAAATTGGATTAACAAATTATGAACATCTTGCGACTATTCCCAATAGTGTTATTATAAGTGATGTAGATAAAGCAAAAGTTTACAAACAATTTAAAGATAACTTTGGAGAAATAAATAGCGAAAGCAAATTATTAGATTTTTTTTTAGAACAATACAGATTTATTGATGAAAATAAAAAACCAGAGATAGAAAATTTAATAAAAAACCTTTCAGATAAAAAAGTAACCATCTCAACAACTATTCATAGATTATACGAACAGATAGCAGCAACTTATTTTACCAACAAAAAAGATACAACTCTTACGCCAAAACAACTTAAGAGATTAACAGAAAATTTTGCAATTATGATGAAGTATGCTAAAATAATGCAAGAAAGTGGGATTAAAATAAGATTAGGATCTGACATGCCAAATGGCGGAAAGGTAAATATTTCTGAATTAATAATTTTAGCAAAATACGGATTCAACATTATTGATATTTTCAGAATATCAAGCTACAATGGTGCTGAGGCAATAGGAATTGAAAATCAAACAGGCTCAATAGAAAAGGGTAAAAAAGCAGATCTTATTTTATGGAGTAAAAATCCATTTGATAATTACGAAAATTTTAATTCAAAAATCATAATTATCAAAGACGGAAAGGTGTATAAAAAAATGAATGCTCAACCTGATTAATCGACCTCATCTGGCCTTGGCGTCTCGCTTAGACCGTAGTTTTTTGCCATAGAAACGAAATTAATTGAGAAGTTTTAGCAAGACGCTAAGACCAGACAATAGAAAGTAGGTTAAATTAAACCTCGCAGGTTTTAAAAACCTGCGAGGTCTAAACACCACAAAACCAAAAAAGGTCCCGATATAAAACCGGAACCTTTTCTGTACATATTCTAATTGATATTACTCCGCCATATTGTGATAAACCGCCTGCACATCATCATCTTCCTCCAACTTATCGATCAATTTCAAAACATCAGCTGCCTGCTCTTCTGTTACCTCATGGTGAGATAAAGCAATGCGCTCTAATTTTGAACTTTTTAACTCGATGCCTTTCTCTTCTAAAGCTTTTTGTAAAGAACCAAAGTTTTCGAATGCACCCTGCGCTACCGCAATATCGTTTCCTTCTTCATCGGCCTCAACATAAAGTTCTTCTAAACCAGCATCAATTAATTCGAACTCTAATTCTTCCAGATCTAAACCTTCAGCAGGTACAAAACGGAAAACAGATTTGCGGTTAAAAACAAAGTCTAATGATCCGGTTTTGCCCAAAGAGCCGTCAGTTTTGTTAAAATAACTACGAACGTTTGCTACAGTACGGTTGGTATTATCAGTAGCTGTTTCAATTAAAACGGCAACACCGTGTGGCGCATAACCTTCGTATACAATTTCCTCGTAATTGGCCATCGATTTATCAGAAGCACGCTTAATTGCTGCCTCTACCCTATCTTTTGGCATGTTTACCGCTTTTGCATTTTGCATAGCTGTACGTAAACGGGAATTTGTTTCCGGATGAGGCCCAGATTCCTTAACCGCCATTACAATATCTTTACCAATACGCGTAAACTGAACCGCCATTTTGGCCCAACGCTTAAATTTTCTCTCTTTTCTAAATTCGAATGCTCTTCCCATTATTTTAGTATTGAGATATGAGATGTGAGATGTGAGACCTTAAGCCTTCAACCTTCAAACCCTCTACCTTTATATTATTTTTTTAAATTATTTAACATGTCAGTTGTCAGTTTCGATAAATCGAACTCTGGTTTCCATCCCCAGTCTTTTGCTGCATAATTATCATCGATAGAACGTGGCCAGCTATTTGCAATTTGCTGACGGGGATCGTTGGCGCTGTAAGTTAGCGTAAAATCCGGAATATGTTTTCTGATTTCAGCGGCTAAAACTTCAGGTGTAAAACTTACCCCACCAAAATTATAGCTACTACGCACTGAAATCTGATCTGCAGGTGCATCCATCAGTTCAATTGTTCCGCGGATAGCATCATCCATATACATCATTGGTAATTCTGTTTCCGCATTTAAGAAACTCTGGTAACTACCTTTCTTCAACGCATCGTGGAAAATGTGGATCGCATAATCTGTTGTACCACCTCCAGGAGCAGCTTTCCAGCTAATTAATCCCGGATAACGGATACTACGTACATCCAAACCATATTTTTGATTGTAATATTCGCACCAGCGCTCACCTGCTAACTTGCTGATTCCATAAACGGTGTTTGGATCCATTACACAATATTGAGCGGTATTATCTTTTGGCGAATTTGGTCCAAATACGGCGATAGAACTCGGCCAATATACTTTTGCTGTTTTATATTCTAAAGCTAAATCTAAGACGTTCAGTAAACCGTTCATATTTAAATCCCAGGCCAGCTTTGGATTTTGCTCACCTGTAGCTGATAATAAAGCTGCTAAGAGGTAAACCTGTGTTGGTCTGTATTTATGAAAAATGCCATTGATCATTTCCTTATCAAGCACATTCACAAATTCAAACGGTGCAGAGTTTTTGATATCATAATCCGGCCTGCGTATATCGCATGCAACAACATGATCATCACCATATATTTTACGTAACATGGTTACCAACTCGGTACCAATTTGCCCGTTAGAGCCTAAAACAACAATTTTTTCGTGCATATTTTTTTTGAGATTGAGCAAAGGTAAAAAAATGAGATAAAAGGCAATAAAATATTTATAGATAAGAAAGGGTTAATCGGTTAATTGTTTGAACTGGTTAATTGCAGACCAGGTTTATTAACTGTTGGATTGCTAAATTGTTAACTGCAAATTGGCAACTAAAAAATATTGAGCATGGATTAATTGTTAAATTGTAAGCTGTAAACTGCCAACTGAAACATGTGAACTGTGAACTGAAACTTTCAACATTATTTTATACATTTACTACACGCTTATCGAATAACCAAATAATAAATGACTCACCGAGAGCCTGAAAAATCTAAAGATTTAATGAATCGTCTAAAGTTGGGCGATAAGCAGGCTTACGAAAAAATATATTTCGCCTACAGTAACGAGCTGTTATTAGCTGCCTACAAAAAAACAGGCGATAAGGTAATCGCTGAAGAACTGGTACAGAATATCTTCATCTCTCTTTGGGAAAAACGGCAGGAAGCACAGATCAGTAATCTCCAGGCCTATTTGTTCGGGGCTTTGAAGTTAAGTGTAATCAACCACATCAGGAGTCAGGTGATGCAGAATAAATACATGGAGTACCAAACCCTGACCTATTCAGAAAACCATCAGGATACCGCGAATCTGGTCGATCTTCATGATCTTTCTTCCATTATCGAAAAAGGCATTAATTCGCTACCCGAAAAAACACAGGAGATCTTCAGAATGAGCCGTTATCAACACCGATCTACCAAAGATATTTCTACTGGTTTAAACATCTCCGAAAAGACTGTAGAATACCATATCACCCAATCTATTAAGAGGATAAAAGAATACATTAAAAATTTTTACATCTTTTTATAGCTGATTACCAGCACATTAAAAATTATTTCTATTTTTATCACGCACAGCTTTAGGGTTTCGCTCCAGTTGTGTTACTTGTATAGTATAAGGCCAAATATTCTTTTTATGAACCAGAAATCATTTTACGATTTACTAAGCCGTTACGAAAACGGAAATTGTACTGAAGCTGAAAAGCTTTGGGTAGACAAATGGTATCATAACTTAAATAACCAGAATTTTAAAGATTTATCATCAACTGCGCTCGAAGAAATGCAGGTGAATACCTGGCTTAACATCAATAACGTTGAAAGCAAACCTACACCAGCGCTTAAGGTTAAAAGGCTTTGGCCAAAAATAGCTATTGCAGCATCTATAATCATTGCATTTTTTATTGCCGGTTTATATTTAAGTAGTTACAATCATGCTGAACAATCTTTCATTGATGAAAATGAAGGCTTAAATTTAATCAGCAAAACGAATGAGAGCGATAGCAGCCTGGTGATATCACTCAGTGATGAAAGTACAGTAACACTTAAACCACAGGCGAACATTATTTACCCAAAGGTTTTTGCAGCTAACAAAAGAACGGTTTATTTAAAAGGAAGTGCATTTTTCTCGGTAAGTAAAAATCCTAAGCGTCCTTTTTATGTGTACAATCAAAAATTGGTTATTCGTGTTTTGGGTACCAGCTTCTGGGTAAAATCATCAACAGATAAACTTCCGGCTCAGGTTGCGGTAAGAACAGGAAAAGTTCAGGTAGCTGAAAATCAGAAAAGCTCACTCTTCACTTTCGATAAAGAAAAACTGGCTAAACCAATTCTGCTGACACCAAACCAAAAGGGCATTTTTGCCGACCACAAATTAAATAAAACATTGGTAAGCAAGCCTATTCCATTGGCCGAAGCTTATAACATCCCCACAAAACTGAGCTATAAT
The DNA here is from genome assembly GCF_019317285.1 of Pedobacter sp. D749. Classification (NCBI taxonomy): domain Bacteria; kingdom Pseudomonadati; phylum Bacteroidota; class Sphingobacteriia; order Sphingobacteriales; family Sphingobacteriaceae; genus Pedobacter; species Pedobacter sp. D749. The sequence goes on from NZ_CP079218.1 coordinate 3,638,231, forward strand.
TTTAAAGAAGAAAGCATTAAAGAAATTTTCAAAACCTTATCTGAAGCTTACGGGATAAAGATAAAATCGGATAATGAGCAGATTTCGACCTATACCTTTACCGGTGATTTAAGCAAAAAAGGGCTCTACGAGCAGCTCGACCTGATCTGCGGAACCATCTCAAGCAAATATTACATCCAGGGAACCAGCATTGTGGTTTCCAATAAAAACTAACCAAATATATAAACATGATGAAGAAAAACCACAACACCAACAGCCCATAGCCGCGGCTTCATTTTCCATAATATTTTTCTAAAAAACAAAGCCGACAATGTGGGGCATTGCCGGCGAGTTAAATACATCAGAAATGTATTCATGGTATTTCTATGTCCAATAAATCCAATCATTTAATGAACAATAACCAAATTTATGAAAAAAAATCAACTTATTTCGCTGGCGATATATGCAATGAGAGTTTCGATTTACCAAATACTTGCAATAATAATTTTTACTTGTGGTGCTTTTGCCAAAAATGTCGACGCCCAGGATTTTCTGAATAAGTCAATTTCGATCAAAGCCGATCAAACAGATATTAAAACCATTATTGAAAAAACAGAACACTTAGCCAATGTTAAATTTGTTTACAGTCCGCAATTAATAAACTCCAATCGTAAAGTTTCTATTAATGTGGTCAATCAAAAGCTTAAATACTTTCTTGAGAATTCGCTAAAACGTTATGACGTGGGATATAGGATAGTTAAAGATCAGATTTTGCTCTATTCTATTCCCGCCAATAACAACCTCGAACTTTTAAAAGCTTTCGAAGGCATTGTAACCGGAAAAGTAACCGATAGCAAAGGTAATCCTATTCCAGGCGTTTCGGTTACCGTAAAAGGAAAATCAATCGGAACCACCACCGACGAAAATGGTGCTTTCGCTTTGAAAGGCTTAACGGTTGATAGCCGCGTGCTCGTCGTGAGATATGTAGGTTTCATATCTAAAGAAGTTAACCTGTCTCCCGGCAATGCCGATGAAAACCTGAGCATCAGCCTATCAGAAGATAACCTACAGTTAGAGAGTGTGATGGTAACCGGTGGTAATCCGAAGAAAAAATTAGAAAGCAGTGTGGCCTTAACCTCGGTGAGTAATAAAGATATCACCAACAGGGCACCATTAAACAGTACCGATTTATTAAAAGCTATACCAGGCTTAACCGTAGAAAGTACGGGTGGCGATGGCCCGGGCAATGTTTGGGTAAGGGGCTTTCCACAACAGGGCGGTTATATTTTCTTAGGTATACAAGAAGATGGTTTACCGCTTTTACCTACAGGTTTCAATACCAACCCATCTATAGATCAGTATTATAAAACAGATTTAACCATTCAGAATATCGAAGCAATTAGAGGGGGAAATGCCTCAATTATTCAGGCCAATACGCCAGGTGCCGTAGTAAACAACATCAGTTACGTGGGCGCCGATAAACAATATGGCCAGTTTAAATTTACCACAGGTTTTTCACAAGGCTTATACCGCTTTGATGGGAATACCGGAGGAAAAATAAACAACCAGATCAAATACAATATCGGTGGTTTTTACCGTACCGATAATGGTGTGGTAGATCAGGGCTTTAATCCGGCCAACCAAGGTGGACAGATTAAAGGCAACATGACGTTTAATTTCAAAAACAATAAAGGCTTTTTCAGGGTGTATGGTAAATACCTGAATGATAAAGTGCAGTTCTTATTAACTAGTTATTACCCTTACGATGGTACCGGGAAGCCAACTACTTACCGCGATTATAATCTGGCTTCACAATCAATTGTTCCCGTTCAAACAGATTGGAGCTACAATGATCCTACAACAGGCCTGCATAATTTTACTCTAACAGACGGTATCCATACCAAATTGGGTTCAGCTGGTTTCCAGTTCAACTACCTAACTGATAGCGGCTGGCAGATTGTGAACAATTTCCGTTATCAAAATACCCATACAAACTCAACATATACCGTTCCAGCAGGGATTACAGCGAGAACAGCGGCCACACCTTACTATTATCCGGGAGGCGCAGTTGCACCGTTTGTTACCGGAGATTATGCAATTACCTCAACAGCACAGGGGCAAATTAACAGCGATGTTCAAATTATTGATTACCTGGATCTGAAAAAGACCTTTAAAAATCATAGTTTAAATATCGGCGCAGGTATTCATCAATACAATCGAGACGATTTACGCTATGCATTTAGATCTTTCACAGAATTTAAGGAGCACCCGAGTATTATCTTGCAGTCGCCAACAGCAGCAGAAAGAACAATTCAAACCAAAAACACCTTTATTGGCGATACCAGAACATTATCAGCTTATGTTGGCGATGAGATTAAAATATCCGAAAAATGGCGTTTAGATATTGGAGCCAGAATTGATAACCAGAATGTTAAGGGAGATAGGCCTTATTATGCGCTTAATGCAAATGGCACGGTAAATATTACAGCGCCAGCAACTCCAACTATATTGGGTTATACCAGCTATGATGAAACACTAACCAACTGGGCAGCATCAATAGGCGCAAATTATAAAATAAGTACTACTGCAAGTATGTTTGCGAGGGCTACAAAAGCTTATAACGCACCAAATATAGGCGATTACAATGCTTCAGGATATAATGGCGCAAATATTAAAAAACGCCCGGTGTATTTAGGTGAAATAGGTTTTAAATATGCTAAAAACAACCTGGCAATTTTTGCATCAGGAAGTTATTCTGCAATTAAAAACACATCGTTAACCATTAATGTGCCTACTACAGCAGCTGGAACACAAGCATTGGTAGCCTTTGGCTCTACACGCACCTGGAGTGCCGAATATGAAGTTTCTTACAAAATATTCAAACCACTAAGCTTGCGCTTAACCGGAACACTGCAAGATTCTAAATACACAGATTACGAAGCAAATACAAGCGGAAATGCCGCAGTAGCAGCCGAATTCGGTGACCGTGTATATAGTTTTACTGGCAAAAGAACCGAAAGGGTACCTGTATTGAATACGGAGCTAGGAGCCAACTACGATTACAAAAACTTTAACCTGTATATAGCAGCCAATTATGTTGGCAGTCGCTTTACCTCACCTAGCGACAGTTATGAACTTCCATCCTATGTGGTAATGAAAGCCGGTGCAGGTTATAATTTTACAAAAAAGATTTCAATAAGATTCTGGGCAGACAACCTGTTAAATGCAAAAGTGCTCACAGAGGGCGATGTTCGTGGAGATCAGTTCAGAGATTTCTCAACCGTAACCCCTGGCACATTAATGATTGGCAGAACTTTACTTCAACGTACCTTCTGGGGATCATTAGCTTATTCATTTTAACAAATAAAACCGGAGTTCACGCTCCGGTTTTTTTATTCTAAAACATCATGACAACAAGAAGATCATTTTTACAAAAAATAAGCTTTGCCGGTGCAGCAGCTTTTTTAAGTCCATCCGTTATTACAACGGCTTTGGCACAATCAGCTAAGATTTCAAAAATCGGAATTGGTCTTTTCACCCTACGCGAACAATTAACGGCAAATGTAAAGGCCACTATTGAACAGGTAGCCAAGATCGGCTATAAGCAAGTTGAAACCTATTACGGCTATCCGGGTAAATATGAAGTAAAAGGATTCTGGGGACTGGAAGCCAAAGATTTTAATGCATTATTAAAAGCCAACGGTCTCTCCTCTCCCAGCGGTCATTACAACGTAACGGAGTTTTTATCCTCTGGCGACGATAAAGTATTAAAATCGCACATCGAAACCGCTGCGACTGTTAACCAGGAATATTTTGTTATCCCTGCTTTGCCGACCGATATCAGAACCAATGGAACATTGGATGATTATAAACGTATGGCTGCAAAATTTAACCAGGCAGCCGAACTTTGCCAAAAATCAGGCTTAAAATTGGCCTACCACAACCATAACTTCGAATTTAAAGATCAGGGGAATGGCGTAACAGGTTACGAAACCTTGCTTACAGAAACCGACACCAATATGGTCGGTTTTGAGCTCGATATCTTTTGGGCGGTAAATGCAGGTTTAAACCCGGTTGATATGTTCAAGAAAAATCCGGGCCGTTATAAAATGTTTCATGTTAAGGATATGGACAAAGCAGATAAAGCCGTTTTCGTAGAAGTGGGGTCTGGCAGGATCGATTTCAAAAGCATTTTTGCCGCATCAAAATTAGCTGGTGTAGATTATATTTTTACTGAGCAGGACATCATTAAAAAGGAACCCTACGAGAGTATTACTGAAAGTTATAATTACATTAGAAAAAATCTGCTTTAGTCCGGTTTTATCCTTAAAAATCTATGTTTTTGAATATATTAGTACATAATATGTAAGCCTATACTAAATGTATTTTTTACACCAAGTAAATTTGAGATTAAAACATAGTTTAAACGTCATATAGCCCACAAAATGATTGTTATTTGGAATAATTCTACACAGTAACAATCCTATTGCCAACTGATAATTAAACTTAAAAAATTTATTGTTTACGCGATATTTTTTCTAATATTACTAATTGAACACATAAATAACCAAAATATAAAATCATAAAGACGATGCACAGAAGAGAAGCACTCAAAAACGTTGCATTTTTGCTGGGAGGAGCAATCTCGGCAAGTACAATGGGCGTGTTATTTGAAAGTTTTACACTCCCCGAAAATGAAAAAAACTTCGTAAGCTATTCACTTGAAGACGAAAAGATCTTTGCAGAATTTGCTGATGTTATTGTTCCGACAACCAAATCATCTGCAGGTGCCAAAGCCGCAGGTTTAGGTAAGTTTATTCCAATGATGATGAAAGATTGTTATCCTGCCACCATGCAAACCTCCTTTGCACAAGGCTTTAAAGATCTTCAGGCAAAATCAATGAAAGATTTCGGAAAAAGCTATGTCACTTTAACACCAGCCGACCGCAAAAAGCTAATGATCGATTTGAGAGCAATCGCACTTGCACAAAAAGATGGCAAATCAGAAGAGAACAAAGATTTAGCTTACTTTTTTATCACTGCAAGAGATTTAACCTTACTCGGTTACTATTCTTCAGAAATTGGTTGTACCAAAGCGAGGGAATATGTCCTTATTCCGGGCCGATATGATGGCAATGCGCCTTTAAAACCTGGACAAAGATCCTGGGCAACCTAATTTCTAACAACAACTACAAAACATCATGAATTTAAATACCAATTTAAAAGCAGAAAATACTTACGATGCTATTGTGATAGGATCGGGGATTAGTGGCGGCTGGGCTGCAAAAGAACTTACTGAGAAGGGATTACGTGTATTGATGCTCGAAAGAGGAATGAACATCGAGCACATTACAGGTTACGAAACGGCAATGAAAAATCCATGGGATTTTAAACATGCCGGTAAACTTACCGAAGAGCAAAAACGTACCCACCCGGTACAAAAAAGAGATTACCCTTACCAGGAAGCAAACGAAAAATGGTGGGTAAACGACCTAGAATGCCCTTATACCGAAGATAAACGTTTCGATTGGTACCGCGGTTTCCACGTTGGTGGAAAATCGTTAATGTGGGGTCGCCAGAGTTACCGTTTTAGCGATCATAACTTTGAGGATAACAAAAAAGATGGTCACGGAAATGACTGGCCAATCCGGTACGCCGAACTTTCTCCCTGGTACGATTATGCAGAACGATTTGCTGGCATCAGTGGCTCTAAAGAAAACTGGCCTACCTGCCCAGATGGCGAGTTCCTACCTCCAATGGATTTAAACATTGTCGAAAAATCGGTAAAAGCCCGCGTTGAAGAACATTATAAAAAAGAACGTATCATCATGATTGGCCGGGTTGCCAATCTTACTGTTCCGCACAAAGGCCGTGGCAATTGCCAGTATAGAAATTTATGTAGCCGTGGTTGTCCCTTTGGCGCATATTTCAGTACACAGTCTTCTACCCTACCTGCGGCGATGGCAACAAAACGATTAACGGTTAGACCATACTCAATCGTAAATCATATCATTTACGATAAAGATACCAAAAAGGCAAAAGGTGTAATGGTAATCGATGCGGAGACCAACAAAACAATGGAATTTTATGCAAAAATCGTTTTTGTTAACGGTTCTACATTAGGTTCTACATTCGTGCTGTTAAACTCAACATCCGAAGCCCATCCAAATGGATTAGGTAATGGAAGTGGTCAGTTAGGTCATAACCTGATGGATCATCATTTCCGTTGTGGAGCTAATGGAGAAGCGGAAGGTTTTGATGATAAATACACTTATGGTCGCCGTGCAAACGGAATTTATGTACCAAGGTATCAAAACATTGGTAACGATAAACGCGATTATTTACGTGGTTTTGGTTACCAGGGCGGAGCAAGCAGAAGCAACTGGCAAAGCGATGTGGCCGAGTTATCATTTGGTGCAGATCTGAAACAAAAAATGACCACTCCGGGAAAATGGAACATGGGATTAGGCGGTTTCGGAGAGATGTTGCCTTATTATGAAAACAGGGTATATATTGATAAAACCAAAAAAGATAAATGGGGTCAGCCCGTATTGGCCATTGACTGCGAATACAAAGAAAACGAGAAAAAAATGCGTGTGGATATGATGAATGATGCCGCAGAAATGTTAGAAAAAGCCGGTTTAAAAAACATCAAAACATTTGATAATGGCTGTTATCCAGGCATGGCCATCCATGAGCAAGGAACAGCGAGAATGGGTAACGATCCAAAAACTTCGGTACTGAACAAATGGAACCAGATGCATGAAGTAAATAACGTTTTCGTAACTGACGGATCTTGTATGCCATCAATTGCGTGCCAAAACCCTTCATTAACATTTATGGCATTAACTGCGCGCGCTGCAGATTATGCAGTAAAAGAATTAAAGAAAAAGAATATCTAGAAAGGTTTAAGGCCGCGAAGTATGAGGTTTAAGGTAAAAGGCGTAAGGTAGAAGGTTTAATTGCCCAAAAACCCTACACCTTTTATCCTGAACCTTTTTAAGGTAGAATGCGGAAAGGTTTAATTACCTCAAACCCTACACCTTAAACCCCAACCAAAAACCTAATTAAAAAACAGAGCTAGAGGCGCAAGGTTTAAGGCATAGGAAAATCACCCTAAACCTTTCACCTTACACCTCACACCTTTATAAAATGAAAAGAAAATTAAGAATGGGCATGATAGGCGGTGGAAAAGACGCCTTTATCGGTGCCGTACACCGTTTGGCTGCCAACATGGATGGCCTGATCGAATTATCTGCCGGAGCTTTAAGTGTAAATCCTGAAATTGGATACGAATCCGGAAAAATACTTTTTCTTCCCGATAACAGGATTTACACCAATTACGAAGAAATGCTGACCAAAGAAAGTGAATTGCCAGCAGACGAAAGAATAGATTTTGTAACCATTGTTACTCCAAACTTTGCCCACTTTGCTCCTGCAATGATGGCCCTGGATAAAGGTTTTAACGTTGTAATTGAAAAGCCGATGACTTTGACTTTAGAAGAAGCTAAACAGCTGCAAGCTAAGGTAGAAGAAACCGGACTAACCCTATGTTTAACACACACTTACTCGGGCTACCCGATGGTTAAACAGGCCAAACAAATGGTAAACGAAGGTGAATTGGGTGCCATCCGTAAAATTATTGTAGAATACCCTCAGGGTTGGTTAAGTACCCTATCTGAGCGCGAAGGCAATGCCCAAGCGGCCTGGCGTACCGATCCTTCTAAAACCGGAAAAAGCGGTTGCATGGGCGATATTGGTACACACGCAGCACACCTTGCCGAATACATTTCGGGATTAAAAATCACTAAAATTTGTGCTGATTTAAATATTGTAGTTCCTGGAAGAGCCATTGATGATGACGGTAACGTATTGTTAAAGTTTGATAACGGTGCTAACGGCGTATTGGTGGCCTCACAAATTGCTGCCGGCGAAGAAAATGCACTAAAAATCAGGGTTTATGGTGAAAAAGGTGGTTTAGAATGGCACCAGATGGAACCAAATACACTAATTGTAAGGTGGTTAAATGCGCCTGCCCAGATTTACAGAACAGGTAACGGCTATATGGGGAGTTTTGCAAAACACAATACCCGTACACCAGGCGGTCACCCTGAAGGTTATTTAGAGGCATTTGCCAACATTTATAAAAACTTTGCACTTACTGTAAATGCAAAATTAAATAATGAACAACCTACAGCAGAAATGCTTGATTTCCCTGGCACCTCAGATGGAGTCAGAGGAATGGCATTTATCGAAAATGTGGTGGCTTCAGGCCAATCAGATCAAAAATGGTTCGACTATAAAATATAATCCGGCATGACAACGATAAAAGGACCAGCAGTATTTTTAGCACAATTTATAAGTGACGAAGCTCCGTTTAATTCACTTGATAGCATTTGCAAATGGGCTGCAGATTTAGGATTCAAAGGTATCCAGATGCCAACACTTGATGCCCGTTTTATTGATCTTAAACAGGCGGCAGAAAGCAAAACCTATGCTGATGAATTAAAAGGTAAAATTGCAACTTACGGTTTAGAAATTACTGAACTTTCTACACACTTACAAGGACAACTGGTGGCAGTTCACCCTGCTTACGATGACTTGTTTGATGCTTTTGCACCAAAAGAAGTACACAAAAATCCAAAAGCCAGGACAGAATGGGCAGTACAGCAGATGAAATATGCTGCCAAAGCATCACAAAACCTGGGCTTAAATGCACATGCTACTTTTAGCGGTTCATTATTGTGGCAATATTTCCACCCCTGGCCGCAACGTCCGGCTGGATTAGTTGAAGAAGGTTTCGCTGAATTGGCAAAGCGCTGGACACCAATCTTAAACGAATTTGACCAATGTGGGGTTGATGTTTGCTACGAAATACACCCTGGAGAAGATTTATTTGATGGCGAAACTTACGAAATGTTCCTCGCTGCGGTAAATAATCACCCTCGGGCATGCTTATTGTATGATCCATCTCACTTTGTGTTGCAACAATTGGATTACATTCAGTACATCGATTTTTACCATGAACGCATCAAAGCTTTCCATGTAAAGGATGCAGAATTTAATCCTACAGGCAAACAAGGCACTTTTGGTGGATACCAGAGTTGGGCAAACCGCGCTGGTCGTTACCGCTCACCTGGTGATGGACAAGTTGATTTTAAAACCATTTTTAGTAAATTAGCCCAATATGACTTTAAAGGTTGGGCCGTTATGGAATGGGAATGCTGTATCAAAAACCAGCAAGATGGTGCCCGTGAAGGTGCAGAATTTATCAAAAAGAATATCATTAACGTAACTGATAAAGCATTTGATGATTTTGCGGCATCAGGCAGTGACAGCGCTTTCAATAAAAGAATATTAGGATTACAAGAATAACAATACACAAAACATGAAAACCTGCATAAGCAACAACGAATAAAATATTAACGCTTATGCAAGTTTGAATGCTATTAAAAACAACACACAACATGAAAAAAACATTTTTAATTTTAGGCGCTGTAGTCATTTTTATGGCGTCGTTTTCAAAAGCCGATTTAGCGAAAGAGAAAACCGTGGTTGCAACGGCAACAACAACAAACCATGTTAGTTTTCAATCCAATCCAGGTGAAAAACTGATCAATAAATCAGATTGTTTAGGTTGCCACAACAAGACCAACAAAATTATTGGCCCTGCTTATGTAGAGATCGCAAAAAAATATCCGGCTACAGAAAAAAACATCAATATGTTAGCGGATAAGATTATTAAAGGAGGAACCGGGGTTTGGGGCAACATGCCAATGACCGCTCATGCTACTCTTAAAAAAGATGACGCAAAATTAATGGTAAAGTATATTTTATCTTTAAAGAAAAAATAGTCGAATTCCTTTAGCAAATCGATTTACTAAATATGAAAACAGAGCAAGAAAATAAAAACACGAGTAACCGTCGTGATTTTATTAAAACTTCAGCAATCGCTGCAGCAGCCTTTATGATTGTTCCGCGCCATGTTTTGGGCGGAACAGGTTATTTAGCACCGAGCGATCGCTTATTGGTTGTCGGCATTGGTGTTGGCGGAAAAGGTCAAAGTGATTTAGATATGTTTTACAAAAGCGGAAAAGCAGATATCGCTTTTCTTTGTGATGTAGACGATCGCCGTGCAGCCAATAGTGTAAAAGCTTTTCCTAAAGCAAAATACTATAAAGATTGGCGCGAAATGTTGGATAAAGAACATAAAAATTTCGACGCTGTCTCTGTTTCCACTCCAGACCATAACCATGCCATCCAGGCTTTAGCAGCCATGCAGTTGGGCAAACATGTTTACGTTCAAAAACCTTTAACACACGATATTTATGAAGCGCGGATTCTAACCGCAGCTGCAAAAAAATATAAAGTGGTTACCCAAATGGGTAATCAAGGTGCATCTAACGACGGTCCACGCCAAATGAAAGAGTGGTACGAAGCAGGTTTAATCGGCGACGTACATACGGTTTATGCCTGGACTAACCGCCCGGTTTGGCCACAAGGTATTCCCTGGCCAAGCAAAAAAGCAGAAATTCCTAAAGAATTAGACTGGAATTTATGGCTGGGAACGGCTCCTGAAAAGGATTATGTTGATAAATTGGTTCCATTTAACTGGCGTGGCTGGTGGGATTACGGAACCGGTGCTTTGGGCGATATGGGCTGCCACTTAATCGAAGCTCCTTTTAGTGTATTAAATTTAAAATATGCTAAAGAAGTAGAGGCAAGTGTAGGTTCTGTTTATGTTGATGAATTTAAGCGCGGTTATTTCCCTGAAAGCTGCCCTCCATCAAGCCATGTTACCTTAAAATTCCCTAAAACGAATAAAACCAAAGGTGATGTTACTTTACACTGGATGGATGGTGGTATCCAGCCAGAACGCCCGGAAGAATTAGAAGCAAACGAAACTTTTGGTGATGGCGGTAACGGTACCCTGTTTATTGGAACAAAAGGTAAAATGATGTCGGAAACGTATAGTGCGAATCCAAAATTATTGCCTTTAAGTAAAAACAAAGATATTAAAGTTGCACCAAAATATGCACGCGTACCAGATGGTGCAAACGGGCACTACAAACAGTGGGTTGAAGCAGCAATTGCCGGTTATGGCAAACAGGAAGTGAGTTCGCCTTTTGAAATTGCTGGCCCGTTAACCGAAGCTTTATTGATGGCCAACCTGGCAATCAGAAGTTTTGATATCCAAAAAACGGTAAACGATAAGATTACTTATCCAGGCAGGTACACCAAAATGTTATGGGATAATGATAACATGAAAGTGACCAATTTTGATGAAGCCAACCAGTTTGTAAAACGCGAATACCGTAAAGGCTGGAACAATTTAACTCTTTAATTATCACAAACCTCACAGTTTTTTAACCTGTGAAGTTTTATTCAAAAAAAATGAAAAAAATCTTTCTTTCTGCTTTTATCATATTAGCAGTTACGCAAATATCAAAAGCACAAAAAGGCTTTAAACCACTGTTCGATGGTAAAACTACAACAGGTTGGCATACCTACAACAAAACTACTGTTGGTAGTGGTTGGCAAGTTCAGGATGGTGCATTACACTTAGATTTAGCTAAAAAAGGTGCTGATGGCGGTGGCGATTTAGTTACAGACAAAGAATACGGCGACTTCCATTTAAAATATGAATGGAAAGTGGCTCCAAAAGCAAATAGCGGTGTGATTTTTTATGTTCACGAAGAACCTAAATACCATGCTACCTATTCTACAGGTTTAGAAATGCAGGTAATTGATAACGATGGCCACCCGGATGGAAAAATTACTAAACACCGTGCCGGCGATTTGTACGACCTGGTAAAAAGTTCATCGGAACCGGTTAAACCTGTTGGTCAATGGAATAAAGCAGAAATCATTAGTAAAAAAGGTAATTTAACTTTAATCTTAAACGGAGTTGAAGTAGTAAAGACCACCCTTTGGGATGATAACTGGAAAAAAATTGTTGCAGGCAGTAAATTTGCAACATGGGAAAACTGGGGAACCTTTAAAACCGGTAAAATTGCCCTGCAAGATCACGGAGATGAAGTTTGGTACAAAAACATCTCTATAAAAGAACTATAAAATGGAAAATGTAAGAGGGAAAATGTATAATGTGAATGACAAAATCCCTCTTACAAATTCAAATGAAGTTTGGTACAAAACATCTCTATAAAAAGAACTATAAAAACGGAAAATGTAAGAGGGAAAATGTATAATGTGAATTGCACCCCCCCTCTTACCAAATCCAGTTAAAATATTATAAATTGTAAGATGAGTTACGGGGATACGTTTCCATCATCCCTCTTACCTTAACCATTTTACATAATTACTAGCCAAATGAATAGCACTACTCGCTTTAAACTTTCTGCCATGATGTTCCTTGAATTTTTTATCTGGGGCGCGTGGTTCGTAACATTAGGAGCTTTCTTAAACAATAACCTAAAGGCAACCAATTCCGAAATTGGTTCCGTATTTTCAACACAATCCTGGGGCGCTATTATTGCTCCATTTATAATTGGCCTTATCGCCGACAGATATTTTAACGCTGAAAGAATCTTAGGTGTTCTGCATATCATTGGTGCTATTTTAATGTATCAGATGTATAGTGCACCAGATGTAAGTGTTTTTTACCCTTACGTTTTAGCTTACATGATTTTGTTCATGCCAACCCTTGCATTGGTAAATTCGGTTTCTTTTAACCAAATGAAAGATGCCGAAAAAGAATTCGCAAACATCAGGGTATTCGGTACAATCGGTTGGATCATTGCTGGTTTATTGATCAGTTTTGCCTTCCATTGGGATTCTCCGGAAGGAATTCAGGCTGGATTACTGAAAAGCACTTTTTTAATGGCTGGTATCGCCTCTTTAGTATTGGGATTATTTAGTTTTACTTTGCCTGCAACACCTCCAAAGGTTGCGAAAGACGAAAAAATAAAATTACGCGACATTTTAGGATTGGATGCATTGAAATTATTAAAAGATAAAAACTTTGCTGTTTTCTTTATTTCTTCGATCCTGATCTGTATCCCATTAGCCTTTTATTATCAAAATGCAGGCCTTTTCTTAGCAGATATTAAAGTTTCCAATCCAACAGGTAAAATGGCCATTGGTCAGGTTTCTGAAGCATTATTTTTATTGGCTATTCCTGTTTTCTTTTCAAAATACGGCTTTAAGAAAACCATTATAGTTGGTATGCTGGCATGGGCGGTACGTTATGTACTATTTGCTTATGGTAATGCCGGCAACTTAAGCTTTATGCTGATTATAGGAATTGCGCTACATGGCGTTTGCTACGATTTCTTTTTTGTTTCTGGTCAGATTTATACCAACTCAAAAGCTGGGGAAAAATTTAAAAGTGCTGCACAAGGTATTATTACCCTTGCAACTTATGGCGTGGGTATGTTGATCGGCTTTAAGGTTGCTGGATTAATTACTGATATGTATAAAACCGGAGAGGTAACCGATTGGAAGATGGTTTGGATTATACCAGCAGGAATTGCAGCTGCAGTTTTCTTATTATTCGCCCTGCTGTTCAATGATAAAACTAAATCTGAAATAGAAGCTAAAGCAGTTTAACATGGCATCAAACGTAAATAGAAGAAATGCTTTAAAGAACATCATCGCAGGAACTGCTGCAATTGGTGTTTCTTCAGGATTTTCAGCATTAGCAATGGATAGACCAGAATCAGATCAGCCGCTAAGGCTAAAAGGAAATATCAACCATGCCGTATGTCGCTGGTGTTTTAGTAGTTTTGATGTAGAAACACTTTGCATTGAAGCAAAAAAAATAGGTATTAAAGGCGTTGATCTGGTGGGTCCGCAAGATTGGCCTACCTTAAAAAAACATGGTTTAGAATCGACCATGTGCAATGGTGCTGAAATTAATCTGGTAGATGGTTTTAACGACGAAAAATTCCACGAAAAGTTAATTCAGAATTATACCGCAATGATTCCGCTTGTTGCCGAAGCAGGATATAAATACCTCATCTGTTTTAGCGGAAACCGCCGTGGAAAAGATGATGAAACAGGTTGGAACAATTGCGTTAAAGGATTAAAACAGTTAATCCCATTGGCCGAAAAGCACAATGTGGTATTGGTAATGGAGTTGCTAAACAGCAAAATTAACCATAAAGATTACCAATGCGATAGAACATCATGGGGAGCTGAGCTTTGCAAACGCTTAGGATCTGAAAACTTCAAGTTGTTATATGATATTTACCATATGCAGATTGATGAGGGTGATGTAATCAGGAACATCACAGATTACCATCAATATATTGCCCATTACCACACCGCTGGTGTTCCGGGCAGAAACGAAATTGATGATACACAGGAACTGTATTACCCTGCCATTATGAAAGCCATTGCCGAAACCGGCTTTAAAGGTTTCGTTGCACAAGAATTTATACCCAAAAATGCTGATAAAATAGCCTCCTTAAAAAAGGCAATCTCAATTTGCGACATTTAAAAATATACCTATGATATCAAGAAGAAGTTTTATACTCAATAGTAGTATGGCTGCAACGGCAGCACTTTTGGCTCCATCGTTCGCTTTTGCTGCTGATAAAAAAGCAGTAGGCTTACAATTATATTCTTTAAGGGACGAATTGCCTAAAGATGTAAAGGGAACCATTGCCAAGGTGGCAAAAGCTGGCTTCAAAGAAGTTGAAACCTATGGTTTTTCTATAAAAGATCAATTTTGGGGATTAACGCCTAAAGAATTTAAAGCATTATTGGATGCAAATGGCTTAAAAGCACCAAGTGGCCATTACGGTTTGGGCACGTATCTGTCTGATGGAAATACCACAGAACTTAAAGCGGCAATTGCAGCAGCAAAAGTACTTAAGAGCGAATATGTAACCATTCCATGGTTAGACGAAAGCATCAGAAAAAATGCTGATGACTATAAGAAAATTGCAGCCAGAATAAACGAAGCAGGGAAAATGTGTAAAGCAGCTGGTATCCGTTTGGCCTATCACAATCATAATTTCGAATTCGAAAAACAAGGTAATACTACCGGTTACGAAATCCTGTTGAAGGGAACAGATAAAAAATTGGTTGATTTCGAACTTGATTTATATTGGGTAGTACGCTCAGGTAACGATCCGATTAAATTATTCAAAGAAAATCCAGGACGCTTTACCATGTGGCATGTTAAAGATATGGATAAAGCCAATCCTGCCTTAAATGCTGAAGTAGGAACGGGTTCTATTAACTTCAAACCTATTTTTGCCCAGGCAAAACTTTCAGGCATGAAACATTTCTTTGTAGAGCACGAAACCAATTATAAGCCAAACCCAATGGCATCTGTTGCAGCAAGTTGTGCATTCATTAAAAAAGAAATTATTTAATCTATTAGGCAATGAATTCAAGAAGGACATTCTTAAAACAAGCAGGATTAGCTGCCGGAGCAGCATTATTAATTCCATCATTTGCTTTTGATAAAGCAAGTAAAAATGTTGGCCTGCAATTGTACACCTTACGCGATGAGTTGCCAAAAGATGTAAAAGGCATTATCGAAAAAGTAGCAAAGGCAGGATACAAAGAAGTTGAAACCTATGGTTTTGCCAATGGAAAATTTTGGGACTTAACGCCTAAAGAATTTAAAGCCTTACTTGATAATAACGGTTTAAAAGCTCCAAGTGGTCATTACCACATGGATGATTTTGTAAAAACAGGAAATACCGATAGATTAAAAGCAGATATCGAATCATCAGCTGCAATTGGTGGTAAATATTTCACCATTGCCGGCGCACATGTTGATATGAGCAAAGGTGCCGATGGTTTCAAAAAAACCGCCAGCGATTTCAACAAAGTGGCTGAAATTGCTAAAGCTTCGGGATTAAAATTTGCTTACCACAATCATGATTTTGAGTTTAAAAATTTGGGAGATACCACGGGCTATGATATTTACCTGAGCGAGACAGACAAAAATTTAGTCAACTTTGAAATGGATTTATACTGGGTAGTGCGTTCGGGCAATGATCCGTTAGCATTATTTAAAAAATACCCTGGCCGTTTCCCGATGTGGCACGTGAAAGATATGGACAAGGCCAAACCTGAATTAAACACGGAGGTAGGTAAAGGATCAATTGATTTTAAAACCATTTTTGCCCAGGCAAACCTTTCAGGTATGCAACATTTCTTTGTAGAGCACGAAACCAATTATCAACCAGATCCAATTGGCTCGATCAAAACAAGCTGCGATTATATCAAAGCCAATTTAATTTAAACTTATCCAAACCCCGCAGTTTTTTGAAACCTGCGGGGTTTATAAAAAACGATTCTAACTGTAAACTGCAAACTTATTTGGGCGTTACCCAAGCTACGCAAGGGGCGGGCTTTTCAGGGCTCCGCTTTGCTCCGGTACCAATAAAAATTGGTACTGAACCCTTACAATCCCTAACGCGGAACTACCGCACCAATGATTTCATATTATAACAGCTGACCTAGGTTAATTAAACCTGATAGAACGGCAATACTTTTTAATTGCTATGCCTATAAATCTTGTTGTCTGCAACCGATAAAACAGATGCTTCGTGCCTCAGCATGACAGTTGTTGTTTAAAAAGATTATAGTGATAGCAGGACTGTCGTAACCGATATGCACTAAAACCTGCTTTCCAAAATAAAAAACATCTATTGGCTTCCGAAGTTGCCCCCTACCCCAATGTCATTAAGTTAAGGTTTTTAACCACAGATGTGCACAGATAAACACGGATTTTATATCTGTTCGCATCCTTTTTATCTGTGGTTAAATTATGCGTATCTAAGCCGAGGGCTTAACTTAATGACATTACTCCCTTGCCCAACTCCGGCGAAACTTCGAAAGTCTCTGCCCATACCTTATTCTCTAACCATATTTTCTATCGAAAACCAAAAATTTCAAACATTAAAAGCAAATTTAATTGGCAACAATAGGGATATCAGCTTAATTTTTAGCATATTTGAATTCATATCAAATAATTAATAATATAAAAAAAATTAAAATGAAAGTAGCAGTAGTAGGTGCAACCGGATTGGTTGGCACTGTCATGTTAAAAGTATTGGAGGAAAGAAATTTCCCTTTAACAGAGTTGATTCCCGTAGCATCAGAAAAGAGTGTTGGTAAGGAAATTACTTTTAAGGGTAAGAAGTTCCCAATTGTTAGCATGGATACTGCAATCAGCATGAAACCAGATATCGCGCTGTTCTCTGCCGGTGGAAATACTTCATTAGAGCATGCACCTCGTTTTAAAGAGGCCGGAACAACCGTTATCGACAACTCTTCTGCCTGGAGAATGGATCCTGCAATTAAATTAATTGTACCGGAAGTTAATGCACACGAACTTTCTATCGATAACAAAATTATTGCCAACCCAAACTGTTCTACCATCCAGATGGTGGTGGTTTTAAAACCTTTGCACGATAAATACAAAATTAAACGTGTGGTGGTTTCTACTTATCAATCGGTTACGGGTACAGGTGTTAAAGCGGTTGAACAATTAATGAATGAGCGTAAAGGCATTGATGGCCCTAAAGCTTACCCATACGAAATTGATTTGAACGTTCTTCCCCATATTGATGTTTTCCTGGAAAACGGATATACCAAAGAAGAAATGAAAATGGTTAAGGAAACGAATAAAATCATGAGCGATGATAACATTAAAGTTACCGCTACAACTGTTCGTATCCCGGTAATGGGCGGTCACTCGGAATCCGTAAACATCGAGTTCGAAAATGATTTCGATTTAGCCGAAGTCCGCAGTATTTTAGAAAAAGCACCAGGTATAATCGTTGTTGATGATGTAGCCAACTTAAAATACCCAATGCCGAAAGATGCACATGAAAAAGATGAGGTTTTTGTAGGCCGTATCCGTAGAGATGAATCAGCCCCTAAAGCCTTAAACCTTTGGATTGTTGCCGATAACTTACGCAAAGGTGCGGCAACCAATGCCGTTCAGATTGCAGAATACCTGATTCGGAAAGAATTGGTTTAATCAATAAATAACTTAAGACAAGCCTCGATTTATTCGGGGCTTTTTTATGCGCTCCAACAATGAAACATATTCCGATTGCTTTAATATACTCCAGACTGTTTATCGGTTTTGGAATTATTCTTTTAAGCGTTTTCCATGTTAGCCATTATTCCTTTTTAGCCATCACCTTATTATCCGTTGGTTTGCTAACCGATGTTTTTGATGGAATTATTGCCCGTAAGCTCAATATCTCTTCCGAAAAGTTAAGGCGGCTGGACTCTGGCATTGATCAGGTATTTTTTATTTCGGTAGCAGTTGCCACTTATATCCAATGTCCTGATTTCTTTAAAAACAACCTGGTCAAATTAATTATCCTTGGTGCTTTTGAAGCTTCAACTTATGCTTTAAGCTATATCAAATTCAAAAAAGAAATTGCCACCCATTCTATCGGCGCTAAAATCTGGACGCTAACCATATTCGCTACCTTGGTCGAAATTATGGTGCATTGCGAATCGGTCGTGCTCTTTGAAATTTGTTTTTGGCTCGGCCTGGCCACACGGCTAGAAATCCTTGCCATTGTTTTTACCCTCAAAAAATGGACGAACGATGTACCCACCATTTATCATGCGGTGAGATTGAGACAGGGAAAGGAAATTAAGCGCAACAAATTATTCAACGGGTAATTGAGAAATTTGAAACATATAATTTAGCGATCGTAATCACTAAATTATATATAAAAAAGAGATCGTAATCACTAAATTACATATAATTTAGTGATTAGACTTATGATTTTGCTATATTTGAGATAATCAAAATTTGTAAGATGATTATCAGAAATCTGCAAAACCATATTGAATCGAAATTTTTTAAACAAAAAGCCATTATTGTTACTGGTGCAAGGCAAGTGGGTAAAACGACTATGTTAAAGCAACTCGTAAAAAAAACAGAATTGCCCTTTGTTTTCCTAAACTGTGATGAAGCTAATGTACGCACTACATTGACCAACATCAGTATCGAACGGTTAAAATCAATTATCGGTGCTAACAAAATCATTTTTATCGACGAGGCACAACGTGTTACTAATATTGGCTTAACCTTAAAACTGATCGTTGATAATTTTTCAGATGTTCAGTTATTGGTTACCGGTTCTTCATCATTAGATCTGGCTGTTGGCATCAAAGAATCGTTAACCGGAAGAAAATTCGAATATCACCTCTTCCCTTTTTCAGTTGCAGAACTTGTTGAAGACACTAATGTGCTTATCGAAGAACAGGCTTTAGAAAAAAGATTAATTTACGGTACTTACCCCGATGCGATCAATTATCCGGGGGAAGAAAAAGAGTTGTTATTAAATTTGGCAAACAGTTATCTTTTTAAGGATATATTATCTCTTACGGGTATCAGAAAACCTTTACAGCTCGAAAAACTTGTACAAGCATTGGCCCTACAGATTGGTAACGAAGTTTCTTATACTGAACTAGGCCAAATGATTGAGGCCGATAAACTTACTGTTGAGCGCTATATCGATTTATTAGAACAATGTTTCGTTGTATTTAGGCTAGGTGCTTACAGCAGTAACCTGCGGAACGAAATTAAAAAGAGCAAAAAGATATACTTCTATGATACAGGAATTCGCAACGCGGTAATCGAAAATTTTAGTATGCCCGGCTTACGACAAGATGCGGGTCAGTTGTTCGAAAATTACATTGTATCTGAATACATAAAGGCCAGTAATAATAAAAGAAAGCATGCAAAATATTATTTTTGGCGCAGTTTTCAGCAACAGGAAATTGATTTAATAGAAGAGGTTGATGGAAAAATAAATGCCATAGAGATTAAATGGAATGCGAATAAAAAAGTAAAGTTTCCTTCAACTTTTTTAGATGCATACCCCACCAACGAAACATACGTTATAAATAGAGCCAACTATACCAGTTTCCTGGTATAAAATAACCGCCTGCAAAAATGAAATTTCTCAAAATATTGTCCCTATCGCTGTGCTTAACAATCTCAGCAAACGCTCAAAACAGGATCCAAAACATCGAAAAAGCTTTTAATAATTTATTAAACGATGAGCAGGCAAAACATGCTCTTGTCTCTCTTTGTGTTTTGGATGCCAATACCGGTAAAACGCTTTATGCCAAAAATGAGCAGATTGGTTTAGCTACCGCTTCAACACTAAAAACCATTACCGCCGCTACTGCTTTCAGCATTTTAGGAAAAGATTTTCAGTTTCAGACTACCTTGGCCTATACCGGAACCATTACTAAAGACGGAATTTTAAAAGGAAACCTCATCATTATCGGTAGTGGCGACCCTACTTTGGGTTCGTGGCGTTATCAAAATAAAGAAAATGCTGTGCTAACGCAATGGGTTGCGGCCATAAAAGCCGCAGGCATAAAAAAAATTGAAGGTTCGGTAATTGGTGATGACCGTATTTTTGGCACACAAACCACACCTGAAGGTTGGGTTTGGCAGGACATCGGCAATTATTATGGTGCCGGAACTTCGGGTTTAACCTGGCGGGAAAATCAGTTCGATATCCATTTAAAACCAGGGAGCAGCACAGCAGATGAAGTGAAAATTGTAAAAACAGTTCCGGCTACGCCCTATGTACAGTTGGTAAATGAACTCAAAACCGGTGCATCTGGTACGGGCGATAGGAGTTATGCTTTTCTTCCACCTTACAGTAACGTTGCCTACCTCCGTGGAAGCTGGGGAATGGGCATTGCCAAAACAGGCATTTCTGTAGCCCTCCCCGACCCTGCTTTTGATTGCGCCTACCGTTTACAGGATACTTTGAAGAGATTGGGAATTTCGACTGCTCAACAGGCCACAACAGCAAGGTTAATGACCTTGAACAATCAGGTCATTCCTTCGGTTACACAGAAAATAAGCACCATCAGTTCGCCTAACTTAAGTGAGATCACCTATTGGTTTTTAAAGAAAAGCATTAACCTATATGGCGAGTCACTTTTAAAAACCATTGCAATAAAATCAAGCAAAGCAGGTACAACAAGTAAAGGCGTTGAAACTGAAGTCAACTTTTGGGCTGATAAAGGTATTGATAGAACAGCATTGAATATTATTGACGGCAGCGGACTCTCACCAGGCGACCGAATTACAACTTCGGCAATGGCGAGTGTGCTTTTTCAGATCCAGAAAGAAAACTGGTTCCCTGATTATTATAAAGCACTACCAGAATACAATGGCATGAAAATTAAAAGCGGAACCATAAACGATGTTTCGGCCTTTGCAGGTTACCATACTGATGCGGCCGGTAACAAATATGTGGTGGTGATCAATATTAATAATTATAGCGGAAACAGTATCAACAAAAAGTTGTTTAAGGTATTAGATGAATTAAAATAAACCTTATTTAAATACTATGACGCTTTTTGTAAAAAACCTTCAGACTGTTGATGGACTGATATCTAACCTGTATAAGGATGTTTCTGTAGAAGAAATGACTAAAAAAGTTACCGAACTGATGGAACAACAGGGATATCAGGTAACTAATGATCAATTTGGCAATTTAATTTTAGAGAAAGGAAGCCGAATCAAAAGGCTTTTACTAGGTGCATTTGCTACCTATTTTAAATTTAGTGTAACCATGTCACAAAGTACTGAAAATGAACTTACGGTAAATATTTTTCAGCAGTCGAGTGGCATGTCGGGTGGCTTAATCGGCATGAACCAAATCAAAACAGAGCTTGCCAGGTTAAACTTTTTGTTTTCGAATATTTAGTTAAAAGATTTTGACTAGGATTACTATTGGATTTTCATAGAAAAGTCGTCATTTCGAGCGGAGTGCAACGCAGTCGAGAACCCGAAGGCTCTGCGAAGCAAAATCTGTCTCAATAGATCTCTCCATTTCGCTGCGCTTCAGTCGAGATGACGACCATTTCAGACACCAATGTAATTATCATTCAAATAGTTCCTTCTAAACACCACCCAAGCCAAAACTATATTTATCGGAATGAGTATCAAGCCTAAGCCAAACATAATACACACATAAAAAAGGAAAAACAAGCAAAAAACGCCTATCAAAAATCCTTTAACCTGAATCCCATTCAGCAGAAGCAAACTTCTAAATAAAAGGATTGCGGAAAAAGCAAATGCAGCTAATTCGAATGAAGTTATTAAGCCAAAACGGGTAGTCATCCAACATATTTCAGGCAGTAATAAAATAAGATAATTTAGGCAGAAGCTGAAAAATACCTTGACCTTACTTAAAGGAAAATTGGGCAAAAAAGATAAATACCGATCATTAAAAATCCTTTCCTGATAGATAAGTACAACATGGGCCACCACAATACAAGAGGTAATGAGCATTAATAACCTCGAATTATCTTTAATATCGGAGAAAAGCATAAAAACGCTTGAAATTAACACCCACGAAAGCAATTTGGTTAATACATAAGCCAGTTTCGACCGGTTAAAAACCTGAAAGCTATACAATAAAAAAACAGGTTTATTCCATTTCCTACTTATCCGGATCAGCCAGTTGGATTTACTGGCTTCAATTAATTGGTTATTTTCTTTAAGACATATATAAGCACCGCTAAGAACGAGCAACAGCTGAAAGAACAGGATTCCAATAGAAATTAAGTAATAACCAAATACGATCCCAATCATAATGGCATATAAAGTATAACACCATACCGGGATAAATATATAAGCCAACACCACACACCAGTAGACAAACTGTTGTTTTTTTGAAGATGAAGTAAAACTGTAATACAAAAATTCCTGTTGAGGCAAAACAAGTTGGTTTAATACATATTTTAAGCTTTTATAAGCATATAATGCACTTGCAACAAGATAAAAAGCCATAATCAACGGATTGCTCACCAAACTAATGGTAAAGAAAAACTGCCAGAAATCAATCTGATCAGGCATTACCGTACCCAAAGTATTGATGAACAAACAATAACTGACCAACATGACGAAAACGAATACCAGCATACCTGCATGAGTCCGGTAAAATCCATCAACAAATATTTTTCTTAAAGCAATGTTAGAAAGCGGAAGCATTAAAAGTTCAGGGTTAATTTTTTATCCACGATATTAATCTGTTTAAGTCCGGGTAATTTTACCTCATCTAAAGGTTGATGAGACGACAAAAGAAAACTAATCCCATCTTCCCTATGTTTTTCGTTGATCCAACGGTATAATATTTCAAGAGATTCAGCATCGATTGTATTTAAAGGCTCATCCAGCAAAATCAATTCTGGTTTCCCCAGGAAAGCCAATACCAGCGAAAGTTTTTTGAGCATACCACTGGAATAGGAACCTAAAGGGTTGTTGATATAGCCCTGCATTCCCATTTCGGCAACCAGGATTTCCGCCTGACCAGCTCCAGCACCCTTCGCTTTTGCAAAAAGATTAATCATCTCCGCTCCGCTTAAAAATTCGGGAAATAATGGCTCGGCAGCAGCAAAATTCACCAGTTTTCTGTAGGAAACAAAATGGTTTTTTAAATAAACAGTGCCTATTGCAATATCTCCTTTAAAAGATAATATCCCTGCAATTGCTTTCAAAAAAGTACTTTTTCCAGTACCATTGCTTCCTTTTATCCAGAAAATGCCCTCAGGAAGCTTAATATTATCTATCTTTAAAACAAGATGATCGAAATAGGATTTTTCAAATTGACTGAAGTGTAGCATAAAAACATTTCATTTCTGACTTCATGTTTATCAAAAAGTTACAGGCCGCCCTCATCTTAATAAAATTCTATATCAATGCAATTAACTTTACGTCCTTATCAACCTGATGATGTTGAAAATTTGGTTAAACATGCCAATAATTTCAACATTTCTAAATACCTAACCAATAAATTCCCTTTCCCTTATGAAAAGAAGGATGGAGAAGCTTTTATTCAACTGGCTTTAAGCCACTCCCCGCTACAGATCAAAGCCATTGTGTTGAAAGGCGAAGTAATTGGATCTATCGGTGTGCATCAACTGGCCGATATTTACAGCAAAAGTGCAGAAATGGGTTATTGGATTGGTGAGGAACATTGGGGCAAAGGCATTGTTGCGCTTGCCGTGCAAGAAATGTTGAAATACGGTTTTGACACCTTCGATATTGAAAGAATTTTCGCAAGGACAACACATACTAACCTCGCTTCACAGCAGGTTTTAAAAAAATCGGGCTTTATTTTCGAGGCAGAATTAAAAGGTACCATTTTTAAAAACGGTGAATATTTTGATGAGCTGATTTTTGGATTTAGAAAAAACCAACTCAGCTAACTGCAGCATTAAAACTTTTGTTAAACCCGGAGCTTAATGCGTAAATTCGCACAAACCAAAAACAACAAAGCAATGAAATTATCGATCAAATCAATAGTGCTGTTTGTAGCACTTTTGGGTGCAGCAGATTTTGCAAATGCCCAGGAAGCCAAATTTCCACAAGCAAGTAGTGGCCAAACCATCATCCAGGATTTTGGATTAGGCAAAATAACTTTAAGCTACTCTCGCCCCAATGTAAAGGATCGCAAAATTTTTGGCGGTATGGAGCCTATGGGCGCAGTTTGGCGCAACGGTGCAAATGCAGCAACACGCATTAAATTTACTGATGCCGTTAAAATTGAAGGTAAAGATTTACCGGCTGGCGAATATGGCCTGTTCAGTATTCCGGGTAAAAACGAATGGACCATTATTTTCAACAAAATTGCCGATCAATGGGGTGCGTATGAATATAAGGAAAGTGATGATGTGCTTCGTGTAAAAGTAAAAACTATAGCTTTAAAGGATAAAGTAGAAACTTTAACCATGCAATTTTCGGCTGTTAGCGAAATATCTACAACGCTAAACATGATGTGGGAGAATAGTGCCTATAGCGTTAATATTACAACTTCTATTGATGAAAAAGTAATGGCTAATATTGCTGAAGCAATGAAAGGTGAAAAGAAACCATATTTTGCGGCTGCACAGTATTATTTTCAACATGGAAAAGATTTAAAACAAGCTTTAGCATGGATGACGGAAGCAGAAAAATCAGATCCAAAAGCGCCTTGGTTTAAGCTATGGAAAGGCCGTATCCAATTAAAAATGGGTGACAAAACCGGCGCAGCAACTACTGCACAACAAGGCATCGACGTTGCAACAGCTCAAAAGGTTGATGAATATGTACGCCTCAATTCTGAACTTTTGGCTGAAGCTAAAAAATAAATAGATTCTATTTCGGTCGGTGAGACACCGACCGATAGATACGAAAAGCCGTTAAAGTTTATTTAACGGCTTTTTTTTTGGACAGCACCTTTAGACATAGTTTTCCTATAAATTACCGAATCTAAGTAATTTAAACCTGATCCGATAGCTATCGGATGAAATGGAAAGCCCACAGCGAAGCGAGGACTTGTAATGGAAAGCAGGACCAACCCCAACAGAAGTACTCCTGCAATTGCTTTTCAAAAAAGCATGAATGTCCATGCTATAAGGATCATGAGTTTGACGACCAATATTAACTTAAAATTAACCATCCATTAACTCAAACAACTATCATAACATTAAGCCTCAAAACGCTTTATTTATTTAAAAATTATACTAACTTTGATGTTGCGCTTAGTAATTGTACTTTATACACTAAGCAGGTTAAAAAATCAATAAAAAATCAAATAAAAATGAGCATAATCGTTAATGTCCATGCCAGACAGATTCTCGATTCGAGAGGCAATCCAACAGTAGAAGTAGAAGTAGTAACAGAGGCAGGCGCTTTTGGCCGTGCAGCTGTACCAAGCGGTGCATCTACTGGACAATATGAGGCTGTTGAATTACGTGATGGTGATAAATCTACATATTTAGGTAAAGGAGTTTTAAAAGCTGTAGAAAATGTAAATACTAAAATTGCTGATGCATTAAGAGGTATTGATGTTTTTGAGCAAAATACAATTGACAAAATTATGTTAGACCTGGATGGTACCGAAAACAAAGGTAACTTAGGTGCTAATGCTATTTTAGGTGTTTCTTTGGCTGCTGCTAAAGCTGCTGCTGATGAAATCGGTCAACCATTATACCGTTACATTGGTGGTGTTAATGCAAACACTTTACCAATTCCGATGATGAACATCATTAACGGAGGTTCTCACTCTGATGCACCTATCGCTTTCCAGGAATTTATGATTATGCCGGTTGGCGCTCCATCTTTCTCTGAGGCTTTACGCTGGGGAACTGAAGTTTTCCATAGCTTGAAAAAAATTCTTCATGATAGAGGTTTATCTACTGCAGTAGGTGATGAAGGTGGTTTTGCACCAACTTTCGACGGTACTGAAGATGCAATTGAAACGGTATTAAAAGCAATTGAAACTGCTGGTTACAAACCAGGTTCTCAAATCTGTTTAGCTTTAGATTGTGCATCATCTGAATTCTACAAAGATGGTAAATACGACTATACTAAATTTGAAGGTGCTACTGGTGTAATTCGTTCAAGCGAAGAGCAGGCACAATATTTAGCTGACCTTTCTGCAAAATATCCGATTATCTCTATTGAAGATGGTATGGACGAAAATGACTGGACTGGCTGGAAAAGCTTAACCGATAAAATCGGCGACCATGTTCAATTGGTAGGTGATGATTTATTTGTAACCAACGTTACGCGTTTACAACGTGGTATTGATGAGGCTACTGCTAACTCAATCCTGGTAAAAGTAAACCAGATCGGTTCTTTAACTGAAACGATCAATGCAGTAACTTTAGCGCAAAACAGTGGTTATACTTCGGTAATGAGTCACCGTTCTGGCGAAACTGAAGATGTTACCATCGCTGATTTAGCTGTAGCATTAAATTGCGGACAGATTAAAACAGGTTCTGCATCACGTTCAGACAGGATTGCAAAATACAATCAATTATTACGTATTGAAGAAGAATTGGGTGAAAACGCACGTTTTATCGGTTCAAAATTCAAATACGCTAAAAAATAGCCCCCAAATCCCCTAAAGAGGATTTCTTTTCCTTTCCTTTAGGAGAGATGCTCTAAGGCAGAGAGGTGTTAACAAGTTGAAAAACTTATTTGCGAAACATCCGGAGATTTTAAATCTTCGGATGTTTTTATTTTAATACTATATTTGTTTGCTGGGATTTGATCTTCTCAAATCTCACATCAAAAATCTCATATCATATATGAAACGTTTAATAGATCTTTTCCGCAATAAATATTTCCTTGCTACTGTCGCTTTTGCGATGTGGATGCTATTTTTCGATAAAAACGATATGATGTCGCAGTACGAATACCGCAGTCAGGCCAATAAACTGCAGGAAGAAAAAGAATATTTTGAGAAAGAAACCGCCCAGGTTAAAAAAGATCTGAACGAACTGAATACCAACCTGAATACAGCTGAAAAATTTGCCCGCGAAAAATACTTCATGAAAAAAGATAATGAAGATGTTTTCGTAATTATCCGGGAAGAGAAGAAGGACTAGTTTTCAGTTGGCAATTTTCAGTTAAAAGTTGACAGTTTGGAGTTAACAATTAAACAATTCCCCTTCCTGTTAAACGATTAGCCATTCAAACAATTAACCAATCGAATGCTCCATATCCTTTACATTATTGCCATAACAGCCGAAGCCATGACTGCTGCACTTTCTGCCGGCAGACGTGATATGGATTGGGTTGGTGTTTGTATTATTGCCTGGGTTACGGCATTAGGCGGTGGAACGGTTAGAAATGTATTATTCGGCCATTACCCGATGAGCTGGGTAGAACATCCGGAATATTTGGTAATTACCGCAGCAGCGGCTTTATTGGCAGCATTTATCGCCTCTATTATGACTAAACTCAAAAAGCTTTTTCTTTACCTTGATGCTTTGGGTTTAGTGGTGTTTACTATCATTGGTTGTCAGGTAGCGCAGCAAATCCATTTGCCTTATTTAATTGTATTGTTTAGCGGAATGATTACCGGTTGTGCAGGCGGCGTACTACGTGACGTGCTCTGCAATGAAGTACCATTTCTTTTTAGAAAAGAAATTTATGCGAGTGCAGCGATAGTTACCGGCGCCATTTATATCGGTATAGAACATTTTCATGGAAGTGAGATGTTGGCGACCATTTCGGCTGCTATTGTTGGATTAACGTTAAGATTACTTTCTATCCGCTTCGAATGGCACATGCCAAAGTTCGTTTACAGGGATGAATGGCACTAGGAAGGTAAAATGGGAGATGGATGATGGAAGAGGGGGTAAATTGGCTACATCATCCATCTTACATTACTACATTTTACATCAACTAAAGTTCTCCATTTCTTTTCCTTAAAAACCACTCTG
This sequence comes from Pedobacter sp. D749, assembly GCF_019317285.1. Taxonomy (NCBI): domain Bacteria; kingdom Pseudomonadati; phylum Bacteroidota; class Sphingobacteriia; order Sphingobacteriales; family Sphingobacteriaceae; genus Pedobacter; species Pedobacter sp. D749. The sequence goes on from NZ_CP079218.1 coordinate 3,666,422, forward strand.
TACCCAATAAGATCAGCACTAAGCCAAATAGCCATTTCATACTAATGAGTTCATCATACTTGCGGTCTTCGTAGCTAATGGTTTTAATGTTCTCGTTTTTAGCAATCTCGTCAGCTATTTTAAGCAGGTTTTCGGGCATAAACAACTTGCCATTGCTTTGTTTAGATATTGTATTTAAAAGCTGGTGATTGGCTGTTGTCTGCTGAAATTCTGCAATCAGTGCATTTACATAGAAACTACCAGAGGCTGTGAATTTCTTTCCTCCCAATTCCACATTAGCCAGATAAGAATAATTACCAGCTGACATACTCCCGGCATCTAACTGATAGCCATTTTCTGTTTTAGAAAAAATATAATTAAACAGTTTGCCTGCCTCATTCTTAACCTGAAGTTTAACTTCCGGCTCATTTACAGGCTGGTAGCTATCGTTATAAAGCGTGCCGTTAAATTGGATGGCTTCATTTTCATCGTAGGCAGACTTTGAAGTAAATAACTTAAACCTTCGCTTATCATCCTTAACCGATAGGTATTGAACCGTTTTTGAAATCAGATCATTTAAAACCGATTGATTACTTTCATTTTCAGCCTCCGAAAGTTTCCATCGCCATAGCCCCTCTCCCATCAGATAACCAGCCTTTAAGCCCTTTTCATTTGCAAAGAACAATAATGGTTGCTGGGTACTCACTTTACCAATACGTTGATTAAAAACGGGTGTTGCGCCTGCGTTAACGGTCAGCCTTCCAAATGGACCAAGCAAAGGATCGAAAGCCGAAAACTGTTTTTTATCTTCTTCCGTGAGATTAAAACTGGTAAAACCATTGGCAAAATCAGCATATACCTCCTGAACAGAACCGTTGGCTGAACTCAGATTCACCTGATTCTGGATCTGGTTGAAGGTATTAATATTGCTCTGAGCGCCCAAAATGTACCAGACAGGCTTCTTCAAACCGGCCAATTTCTTTAAAAAAACGGATGAGATATTTTGAATATCGGGTAGCTGATACAAAACAATTAAATCGAATTTGGATGGATCTGTTGCGTTTAAATCATCTGCCAAGGCAAGTTTAGCTTCGTAATGTTTATTGAGTGAAATAGCTTCTTTTAACACACCCAAATCGGGATGTGGTGCAACCGCTGCAAGCAATACTTTCTGCCTGCCATCAATCACCTCCACATAAAAAGTCTGAACGTTATTTCGTGTAGTGATTTCATTTTTTAACGCACCCAATTGAACAGTATATTTCTGAACGCCAATTTTACCTGCATGGATCTTAACAGGAACCGTTTTAACAAAAGAATTACCACTGATAGGTATGTTTTGCTCTTCAATCTTTGCTCCATTCTGACTAACAGTTAAAGTCGAATTTTCGCCATTGCTTTGAAAGGCCTGAACTTGAACTTCGATCGTGAAATCATCATCCAGGTACACTATGTTATTGTAATTCACATTCGAAATCAGTACATCCCGCTTCGGGATACTATCTCCCAGGGCAATGGTATAAACCGGCGCATTGATCTGATTGATGCTGTATAGCGGATTTCCACCATGATTGAAAATACCATCAGTAGCTAAAATTATAGCACCAACATTCCTATTGGTATATTCATCCCTAACTTTTTGAAAAAAAGCAGAGGCATCGGTCAATTTACCCTGATTTTTAAAATCGAAACCATCGGCTACCTGATCGCCAAAGTGAAGCGTTTTCACCTCGTATTTGTCTGATAGTTTATCTTGTAAAGCTTTAAGATGCTGTTCGTATAATTTTTGGTCGAAACCTGCTGCCTTGACCTGACCAATAGAAAGAGAATTATCTTGCCCGATAATGACTACCGGTTTATCTAAGGTATAATTTAATGTTTTGATGAGGGGAGCAAATATTAACCATGTAATGGTGGTTACTGCGATAATCCGCAATGCTGTTAAACCATACTGAAGTTTTTTATCTAAATTTTTGTTGCCGCGATACAACAACCAGGCATACAATACGCCCAGTGCCAGGCAACCGAGAAAAAACAAAATAGATGTACCAGAAAAAAAACTGTTCATAATTCATAAAGATGGTAATTTTGAGGAAATTTTCAAGGTTATTAATTATAAAGAATTTATGCCAAGACTAAAAAACATCCATTTGTTTAACCACTAAGTGCACTGAGTTTTACACTGAGGATCACAAAGTACCTAAACCTTTTTAGGCACCTAACTCTGTGTACTTCGTGCCTTTTCTCTATGACCTTTGTGGTAAAAAAAGAGAACGCTTTACGCTCTGTGGTTAATTACCTATTTTTAAACCAAATCAATCCTTATGAAAATAATCTGTCTAACATTTCTGCTATCTCTAAGCCTTATGGTGAATGCCCAAAATAATTTTAAAGCCACTCAAATTAAATTTGAAAGAGTAGAAAAAGCATACAGCGAAAAATGGGAAACATTGAAAAAATTTGTCCAGGCTGGTGGTTATGGAGATAAATTCACGATGGTGATCAATGCCTATAAAACGGAAGGCAAACTTGAAGTATGGTTAAAGAATAATTCGGCTAAAACCTATTCTTTATTCAGAACTTACGATTTTTGTGCGCATTCTGGCACCATTGGCCCAAAAGTGATTGAAGGAGATGGACAAACACCAGAAGGTTTTTATTACATTAATGTTTTTAACCCGATGAGTAATTTCCACCTATCACTGGGTGTAAACTATCCAAATACAGTTGATTATGCAAGAACCGGAAAGGATAGAAAACCTGGAAGTGATATTTACATCCATGGCAATTGTGTAACCGTAGGCTGTATTCCTTTAACCGACGAAAAAATTAAAGAAGTGTATGTATTGGGTGTTGAAGCCAGAAATGCGGGTCAGGAAAGGATTCCTGTTAACCTCTATCCTTTCAAAATGACGGACGGAAATATGAAGAAATATAGTACTCAATTCCCAACGCAGGCAAACTTTTGGAAATCGTTACAAGCCGCGTATTTAGCTTTCGAAAAGAATAAAACGCAACCGAAAGTTAGTGAGGTAAAAGGGAAATATGTTGTAAAATAGTTAAAAGGTTGAAAAGGTGCAATGTTCTGCTCGCAAAACCTTGCAACCTTCCAATAATCGCTATTTCTTTTTAGTCTTCTGTTTTCTTTGATAAAAAAGCAAACCGGTAAAAGGAACCCCAAAAAGAAGTATGACATCAATAGCACAAGCAAAGAAATTGAACCAATGGCGTGTAGTAGGTTCAGGAAACCGCTTTCCGCCTAAATATTCATAAAAAACAAAAGGGAAACCAATCACATTATTACCATCGGCTGCACTATTGAATGCGGCGGTAATACCGAGTATTACAATCAAAGTACAGGCACTAATCAGAATTATTTTACTTAGGGTCATGGTTATCTTAAATAAAAAAATCTGCCAGAAAACTCAGTTACTGGCAGATTTTCGCTTTTATCTTTGGTCTTTAAGCTTTTTGCTAATTACAGCATCCCACCGCAAACAGACAAGGTTTGTCCGGTCACGTAAGCGCTCATATCTGAAGCTAGGAACACACAAACATTGGCAATATCTTCAGTCTCACCGGCACGTTTTAACGGAATATCTTTTTCCCATCCTTCAACTACTTTCGGATCGAGAATATCTGTCATTTCGGTACGGATAAATCCTGGTGCAACCACGTTGGCACGGATATTTCTCGAACCTAATTCTTTTGCGATTGATTTGGTAAAACCGATGATTCCGGCTTTAGAAGCAGCATAATTGGCCTGACCAGCATTACCCGTAGTGCCCACAATGGAACCCATATTGATAAAAACGCCTTTACGGGCTTTCATCATTATTTTAGAAGCTGCCTTGGTTACGTTGAAGATTGATTTTAAGTTGATATTAATCACATCATCCCAGTTTTCTTCGCTCATGCGCATCAATAAACCATCTTTAGTAATGCCCGCATTATTCACTACGATATCAATAGTACCAAATTCGGCTACGATATCATTGATCAATTGTTCAGCTTCAGCAAATTTAGAAGCATCAGAACGGTAACCTTTAACTTTTGTTCCGAAGCTTTGTAATTCCTGCTCTAAAGCCTCACCTTTTTCTACTGATGATAAATATGTAAAAGCTACATTAGCGCCCTGTTCGGCAAATTTCTCCGCTATTTTCCGGCCGATTCCTTTAGATGCGCCTGTAATTAATGCTGTTTTTCCTTCTAATAATTTCATTATGAAATGTTGTAAAGTTGAAATATTTTAATGTTGTAAAGTTATAATTTAAAGCATAAAAGATTATGCTTTTTTCTGGCTAAGCTGAAAAATGTTCCCCTCTATGTCCTCTCCATCGCAAAAAAGAAAATCAATGCCTTCAAAAGATTTGATATCTTTCATTTTTGCACCACTTTCTATAAGTCGTTTTTGAAGCTCTTCAATATCTTCTTCAATACTAAAAACTAGTTTCACATTACTTTCTGCACGAAAAGAATCCTCATTTCTGAATGATTCCCCAATCCGATGAAAAGCAATTTCGATGACGCCCGCGTTGAAAACCAGCCACTCGTTTTCAATTTCTTCTATTAACGAAAAATTAAAAACGGACTGATAAAAAACTTTCAGGGCACCAATATCATTACCAAATAAAATTATTCTGCTCAGTTTCATATCAATAAATTATAACGCCGGTTCCTGCTGACTTAAACAATGAAAACTTCCCAATCCCCAAATAATATCGACTGAGTTGATTCCAATCACTTTGCGATCAGGGAAACAGCCCTGGATAATATCTAAAGCTTTTTGGTCGTTTACATCATCAAAAATTGGTACAATTACAGCTGCATTAGCAATGTAAAAGTTCGCATAAGATGCAGGCAAACGGGTATCTTCATGAATTACTGGTGATGGCATCGGCAGTTCTACAATATTTAACGAGCGACCATCTTTCAGCTTCATGGCTTTTAAGGCCTCCAGATTCTCTTGTAACAAGATATAATTTTCATCAAGCGGATTGCTTTCTACAACCGTTAAAACCGTATCCTCGTTCACAAATCGCGTAATATCATCAATATGGCCATCGGTATCATCACCTACAATTCCATCGCCCAACCATAAAACCTGCTCCTGTCCGTAATATTCGAGCAAATACTTTTCGATCTGCTCTTTGGTTAAATGCGGATTACGGTTTTCATTCAACAAACAAGCTGTGGTGGTTAAAACCGTACCTGCGCCGTTAAACTCTACCGAACCACCTTCCATTACAATATCTGGCGTAAATAAAGGGAGATTGAAATGTCTGGCAATCTTTGTCGGAATTACATCATCCAGGTCAAATGGAGGATATTTTCCACCCCAGGCATTGTAACCCCAATCTACAACAGCCTTTTCATTTCCTTTTAGCAAAAATGCTGGACCGTGATCGCGGCACCAGGCATCATTGGTTTCATTGAAATAAAATTCAACCTGACTTAAATCTGCATCTACTTTCGTTAATTCAGAAATAGCAAAAGCCTTCATTTCTTCATCCTTAACATTAATACGGACCTTTTCGCCTTCGGCAAAAGCTTTGATAAATTGGCAATATGGTTCGTAAATAGTCTCGATTTTATCTGGCCAAGAGGCTTCTTTATGCGGCCAGCTTAACCAGGTTGCCTCATGTTTAGCCCACTCGGCGGGAAAAGCAAAACCTTGCTGCTTTGGCGAATAATCGAATTGATTGATATTTAAATCTTTTTTAGGAGGAAAGTTTGACATAGTTTTTAAAGTCCGAAAGTCGGGTGTCCGAAGTCCGATGATTTAGTGTGTTAATAAAGTCCGAAGTCGGATATCCGAGGTCGGATTATTTTGTCTTTTAGTTTTTTAAAGTTTCGAAATGTGGCCGCCGAAGCCAGATGATTTAGTGTATTCATAAATCGCCAGTATCGTCGGTCTTCTTACACCCGACTCAATTCAGCGATTTGATTAAAGCAGAAATCATGATCAAAATTTCTTCGCAGGATTGATAATGTTTCTGAAATATTTCCTCTGTAATGTAGCCTCTTCTTATTGCCAAGTGTAAACAGTTCACAACTTCTATATCAGAACGCAAAGAATATCTTAAAAATCTACAAAATTCAGGGTTACTTTGACCTGTACTTCCTTCGGCAATATTCATTGAAATCGAATCGGCAGCACGCTTAACCTGTGATGTTAAAATATAAATCTCTTCCTTTGGAAAAGTTTTTGTCATTTTATCAATCTCATCAGCTAAGTCTAAAGCCTTTTGCCAAACCTTGAGTTTTTCAAATTTGAATGCCATTTTAGTCTGAGATTAGAGGTCCGATGTCATAGTCTATATTATACCACAACAAATTACAACTTCTTACAGTCCAATCCAAACCTTTAAGATTTTCTTACTGAATACAAATCTCTTTTACCCTATATCCAGCCCTTCAAATTATAGCATTGGAAATTTTAGCACTTTGCTTGTATGCTCTTTGGCCTCCATCTTCGGTCTCCCGACCTCCGACTTTTTTAATCCCCATCAATATATCTTTTTGTAATCGGTTGGTAAGAATCAATTCTTCTATCCCTTAAAAAAGGCCAGTGTTTACGGAAGAAATCAGATTCTGATAAATCTAATTCTACCACTTCGGTTTCTTCCTGATCGTGCGAGCCTAAGTAAAGTAATTTGCCCTGTGCGTTCGTAGCGAAACTTCCTCCCCAGAATTTCATGGCGCCATCTTGCTCAAAACCAACGCGGTTTACACTTACCACCGGTACACCGTTCGCCACTGCATGTGAGCGTTGAATGGTTTGCCAGGCGTTGTATTGATCTTGATTGGTTTCTTCATCCTGATCAGTCGCCCAACCAATTGCAGTTGGATAGAACATAATATCGGCACCCATTAAGGCTGTAATACGCGAAGCTTCAGGATACCACTGATCCCAACAGATCAGAATACCGATTTTAGCAAATTTGGTTTCGAAAACCTTATAGCCTAAATCGCCTGGGGTAAAGTAAAATTTTTCGTAGAAAGCAGGATCATCAGGAATATGCATTTTGCGGTATTTCCCTAAATATGAACCATCAGCATCTAAAACAGCGGTGGTATTGTGATACAAACCTTCAGCACGTTTCTCAAACAATGAAGCGATAATTACCACACCCAATTCTTTAGCTACCACCTGCAATGCATCCGTAGAAGGACCAGGAATAGCTTCTGCCAGGTCAAAATTGTCGTAATCTTCAACATCGCAGAAATATAAAGAAGTAAAAAGCTCCTGCAGACACACAATCTGCGCACCTTTTGCAGCCGCTTCCCTTACTTTCGCAATCGCTTTATCTAAATTTTCTTGCTTATCTTTAGTACAACTCATTTGCACTAAGCCAACTTTTACTTTCTTCATTTCTTAAAATTATTGGATGAGAGAATGGTAGAATGAATGAATTTCACACCATTCAACCATTAAAAATTCAGTCATTCTAAATTAGGTTGCAAAGTTACTAAAAAGGTTTAAGGTATAAAGGTTGAGGGTGTAAGGTTTGTATAAAAAATGACTATAATTGAAAGTATTATTAATAAATCCAAAAGAAAAATCGTCATCTCGACTGAAGCAACGCGGAGTGGAGAGATCTATCTGGACAGATTTAGCTTCGCTGAGCACTCCGTGGTTCTCGACTGCGTTGCACTCCGCACGAAATGACGGTAACTTGAGAGGAGTAACAACAAAAAGCCCCGATTTCCATCGAGGCTTTCCAATCTGATTAACCAAATTAAGGGTTGATATTATCCTTTTTAGGTTTAGCTTTAGTTTCTACAATTTCTGCAACCGCTACCACTTCTTTACGTGCCTGAGGATCCATTAATTCCATCAATTTCAAGCCTAATAAGCCATCCATAGCTGATCCTCCATGATTACCGCCGTTGCCACCAATTAATACATCAGGAATCAGTTTTACATTACCTTTCGATAACTCTTCAGTAATTTTGTAACGGGTAAAGTTTTCGCCACCCAAAGCTTTAACAGCAAGTTCGTAAGCTTCGGCGGTTGATTTACCTACGGCCAGAATTTTACCTGCTTCGGCACTACCGGTTAACGAAATCTGTTCAGCCTCTGCTGATGCACGCAACTTAATCGCTTCCGAATCAGCCTGCGCTCTTGCCTTGGTGGCTTCGGCCTCGGCATGTGCCCGCATTTTGGTAGCCTCAGCCTCTGCACCCACAGCTAATTTTACACCAGCGGCATCACCTTCCGATTTTTTCACGGTTGCACTTGCGGTACGTTCGGCAATCTCTACACTTTGTTGTGCTTTCACAATATCTTTCTGCATATCTGCGATGGCGGTTTCTTTCTCCATTCCCTGACGGGTTTCCTGTGCCTGTTTTTGGGTTTCGTAAGTCACCTTTTGCTCTTCTGCAATTTTACGGTCTGTTAGGGTTTTCATTAATGATTCTGGCGGAACAATATCACCGATCAGCGTATCAACCGCATTTACATTATATTCATCAAGTACTTTGCGGATATGTTCTTTAGCCGATTCCTGACGCTCTTTACGGGTGCTAAGGAAAGCAATTACATCGCTTCCCTGGGCCGAGTTACGAAAATAGTTACCAATAGTAGGCTCCAAAACCTGCGAAACCAGGTTCACCATATTACCGAAACGGGCAATTACTTTTGGTGCTTCTGTAGTAGGTACGTGGATAATCTGCGCTACATCCAAATTGAAAGGGAAACCATCTTTAGAACGTACGGTAATGGTTGAGAGGTTTTTGTCCAGATTATGCGCCTCACTCCGTGCAGATGCCCAGTTTAACACCAAATTGGTTGTGGGCACCAACTCTACCTTCATGATGTATTTGTTAATTGGATATTTACCCGGACCAAGTGGTTCCAGCCAAACGCCTTTTGAGCCTTTACCAACAATGTTGCCATGTTTAAAGTCTGCACCGGTTAAGTCGTTTCCATCTGTACCTATAAAGGAAATCACTACACCTACATAACCAATCGCAATTTCGGTCATTGGGATTTCCTCTAACTGAATTGCCCACGGATTAAGGTTGTATGAACCCGCTAAAATTACCTGAGGCTGCAAACCACGGTTACCACCTTGTTTGATAAATGCATCGAAATCCTGAAAATTGTTGTGGCCATCTACCAATTTACCCGCGATCTGATTGGCCTCAATCGGTAAACCATCAAGAGTGGTCACAATGCCTACCATGCTTTCCTGAATCCGGATCATTTCGGTAACCGAAACCTGGAACAACATCGTATTGATACGGTAGGAACCTGATGTAATATAAGAGGTTTGCCGGCCTCGCTGACCACCATTATCAAGAAATTTCACGGCATCCTGAAAATTATCAGATTCTACCCGCTGCCCGAGGATATTTCCGGTTGGGATTTCCGAACCATCTTTGGCCATAATCAGTCCGATTTTTCCTTCAGGAATGATGGTAAACTGTTCCATCGTTACGCTGTACTGCCAGAACCACATTCCGAAATACAATCCCGGCGCAAGTGTTTTTCCCTGGAAACCGGCTTCTCCCTTAACTGCGATGATGCGGCCATCGGGCAGCTCCCGATCGGAGCCAAAGAGTACGAATTTTTTGGTAATCAAGCCGATTCTGTCTTCAGGTACGATAACCATCCCGAATAAGAAACGTAAAATATATTTGTATAAAACGATGCACAACAGTGCCACTAAAACCCACCAGTAATTAGAAATGAGCGCTTCCATAATGTTATATTTTTTTTCTTTTTTTAACCTGATAAACCATTTATCAAGCACGATATAGATATCAAACGGCGTGCTTTGTTACCATTTTTAACACTTATTTTCAAACTATTTTTTATTGAATTTAAGGCCTCAAAAATGACTTAGGATCTAGTGAAAGCGAAATTCCACCTGCAGATGACATTTTAAAGAATACCCTGGCTGAACGCTTATAAAGGCCAAAAACTAACCTTTTAGGTTTTGATTAATACCTGTAGAAATTTTAATTGTATAAATTACAATTAATAAGAAAAATATGTCCTTTTTTACACCTATAGAACTGTCCGAATTGGGATACATCAATGAATCAATTTTAGTGATTTATTTAATATAAGCGACCTGAGATAAATGTGTTTCCAAAAAAGAGCAGAACCCAGGTTAACTAAACCCGATTGCCCGAATGCCGATTTCTTCTAATCGGCAGAAGGAAAAGCGGGACCGGAACTAACCTAAAAATACAGGAATCTGCTTTTCAAATGATTTTAAATAAAAAGGCACGAAAATCACAATTGTTACACGCCAATCTCTTCCCTATACTCTTGTTGTAATTCGAATAAGCATTTGGCACACAGACAGCCATCATACAGTTCGGAGATATATTGTACTTCGTTAATGCTGAGCTGCACCACACTGCATTGGCACTTGGTATATGAATTTGCCTTGCACTCAATAGCACTGTTACATCGCTCGCAGGGAATGATTTCGTGTTTGCTATGTTTCAAGGTTGAAGGCATAAGGGGTAAGGTTTAAGGTGAAACCTATTATGATTACAAAAGTAAGGACAAAAAATAAGGTTTTGAGCGTTTGCCCAAAACCTTACTTAATTTTGAATATTTAATCGGCAGCGGGCCTTAAACCTTCCGCCTTCCTACCCTCTACCTTATCCAGAGCAGCTGATACAGCCTTCTTCCATTGAACAAACTGGTCCGTCAACGATTTCTTCTGCCACCTGATCTTGTGTCATTTCAGCAGGGATAACTGCTTCAATTGCTTTACCGCCCTGGTTTTCTACTGTAAATTTAACGGCTTGTGAAGCTGCTTGTGTACGCAGGTAATACATACCGGTTTTTAAACCTTTCTCCCATGCATAAAAGTGCATTGAAGTTAACTTTGATGTATTTGGTGCATTTACGAACAAGTTTAACGATTGCGACTGGCAGATGTAGGCACCACGATCGGCAGCCATATCGATGATGTTACGCATCTTGATTTCCCAAACGGTTTTGTACAATTCTTTAATGTAATCAGGAATCGTATCAATAGCCTGGATTGAACCGTTAGCCAATATGATCTGGTTTTTCATATCGTTATTCCACAAACCTAACGCAACCAAATCTTTCAATAAGTGTTTGTTTACCACTACAAACTCTCCACTTAATACACGACGGGTGTAAATGTTTGAAGTATATGGCTCGAAACATTCGTTGTTACCCAAAATCTGCGAAGTAGAGGCAGTTGGCATTGGTGCAACCAATAATGAGTTGTACACACCATCTTTAACTACTTTTTTGCGTAATGCATCCCAATCCCAACGGCCACTATCTGGTGTTACATTCCATAAATCGAACTGGAATTTACCTTTTGATAATGGAGAACCTTTAAAAGTTTGGTAAGGACCATTTTTCACAGCTAAATCGTGTGAAGCCGTCATTGAAGCGAAATAAATCGTTTCGAAAATGTCTTTGTTTAACCGTTTAGCCTCATCACTTTCGAAAGGTAAACGCATTAAGATAAAGGCATCAGCCAAACCTTGTACACCTAAACCAACCGGACGGTGACGCATGTTTGAATTTTCTGCTTCCTGTACAGGATAATAGTTATGATCGATGATTTTGTTCAGGTTTAAAGTAGCCTGATAAGTTACATCGTATAATTTTTGGTGATCGAAAGCACCGTTAATTACGAAACGAGGCAATGCCAAAGAAGCTAAGTTACAAACGGCAACTTCATCTTTAGAAGTGTACTCGATAATTTCGGTACATAGGTTAGAACTTTTAATGGTTCCTAAATTCTGCTGATTAGATTTACTGTTAGCAGCATCTTTAAACAACATGTAAGGGGTACCGGTTTCAATCTGCGAATCTAAGATGGCAAACCAAAGTTCCTGAGCTTTAACCGTTCTACGCCCACGCTTTTCAGCTTCATATTTAGTATACAAGGCTTCAAATTCAGCGCCAAAACAATCAGCTAAACCTGGTGCTTCGTGCGGGCAGAATAACGTCCAATCGCCATTATCTTTAACGCGTTGCATAAACAAATCGTTAATCCAAAGAGCATAGAACAAATCGCGCGCGCGCATTTCTTCTTTACCGTGGTTTTTACGTAAGTCTAAGAATTCGAAAACATCTGCATGCCAAGGCTCTAGATAGATTGCGAAAGCACCTTTACGTTTACCTCCACCCTGATCTACATAACGGGCAGTATCGTTAAATACACGTAACATTGGGATGATACCGTTACTTGTACCGTTTGTACCACCAATGTACGAACCTGTTGCGCGGATGTTATGGATGCTTAAACCGATACCACCAGCACTTTGCGAAATTTTAGCGGTTTGCTTTAAAGTATCGTAGATACCTTCGATGCTGTCATCCTGCATGGTTAACAAGAAACAAGAAGACATTTGAGGTTTTGGTGTAGCAGCATTGAATAACGTTGGCGTAGCATGTGTAAACCAACGCTCGCTCATTAAGTTATAGGTTTTGATTGCGCTTTCGATATCTTCTTTGTGGATACCAACAGAAACACGCATAAACAGATGTTGCGGGCGCTCCACAATCTGACCATTAACTTTTAAAAGGTAAGATTTTTCCAACGTTTTAAAACCGAAATAATCGAAACCGAAATCGCGGTCGTAAATGATAGAACTATCTAAAATATCTTTGTTTTTTTCAATAATCTCATAAACATCATCAGCGATCAGAGGTGCAGCTTTCTGCGCTTTCGGGTCGAAATATTCGTACAACATTTTCATCGTACCCGAGAATGATTTAGTGGTATTTTTATGCAAGTTGGAAACCGCTATACGAGATGCCAGCAGTGCATAATCAGGGTGCTTTGTAGTTAACGAGGCAGCAGTTTCTGCAGCAAGGTTATCCAGCTCAGAAGTAGTTACTCCATCATATAAACCTTCGATTACCTTTTTGGCTACATCAATCGGGTCTACAAGGTCTGAATTTAAACTATAGCACAACTTTTGAATGCGGGCTGTAATTTTGTCAAATTGCACCGCTTCTTTGCGGCCATCTCTTTTTAGTACGAACATATTTTATGAGATTTAAGTTTATGTTAAGTCGTGAGTATCAAGTATCAAGACTTAATCATCACTTTTGTATTTTTGTTATTTATTAGTATTAAGTAATGAGTATCAGGTATCAAGATTAAAACCTTCTACCTTTTAACCTCTACCTTAAAAGTCTTCGTCTAATGAAAACGCTTGTTTGTTATTATCAGCAGAGGTTAATACACCACTTTTCTGATAGTCGCCTACACGTTTCTCGAAGAAATTGGTTTTACCCTGTAATGAAATCATTTCCATAAAATCGAATGGATTGGTTGCATGGTAGATTTTTTTGTAACCCAGCTCCTGTAACCATCTGTCGGCCACAAATTCGATATATTGACTCATTAATTTTGCATTCATCCCAATCAAAGCAACTGGCAATGCATCAGTAATAAACTCTTTTTCAATTTCTACTGCATCGCTAATGATACCATGAACTGCTTCTTCGCTCAATTTATTGCTCAACATGCTGTACAATAGACAAGCAAATTCGCAGTGTGAGCCTTCGTCTCTCGAGATCAACTCATTACTGAAAGTTAATCCCGGCATTAAGCCACGTTTCTTTAACCAGAAAATAGAGCAAAAACTTCCGCTGAAGAAAATACCTTCAACTGCAGCAAATGCCACTAAACGTTCGGCAAAAGTTCCGTTTTCAATCCAGCGTAAAGCCCATTCTGCTTTTCTTTTTACTGCAGGAACAGTATCAATAGCATGGAACAAACGGTCTTTTTCTTCGGGATCTTTAATATAAGTATCGATTAACAGGGCGTAGGTTTCAGCATGGATGTTTTCCATCATAATCTGGAAACCATAAAAACAACGTGCTTCCGGCAATTGAACCTCACTCATGAAGTTTACAGCAAGATTTTCGTTCACGATACCATCACTAGCAGAAAAGAAAGCAAGGATGTGCGAAATAAAATGTCTTTCGCCATCATTTAAATTGTCCCAGTGTTTCTGGTCGTCAGAAAGATCAATCTCTTCTGCCGTCCAAAAACTAGCTTCGGTCTTTTTATACATTTCCCATATTGCCGGATACTTAATCGGCAAAAGCACAAATCTGTCTTTGTTTTCTTGTAGTAATAATTCCTGTTCCATACGCTGATATTTTTAATTCTATTTTAACAGAGCCGACGAAGACACGCATCCATCAATTTTATATGATGATTGTAATGTCTTTTATCAAAACGCTGTTGTGAAAGTGCTAACCCTATTGCCTGACAAACAACTGAGATTTTAGTTAGGAAAATTTAAAATTTCAACCAGAGTGATGTACGTCTAAATTACTAAAAACTAAGCTTTTATATTTGTTTTCAAGCGCAAGAAGTTAAAGAACTTTGTTGTAACAAATATATATACGGCGGCCCTTGTTTGTGAACCAAAGTTGTTAACACCTCACCCAATTGATGGGGAAAAACGATCAGCCAAATATCATTTTCAAGCGAAAAAAAAGCTAATCGTTTCTTTTCAAGGGTTTAGCAAACCAAAATGAGTGTTAATAACTTAAATTTGAGGGGTATTTTAAGCCCTAAAAAGAGCTAAAAGGAGTATTACTCAGTGGTATAACTGAGGCTTACTTTAGCGATGCCTTTGCTATAAATACCAATCTGTTTGGCAGCACGTTCAGACAAATCTATAGCCAATCTTTTAGAGAAAGGACCACGGTCATTTACCTTTACTACTACCGATTTTCCGTTATCTGGATTGGTTACTGTAATCATGGTACCGAATGGAAGCGTGCGGTGGGCAGCTGTTAGCTTTTTTGCCCGGTATTTGGCGCCGCTGGTGGTGCGGCGGCCTTCGAATTTTCTGTGATAATAAGTGGCGAGAACTGTTTTTTTGATACTATCAGGTTCGTTTGATGAACCAGAATCTTCTGCTTTACCTTGTAAAAACAGGAAACAAAAACTTAATAACAGCAGATACTTCATAGGCTAAATTTTCTTTATCGAGCCTGCAAATATAAGCATTTAGTTTATAATCAATAATTTGTGGAAAAACAGCCTGGTTTTGTGCATCAAAAAAGGCGTACAGCTTGTCGCCATACGCCTCTACCTAACCCTTCTACATCTACCTTATTTTTTATCCGGCACAAAATTCATCGAGATAGAATTTACACAATGACGGGCGTCTTTGTTGGTAAATCCTTCGCCTAAAAATACATGACCGAGATGCGCACCACAATTGGCACAAACAATTTCTGTACGGGAACCATCAGCATCAGGAATACGCTTTACAGCACCTTTAATTTCGTCATCGAAAGCAGGCCAGCCGCAATGTGCATCAAACTTACTTTCTGAACGATATAGGGCCGCATTACAACGTTTACAGGTATAAGTTCCTTTATCTGTTGTATGCTCGTATTTACCTGTACCAGGGTATTCTGTACCTTTATTTACAATTACTCTTTCTTCTTCGGGTGTTAATGGATTCCAGTTCATTTTCTTCTTTGGTATGATTTGTTCTGTTTCCTTCGATTGTTTTACGGCTTTCTTATCTTGCTTTTGAGCACAAGCAGAAAGACCTGTTATTAAAACAACAGCAGAAACCAAAAATAGTTTATTTAACATCGTTTTCATACCTCAATATACGTTATGGATTTTGTTTTGGTTTGCTGGTTTGAGAAAATGGAGTAGTGTTTACCTCACCCTGACAAAGTTTGATGAGTATTGTCTTTTGTGTTGTCCCTCTCCTGGAGGAGAAGGATACAAAGTGAAGTGGTTTTAACCCAAAGTTAAGCTTAACCAAAGCCATTAAGATTCCCGCCTGCGCGGGAATGACGGCAGAAGTGGGAAATGGTAACACCCTAACTTTGTGTGCTTTGCGCCTTAGTGGTCAAACATATTCTTCGAGAACTTTGTGATAAAAAAACAAAAAAGCGTCCCGAACTTAATCGAAACGCTTTTCTATAACGAGATTTTTAAATCTTATTTTGCTAATTCTTCTGCCATTGCAGCACCGATTTCAGCAGGACTTTCTACTACACGGATACCACACTCACGCATGATTTTCATTTTAGCCGCTGCAGTATCATCGGCACCGCCAACAATAGCACCAGCATGACCCATTCTACGTCCCGGAGGCGCAGTTTGACCAGCGATAAAACCAACAACTGGTTTGGTACCATGTTCTTTGATCCAACGGGCAGCTTCTGCTTCCATTCCACCACCAATTTCACCAATCATGATGATACCGTGAGTTTCAGGATCGTTCATTAATAATTTAACTGCTTCTACAGTTGGTGTTCCAATAATTGGGTCACCACCGATACCAATAGCTGTTGTAATACCTAAACCAGCTTTAACAACCTGATCTACCGCCTCATAAGTTAAAGTTCCTGATTTAGAAACCACGCCAACATGACCTTTTTTGAAGATAAAACCTGGCATGATACCAATTTTAGCTTCATCAGCAGTAATTACCCCCGGGCAGTTAGGGCCGATAAGCGTAACATCGCGATCAGCAATATATTCTTTAACCTGAATCATATCCTTAGTTGGGATACCTTCAGTAATACAAACAATAACTTTAATACCACCTTCGGCAGCTTCCATAATTGCATCAGCAGCAAAAGCTGGTGGTACGAAAATGATAGATACATTTGCACCCGTTTGATCAACGGCATCTTTAACAGTATTAAAAACAGGCTTATCTAAATGCAATTGCCCACCTTTGCCAGGCGTTACACCACCAACTACGTTTGTACCATAGGCCAGCATCTGCTCAGCGTGGTAAGTTCCTTCGTTTCCGGTAAAACCCTGAACGATAACCTTAGAATCTTTATTTACTAAAACGCTCATGTATCAATATTTTTTTTGTGCAAAGCTAATATTATTGAACTGGAATTCAAATCTAAAACCATATTATTTAGTCCGTTTTTTCAGGAAAATGTAAGGAAATGCTTTATGGCAGCTTTAGTCTGATATACGAAAGACCAAAGCGGAAAGACTAAAGCTAAAAGCGATAATTGACTATTGTAATGTATAGTGCTCCACATAATTTTAGGCCCCACACCTGGAGCAGGCCCTTCGGCTATAAACCTGACAGCAGCGAACACGAAGTGTAACGGAGTAAAGCGAATGGCAGGGCTGCAAAGGCCAAGTACTACAGACCGCTCATTTTCAAAAAATGTTATCGCTTAGGATTAGAAAATGAGCAGTTCTGCGCTTTTGGAGGGCTGCACTCCCGCTCTCCGTTCTTTCCGATGAAGAATCGGAACCACTTCGATCAGGTTTAGGAACAAAGTGCTGGTTCCTGTGGCAACATCCATGCAAAACGCCTAAATTTACTTTTGAAGCGGAAAGACTAAAGACCGAAGCAAAAAGCTAAATAATATAAAGATGAGAAAATCCATATTAATTTTAATCGTTATTACTGCAACCTTCATTTCAATTAAGGCCAGCGCTCAAAGCACCGATACCAGTAAATACATCCTTCAAAACGATATTGAAGTAGCCAAAGAAGAACCAGGAACACATAATGGTGGAGGTAAAACCATCGGCTTTAACTTTTTCGGGGAGGCGAAAAGCCTCAAAACAGCATTCCGCAAAAGGATTCTGAAGCCAAGCTCTTCCATTGGTTACCATTTGCAGAAGGAAGATGAGATTTATTATGTGATCAGTGGAAACGGAACCATGCAGATGAACGGAAAAACCTTTGCGGTTAAACCTGGTGATGCCATTTTAACCCGTCCGGGCAGTTCGCATGGTATTGCCCCAAATGCAGGTAATGATTTGACTATTCTGATTGTTTATGAAAAGAAATGATGATATTCGGTAAAAGCAGGATTAAGAGAAGATTGGTTCACAATTCTCAGTTGGCAGAGTTCTATACCAGGTCGTTTTATAGTTCCAGTAGGTAGTTGCTTATTGTGTGTAGTTTACTAAATCTGTCCTCAAAACATAGCAATTGCTGGCTCATCTAAAGGATTGCAAATCCTTAGCTCTTGAATCGGGATTACAAATCCCGACTAACGAAGTACAAAAAAAGATAAAAACGAAAAGCCGGACCAACTTTATCATTAATCCGGCTTGCTTTACTATTTATCAAACTAAAGACTTTTGCCTTCAGCTTTGGGCTTATCTGTTTTTGGTTTAGTTTCAGTTTTCCATCCTTTTACCCATTCCGCCTGTGCAGCTTCATCATGGAAAGTCCAGGCTACAAAGCGGCTTATTTTTTGTCCCTGGCTCATTTGAACAGTGGTTACTTCAAAAGCATTTGCTTTAACCAATGTGCTATAGATACTTTTCAAATTGGCACTTTTTGACACCAATGATGTAAACCATAATACCTGATTTTTGATCTGCTCGCTCTGAATAATCATCTGCTCTACAAAAGCGCGTTCGCCACCAGGGCACCAAAGTTCGGCCTTATTCCCGCCAAAGTTTAATACATGTTTTACTTCTTTTTCGTTACCACCCAGGTTACGCCATTTCTGACGGGTGCCTTGCTCAGCTTCTTTTAGTGAAGAATGAAACGGCGGATTACAAACCACAGCATCGAAACGCTCTGTTCTACCCACAATCCCTCTGAAAATACCCAGTTTTGATGATTGCTGACGAATTTCTACAGCTCCCTGCAGGGGTTTGTTGGCTTCGATAATGCGTCTTGCCGAATCAACTGAAAGTGGATCTATTTCTGAACCTACAAAGCTCCAGCCATATTCCTGGTGACCGATAATCGGGTAAATACAGTTAGCACCGACGCCGATATCGAGTACATTAATTTTAGCGCCTTTTGGATTTTTTCCTTTATTACTCGACCCCAAAAGATCGGCTACATAATGGATATAATCTGCCCTGCCCGGAATAGGCGGACAAAGGAAATCCTGAGGAATATCCCATTGCTGGATATCATAAAAATATTTCAACAAAGCCCTATTTAGTGCTTTAACGGCATTTTGATCTGCAAAATCGATAGAATCGTCGTTATGTTCGTTTTTAAAAACGAAACGTCTTAATTCTTTTGAAGTTGCAATAAGTTGTTTGAAATTGTAACGCGAACGGTGTTTGTTGCGTGGGTGTAACTCGCTTTTTTCTTTGCGGTTATTTTGTTCTTCTTGAGCCAATGTGATATGGATTAATTAAACAAGCTGTGTGCATGTTTCTACTGCAAAGATACATAAAAAAGGTTGAAGGCGTGAAGGTTGAGGATAGAAGGGTTTCTAATACACCTAAAAACATGGCTTTAATTACAACAGATCAACAGAATCGTCATGCTGAATTTAGTTCAGCATCTTTCCTGCTATTAAGATCATGAAATGAATCTGATAGCTATCGGATCAGGACTTCGAGAGGATAGCTCCAAACTACCATTTGCTTTCGACTCCCTGAACGCCTTACGCCAAACGCCCGACCCCAGACTAAACTTCCTCTGCTTTTTCTATCGTTGCAGGTCGAATAGCCTTTAAATACTTCTGCTCATCAAACTGCTTTTCACTTTTAGCAATTACAATAGTAGCTACTCCGTTTCCGATTACGTTGGTAATGGCCCTGGCCTCGCTCATAAAACGATCTACACCGATTAATATGGAAATATGTTCTATCGGCATAATTTTTAAAGCAGTTAAAGTTGATACCAAAACGATAAAACCACTTCCGGTTACGCCTGCGGCACCTTTAGAAGTAACCATGAGCACGCCTAAAACCGTAATCTGTTGCCCAAGGGATAAATCAACATGAAAAACCTGGCAAAGAAATATAACGGCCATGGCGAGGTAAATTGCCGTTCCATCAAGATTAAAAGAATAGCCGGTAGGAATAACCAAACCAACAACCGATTTATCGCAACCGATGGCTTCCATTTTCTGCATCATGCTCGGCAGGGCCGATTCGGAAGAAGAAGTACCCAGCACGATTAAAATTTCCTGTCGGATATATTTCAGGTATTGCCAAAGACTAAATTTATAGTACCTGCAGATTCCGTTTAAAACGATAAAAATAAAAAGGATACAGGTCAAATAAACTGAGCCCATGAGCTTAGCCATGCCCACTATACTTTCCAAACCATGCGTACCAATACTGAAAGCCATCCCGCCGAAAGCCCCAATTGGCGCTAAACGCATAATTACCTTCATGATTTTGAAGAGTACTTTCGATATTTTATCGAAGGCGTTTAAAACGCTTGTTCCCTCTCCGCCCAATTTATTCAGACCATAACCAAAAAGAATGGCAAATAGCAAAATCTGTAAAATGTTTCCCTCAGCAAAAGCAGCAATCACATTATGTGGAATAATATGGAGGAAGAATTCGGCCCAGTTCATATCCTTCGCCTGTTCTGCATAACCGGTAATTTTTGTGGCATCACCAGCTTTGGCTACCATTCCGGCACCGGGCTTTAAAACATTGGCGACCAATAAACCAATTGCAATCGCTACTGTGCTTACAACTTCGAAATATAACAGTGCTTTGCCACCTACCCGGCCTACCTTTTTCATATCGCCCATGTGTGCGATTCCTAAAACGATGGTAAAGAATATAATCGGGGCAATTAACATGCTAATCAGGTTAATAAACCCCTCACTGATTAATTTTGCAGTTGGCGCAAAACCAGGAAAATAAGTACCAACACTTATCCCAATGATGATGGCAATTAAAACCTGAAAGGTTAAATTGGAGAATATTTTCTTTACAAATTCTATAAATGTCATCTTTATTTTTTTAGGTGTTTTGGCTTGCTATTGAATATTGAACAGCGTAATTTTAAAATAATTTTATTTATAAATACTGACTTCAATTTTCCCGTCGGCAGTAATTGCGCCTCTGTACATTCCCTCGGTATTAAAGGGCATAGTCATATTCCCTTTCTTATCTAATGCAATTAAACCACCATCGCCACCCATTTTACCTACTTTATCTAAGGCAATTTTCGATGCCTCTGCAACAGATAATCCCTTATATTCCATTAAATCGGAAATCGTCTTGGCCACCACATTGCGGATATAAAACTCGCCCCAACCGGTACAGGAAATACCTGCTGTTTCATTATTGCAGTAAGTACCTGCCCCAATAATCGGTGCATCGCCCACCCGTCCGTATTTTTTGTTTGTCATACCTCCGGTTGAAGTTCCGGCAGCTAAGTTGCCTGCTTTATCTAACGCTACACAACCAACTGTACCGAATTTGTAATCGTGGTTTTTAATTCCAAATAACTCTGATTTCTTACTTCCATGATCTAACACCGCTTTGGTAGAATCTTCTTTAATGGCCTGTTGTAAGCCATCCCAACGTTCTTTAGTCCAGAAATATTTAGGATCAACAATTTCCAATCCGGCTTCTTTTGCAAATTGATCGGCACCTGCGCCCACCATCATTACATGCTCCGATTTTTCCATCACGGCTCTGGCAGCAGAAATTGGATTTTTTATGGTAGTTACTCCAGCAACCGAGCCTGCCATTAAAGTTTTTCCGTCCATTATGGCAGCATCAAGCTCATTTTTGCCATCATGCGTAAAAACAGCACCTTTACCGGCATTAAAATGAGGATCGTTTTCTAAAACATGAATGGTTGCTTCAACAGCATTAAGGCTTGATTTGCCTGCTTTAATTTCTGCATAACCCGCTTGTAAAGCCTGGGTTAAAACGGCTATGTAGGCTGCTTCTTTTTCGGGAGTCGTATTTTTTTTGAGGATAGTGCCGGCACCACCATGAATCACCATTACGTATTTTTTCTGTTGTGCAGAAACCTGCAAGGCTAAAGCCGAAAACAAGAATAAGGCAAGTAATTTTAACCGTTTCATCTTCCTATTGGGTTTAAGAAGTTGTTAAATTAAGAAAATCCTTGAAAATAAATGAGTTTTAAACTTTAGCTATCCCTTTGGATGAGAACTGCAGATCGTAAAGCTTTTTATAGTAACCATTTAATTTTAACAGCTGCTGATGCGTGCCTTTTTCTTTAATCTCACCTTTATCTAGCACAATAATCTGATTGGCTTTTTGAATGGTGGATAAACGGTGGGCGATTACGATAGAAGTTCTGCCTTCCATTAAATTATCAATGGCTTTCTGGATCAATAATTCGGTTTCGGTATCAACTGAAGAGGTAGCCTCATCTAAAACCAAAATAGCAGGACTGTGCACCAGTGCACGGATAAACGAAATTAACTGTGCCTGACCAGCCGAGAGCGTGGCACCTCTTTCCATCACATTATACTGATAGCCACCCGGTAAACGTTCGATAAAATCATGCGCACCAACTTTTTTGGCAGCATTTACCACTTCTTCGATGGTAATTTCGGGGTTATTTAGTGTAATGTTGTTTAAAATGGTATCCGAAAACAAAAAAACATCCTGAAGTACAGTGGCAATATTGCTTCTTAAGTAATCCAACTCAAAATCTTCAATATGAATGCCATCAACAGTAATATCTCCCTTTTTCACTTCGTAAAAACGGTTGAGGATATTAATGGTAGAAGATTTACCTGCTCCGGTTGCACCAACTAAAGCAACGGTTTCGCCAGCCTTCACTTCGAATGTAAGGTCTTTCAATACGTAGTTCTCATCGTTATAGGCAAACCAAACTTTTTCAAACTTGATATTTCCATCTAATTTGGCTGGCTTTTGCGTCCCGGTATTTGGCGTGGTTTCATCAGTGTCTAAAACTTTAAAAACACGTTCGGCGCCCACCATTCCCATCTGCAGCGTATTAAACTTATCTGCCAGTTGGCGGATTGGTGTAAATACCATACCCAGGTAAATAATAAACTGTGTAATGGTTCCAGGCGTTACATCCAGTGGTTTGGAAAGAATGCTTTTAGCGCCATACCATACCAACAAACCTAAAGACATAGCCGAAATTAACTCCACCACGGGAAAAAAGATAGAATAATACCAGTTAGAACGGATATTGGCATCGCGGTAGCGCTTATTAATAGCGTAAAATTTTCTGTATTCCTGTTTCTCTCTCGCAAAGTATTGCACAATAGAAACGCCTGTAATGTGTTCCTGCAAAAAGGTATTCAGGTTCGATACCTCATTTCTGATTTCCTGAAAGGCTACTTTAATCGCTTTCTGAAATTTGCGGGTAGCTATAATCAACAATGGGATGGGCAATAGCACCACTAAACTCAACTCCCAGTCTGTGTATAACATTACGCATACAATTACCACCACCTGCAAACTGTCGCCGATCATGGAAATTAAACCTTCAGAAAAGATATCTGCAATGGTTTCCAGGTCTGAAACTGTTCTGGTAATTAATTGTCCGATAGGTGTTTTATCGAAGAATTTTAGGCGGAGTTTGGTAATGTGATTAAAAACATTGATCCTAAGATCGCGGATAACCGACTGACCAAGTGTATTGGTTAAAAGCGTATGGTTATACTGGATCAAAGTCTGTAAAAGCAACATAAAGATCATCAGCATGGTCATATTCACCAAACCAGAATAATTGCCTGCTAAAATATAATGATCGAGGGTATACTTAATTAAAAACGGACGTACCGGAGAAATGGCCGCAAGCAGAATGGTTAAAATAACCGACCATACAAAAACGGCACGATAAGGCTTTACGTATTGAAAAATACGTTTCAGTAATCCGGTGTTATATACGTCGCCTGTAACTGCCATTTTGTTTAATTTTGAATGAGAGAATTTCGAATGATTGATTGCTAGAGATACTTTTTCATTCTCACATTCAATCCTTCTCTCATTCAATCATTTATATAATCGTATTCTATCTTCACTAAGTACAAGCCACAAGCAGGTACTGATTGACCAGCATTGCTGCGGTTTTTACTTTCTATAATTGCTTTAAACTCCGTTAAATTTATTTCTTTTTTACCGATCTGAACTAAAGTACCCATAATTGCCCTTACCATATTGCGTAAGAAACGATCGGCTTGAATGGTAAAAACCAGTCCATCTTCCTGTTGCTCGAAAACAGCTTTGGTTATTTTACAGTTGTTTGTAAAAGTTTGGGTATTCGACTTACTAAAACACGAAAAATCAGTATAATTTAATAAAAGTACCGCCGCCTCATTCATTGCATCAACATCCAGTTTATCTTTAACCAACCATGACCGGTTAAGTTTGAAAGGATTTTTTTCGAAGTGAATGTAATATTTGTAAGCACGGGCAGTTGCATCAAAGCGTGCATGGGCATCATCATGTACAGGTATAATCTGTTTTGCTGCAATTTGATAAGGCAGCATGGCATTAATACCGGTTACTGCGTTTAAAACCTTAGTCTCTTCTACACCTTCAACATCAAAATGGGCATAAAAATCAGTCGCATGTACCCCAGCATCGGTTCTACCGCAACCCAAAGTTTCGATAGGCTGCCTAAAAAAAACAGACATCGCCTTATCTAACAATTCCTGAACGGTGATTGCATTAGGTTGTGTTTGCCAGCCATGGTACAAGCTGCCATCGTAAGCGATTTGGATGAAATACCTTTTTTTACTCAAAGCGATGCAAAAGTACAGTTTAACAGGCAAAAGGCAAAGTGTTGAGTAGGGCGTTTGGCGTTGAGTAGTTAGTTTCCAGCGCAAATTTTATTTTCATACCGGAATTAATGCGGCTTATCAGGCTATACTCCTATTTGGGAACTTTAATCTTTCTTTCTTTTCTCAAAAAAGGCTAGATTTGTTGCTATATATTTTACATTCATGATACAAAGAATACAATCAATCTGGTTTTTTTTAGCGGCTTTAACCTTGATTTTAATGTTGTTTTTACCCATTGCAAGCAAAGAAATAGCGGGAACAGAATCAGCAGTATATTCGAGCGGTTTATTTCAAATTATTGCAGGAAAAGCAGGTTCGCCTTTTAAAACACTCTCCTTTTTACCCCTGTTAATTACCAATATTGCCATTGCCATTATCTGTTTTGTAAATATTTTCAACTTCAGAAAACGTAGCTTTCAGAAACGTTTTGCCATTGTTTCGATCATATTAATTATCGGTTTTGCTTTTTGGTGCAGTGTTTATGCCCAAAAATTACCTGGGGGTATTGAAGGTGCAAGTTTTGGTGTTGGCGCCTATTTGCCTGCTCTAGCTATCCTATTTGTAGTATTGGGCATTTTCGGCATCAATAAAGATGAAAGATTAATCCGCTCGGCAGAAAGATTGCGATAATTCTTTAATTTCAGCAGAAAAATCAGCTACCGAACATGCAAATTAAGTTAAATCATGCAGTTTATGCTTTTTCGTTGGTTTTGATTTGCGGAATCTTATCTTGCAGCAAGCGTATTAACACTTTCGGAAAAACCAAAATCAATAAAAGTAGCGATTCACTCTACCTTAAGCAGAGAATAGCAGAGATCAAAGGTTTAAATACCAATGTTTTTACGAAAGCATCATTCAAAGGCACTGCCGATACAGCAATTGTATACCGGTTATTAAAACCCAATCACACTAAGAGCAAACTTCCATTGGTGATTGTATTTCATGGATCAAACGCAGTTGGAAATGATAATACCAGTCAGTTGGGTATTTTGGCAAAACTATTTGCAAGCGACGAAATACAGGCGAAATATCCTGCTTTTATTTTAGCACCACAGTTCCCTTCACGTTCGTCGAATTATGTTTTAGATCGAAGCAGAAATGTATTGACTTCGGTACCACAACCCTGTTTAACAACTGCCTTACAGCTGATCGACAGCTTAAAAAACACTTTAAATATTGACGAAAAAAGAATTTACCTGATCGGTTTTTCGATGGGTGCATCTTCGGTGATTAATGCTTTAGCATTAAAACCAGATGTATTTGCCGCAGGGATCAGTATTTCTGGCATACCTCAATTTAACCAGGTAAATGTACTTGCAAACATTCCAATCTGGCTGATCCATGGCAATATAGACACCGAAAACCCTTTCAATAGCGACAAGCAATTCTTTAAAGAGGTAAGCTATAAAAACAAAACCAGGTTTTGGGAATTCGACAGTCTGGCCCATAACGATATTTTTGCTCCAGCAATTTTAACGGACGAGCTACCCAATTGGCTATTTAAAAATAAACGTAAATAGCTACTATTGCCCCGCCACCTAAACCCGGTTGGAGTGAAAATACTTTTGATAAACCTGAAAGGTTTGAAAAAGATTGAAACAGAAAACGGGACTGCCGTAACCGAAAGCCTGTTACTGCTGCTTTCCAAACAAAAAACAAATTTCCCTATTGCAATCAAGACCCCCATTTAAACCTGCTCCATCCCTCATTTTCCATCATCCATTTTACATTCCCCCTTACTTCCTTATTTTCAAATATTTAGCTTAAAAAACTATTTACCTGATTATCTGTAAAATACAAAATATTAACCGTACCTTTGCGGCTCAATTAAAAATAAAAAGACGAATGACAAACCCATTTCAATTATTGGGGATAAGTGATGACGTCGTTAATGCCGTAAAGGATCTTGGATTTGAAACTCCAACACCTATTCAGGAGCAAAGTATTCCTGTACTGTTAGAAGGCACTAATGATTTTGTTGGTTTGGCCCAAACAGGAACAGGAAAAACAGCCGCATTTGGTTTGCCGCTGTTAGAACTAATCGATTTTAAAGTTAACAAACCACAGGCATTGATTTTATGCCCTACCCGTGAGTTATGCTTGCAAATCGCTAACGACCTTAAAAACTTTTCTAAAAACATTGCTAATGCCCACGTTGTTGCCGTTTACGGTGGCGCGAACATTATGCAACAACTACGCGAAATCCGTCAGGGAATTCAGATCGTAGTGGCCACGCCCGGCCGTATGTTGGATATCATTGGCCGTAAGGCGATTGATTTTTCAAACGTTAAATATGTTGTGCTTGATGAAGCTGACGAGATGTTGAACATGGGTTTCCAGGACGACATTAACGACATCTTATCAACTACTCCTGATGACAAAAAAACCTGGTTATTCTCGGCTACCATGCCTGCAGAAGTTCGCCGTATAGCTAAAAACTATATGGATAATCCTGTTGAATTAACCATGGGCACAAAAAATACAGGTAACGTAAACATCGAACACGAATATTACATTGTTCGTGCACGCGATAAATATGCTGCCTTAAAACGTATTGTAGATTTCAACCCTGAAATTTTTGCCGTAGTATTTTGTAAAACCAAATTGGATACGCAAGATGTTGCAGAGCACTTAATCAAAGATGGCTACAATGCTGATGCTTTACACGGCGATTTATCGCAACAACAACGTGATAAGGTAATGCAACGTTTCCGCGAACGTAACATGCAGTTGTTAATTGCTACTGATGTTGCAGCACGTGGTATCGACGTTAACAACGTAACACACGTAATTAACTATTCTTTACCTGATGAAATTGAAAGTTATACCCACCGTTCTGGCCGTACTGGCCGTGCTGGTAAAACAGGTATTTCAATCTGTATCATCAACTCTAAAGAAGTTGGAAAAATCCGTCAGCTGGAACGCATCATTGGTAAACAATTTACCAAAGCTGAGTTACCTACAGGATTTGACGTTTGTGAAAAACAATTATTCTCTTTGGTACATAAAGTACACAATGTAGAGGTTAATGTAGAGCAAATTGATCAATACATTCCTCGCATAATGGATGAATTTAAAGATTTATCTAAAGAGGATGTAATCAAACGTTTTGCTTCATTAGAATTTAACCGTTTCTTAGATTACTATTCTAAAGCACCTGATTTAAATGCTGCGGTTGGTGACGATCGTGGCGAAAGAGGTGAACGTGGCGAAAGACGCGGACGTGGTAGCGAAGGTTACACCCGTTTGTTCATCAACTTAGGTTCAGTAGATGAATTTACCCGCGGCGATATGTTATCATTTATCTGTAATAATGGTAAAATTGGTGGCAAAAGCGTTGGTAAAATTGATTTAAAAGGTGTTTTCTCTTTCTTTGAAGTGGAAGATGCTGTTGCTGATACCGTATTTGAAGGTTTTAAATCTGTTGAGTTTAACGGTCGTCAGGTACGTATCGAAAAAAGCGGAGATGGTGGTCGCGGTGAAGGCGCAGGTGAAAGACGCGGTGGCGGTGAAAGACGTAGCGGCGGCGGTGGTTTCGGAGGAGAACGCAGAAGCGGCGGTGGCGGTGGTTACCGTGGCGGAGGCGATAGAAAATCTGGCGGTAGCGGAAGACGTGAAGGCGGAAACAGCGGTGGCGGTTTCAGAGATTTCTCTGGTCGTAGTCGTGACGAAAAAGGTGGTAACACTGGTGGTAGCGGACGTAGAGAAGGTGGAAGTCGTGAAGGCGGAAGCGGCGAACGCAGAAAAAAATGGTAAATCACTAAACCAAATATTTTACAAACCGGTCTTGTTTATTCGAGGCCGGTTTTTTTATGCTGTTTGAAATTCAGTTTAGTAAATTCCAACTACTGTCAGGCCCAGGAAAAACGATCATACTTAATATTCTCAGCATCCATGAATTCACCAAATAATGAATAAGCCTTATTTCCACTAAACTGAAGTTTCAAAGCTTGCAGCAAACCAGATCTGTCACCCTGCTCTAAATTGAATATTTCATAAAATTTAGCGACTTCTTCCAATTCAATGGAATAGCAATACTCATAATCAGAATCTCCCCATATTTCTTTTACCGATTTACCAATATCATATCCGTCAAAGTATAATTGATCATTCTCATTAAAATATAACTCCATAGATATTTTAATATCAGGATTTTCCAGGTAAAATAAAGTTACTTTTTCCAAGGTGTTTAGATTATTTCACGACCGATGCACATCATAAATTTATAAAAAATAACGTTTCTCTCTACTATGAGAACACTTTTTTTGAATAAATACCATGGATGATGCATTCAGCTTTATAAAAGCTGAATATCTGAGAAAAAAAATAATAGATAATTTAAAAACGGCTGGATTTTACAATTACATAATTACAGGCGGTATCTCTTGATAATAGATCTTTTTAAGCAGATATTGACCCAAAAGTGTATTTTGTAAATTTAGCATTAAGGAAAGCAATCTTTAATTATTTAACAATTGTAAAATAGTTATGTAGCTTTATATTTATCCTTAAATTGCACTACTTTCGCTCATTATGCAGGCAAAATACATTTCCTATCAGGAAACCGGTTCATTTTCAAAACTGGTTCTAGATTATATTAACGACGAAGAGCAACTTAAAGCTTTTTACAGTTACCGCCCTGATATGGCCGGTTTAGCCAGCGCAATTGAGCATAGAAATTTCCCTGGAGACCGGACTATCTTAGTGCAGGTTTTGCAAAACCAATACCGGCATTTACAGCCCAATAAATCGGTTACGAAAAATATCGAACTTTTGGGTCTAGATAATACTTTTACTGTAACTACTGGTCACCAGTTAAACTTATTTACTGGTCCGCTTTATTTTATTTATAAAATTGTAACGACCATAAATTTAGCTATTGAGTTAAAAATGGCCCATCCGGATAAAAACTTTGTTCCGGTTTATTGGATGGCTACAGAAGATCACGACTTTGATGAAATTAACCATGTAAGTGTTGATGAAAAGAACATCAGTTGGATACAACAGACCAACGGTGCCACCGGAAGATTAAGCACCAAAACCGTTGCCGCAGCAGTAACGGCATACAAAGGTTACCTAGGCATTTCTAAAAATGGAAAACGGATTGCCAAATTGGTAGAACAGGCTTATTTGCAACACGACAATTTAGCCGATGCCACCAGATTTTTGGTCAACAATTTATTCGAAAAATATGGCCTGGTGATCGTGAATGCAGATGATGCGCGATTAAAAAAACAATTTGCCAATATCATAACCGAAGATATTATTCAACACAATAGCGCTAAAAACATTGACGAAAGTTCGAAAAGCCTGGAAGAATTTGGCTATAAAACCCAGGTTAACGGTCGCGACATTAATTTCTTTTACCTTGTAGATAATTTACGCGAGCGTTTAATCTTTGAAAAAGGAAAATATATCGTAAACCATACCGATATCAGTTTTACAGAAGAAACACTAAAAGCTGAAATCGAATCGCATCCTGAACGTTTTAGTCCGAATGTAGTGATGCGGCCAATGTACCAGGAGGTTATTTTACCTAATATCGCTTATATAGGTGGTGGTGCAGAGGTAGCTTACTGGATGCAATTAAAAGCAAATTTCGATTTCTACAAGGTCGATTTCCCGGTTTTACTATTGCGTAATTCGGCTTTACTGATAGATAAACGCAGTGCCCAGAATTTATACCATCTAGGTTTTTCTTTGGAAGACATTTTCCTGCCGGCTGAAGAACTAAAAAACATTTGGGTAAAACGGAATACGACCGCTCAATTGAGTTTAGCTGACGAAACAAGAGCCATTAACAGCATTTTCGATCAGATTAAGCTCAATGCCTATAAAATAGACAAAACGCTTTCTGTATCAACTGATACGGCAAAACAGCGGGCCAATCACTTATTGGCCAACCTTGAAAAAAAACTTTTCAGGGCAGAAAAACGTAAACATGAGATGGCGTTATTACAAATTGATAATGTCAAAAAAAGGCTTTTCCCTAATGGAAGTTTACAGGAGCGTACTTTGAATATAGCGCCCATGTATGTTAATTACGGAGAAGATTTTCTTTCATCCTGCATAGAAAACTTTGAACCATTGGGTGGCGATTTCACTGTTTTATTACCGTAATACTAGTCCGAAGTCGGGAGTCCGGAGTCGGAAGCCGATACCCCAAAGCGCCCAATCTCGATACTTACTACTTGATACTAACAAAATGAACTTCATTACTTTTACCGAAACCAACCTTAGGGCTTTTACTTATACTGTTTTTAAAAAAATGGGCTGTTCTGATGAGCATGCCGATTTAGCAACCGACGTGTTAATCCGATCAGATTTGCGGGGAATCGATTCTCACGGCGTTGCACGATTAAGTGGCTACGTTCGTCTTTGGGAAAAGAAAAGGATCAACGCCACGCCTGATATCAAAATCGTACATGAAACACCAACCACTGCCACCATTGATGGTGATGCAGGTTTAGGTTTGGTGGTTGCACCATTCGCTATGAAAGTTGCTATCGAAAAAGCTGAAAAATATGGTAGCGGATGGGTTTCAGTTAAAAACTCCAATCATTTTGGAATTGCCGGTTACCATGCTTTAATGGCAGTTGAAAAGGATATGATCGGCATCAGTATGACCAATGCAAGCCCCTTGGTTGCACCTACTTATGCCAATGAACGTTTATTGGGTACCAATCCTATGTGTTATGCTTTCCCGGCAGGAAAATATCCACCGGTAATTGTAGATATGGCTACGGCAGCTGCAGCAAATGGCAAATTGGAGATTGCTCAACGTGCCAATAAAAGCATTCCTGATGGCTGGGTTCAGGATAAAAATGGCGAAAACTCTACAGACCCTAACGAATTAAAAAACGGCGGTTCGCTTTTGCCTTTGGGCAGCGATAAAGATCATGGCAGCCATAAAGGTTATGGGTTAAGTGCTACTGTCGACATTTTATCGGCAGTATTATCCGGCGCAAATTACGGCCCTTGGGTGCCGCCTTTTGTGGCTTTTTTAGAGCCATCGGCAAATCCGGTTGGCGAAGGACTTGGCCACTTTTTAGGAGCTATGCGCGTAGATGGTTTCAGACCAGCCGCAGACTTTAAAGACCATTTAGATAACTGGGTAGATCGCTTTAAAAGTGCAAAAACAATAGATCCTGATAAAAAGGTAATCATCCCGGGCGAACCGGAGCATGAATTTGAGCAGGAAAGAAAAATTAGTGGTATTCCGATCATTGATGTAGTGGTAAAGGATTTGAATGAACTTGCTTTGAAATTGGGGATAGAAGAGTTAGGCTAAAGTTCCTTCGACTACGCTCAGGATGACAAACACCAATAGACTGATCGTCATTGCGAGGCACGAAGATAACCGAACAAAGCGAGCTCATAAATGCCTTTAAAAACAACTGCACAGATGAATAATCTTAATGCGCTCGCTAGTAGCGAAAGTTGTAGGATTACTTCGTCGTTCCTCCTTATAATGACGTTTATGTAAACAACTGATATTTAGTGTTATTTTTTTGACCATATAAGACATTTAAGAACCATATAAGCTTACATGTCGTTATATGGTGTGAAAGCCTAAAGGATTATTTAATGAATTAGATGTTCTTAGGTGTCTAAGGTGGTTAATTAACCTGCATAGTCTTTAATTTTTACGACTACCTTAGACATCTTAGCTCAATGAGTTTTGCAGGATGCAAAATCTTAAACATAATACGTTAGAAAGCGCATATAGGAATGACGAAAAACAAAAAAGCCGCAGATTTAACCAGAATCTGCGGCAAAATTAATGATATCGTTTATACCAAACTGTCGAAGGTATTTTTTAAGGCTTAACGGTTAAGTTATCTTTTAAATAAAGTGCCTTACTTGATGATCCAATCATAATTCTATATTCCCCTGGAGCTACTTCCCATACGTTATTGATATTCAGTGTTTGCAAAACCTCCTTATCTAGCTTAAATGAAACTATCTTTGTTTCACCAACCTTTAAATGTATTCTCTGGAAAGCCCTGAGAGCAAGAACTGGCTGGGCTAATTTGCTTAACAAAGGTCTCATGTACAGCTGTACCACTTCTTCACCTTCGTAATTGCCTGTATTTTTAAGTTCGAAGCTTACCACAGCGGTTTCATTTTTAGCGATGCTTTTGCGGTTAAACTTTAAATTGTTGTAGGAAAAGTTGGTATAACTTAATCCATATCCGAATGGAAAAAGTGGTTCGCCGCTTAAGTTGTTATAATCATCGCCTCTTCCGGTAGGTTTGTGGTTGTAAACCAAAGGCAACTGCGATTCGTCAATCGGGTAAGTAATTGGAAGTTTACCTGATGGATTTACTTTTCCGAGCAAGATATCGGCAACAGCAGCGCCTCCTGCTTCGCCAGGGTACCACACGTTTAAAACCGCGCTTACTTTATTTAACCAGGGCTGCATATTAATGGCGCTTCCACCAGTTAATACCACGATAATCGGTTTTCCTGTTTTTTCGAGTTCTTCCAACAACAATTCCTGGTTACCGGGCAGATTTAACATTGCCCGATCCAAAAATTCTCCTTCTTTTATACCTGCAACGAATACAATGGCATCATTATTCTTTGCCGCAGCCACTGCATCAGCTATTTCGTTTGATTTCCTGATATTATAATCCCAAATCAGTTTGATTTTACCATTGCCTTTAGATTCAAAAAATTCAATTTTAATGGCATACTCCTTATTTTTCTCGAAATGAAACGGAACTGTCCTGGTACTGAAAGACTTTTTATCCCAGTTATCGATCATCAATTGATCATCCAAATATAATCGGTAACCATCATTTCCCTCTAATCCGATATTAACATCGGCATTCTGCTGCACCTTAATTTTACCAGTCCACCTCACAGCATAATCATCCACTTGGAGCTGTTCATCTGGGGGGTATAATGTCCAACTGAAATTAACTGTCTTATCATTTACTTCTTTAACGGGTTTCCCTGAAAAGTGAAGCCCTTTATAATAGCTTCCCATTAATCCTGCTTTCTGATTGACAGAAAGAAACTGGCTGTCTATAGGAATATAAGACTGCAGCTCCCGGCTACTACCTTTTACATAATTAACCTTAACGTTATTGGGTACTGCGTTTTTTAAGCCATCCAATATATTTATCTTATTGTTTCCAGTACCGCTATAGCCACCTAATCTGGCTTCAATGGCGTCTTCCCCTACCAGTAGGATCTGTTTTACATTTTTTAACGGAAGTGTATTGTTATCATTTTTTAGCAATACAAAAGATTTTAAAGCGGCCTCTTTGGCCAGATTGCGATTACTTTGATCGCTTAACATCTTTTCAGCAATACTTTCATCCACATAAGGATGCTCAAACAGACCCAGCTCAAATTTAGCTTTCAGAACCCTTGACAATGCATCATCTATTCTCGATTTTGGAATGCTCCCGTCTAAAAATGCAGGTAGAAAAAGTTTGTAATGATTATAATCTACCTGGAAGATTACATCAAGGCCTGCATTAATTGATTGTGCTGTGGCATCTTTATAATCTTTGGCCGTAAAATGTAAAACATTGGCACCTCCAACTGCACCTGCATCAGAAATCACGAAGCCTTTAAAGCCCCATTCCGTTTTCAGTTTAGTGGTAAGCAACCATTTATTAGAGGTTGCAGGCGTACCAAAAACACTATTATAGGAAGTCATTATTGAACGGATGCCCACATTTTTAACTCCATCTTTGAATGCTGGAAAGTGGATTTCTTCTAAAAAATGTTTATCCATTTCAATAGGATAACTATCGCGCCCACCATCGCCAACATTGGCAATAAGATGCTTTGGTGTAACAATGATATTCTGCCTTTCTATGGCATTCATAAAAGCATGTCCCAGCACAGTTGTTAAATATGGATCTTCTCCATAAGTTTCTTCTACCCTGCCCCATCTCACATCTGTTGCCATATTGATTACAGGTGCCAAAAGATCTCTCAAGCCACGTGCTTTTGCCTCATTTGCAATAGCGGTACCGATTTTGGCCACTAAGGCAGTATCGAAACTTGCAGCCAAACCAATTGATTGCGGGAAGGCCGTAGCTCCTTGCCTAACCAAACCGTGTAAAGCCTCATCAAATGGAATGATTGGAATGCCCAGACGGGTTTCTTCAATGAAGTATTTTTGAATCTTATTTACCTTTTTAGCCAGAGAAAGTCCGTCTTCAGAGGTATTGTAAGTTAACATTTGTTGTGCATTACCACTTCCTTGTGCAGCTGCACTTACCTGCAAACCAAAAATACCTTTCTTAAACTGATCTTTATTTTTTTCGGTTACATCTCCGGGAATCATGAACAACTGCCAGAATTTCTCTTCAGGTGTCATTCTCGAAATCAGGTCTCTTACCCTTAAATCGATACCTAATTTTGGATTTTTATAAGGTAAAACCTGCCCTTTTTTAACCTGAGCAAAAAGGCCGCAAGAGAAAAAAAGTGTGGGCAATAAGTATAAGTATTTTATTGATTTCGGCATTGCTAATTAGTTTCGGGTGTAAAAGAAAAAGTCAAAGCTATTTTCTCCGCTGTTTTAGGAAAATTGAAGTGTACTTTACCGTCTTTCAATGTCCATTTTACCTTTTGATTGGTACCTAAAATGGTAATGAGACTTCCTGTTTTAGGTATACTTCCTTGCCATGAAATTTCTTTGTTTGTCGTATTGTTAATTAAACTGATGCCGTAAATAGTTTTACCATCTTTACTTTGCGTAAACCAGTTCTGTCCATCATGGTAGTTTTTGGTAATCCTTGTTCCGTATATGGCTATGCCGTTTTTGCTGGTCCACTTCCCAATTTCCTCTAATCTGGCAATCACATTATCAGGTAGCGTTCCATCAGCTTTTGGCCCAATACCTAAAAGTAAACTTCCGCCTTTGGCTACAATTTCTACCAATTTATGAACCACTTCTCCTGCTGATTTATACTGATCGTTGGGTACAAAACCCCAGGCGCCCCCCAAGGTCATGCAACTTTCCCATGGGTAATCCAATTGCTTTTCAGGGATTTTCTGTTCAGGGGTTTGGTAGTTTTCAAACTGGCCATGTACAGTTCTATCCACCACAATTAAACCAGGCTGTACTTTTCTGGCATCAGCGGCAATCTTAGGCATATCAATATCCTGACTCCATTCCGGAATTGGCGCCCCCCAGGAAAGCACTTCTTTGTTTACACTAGCCCTTGGACGAACCCAGCCACCATCTAACCATAAAATATCAATGCTTCCGTAATTGTTCATCAACTCGCCGATCTGGTTTTGGGTATAGCTTTTAAACATATTCCAACGCCACGGATTTTTTCTGATATCATAATTGTTATTTCTATCTGCAGTGGCGTATTTGTCCCACCAATAGTATTGAGAATGCCAGTCGGGTTTAGAAAAATAAGCACCGATCATAAAATTTTCCTTACGGAAAGCATCGAACACATATTTAGCAACATCTTTTTTAGGGTTGTTGGCAAATGGACCTTTTGCAATGCTGAAATCGCTTTCTTTGGTATCGAACATGGCAAAGCCATCGTGGTGTTTGGTGGTAAAAACCAGGTATTTCATTCCAGCATCCTTACCTGCCTTTGCCCATTGCTCAGGATTGAATTTTGTTGGGTTAAATTTTTCGCTCTGGCCCCAATACCATTTTTTATAATCTTCGTATTTGATAGTACTATCCCTTTCAATCCAATCTTCAGAGCAGATAGACCATGATTCGATAATCCCTGGAACAGTGTAAAGTCCCCAGTGGATAATCATTCCAAACTTTTGGTCTTGCCAGGTATCGAGCTTCTTTTTTACTGCCTCATCTTGTGGCCATTCATATTTTGTT
This sequence comes from Pedobacter sp. D749, assembly GCF_019317285.1. Taxonomy (NCBI): domain Bacteria; kingdom Pseudomonadati; phylum Bacteroidota; class Sphingobacteriia; order Sphingobacteriales; family Sphingobacteriaceae; genus Pedobacter; species Pedobacter sp. D749. The sequence goes on from NZ_CP079218.1 coordinate 3,702,706, forward strand.
GATTCATTGAGGATATCGTTACGTTGCGCAAAAGCGATATTGACGCAAAAGATAAAGGCAATTAAAAGGCTACTTAATTTCATATTTTAATATAATTAAAAATCCCGGCAGAAACTGCCGGGATTAGTTTAACAGGATTAAGGCATCCAGAATATTTTAGTTTTGCGGGTATCTTTAGCTACTACAGCCTGATAGTTTGCACTATTTAAAGTTTTCTCTTTTGCCGGATAAATTAATCTCGTTGGAGGCGTCTCATAGCCTGCTTGCTTTCCGTTTGTCGGGAATGTTAACAAAGGAATACCGGTTCTTCTGTATTCGGACCATGCCTCTGTTGCTTGAAGAACACCAAAGTGTACCCATTTTTGAGTGTAAATCTTGGTTAGTTTATCTGTTGAAGCATCAGTATAAGCTGCATTAGAAGTATTTACCCAAGTATCAATTGTTGTTGCTGACGGAAAAGTTTCCTTAACATACGCCCCTTGATTTATACTATTCAGGTAGTAATAAAATGCCACAGATTGCCTTAAAGCCATATCATAAGCGGTTTTAGCATCTGCTGTACTGCCCCATCTTTCAAAAGCTTCTGCTTTTAACAAGTTAACTTCTGATGCTGTAATTAAAATTCCCGGAAGTTTTTGGTTGAAAACAAAAGTTCCGGAATCTAACACCGCATAATCAGCAAAGCTTGATTCTTGTTGGGCTGTGGTGAAAGTAACAGGCATTGCTTTATAAGTTGGATTCTGAACAAATTGATCTTTTCCTGCCACTTTCTTTACCCGACCAAATTTGTCATATAATACAGGGATCCTTGGATCATTTGCTGGTAGCAAAACTGTATTCAACATATAATCAGTAGCATACCAACTACCTTCAAAAAATGCATCGTGCAAATCGCTTGAACTGTTTGTAAGAGGCTGTAATAAAATATCAGAAACACCTGGATTGTAAGTGCCAACATTACCACCATCAACTAATGGAAAATTAGTCTGATCGCCTAACATTTGAAGTACAGCAGTTTTTGCGGTTGCTTCATCAGTTTTTGAGATACGCATTAACAGCCTTAACCGTAATGAATTAGCATATCTGGTCCATTTATTTAAATCACCCTTTAAGAGAATGTCTGCTTTAGCGAAAGCAGCTGTAGAAGTTGCTGTTTTGAAATAAGTGCCTGCACTTGCTAAATCAGCAATAAAGCTAGTATATAGTGCCTTTTGTTCATCGTATTTAGGATTTTTAATCAAATCATTTGTTGTTAAGCCTCCCGCTTCTGAATAAGGAATATCACCCCATAAATCTACCATCTTAGCAGCTTGCTCAATAAGCACTACTTTTGCTGCTTGTAAAATAACTCTTTGAGCAGCTTGATCTGTAGATGAAAGTGAATTAAATTTCCTTTCCATTGCCCTGTATAAAGCAACAGGTCCACTTCCATTTCCTCCCGGGCTATAGAAATCATCCCAGTATTGTTGTGAGTAACTATCGCTTTGCTGATAAACGGTATTGCCGTTAGCAATGTAAGTAGTTTGAGCATACACTCCTGGCATTTGACTTAAGAATGTACGCATGTTCCAATACTTAGCAGCTACACGGTCATTATTGAGCATTCCGGTAAATAATCCTGGTAAGTTGGGGTCTAAAACGTTTTCAGGGTTATTAAATTTATCATCAATATCCTTTTTGCAACCAACCGCAACAGTTAGTGACAATACAAGAAAACTTGCTTTTATGATTAATTTTTTCATAATATCTTATTTGTAATTGGCTAAAAATTTGCATTTAATGAGAATCCAAAGTTTCTAGATGCAGCTGTTGAGCCGACATCCACACCTTGCGACCACCATTTGTTTCCTAGCGGTGCCTCTGGGTCCAGATCTTTCAAAGTTCTGTGGATGTAAAATAGATTACGTCCGATCAATGAAAATCTTAAATTAGAAATTTTTAGTTTTTTAGTGAAAGAAGCCGGGATTTTATAGCTCAACACAATCTCTCTCATTTTGATATAATCGTTATCAAAAATCTCTGCTTCGGTTAATGAACCTTCACCCCAATTATAGGTCGTTATATAATAGTCAGCAGCAGAAAGCACCTTCGTATTTGGCAATCCGGTGGTTTGATTTACACCCTGCAAAACTACACCATCATTGTAGGTTTTACCATTGCTGGTATAACTTAAACCGCCACTAGCTGCATCTCTGAATTCCATCGAATTTTCTAACATACCTGCACCACGCATATATTTCAAGTTAGGCGCAATCATTTTGCCACCGAAACGGTAATCGATAGTTACGTCTAATGCAAAGTTTCCGTAGCTAAAAGTGTTAGAGAAACCACCAACTGCTTTCGGCATAATGTTTCCTGCCTTAACATAAACAGAATTATCCATTACATAGTAACCATCATCATTAATTAAGTAATTTCCATTCGCATCAGTTTTTCTTGGGCGGATATAGATGTTACCCAAATCCTCGCCAGCTCTGGCCACAATTTTAGCCGTAGCCTGATCTGAAGAATAAAAATTGATCTCAGAATTGACATCATACAATGAATTAACTTTCGATTTATTGGTTGAGAAGTTTAAACGGGTATCCCATCTAAATTTTCCAGAAACCGGTGTTGCGTTTAAAGCAATCTCCCATCCTTTATTACCTACTTCACCAACGTTTACAATCTGCTTTTGTGCGCCATTTGTTGCCGTAACATCTAAAGGTAAGATTTGATTTTTGATCTTATTATTATAATAACTCACATCTAAACCTAATCGGCCGTTTAAAAATCTGGTTTCTAAACCAAATTCAGCTTCATGCTTCTTTTCAGGCATTAAGCCTAAGTTTCCATACGAGTTCAAAGATACTATTGATGGCACAGGGCCATTGATACTTTGTAAAGAAGTTTGTTTATATGAAATGTTTGCTTCATAAATTGGAGGAGCATTACCTACCACGCCGTAAGAGGCTCTTAATTTTCCATAACTCCAGAATTTTGGTAATTTCCAAAGATCACTAAACACAAAACCACTGTTTACTGAATAATAAGAGTATTGATTGTTTCCTGGAGGAAGGGTAGAAACATATTCTTGTCTGGCCGTACCTTCAGCAAATAAGAAATCCTTATAACTTAAATTCACTAAACCTAAGTAAGCATACTTAAGTTGCTCTTTACGTGCTTCAGTAGTCTCTGCCACATTAAAAGAGTTAGATAATGCAAAGAAGTTCTCTGTTACTAGTCCATCTCTAGTGTTTGATTTTAAGTCTTTATAAGTTTCTTTTCTACCTTGGTAACCACCACTAATTGATAGACCAAAATCTTCACCAATTTTGTTTGAGTAAGTTAACAATGCGTCTCCGTAAAGTACAGAATACTGTCCTTGAGTTGTTGTATAAGCTCCAGTACTTGTATTCGTGTTCAGCGCGCTTGGAATTTCAGTAAACTGATGATTTTCGGTTTTAACACTGGTATAGTCATTACCAATACGTCCTCTCAACTTTAGGTTTTTGGCTACGTCATAGTTTAAAGTGAAACTAGATAACAACCTGTTTTCATTTTCGTCATATTGGTTTTTCAATTGTTGCCAATAAAAATCCAATAAATTGGTTGCTCTGATATTGAAAAGGAATGGTTCAGGACGAGCAGTTTGATCAAAAGTAGCATACTTGTAACCATTACTCGTTTGGAATCTTTCTTTCATGAGGCCCATATCTTCCGCACGGCTGAAAAAACCAGCAAATGAGCCTAAAACCTGACCTAATTGGTAAGGTCTGTTTTTAGTAATGGTATTTACATAACTCACAATCACATCTGCAGATAATTTTGGTGCAAGTTTGACTGTAGAGTTTAAGTTAAAAGTATTTTTAGCACCGGTATTTCCTGGTTGAGTACCTTTATAATCTAAACGAGAAGCAGAGAAACGATAGTTAACGCCCTCTGTCTGATTAGAAATTGCAACGTTTGCGTTAGAAGTATATCCATTTTGGTATACATCTCTATAGTTATTTGGTTGAGGAGAGTATGAACGAATTGAACCATCCCACCACCTTACTTGTTGGCCTTCCATTTTAGGCCCAAAATTCGCATAGGCTCTGAAATACGGTCTGAAACCACTTGGAGAAACTGCATCAGCAATCCAGCCTTCTTCAGTTGCGCCGTTTGCTACGTTAGTTTCCCTATCATAACCAGGACCATAAGTGTTTTGGAAGTTAGGTAAGAAAGCAACCTGATCAATTGAACCCTGGTAGTTAAAATCAACTCCTAAACCTCTGTTCTTTGAACCTTTTTTGGTCGTAATTACTACAACTCCACTCGCTGCATCAGAACCATAAAGCGCAGATGCACTTGCTCCTTTTAATACGGTTAAACTTTCGATATCTGCAGGGTTGATATCTAAAATGCCATTACCACGTACACGTTGATCATCCCAATAGTTATTATTGTTTGCTCCTGCTGCACCATTTTGTCCATCATTTCTGATCATTACCCCATCCACAACATATAAAGGTTGTTGATTGTAGTTAATAGAGTTAATACCCCTGATTTGAACATTTACCGCACTACTGGCACCACCTGGAGCTGTTGTAATTTTAACACCTGCAGCTTTACCATATAATGCAGATGCAAAATTGGTATTTCCTGCTTCTGTTAATTGTTTAGCCGTTACTGTACTTACTGCGTAACCAAGAGATTTTTCCTGGCGCTTAATCCCCAGTGCAGTTGTTACTACGTTAACTTCATCAAGCTGATTAGAGCTTTCTTTTAGGGTTACATTTATTGATGTTTGATCGTTTATGCTAATTTCTTGCTTGGCATAACCTATTGCAGTAAATACCAAAATTTCGTTAGGGCTTACTGATAGAGAGAATTTTCCACTGCCATCTGTTTGAGTTACTTTTGCAGTTCCTCTAACAGAAACGCTTACACCCGGAAGAGGCCCCGACGCATCTTTTACTGTGCCGGTAATATTCTTTTGTGCAAATGCTGTTATTGTTAAAAAACATAACAACAACACACTTAGACACTTTAAGTACATTTTTTTCATAATTTTTAGTTTAGTAGTTTAAAATAAGTTTAAGGTAGTGCGAGACTTGATAAGTTGATTTTTATTTTTGCATATGCCTTGGTTTTATGTTTAAGAATGTCTTTAGTCAAATTGATTATACTCTACTGTCAAACTTCCGGCAGCCAATAATTCAGCTTCATCAGTCAGGGTAGACAGTTTTATTTTAGTTTGCTCGGCTATTCGCGGAATACAGAACTCATGGATAGCTTGCTGGATTGGTGGCAAAAGCATTTTACCTGCCTTAGCCCCTCTTCCACTCAAAACAATACATTCAGGGTTTAAAAGATGGATTAATGTAGCTACTCCTTTGCCTAATTGAAAAATAGCTTTGGCCAATACTGATACGGCTACGGGGTCTTGTTGACCAACAGCGTATAAGAAATGATCTGCAGGGTGTTTACTTTTATCTTTAAAAAGTTCTTTCATGCTCGATTCAGCGCCTCCGGCTATTGCTTCTTCTGCTCGCTTAGCCATTACCAATAAGGAAGTATCAACCTCTAAACAACCTCTTCTACCGCAAGAACACAAATTGTCGCTGTTTGATAGTGGAATATGACTAAACTCACCGGCACTGCCGCTACTGCCCCGGTATAATTTACCATTTACTATAATTCCCAAACCTGTTCCCCAGCCGATATTAACCACCATTACGTCTTTTAAATTAACTGCCTCTCCGAAATTTAATTCGGCCATCGCAATTAAACTAGAATCGTTATCTATATATACCGGTAAATTGATTTTAGACGAAAGATACTTTTGTAAGGTTGTTCCTTCTTCCACTTTAAGAAAAGAGTGATTTATGCCCTCATCAGCATTAACAAAGCCCGGCATGCCAATACCAACCCCTAAAATAGCTGTTCTGTTGATTTCAGATTGATCGATACTGTTGTTTATGAAATTTACAAGGTCGCCAATATTGCTTTCTTTTGAGGAAAGTTCGAACTCTAAAGTCCGAATTGGCGTAACCATTGTTCTCGAAAGGTCGTAAATGGTTAACCTGGATGTGAGCTGATCCATTGCAAGGGCTACAATGTATTTTTTTAGATTTGGATTGATCAAGAACATTGCAGCTCTTCTGCCACCTGTTGATGGTGCAAAACCCTCTTCTATAATATATCCTTCAGCGATTAAACCATTAACTACGGCGGTAACCAAAGGCAAACTCTTTTGCGTCAGCTTACTCAAGTCTGTAAGTGATAGCGATTTTTTATAATATAAATGCTTTATAACACCAGCCCTAAGGCGCTGGTTTTTCTCAACAATTACAGACATGATATTTGATTACAGTTCAAACTTAAAAAATATTTTCAAAACATTACAATACTTTTTAATTTTTTTTAAAAGTTAATTATAAACTTGCCATAAACAAAATGGGCGAATAATCTTTCGATTATCCGCCCATTCTAAAGAATTATATTTTATTAATGAATTCCCATAAACAATCTGCTCCACCTTATTTTATGTAAGAAAGATGCGGTACTATCCCAGCTCATCCAAACAAATAAAGCTTTTCCTACAATATGATCTTCGGGTACAAAACCCCAATAACGCGAATCGGCCGAATTATGGCGGTTATCGCCCATCATCCAATAGTAATCCATTTTAAAAGTATAGGTAGTGGCCACCTTATCATTAATATACCAAACACCTGCTTTTTGCTCTACTTTGTTTCCTTCGTAAGTTCTGATTGCCCTGTAATACAACGGCATAGTATTGCTGTCGATTTTTACGGTCCATCCTTTTGAAGGGATTTTAACAGGACCAAAGTTATCCCTGTTCCACACCCTGTTTGGATCGTTTGGAAAAACACCACCCGGAACGTCTCCGGCAGGATCAGGACTTAAGGTAACTGATTTCACAAAATCAAAAGTTTTCAGTTTTTCCACAATTTCCGGAGATGCATCCACAACGTATGTCTTATCTGCAATAGCAGGTGTTCCTCCTAAATTCAGCTTAAATTCATCAAGTACAGCATAATTAAAATCCATGGTTTTAAACTCGATGCGATATGGCATCATACCTGTGTTTTTTAAAGGCTCATTTTTGCCATTTACATTGGCAACCCCATTGCTCATCGAAATGACGTCGCCCGGAATACCAATACACCTCTTAATAAAATTCTCACGTTTATCTACCGGGCGATCTACTATTGTGAAGGTACTCCTCACCTGTTGGCGGCCCATACTACGCACCAAAGTATAATAACTTTCTGCCTGGTTTTCTACAGCAACCGTGTCTCCCTCAGGAAAGTTAAATACCACTACGTCGTTTCTTTTAATTTTAGATAAACCCGGCAAACGGTGATATTTCCACTGTACACCATCCCAATAAGCTTTTGTAGAAGTGGTTAAAGGCATCGTATGATGCGCAAAAGGAAAAGCAACAGGGGTCATCGGAATACGTGCACCGTAATTAACTTTACTCACAAAAAGGAAATCGCCGATAAGCAAAGATCTCTCCATCGAACCGGACGGAATGGTGTAAGCCTCTATAAAAAATACGCGGATAATGGTTGCAGCCACCACTGCAAAAACAATTGCATCAACCCACTCGCGGGTTTTAGTTTTTTTCTTCTTTGGGGCATCTTTTTTTCGTTGCCAGAACTTATAATTCATATTTCTTATTTTTGGTTTCGCGATTTATTTAACCGGCTACCTGTTATCTGTAATCCTTGGTTGTGATTTCACAGATTGAGTGATTTCACAGACTATATTATGCTTTGGTCTTTCAGCTTTACGCTTTCGACTTTATTCAAAAATATCAGTAATATTAAAAAATCCTTTTTTATCTTTTAGCCACTCTGCTGCTACTACGGCACCTAAAGCAAAACCTGCTCTATTATGGGCGGTATGTTTAATTTCTATTTCATCTACCTCACTACTGTAAATTACAGTGTGTGTACCTGGAATATTTTCTATCCTGTGCGATTCTATCAACAATTGTTCTGCTTTGGGAAACAATTCTACATCAGTTCCTACCACTTCGTTTAACCACTCTTGTTTTCTTTCCAGGTTATCTACAATCCCTTCTGCAAGCGTAATGGCTGTACCACTTGGCGCATCCAGTTTTTGGGTATGGTGTATTTCTTCAACCTGAACTTCGTAGGCAGGATAGTTATTCATCAGCTTTGCCAAAGTTTGATTAAGCTTAAAGAATAAGTTTACGCCAATACTGAAGTTAGACCCATAAAGCAATGTATTGTTACTATTGCTGCAATCGTTTTTTACTTCCTGGAGTTTGCCATACCAACCGGTTGTACCCACAACTATTGGCACATTGGCATCAAAACAGGCATCAATATTTTTTAAAACCGAATCAGGCGTACTAAAATCGATAGCCACATCAGCTGACTTTAAATTTTGTCTGGTTAAATCTTCCTGGTTATCGATCGTTATTTTCAAAACAATTTCGTGGCCACGTTCCACCGCAAATTTTTCGATAATCTGCCCCATTTTACCATATCCTAAAAGCGCAATTTTCATCGTTATGTTATTTTCAGTTTCTGTTCTTATTTTTTATTCCTAACCGCTAATTGCCACATCATCACAATTTCAAATGTAATATCCTTTTATTGATTTTCACGACGGTTTCGGCATTAAAATGTTAATGATAATTTTAGTGCAGGCGTTGCATTAAAACCGTATACCGAATTGGTATTAATGATAGATGGCATTACCTTAAAAGAAAGGTTATCATCAATATTGAAGAAATGCAAACGGGCTGCAACGTAGGCATCTACTATATTGGCAAAATAAACCAAACCGTAAGAGAATAACACAATTTGTTTATTCCTTCTATACGTATCTTTACGCTGGGTGATGCCTGTTGTTGAATAACGGCTACCAAAAGGACCGTTAGGATCAGGCTGACCGTTATTCGCGTCGCGATATTGTAATTCTGTTAGCGATAAATCATATTGTTTACTACTTTCAATGTACGACATAGTAAGCACGGTTATACCGCCATAAATAGCCGCAATCTTACCACCGGTATACAGCTTTTGAAAAAACTGGCTTTTTCCCGCTCTTGTACCATAACCATCATTTAGCAGTTGCATATTATACAATTGGCCCCAACCCGGTATAATCATCGATCTGAAAACAGCTTTTCTACCGGCAACTTTACCCGGATTAACATACTTGGCTTTCATCGAATCCTTTCTCGTCATCGGTTTTTTAGCCGCAGTATCTAAAGATTTAGATAATTTAATTTTCGAGGTATCTGCAGGTTTTAACAACGTATCCTTAACCTGCGCCGAGGCTAAGTTTACAAGGAAAAGTGTAAATGCAGCAACCAGTAAGAAAAGCTTAGTTTTTTGCATTACCAGTCTAATAACTCTAGAATTCGGTTTAAGTCATCATCGCTCATAAAAGGAATTTCTATCGCCCCTTTACCGTTCTGGGTTACTTTTAACTTTACACGGGTAGCAAATTTAGAAGCCAGATCATCCTGCAATTTTTGATACTGAAAAGAAACAGCTTTTTCTTTTGATTTTTCGCCGGCTTTTAAAGGTATGTGCTGCAGATTACGCACAAGCTCTTCTACTTTACGTACAGATAAGCCTTTTTCTAAAATTTCCTGGTGAATAAACAACTGTTTGTCCACACCATCAACATTAATTAAGGCCCTTGCATGCCCCATGCTAATTTTCTGATCACGGATGGAAGCCTGAATAGCAGGAGGAAGTTTTAACAAACGCAGGTAATTGGTCACCGTTGTACGGTTTTTACCTACACGTTCGCCTAATTGTTCTTGTTTTAACCCAACCTCATCTATCATCCGTTGAAAACTTAATGCTACTTCGATGGCATTTAAATTTTCGCGCTGAATATTTTCGATCAGGGCCATTTCCAACATCTGTTGGTCGTTGGCACTGCGGATGTAAGCAGGAATCTGTGTTAAACCAGCTAGTTTTGACGCCCTGAACCTACGCTCACCTGAAATGAGCTGATATTTGTTTGCGCCTAATTTTCTAACCGTAATGGGTTGTATTAAACCCTGTATCTTGATCGAATCGGCAAGCTCGTTTAATGCTACCTGGTCAAATTCGGTACGGGGCTGGTATGGATTGGTTTCAACTTCAGTTAAACTTACATGACTGATATTGCCAATCTGCTCGGTTTCGCTCACAGCATTTACCTGCTGTTTCGGCGGATGAGCAGATTCGCTATCATCTAAAAGCGCACTTAACCCTCTTCCTAAACCTGTTTTTCGCTGAAAAGATGTCATCTATAATTTATAAAGTTGCTGTTCCTATGTTTTCTTCTTCCTTTAAAAGACCGTTTTTCTTCACAATTTCGCGGGCAAGGTTAAGGTAGTTAATGGCACCTTTGCAATTTGCATCGTGCATAATGACCGAAACGCCATAACTAGGTGCTTCGCTTAAACGTGTATTGCGCTGAATAATGGTATCGAAAACTAGTTCATGAAAATGCGTTCTCACCTCTTCTACCACCTGGTTCGATAAACGTAAACGTACATCGTACATGGTTAATAAAATACCTTCAATCTCCAGATCAGGATTTAAACGGTTCTGAACAATTTTGATGGTATTTAATAACTTGCCTAAACCTTCAAGCGCGAAATATTCGCACTGAACAGGAATAATAACTGAATCGGCTGCTGTTAAAGCATTGATGGTAATTAAACCTAAGGATGGAGAACAATCGATGATAATGAAATCATACTGATCTTTGATTTTCTCCAAAACCGCTTTCATTTTATACTCGCGGTTGTTGAGGTTAATCATCTCGATTTCCGCACCAACCAGATCGATATGGGCAGGCAGTAAATCCAAATTTGGTGTATCTGTTTTTTGAATGGCCTGTAAAGGGTCAATATCATTAATGATACACTCATAAATACTGTCTTTAATATTCCGGGGATCGAAACCGATACCTGAAGTTGAATTTGCCTGAGGATCAGCATCTACCAGTAAAGTTTTATATTCTAGTACGGCTAAACTCGCAGCCAGGTTTATAGATGAAGTTGTTTTACCAACGCCACCTTTTTGATTTGCTAATGCAATAATTTTGCTCATCTATGTATCCGAAATTTACTTAACGTTTATTTGGGCTGTGTTATTTATGCGTTTTAATTGGCAAAAAGTTCTATTTTTGCGTTGTTTACGGCCTTTTTCACAATCAGCTAAGATACAAACTATATGGCAATTTTAGCAAGAAGCGTGTTTGGGTTTTACACATCTTATTAACAATTATCCATGATCACAATTATAGCCGCTACCAACAGGCCCAATAGCAATACGCTAAAAGTTGCCAAATATTACCAGAAGCAACTAAAAGAAAAAGGTGCCGATGCCAATCTGTTCAGCCTGGAGCACCTGCCTATAGATGTTTTGAACACGGATATGTACGGTAAAAGATCAGCAGCTTTTCAGGAAATCCAAGACATGATCTATAATACCGAAAAGTTTTTATTTATTATGCCAGAATACAATGGAAGTTACCCGGGCGTATTAAAAGTGTTAATAGACGCCTCTAATTTCCCAGATAGTTTTTACGATAAAAAAGCAGCCCTGGTTGGAATTTCTTCTGGCAAATATGGCAATATCCGTGGAGTAGATCATTTTACAGGCGTTTGCCACTATATTAACCTGCATGTTTTACCCTTACGTTTACACATTCCGAATATAAAAACCGAATTAGATACAGAAGGCAACTTAAGCCAAACAGATACAATTAAGTTTACCAACGAGCAGATAGAGAAGTTTATTAAATTCTAATCATTTTTCAGCACGCTGCAACCCCAAATATTATTACTCGCCGTGCCACTTAAACCCGATGGAAGCGGCACACAGTAAAGCGGACAGCGGGAACTACACCAACCTAAATGCTTCAACATCTGCTTTCCTAAAATAATAGTCTAATCTTTTTTTGGAAAGCCCAGCCAGCATTTCATAGGAGCGTCAGTCCTGCTCCGTTTGTAGTGCCGGCGTGAAACCGGCAGCTACCATTCAAAAAGGTTTATGAACAAAAAACAGTACTTTGAACTTTCAAAAGTAAAATTTCATTTTGATAAAAACCCTTCCAAAATGAAAAGGTTTTTTTACTTAAAATAATAACAAAACACCTTATCACACTAAAAAACAACAACTTAAGCAAAACCCATATCTACTGGCATAGCTATTGACCACAGGCTAAACAGATGCTATTTATTTAACCTTTGTTATCTAATTTAGTTAATCAGGAAACAGATTTAATTATAACCTATTTTTACACAAAAAAGAGAGAAATTGCCTTGCGTTAATAGCGAAAACTTCTCAGCCCTTTGCAGTTAAACAAAAAAATCATGAAACCATCAATGATTTACAAAACTTCACAATAAATAAGTAAATCATGATAGCTTCATCACCATTAAAAACAAATAAGAACAGATGAAAATAAAAACCAAGCTTCGCCTCGGATTCGGGTTTCTCTTTATAATCGTTTTATCATTCGGATTGATTGCGCTCTTTTTCTTAAACGAGCTTTCCAATAAATCAAAAGTAATTCTTAAAGACAACTATAAATCATTGAAATATGTTGCTGCTATGCGGAATGTAATCGATCAGAACCGACTTCCATTAAGCAGCACTCAATTGACTGTATTTAAAGAAAACTTGCAAAACGAAGGATTAAACATTACGGAATCCGGCGAAAAAATAGCTTTCCAGAAATTAGAAGCGGCTTTTAACATATTAAACAGCCAGCAATCGTTAACCATCAAAGAAAATAGCATTAAAAATTTACGTGTTGCGTTACAAAATATTGAACAGGTAAATATGAAGGCCATTTACGATAAAAATGAGTTGGCTAATGAAACCTCATCAAGGGCAAACCTCTATATTATGATTGCCGCGACATTGAGTTTTATCATCCTTTTTACATTTATTGTCAATTTCCCGGGTTTTGTAGCCAATCCACTTGCCGAGTTTAGTGCAGCAATTAAGCAAATCAGTCGTAAAAATTATAAACAGCGTTTGCACTTCGAAAACGAAGATGAATTTACAGAACTGGCCAACTCCTTTAACGGAATGGTGGTTAAATTAAATGAATGGGAAAACAGTAACTTATCTAAAATCAAATCCGAAAAGTCGCGCATTGAAGCCATTATTGCACAAATGCAGGATGCCATTATCGGCTTAAATGAGAAAGGTGAAGTGCTTTTTTTAAACCATCTGGCTGCAAAACTGATGAGTTTGGATGAAGACAAGGTTATTGGTCAAAATGTAGCCGAACTGATACAAAAAAATGAGTTGCTCAAAAGGATTATTAAACCTGACACCAATGACAATACCTTAAAAATTTATACTGACGATAAAGAATCTTATTTCCTGCTGGAAAATCGCGAAATCATCATCCCAAATTATGAAGAGCAGGATGATAGCACATTAATTGCCTCATCTAAATCTGCGGGAAGCGTTTACACCTTAAAAAATATTACGCAGTTTAAAGAGCTTGATGAAGCCAAAACAAATTTTATTGCAACCGTTTCCCATGAGCTGAAAACACCGCTTTCATCGATTAAAATGAGTTTGAAATTGCTCAACGATGAGCGTGTGGGCATGATGAACGAAGAGCAGCACGAGTTACTTAACCACATTAAAGAGGATAGCGACAGATTATTAAAAATTACCAGCGAACTGCTTGATCTTTCGCAGGTAGAAACCGGCAATTTAAAACTCACATTTGCTGTAACCAAACCTGAAGAAATTGTGAGTTATGCGATTGATGCTGTTAAATTCCAGGCTGAACAGAAATTGATTCAACTGGTGCTTAACTGCGACCAAAACTTACCAAATGTAAATGCCGATATTCAGAAAACTGCCTGGGTAATGGTTAACTTTTTATCTAATGCCTTGCGTTACAGTTCAGAAAAATCGAAGGTAATTATTGATGTGTTGCAAAAAGACAATTTTATTGAATTCTCTGTCCGTGATTTTGGAAAAGGCATTGACGAAAAATACCAAAAAAGACTATTCGACAGGTATTTTCAGGTACCAACTGATGGTCAGAATAAATCAGGTTCCGGATTGGGGCTTGCCATTTCTAAAGATTTTATCGAAGCAGAAAACGGAAAAATATGGGTAATAAGCGCCATTGGTGAGGGCAGCAAGTTTTGTTTTAGTTTACCAGTTGCAGAGTAGATTCTATTTCTTTTAACCGCAAAGGGCGCAAAGTTTACGCAGAGGACACAGAGAAAATTTGTGAGATAGAAAATGGTCAATAGGCGATTGCAACGCCACCCGCCCAACGCTAAACGATGTATGGTTCCATTTCCTTATCAATGCTTTTACGCAATTCCATTAATTTAATGGCATAACCATGCATGGCAATTTCTTTTTCGGTTTTGGGTTTAAAAGCCGGAATTGCCTTTGGCTGCCCATTGTCATCTACTGCGACAAACACAATAATACAGTGTGTGTTCTTCACAAAATCGGTTTGACCTACTGGTTTAGAAAAAGCATCAACGGCAATATGCATACTGGTTTTACCCGTATAAATAATGCGTGCTTCCATTTTAACCAGATGCCCGATATGAACCGGATGAAAAAACCTGATGCCACCCACATAAACCGTTACACAATAGGTTTGGCTCCACTGCAAGGCACAGGCAAAAGCAGCCTGATCAATCCACTTCATCATCATCCCACCATGCACCTTACCTCCATAGTTAACATCAGAGGGTTCGCTTAAAAATTGAAGTTCGATGTGGTTTTTGGTTCTGGCCATGGTAATAATGCTTGGTTTAACGGTTTCGCTAAGATATTATAAAATAAGATATTTTTCTGCGGTCAGCTGTTATGATCTGTTAAGGTGACCCGGCACAATAAACTATAAAACACAAAAAACAGTCACGCAGAGTTAAGATGATTACCGCAAATTGATTGTTTTTTCTGCGGTAATCTGTGAAATTCTCGGGAAGTAAACTTACCTGAAGTCGTCATCATGAGTTCATCTCAGGATCTAACTGGCATAATGGATACTAAAACAAGCTACCATTGACAGGATACCAATAGAAAGGTCGTCATCTCGACTGTAGCGCAGCGAAATGGAGAGATCTATTTAGTTAGATTTTGCTTCGCAGAGCCTTCGGGTTCTCGACTGCGTTGCACTCCGCTCGAAATGACGGTAACTCAAGGGATTTTTACGCGTAGATTAATACTGTCATTTATATTGATTTTTATGAAATAAATTAACCCTCAGGATGATGAACGATATAAAAATCGGGACGGGATGAAGTGCTGTGAGTTACTCTAAAAGCAAAGTATCATCGTCATCGTCGGTTAAACTCAATTGCACACTATCGCTACCTGCGATTCCTTCTATAGAACCACGGATATGTGTGGCGTTTAACAATACTTTCTCCAATTGTTTTTCGCGTGCTTTCCATAAACGTTCCATCGCATCGCGTTCGCGCTGTATGGATAGTTTCATGCTCATAAAACCCTCCCTGATTGCCTTCCATTGTTCAGAAAACTCTGCGCCCATTAAGTAATCGTACAACATATGCATTTTCTCGCCACGGTTTTCCTGCGATTTTACCGCACCTGCCAAGCGTAAAATACCTTCACGCAAAACATAGGCTACGGCATTTACTTCTTCAAAAGAACAGATCCAAACCCCATCACGTTGTCCGAAACAATCCATGCCCTTCGGATAACATTGACTCACAATTACCGCAACATCAATGCCCATGCTGCGCATATCTTTCTTCAGTTTTTCGATCCAGTCGCCACCAAAATCTTTGGTACGTTTGCTTTCGTAAATAATTTTACCACATTCCTGTCCAAATTGATTACGCACCACCTGTACACAATCTGCCCCACGCACACCTTTACCAACTTCTTCAATTAAATCAAAAGGGTAATTAACACGAAGCAGCTCTTCCAAAATCAATTCCTGCACTTCGCCCTGCAATTGCATACTACCCTGCTCGGCTTTGCGTTTCATCTCTTCGGCCAGTTTTTTCTGATCGTCGAGCTGTTTTTCCAATTCCTTTAAACGCAATTGATGTTCAGTATCTTTAATGCTATTCTTTTCTGCCTCTTGTTTACGAATCTGTTCTACCAACTCATTACGCTGTTCTTGCATTTTACGTTGAAAAGCAAGTTCCATTTCTTCTTCCTTTACTTTAAGACTTTCCTCGCGACGTAAAAACTCCAGTTCTTTTTCACGGGCCAGCTTTAATTTTTCGGCATTATCTTTCGCATTACCTTCCAGCATTTGCAGTTTGGTTTCGAAATCGGCCGAAATACTTTTCCGCAGGTTCTCCTCTAGGCTATCCTTAAGTTTGGTCTTCTCTTCGTTAAGTTTAGCCTCAAAAGCTTTCAGCTGTTGCTGTTTTTCTGACTCGAAAACCTGCAGCTTACGCTGATATTCTTCATCTTTCTGCCTTGCATAAGCAGCCGCTTTCTCACGTAACTCTTTCTTATAATCTTCGGCCATGGCTTCTTCCATCGGAAAAACATGGGCACAATTGGGACATTTTATTTCGGTAGGCATACATTATTTTTTACTGCAGTAAATACTGTGGATTACAAAGATATTAAAGCTTTTTATGAATCTGTAAAGGAGTTTTGCACCATCATACCTTAAAGCACTTTCGATCTGATTTCATGACCAGCGGCAAGGATTTTACTAACAGGGCATTTTGCTGCAATTTCTTCCAGTCTGATTTTCTGTTCTTCGGTAAGCACACCGGTACAGGTAATTTCTTCCAAAAATATTGTTTCACCGTTTTCGGTATCAATGTTTACTTCCACCTCGATTTTATCAATAGGCCATTCTTTTCTATCGGCATACATCCTTAAGGTGATCGCTACACACGAGGCTAAGGAGGCCATTAATAATCCTTTAGGGGCAAAACCTTTATGTGTTCCTCCTAACTCCAAAGGTTCGTCTACTATAATATCATGAGAACCATTGGTTACCGAACAGGCATAATGTTCTTTATTTATTGTTGCTTTTACCATGTAAATTGTTTTTAGTATTTCAAATATTGTGCTTTAACTTTAAACTTAGGTAAAAGTCTGGTCTTTTTTTAAACAGATGTTGGAATTTACAGCAGGGGCAATTCCGTCATTTGCAATAATTCTTAATTTCATTCAGGAGTTACTCCTTGTTGTTAGGCATTAAGAACGATGCTAATTCCAATTCAAAAAACATGAAACATTATAACGTGCTAATTGTTGCTTTTAAAAAACACTACTATATGAAATACAGAAAGTTAATCGGAAAATATTTAAAGCACGAATCGGATAACAGTGCAAAAATAGCTCTTGCCTTAGTGGCTGGTTTAGCAGCTGGCGCAGTAATTAGTATTTTATTTGCTCCGGATAGCGGTGCAGGCACGCGTGGAAAAATTGCTGGCGGGGCCAAAAACCTGCGTTATGGCTTCCAAGATAAATATAACCTGTTAAAAGAGAAAGTTTTTGGCGTAGAAGCCATTGAAGAAGACATTGTTGAACATGAAGTGCCTCATTTTAAACACACGGTTGCTAAAAAACGTAAATCAGATGTGAAAGAGATTCTGGAAAATGCCCATGAAAATGGTCAGGTACAGGAAGGACAAGGATAACGTTATAAAGAGATCAATGTGTCATTTGCATGGATTAATTAATCCATGCAATCCTTTTTACCTATAAACAATTTCTTAGTTTTACGGGATAATATCTCCATATGATTTTTATCCTCTCGAAGATTCTGCTTTTCCTCATTAAACCGATAGTTTGGATTTGCGTGCTTTTGATTTTTGCAGTTGCATCTAAGCAACCTAAACAAAGGAAAAGGTATTTATTATATACCTTGATTATCTTTTTCTTTTTCTCCAATGGTTTTATTGCTGGCAAAATAGTAAACACTTACGTATCAGGCGACTATCCAAAATCCCAAAAATACGATGTTGGCATCGTACTGGGAGGTTTCTCGGGTTTAAATAAGCGAAATAATGAAATTGCTTTTAATGGGGCAGGAGATAGATTGTTCCAGGCAATTGCACTTTATAAAAAAGGATATATTAAGCAGATATTAATTAGTGGCGGAAACGCCAATATAATAGACTCACAAGTAAAAGAAGCTGATTTAGCCTTTAAATACTTAAAACTGATCGGCATTCCCGATACTGCAATCCTGATTGAAAAGCGAAGCAGAAATACCGTCGAAAATGCCAGGTACAGCATGGCACTCATTACTAAAAACAACCCAAATGCTAAAATTCTGGTCATTACCAGTGCATGGCACATCCCAAGGGCAAAACTAATTTTTGATAAACAAGCCAAGCGTAATATTGAATATTATCCGACCAATTTTATGGGAAATACCGAATTTGAATTGGACAATTTAATTATTCCAAACGCTACTGCTTTAACAATATGGGAGTTGTTATTTAAAGAATGGATTGGATTAGCGGTAGACAGTTTTAGAGCCTAGTTTTGTTAATAGTAAAGTCATTAGTCAGCAGTAGAAATTAATGAACAACTGACCATTGAACTAATGAACTGCCTTATCCTTCAATCGCTTTCCAAAGCATATCTTTCAGCTCTAAAATATTCTTTTCAGCTACTGATGAGATAAATATCGATGGGATATTTGGCAAATCCTGTTTCATTTCTTCCATCAGTTCTTCATCTAACATATCCGATTTGGTAATGGCTAAAACGTGTGGCTTTTGCATTAATTCAGGATTGTAAGACTCCAACTCACTTTTAAGGATTTCATATTCTTCTTTGATAGAACGGCTTGTATCAGCCGGAACCATGAACAACAGCACCGAATTTCGTTCTATATGACGCAGGAAACGGTATCCTAAACCTTTACCCTTTGATGCACCTTCAATAATTCCAGGGATATCGGCCATTACAAAAGATTTTCCACCTCTGTAACTTACAATACCCAGATTAGGAACGATGGTAGTAAAAGGATAATCGGCTATTTCTGGCTTAGCTGCCGAAACCACAGAAAGTAATGTTGATTTTCCTGCATTTGGGAAACCAACGAGGCCAACATCAGCTAAAACTTTTAATTCTAAAATATTCCAAACCTCCTGTCCCTGCTCACCTGGTTGTGCAAAGCGTGGTGTTTGCTGAACAGAATTTTTAAAATGCGCATTACCCAAACCGCCACGGCCACCAGCTGTTAAAATCTTAGTTTCGCCATCTTTGGTAATTTCAAAAAGGATTTCACCGGTTTCAGCATCTTTGGCAATGGTACCAAGCGGAACCTCTAAAATTTCATCCTTGCCTTGTTTACCGAATTTATGGGAACTACCACCAGCACCACCATCTTCTGCGATGATATGCTTACGGTATTTAAGGTGTAACAATGTCCAGATATGAATACTTCCTTTAACGATAATGTGGCCGCCACGACCGCCATCACCACCATCAGGACCACCCATTGACGTTAAAATATCACGATGTAAATGTGCCGAACCTGCTCCACCTTTACCAGAACGGCAACAAATTTTTACATAATCTACGAAATTCGAACCCTGTGACATATTTTAATATTGAAATGTTTTACTATTGGAACGTTGAAATGACAACGCCTTTAAAATTAAAGAGTTATAACGTTTTAACATTATAACTCCTTTTATGTTTTTGAATAACGGATCGGGAATTAATTAACGCCTTTCCTTTATACTGCTACCTGAACTTTATACTTTATACTGATCAATTACAGCGCAAAGATCATTATAAACTGTTTCTATTTCACCAATTCCATTTACTTTATTCAACTTTCCTTGCTCTTCGTAATAAGGCAATACATGGATCGTTTTGTCAAAGTATTCTGAAATTCGCTTTTTCAGTTTTTCAGCATCATCATCTGGACGACCACTGGTTTTATGACGCTCAGCAATACGTTTTGTTAACTCATCCTGATCAACATCTAAAGCAATAACACCAGCAATTTTACTGCCTTTACGCTCTAAAAATAAATCAAGCTCAATTGCTTGCGGAACAGTACGCGGAAATCCATCAAACACAAATCCCTTAGCATCAGGATTTTTATCTACCTCTTCTTCAAGCATGGCAATTGTAATGGCATCAGGAACCAATTCCCCGTCAGCTAACAATTGACTCACTTTTTTTCCTAATTCGGTTTCTCCTTTAACGTGTGCTCTAAAAAGATCGCCTGTTGAAACGTGTACCAACTGATATTTTGCAATCAGTTTTTCAGATTGGGTGCCTTTACCCGCCCCTGGAGGGCCAAAGAGAACTAAATTAAGCATTCAAGTTGTTTAGGTTATCTTCAAAAATTAAAAAAGCCTTATTCCTATGGCTCAGTTATAAGTAATATTCAAATCACTGATTAATAGGATTAGACATTGCTTACTTTCAAGGCTGCAAATATATAATTATTAATTTAGATGCCATTTAAAATTGATAATTTATTTAGAAAAGCACTATTTTAATGACATTTACCTTATTCTAAGAAGAATCTTGTGCCATTTTTATATTTGGCCGAATCTTCCTCAAATACTAAGTCAAATAAGCAAAAGATTCTTTTTAAATTTTCATAAGAATTTAAATGTTTGAAACAATTTTGTAATTATATGGACCTATCAATATAAAAAGGATAATCCCAATCAATGAATCCTAAATTTAAGTAAACTTATATGACGTATAAATACAGTAGAATCCAAACCAAATAGCCAATAACATCATTAAAATATTTTTTTAAGGCAAAATATAGATACCGTTCTATGATAATTGTGCTCAGGCACAGCCATTTCATAGGATGTAAACAGCAACCAGCAAAAAACAAATCCATACCCTACCGGCTTGAGGTGTCTCGAAAAAAAAGATGAGTACAAAAAGCAAGTCGAATCTTCATGGTTCTCTGTTTATTCGAAAAGCCTTTTTATTAGCTGATTTGCAGTATACTGAGAAGAGCAGTTAATAACAGCAGCAGAATAAAAAAGGAATGGTTTAAAAAAGGATAAAAAATGAGGCTGTATCATAAAATGTATTCAATCGAATTGTCATATTGGGCCTGTCAGAACGCCTCGTAAGGCACCTAAAACAGGCCCTTCACTTCGATTACGCTCAGTACAAGCTCACTCATGATGATAATTTTATTTTATGATACAGCCTTTCAGGTTTCATTATACATTAAGGCTTTAAAACGACCTTAACGCAGTCTTCTTCCTTCTCATCAAAAATTTTATAGCCACGTGCTGCATCTTCAAGGGGAAGTGTATGGGTTATAATATCATCCAGCACTACTTTACCCTCATCTACAAGCCCTATCAGCTTATCAATATAGTTGAGTACCGGTGCCTGCCCCTGCTTAATGGTAATACCTTTATCGAATATCCTAAAAAGCGGAAAATTATCATAAGGAGATCCATAAACGCCCATAATAGATACGGTTCCCATCCTCCGGACAGCCTCAAAACACATTTCAAGGACTTTGATTGATCCTTTTTCAAAATTTATCGTTGCCTTAACCTTATCTATAAAGCTGCGTTCAGGTTCAAAGCCAACTGCATCAACACATACATCAGCTCCCCGTCCATCAGTCATTTCCCTAATGGCTGCTACAACATCAATTTTATGTGGATTGAGGATGTCGACATTGTTTACAGCTTTTGCCTTTTCCAATCTGTAGTCAAGCGGATCGATCGCAATTACCCGGCTCGCTCCATTAATCCACGCTGCTTTCTGGGCCATTAAACCCACAGGCCCTGATCCAAAAATGGCCACCACCTCTCCTCCTTTGAGCTGTGCCCAGTCAATAGCCGACCAGCCTGTAGGAAAAATATCGGTCAGAAAAAGTGCCTGCTCATCACTTAAATGGGCCGGAACGATCCGCGGACTGATATCTGCATAAGGTACCCTTACGTATTGTGCCTGCCCGCCCGAATATCCACCGTACAGATCGGTATAACCAAATAATGCACCACCTTTTTGACTCATCAGATCTCCATTAGGGCCATAGTTTTTAAAATTAGAATTTTCGCATGCCGGAGACGCCTCATGTGTACAAAAAAAACATTTACCGCAAGAAATGGGAAAAGGAACCACTACACGGTCGCCACGCTTAAGATTGGTAATGGAAGCACCAACTTCTTCTACAATCCCCATAAATTCATGCCCCATAACCAATGGTTCTTTTTGTGGAACTGCACCGCTTAAGATGTGGAGATCGGAACCGCAGATGGCAGTTGAGGTGACTTTCAGAATTACATCCCTTGGATCCAGAATTTCCGGATCGGGAACATTGTCTACCCGGATATCGCCAGGTTTGTGAAATACTGCTGCTTTCATAGTATTGATTTTAAGATATTGATGTTTAAACCTTGGTAAATCACCGGTGGTCTTAAATAATCAACAATGAAAAATCAGCTATGGTTTAGGTAATTTTCATTTTTAAAAAACATTTAATCCTGGTTTAATAATCACCCTCACCATGCTTATTCTGGTTTAATTGGCAATAAACAACAAATTAAATAGTAGTTACTAAGAATGCTTTTACGCAATAAATTGATCACACGAACTGAATGGATCAACTTTTTCTGAAGCTTTTAGCGCCCATAAAGTTCGGTTTCTGCTTTAAGCCACTTTATCGTTTTCTCCTCTATAAATTGTTCATTTGCCCTCCATGACCAATTGCCTGTTGCCTTACCGGGTATATTCATCCTCGCAGTTTCGTCTAACTGCAGAATATCCTGCATGGGGATTATGGCAATTTTGGCAATTGAAGCATAACAGAGCCTGATCAGGATGGGATTTATATTTTTTTCATTAACCGCTGTACCTACATACTTCGAAAGTCGTTTTCTAAGGTTTGCATCTGTTTCATTTTTAAACCAGCCCAGGGTGGTATTGTTATCATGTGTTCCGGTATAAACAATAAAATTTGCGGAATCGTATAGATGTGGGATATGCACCGATCCGGCTAAATCGTCGCCAAAAGCAAATTGCAGTACTTTCATCCCCGGCAATCTAAATTGTTTTCTCAACTGCTCTACATCCGCTGAAATTTCACCCAGATCTTCGGCAATAAATGGTAGTTTGCCCAATTTCCTTTCCATTGTTTTAAAAAATATGGCACCAGCTCCAGGTTTCCAAGTACCATCTACTGCATCCTCATTACTGGCATCCACCTGCCAATAAGTAGAAAAAGCCCTAAAATGATCTAAACGGAGAAGGTTATACAGCTGTTGGTTTTTCTTTAACCGGTTTTCCCACCATTTAAAATCATTATCTTTCATCTTTTCCCAGTTGTATATCGGCATGCCCCAGAGTTGCCCCTTTTCGTTAAAATAATCAGGAGGAACGGCAGCAACCTCCGTTCTGTTTCCATTTTTGTCCAGCAGAAAATTTTCACGTTGCCCCCATACTTCCACAGAATCATAATCGAGGTAAAATGGGAGATCGCCGATCAGGCCTATGCCTTTCGCATTTGCATATTCTTTTAACCTATACCATTGGTGATAAAAAACAAACTGGTTCCATTTTATTTCTTCAATTTCGGACTGATTGCTTTTTTCGAAATCAATGATGGTTTCGGCATCCTTTAATTTAAATTTTTCTGGCCAGTTAAACCATTCTTTACCCTTAAAATATTGCTTTATGCAGGTATAAAGTGAAAAATCGGCCAACCAACTTTGTTCATTTTTGCAAAACAGATTAAATTTATTTACCAGGTTTTCGTCACTCTTAATTTTAAACGATTGATAGGCCTTATTTAAAGTTCGCTGTTTCATTTCTTCTACTTTTTTGAAATCTACAGGCCCTGCTTCTGGTAACATACAGGCGTTTAAATCACTTTCATTTAAAAGGTCTTGTTCAAATAAGCGCTCAGGACTGATCAGCATCATATTTCCGGCCATGGAAGAGTTGCTGGAATAGGGCGAATATCCGGTTTCTTTCTTAGTTGGATTAATCGGTAAAACCTGCCAGTAGCGTTGCCTTGATTCGGCAAGAAAATCTACAAATTTATTGGCGCCAGGGCCTAAATCGCCAATGCCAAAACGGGATGGCAAAGCACTAATATGCATAAGCACACCAGCAGAACGCGGATTATTATCTGAAATTAACTTAATTACCGCCAACTGCATGTGGTTAAACAATTGGCTGATCAGAATCCCTTCGAATAAGGGATCTTTATATTCTTTTTTTTCGGTTAGCAGATTTTGCCAGCCAAGAGGTGCCTCATTTGGCAACAATACCTGGGTATCTTCCCAATTAAAATTATCAGCTGCTACATTTTGATTTTTACAGCATTTAGCAAACCCCAAAGGAACCACCGTGATTAACCATTGCTGTTTATATTGCCTTGCAAAAGCACAAATATGCTGGCTATATTTACCCTTAACCTGCAAAGGAAGGTACGCTCCACGTTCAAAAACTTCGGACTCGGATTTTCTGATCTTCAGCAAAGTTTTAGTTAACCACATTTTGATCTTTCCCGAAAACCTGTCTTCCCAAAGCTTTTTAAAATTAGCAGGCACATCAAATGCTGCCATCAGATCCGTCCTATCTTCATAATTAACAGGTCTTCTGTTATCTGGATCAACAAGACTTAAATCCCACAATTCCGTTCCCTGATAGATATCCGGAATACCAGGACAAGTGAATTTCAGGGTAAGCTGAACTAAACTATTGATGACTGCAAAATCGGAGATGCGTTTTAAAAAATTTCTGATTAAACTATTGCTCTCCTGCTTTTCAGTTAAAATAGCCTGCGAAAATTCGGTGAGTTTTTCCTCGTAATTTTCATCTGGATTTGCCCAGTCTGATCGCTTTTTCGATTCCCGTAACGCTTTTACAATAAACTGTGCCAAACGGTTTTCGATTTCATGATCATCATCCTCACGAAAGGGCAAAGCGCCAATAATGGTCTGCAGGACTAAATAAACATCATTATCATGTAATAGATTAAAAGACGTATGCTGGTTTTTTAAGGATTCGAAAGTTTTTTTTAGTTGCTGCACCAATTGAGACCACTCATCCGGAAGATCGCTAAGTACATTTAATCTTGCCCTAACATCTTCGCCTTTTTTGGTATCGTGGGTGGAACTTCCATTGATGCTAAATGGCCAGTCCTGCTGGCGTTTATGCATTTCATTATGAAATTCAGGCACTGCCATTCCAAAAGCATCAGGCGCATCGCCCACCTCCGCATGGCCTATAAAACGGTTATAGGTGAACATAGCGGTATCTTCTACTCCTTTGGCCATTAGTGGTCCTGTAAACTGCATACAACGCTGAAAGAAATGGCTCAACTTTTTGTTGTGGGCGGCGTTTGCCTTTTTTGGGTTTTCCAAAAAGATTTTCTTCAACAATTCTCCTGCTTTAACCAGCTTTTTATGCTGGAGAATTGGTGTAAGTAGATTTTGAACATGAAGTGATTCGGCCTCTGCCAATGGAAATTGATAGTTATAATACCGGTATACTGGCATGGCGATAAGCATTTCGGCAAGCGCCGTTTTAAGATCATCTTGCTTAACGGTCGAAAAATCTGCCAGTTTAAGTGCCAAAAAGAGTTCGAACAAATTATCCAGTTCGCCTTGCATGTGCTTAAACAAAATGTTGCTTTTCTTTTCGTAAATCAACCTGGATGGATCAAGTTTTTTACCTGTTACTTCCTGATAAAGTTTATTAAAGGGTTTTTCTGCTTCTTTATTGGTAAAAAGGTTGTTTACCATTGCCAAAAAATCGTAGCCGGTACTTCCCTGCACTTTCCAGTTTTTAGGTAACTCTTCTCCACTTTCGAGAATTTTTTCTACCACGATATAAATATCTTTACCAACAGCTTTGCGAAGCCTTTGTAAATATTCTTTAGGATCATAGAGACCATCAACATGATCAATCCGCAAACCCTGGAAAATGCCTTTATCAATCAATTCAAAAATGTAACGGTGATAAAGATCGAATGTTTCCTGATGTTGCATATTGAGGCAGATCAACGCATTAACAGTAAAAAACCTGCGATAGTTAATGTTATAATCGGTTTCCTGCCAGTTGCACAAGCGATAATGCTGGTTTTGAGCAATCCTGGTTAAAGCATTAGGATCCGTATTTATATCATTAAGGTCCTGTGTTGAAAGGGTCCTGGCTGTTTCCGCATTTATCGGCCAATTAGAATCGCCATAACTTAAGTAGTATTTGCCTTTTATCGCGAGTACCTTTAATTTCTGCTCTGCAATTGCTATTTCAAGATCCTCACCTAAAAAAGGGACCATCAGACGTCCGTCGCCTTTTTGCAGATCAATATCAAAAAAATGTACTAAATCAGATTTATTTCCTTTTTCCAGTATATCCATTAACCACATATTATCCGGATGAAAAGCCATATGGTTGGGAACAATATCCTGGAGCCAGCTGATGCCGGCAGCTTTTAACTTTTTAGAAATTTTTATCAATTCGGCCTCGGTACCGATCTCTGGATTTATCTTGAGGGGATTTACCACGTCATAACCGTGTGTACTTCCGGGCATAGCCTCAAAAATTGGTGAAGCGTATATTGTGCCGATCCCCAGCTCAATGAGATAAGGAATGATTTCATTCAGAGATTTGAGGTTAAAATTTTTATGAAACTGGATCCGATAGGTAGAAGTTGGTTTATACATCTGTTTTGTAAAGAATAAGAATTGATTCGGGAAATAAAGTAATCTGGCCTTCAGCAGATACCTGGTTAGATTTTGGATTTGGGCCATTCCATTTTATCAAAGTAGAATCTAACAGCACCGGGGCATGTTGAAATGCCTGATCAATGGATAGGGTTTGTATTTGTTTAGAAAAATTGAACAAGGCCATGATTTCTTCGCTATCCTTCCAGCGCTTTAATACCAGGCAATTTTTTTCAGAAAAAGCTTCCGCATGCACAGTATTCCGATCCAGGTTAGCAAGCACGGGATGTTCTTTCCGCAATGCAATTAAAGTTTTATAATAGCTGAGCATGGTTTTGTGCTTCGATTCACCTATTTTTTCCCAGTCGGGTTTAGAA
Organism: Pedobacter sp. D749; assembly: GCF_019317285.1. Classification (NCBI taxonomy): domain Bacteria; kingdom Pseudomonadati; phylum Bacteroidota; class Sphingobacteriia; order Sphingobacteriales; family Sphingobacteriaceae; genus Pedobacter; species Pedobacter sp. D749. The sequence goes on from NZ_CP079218.1 coordinate 3,729,715, forward strand.
CGTTCGAAAGTAGAGACTGCCTGGGGTTCGGGTGTATCTCCATTATTGTGGAAAGCCGCAAATTCTGCCTTTCTTCCTTTCCTTACAGCTTCTATCAGTTCCTCATCGCTATGGCTCACAAAAAACTGGAAAGGATTGGTTTCTGCCCATTCTTCACCCATAAATATTAAGGGTAAAAACGGACTGCAAAAAACTGCTGCAGCCATCACCTTTAACATTTCAAAGCTAACCAGCTTACTGCTTCTTTCGCCCAGCATACGGTTACCCACCTGATCGTGATTTTGTGAAAAAACAACAAATTTAGCACCTGAAACTTGTTGTAAGGGCATTCCAAATTTCCTCTGCTGGTGCGCAGAGTATTGTCCGGTGTACACATAAGCATCCCGATAGGATTTAGCCAGATCTGTTACGCCATTAAAATCTGAATAATATCCCTCTTTTGTCTGTCCGGTACAAACCCGGAGTGCATGATGAAACTCATCGACCCACTGGGCATCCATTCCATAACCGTATTCGCTTTGAGGCCGGATATAACGCTCGTCATTTAAATCAAGTTCAACAATCAATTGGTACGCCCTGCCCGTAAATTGGGAAAGTTTTTCGATATACGTTTTAATCTCCTCAAGAATATGTACAGGACTTAAATCTTTAATTGCATGTACCGCATCCAACCTAAGGGCGTCGATATGAAAGTCCCTGAACCACATTAAGGCATTTTCGATAAAGAAATTACGCACGGCATCGCAGCCTGCATCATCAAAATTAATGGCCTTCCCCCATGGGGTATGGTATTTATCTGTAAAATAGGGACCAAAATCGGAGAAATAGTTTCCTTCTGGCCCAACATGGTTATAAACAACATCTAAAATTACCGCCAAACCTTTAGCATGACAGGCATTAACTAAATGCTGTAAAGCCAGTGGTCCGCCGTAACTATTTTGCACCGCAAATGGAAATACGCCGTCGTAACCCCAGTTTCTATTGCCCGAAAATTGTGCAACCGGCATAATCTCTATGGCTGTAATGCCAAGCTCAACAAGATAATCGAGTTTACTTTCAATTGAGGCAAAATCTCCATCTGATGTAAAGGTTCCGGTGTGGAGCTCGTAGATGATGAGATCATTCAGGTTAACTCCTTTCCAATCCACATCCGTCCATTGAAAAGCATTTACATCAAATGCCGTAGAGCGTCCTTGAGGTCCTTCTTCCTGAAATAAAGAAGCTGGATCTGCCCGATTTAGCGTTTCTCCACCGGTTAGAGGATTAATTTTAAAGGCAAATTGATCATGTGCTCTGAGCTGGTCTGTTTGCAAATGCCAGTAACCATAACCCTCATCAACCAGCGCTAAAGTAAGTTCGCCATCTCCTTTTAACACAGAAACCTGTGCGGCCAGCGGCGCCCAAAGCCTGATTTCAGCTTCCCCGTTTTCATTAAAATTTAGTCCAATATTTCTCTTTCGTATATCTATTTCCATTGAAGCTCTTTTAAAAAAAACAAAAAAAATGGGCCAAAGTTTTGAAAGCTGCAAGCTCATTTGTTAAAATTCAAAAAAACCAAACCATCTAAAACTTCATCTGGTTGTATCAAATACCTATTAAATACATCATTATGGACAAGAAAAACAATATTACACGACGCGAGGCAATTGGGGGCCTCGGAATTGGACTAGCAAGCATGGCCATTTCACCTAATTTAACTGCAGCAACATTAAGTGAAAGCAATTATTCGCCCCTTGCAGCGCTTGAAGATCCTACAACCAAGTATCCCCGACCGCCTTTTAACCATCAAAATCAGCCATGGCCGGCATTGGCCAGCAAAATGGTGCCAAGACCCGATCACGGCGAAACCAGTTATAAAGGTTCGGGAAGATTGATGGGCAGAAAGGCACTTATTACTGGTGGCGACTCTGGAATGGGTAGAGCCGCAGCCATTGCCTACGCCAGAGAAGGTGCAGATGTTGCTATCGGTTATCTTCCACAGGAAGAGCCGGATGCTAAAGAAGTAATTGAGCTGATAAAAAAGGCTGGTCGTAAAGCGGTTGCAATCCCCGGCGATATCAGAGATGAAGCCTTTTGCAAAAAACTGGTAGATACCGCTGTAAGCCAGTTGGGTGGCCTCGATATCCTGGTGAGTAATGCTGCAAGACAACAGAGTACGCCCTCACTTGCTGATTTAACCAGCGATCAGTTTGACTGGACGATAAAAACAAACATATATGCCCCGTTCTGGATTATTAAAGCGGCCTTACCATATCTAAAACCCGGATCGTCTATAATCGGAACCACTTCGGTACAAGCAACCGATCCTTCGCCTGATCTTTATGATTATGCACAAACAAAAGCCGCTACAACAAATTTTGTAAAATCACTGGCTAAACAACTTGGCCCCAAAGGCATTCGGGTAAATGGTGTTGCTCCTGGCCCGATATGGACTCCATTACAAATGGGAGGTGGTTCAACCCCTGAGAAACTTAAAGAATTTGGTAAAGACACTGCATTGGGCAGACCAGGCCAACCTGCAGAACTGGCATCGATTTATGTTCAGCTTGCTGCAAATGATGCGAGTTTTTCGACTGGGCAGATATACGGTGCTGCTGGTGGAAACGGGCAACCATAAAACTATTTAAAGGCCTTCAACTATACAATTACAATCATTGACAGACTCTAATAGAAAAATCGTCATCTCGACCGGAGCAACGCGGAGTGGAGAGATCTTTAAACTATATTTTCAAAGGCTAAAGATTTCTCCATTACGCTATCAAAGAAGAGTCGTCAATTCGATCCAATAACTATCTGATCGAATTGACGATATTGTTTTATCAGGCCAAAAGCTATGATTGATCATCAACCGGTTCCTGTTGCTTACCGGTCTGTTCTGCCAGCAGGCTATCAGGCGTTACATTTCCCATTGCCACCTGCAATTTGTTTTTAAATCCGGAGATCACCATATCTTTTCCAGCAATCATAGCCTCATAACCATCTTTAGCTACATCTGCAGGGTCTGCAAGCTCGCCCTCTTGTACTATTTTAGAATCCAGCATATCAGCTTTTCTAAAAAAATCAGTATCAGTTGGCCCTGGCAATAATGAGGTTATGGTAACAGGCGTATCTTTAATTTCGGCACGAACAGCTTCGGTGAAAGAATGTACAAATGCTTTTGTTCCATGGTAAACTGCCTGATATGGTCCAGGAATTTTTCCTGCAACCGAAGCGACATTTAATATCTTACCGCTTCCCCGGGCTACCATTTCGCATACATACAACTTGGTTAAGGTTACTAAAGAAGAAATATTAAGCTTGATGATATCAAGTTCCTTATTAAGGTCAGTATCTACAAACTTGCCGTAAACACCTTGTCCCGCATCATTAACCAGCACATCTATCTGTATATTTTTCGCTTTTATTTGTTCATACAACTCAAAAGCAGCATTTGGCTCAAAAAGATCGGCAGTAATTGTTATTACTTCAACACCGCATTCTTCGAGCACAACTGCAGCCCGTTTCAACTTTGCCTCGTCCCTGCCAACAATAACCAGGTTAAAGCGATCGTTTGCAAAAAGGTTTGCAAGTTCATAGCCAATGCCACTGCTTGCCCCGGTAATAAGGGCAAAATGTTTTTTGTCATCCATAAAATGTATTTTTAAGATTAATCAAAACCATTTAAAATTAATTATCTGCTTCGTCAGTGTTGCTTTTATCAGTCTGCTCGTCAGTATCCGAATCAGAATTCGCTGTCTGCTCAGCCAGTTTTTCTGTAGCATCATCATCCTGTTGAACAGTGTCGGCATCGCTCCCCTCTATCTGTGAAACCGGGATAACACCTACTTTATCCTCGTTCTGTGTCTCGACCTCTTTTTTTTGATTTTCCATAGTTTTAAAGTTGTTAAATGATATTTAACAGGCAGATAAATCGCCCTTATAATGTGTAAATGCCCCCCTCTGTAAGGATATAACCCCTTACAAACGCGCTTCATCATCATGGGGCTATGAATAAATGCCTCGCTATTATAAAACCAGCTGAAACCTTTTGCAGTTTTCTTTTATTTAAAAAAAACAACCAGGCTGAAATTGCCTGGTTGAGATGAGATTTAAATTATTGTTTTAAAAATTAAACGGCTTGTTATGCCGGAATTTTTCTCGGCACTTCCCGGTCCCAAAATCTGTGCTGGGCAATCATCCTGATAAACAAGTCTACTAATGAAGAAAGATCATCTGAAACCATTATTCCTTCACGCAGAACAGTTTCCTGAGAATATTCATCCGGAAGTTTTTTATAGAAATACGTAGCCTCCAAAACTTGTATTGCTGTTGAATCAGCAGCTATTGCCTTACAGTGCTTGAAGGCCTCGTTCAGAAAATGTACCGCATTAGCTTCTGCTTCTAATGTAGCAGAACTATTTGTTCCTCCCGGAAGATAAACGGCATCGTAAAGTACCGAGGCAGCCGTAAGGAAACTCTCATCTACATTGATCTGCTGATCTTCCTGTGAAAGAATAGTACCCAGTTTTGGCGCTATAATGTGTACAACTGCGCCTTGGGCAATAAGCGCATCCTTTACTTGACTGAGCGATTTACCATCTACGCCATCTGCTGCAAGAATTGCGATTTTTCTGGTAGCAATCGTATCCTTAAGCGTTCCAGACATACTTAATGCCTCCGATTTTGTAAGTTCGCCTTCTTTCTGCTCCGGGCTATAATCAGCAGGATCAGCATCTGCCGGTATACTACCATTAAGTTCTTGTAAAGGAATAAGTGGAACGTGAAGCCCAAGTGCATAAGCTACCGCTGCTGCAAGCCCTTTGTCGACATGGTTAAGTAAGCCGAGCATACGTTCTCTCACCGCAACCATTTTTACCTTGCCCAGCTCAAAGCTGAAGGCATCGATAAGGTGGTTTTTTTCGGCCTCAGACTGACTGTTAAAAAATAACCTCGCCTGCGAAAAGTGGTCGAAAAAACTCCTGCTTCTCGCACGGATTTTCTTCGCATCAATGCGTTCGTTATAACTTACAAAGCCCCCATCTGCTGCTGTAGCCTGTTGTGGATCGTTTGCAGCTATTCCATTAGGGCCATAACTGGTCTTTCCGCGGTTTATGGTTTGGCGCATATAGCCATCGCGCTGGTTATTGTTTACCGGTACAACAGGTCTGTTAATCGGAATCTCATGAAAATTTGGTCCACCCAGCCTGATTAGTTGCGTATCAGTATAAGAAAATAACCTTCCCTGTAAAAGTGGATCGTTGGTAAAATCTATTCCGGGAACAACATGCCCGACATGAAAAGCAACCTGTTCGGTTTCTGCGAAAAAATTATCGGGATTGCGGTTTAAAGTCATTTTCCCAATGCGTTGCACCGGGACCAGCTCTTCAGGGATTAATTTTGTCGGATCTAATAAGTCGAAGCCAAACTTAAATTCGTCTTCTTCAGCAACAATCTGAACGCCAAGTTCCCACTCAGGAAAGGCACACGCTTCTATTGCATCCCAAAGATCCCTTCTATGAAAGTCGGGGTCTTTTCCAGAAATATTCTGTGCTTCATCCCATGCAACCGAGTGTACGCCCAGCAATGGCTTCCAGTGAAATTTCACAAAACTTGCCACTCCAGATGCATTAACAAAGCGAAAAGTATGTACCCCAAAACCTTCCATCATCCGGTAGCTTCTTGGAATAGCCCTGTCGCTCATTAACCACATAATCATGTGGGAAGATTCGGGCATAAAGGAAATGAAATCCCAAAAAGTATCATGTGCTGATGCAGCCTGGGGCATTTCATTGTCTGGCTCTGGCTTTACAGCGTGCACCAAATCAGGGAATTTAACCGCATCCTGAATAAAAAACACAGGCATATTGTTGCCTACCAGATCAAAGTTTCCTTCCTGAGTGTAAAATTTTACTGCAAAACCACGAACGTCACGGGCAAGATCGGTAGAACCTCTTGATCCTGCTACAGTCGAAAACCGAACAAAAACAGGTGTTTCCTGGCCCGGATCGCAAAGGAAAGCCGCTCTGGTAATGGAAGACATATCTTCATATACCTTGAACACACCATGTGCTCCAGATCCCCTGGCATGTACAACACGCTCTGGTATCCGCTCATGGTCGAAATGGGTAATCTTTTCCCGTAATATAAAATCTTCTAACAATGTTGCGCCACGATCGCCAGCCTTAAGCGAATTCTGGTCGTCGTTTATTTTGACTCCATGATTGGTGGTGAGTTTTTCACCGGTAGCATCTGCAACAAAGGCCTCAAGTTTTGCTGTTTTATCGTTGTCCTGTTTTATCGGACTGGTATCTTTTACTATTGTTTTTTTTGCCATTTTTTTCTCCTTTCTTAAGCCTCCTCAGCTGCTTTATAATTAATTTCATTCTCAGCAATATCGGTAAGCTTTATATCGGCAAGTTTTTCTTCAGCAAGCGTTTGTTCAAGTATGTCTGCAATTTCTGTTAAACCCAATGTTGTTGCCAATTGAAAAAGTCCACCATAAGAAGCAATTTCGTAGTGTTCTACCTTTTGGCTGGCTAATATAATGCCCACATCACGGGTCGCCGTTCCAGCCTCTGTTTCTTCAATGATACTTTCACCCTCTTTACTCAATCCTTCCATCGCATCACATTTTTTTGCTATGGGTTTTTCGCCAAGGAGTTCAAACACTTTTTCAAGCCTGGCTACATGTCCTTTGGTTTCAGTAAGATGTGATTCAATTGCGCCCTTAAGTACTGGTGATGTTGCGCTGGAAATCATTTTAGGCAAATTTTTAACCAAATGATTCTCGGCCCAGTAAAGATCACAGATTCCATCTTTAAAGAGTTCTTTCAAGGCTGGAGAAGTCGCTACCGTATCTTTAGCGCTAAGTTTTGGTTTACTGCCGCTGTCTTGTTTTTTCATAGTATGTTATATGTTTAAGATGTTTCGTCGTTGACCATCATCTATTATAACCCTATATTTTGCTATTTAGTTTCCGAAATTTATCCGCGTTTTAATACGTACTTTAATAAAAGATAGCTACCCGGCGTAACCTTCACTTCAAAACCGGGAAATAACCTGACCAGCTGATACCATGAGCTTTATCAAAATTTAGTGATGAGTCCAATTTCTAATGAAAAATTTTAGAGGAACTCCGTTGGTCAGAAAGAAATAATAAAAGGTTTTATTATCGAAAAATACAAACAAGTAAAAAACTCAAAACCTTCCACAATTTTATCCTGTTCTATAATAAAGAACCTATTAAAAATATAATTATGGCAACTACAAAAACACCGGCAAAGAAAACCGCAAAACCTACAGGTAAAACAGGAAAAATTGAGAATTCAGAATTCCATGATTTTTTTGTAGATGAGTTAAAAGATATTTATTGGGCAGAAAAGCATCTTGCTAAAGCACTACCAAAAATGAAGAAGGCCGCTACGAGCCCGGAGCTGGCAGCCGCTTTTGAAAAGCATACCCAGGAAACAGAACAACATATCAGCACTCTTGAAGAAGTATTTAGCCTTTTAGGAGAAAAAGCTACTGCAAAAAAATGTGACGCCATGGCTGGTTTACTGGAAGAAGCTGACGGAATTATCGCTGATACTGATAAAGGTACCATGATTCGCGATGCCGGACTTATCCTGGCTGCTCAAAAAGTTGAGCATTATGAAATTGCAACCTATGGAACCTTAAGGGTATTTGCAGAGAATATTGGCCACAACGATGTAGCTGAACTCCTAACGCAAACGCTCGAAAATGAAAAGGCAACAGATGTAGCCCTGACCGAAATAGCGGTTAACGCAGTTAATGCGGAAGCGGTAACAGAATAAACGATAAAAAGGCTCTTCGGAGCCTTTTATTGTTTATTCTGTTTTATTTTCCTGGTCGTCACCCTGAATTTATTTCAGGGTCTTTTTTTTGCAAAAAGATACTTCAGCAGAATTAACTACTTGTGCAACTAAAACACTAATTGAAATAATTGTTGTAATTACGACCAAAAAGAGAAAGATTCTTCATTGCACTCAGAATGACAGCGTATTTCTACACCGTGTTATCCTGAAAGCTTGCCCAGACTTTAGGGGAGGTGATCTTTAATCGATGGCCCCTAGCATGAAAGATTGCTTCGTCGTTCCTCCTCGCAATGACGACATTTCTGAGGTATCTATCATTGAAATAATTGATTTGCGAATAGCAGCAACAGTTGTTTATCTCAAAATATTCATCATTACTTAATTTAAACCTTAAGTATAAAAACCTTTTTTCTACAACTACAGTTATGTTAACATGGAAAATTTAGACCTATTGATTATACCCGCAGCAAGACAGGGAGAAACAGAAGTATTAAAAGAGCTTATCAAAAGGGGAGCCAACGTTAATGCCAGAGACGAGAAAGGTTATACCCCGTTAATCATCGCCTGTTATAATAATCGTTTATCAAGTGCAGAGATCCTCTTAGATGCAGGAGCAGATATAGATGCTGCAGACTATGGCGGCAATACCGCGCTGATGGGGGTTTGCTTTAAGGGCTATCTGCCCATTGCAGAACTGCTGATTACCAGGGGTGCAAAATTAGATCTCCAACATGGAAATGGCGGAACCGCGCTTATGTTTGCAGCCATGTTCGGGAGGAACGACCTGTTGAAACTCTTACTTGAAAATGGTGCAGATCCTTCGCTTACCGATATCCGTGGACAGCGTGCCGCAGAGCTTGCAGCCATGCAGGGCAATGAAGAAGGACTCGCAATTTTACAACATTAAGGTCTGCCATCAAGCAGTCCTTTTACCAGCAGTTTCCATTGAGGATAGGACAAACCCAATTTGGCACTAAAACCAACAATGAGGTTTCGTGCCCTATCGATCAAATTTCCCTCATCGGTATTCGCCTGCTCGTTCCTGCCATGTTCTTCTGCCCATACCGTAATTCTATCTCTGCGGATAGTAAAGGTAGAAGTGGCATGGTCTTTTAAAAAATGAGCAATCTGTTCATCTTGATTAAATGGTGAAGGACATGGCCGGACACGCATACTGATCATTTCCTGATCACCGTCATGCCGGCTTCCGATCTCTTCAATCTTCACCCAATCAAACCCACCTCCTGATGATGGCCCTGGTCCAGGGATATCTATTTTAATAAAATCCCCCTCCTGAGCTGATCGAATAGCTTCTGTTCCATCAGGTGCAAAAATTTTAAAGTCTGAAAGTCCGGAGATTTTCCCCCATTCATTCACCATGAGTAATCGTTTTGCAGCCGCCGAGAAAAATTCCTGAGCCTGAATAAGGCTGCTCAATTTACGTTCTTCAACCACATCCATCTGGCTTCCGATAACCTGTTCGGGTACCAGATTGTTCTTTAGCTTTTTCATTGTCTTTTCTCTATAGAACCATGCGTTTTTGCGCATGGTTTGATTATTTATTAAAAACATGATTAAACCAGATGTGTAATAGCCAAAAAATTTACAAGAAACATGGTCCAAACCAATCCGCTACTTAATCCTTTCGCCTGGGGTAAGCTGATGCAAAAGATCTTTCATGGAGATAAGAGCCGGAATAATTAGTCCGGAGTCCTTAACGTAGAGTTCTTAAAGTTTATAGGAAAAGCTATTGGTTCGTGCCTCCACAAACCAGGGGGCATATAATTCCGCTTTCACTGGCTGATTTTAATAGAAAAGTCGTAAATCTCGACCGGAGCAATCTTACCACGATCGCTAACAGCGTACGCATTAAGATTGCTTCGTCGGCTGAAAAAGCCTTCCCGCATACGGTAGCTATCGGATGACGAACCTCACAGCTGAAATAAATTGAATATGATGATGGAGAGAGAATCATTCCAATAAAAAAAGGAAAAACGTACTCCGGATTATCTTAAACAATAGTTGAGGATTTCAAGCTCCTCACTTTATATATAATTGTTAAACTATTAATTCTATTATCATCCTATAAATACCATAGAATTGACTTTGCAGACCAGAAGAATATAAAACTAAAACAACGTGTTAATCTCTTTTAATTTAGCAGGGCATTAACCGAATCTAAAATATTGTTTAAATCGAAAGGTTTGGCAATAAATTGATTTGCACCTGCATCATTTGCAATCTGTTCTCCATCCCTGCTGGCTGAAATTACAATAACCTGCAGGTTCTCATGGCCTGAATGGTTTCTTAATTGATTCAGTACCTCCTGCCCTGAAAGTCTGGGCATCCACAAGTCAAGGATCAATAAATCTGGTTGTTCCTTATCTATAACCGACTGCACTTTTAAACTATCGTTAACCGAAATAACCGTATGCCCTACTTCCTCCAGAATCATTTCCAACACATCAATAATCCCTTCATCATCATCGCAGATGATGATTTTCTTTTTATCCATTCGGTTCCTTTCCTGCCTTAGGTAAGGTAAAACTAAATATAGAGCCTTTGCCTATTTCGCTCTCTACCCAGAGGGTGCCGTTATGGTTTTTGATGATCTGGTCGCAGATATAGAGACCTATTCCCATCCCTGGAAATTTCTTCTGGATTTCTACTCCCCGGTAAAACCGATCAAAAACCTTTTTCCTGTCTTCAGGGCTCATTCCCAGGCCAAAATCCCTTACAGATACCTTTACATAATCACTTACATTGGCGATATTCACTTCAATTTTATCAGAATCAGGCGCATATTTAATAGCATTTGATAAAAGGTTGCTTACTACCTGGGCGATGTGCGACTCATCAGCCATTACCTCCGCACCAGTCTGGCCATTCAGTACAATTTGATGCCCGGGAACAGTAGCACGCATACCGTCAACAGCTTCTGCAATCATGTTGTCAAAATCGAATTTTGCCATGTGCAGTTCCATATTACCACTTTGGATACGCGAAACGTCAAGCAACTCACTAATTAACGAGTTTAACCGTTCTACATACACAGATACTTTCCGAAAAGTTGACAGAAATTTTTCACCGGCATTTTCTGGCATCGCGCGTTCCAACAGCTGCACATAACCTTTTATCGTTGTTAGCGGCGTGCGGAGTTCGTGACTGGCGATAGATAAAAAATCATCCTTTCTGGTTTCCACCTCACGCTTTTCAGTAATATCTTCAATAGCCAGTAAGATCTGATCTTTAAATTGTCCTTCAAATTCTACCCGGTATGCATTCAGGAGCATTAATTTCCTTCCAATATGTGGAAAATCATGCTCAACCTCAAAATCTACAACAGGATTATTGGTTGGCAGGATTTTAACGAGCAAATCGCGGAGCTTTGGGATATCCCACTGATGGTTCCCTAAATCATATAACTGACGACCTACTGTTTCTTCCTTACTTACCTTAAAGGTTCTCAGAAAATGATAGTTTGCACTCAATACATTAAAATCAGGATCGAGCACTAAAAGCCCCTCGCGTACAGTTTCAATAATACTCGAAAGGAATGCTTCGCTTTCGCGAAGTTCCTTTGTGCGTTCCTTGATCCTCTTTTCCATTACCAATTTCTGCTGTCGCAGATCTTCTTCCGAATTCTTTCTCGAAGTTATATCATTCTGAACACCTATAAAATGGGTGACCTCGCCTTCCTGATTTTTAACCGGCGACATATAGAGTTCGTTCCAGAACAGGTCGCCATTCTTTTTATAGTTCCTGATTTCTACCCGGCATTCCTCACCCTCAATAATACTCTTGGCTAAAATCGCCCTTTCTTTTTGGTTTCGGTCTTGTGCCTGCAGAAACCTGCAGTTATGACCTATAATCTCTTTCCTGGAATATCCTGTAATATTTTCAAAGGCTTTATTGCAATAGATAATTGGGTTGTCTGGCTGGGTATGATCGGTGATAATAATGCCAGAAATAGAGGCATCTAATGCCATGGTCATCAGCTGGAAATTAGATGCGCCTGCATTTCCTGAAAGTTCGAATTTTCGATTGTTAGATGTTTCCAATTGATCAGTATAAAAATGTGAGTATCTGACTTATATTTTAAATAGTGATTTAATCACGCTTAATGAATTAAATTCATCTTATAACCCATTAAGCGATATTTTGTTTTTTTCTTCACAACTATAATGCGGTGATATGGGTAAAATATAGACGACTGTTTGAGATCATATCTGTGGGATAAAAATAGATAAACCAAGAATATTTTCTTCTACACCTGCTTTGTTTTGCGGCAATCTGAAATACAATTAATTTAAATATCCTGCTAAAATAACTTTTTCAAAACAATTCGGAAACTACATCTGTTAAAAACCCACATCTACCTAAAAACTAAAATCGGTTAGTTGAAAATCGATCCGGCTGCCGGTAAGCCCGGCAGCCTAAGTTAAACACCGCGGACATCTTTTTATGATTTATCCCTTACTCAATGACATTGACCTGGTAGCCCGCCCTGCGAAACTGAAACCCTATAGTTAGCCATAAATAATATTTTTATGCTGGCTAAAAAAGGGATAAAACATTTTTCCAAAAATTAATGTTTATCTGCCAATAGCTCCTTTCAGGGAGATGTAACCACTATTATAACGCACAGATTGGAAAAACTCATCAACAAACCTGCAAAAGGAAAGCTTATTTACCGCATTTTGCTGATCCTTGCATTAGGCGTACTGCTTGTGGCCGAAGGCTTTTTCGGTTTCAGGCTGCATGGATTATCTGAAAAACAGGAACAGATTAAACACGATTATTCCAGGGTAAATAACATTACCTATGGGCTGTTCTCTGTACAACAGTGGAAAGATAAGGTAGCCGACATTGTCCACCACCAGGTTTCCAGTCTTAAAATAACCAGCAAACAAAAAAAGATACTACAGGGTGAAGTTGAGCAGGTATTACTGGCACTTATTGATAAGGCAGAAGCCCTGGTAAACAAACCAAAGAAAACCATCAGTGGCAAGATCCAAAAGTTTGCCATCAAAAATTTTGTCAATTCAGATAGCATTCGTGCGCAGGTACCTGCATTTGCCAGAAAAATTATTGCGGAAATAGATAATCCAAAAAATAAAAAGCAACTAGGCCGAATGGCTTTGGGCGAGTTTAATGAAATAGCTAAAGAGGAAAGCCAGGATACAGCATTTGTTGCAAACAATGCTATACTGAAAAAAATTTACCACCAGTATAATGTGTCTTCTAATCAACAGCTAAACCAAAAGCTCAGCAGTACATTAAGCAGCATTCGGCAACAAACCTACTACTACTGTTTTGGCATGTTGAGCTGTGTAATTGTAGTACTTGCATTCTGGTGGTTCTTACGCAAACGCAGAGATTTACATACCACGCTTTTCATTATGTCGTTACTTTTCGCTTTCATCCTTTTAGCTGTGGGCCTAACTGCATCTATGATTGAAGTTGACGCCAGGATCCGCTCTTTAGATTTTGTTTTACTTGGAGAACACGTTGTTTTTAGCGACCAGGTACTCTTTTTCCAGAGCAAGAGTATTTTAGATGTCGTCCGTGTACTGATTAGTCAATCGGCTATAGATTCTGTTCTGGTTGGTGTATTGATCCTGGCTTTCAGTATCCTGTTCCCGGTAGTTAAGCTAACTTCAACAGGTGTGCATTTACTTGGCGGCAAGCGGTGGGCAGAAAATGGGATCATCAGATATTTTGCCTTTCAATCAGGAAAATGGAGCATGGCAGATGTGATCGTAATTGCTATTTTAATGGCATACATTGGCCTTAACGGACTTCTTGAAAACCAGTTGCGTGCATTAAATATCAATAATGATTCGCTTACTATCCTTACGACCAATAACACTGCCCTGCAACCGGGCTACATTATTTTTATCTGTTTTGTACTTTACGGATTGATTCTTTCAACAATCCTTAAATCTATTACTCCGCACGACGTGCATTAAATCCGAAAATGAATGAGCGAATTGCAAAAAGATAACATCGGTACTCATAACCAGATTAAGCCAGGTCGATCCGGATCAGCGTCTTTTATCCTGATTGCGGCGCTTTCGCTGTTGTTAGTGGCTGCAGCATACTGTGGATACCGCTTCCGTGCACTTGCCTACGAGCAGAAACACATTAAGGAAGATTATAGTCTTTCCAACAACATCACTTTTGGTATATTTTCGGTTGACCGTTGGGGAGATAAAATATCAGCAGTGGTTGATCGTCGGGTAAAGGGCTTTAACCTCAATAAAAGCCAGAAAGCTGATATGCAGCAAGAAGTTGAAAAACAGTTGCACGGTATGGTAAATAAAGCTGTGGCAGAATTTACCAGGCCTCAGAAAGGGCTTGGAGCGAAACTCAAAAAACTTGCTTTCAATACTTTTGTGGATGTAAAAGAGATCCATGCGATGGTTCCATCTTTCTCCCGTACCATCGTTACTAAAGTAACCAGCCCTAAAAGCTTGAAAAAGTTAAAATCTGTAGCAGTGGGTAAACTTAATGAACTGGAAGCACAAACTTACGACCTGAGCGATCAAACCATCTCATCGGTAGAACATAACATTTATCAAAAATATAAGGTAAACAATGCAACTGCTTTTGACAAAACTGTAAATGCAAAACTTAAGCAGATTAAGGGGTTAAGCTATCAATATGCAATAGGTATGACCGCTTGCATATTGATTGCCCTGCTGCTCTGGCTAATCTTGCGCAGGCGGGTAGACAGTGAGGTTAGCCTTTTTGTGATCTCATTGCTTTTTGCTTTTATTTTACTTGCGGTAGGCGTATCTTCTCCCATTATTGAAGTAGATGCGAGAATTAAGACCCTTGAATTTGCATTGCTTGGCGAAAAACTTGTTTTCAACAATCAGGTGCTCTTTTTTCAAAGTCAGAGTATATTGGGTATTATTGGTACATTGTTAGAACAGCCTAAACCAGATGCAGTATTGGTTGGCATACTGCTCATGCTCTTTGTGGTGATATTGCCGCTGTTACGTCTTATTGCCCGTGGGCTACAGGTATCTTGCACTGAATTACTGGGCGATTCAAAATTTATCCGTTTTCTGGCATTTGACCTCGGCAAATGGGATATGGCTGACGTTATGGTAGTTGGGATAGCCATGACCTATATTGGTCTTAACGGGATATTAAAAAGCCAGCTATCAGGACTTAATATTGATACTGAGGCCTTGAAAGTGGTTACCGTAAACAACTCTGCGCTACAGCTTGGCTTCTTTATATTTGTTGCTTATGTAGCCTATAATATCATCTTATCTTCCATTCTCAAACGCATAGATGAACAAAATGGACCGTGCAATTAGCAGAAATTTAAGGTAAAAGAACAGGCATAATTATTGGCCGAGACCGAGCAATTGAAGAATACCCTTTCGGTGGTGGCTATATTATTCACTTAAAACTAAAACAATCAACTCACTGCTTTTAAAAATCTTATAATTCTGTAAATTATCAAAATTATTACTTTTGTATTTAAAGGGATATAACCAATGCTAACGAAGACTAACACTTTCAATTTTATATCACTTGCGCCGATACCGATCTTCATCATTGATCCGGATTCATTGAAATTGGAATACGCAAATGCCCGATTTTTAGATTTAGCGAATGGAAGTCTTAAAAAAATTGAGGAACTGAATCTTAATGACATCCTTGGCCAGAACCTATCATCGGCGATCTCTGCCTTCTTTTCGCAGTTGAAAAATCCTTCCGATAATACTTCGGTTCCCGTACAGATTCCTGATCCGGAGAGCAATATAGCCCCATTTTCAAGCTACAATTATTTTGCCAGCAGATTAGAAGAAACACCCGGCACCAGGCTGAAAATTGCTGTTTGGTTAATTGCTAAAACCACGCTTGCAACGGACCCCGATACATCCATCGCTGGTCATCAAACCCTGACAAACCAGCGATCCGGGAACGAAATTCTGTCAGGAATGAAACCGACAGAAAAGCGTCCAAAAATTGAATATGTGGAAGTGGCTGGTGAAAGCCAGCAAACAGGGGCTGACAATTTACTGGTTGCTAAAGAAGATATTCAAAAAAGTGAATCGGAGGAAACGGAGCAAGCTTTATCAGAAACCTGGATAGAACTGGAAACCAGCCGGGAATGGTTTAAAAATATGGTTCACTCCTCTCCTGTTGCGATGTTGATTACCAAGGGTGAAGACATGGTTTTTGATGTGATTAATCATGCCATGCTCAATTTGATTGGCAGAGACACCTCGGTTTTGGGAAAACCCTGGTTTGAGGCTATCCCCGAATTGGTTGGTCAACCGGTTGTAGATGAACTGTTTTACGCCTACCGCACGGGGATCATCCATCATATACCAGGCGTTGGCATATCACTGATAAAAAATGGCGAACCTACATTAGGCTATTATGACCTGACTTATACGCCTTTAAAAGAAAATGGAAAGGTAATCGGACTAATGCAGACTGCCACCGACATCACGGAATATGTCACTTCAAAAGATAAACTTCAAAAGGCATATGAACAAATCAGGTTATCTAAAGAGGCTGCACAATTAGGCACTTTCGATATGGACATGGCTACCGGCCGGTTACAATGGGACGATCGGTGCAGGCTTTTATTTGGTATAAGCCATTCAAATGAAGTTGATTTTGAGCGGGATTTTTTACATAACCTCCATCCGGAAGATTTAGAAAGGATAAATGCAGTTTTAGCTTACGTTTTTGACAAACAGGCCAGTAATGGCATTTACGATGTAGAATACCGGACCATTGGATCTGAAGATAAACGCCTCAGGTGGATAAAAGCAAAAGGACAGGTTTATTTTGATGCGAACGATAAACCATTGAGGTTTATAGGTTCGGTGCTGGATATTACAGAGCAAAAAGAAGATGAGCAGCGTAAGAATGATTTTATCGGCATGGCGAGCCATGAGCTCAAAACACCGCTTACTTCGATAAATGGTTACCTTCAGCTATTGCAATATCATGCCCGCCTGCAAAGCGAAGACAGGATGCTTACTACGATTGATAAATCACTAAACCAGGTTAAGCGGATGACCCGTATGATTGATGGCTTTTTAAATGTTTCGCGACTGGAATCAGGAAAGATAGCGATTGATAAACAACAATTTGAAATTACAGACTTATTGAAAGAAGTTTACGAAGAAACCATGACTTTAACAAAAGGTTATCATGTAAACCTGCACCTTGCCGATGAGATTATGGTTAATGCAGACCGGAACAAATTAAACCAGGTGCTTCAAAACCTGATTGGTAACGCCATTAAGTATTCTGATCCGGGAAGCACGGTTAACATACAATACACCGTTGACAATGGCCATATTATCATTAGTATTATTGATCAAGGAATAGGGATTAAGCCAGAGCATCAACAAAAACTTTTTGACCGGTATTACAGGGTTGAAAATGACAGCACCATAGCAGGGTTCGGGATAGGGTTATATCTCTGCGCAGAAATTGTAACCCGTCATCAAGGAAAAATATGGGTGGAGAGTGAATTTGGGAAAGGCAGTACGTTTTCATTCAGTATTCCACTGAGCACTGCCAGCTAAATACCTTCAAACTCATCTGGTTAAAAAACGACCAAATCGCAATGGCCAAAGTTTATGCTTGTCCGGGTAATAGTATTTGATAAAATAGTTATCAAACATATAACTGAAAGCAGATTGATACAAAGAGCAGCATTTATTAAAGATTTTGGAAATGAGCAGTTCAACTCCTGTGGCAGATTATAGTCCCGCTATCTCTTCAAGTCCTCACTCATGCCTCGTTCCATGAAATGGACAAGTTTTGCAACTACGGTTATTTTATTCCTTCTTTCATCCCCTTTTCAAGATACTCCATTGCATTTGCTACATATACCAATGGGGCATTCCAATTGATGGCAATTTCATTACTTGCATAAGAGTTGGCATCATCCAGATATGACGTTTCCGGTTCGGAATCATATTTTAGTCCATCTTGTTTTTCCCGGTTAGGTCCTCCAACCAGCATGCCCGGAATAGGTTCAGCAATACCATCTGCAAATGAAAGGCGATGATGCGGATGCAGCGGTGATTTGTAACCTATACCCGTTATAAAAGAATAACCAGTTGCGTTTTTACCCAGGATATAATCCAAATTACTAACTGCAGCATCGAGATAAGCGTCCTTTTTGGAAAATAAATAACTATTAATCAGCAATATGCTTTGATTCATAGCTGAAGAATTACTTCCCCATGCAAAGTCGTAAAGCGAGGCGCCGATTACGGTATGATATGGGCCTGTGTTAAAAGCAGCCAGGTAGCGATCAGCAAGTGTAAGTATTTTCTTCTTTAAGATACTGGTTACACTTTTGTAACGCTCAGGAAGCTGCCCCTCGCATCTAATCAGTGTATAATATCCCAGTATGCCTACATTACTCCAGCTAGGTAGGCTTACCGGAGCATTTAAACGGGCAAAAAAAGCATCAAAATACGCTTGTTCTCCGGTTGAGGCTAATAGTTCTGCCGAGGCCCAGATCCATTCATCTTCTAAGTCCTTATCGCCATAGGTGCCCGTGCTTACTTTTAGATTTGACATTTTATTGAGCAGATCCTGATCGTAAACCACGTTCGGATTATTTAACGACCAGCTCCAGGCTTTCTTAGCGGCTAACAGGCAACTATCTGCCAGCCCGGGATATTGTTCAGGAAAGTGTTTAAAAATGCGATAAGCTTGTGCGGTAACAGCGGCTAAATTTAACGTGGCTGCAGTACCTTTCGCCACTACATAGCGTTTTGATATGGCCTTATCTGGCATCACCATGGCATCGAAATCCAGGTTGGTACATTTATGATAAACTCCACCATCAGCAGGGTCCTGCATTTTGAGCATCCATCTCAAATTGTAAACGGCCTCTGTTAATATATCCGGAACTTTGTTTTTCGCATGGGGAATATGTGCCTCCTGGGCTAAAAAATATGCAGAAAAATCTTCATAAGCAGAAAGTAAGGTTGAGGTGGAGATCCCACTATTAACAACATATTTATTGTAATCTCCGGCATCATACCATCCGCCAGCAACGTTAATTTTACTATCGGCCTTCCGGTTTTTAGAAGCGGCCGAGGGATGAATATAGACCGCCGTATCCGGATGCCCGGCAACACGATTCCACTTTCCGGCATAGCTCACATCCAATGCAGATGAGGCACGCTGATAATAAAATGCTTTTAATGCAGCCACAGCAAGATCGTGGTGCACACCATCTGCAATCTTAAAAACAGGAGAGTCAGAAACTCCGGGAATACGGATTATATATTGGCCAGGTTGATTGAGGGTACTAAAATCTGCTATTCTGGTTTTAATTTTAGAGTAGCCAGTCGCCTTTGGTTCAGATAACACACCTGTGTACACGGGTTTTCGGTCTGGCATAGATAACAATTCGAAACTATTCCCTGAAACTGCCTGGAGTACAACCGCACTTTTTTCCAGCTTCGGATAATAACCAGACTGGTTTAGAACAATCTCCGGGAGCCCTGTTTGTTGAGCAGTAGCCGCTGTTGTAACCAGCAATAACAATATTAAAAACCGCCTGTATACCATGCCATTTATCATACTACAAATATTTTTCAAACTCAGATTGCGTAATCGCTTTCAGACTTACCTCATCGATGAACATGGTGCCAGTGACATAACCCAGCGCGAACAACAATTTTATTTGCGTAACACCTGGCGGAATAATATATGCTTTTTCATATAACTTCCAATCCTGGTCGCCTGTAACTGAAGCAATATTGATTCCTTCCCCTATTTTAGCATCCTGTTTGTTAAGGGTTTCGAAAAGAAATAATGCCCCATTCCAGGATTTTGTTCCGGTACTTACTGCATCTACTTTAATCTTCGCGCTCATGAGTATATACTGGGTATTTTTAGGCAAAGAAACAACCTGATGCATACCGGTCCATTTAGAAGAGTCTGAAGAAAATATAGCACTACTCATTTTCCCAGAGCTATACATGTAAGGAGTTACCTTTGCCGAATAATCAACCCACCCATCTAACTCATTTTCGAAGCCACCATTAACCACCAGGTTTTTTTGTGCAAAAGCATGTGTACTGGCTACCAGCATCATTATGCCGACAACAATATATTTTATCACTTTCATTAATGTCTTTATTTTAATCATAAATCTAAAAAAGGCTGCATCATAAATACTGGATTGTCATCCTGAGCTTGTCGAAGGACCTGTTTTAAATATCTTACAAGGCGTTTCGACAGGCTCAACGTGACAAATCCGATTAGAATTACGTTCTATAATACAACCTCATTAAATTGAAATATTTCCTATAATTAAATTAGTAAACACCAATATCATCCAGGTAAATCGTTTCCGGTGCATTGGCACTCAATTCCTGAAACCCGATCCAACTTAGACTTGCAGGTTTGCCGGGATGACTGGCATTCTGGAAACGATCCAATGGAACCACATAATTTGTCCACTTGCCGGCATGCAGTACAACACTTACGTTACGGTTGTCAAAATCATCTAATGCAACCTTTACCACTTTACCTTCAGTACCCGCTGTGCCATAAATAGAAAACTTAACATAGGTTTTATCACTTAGGTCAACTGCATTATTACTGCCTACTGCATATCCTGCGTAATTTCCGGTATAGCTAAGTTTGATTGAATGGGTGCCACGTTTTACCATCTCCGTACTATTCACATCTGCGTTAGCACCTCCGAAATTGAAATCGTAACCAGCTGTTATTCCATCATCGTAAAATAAATGGCTAAATCCAAATGGCAGTAATATTGGAACCACAACGCCATCGTATGAAACGTATGGACCAGTACCTGTACCTCCCGGAGTAGTAACACTTACTGCACCCAGCGCACCCGTTGGAACAGTTACCTTAAGTTCAGTGCTACTTGAAGAGATTACCTTAGCTTCTGTTGTACCGAACTTAACGCTTGATACCTGATCAAAACGCAAGCCGGTAATGGTAATTACATCGCCGGGATTACCGGCAAACTGACTCAAATCACTAATCGCCGGAGCAGGTTGTTTAATGCTAAAATTAAAGGAAGTGGTACCGAAAGAATTGCTTAGTGTTAATTTTCCTGTTTGATTGATCCAGGTAGCGGTTGCTGGGATCGTCACCACAATGCTGTTATCACTAAAAAGAGCGGTATTAAGATCGGCTGAAGCCCCATTGAATTCTACTTTGTTGGTCGATTTCAAATTTACCCCTTCTATAACATAAGTAACACCAACATCGCCGGAAGTAACTGTTGAATCCAGCGGAGTAACTTTACTATCTCCCGGCCTTACTAACGTACGAATCCTTGTAATGCTTGGTGCGCCCTCTCCTTCTTTGTCTTTTTTGCACGAGGTTGCAAAGATCAGCATGCAGAAGACGCCAATCAGATAAAGGGCTATAGTATTTTTATATAACGTTTTCATAATAGCTTATTTAAAATTGTAAGGCACCGGAGCCAATAGTAATTTAGGATTTAGAATGGTTTCTGTTGTAGGATATGGCAAACGGAAATTTGCATCAGTTGGGGTATACTTTTGCCCCCAGATTACAACGGGTGTGGTATTGCTGTAAATTCCTCTTTCCTGATTGGCAATAATTGCAATTGCTTTAGGATGCGAGGTAACATTAAAACCATCTAACCGGCCCAAATCAAACCAATAATCAGCCTCAAATACAAATTCCATACGACGTTCCTGATAAATATCCTGGATAGTAATGGAGGTTTTAGGAATGAGTCCGGCTCTTTTTCTGATTTTGTTAAAAGGTATCAATGCCGCATCATCAGCAGTACGATCGGCACCTGCAAGAACTGCCTCTGCTTCGATTAACAATACATCAGCATAACGCATCAGGTAAGTATTATTGCCTGCCGAAAATGATGCACCTTTACCGCCATTATCTGCAGGTGTTCCTACTACATATTTTTTAATGAAAGCTGGCATGCCTTGAGCTACCGCTCCGGCAGGTAAAGTGTAGCCACCTTTGGCCTGGTTAATTTCAGGATAAACATCTCCCTGTGTCATTACCGTTGGCTTTTTCCTTAAATCGCCTGCCTCGAAAGCGGTAAGCAAATCGATAGAAGGCGTAACGCTTCCGTAACCGTCTCCTGTACCCGTAATTTCAGAGTTATATGCAAGAAAAGATTGTAGTGCATTACCATGGCCATACGAAGATCCACCCAACCATTGAATAGCGGCAATACTCTCTTCGTTATTATTATTGGCAGTCTTAAACAAGTCGGCGTAAGTTTTGCCGGAAATATCTATTCCATACAATTTAAATTCGCCACTGTTAATCACCTGTTCTGCTTTTATCCGGGCATTCGAATAATCACGCATGTATAAATAAACCTTAGATAATAATGCAGACGCTGATCCGCTGGATACTTTACCCTGAGAAACAGAACCTGTTCTGATCATTTTATCACAATTATCTTCAGCAAACTTGAGATCATTTATAATGAACTTATAAACATCAGTTACCGGATTGGTGTTAATCTGATAATTGCTTACATGATCCAGGCTATTTTCGATAATCGGCACATTTCCCCATGTTCTTACCAAATAAAAATAGGCTATAGCCCGCATAAATCTAGCTTCGCCAATTGCATTATTCACTATTGGTGCCGGCACACTGGCTGGTACTTTTGCTTTCAGGTTATTAATCAAGGCATTAGACTGGGCAACTACACTGTATAGAGAATTCCAGGCAGATGCCAATTGGGTATTATCTCCTGTTACAGAAAAATTTCCAAAATTGATAACATCCGGAGAATAAGTGTGTGCATTGCCACTTAATAATTCAGAAATACACCAGGAAGCTTTGGCATTCCAATCAAACCACGGAGAGTTGTACAAGGCAATGGTACTGGCCTGAACCTGTTCGGTGTTTTGATAAAAATTATCAGCACTAAGTGCATCTTGTGGAGGAATATTAAAAAAGTCTTTTTTACAGCCAGTGCTAACAATGGCCATAAAAATAAAGCTGTATATTAAATATGATTTCATTTTGTTTAAATAATTGTAGGTCACTAAAATTGTGCATTTATTCCAAAAGTGATGGTCCTGGCAATTGGATATCTTCCCAGGTCGATATTATTTAAAATGGCACTCTGATTCATCGCTCCGATTTCCGGATCGTAGCCCTTATATTTTGTAAATGTGTAAAGGTTTTGTACACTTGAGTAAACTTTTAAATTAGAGAATTTAAATTTTCTAATCCACGAAGCAGGTACCCTATAACCAAGACTCACGTTCTGGATGCGTAAAAAAGATCCACTTTCCACATAACGGTCAGATACAAACAGGTTGGGATTATCAATACCGATTTTAGGTGCAGGAATATTAGAATCCGGATTTTGTGGTGACCAGAAATTACTATATGCTGCATATTGGTTTTGATATACAGCCGCCAGGTTACCCATGGTATTGTTTAACAAATTCATAATTTTTGAACCGTAAGATCCGTTCAGGAATAAGGTAAAATCAAAAGCTTTATAACTAAAAGTATTGGTAATGCCATACGTGAATTTAGGATTTGGATTTCCGATCGCTGTACGGTCTTTCTCATTGATTACGCCATCGCCATTTACATCTTCATATTGCACATCGCCCAGCCATGTGCTACTACTGTTATTGGCAATAGTACGCCCGAATTGTACCGGAGCGGATTGAAGTTGCGCTGCTGTTTTAAATATTCCCTTTACTTTATAACCATAAAATTCACCTACAGATCCGCCCACTACTGTACGGGTAACCGGAGATTGCAGATAAGCATTGGTTACTGTTCCGAAGAGTTCGGTAAGGCCATTACCAAGCTCTTTAACCTCATTATTATAATGCGAAAGAACTACACTTGTATTCCACTTAAAATTTGTCTTATCAATATTGTGCGAGTTAATACTCAAATCAAAGCCTACGTTTTCAATCTTTCCAAGATTTACATACGGTGGGTTAATACCTCCTAAATAATCAGGACCACCGACTAAATAGGCAGGAAGGGTAAGCTGAAACAAGAAGTCTTTTGATGTTTTCTTATAAACATCTATACTCGTACTGATCTTACCGTTTAAAAAGCGCATATCCACTCCAGCATTGTATTGGATAGAGGTTTGCCATTTCAATAATTTGTTATCAATCCGTCCGGCTAGAAAACCAGTACCTAAACCTGTTTGTGAAGATCTTAACAAAGAACTGTATAAATAATTGGGAACATCCTGGTTGCCCACCTGTCCGTAACCCAAACGGATCTTAAGCCCACTTACGACCTTATTAATCCCCTGCATAAATGGTTCTTCAGACAATTTCCATGAAGCAGCAAATGATGGGAAATAACCTGACTGAGAACCTTCGGCAAACTTAGAAGTCTTGTCTCTCCTGATTGTAGAAGTAAGGTTATATCTCGAGTTATAGGTATAAATGGCACGCGCATAGATTGATTCCTGGCGTTGCGTACCAATATATTCATCATTGGTAGCCGTTATGGCCTGACCTAAATTCAACGATTGCACGTCGTTACTATAAAACCCCTGGCGCGTTCCCTCAATCCCTCTCCAGTTTGACTGTTGAACCTCGTAACCCAGAATTGCACTAATGTTATGCTTTTGACCAAAAGTCTGGTTATAATTAAAATATTCTTTCCAGATCAAAAAGGTACTTTGCTGATACCTTTCCTTCAAAGATGCAGTAGGATTAGTAAAACGGCCCCATGAATAGCTTGGCGTAAAAACATTATTATCGGAGAAATTAAAATCACCTCCAAGTTCTGATCTCAGCGATAATGATTTGATAAACTTAATTTCATTATAAATATTGGTATTAATGTTACTTCTGTTCAATTTATTTTTGATTTGCTGAGCCTGGGCCACCGGATTTAATGCAGCAGCGGCAGCAAGTGGGTCAAATACAGAAGGACCAGTATACGAACCATCAAGGTTAGTTACAGCTAAATCAGGAGCCTGCAGTAAAGCATTGTAAATAACCCCGTTATTATCACTGGTCACTACATTTTCTGCAGACCGGCTTCCGGTTAAGGTAATTCCAAGTTTAAACCATTCCTTCACCTGGGCATCAGCATTTATCCGAAGACTGTAGCGGCGAAAATCAGAACCGATAACTGTACCATCCTGTCCAAGGTATCCACCAGAAATGTAGTAGTTTAACCCTTCTTTACCGCCAGAAACAGCTACCTGATGACTCTGCTGTGGTGCAGTTGTAAATATTTCCTTTTGCCAGTTGGTACCCTCTCCCAATACTGAAGGATCTGCAAACTCAACTCTTCTTCCGGTACCGTAAATATCACCCAGTGAGTTTTGAAGTGCTGCATACTGGCGAAGATTCATTACATCCAGATACCTTGCCACACGCTGGAAACCGTAATAACCATCATAATTTATCGAAGAATTACCATTCCTACCCCTTTTAGTAGTGATGATAATTACCCCGTTCGAAGCCCGGTTTCCGTATATTGCTGTTGCAGATGCATCTTTTAGTACATCAATCGACTCAATGTCATTTGGATTAATCAATGACAACGGACTTACGGTAGTCTGCGAATTGGCATTAGAAGATGAAGCCTGTAAAGGAGATCTTCCGCTGGTACTCTGATTGCCTGCATCGCCTGAAATTGGCACACCATCTATCACATATAAAGGCTCATTACTACCGCTTAAAGAGGTTACTCCACGTACGCGTACAGATGTATTGCTACCGGGTGCACCAGAGTTTTGCGTAATGGTAAGTCCTGAAGCCCTGCCTTGCAGCATCTGATCGATACTGACTTGAGGCACATTGGCAATATCGGCAGCTTTTACAGACGAAATAGATCCATTAAGATCTGTACGTTTTTGATCTCCGTAACCAATTACCACTACATCAGAAAGTGATGTAGTCTGTGCCTTAAGTACCACATTCAGTACGCGATTATTGCCCGGACTAATCTCCCGGGGTTCCATCCCAACAAAAGAAAACACGAGGGTGGTTGATCCGGCAGGCAGCGAAATCTTGTATTTACCATTAATATCTGTCATGGTTGATTGTTTGGTACCCTTCACATTAACGGCTACCCCTGGAAGCGTTACTCCCTTTTCATCACTCACAGTACCAGAAACCTCTATATCCCGAACGGAGATAGTTGTAAATGGCGAATAGGTATTCTTTTTAAGAATAATTGTTTTTTTGATGATTTTGAAATCGAGGTTGGTATTTTTCAAAACTACGCCCATTACCTGCTCAATAGGCATGTCGGTTACGTTAAGGTTTATTTTATACTTATCGTCTATATCAGCACGTCTGAAAAGCAAGTGGTAACCACTCTGTTTTTCTATTTGCTTTAAGATGGAAATAATGTCAGAATTATTCTGTTTAAGCGTTAGATTCTGACTGAAGCTGCTAGCACTAACCTGCATAAGGGTAAGCGTAAAAAAAAGCACTACGAGTCTCATTGTTAACAAGATTTGGTAAGAATCACGGCGCAATACCTGCCTGATCCTAAAAAATAAATTCATATCTTTATGGAGTTTTGGTTAAATTATAATGTTGTCTAAATCGGATTGTAAGTAACCTTTACAATAACCGGATGTGCTGCGAACACTATCCGGTTTTTTCTTAAAAAGCACGGTTACGCCTTTACATTATACAGTGTTGTAGTAGTTTCTCATGTTTGAATGTTTATTTGGTTAAAATTTATTTTCTGCCGATTAAATCTCTTTAATCGATTATAGTTAGCACACGTCCGTTCAATTCATATTTTAATCCTGTGAATTGAAGCATATTTAACAACTCTGAAAGTTCTACATCTTTAGATATTGTTCCCGTATAAGATATTTTGGAAGGTGTTCCTCTAAATACAACCTGAATATCATACCATCGAACCAACTGCCTGGCAATTTCTTTGATCTCCATATCCTTAAAGATGAAAAGATCGTTTCTCCAGGCCATTACAGCTTCCAGATCGCAATTGTTATTCACGTTTATGCCAAAGGGATTTACCAGGGCTTGTTGTCCGGGCTTCAAAAGCTGTGAAAATTTACCAGATGATAAATGGATGCTGCCTTCAATTAACGTTGTTTTCTGCCCGGCCTCATCGTCATAAGCCATTACGTTAAAATGAGTACCCAGTACCCTAATTTCTGTTCCACCCGATTGTACCTTAAACGGTTGTTTGGGATTCTTAGCTACTTCGAAATATACTTCGCCTGTCATCTGTACAACCCTTTCAGCGCCAGTAAAAGCAGTTGGGAACCGTAAGCTTGATTTCGCGTTTAACCAAGCTTTACTTCCATCAGGCAAAACCACACTATATTTCCCACCAAGCGGCGTAGCAATCTTATTAAAGCTTATTTTTGAAGATGCAGATCCGGTATGCATTTTATAGCTGAGTTCGCCTTCAGCTGTTTTTACAACACTAACATTTTGCTGGTCGGCCAGTGCACCTATTTTGGCTTCTGTTAATACCACTGACGATCCATCGCCTAATGTCAGAACCGCCCTATTGCCACCTGGTTTTATATGAATGGATTGATGTAATTTTGCAGTTTGATTTTGCAGGTGCAGCTGCGAATTATATCTCCAGGTCAGCACCGCACCCAGAACCACCACAAGTGATGCTGCCGCCCAAAACACTGTGCTTATACGTATTGATTTTTTAGGAACTGATATGATCTTTTGCTGACTTTTAGCTTCGATATTGAACAAAATGCGTTCAAAAATTTTATCTTCCACGAACTTACGCTGGTCATCAGAAAGGCCTGCAAGATCTTCAGGTACCTCATCCATACTATCAAACCATTGATCTACTTCTTTTATCTCACTAACACTACAATCACCAGAAAGATATTTTTTAAGTAGGGAAACGGCTATTGATCTGCCCATGTTGATACGTAGTTATATTTGGTTCGTTAATAGTATAGTCGGATGACCTGCCCCTAGCCCCCAAAAAAAAATGAAAAAAATTTAAAATGCATCCCGGATGTACGGGCGACTGTATTTAACGGAGTAACCAGGCAAAACCAGAAGCAATCAAAATCACCTTATAATGTACCCTAAAGTGCTTTAACGCATTGGTAATATGATTTTCTACCGTCTTTTCAGACAACCCCAGTAATTCGGCAATTTCCTTATTAGATTTATGCTCCTTCCTGCTGAGTTCAAATACCTTTCTGCATTTTGCAGGTAACTTAGAAATCACTCCGTTAATTCCGTTTTCCAACTCTTTTATAAATATGGTTTCTTCAGTGGTATTCGTAGCCTCCTGATAACTAAATGAAAGCAGTTCGAGGTAATTGTTCCGGGTAGCCTCCTTAGCCAGATAATCAATAATTGAATAGCGGATAGCGGAATGGAGATAAGCCTTTAAAGACCCTTTGATATTTATTTTTTTCCGATTGATCCAGAATGTTGTGAAGAAATTCTGGATAATCTCTTCTGCAGCTTCTTTAGACCTTAATCTTTTATTGGTAATTAAATATAAATCATACCAATACTTAGTATAAATTTTCTTGAAAGCAACCACTTCGTTCTCCCTCAACATTACGATCAGTTCTTCATCAGTATGATTATGTTGGTTGCTCATAGCCAGTAAAATTATAAAAAAAATTGAATCCAAAACTACGAACATAAAGCCAGACCTGGCGATATATTAAAATGCTGATATTTATAGCATTTTGCTTTGATGATTCTAAAAATCTAATCTATAATTCTGATTATAAAAAAAATGGAGGCTGTGTTATAAATATAGAATTGCAATCCTGAGGGATAATTAATTGCTTAAAATGACAGATTTTTTAGCGAATTATAGGCTGAGAGGAATCGTCATTCCCAACTTGATTGGGAATCGTAATGCAAGCGCTTTAAGATTCCCGCCTGCGCGAGAACGACGGCCGTACTGATAGATTCTGCCCATGGTAGAGCTTGTCGAAGGACCTGTTTTAAATGCCTTAAAAGGCGTTTCGACAGGCTCAATGTGACAAATTCCAAGTGAATTACAATTTATGATACAGTCCTGGCTATAATTAAAATTTAGGATCAAAATTAAAGTAAATCGGATTGGATAGCGCCACCATTTTTTCGCTTAACCCGGCAGACTTTGGTACTTGTGGGTAATCAGTATTTTTACCTTCTACTGTAACACGGTAATAGGTGCGGCCCTTTAAATCTGGTGTATCGGTAAATTGAAAAGCAGGAACTTCACCGCTAACATGAAAGCTGTTCAGCTTTGCTCCATTCTTGATTACGGTAACAGTATATTGCTCTTTGGGTAATTTATTGCCAATCAATTGCACCTGAAACTTTATTGGTTTACCCTTTGAAATTGCATTATCGCCCATCATCATTTCAAACTTACCATTACATTTATAATCAGCATAAAACTCAACTCTTGGCGCGAAAGGATTGGAACTTACAGCAGCTTTTCCATGATCTAAAGCATCTATAATTGCGGTAAGGCTACGTTGTTTTGCAAAAACCCAGGTTGTTGGTGTACCTACATAATTAAATTCCGCCTGATATGTATTTGCACTAGGTTTTTCAGCTGTGGTAGGCACGCCATGATGGGTATCGCTTCCACCTCGGCCTGTCATCATCCTGCCCGAAGAAAGCATGTCATCCCAAATCATTATTGCGTTGGCATTCTTCGGCCAAACAGCCGAATTCCAAACCTCGATAGATTTAACCAAATCGTAAGAAAAGCCAAAATTATCTTTTCCACTAGGATGATTTGCCGACAAATGGATCCCTAATGATTTCTTCACTTTTTCAATATTGACGTCCCGGGCATCCCTGATATCATACAATCTCTTATGGTCATAGGGCTTATCAGAAAATACATTTCCATGCCCCCTGGTTGTTGTCCATTCGGCGCCATAAAGCAAAAGCAGCGAATCTGATTTAAATTCCGGATCGGCCCAGGTATGGTGCGCAACATCGCCATTAACATGATTATCATGGTCGGTTATGGCTAAATAATCCATACCAACTGACTTTGAAAAATTAATAATCTTCGCAATCGAATTGTTAGATGATTCTGTACTGTGCCTCGAATGCACATGCAAATCGCCCTTTAACCAAACTCCGGATCTGTTTATTATTGCCGGAGGATTAGCAGTTTCCTGTGCCTGGAGATAGCCAGCATTGAGTATTAAAATAAGGCAAATTAAAAAACGAAAATATTTTGATTGAATAGTCATAATCTGGTTTAAAGATAGAACTAAAAAAGAGGCTGTATCATAAATCAACTGGTTTTAGTTTTGCCACATTAAGCTGAGCCTGTGCTGAGTTTGCCGAAGCATCGAAACGCTTTAAACATTTTTTTAAAGTCCTTCGACAGGCTACCATTGACGTTATTTTACAAATTATTATTAATCAACGCTTAATTACTTTAGTATTTCGCCCAGCTATGCCATAGCACGATATCCCCGTTCTACTTAAATCCGGCCTAACAAATTTTTCGGGCTGCACTGTCCAAGCCAACCTACTAGCTTTTAAAGAAAAATTTTCAGCCGGCAGTTTTTGTTTCTTTTTGATGCCAAAAAGAAAGAGCCCTTCGGCGGCGGCGAGCCGAGGCAAGACCGCGCCGTAGGATAAGAGAAAATAATTATACGTCACTCATATTGATTTTAACAATAATTAACCCTCAGGATGACATTTCGCATTTAGGAGACAGCCTCCTGATTATTTGTTTGCCGTTTGATTAAGCTTTTACTAAAAATGCTTCAGGCATTTCTGCAGCTTTAAGCATGAAATTATGCAGCTCGTAATTTTTAACAAAAGGTTTTAAATTTTCAGATCCCGGACCAAACATCGTCAACTCCACATAATCTCCGGTATGGTTCATTCCCGCCCATTGTACATCAGTATATTTACCTAAAATTTTGCCGTACTCGTAAAACGGCAGGTTCGATTCGTTGTAAAGCTGTCCCGGAACAATATCCTTAAAGTGCACCAATAAAGATTTTACATCTTCTGATTTCATTTCAAAACCTTGATTTTCTTTTATCAAATCAATTATTTTCTGTTCGCTAAATGATTGATTAAGCTGCGCCAAAAGCCAGGTATTACTGCGTTTGAAGTTTTGAAGGCTATCGAACTTTTTGTTGGCTTCATCAGCATAAAATAAACCAGGGTTCGAATTCCCATGATCTGTGGTGATGATCACCAATGTTTCACCATCTTTTTCGGCAAATTCTATTGCTTTTCCAACAGCTTCATCAAAAGCAAGCTGATCGAAAATTAAACCGCTCAAATCGTTAGAATGTGCAGCCCAATCTACTTTACCACCTTCAACCTGTAATGCAAAACCATCTTTATGGTCTTTCATCAATTCGATTGCTTTCATGGTCATCTCTGCCAGTGTTGGCGTCGATTTTATGAGTTCCTGGTCGTGCAAACGGTCGACCTCGTAAGGCATGCCATCTTCTGCAAACAAGCCCAATACAGGTTTTGATTTATCCAGGGCTAACATTTCCGTTCTGTTTTCTGCAACTTTGTAGCCCTGCGTTAAATATTTCGGAATCAGGTTCCCACCTGCCCTTTTTTCCCCGAAATATTTATGCCCACCACCCATCATCACATCGAATTTCAGGCCTAAATACATTTCTGCAATAATATCCTGACCGCCGCGGTTATCAATATTTACACAAAAACCTGCAGGAGTTGCATGCGTAATCGGTACAGTGGTTACACAACCTACCTTTTTACCTTTTTCTTTAAACTTTTGAAGAATCGGCTGGGGTTTTTCCCCTTTCATGCCAACGTTTAGTGATCCGTTTCTAACACGCATGCCTCCACCCCATGATGAACTTGCCGCAGCAGAATCGGTAACCAAAGAACTCGCGGAAGCGGTATCCATCAGCGCTCTTACGGCCTTATTATCTCTATAAAGCCCCAGCCACTTGCTGCTTCTGCCAAATATGCGATTGGAATAGATATCAGCCATATTCAACGTTCCGATACTCATCCCATCACTCACCATCATAATGATGTTTTTCGCCTTTTTACGCCCAACTACCGGCGAAGCTATTACATCTTTCATACCCACAAAAGGCAAACCCAAACCGGTTAATAAGCCTCCTTTTAATAACGATCTTCTGTTCATATCTGTTCCTACTTTTTAAATAAAGGGTTCGCTCTAAAGTATTTTCCATCGGCAAAACTGATGGCATAATCTGATTTAAAATGCGTGCTCTTTTTGTAATAATCTGTTGTAATAATCTGAGCGCCAGATTTACAGGCAGCTTCGAAATCGCTCCAATCGTTTTTTCTGGCTTGCTTGGCATCCGAATCTGCCCTGGTTCTGATGAGGTAGCCTTTTTTTACCAATTCAGGAATTTGCTCATCTTTAGGATTATTTCGAATCATAAAGCCCGCCTCAGGCGTTCCCGGTTCTGCATTTGCAAATAATACACGGCCTTTAAGTGAAGGATGACCTTGAATGTAGGTAGCGCGTTTTCTGTCTTTTGCATCCAGAACGAAAAGGAATTTACCTTTTGCCTGGCTAAGTTTCGGCCAGTTCTTGGCCAGTACAGCCTCTTCCAAAGTTTTATACTTGCCTCTCACCTCATCCGGACTTAAAATATGCTCTTTCCCTAAATTTTGAATAATCACAGCATCCAGTTCATCAAAAGTTTTACTTGTAAAAACTTCAGGCTGCGTAAATCCTTTACGCTTTATCGAGTCATCTTTAGCTTCTAAAGTGATAAAAACCGGTGTGTGGTTTGGATTAGCATCTGACCATTTCTTTAATTGCTGTAATGCATCTACAAAAGTTAATGCCGACGACCTGAAATCTAAATCCGGAACATGAAACACCTTAAATCCGGGTTTATTCATTTCCCCGTCTTTATCGAATGCAGGTTGTCCCTTTACCTCTTCAAAACCTCTGGGATTGGCGTATTTACCACCTTTCTCATCAGCATAAACATCAATTTCGAGATTTCTTAAACCCATATCCAATTGCTCGGGCATAGGGATATGTTCATAATCCAGACTGTTGGCAGCTGCCGAATCCTGTAATTTTATAACGTTGAACAGCGCAGGATTAATGGCTTGCTTATAACTATTGTGCGAGCCGATAACCTGTATTTGATTGATTGGCAAATCATCCTTTTTAGTGATTAAAGCAATTGCGGGTAGCACCAGCAATAAACCAAAACAGGTAATCAGTCTCATATTTTTAATTTTAGTATCCAGGGTTCTGTTTTAAATTTGCATTCAGCTTCAGCTCATTTGCCGGGATCGGATAGATTCTTCTGGTAAGATCCTTATTCATTTTTAAAACATCATTTGGCAAAGGGTATTCTGTTTCAAATTGTCCGAAACGGATCAGATCGTTTCTTCTCCAGGCCTCCCAGCTAAATTCACGTGCGCGTTCATCAAGTAAAGTACTCAAAGTAACCGTTGTTGCGCTTTCTGCACCGGCACGGCTTCTTATTTTATTAATTAAAACTAAAGGCGTTTGTAACTCACTGTTA
This sequence comes from Pedobacter sp. D749, assembly GCF_019317285.1. Classification (NCBI taxonomy): domain Bacteria; kingdom Pseudomonadati; phylum Bacteroidota; class Sphingobacteriia; order Sphingobacteriales; family Sphingobacteriaceae; genus Pedobacter; species Pedobacter sp. D749. The sequence goes on from NZ_CP079218.1 coordinate 3,763,021, forward strand.
ACGGTAGTTGCTGTTGCCCCTCTTAATATGGCTTCGGCTTTCATTAACATTACATCGGCAAGACGTAAAACCGGCATATCGTTTCCGTTTAACCTGGTGGCTTGAATGGCATTTGGATCTGGCCAGTATTTTACTGAACGGACACCTTTTGCCTGATCAGCAACCGTATTACCTAAATCCATTGGTTTGCCTGGTTTTAAAATAAGGTCAGGGGTAATCTCAATTTGCGTTGTTGTTCCTGCAACATAAACAGGTTTGGTTAAATCAGGTTTACGGTTGGCATCAGGTGCATATTGCTTACCAATTAACCAGAAGCTGTTGCGAATATCGTTTGTCAAATTGAAGCGGTTATAATATTCAGGTGTGGTACTCATCGAAATACTGAAACCAACATTTATTCCGTAAGACGCTGCTAAAGCAGGGTAAAAACCAAACCTTGTAATCTGATTACCAGGGATTTGCTGATCATAAGGAATTGCAAAAATGGTTTCGTTAATCTGCGGGCCGTTGTTTACATCGAAAATATCGCTATATTTTGCATCCAGACTATAATTGCTGTTTTTCAAAATGTTATCGGCCATGGTAACGGCGTCTGTATATCTTGGTTTACCGGTATAAACTTCAGCGTTTAAATACATTTTTTCTAATAAGGCATAAACCATTGCCTGTGTTGGTCTTCCATAAACCAAAACCCGGTTAGTGTTATCCTTTACCGGTAATTGAGCAACTACAGCTAAAAGTTCTTTTTCTATGAATTCGAATACTTTTTCACGGGTTTGATTTCCAGGAGGCGTACTCACCGGAAAGGTATCTATAATAGGTACATTTCCATATAAATCCATCATAAAGTAATAATACAAGGCCCTCATTGCTTTTATTTCAGCTATGCTTTTAGCTTTTGAAGCATCAGATGCAACTGATTCGGTCGTAAGATTAATTAAGCGGTTACAATTGTTAATACCGCCAAAGCCCCACTGCCAGATATCTCTAACATTTGGATGATCAATAGTCCAGGTATGGTAATGCAACTGGCGGTACTGGCCACCATCATCAAAATTTCCATCACGTGCAGGCAGGATAGCCGCATCGGTAGAAAGTTCCTGCATTCTCCAATAAGGCACGCCGTACTGTGATGATAAGTTAGAATACATGGTGCCAAAAAGTGCCGTATAATCTGCAGTGGTATAGGGAAAATTTTCCTTAACGTATTGCGATTCTACATCGACATCTAGCTTGCTGCATGATTCGAAAACCATTAAACAGGCAAGAATATTAAACAGGATGATAAACTTTTTCATTTTCTTATTTTTTAGAATGATGCACTTACACCAAAACTATAGGTTCTTGTTTTTGGATAATAATTGTTATTGTCTATGCCCGGCGTTACACCACCCATATTAATCTCAGGATCAATACCGCTATAGTTTGTAATTACGAAAAGATTATTCGCGGTAGCATAAAGTCTGATGGCTTTAATTGATTGTGTTTTTGGTCTAATGGTGTAACCGATTGTTGCATTGTCTAAGCGCAGGTAAGAACCACTTTCCACAAAACGATCAGAAATCAGGTATGCATTCGCATCGTTGAAAGATTCGCCTAATGTAAATCTTGGAATATTTTGCAGCTTGGCATCAGCCGGATTGTTTAATGATGCCATTGTTGCATTTAAGATTTTATTCCCCAATACCCCACGAACAAGGAAATTCAAATCCCAATTTTTATAGTTGAAGGTATTTGCCCAGCCGTAAATTAATTTTGGTTGTGCATCGCCTGCAATTTTAGCATCTGTTGTTAAGGGTTGTGTAGCAATGGTTTGTCCGGCGGCATTAACATAGGTACTTACACCAGCCGCATTTTTACCCGCATAATTCCATAAATTGAAGGTACCCAGTGCATAACCTGGCTGAATCAGCTGACTGTAATTTCCTGACTGGCCTTTGCCACCCAACTGAGCCGTTTGAATGAATGAGATCTTATAGAAATCATCTGATAAGGTTTCCACAACGTTTTTATTGTGAGCGATATTTGGAGAGGTTGTCCATTTGAAGTTATCTGTTTTAACCGCAATTGCGTTTAAAGAGAACTCTACACCTGTATTTTTGATTTTACCAACGTTTGCCGTAATAGTTGGCAGGAAAAACTGCGTGGTTGAAACCTGATAATCTCCATAAATTAAATCAGAAGTTTTCTTCACATAAAAATCAACTGAACCTGTAATTCTATCTTTAAATAAGCCGAAATCTAAACCAATATTGGTGGTTGCTGTACTTTCCCATTTCAAATCCGGATTTGGATTTCTTACCGGCCCAATTGCATTGCTGATATTGCCATTATTTAAGAACTTACTATTTCCGGCAGGCGTACCATAAATCAGTAGTGCAGAAAAGGCATCAAAACCTAAACTATTACCCGAAACTCCATAACCTGCACGTAGTTTTAAATCACTCACTACCGGAACAGCTTTCATAAAATCCTCGCCAATAATTCTCCATCCGGCAGATACCGCAGGGAATAAACCACGGCGATTATTTATCCCAATAGCAGAAGAACCATCCTGTCTTAAAGAGGCCTGTAATAAATATTTTTCGTTGTAATTGTATTGCGCCCTTCCATAATAGGAAATAAATCTTATGGTAGAAATAGGAGCGTTATTAAAAATTATCTGAGAAAGTGCGGTTGGATTGGAAAGAAATAGATTATTGTAGCTTAAATTATCATTTGAGAAATTTTGTGTGGTTACACCAAATCCATCGTTGGTTCTGTCTTCCTGCCATGAATAACCTGCAAGTAATTTCAAACTGTGTTTGCCAAAGGTTTTATCGTAATTGAAATACCCTTCCAATACCTCACTTTTGTTTAAAATATCAATTTTCTGTGCTTGTCCGTTAACGCCTCTGGCTAATCCCGATTGGCTGTTCAGGTAAGTGCTGTAATTATTCTGATCCCTTTGCGAAGAAGCACTGGCTGTGAACTTCAGGCCATCAAGAATATTCACCTGCGCCATTCCATTAATCAATGTTTTATTATTCAGGTTGTTGATAACATTATTATCTACAATTGATAAAGGATTTCTCGTTCCGCTTCCGGTACGGTTATAGTTTTCTTTGTAAGTACCATCAGTGTTAAAAGGACTAACCGTTGGTAAATAGAACAGCATATTTGGTAATGCCTGAGATTGATAAATATCCGAGCTTTTTGAATTGCTATTGGTAACCGTTAAGCCAAGTTTTAACCTGTCGTTAAAAAATTTCTGGTTGATATATGCCCTTACAATAGTTCGTTTTAAAGAAGTATTTTTTAATATTCCTTTATTATCCAGGTAGTTTACGCTTGCTCCGTAATCTGATGCCTGACCAGAACCGCCGAAAGAAACATTATGATTCTGTGAAAAACCTGTTCTCTCCAATAACGATTGCCAATTTGTATCAGAACCATCGTCATCAATCGGGTTTAAAGTCTGTTTATTATCGGCGAGGTACTGCCTTAACTCCGGCGCGGATAGCATATCATATTTCTTGGAAACCTTTTCTACCGCAGCATAACCATTGTATGAAAGGCGTGCCTGTCCATTTTTAGATCTTTTTGTGGTCACCATAATTACACCATTTGATGCCCGCGAACCATAAATTGCCGTTGAGGATGCATCCTTTAAGATATCTATACTTTCAATATCGGCAGGGGCCAATAAATCAATTGATGCTCCCGGAACACCATCGATAACATAAAAAGGCTCTTGTGCTGCACCTTCTCTAAATGAAGAAGGTCCACGAAGGGTAATTGATGGCTTAGCATTTGGATCGCCACTTTTGGTTACATTTAAACCGGCAACCTTTCCTTGAAGTAACTGGGCGGGATTTACCATTACGCCCTGATTAAACTCTTCAGACTTAATGGAGGTTACTGAACCGGTTACATCTTTTTTATTCGCTGTACCATAACCGATTACCACAACATCTTTCAATGTCTGATTGTCTGGCATAAGCGTTACGTTAATCCGCATTTGATTGTCAACAGGCACTTCCTTTGATATGCTACCCAACATGGAAAAAACTAAAACGTTTGATGATTTTACCGATATAGTATAGTTTCCATCAGGATTTGTAGAAGTTCCGCCTGTTGAACCTTTTATTCTTACTGTTACACCAGGAATCGGCTGGTTTGTTTCATCAACAACTCTACCGCTGATGCTCCGGGTATTTTGCGCCATTACGTTTATGGAGAAAAGCATTAGCATAATTAATAAACCCTGCAGCCTGCGTACTTCAGTAAAGTAAATCAGTTTGTAAATTTTTTTCATGAATGATATTTTATAGTTTGTTTGCATTAGCCAGAACGGCAACTCATTTGGCCAAAACCCAATGACTAATTTGCTACAAAGATGAGCTTGGTTGGTTAGGAATTTATGATGTAAAAAATACTGAATTGTTAAATTCAGGAAGGAAAAGCATTGGAATGTTAAGAAAACAGCCATCAAACTTCATGTTAAACTTTTTAATTTAACATGAAGTTTAACAATCATTTGCAAAACAAAATATTGAGGTCATTTTGATTAAGATTATTCGTGTTGTCAGATGTTTCCATCTGACAACGATACAGTTCTTCCGAAGTTTGGGTTCCTAAAGAACTTAACGTTTTGGGTCTACTATTAAGCCCTGAAATAAATTACCTTCGGTGAGCTCGCTTAAGGCTCGGTTTACTCATAGTTTTCCGCTTCGCTACAGCTACAATTGACGTTATTTAACAAATCGTTATTAATCAGAATTTTAATTGCTTTCGTATTTCCACCCAGCTAGGCCATAGCACGGTATCCCCGTTCTACTTAAATCCGGCCTAACAAATTTTTCGGGCTGCACTGTTTTAGCCGTACAACTGGCTTCAAAAGAAAACGGCGAAGCCCTCATGAATGCAGTTGAAAGTTATAAACAACAAATGAATAAATTTTCAGCCGGCATTTTTTGTTACTTTTTGATGCCAAAAAGAAAGAGCCCTTCGGCGGCGGCGAGCCGAGGCAAGACCGCGCCTTAGGGCAAAAGAAATCAATTAAACGTCACTCATATTGATTTTTATAAAATAAGTTACCCCTCAGGACAACGATCGCATTTTAAAACTGTGAGGATAATCAAACAATCAAATGAATTAAATTTAATTCGCTTTTCATACCCTCTTCAGATCGCAAGCGTAGTTTTGAATCATAAAATTATTGAAAATCAAAAAAAGAGAGCATATGAAAAGTCAAATCAAAAAAACAGCAATAACTGCTTGTTTCGCGCTGATGAGTATAGTAACACTAGCGCAGGTACGCCCAAATGATACCCCTCCTGCACCACCGGCCGGAGGCCCTGGAGAAATGCTTCCTCGCCCTGAACGAAACAGAGGCGGTTTGGAAGGCGGTGCTTTAAAAGTTTTAACTTCGCTGAACGGAAAGGTTATTGCCTACCAAACGAATGACAGGTATATCTATAATAGTTTCACCTTGCAAAATGGCAATCAGGTAATCACGGTCAGATTTCCTGAACAACTAGGTAAACAATTGATGAGTGTAGCAGCTAAGGGTAAATCGGTAACTGTAAAAGGCTTTACAGATAATGGACCAGATGGTGTAAATGTATTCCAAATGGCAAGTTTGCTGGTTGATGGAACGCAAATAGTAGATACCCCGCCAACTGTACCTATTGTTCCGGTTAATGCACAGCCTGGAACCTTTACAGGAAAAATCAGTGATTTTAAGCGTGACCAGGGAGGTGCAATCCGCGGGCTTAATCTCGATAATAAGATCCAGATAGATTTACCTCCACCTGCAATTGAACAGTTACAGTCTTTACTAAAAGCTGGAGATAAAGTAAAGGTAACCGGCATTAAAGACACACCACCATCAGGTGTAGCGTTAGAAAGCGGTGCCCCAACCATCATTCACCCGGAAACCATTGAGATCAATGGACAGACTTATTTGTTGAGATAATCTGGTTAGATCCTTTCGTGTGGACACATCTTTAGGTTTGGGTTTTTTATACGTTTTGCTAGCTTGCTTTAATAAATTTACAGGTTTTACCGAAGAACGCCGTCAATCCCAAGGGCAGGAGAATCAAAAAAACAGGAGTAGTTCATTACAATTTGCACAAACAAACCTGAAACGCAGTGGTTTTGTGTTCGTAATCACTGAATTAAAACTCAAAATAGCATTGAATACAAAACAAAGTGCCGCTGTTTTTTTGATGTGCGTGAGATTGTGTAAAAGGCCCATTGCTGGATTGACAAGCGCTTTGGGTACTTTGGCGCTCCAAAGTACCATGCCACCGCGGCATAGAGCGGAAAAAATCAACATTTATTTCCAAAGTATAGTTTTTAAGATATCAAAGCTTTCTATCAGCATGACGATCGACCTAGGCAACGACGCTAAAAACAAATGTAAACTAAAAGATATGTGTCCACACGATAGGGTTAGATTGGGAGAGCTACTTCGCTCTCCCAATCTTAAATTAATTGTTGACGCGTATGAACTAATTGGCTGCTTCGCTGTTAACTGATAAAATATAATGGTATTTTGCAGATTGTATGAAAATGGAGCAAGATAATGACGTAGAGCCATTAACGATGAAAAATTACCGCCCCCTGCTGGTCGTGATCATTATTTTACTATTGGTTATTATCTGGTTATTAATAAAACCTCCTGTGCCTTTATTACCGAAAGCTCCAATACAACTTGACAGGCCACCGATGGAACGCCTGCAAAAACAACGGATAATTACCGGAATCGTTACCAGATATAAAAACAATCCTCATTTAGATATCAATGCATTGGAACTGAAAACCGAAAAGGCTGGTTCAATCACTATTGATTTTCGACCACATACAGCAGCATGGGTAACCAGGATTGGTACCATTGGAGAATTGGTTACGGTAACTTATGGTTTAAACCCGAGCGATGAAGTAGTTGGTTACCAATTAATAGCCATTAAGAATAATAGAACGGGCATTAGTCAGACTCTCGGGGATTTACCCCCGCCTCCGGATGTTCCAAATCAGCAAACAGAAAAATTTAAACTGGAGAAACCTGTTTTGATCACAGATCAATATGGTGGTATTGTGGCCCTGAGAAAGAATAACCTTTTATTTCACTTTAAGCCGGGGCTGGTAGATGATATCGCACACCTCATCAAAGAAAGCGACATATTTCATCTTGTAGCGGTGAGGCGTCAGGATGACCAGGGCTTTATTAATATAAATCATGATAAAGTATACATTGTGCTTAGCATTACGATAGATAACAAAACATTCCTGGTAAGATGAAAATATTATTAATAGAAGATGAGTTAAAGTTAGCAGGATTTATTGCTGACGCCCTTACGCAGGCCGGTCACATCTGTGATCAGGTTGCCGATGGTAATAAAGGCTTGGAAACGGCTATGGTTGGCAATTATGATCTTATCTTATTGGATATGATGTTACCCACACTTAATGGGTTGGAAGTTTTAAAAAACCTGCGCAGTTTTAATAACCAAACGCAGGTGATTATAATAAGTGCATTAAACGATACAGAGCACGTGATAAACGGGCTTGACCATGGCGCTATTGATTACCTTAAAAAGCCATTTGAGCTTGATGAATTGTTAGCCAGGGTACGTTCTGTACAACGCCGGTCTTTAGCACAGGGTTCCCTCAAATTACAGGTTTCGGATCTCAAGGTAGACCTGCTGACAAGAGAAGTTAGCCGGGCTGGTAAACCAGTGATACTGAGTAATCGTGAATTTGCCTTACTGGAGTTCCTGCTCGCCAATCAGAACAACGTAGTAACAAAATCACAGATTCTCGAAAAAGTATGGGACATAAACTTCGATCCCGGCAGCAATGTAATAGAAGTACACCTTTACCAGCTTCGAAAAAAAATGGATAGAGGTTATGATGAAGAATTGATCCACACGGTTGTTGGGCGGGGTTATGTACTGAAAGGCGACGTAAAACAAGGCTAAATGACAGGAAAGCTTCAGTTCGGTATCAAATTAAAAATAACGGCAGCATTCAGCCTGATCTTTATTTTGTTGAGTTTCTCCTTCAACCTCTACTGTTACCGGAAGATCAGGATGCTGATGATATCCGATAATGATGCCTATTTAATAGCCAGGGCCCAAACACTTTTGGATAAAACCGAAGTATTACCGGCAATTATTCCTTTGCCTGATAACAATACCTCAATTCGGGTATTATACCATTCAGCAGGAAAGCCCATAACAGTTTTTCAGTCGCCGGGGATCATTAAAAATATCCGCACACCTACAAAGACGGGCGTAACCGATACCCTGGGAATGAGGGTTGCCTACGTAATCAGCAGTAATGAAGATAACCCCGCCGAATTGATGCTCGTACGCAGTGCAGACCAATTAAATAATAATTTACAATACCTGCTCTTACTGCTTTTTGCCTGTAGCCTGTTGAGTGTTTTGCTTGCAGGTTTGATCGCCTATATTTTATCGTTTTATTTATTACAGCCGGTGCAACGTATCATTAAAGCCGCAAAGCTTATCAATGCGCATAAACTCAGGGATGTAATTCCGGTTAAGAAAACGAATGATGAATTGCAGGAATTAACGGAAACCATAAATATGATGTTAGTGAGGATCGATGAATCGTTACAGCAGCAGCAAAACTTTTTTGCCTCGGCCTCACATGAATTAAAGACACCGCTGGCCATTATGCGCGCCGAAATAGAAGTCCAGCTATCTAAGCCGGTATTGGCGCCGGAGCTATCAAACCTGATGAAAAGTCAGCTTGCTGAAATTAACAGGCTGCAACAGGTGGTACAGGAATTCTTACTGGTAAGTCAGTTAAAAAGTAGTGGTATTACCTTACATAAGCAACAAATTGATCTTTCATTGGTTATACTCCGGTTATTTCACAGGTTCCAACCATTTCTGCAACAAAAAGGATTAAACTCAACGATTGACTTTGATAAAGATGCAGAGACATTTTTGATAACTGCCGATGATGATAAACTGAATATCTTACTGATGAACCTCATAGAAAATGCAGTTAAATATGCTGCTCCAGATACCACCATCCACTGTTCTGTTCAGCGATCCACATTGAAAGATCATATCGCCATAAGCTTTAAAAATACGATTAACGAAGAAAGTTTCCCCACTGAAAATCTCCAAAATGCCTTCCATAGAGAGGCTATAGACTCAAACGGTGCAGGCATTGGCCTTTGGCTGGTTAAAGAGATCACGCAATTACATCATGGAAATTTCCACATGGAAAGCAGCAACTTTTCATTTGAAGCAATAGTAGACTTGCCAATCAGCGCATAGCGGTCAGTATTGATCTAAAACGTCATCTCGCACCACTTTTTAATATGAAGAAAAATTAATCCCATCAAAAAATAGCATAACAATCTGATTTACAATTAATTAATATAAATTATTCCTATTAAGTGTTTAAACATAATAATGCTCAAGATGTTAAGGAAATTATATGAGCAAACAAGTAGCAACAGGTGTAACAGATAAGAGGGTAATCTGGCCATTACAATCTCTTAATTTTTTCATGGCTGACCTCCAGGCTGGAATCGGGCCATTTTTAGGAATATTCCTTTTAGCACATGGCTGGAAAAGCGGACTGATTGGTTCAGTCATGACCATTGGCGGAGTTGCCGGAATGATCATGACTATTCCGGCTGGTGCATTAATCGATGCCACCAAAAGGAAGCGATTTTATGTAGTTATATCAGCGATCTTCACCATATTGGCCTCGGCGATAATCTTATTCACCCAGGAGTTTTGGCTGGTTAGCATTTCGCAGGTGGCAACAGCTATTGCCGGATCGGCTATCGGTCCGGCTATAATCGGAATCACACTGGGCATAGTCAAGCAAAAAGGCTTTAACAAGCAAAACGGGTATAACCAGGCATTTAATCATGCAGGCAATGTGGTCGGTTCTGCGCTTTCTGGTTACCTGGGTTATAAATTCGGCATAACTGCAATATTTCTTCTGGCTGCTTTTTTTGGCGTACTATCCATTATTTCAGTGTTATTGATTCCGGCCAAATCCATTGACGATCATGTGGCAAGAGGCATGAAAGAGGGGGATAAAAATGAGAAAGCGAGTGGATTTAAAGTATTATTTCAGTGTAAATCATTATTAGTACTTGCAGGTGCATTGGCATTTTTTCATTTGGGGAACGGCGCTATGCTGCCACTTTATGGCCTTGCCGCTGCCGCTAATGGCCAGGGTAATGCTTCCATGTTTGTGGCCATGACGATTATTATCGCGCAACTGGTCATGATCGGCACCTCATTATTAGCCATGAAGATGGCAGATAAAAAAGGCTACTGGTTGGTATTATTCATCTCTTTCCTATCGTTACCTATCCGTGGTTTATTTGCCGCTTATATGCACAGTCACATAGGAATCTATCCCGTACAAATTTTAGACGGAATTGGAGCCGGCCTGCAAAGTGTTGCAGTTCCCGGATTGGTTGCTCATATATTGAATGGCACGGGACGCGTAAATATCGGACAGGGTGCTGTGATGACAGTACAGGGACTAGGTGCTTCATTTAGCCCGGCAATTGGAGGCTGGATAGCTCAGGGAATAGGTTATAGTACTACTTTTATGATCCTTGGTGCGTTCGCCATCGGTTCCATCCTGTTGTGGATCATATTTGCAAAAACAATCAAGGATGCTTGCTAATCTATATTAATTCTCATTAGAATAATATAGTAATAAATGACTCGGCACCTAGCCAAAAAAAATGGAATTATAGATACGCACCTGGCCCTAACCGTAATGCAAAACCAATATCTTTAGCGCTATAAAAAAATATGACTAACATCTTAATCTGGATCATTTCCTTCCTGGCAATAGCAGGTGTGATCATCAGGCCTTTTAAAGTTACAGAAGCGGTGTATGCCATAAGTGGCGCTGCCTTATTATTATTATTTCAGCTGATTAGCCCCTCTGATGCCTTTTATGGGGTAGCAAAAGGTTTAGATGTTTATTTATTCCTGACGGGCATGATGTTGTTGGCAGAAACAGCCCGGGAGGAAAAACTGTTCGATTGGCTGGCTGCTCATGCCACTTTAAGGGCTAATGGATCTTCAGGAAAGTTGTTTTTGCTGATCTACCTTGTTGGTGTTATTGTAACCACATTTCTTTCCAATGATGCGACAGCAGTTGTGCTAACGCCAGCCGTGGCCGCTGCAGTTAAAGCAGCTAAAGTAGAAAAACCACTGCCTTATTTATTGATCTGTGCTTTTATTGCTAATGCAGCTTCTTTTATGCTTCCCATTTCAAATCCTGCAAATCTGGTCATTTATGGCAAACACATGCCATCCTTAATGCATTGGCTAAGTTTGTTCCTTATCCCCTCTATATGCGCCATTACCGTTACTTATTTTATGCTCCGATTTTCTCAGCGCGACTGTTTTAAACAGAAAATCAGAACTGACATTAGTTTGCCTGAATTAAGCCCTGGCGGTAAAACAGCTTTAATTGGAATCTGTGGAACAGCAGCTGTTTTACTGGCTGCTTCGGCCTGGAATATTCAACTTGGATTGCCTACATTGATCACCGGCATCACCACCAGCGCAATTGTATTGGCCAGAGCAAGAAAAAACCCGGTCAATGTTATTAAGGGGATATCCTGGGCAGTACTTCCGTTGGTGGCAGGTTTATTTGTAGTAGTAGAAGCCTTAAATAAAACCGGGATGACCCAACATTTAAGTGCAATGTTAAATGATGCGATAGCACGATCTGAGACGGCAGCTGTGTGGATTAGTGGTACCGTGACCGCCGTAGCCTGCAATTTAATGAATAATTTGCCGGCCGGTTTAATTGCAGGAAATGTGCTGCAAAGTACACATACACCAGATATGGTTAAAAGCGCGGTACTGATTGGCATAGACCTCGGCCCCAACCTCTCCATAACAGGCTCATTGGCTACTATACTATGGCTGGTGGCTTTAAGACGGGAGGGGCAAGCAGTAAGTGCCTGGACATTTTTAAAATTAGGAAGCGTAATCATGACTGCAGCGTTGATAGTTGCCATACTATCCTTATGGATTTGATCTGGTTAGGTATCTTGCTACGGCATTACTAATCCTGTAGTCAATTGATATGCCCACAGTAAATGATACAAAAAATGCAGGCGACATCCATCAACCTGCATTAGTCATCATTAACCTATCAAGATGTTTTACTTAGCGCGTCCGTCAAATATTTCTTTGATTTTCGCTTCTAAGGCTGCACCTCTAAGCTCTTTAGCGATAATTTTACCGCTTGGATCGATTAAAAAATTCATTGGGATAGCTTTAACATCATATTTAGCCGCGGCATCGTTTTCCCATCCTTTTAAATCTGCAACCTGTTTCCAGGTCAGTTTATCGTCAGCGATGGCTTTAAGCCATTTTGCTTTATCAGCAGCCTTATCCATTGATACGCCTAAGATTTCGAATCCTTTTGATTTATATTGTTCATAAACCTTCACAAGGTTTGGATTTTCTCTCCGGCATGGTGCACACCATGATGCCCAGAAGTCGACCAGCACATATTTACCTTTGTAATCAGAAAGTTTAACCATTTTACCGTCTACATCAGGTTGAGAGAAATCCTGCGCGTCTACGCCTTCCTGTGTTTTTTTAAAGTGAGCAATACGCTCAGCTACTTGCTTTCCAAAAAAAGAAGACTTCAGTTCAGGAGAAATATTGGCGAAGATTTTTTCCATCTCTATGGCATCGAAACCCGGACCTAAGGTTGAATTAAGCGCCATCAAGGCCATATACTTATTCGGATTTTGCTTCACATAATTAATTTTGGCATCAAAAATCTCTTTCTCTATCACTTTCGCTCTTTTTTCCAGATCCATGATATAGGTTTTATCCTGTTTTTTAGCTTCTGGCTGATCAGCAAATTCTTTTTCCAGACCTTTCAGTTTTCCATAAATAGGAGCTAAAAGGGCATCCACTCTGTTGCTTTCATCAGTTAAAGTAGAACCTTTGATTGTAGCGGTTTTAATGGAATCTTTTCCGGTAATGGTGATATTCTCGTTTCCTAGAATGATTGCCATGCCATCAATTTTAATGCGTCGTCCGGGTGTATCGATGGATTTGTCGTGTTTCAGGCGAAGCGTAGCCTCCATTGGTGAAGGAACTGAACCTTTAAATGTGAAAGCCCCGTTAACCAGTTCTACTGAATCTAGTTTTTCCTTCCCTTCCAGTTTAGTTAAGAGAAAGGCTTTTGCAGGTTTGCCCAGTTTGCCGATCTGGCCTTTGATCACATAGCCTGTTTGTGCAGAGGCAACAAAAGCACTTATCACTAATGTTGCTGCCAATAATGTTTTTTTCATGGTTTATAGATTATTTTTTCGTGATTTTGGTTGGAGCGGTTGTATTTTTAGAAGGTTTACCTTCCAGGAATTGATTATAATTTTTTTGGTTATTCAGGATATCCAATGCTGTACTAAAAGCGGTACTCGCTTCATTTCGAACGCGAAGTGCATAACCTTTACCTAAATAGAGCATATCGGCCATTTCTGCCTTTAATTCTACAGCAATAGTTTTTCTCGCTACCTTATCCGTTACCGGTGGCAGTTTAAGACCCTGCTTAATCGCGCTGGTCATGATCTGATCAATCATTTGCTCATCTATGTTGAAGGAATGATCAAAAGCATCAAAGTCCGCATATTTATCGGTTAAGTTTTTTCGGTTTTGTTGTACATAATTGAAAGCCGCCTGGGTTACCCGTCCGCTGTTCATCAATTTATTTAACCATGCGCTGTACAGTGCCGTATCGATTGGTATGAACTTATCTGGCATAATCCCACCACCACCATAAACCGTTCTTTTATTCAGGAGGGTGGTATGTTTTAAAGAATCCGGAAAGTTCACATGTCCTCCTTCTGTAAGTTCACCAGAAGCCATACGCCGGTTAAAATCTTCAAAGTAATCCGTTTTACCTTTTGCATAGGGTTTCTGAATCGATCTGCCAGATGGCGTGTAGTAACGTGCTGCTGTCAATTTGATTACTGAACCATCGCTCAATTCAAGGCCTTTTTGCATGATGCCTTTACCAAAACTTCTTCTGCCAATGACCACAGCCCTGTCCCAATCCTGTAGAGCACCTGTTAATATTTCGCTTGACGAAGCCGTTGACTCATCAATCAAGACCACCAGATCGCCTGTCATAAACTGACCAAAACCACCAGTCATATAATTATCTTTTACACCGGAGTTGGTTACCGAATAGAAAACCAGTTTCTCCTTCGGAAGGAATTCGTCAGCTACGCCGATAGCAGCTTCAACAAGTCCGCCTCCATTAGATTGTAAATCCAGGATTAATTTGGTCATGCCTAAAGCCTTTAATTTCTTTAATGCTGCATCCATTTCCCTTCTGGTTGACTGGCTGAAAATAGCTAACGAAATGTAGCCTACATTTTTGCTTACCATGTAACTGGTATTGATGGAAAGATCAGCGATCAGTTCCCTCATCACATTAAATTCGAGCGGTGCGGTTTGCGACTTCCGCATAATGCCTAACTTAACGGCCTTCCCTTTTTCGCCCCGCAGCAGTCGCATCACATCCTGGTTTCTTAAACCTTTACCAAAAATAGAGGCTCCGTCAACCGTACTAATCCGGTCGCCTACCTGCAAACCTGCTCTTGCTGCCGGCCCATCAGGATTAATACCCGTTATAAAGGTACTATCAGCCACCATCGCAAATGAGATCCCGATACCGGCAAAACTACCAGTCATTTGCTCATTCATGGCTTCAATTTCTTCGCGGCTAATGTAACTTGAATGCGGATCGAGGCTGCTTAACATCGCTTTAATGGCCGCATCAACAACCTGCTCATCATTTACCGGATCTACATAATTATCCTGAATAAGTTTAAGTGCATCCTGCAATTTTATTTTCGGATTCATTTGTGCATGGGCATTATAGCTAATCAATAGCACAAGTATGCTCCATAATATTTTCGCTCTCTTCATTTTATTATTTCTCTGCTCTTAATATTTCAATCGCGGTAGATAATTCATCGCTTAACTGACTCGGACTACCGGAATATCCTTCTGAGCTGTAGCGCACTACGCCATTTTTAACTATGATTTTGCGTGGAATAGATGACTGTTTAAACAGTGGTAAAAGGCTCTTAAATACCTGATCTTGCGCCCCTGTTGAACTAATAGCATCATGCAAAAGGTTGAAACGAAAGCCCTGACTTTTTACGTAGTTCACAGATTTAGCTTTGTAATCGCCAGCTTGCATCGTGCCGATCATGTAAATGCCAATTTGTGGGTCTTTAGCATAGTGGTCAACCAGAAGTTGCATCCCAGGGAAAGCTTCAATGCATGGTCTGCACCAGGTTGCCCAGAAGTCGATGACCACAATCTGGTCGGCCCAATCTTTAGAATTAACCATTTTGCCGTCGGCATTTTCTAAACTAAATGGCGTGAGCGGATAATTAACCATGTTCGACATTACATGTGCCCTCATTTCATTTTTCTTGTCAGATGGCGTTAAACCAGCAAGATACTGCTCATAGCCTTTTTCCTGGCCTTGGTGTTCGCTTTTATATACTTCCTTTAATTTGGCAAACATTTCAGGAGTAACCGCATTGGCTGCTACGCTGTTTTCAAGAAAGGGTTTAATGGCCTGGTCATCTTTCAGTTCGCTCAATACACGAAGATGCATGGCATTCATATCGGCGTTACCATAAGTGCCCTCTTTAGATAGGTACTGAAAAAAGTTTTTTGCTGCGGCGAAATCTTTTTGGTTGACGGCTAACGCAACATGAGTAAATAAACGATCATCCATTTGCTTATCGGCGTTTCCCTGTGCTTTTACCGCATCCCTACCGAAGTCAGTTAGATAAGACTGATCATGCTGGCGTTCCAAAAGGTAAGGAATAATCTTTTTGCTTAACTCATAAAGTAATTTATAATCGGCTTTACCTGACATGGACATTTGATTTCGCGTTATATTCCAGCGGTAGATTTCGTTGGCAGTTTTAAAATCAATATCCTTAAAGAGTCCTAAAAATTTTTCATTTTGCCCGTCTTCAAAATACTGTGTTGCCAAATTTCTGTATATTGTATAGTAAACAAATCCCTGGCTGTCCGGTGATTTATTCCATTCCATATATGGAAAAGCCTTCAGAAAATCTTCAGCACCTGTTTCGAAATCCTTTCCGTATTTTCCCTCTGTATATTTTCTGAAGGCTAAAAACCTGGCTGTGCTGCTTTTAGGATAATCTTTGAAAATAATTGATTCTACTGTAGCTGAACCACTTTTATTTTTTAACTTTTCGTAATAGCGTTGTGCCTGCGCCAAAAACTGCTCATCAAGTTTTTCATTTTTCAGCTCGCTCTTTAACAGGTTATCAGCCATTACGCTGAACTCAGGAGCAGGCATGGTGAGCTGCTTAAGGTCAAGATAATTGAACAAAAGTGTTCTTGGTATACGCTTAGAAAGCTTTTCTTCCTTTTGCAGCAAAGAATCTATCGTCTTTTGATCTTTGGAAGGACTAACAAAGCTGTTCATTGTCCAATCGCCGGTTGCACCTGCTTTGAAACTGGCCTCTGCCAGGTAGCTACCCGGAACTATTTTTCCCTTAGTATCCACAACCTGGTGATAATAACCTTTACCATTCTGATTGTCGATCGCTTCAGGATTCTGAAGGTCATCACCCTGATAAAATTTTAAAGCGATTAATACCGCATGATCCGGAAGCTGATAACTCCCAGTCCACATGTCGTTCTTTTTCGCTAACTGAACCGGAACAGTGCTCCATTTGCTACCGCTGTATACTGCCGCGAGTGCTTTAGGCCCGTCACTAAATTCGAGATCGCCACCTTTAGGCTGGTATTGAAAGCTGATTTTCTGGTTTTGCTTTAATATTTCGGGCTGCCAGGTTACCGTTTGTGCAGCTAACTGCTGCCCGAAAAACGGGCAAAGCAGTAGCATACATTTTCTAAAAAAATGTTTTTTCATGGATTGATTTTTTATCTAGGATTTTGTTGCAATTCGGGGTTCAAAAGAATGTATTTATCTCCAATAGGATATAAGTAAAGGTTGCTGTTGGGTTGTAAAGTATAATTAACACCTTTGAAACTGCGATTTTTTGTTACGGCGAAATCGTTGTCAAGATTCAGACGTTTCTGGTCAAACCAGCGCATACCTGTTCCAAAAAACTCCCGTCTTTTCTCTTCAACAACTATACGCAGTGCATCACTGGCACTTGCCGCTGTTAACGGAACATAATTGGCCGTTGTAAAGCGCTTAATTCTCAAATTATTGACCAAACTCATCGCATCTGCAGTTTTTCCGCCCCTGGCCAGACATTCTGCTTTAATTAGCATCATCTCAGGCACAGTAGGTCCGTTACTGAGAACAAACTCATTGATCATGTATTTGGTAGATGCCCTTCCCGTAAAAGAAGCGCTAAACTGGCGTGGAAACCGACTCCCCAAATCTGAGAATAACTTGTAGCGTAAATCTGTTGTTCCCAAAGAAGTCAATAAATCACTACTTAGGGAAGTAGCAGGGTAAGCAACATTTGCGATTTTAGAAAAAATAATTTCCGGATTTAATAGTCTAACTGGAATAGTTCCAGACGCATTTTCGTAGGTTTTTAAGTCGAGTAAGCCACTTTGCAAGGCCAGGGCGCTATCCGCATATAAGGCTGCATTGCTAAAATCGCGCATATTTAAATAGGTCTTGGCGAATATGGCATAGCCTGATACTTTCGCCGGGCGTACATTATACTCTGCAACCGAAGGCAAACGACTTATTGATGTTCTTAAATCACCTAATATCTGTTTATAAACATCCTCAACAGATGCTCTGTTGAGTTTAGTAAATAAATTTGGTGTGGTTAGCAGTGGAACGCCCAGGTCTGTTGATGCAGTGGCCGCATTATATTGCTTGCCGTACATATTCACCAGCACCAGATAAGTATAAGCCCGGTGTACCAAAGCCTCTGCATAAATCCGCTGCTTCTCCGCTTCCGTTCCATTCTGAGAAGTCAGAACGCCGTCCAAAACCTGGTTGCATACATAAATAGTTTTATATAGTTTATCCCAATCGGCGTCGCTTTGGCTATCGG
Source organism: Pedobacter sp. D749 (assembly GCF_019317285.1). Lineage (NCBI taxonomy): Bacteria > Pseudomonadati > Bacteroidota > Sphingobacteriia > Sphingobacteriales > Sphingobacteriaceae > Pedobacter > Pedobacter sp. D749. The sequence goes on from NZ_CP079218.1 coordinate 3,781,115, forward strand.
AGGTATATTTTGGCGCCCAGGTGTACACATTGCCCAAAATATCCCCAAGTGTATTTTGCCTGGTCGCATCAGTGATCTCTATGTCATCACCTGACAAAATCGGATAAGAATAAGTTCCTTCCAGAACAGCATTATTGTTCATGGTATTCCTAAAGTCCGAAGTATATTTTAGTGTCCTGGTTGAAAGCGGATCAATCTCCACATATTTTCTGCAGCTTGCCAAAGTAATTGCTAAGGCAAACAATATAATTGAATATCTATTTTTCATGTTGATTATAGCGTTGCGTTAATTCCAAAAACATAACTTGGCGTAGGTGTTGTACTACCAAAATTCCCTGTATTGATAAATTCAGGATCGATACCGTCCTTGTTTGCGCGCCAAACAATTCCCAGGTTTCGCACGTTTGCCGATAGTGACAAAGATTTCACAAAGTTGCGGGGCAGGAAGCGCTGCGGAACGATATAAGAAAGAGAAACCTGTTGTAAGCGGATGTTATCTGCATTTCGAACCAATGCATCTGAAAAACGGTAGCGGTTAATGCTGTTAAAGTTCACGCCTGTTATCCCGGGGATAACATCGGGATTTGCTTCATCACCTGGTTTTCTCCAGCGATTAGCCAGTTCTCCCTGTCTGCCTAAAACGCCATTATAGGCAAAATCTGTACTTGTTGGATAATTGGTTACGGCATTTTTTAAGAAAACATGGCCAAAATAACCTACAAATCTTACACCTAACTCTAACTGACCATAGCTGAAGTTGTGATTGAAACCTGCCGTATAAGGTGCATACCGTCTGCCCGCATAAACTAAATCATCTTTCGTAAATGCATTGGTAAGGTTGGTTGTATTGCTGATGATGTTGTTATTGCGATCATAGATCTGAGATTGCCCTTTGTTGTCAAGCCCTGCAAAACGATAAACATAGGTCGCCCCCAAAGGCATGCCCTCAATCGTTGCCGGTGTTCCTGCTATACTACTTGCGTTATTGGCAAATCGTTGATCATTAACCTTATTGGTATTATAACCAAAATTCAATATGGATTTCCAACTGAACTTTCCAGCCCTGATAATTTCACCGTTTAAAGTAAATTCATAACCACCGCCACTTAACGTTCCACTATTGAAAGAGAGACTCGACCATCCGTAAGTTGGGTTGAAGGCAAAGGGTGCTAAAATACCTCTTGTTCTTTTGCCATACACATCAAAGGTTCCATTTAATCTGCCTTTAAAAAATCCAAAATCAATTCCCAGGTTGACCATTTTTGTGGTTTCCCAACCCAGATCAGAATTAGCCGGATTATCGATATTGGCTATCGGCTGGCTGGTTCTGGGATCACTCCCTGTTATGCTTATCAGCGGCACATTTGTACCAGCCTGAGGCGCTACACCAGCTGTACCTAAAGTTGCACGAAAGCTAAGTGTATTCAGCCATTCTGTATGCTGTAAAAATTCTTCTTTGTTTGCATTCCACCTCAAACCAACCGACCAAAACGGTATGGCTCTTTTGCGCCTGTCAAGCCCCAATGCCGTGGCATCGTCAAACCTTAAACTACCAGTAACAAAATATTTTTCCTGATAGCTGTATGAGGCGTTACCGTAATAAGATAAATACCTTCTACGAGCACTAGGCAGGCCACTTAAATTCACACCAAAGGATTGAGTATAGCCATACATGGTTGGGTACTGTTGGGTAGGGTTAATGGTTGCAATTGTACGGGTGTCCGCATCAAATCCATATCTGGTTTCAGAAGTATTTTCTGAGAAAGTTTCCCGGAGTTCAGTTCCGGCAATAATATTAAACTGATGCTTACCACCAATATTAAAGTCAGAATTTAACTGACCTCTGATTGTATTTTCTGATGACGTACTACCATAGGTAATGTAGCGCCCGCCGTAATTAACCGTATTTGATGCGCGACCATTGTTATTAAGTACAGTATAGGTATTTACGAGTATCCTGCCTGCATAACTATTTAAATCGTCAAGTGTGTACAAGCTACCAAACTGGCGTTGATTGATTATCGAAACGTCTGCATTTAACCATTTAGCAATCTTTCCGTTAAGTCCGGCACTCAATCTTAATACATTATTTTTTGTAATTGAATTTGAATAATTTAACTCATCTAATGTATTGTAAGTAAATGGCAAATAACCCTGGCCAACCATTTTATTTGCTAAAGCATCGGGAATGATAATATTTCTGCCGATACTATTACCATTTGCATCCTGCAATAAATCATAAGGGCGTAATGCTGTAGTGCTTACTGATAGCGCATTTGTCGCAGCTGCATTGTATTGCGATTTAGAGTACTGATAATTAATTAAAGTCCTCAGGGTTATTTTTTTGTTAAAAAGATCGGTTGAGGTATTCGCATTTACAAAAGCATTTTCACCATAATTGCTTTTAAAAACCGGTACATCTTTAGTATAGTTTCCTGATATGTAGTAGGTACTCGATTCCGATCCCCCTGAATAAGAAAGATTGTACTGATGGTTAACTGCATTTTGCAATAATTTATCTTCAATCTGTTTCATACCATCTCTTGATGCAATTTCGGCCAATGCGGCATCGCGCTGTGCCACAGTCGCTGTACCCCGTTTAACCCTGAACATCCATTCCGTTGCTTCACTATTGTTGGGGGTGTAGATGGCATTGCTTGGATCTACAGAAGCAGGGTCTACAAGTAGCCCTTTATCTACCATCTCTTGCTCTAAATCAATGTATTGCGCGCTGGTCATCCAATGTAAATCGGCAATGGATGGATTTTTTGAAATACCGAAAACATAACCAACGTTCAATGAAGGGGCAATTTTTTTTCCTTTCTTAGTTTCAATTACAATTACACCATTTGCTGCTCTTGAACCCCATATAGATGAAGCTGAAGCATCTTTAAGGAAAGTAATCTGCTCAATATCTGCCATATTGATGTTGCTGATAATTGAATTACCAAAAGTATTGCCGGCCACCTGTTTGGTTAGGGTTGCGAGATCACTGGAATTCATTAAAGGAAATCCGTCCACTACAATAAGCGGGAGGCCACTACCACCTGCATAATTATTTACGCCGCGAATCTGAACGGCGTTGCCTTTGATATCGAACTTCACGCCCGCTACCTGCCCTTCCAGTCGTTCCAGAATGTTTACAGCGGGATTAGCAGCAAGTTCTTTACCGGTGATAACCGCATAAGCACCTGCGGCACGCTCCTTGCTTATTTTCTGATATCCGTTTGAAACCACGGATACTTCTTCCAGGGCAGCTGTAGACTGTCTGAGTGTGATATAATAAGTAATCGTTTTCCGGTCAACGAAAATCTCCTCGCCCCTAAAGCCCAGATAACTGATTTGCAGAACATAACCATTGGCAGGCACATCATTAATTACTAAGTCTCCGTTTTTGTCGGTAGTGTACATCTTATTGATTGTTTTGTTGTACACATTGGCTCCTGGAAGCGGCCTGCCTGAAGAATCCCTTACCGAAACCTTTACATCAATGGCCTTTACAATATCAACCAGCTTATCAGTTACACTTTTTTCTTTAATTACAATAGTTTTACCATCCAGCGAAAAAGAAAGGGCCTGGTTATTTAATGATTTTTGAATAGCCTCGAATACACTAACCTGATTTACATTGATGGAAACAGGTTTAGCATCCAGAATAATATTGAGGTCATAAATAATGTCGTAACCACTCTGTTTACGTATCTCTTTCAGCACGCGTTCCAATGGCGCATTTTTTTCAACAATGGAAACTTTTTGTGCCATTGTTGATGCACTGATTTGCATCAACGTTAAAAGAAGAATCGCAGCAGTTAGTCGCATAACGAGTAGCAGTTTTCGGAACTGCCGGTTAAGCAATCCGAGTGAAGTAAAATTTTTATACATTTGTTTGTTTGGTTATTGCATTCGGCCCGGGCTTCGAAATCAGGACCTTATGCGATTATTAGTTGATTAATTATTGTCGACTACCAATTATCCAGGGGTGCCGCCAAGCACTTCTGGTTTTTTTTGGAATCGTTTTTAATTTATTTAGAAACGATTACCCTCCTTCCTTCAAGTTTAAAGTGTACTTTTCCTGTTAACTGAATATGGTTGAGCACTTCTGAAATATTTGTGCCTCTCGACATCCAACCGCCCAGCATTAAATTTTCTGGTGCAGTTCCTTCATAAACTATTTCTACATCATACCATCGAGCTACCTTTCTCATAGCGCTGCGTAAATCTTCTCTAAATACAAACGCTCCATTTTTCCAGGCAACTGCCATTTCAGTATCTGCCTCTTGTACCTGTATGTTTTGATTACTCAGCCTTGCCAGTTGACCCGGTTTGAGCAATGTAGTTTTATTATCATTTAAAGCAACGCTTACGCTTCCTTTAAGTAAAGTAGTTTTAATAAAAGGCTCATCCGCATAGGCATTGATATTGAAATGCGTTCCCAACACCTGCACCTTTTCTGATTGAGCATTGTTTTTAATCACTGATACCGAGAAAGGCACTCTCCCTTTAGTTCCCTCTATATGCGCAACTTCAAAATATCCTTCGCCAGTTAAGATTACGTTTCTTCCACTTGCCGCAAAAGCTGTCGGATATTTCAAAGATGATCCTGAATTTAACCAAACTTTTGACCCATCAGGCAAGATAATAGTATATTGTCCGCCAATAGGTGTAGTAATGGTATTAAACCCAACACTTTTACCTTTTGTATTTAAAGCCTTGTAAACCAAAGTTCCCTCTGAGGATTTTGTAATTTCAATTCCAGCTTCGGTTGCAATTTTTCCAACAGCATCCTTATTTAAATCAATTACCCTACCATTAGATAGAGTTAATATTGCCTTATCAGTACCAGCAGGCAGGTCATATTTTTTTGCAATAACAAACCGATCATGAGTGGTACTGTTATTCTTAAGCATCAGGTAACCTATTCCAGCGATCAATAATATGCTTGCGGCAATTCCTATTGAAATTATTCTTTTATATGAACGGTTTAACTTTTGAACCTTAGGCAATTCCGGTGCTGTTTGTGAAACATCGGAAAGAATTTTGGCCCAGATTTTGGCTTGTAACTTTTCATATTCTATTGGTGGTGGATCAACAGATTTATTTTCTTCAGCTTTTAACAAATACCAGGTTTCAAGCCGGGCATTTTGTTTTGCTGTAAGTTTATTATCAAGATAGTCTCTGATAAATCCACTTATAGTTTGTTTGTTCATGTTTATTACAGGTAGTATATATAGTATGACAGCTAGCTCAAGGCAATGTTGTATCCAATATTAAAAAAAAGTTACTTTTTTATTAATTTATTGAAAATAGCGCTATAATGAGATAAAGAAAGAGGGTAAATGACTACCAAATTTGGTCCGCAATGTAGAAATAGCTTTGTTCATTTGCGTTTTAACAGTAAGCTCAGAAATATCCATAATGCCCGCAATTTCTTTATAGGAAAGATTTTGTTTTCGTTTTAGCTCGAAAACCTCGCGCATTCGTGGAGGCAGTTTTTCAATTTCCTCTTCAATTAGTTTGGTTAAAATGCGTTCTCTAATGAGATGATCGGTGATTTCCTGCGCCTGATCCAAAAATTGACCTAGATCGGTTAAATAAGCATGATGCACTTGATTTTTACTAAAAAAATTCAAAATTGCATTTCTGGTGGAAACATAAAGATATGCCCCAATTGAAGTATCAGCTGGCAATTGAGGTGCTTTCTGCCATAACTTCGTAAATACCTCCTGAACTACATCTTCACTCTCGTTCCCTTCTTTGAGCATCCGCAGAGCATGTTTGTACAATAATGGCCAGTATCTGTTATAAATTTCTGAAAAAGCCCTGTTATCCCGATCTATTAATAGCGAGAGTAACTTGTCGTCATCATACGTAGCATAGTCCTGGTCCATTGATGAGTAAAAATAGAACTAATTTATTGTAAACAGAAATGGGTAAAAGCACACCAATAACAATATGATAATGATTAGGATATAATCTTTGTTTCTAATTGAATATTGCTCAGCATGAATAGTTCAATTTGCTCAACGTTAATTATTCGCCTTATCCATTGAAATATTTAATAGAGCCTAGATCTTTTAATCTGGAAATAAATAATGTACTGAGGAATATACTATTGATATAGGCGGCTTCACAAATGAAAATCATTGTTAACATTAAATCATTGTAAACCCATTCTTTATTTAATATTAAAATACATCATTAATCAGCTTTCTATAAATAATAATGAAACTTTTAATATCAATTACGTTTCAATTGACGTTAATGGGTTATGAAACTTCAAAAATTTTTACTCGTTACCTTACTCATCATTGGTAGCGACCGCCTGTTTGCACAATCAACTTCTCCATCCTCTACCATGAACCCATTGGAAAGTAATAGAAAGAAAATAGATTCCTTAGATCAGCAACTCATTGAATTATTGGGGCAGCGCGAACTTGTAGTGAAAGAAATAGGAATTTATAAAGCAAAGAACCACATCCCGCCCCTACAGGCCGCACGTTTTCAGCAGGTGCTGGATAAAAATATAGCAGCGGGTAAAAAGCATGATTTATCGCCGGATTTTGTAACTGAAGTTTTCAATGCTATTCACAAAGAAAGTTTAAGAAAAGAAGAGGAAATAAAATCAGGCCATTCCGGACAATAACTCATTCAGCTTCATGATATTCAATAAAATGATTTTATTGAATATCATGGTTTGTTCCTCAGTAAATCCCGGTTAATCCATCCTACATTCAGACACTACCGCAGATGGTTTAACGCTTACAAAGAGCAAAATTGATGTATGGGGAACCGCTGTTCTTAGGTCTGGAAATACTTCTAATGAGATTCAATATCCTAAATCGACGAATGGAGCTTCTTCCAGACGTTAAGTACAATAAATTGGACACCCTGGAAAGAGAGAGTTATAGATCTGTTCGACTCAAAGCTCTACTATGAAATGTCATTTATCCAACACCTGTAACACTAAATTTTTAATTATTTAATCAATTGAAAATGAGTTGTTTATAAAACAAATATAGACAAAAAAAGGGAGAATTGAAAAATTCTCCCTTTTAGTGCACTTGTAGGGATTCGAACCCCAAACCTTCTCATCCGTAGTGAGATGCTCTATCCAATTGAGCTACAAATGCGTTTCCGTATCGTTAACGGACTGCAAAGGTATAATTTGATATTTTAATTTCCAATTAAATTTTAAAAAATCTTAAAATAATTCTTTGCAGAATTTGCTTTATGCTGCTAACACATCATTAATTGCTTTAAAATCAGGCAAATCCTTTGCATTTCCCAAAACTTCAGCATAAGCAATTTTTCCTTCTTCATCGATCACAAAAGCTGCTCTTTTAGAAACACCTCTTAATCCGAAGACAAATTCATCGTAAAACGCACCATACGCTGCCGATACTTCTTTGTTAAAATCAGACAATAATGGAAACTGGTAACTTTGTACTTCTTTAAATTTAGCCAAAGAGAAAGGAGAATCAACAGATATGCCAATTACCTGTGCATCTATTCCTTCATAATAACTGAAATTATCGCGCATGGTACACAACTGCTCGGTACACGTTCCGGTAAAAGCCATTGGAAAAAAGTGAATAATTACTTTTTTGCCTTTAAAGCCTGAAAGAGAAATCTCTGTTAAATCAGAACTGTATAATTTAAAATCAGGGGCGATATCGCCAACTTGTAATGCCATTTGTACTTTTTTTTTATAGGTTAAATATATTTAATTCGTTCTGTTGTTCATTAGACATTTGTTCATTCGTGTTACATTAGCCTAATGAACCAATGACAAATGAACTAATTTGCTTTATCCATTTGCTGCTCCAAAATTAACAATCCTTCTTCAAAAGAATGCGGATTGTATCCTAAATCTTTAATGGCCTTATCCAGCACAAATCCTGTTTTTACAGGCCTTTTAGCAGCTTGGTTTAAACTTGCCGAACTTATTTCATTAATAAACGAGTCATCCAGCTTCCAATAGCCGGCAACTTTCCGCACTAAATCGGCAATGCTCATATAATCTTTACCCGATATGTGGTAAATCCCCTTAGCATCTTTTTCAACAGCCAGCAGGCAGGCCTCTGCCAGATCTTCGGCCAAGGTCGGCATGCGCCATTGGTCATTCACCACATTTATGGGTGATGCTTTTTCTAATACTCCCTTAGCCCAAAGCACAATATTACTCCGGCTCATATCATTACTAATACCATACACTAATATTGTTCTTAAAATAGCGCAATTTGCATTAGATTTTTTGATCAGTTCTTCAGCCAGCACCTTAGATTTACCATAATAACTGACCGGATTTACAGCATCTTCCTCTTTATAAGGCCCGTCTAGTCCATCAAAAACAAAATCGGTGCTCAAATGAATCAACTGGATATTTTTTTCCTCACACATAGATAACAAGGTTCCAACTGCATCAACATTTAACCGATGGCAAAGCTCCTTATTTGCCTCACAGGTATCTACATTAGTCATTGCAGCAGTATGTATAACCGCGTCAGGACGATATTTTTCAATAACCTCTTTCACCTGTTCAGGCTTTAAGATATCCATTTCTGCATACTCATATCCTTCTTTAACAGGATAACGGTTTACACCTACCGATGTAGCTATCAGATTTACCCGTCCCTCAAGCAACACTTTTTCTGTAATTTTTTGTCCCAAAAGACCATTGCTACCGGTTGTTAAAATGGTTTTCATATCCCCTATTTAGACCTCTAAATTATCTATTAAAGTCATCTTAAAAAATTTTATAATATATATTTAAAATTCAGCAAGAATAACTTAACTTTGCCAACCGAATTGGAGCCCCTATAAACAGCTTTAATTCATTGACTGTAATAAATTTACTCACAACAGATATGCCTAACTTAGGAAAAATAGCACAAATTATCGGCCCAGTGGTTGACGTTAGCTTTGCTGATGATGCCCATCTACCTAAAATTTTTGATGCGTTAGAGATAACGAAAGAAAATGGACAAAAAATTGTTTTAGAAGTTCAACAGCACTTAGGTGAAGACCGTGTACGTGCAATTTCAATGGACTCTACAGATGGTTTAGTTCGTGGAATGAAGGTTCTTGATACTGGTTCAGCAATTAAGATGCCAGTAGGCGATCAAATTAAAGGTCGTTTATTTAATGTAGTTGGTGAAGCGATTGACGGTATTACAGCTGTTGATAAAACTGATGGTCGTCCTATCCACGCTACTCCTCCTAAGTTCGAAGATTTATCTACTGAAACTGAAGTACTTTTTACAGGTATCAAAGTAATCGATTTATTAGAGCCTTATGCTAAAGGCGGTAAAATCGGTTTGTTCGGTGGTGCTGGTGTAGGTAAAACAGTATTGATTATGGAGTTGGTTAACAACATCGCGAAAGCTTATGCTGGTTTATCAGTATTCGCAGGTGTTGGTGAGCGTACTCGTGAGGGTAACGATTTACTTCGTGAGTTTATCGAATCAGGTGTAATCAACTATGGTGACGAATTCTTACACTCAATGGAAAAAGGTGGATGGGATTTGAAAGCTGTTGATACTGAAAAATTAAAAGAATCTAAAGCAACATTGGTTTTCGGACAAATGAACGAGCCTCCTGGTGCACGTGCGCGTGTAGCATTATCAGGATTAACTGTTGCAGAATATTTCCGTGATGGTGATGGCGAAGGCGCTGGAAAAGATATCCTTTTCTTCGTTGATAATATCTTCCGTTTTACACAGGCAGGTTCAGAGGTATCGGCTCTACTAGGTCGTATGCCATCAGCTGTAGGTTACCAACCAACATTGGCAACTGAAATGGGTTTAATGCAGGAACGTATTACTTCAACAAAACGTGGATCAATTACATCAGTACAAGCGGTATATGTACCTGCGGATGATTTAACTGACCCGGCTCCCGCAACAACTTTTGCCCACTTAGATGCAACTACAGTACTTTCGCGTAAAATTGCCGAGTTAGGTATTTACCCTGCAGTAGATCCATTGGATTCTACTTCACGTATCCTTTCTCCAGCTGTTTTAGGTGATGAGCACTATAACACTGCACAACGTGTTAAAGAAACTTTACAACGTTACAAAGAATTACAAGATATCATCGCGATCTTAGGTATGGACGAATTATCTGAAGAAGATAAATTAGTCGTATCAAGAGCACGTCGTGTTCAGCGTTTCTTATCTCAACCTTTCCACGTAGCTGAGCAATTTACAGGCTTAAAAGGCGTATTGGTTGACATTAAAGATACCATCAAAGGATTTAACATGATCATGGATGGTGAAGTTGATGAGTACCCTGAAGCTGCATTTAACTTGGTTGGTAGCATTGAAGATGCAATCGAAAAAGGTAAAAAATTATTAGCAGAAGCGAACTAGTATCGAGATTTGAGTATTAAGTATCAAGACTGAAATACAATCTTGATACTTGATACTAAGTACCAGATACTCCAATCTAAAAAGAATGAATTTAGAAATATTAACTCCAGATAAAAAAGTTTTCGAAGGTGAAGTAACAGCAGTTACGGTTCCTGGTACTTTAGGTTCTTTTCAGATTTTAAAAGACCATGCCGCCATTATATCTACTTTAGAAGATGGAGAAGTTATTATAAAAGCAAATAAAGCTGATGAGCAACGCTTTTTTATTAAAGGCGGCGTTGTTGAGGCCATCCACAACAAAATTGTTGTTTTAGCTGAAGGTATCGCTTAAGCAAAATAATTAACTCATTTAGAAAGCCTTCTGATTTTAAATCAGGAGGCTTTTTGTTTAACTTAGTATTTCAAACCAATCATAACCAGAATTAAAGTTTAAAAAATATTTAGAGATTGTTTAAAATCGATCCGTCACCCTGAACTGTAGCGAAGCGGAAAGCCACGAAGTAAACCGAGCCTTAAGCGAGCTCACCGAAAGTAATTTATTTCAGGGTCTATGTTAAACACTAATTTTTCTTTACATTTTCTCACAAAAAACCTGCTCAAATTTTCAATTTTTAGCGCATGTCTGGGCATTTTAGGCAGAAAAACAGAATATTTATAATGCAAGCATAACAAACAGACCGTATACCGTTTTGATATATGGTCTACAGCTATCGGCATTAAATAACTAATTCAATCCTCGTTAAAAATATTATTCTGATTTTTAACAATAACACAGAATAATATTCCTATTTAACTTTTTTCTGATTTCTCTTGCATATTAATGAACCAAAAACTAAATTGGTTTTTATAAACAATGAGATAATAATGGTAATTCAGCACAACATATTTTCTACCTCTACTACTGCAAAAGCAGCTAGTAATGTAGCGTTGTTACTTGTCATTTTACTTAACCTCCTACTCCTAAACATTTTATGGAGTAAGAAAATGGGCAGCTTTTAAATAGATTTAAAAAAACTAAATATACCTAAAGCGTCCCGATACAAACGGGACGCTTTTTTTAAATAACAAAACAGAGTATTATCAACCGTTCACGCAAATAGTCAAAATGGAAATGCTTATTTATCATGGCAAGCTCCATCTGATGGTTAAAAGAACAATAAGAATAAACAGATGAAATACTATAATTCTAATACGATTATTTACCTTGACGGACAGTTTGAAAAGGCTGTAAATAGCAGCACTGACCTTTACGGACAGTCGCTACACTACGGCTATGCTGCTTTCGAGGGTATTAGAGCCTATAAAACGCATAACGGTAACCGCATTTTCAAAGCTGCTGCCCATTTCGACCGCTTAGAGCGTTCTTGCCAGTTGGCAAACATTCCTTTCCCATGGGATAAACAGGAATTAATTGCTGCAACCTATAAATTACTTCAGTTAAACAAACTGAAGGATGCTTATATCCGCCCCTTGGTATTTTGCCACCCAAACATGAAATTAAACGAGCCAAGCGGAGTCTCGATCTTAATATGTGCATGGGAATGGGATGCTTATTCAGGTAACAAATTGTTAAAATTAACCGTTTCTGATTACGAAAGGCCAAACCCGAAATCGACTCCAATGGAAGCGAAATTGAGTGGAAACTATGTCAATTCTATTTTGGCAACTACAGCAGCAAACATTAAAGGTTACGATGAAGCTTTACTTTTAGATATGCATGGCTTTGTTGCAGAAGCCTCCGGAGCAAATATCTTTCTGGAAAAAGATGGAAAATTATATACCCCATCTGTAGGGAACATTTTACCAGGCATTACACGTGCAACTGTAAAGGAACTATGTAATGTTTTGGATATAGAATGTACCGAGAAAAAACTAACCATAGAAGATCTTAAAAATGCAGACAGTGCTTTCTTATGTGGAACAGCAACGGAGATAGCTGGCATTGCCTCTATTGATGATATTGTTTATCGTCCATTATGGCGGGAATCTATTGGTTATACCATACAGCGTGCCTATAAAAATCTGGTACTGGAAAAAGTGAATTATGAAGTAATCATTTAAAATGGGTTGATAGTCTATAGTAAAATGGCTCATAGCAGATTAGCATACATGCTATTAACCAAAAAACCATGAACTATAAGCTAAAAGAAATTGAAATAACAACGAGCAATTAAAGAAATGACTGAAGAAATCAATCAAAATTATCCAAAAACCTACCAGCAGATAAATTCGGCTACCAAGGCATTGGGTTTTGATATGGCATCAGACGTATTGACCTGCTCTTTGCTTAAAACACTTGCTGCAACAAAACCTTCAGGCAAATTTCTGGAGCTTGGTACCGGAACTGGTTTATCGACCTCGTGGATATTGGATGGCCTGGATGAACACAGTACTTTGACTTCGATCGATAATGATGCTAAATTTTTAGCGATTACGAAAGATTTTCTTAGCGGAGATGAACGCTTAACATTGGTTGAAACTGACGGAGCTGAGTGGATTGAAAAGAATAAAAACAAAAAATTCGATTACATATTTGCTGATACTTGGCATGGAAAATATTTGCTTTTAGACGAAGCAATTGCCATGCTCAACAAAGGTGGTTTTTATATAATCGATGATATGTTACCTCAACAAAATTGGCCTGAAGGTCATCATGATAAAGCGATTAAATTGGTTAAAGATTTAGAATCGCGTGATGATTTGCATTTAACCAAGCAGGTTTGGGCTACAGGAATTGTAATTGGAGTAAAAAAATAGAGAGATACGTTAAAATAGTTCTTTGCATTTATAATAAGTTAGTATGTTTGTTAATCATGAATTTAAGCACAAACATTATTAGCAACCTAATTATTGTCATTTCTCAAAAGAGAGGTGGAAATCGTTGCGTATAATATAAAATATACCCTATCGAAACCGCCCCCAAAAAGAGGCGGTTTTTTTTTGCCTCAAAAATATTATAACTAACAGAACCAGAATATACATTTTAAACAATGAGCGAATTAAACAAGTACAGTAAAACATTTACACAAGATCCAACACAACCGGCTGCACAGGCAATGCTTTACGGAATCGGTTTAACCGATGCTGATATGGCTAAAGCACAGGTCGGTATTGCAAGTATGGGCTACGATGGTAACACCTGCAACATGCACTTAAACGACCTTGCAAAAGACGTCAAAGTTGGGGTCTGGAAAAATGATTTAGTCGGCTTGGTTTTTAACACTATTGGGGTAAGTGATGGGATGAGCAACGGTACAGATGGTATGCGTTACTCATTGGTTAGCCGTGACGTAATTGCTGATAGTATCGAAACCATTTGCGGCGGACAATATTATGATGGCATTATCTCCATCCCTGGCTGTGATAAAAATATGCCGGGCGCCATCATGGCCATGGCACGTTTAGACCGTCCTTCGATTATGGTTTATGGTGGTACAATTGCTCCAGGCCATTATAAAGGAGAAGAATTGAATATTGTTTCGGCATTCGAGGCATTAGGCCAAAAAATCTGTGGTAACCTTTCAGAAGAAGATTATCAGGGCATTATTAAACACACTTGTCCTGGTGCCGGGGCATGTGGTGGTATGTATACCGCAAACACCATGGCATCAGCAATTGAAGCCTTGGGTATGAGTTTACCTTATTCATCTTCAAATCCAGCCATAAGCCCGGAGAAAAAACAAGAATGTTTAGATGCCGGTAAATACATTAAGATTTTACTGGAGAAAGATATTAAACCATCAGATATCATGACGCGAAAAGCATTCGAAAATGCAATCCGTTCCATCATTATATTAGGTGGTAGTACCAATGCTGTTTTGCACTTTATCGCTATGGGTAAAGCCATTGGCATAGAAATTACGCAAGATGATTTTCAGAAAATGAGTGATGTAACTCCGGTACTTGCCGATTTTAAACCTAGCGGAAAATATTTAATGCAGGATTTACACCAATATGGTGGTATCCCTGCTGTACTAAAATATTTATTAAATGAAGGCTTGTTGCATGGCGATTGCTTAACCGTAACCGGAAAAACGATGGCTGAGAATTTAGCTGATGTGAAATCGATTATGGATTATGATCAGAAAATTGTTCAAAAATTAAGCGAACCTATAAAAGCAACAGGTCACTTACAGATTCTCTACGGAAACCTTGCCGAAAAGGGTTCAGTAGCCAAAATCAGTGGAAAAGAAGGCGAAAAATTTGAAGGCCCTGCACGTGTATTTGATGGTGAGCATGATTTGATCGCCGGAATTTCGAGTGGCCGTGTTCAACCTGGCGATGTTATCGTAATTAAGAACTCAGGTCCGGTAGGTGCACCTGGTATGCCAGAGATGTTAAAACCAACTTCAGCTATTATTGGTGCAGGTTTAGGTAAATCGGTTGCTCTAATTACCGATGGTCGCTTCTCCGGTGGCACACACGGTTTTGTGGTTGGTCACATTACACCTGAATCTTACAAAGGTGGTTTAATCGGTTTGGTTGAAGATGAAGATCGAATCTTAATTGATGCCGTAAACAACATCATCAGTTTACAGGTGAGCGAAGAAGTAATTGCCGAGCGCAGAAAAAACTACGTTCAGCCAGCATTAAAAGTAACAAAAGGTATTTTATATAAATATGCTAAAACAGTTTCAGACGCAGCAAGTGGTTGCGTAACTGACGAATATTAAAATCAAAAATCATCCCTGGATTAGTTGATTACTAAAAAAACAGATTATGCAAATAATTAAAAGTATTCAGAATAGGATTTATGAGATCCGGGGAGAAAGAGTAATGCTCGATTTTGATTTGGCATCACTTTACGAAGTCGAAACTAGAGTATTAAACCAAGCAGTAAAACGAAATATAAAGCGTTTTCCTGAAGATTTTATGTTTCAGTTAACTTCTGCTGAGTTTGGGGAGATAAGACTTCAGATTGACGCAAGTAATCAAGGTACATCATCACAAATTGTGATGACAGGCAGCCCCAACTTGAAGTCACAAATTGTGACTTCAAGTTGGGGAGGTACCCGAAAATTGCCTTATGCCTTTACAGAGCAAGGTATCGCCATGTTAAGTGGTGTTGTAAACAGCGATAAAGCCATAAACATGAACATTGCCATTATGAGAGCCTTTGTTGATGTTCGGAAAATTTTACTGAAACAAAGTAACCTTAATGAACAGCTAACAGAAATTAAAGAACGGATTGGTGAACATGATGTTCAGCTCAACGAGCTTTATGATGCAATGGAAAATTTAATAGACGAGAAAATTGCTCAATTAAAATGGAACGACAGACAAAGAATTGGGTTTAAAATTAAAGAATAGTAGAACCGCAAAAACATAACTATGGAAACTGCACAAGATACAATACAACAAACCGAGGCAAAAGCAGAAACCTCAAAAACCTTATTCAAAGGAACAGGCTCGCAAGTTTTGTTGAATGGATTAATTGAAGAAGGTGTTACCACCATTTTCGGTTATCCTGGAGGAGCTATCATGCCTATTTATGATGCTCTTTATGATTATGCCGATAAATTAGAACATATCTTAGTCCGCCATGAGCAAGGCGGTATCCATGCAGCTCAGGGTTTTGCCAGAGCAAGTGGCAAGGTTGGGGTTTGTTTCGCAACCAGCGGACCGGGCGCAACCAACCTGGTTACTGGTTTAGCAGATGCGCAAATAGACAGTACCCCATTGGTTTGTATTACCGGGCAGGTTTTCGCTCATCTATTGGGAACGGATGCTTTCCAGGAAACGGATGTGATCAATATTACCACTCCGGTTACCAAATGGAACTATCAGGTTACCGATGCAAAAGAAATTCAGGAAGTGTTAGCCAAAGCTTTTTACATTGCTAAAAGTGGCAGACCTGGTCCTGTTTTAATCGACATTACCAAAAATGCGCAGTTACAATTGGAAGAATTTCCTGAATATGTAAAATGCAATCACATCCGCAGTTACCGCCCGAAACCAAAAGTTAGGGTTGAATATATCGAACAAGCAGCCGAATTAATTAACTCCGCAAAAAAACCTTTCATCCTTTTTGGACAAGGTGTTATTTTGGGTAAAGCTGAAGAAGAATTCAAAGCTTTTATCAATAAATCAGGAATTCCTGCTGCATGGACCATTATGGGCGAAGGTGCTATCCCAACTTCACACCCCCTAAACGTAGGTATGTTGGGCATGCACGGCAATTACGGACCAAACGTGTTAACGAACGAATGTGATGTGCTAATTGCAATTGGTATGCGTTTCGACGACCGCGTAACTGGCCGTTTAGATAAATATGCCAAACAAGCCAAAGTAGTCCATTTGGATATCGACCCTGCTGAAATCGATAAAAATGTTAAAGCTGAAGTTGGTGTTTGGGGGGATTGTAAAGAAACTTTGCCACTATTAACCAATCTGGTTAACGAAAATAAACACGAAGATTGGTTGGCGAAGTTTAGAGATTATAATCAACAGGAAATAGACCAAGTCATTACTCCAGAGCTTTATCCAACAAGTGATGAAATGACCATGGGCGAAGTATTGCGCAACATAAACGAAATTTGCGGTGGCGATGCTGTTATCGTTACCGATGTTGGTCAGCACCAAATGGTAGCTTGTCGCTATGCTAAATTCAACAATACACGCAGCAACATTACTTCTGGTGGCTTAGGAACAATGGGTTTTGGTTTACCGGCAGCAATTGGCGCTAAATATGGGGCTCCTGACAAAACTGTTATTGCCATTATTGGTGATGGTGGTTTCCAGATGACACCTCAGGAACTTGGTACCATTATGCAGTTTGGTGCAGCCATAAAAATTCTGATTCTGAACAACCGCTTTTTGGGTATGGTTCGCCAATGGCAACAATTATTTCATGATAAACGTTATTCTTTTGTTAATATCACCAGCCCTGACTTTGTTGCTTTAGCAAAATCGTATTATATCGAAGCAAGCAAAGTTGATGAACGTACAAACTTAAGACAGGCATTAGAAACCATGATCAACCATGATGGCTCTTACCTATTAGAAGTAATGGTTGGTAGAGAAAACAACGTTTTCCCTATGGTTCCTCAAGGAATGAGTGTAAGCGAAATCAGATTGAAATAAGCATAAAGGTAAAAGCTAGCGTAATCGTCATCTCGACTGTAGCGTAGCGAAACGGAGAGATCTTTCTTTAACAACATTTAAAGATTTTTCCATAAGGTCGAAATGACGAATAGGTAAATAAGAAATTATCATGAGTACTGAAAATACAATAGAGCACAAAATAGATAAGGCCGATTTAGACGGAAAACAGGAATATACCATTACGGTTTATGCTGAAAACCGCATTGGTTTATTAAACAGGATTGCGATTATTTTCTCGAAAAGAAAAATCAATATCGAAAGTTTAAATAGTTCTGCATCGGAAATTGAAGGAATACACCGTTTCAATATCGTTATCCAGGAAGGTTACGAAGTAGTGAGAAAGCTGGCCCGCCAAATAGAAAAGCAGATCGAGGTATTAAAAGTTTACTTTAATACCAACGACGAAATTATCTGGCAAGAACTGGCACTTTACAAGGTTTCGACAGATGAAATTGCAGAAAAAGTAACTGTAGAGCGTTTATTACGTCAATACGGGGCAAGTGCAGTAGTAATCCGTAAAGATTATACTGTTTTTGCAGTAACAGGCCACCGTGAAGAAACTGATGCTTTGGTAAAAGCCTTGGAACCTTACGAATTAATTGAATTTGTGAGATCTGCAAGAGTGGCCATTATTAAAGATAGCGCCGGTTTCCACGAAAAACTTAAAGAATTTGAAGCTTTCGAACCAGGGGAAGAGTTGGTAGAAAATGAATTTTTAGAAAAAGGAGAAAAGATTTTCACGATGTAGTATAAAGGTAGAGGGTAGAAAGGTGGAAGGTAAAAAGCATCATGCTTAATGATCAATAGAAAACCTTGGTGCCCTTTGCGGTTAAAACAACTTTAATATGAAATGCAATAAAACCATACCGATTTTAAGAATATTCGATTACGATAAAGCAATCGAGTTTTATGTAAACTGGCTTGGATTTAAAATAGACTGGGAATACCCCTTGGAAAAGAATTCCCCGGTTTATATCCAGGTTTCATTGAACGGTCTTGAACTTCATTTAAGCGAACACCATGGAGATAGTGCCCCTGGTGCGCACGTTTATGTTGACTGTGTAGGTTTAAAGGAATTCCATAAAGAAATAACAGCAAAGAATTACAAATATAATAGACCAGGCTTAGAGGAAACTTTTCATGGAACCTGGGCAGTAACCGTAAACGACCCGTTCTTTAACCAGATTACTTTTAACGAAGAGCGAAACGAAGCTGAAAATACAAAGATTAAAGAAAAAATATGAACGAAGTATTTGATTTCATAATAAACTCACGTAAGGCATTTATTAAGTTAATAGATGCCTTAACAATCGAAGAATTGAATAAAATTCCCGATGGTTATAACAATAACATCATCTGGAACTTTGGCCATATTGTAGTGAGTACGCAAACGCTTTGTTATGTTCGTACAGGTGTATTACAAGATGCTGCTTCGGTAAAATTTAACGAGTATTATAAAAAAGATACGAAGCCAGCTTACACCGTAACAGAAGAAGAAGTAGCAGAATTGAAAGCCATCGCACTGGAGAGCATTGAAAAAATAAAAGAAGATTATGCAAATGGAAAATTTTCAAGCATCGCTCCTTTTACAACTGCAACTTATGGCGTGCAATTGAACAGCATAGAAGAGGTATTGATTACAACCATTGGTCATGATAACGTGCATTGCGGTTACGCATCGGCGCTGAAAAAGTATATGTAAAATGGAAGATATCAGATGGAAAATGGATAAAAAATCTGTGTAATCAAACCATCTGTGTAATCAACCCGAAGGAAAAAAAGAATATATAACCCGATAATTAAATAGAAATTAATAATAAAAACAATGGCAAATTATTTTAACACATTACCTCTTAGAGAAAAATTAAACCAATTAGGTGTTTGCGATTTCATGGACAGTTCTGAATTTTTAGATGGAGTTAGCGCATTAAAAGGAAAAAAACTGGTAATTGTTGGTTGTGGCGCACAAGGCTTAAACCAAGGTTTAAATTTAAGAGATAGTGGTTTAGATGTAAGCTACACTTTACGTAAGGAAGCAATTGAAGGCAAACGCGATTCGTGGAAAAATGCAACTGAAAATAATTTCACCGTTGGCACTTATGAAGAACTGATTCCAAATGCAGATGTCGTAATTAACCTTACTCCAGATAAACAACACACTGCTGTTGTAAATGCAATTATGCCTTTAATGAAAGAAGGTGCCACTTTGTTATATTCCCACGGTTTCAATATCGTTGAAGAAGGTATGCAGATCCGTAAAGATTTAACCGTAATTATGGTTGCACCTAAATGCCCGGGTAGTGAGGTTAGAGCGGAATATGTTCGTGGTTTTGGTGTTCCTACTTTAATTGCTGTTCACCCTGAAAACGACCCTCAAGGTAAAGGATTAGCACAGGCAAAAGCCTATTGCGCAGGTACAGGCGGTCACAGAGCTGGTGTATTAAAATCATCTTTCGTAGCTGAGGTAAAATCAGATTTAATGGGAGAGCAAACCATCCTTTGTGGTTTATTGCAAACAGGCTCTATCTTATCATTTGATAAAATGGTTGAAAAAGGAATCGATGCAGGTTATGCCTCTAAATTGGTTCAATACGGTGTTGAGGTAATTACTGAAGCTTTAAAGCAAGGTGGTATTACTGCCATGATGGACAGATTAAGTAACGTTGCTAAAATCAAAGCTTTCGAAATTTCGGAAGAATTGAAAGACATTATGCGCCCTTTGTTCCAAAAACACCAGGATGATATTATGAGTGGCGAATTTAGCCGTACCATGATGGAAGATTGGGCAAATGGTGATAAAAACTTGTTAAAATGGAGAGCTGAAACAGGCGAAACTGCTTTTGAAAAAACACCTGCTGGTGATGTTAAAATCGGTGAGCAGGAATATTTTGATAACTATACTTTAATGGTTGCTTTTGTTCGCGCTGGAGTTGAATTGGCTTTCGAAACCATGGTACAAGCTGGTATCAAACCAGAATCTGCTTACTACGAATCGTTACACGAAACACCACTTATCGCAAATACTATTGCTCGTAAGAAATTGTTCGAAATGAATCGCGTAATTTCTGATACTGCCGAATACGGTTGTTATCTGTTCGATCAGGCTTGTAAACCACTTTTAGGTGATTTCATGAAAAAAGTAGATACCGATTTAGTTGGTAAAAACTTTAACGAAGGTAAAGATGGTGCGGTTGACAACAGAAAATTAATTGATGTTAACGAAGCTATCCGTTCACACGAAGTAGAACAGATTGGTGCAACGTTGCGTAAAGCAATGACTGCAATGAAGGCGATTAAAACAGCATAGTAAACTTACAAACCTCGCAGGTTTTAAAAACCTGAGAGGTTTAAATAATTATATAAAAAGATGTCAAAAACATTAGTAGAAAAAATTTGGGATGCTCACGTTGTAAAAAGTGAAGAAGGATTTCCTGATATTTTATACATTGATACACACTTAATACACGAGGTGACCTCTCCGCAGGCATTTGATGGCTTGCGCAAAAGAGGTTTACCTGTTTTTCGTCCAAAGCAGACTGTAGCAACTGCCGATCATAATGTACCTACCTTAAATCAGTTATTACCAATCAAAGAAGAGCTTTCGCGCTATCAGGTTGATATGCTGACTAAAAACTGTGCAGAATTTGGTGTAGAACTTTATGGATTAGGCCATCCTTTTCAGGGTATTGTACACGTTATCGGCCCGGAGTTAGGCATTACCTTACCAGGTAAAACGATGGTTTGCGGCGATAGCCATACCTCTACGCATGGTGCTTTTGGTGCCATTGCATTTGGTATTGGTACTTCGCAGGTAGAGCAGGTTTTTGCAACGCAATGTTTATTGCTGTCGAAACCTAAAACCATGAAAATTGAGGTAAACGGCGAACTTGGACAAGGTGTTGGTGCAAAAGACATTATCTTATACATTATTGCCAAAATCTCTGCAGCGGGCGGTACAGGTTATTTTATTGAATATGCTGGGTCGGCAATTGAGGCTTTAAGTATGGAAGCCCGTATGACCATCTGTAATATGAGTATCGAAATGGGTGCACGTGGTGGATTAATTGCACCAGACCAAACCACTTTCGATTACATTAAAGGAAGAGAGTTTGCTCCTGCCGGCGAAGAATGGGATAAAGCTTTAGCTTATTGGAAAACATTATATAGCGATGCTGATGCCAAATTCGATAGCGTGTTAACTTTCGATGCTGCAGATATTGCCCCAATGATTACCTATGGTACTAACCCTGGAATGGGAATGGGCATTCAGGAACATATTCCGGCAACTGGCGCACAACCAGAAAAAGAAAAACTTTCGTACCAGAAAGCGTTAGATTATATGGGCTTTGACGATGATTCATCATTGATCGGGAAACCGGTTGATTATGTGTTTATCGGAAGTTGTACCAACTCCCGCATTGAAGATTTGCGCGAAGTTGCCGATTTTGTTAAAGATAAACGCAAAGCCGATAATGTTACCGTTTGGATTGTTCCAGGATCGAAGCAGGTAGAACAGCAGGCCAAAAACGAAGGTTTGGATAAAATTTTCGAAGCCGCTGGTTTCCAGTTACGTGAACCAGGTTGCAGTGCGTGTTTAGGAATGAACGAAGATAAAATCCCGGCAGGCAAATATTGTGTATCTACATCAAACAGAAACTTTGAAGGTAGACAAGGACAAAATGCTCGCACCTTATTGGCTAGCCCGCTTACCGCAGCAGCAGCAGCAGTAACCGGAAAAATTACTGATGTGAGGGATTTTTTGGAGAAAGCTTAACCCCTAAATCCCCTAGAGGGGACTTTAACAAGATGAATAATAATACTACCAGCACTCAATCAAAAGCCCCTTTAAGGGGGTTGGGGGTTCTAGAAGTTGCCATGTTAAATGTAAAAGCCGGATTATCGGCTGATTTTGAAAAAGCTTTTAGCGAAGCACAAAAAATCATTTCTTCGATGGAAGGTTACATTTCGCATCAGCTTCAAAAATGTGTAGAAGTAGAAAATAAATATATCCTGCTGGTAAACTGGAAAACAATGGAGGCACATACCGAAGGTTTCAGAGGATCGGCAGAATACCAGGATTGGAAAAAGTTATTACATCACTTTTATGATCCTTTTCCAACAGTTGAACACTTTGAGATGGTAGAGGGTTGTAAGGCTTAAGGTGGAGGGTAAAAACATGGAGCATAAAACTAACACTATTAAGCAAAGGCTTAAAGAATAAAGATAAAAAGTGCAATACAAGTCTCGCTACTTGATACTCCTTACTTGATACTAATTGATATGAAAAAATTCACAAAATTAACATCGGCAGTAGTGCCTTTAAATATAGAGAACATAGATACCGACCAGATTATTCCTGCAAGGTTTCTAAAAGCGACAACCCGCGAAGGTTTCGGCGAGAACTTGTTTCGTGATTGGCGTTATGAAAACGATAACCAGCCGAAAGCTGATTTCGTGATGAATAACCCAACTTACAGTGGTCAGGTATTAGTTGCCGGAAAAAACTTTGGTTGTGGCAGCAGTCGTGAGCATGCCGCCTGGGCCATTCAGGATGCAGGTTTTGATGCGGTAATCAGCAGTTTCTTTGCAGATATCTTTAAAGGCAATGCATTGAACAACGGTTTACTACCCATTCAGGTAAGTGACGAGTTCTTGGCACAGATATTCAAAGCGGTTGACAACAATCCTAAATCAGCCTTGGAAGTTGATTTAGAGAACCAAACGGTAACGATTATAGAAACTGGCGCTCAGGAATCATTTGAGATCAACCCTTACAAAAAATCATGCCTGATAAACGGTTATGATGATATCGATTTCATTTTAAACCAGAAACAATTAATTAAAGAATTCGAGCAAGCGAGATAATGTTTAAACCATTCGTTCACATACAGGACTTAAATTTAAGTTACCATAACAAAGTGGTGCTAAAGGATTTGTATTGGGAAATGAATGTTTGCGAAAGTTATGTAATTGGTGGTAAAAGCGGAACAGGAAAAACATCATTGGCAAAAGCAATTGCAGGCTTAGTTCCAACTCAAGGAAGTATCGAAATTGATTTTGATCCGCTGAGTGACCTTCCAAAAGAAGTACTTTACGTAGAAAGCTGGTATCAGTTTAAAAATTTAGAAGGTGTTGCCAATTTTTATTACCAGCAACGTTATACCAGTCAGCAGGCTAAAGAAACCTTAACCGTTCATGCCGAACTGGTTGGTTATGGTAAAGAAAAAGGACTTCATTTTGATCAGGTTGAACCGATTTTAGAAGCTTTGGGCTTTGCAACATTTGCCAGTTCACAACTGATCGAATTATCCAGCGGCGAACATAAAAAATTGCAATTGGTTAAAGCCTTATGGTTAAAACCACAGTTATTGATTATCGACCAGCCGTACACAGGCTTGGATGCTGCTTCACGCAGTAACCTGAACATTTTATTAGATCGGGTTGCCGAAGAAGGTGTTCAATTGATCTTGATCTGTAATGACACTGAGCTACCAGGCTGTATTGATTCTTTCGCCGAAATAAGAGATGGCCAATTAGTTAAAGTAGATGCTTTAGAAAGTTCAGCTACCGAAATCCATTTAAGAGAAATTCCGGATTTCTTAAAAGAATCTCCTGTTTACAATTCTGATGATATTGTAAAAATGGTTAATGTAAACATTAGCTATGGTG
This sequence comes from Pedobacter sp. D749, assembly GCF_019317285.1. NCBI lineage: Bacteria > Pseudomonadati > Bacteroidota > Sphingobacteriia > Sphingobacteriales > Sphingobacteriaceae > Pedobacter > Pedobacter sp. D749. Next base: position 3,805,258 of record NZ_CP079218.1, read on the forward strand.
AAAAACAGGTTTTAAAAAATATCAACTGGGAAGTTAAGGCCGGAGAAAAATGGCTTTTACAAGGACATAACGGTTCAGGAAAATCGACATTACTGAGTTTAGTGAATGGTGATCATCCACAATCTTATGCCAACGAGCTCTATTTATTTGGCAACAGGCGTGGAAGTGGCGAAAGTATTTGGGATATTAAACAACATATTGGTTTAATCTCGCCCGAATTTCACTGGTATTTCGACCCTACCGCTACCGTTTGGCAAAGTATCGCCTCTGGTTTTTATGATACCGTAGGTTTGTTCCAACAATTGCCCTATACCAAAAGCACACAGGTTGATGAACTGGTTGCATACTTTGGACTTACCGAAAATAAAAATGAATTATTAACCGCGCTTCCACTCGGTAAACAGCGGTTAGTGTTGTTAGCACGGACAATTATAAAAAATCCGGAATTATTAATTCTGGATGAACCTTGCCAGGGTTTAGACCAACAGCAAACGAAACATTTTAACCAATTGGTTGATGAATTATGCAGCAACGGGATGACCTTAATTTATGTTGGCCATTTTGAATCGCAGCTGCCAACCTGCATAGAAAAAAGAATATTGTTAGAAAAAGGCGAGGTAAAAGTCGTCGAAAGTTTAAACACAGAAATATTAAGCTGATGCAAAATTAACTACAGATAAAAAGGATGAACACAGATAAAATCTAATGATTCGTGAAGCCACGAAGCTTAGCAGAAATAAATCTGTATTTATCGGTAAAAATCTGTGGTAAAAACGGCAGCAGCAAAAGAGGAGTCAATAATGAAGAAGAACATTTTAGTAATACCTGGAGACGGTATCGGACCCGAAGTAACCACTTGGGGAAAAACAGCATTAGAAAAAATTGCTGAAATTTTTGGCCACGAATTTACGTTTGACGAAGCTTTAATGGGCCATGCGGCTATTGAAGTTACTGGCGAGCCTTTGCCGGATGAAACTTTAGAAAAAGCAAGAAAAAGCGATGCAATCCTTTTCGGAGCCATTGGTCACGCCAAATATGATAATGACCCAAGTTTAAAAGTTAGACCTGAACAAGGCCTTTTAAAAATCCGTAAAGAACTTGGTCTCTTTGCCAATCTCCGCCCAATATTACTATTTGATGAACTTCTTCAGGCATCGAGCATTAAACCAGAAATTTTAAGAGGAACAGATATTTTGTTCTTCCGCGAATTGACAGGAGATGTTTATTTCGGAGAAAAAACACGATCTGAAGATCGCAATACGGCTTCTGACCTTATGATTTATCACCGTTATGAAGTAGAACGGATTGCACATAAAGCTTACCAGGCTGCGCAACAACGCGACAAAAGATTGTGTTCGGTGGATAAAGCAAACGTTTTAGAAAGCTCACGCTTATGGCGCGAAACCGTTCAGGAAATTGCAAAACAATATCCTGATGTAGAAACTGAGCACATGTTTATCGACAATGCAGCCATGCAGTTAATCAAAAATCCTAAAAAATTCGACGTGGTTTTAACGGCTAATTTATTTGGGGATATTTTAACCGATGAAGCTTCGCAGATTGCGGGCTCAATGGGTATGCTGGCTTCGGCATCTGTTGGCGAAAGTACAGGTTTCTTTGAGCCGATCCACGGTTCGGCGCATGATATTGCAGGTAAAGATTTAGCTAATCCGTTGGCCTCTATCCTATCGGCAGCCTTAATGTTGGAAATTGGTTTCGGACTTAAGGAAGAAGCCAAATTATTGGTTGATACCATCGATCAGGTATTGAAAGAAGGTTTCAGAACCCATGATATTGCCGATCAAAACACAAACCGTTTCAAAGTTTTGGGCACAGCCGAAATGGGCAAATTGGTTATTAAATTCTTATCACAAAAATTAATCACTTCCTAACCTTAAGATTATGATTCACGACCCAAACAAAGTTTATATTTTCGACACGACATTGCGTGACGGAGAGCAGGTTCCAGGCTGCCAGTTAGATACAAACCAAAAAGTAGAAATCGCAAAATCACTTGAGCTTTTAGGAGTTGATGTAATTGAAGCAGGTTTTCCGGTATCTAGTCCAGGAGATTTTAACAGTGTAATTGAACTATCGAAAGCAGTTAGCAATCCAATTATCTGCGCTTTAACCCGCGCAAATAAAAATGATATTGATGTTGCTGCAGATGCTTTGCGTTATGCAAAAAGACCGCGGATCCACACCGGAATTGGTTCATCTGATTTCCACATTAAGCATAAATTTAACAGTACCCGCGAAGAAATTTTAGAACGCGCCGTGGAAGCTGTAAGGTATTCGAAAAAATTTGTGGAGGATGTTGAATTCTACGCAGAGGATGCCGGCCGTGCCGACATTGAATTTTTAGCCAAAATGGTTGAAGCAGTAATTGCTGCAGGTGCAACAGTAGTGAATATTCCGGATACCAATGGTTATTGCTTGCCAGACCAATACGGTTCTAAAATTCTTTATTTAAAAGAAAACGTAAAAAATATCGATAAAGCCATTATCTCTGTGCATTGCCACAACGATTTGGGCTTGGCTACAGCCAATTCTATTGCAGGCTTACAGAATGGTGCCCGTCAGGTAGAATGTACCATCAACGGCATCGGAGAGCGCGCAGGCAATACATCCATGGAAGAAGTCGTGATGATTTTGAAAACGCACAAAATTTTAGGCTTAAACACACAAATTGATGCTACCCGTTTCTATGAAATGAGCCACATGATACGTAACCAGATGAATATGCCGGTACAACCAAATAAAGCAATTGTTGGTGGAAATGCATTTTCGCATAGTTCAGGTATCCACCAGGATGGTTTCTTGAAAAACCGCGAGAACTACGAAATTATTAAACCTGAAGATGTTGGTTTCCCTGATGCTACCATTGTATTAACGGCAAGAAGTGGTCGCCATGCTTTAAAACATCACTTAGACCGTTTAGGCCATAAATTAGAAAAAGACCATTTAGATATTGTTTACAAACAGTTTTTAGTTTTGGCTGATAGCAAACAGGGCATTAACGATTACGATCTGAACCAATTGGTTGCTTTGCACTTAGCATAAAAGGTTAAAGACTAAAGCTAAAAGCAAGCTGAGAATTGCCTTAAACTTTGAGGGGTGTCCCTCTTTGGAGGGGGCAGGGGGAGGATTTAAGTTTGAAATACAGACCTAGCCCACCTAACCTGATCCGATAGCTATCGGATGAAATGAGCATGAAGCGCAGCGGAATAAAATGTAAAGCAGGACTGCAATAACCGAAAAGTACCAAACCCTGCTTTACAAAACACACAAGAGAATATTGGTCTTGATACTTGATTCTCTCTATACCTGATACTACAACAATGAATACTACAACACCACATACACTGGATTTTAAATCTGCATCAGAAAGGCTCAAAGGCGTGGTAAAACGTACCCCACTTGAGTTTAATGCCGGCCTTTCTTCTCACTACAACGCCAACATTTATTTAAAAAGAGAAGATTTGCAGATTGTACGCTCTTATAAATTGCGTGGTGCCTACAATAAAATCAGTTCACTGCCTCAAGAATCGTTAGTTAACGGTGTTGTTTGTGCAAGTGCGGGCAACCATGCACAGGGCGTAGCTTATTCATGCAAAAAACTCGGTATTAAAGGCGTTATTTTTATGCCGGAAATCACCCCGAAACAAAAAGTTAAACAAACTTATATGTTTGGTGGCGACAGCGTAGAAGTCATTTTAGTTGGCGATACTTTCGACGATTGTTTAAAAGAAGCATTGGCCTATAGTGCCGATAAATCGGCAACTTTTATTCCACCTTTCGATGATGAAAAAGTAATTGAAGGACAGGCAACGGTTGGTGTAGAAATTTATGAAGACCTTCCTGATTTAGACATTTTGGTGATGCCTGTTGGCGGTGGCGGTTTGGCCTCGGGCGTGAGTGCCTACATGAAAACCGTAAAACCTGATGTAAAACTGGTTGGCGTTGAGCCGCTGGGTGCACCATCTATGGTTACTGCCATGGAAAACGGCGGTCCTTATACTTTAGACGAAATAGACCGCTTTGTGGATGGTGCCGCTGTAAAAAGGATCGGCCATATTACTTACGAATATTGCAAGGAACTTCTTGATCAGATGCATTTAATCCCTGAGGGCAAAATCTGCACCACCATTTTAAAGCTGTATAACGAAGACGCCATTGTGGTAGAACCGGCTGGCGCACTATCCATTGCCGCATTAGATCAGCTGAGAGATCAGATTGCCGGTAAAACTGTAGTTTGTATTGTTAGTGGCGGAAACAACGATATAGAGCGCATGCAGGAGATTAAAGAGAAATCTTTGCTTTTCGAAGGTTTGAAACATTATTTTATTGTACGTTTTCCACAGAGACCAGGCGCTTTAAAATTATTTGTAAATGAGGTTTTGGGTCCGCAGGATGACATTACCCGTTTCGAGTTTATCAAAAAAACGAATAAAGAAAATGGACCTGCGTTGGTTGGTATCGAACTTTCTAACAAAAACGATTATGCTAGTTTATTACAACGCATGAAAGATTTTAAATTTGAAATTATTGAGCTGAACCAGGATCAGACTTTGTTTGAATATTTGGTTTAATGGTCTAATCTTTAACCGCAAAGGGCGAAAAGTTTTTCGCAAAATACCCAAAGGCGGTTCGTCATTCCCAACTTGATTGGAAATCCTAATGCAATAGCTTTAAGATTCCCGCCTGCGCGGGAAAGACGACAGTTCTTGTAATATATTATAAAAGATGAATTTCAAAGACTTAAGCAACAAAGCATTAATTTCGGATAGCGATATCGATTGGGAAGATTTAGGCGCTGGTGTTAAACGCAAAATTATGGCTTACGATAATAACCTCATGCTTGTAAAGGTAGAATTTGAAAAAGATGCCATTGGCACCATTCACAATCATCCTCATCTTCAAATGAGTTATGTAGCCAAAGGAAGTTTTGAAGTGACCATGGGGGATGATAAGAAAATTTTAAATGAAGGAGACGTTTTCTTTGCCCCATCAAATGTTTTTCATGGTGTAGTTTGTTTAGAAGCTGGCTTATTGGTTGATATTTTTAATCCGCATCGGGAAGATTTTTTGAAATAAGACTGGTGATCGTCATTTCGAGTGGAGTACAACGAAATTGAGAACCACGGAGGTGCTCAGCGAAGCTAAACCTATCTCGAGGTAGATCTCTCCGCTCCACTGCGTTCCGGTTGAGATGACGACATTAGCTGTGAAGATCGCCAGGAACCTTACACCCTCAACCTTACACCTTAAACCTTACTCAAAAGTAAACCTCACATTTTTATAACCCAATCCTTCAATAATTGGCTTAAGCACGGTTGTCGCATTGGTTTTTGTCTGTGCTAAAATACTCGATTTTTTAACTTCGGCAGTTACTTGTCTTTCGGCTGCTTTATACGCTTCGTCTACTAAACTGGCCTCCCGGAAGAAAGCCATCTTCGTATCGTAAACACGGGAGTTTTTATGGTCGATTTTTACATAACAAATTTCGGGCTGTGGTAAATTTACTACAGCAGTGTCCGCATCAATCTCAATATCTTCGTGGGTAATTTTTGTTAAGTCGATACAGCCTACTGCTTCGGCTTTAACGATCAATAAAACACTGGCTTCGGGTAAAAAATCTGTTTTATTTTTGTGCTCCAAAACGTCGCTGATCTGATACCTTACCAGCTCTAATTTGCCAATGGCCTCAATTTTCTCTACCAGAAGCTGATGTTTGCTCTCTACAGAGGTGTTGATACTAAACTTTTTGGAGATAAATAAGTATCCTGCAACGATTAAAATTAACCAGGGTAAGAGGCGAAAAAAGAGCTTCATATTTTAAAAAAATAGGGTAATAACATTTGTGTATTTAATCTGTTGCACAATAATTAATCCATAAATCTCCAATTCTATTTTTTTGGCAACAGATTTGTAATACCGATATCACACACAAATAAATACTAATCAACATGAAAAAATTTACTATCCTAATGCTTTGCATTGTCACACTAGGTCTGGCATCTTGCAAAAAAGATCCAATTATTAATCAAACTACTCCGAACCGAACGATTATATTTGATAAACCGGGTAATAGTTGGAGGTTGTTAGCAGGAACAACAAACACTTATTATGTTGATTTAGTCGCTAATGAAATTGATAATATCAATGTTCAAGATGAAGGTGTTTTGGTTTATATTGCAACAGACGGAACTACTGCTACTGGTTATTTTCAAATTCCTAATCAGGCACAAAGTTATGATTATGATATATATACAGGTTCAATCCGGGTTTATTCTTACGGACCACCCCCAACAAATACAATTCGTATAAAAGTTGTTCTGGTTGCCGCAGAAAATGTGACGTAGAAAAAAAATAATTAAATTTTAAAAAACGACTAATGTTCCCCTGAACGTGGTCGTTTTTTTTTTATGCCATATTTCTAATTAGAAAAGTTATAATTATAACTTTTACAAAAAACCATTAAAATTATAATTACAGTTAAAATTCTAAGAAACGATTAATATTCAATTGAACGTGGTCGTTTTTTTTATGCTCTCCCCTGTTCAACTGTAAGGCCCGAACACTAACGCCATTTCTTTCTAACAGCAATTCGTCGTAAAAACCTTTATAGTAAACATCTTTTACTTCAAAACGTCTGCTGCTCCAATTATTGCTGATTTCTGCCCATTCCGGATAAAAAACTACATTTCCTGCAAAAGTTTTTAAGCCTATTTTCTCTGCATCCCCACGAGACAAAACAACTGCATTACCTAAAATCTGAGCAGTGTAAATGTGTTTTGGATTTTGATAAATATCTATAGGCTTACCAGTTTGCAAAAGTTCACCGTTTCGCAAAATCAGTAATTGGTCGGCAAGAAATAAACCATCAGCAGGGTCGTGAGAGACAAGAATAACAGTTACGCCAGTTTCCGCAGCAACACGCTTAATATCTGCCCTAAGTTGGTTTTTAAGTAAAGCATCAACCTGGCTAAACGGTTCGTCTAAAAGTAAAATCTGCGTATCGGCAACCATGGCTTTTGCTATGGCCACACGCTGTTGCTCCCCACCACTTAACTCGATGATTTTTTTATTTTGCAACGGTAAAATCCGAAGGTGCTCCATGATCTGAAGTGTTTTTTCGGCCTTGGTTTTCAGATCGGTATTCGATAGCTGTGAGGCAATATTATCGTAAACTTTCGCATAAATATTCAGCGAAAAATCCTGCGTCACCATTTTCATCTGCTTGTGGCCTGGGATAAGTTGTTCATCCGGTCCTTTAACCTTTTGATCTTCAAAAAAGATTTCACCCTCATCGGTTTTAAGCAATCCGTAAATGGATTTTAATAAGGTTGATTTTCCGCTACCGCTCTCGCCGATAATGGCAACCACATCACCTCTTTTAATGTCAAAACTTACATTTTTGATTCCCCCGGCCTGTTCTGACTGGTATTGCTTGGTTAAATTTTTAACGCTGATTATGGTATTGCTCACGTGGTAAAGATAAGAAAAAGGTGGAGGGTTTTGAGGCAGAGGGTATAAGGTTACAACTTGTATAATTGTTAATATTTTATTTAGAAATTCACAAAAATGGTATTTATCTTTAAATCAACTAAATACAAAGACATGAAAGCTAAAATCACACTAATTCTTGATGATGCTGTTATAGAGCAGGCTAAAATTTATGCGGAAGAGAGAGGAATAAGTTTAGATGAATTTATGGAGAATTGCTTTAAGTCTTTGATAGATGAGAATAACCCTGCTGAAACGTTATAACAAAAAATCCTGTCTCGCCTAACCGAAACAGGATCTGTTTTATTTGTGCATTAAGTCCCCTTTAGGGGATTTAGGGGTTAGTTTAGTCCGAAAGTAACCCCGAAACTCATATTCTTTAAGCCAGCTTGTTCAGCGGTAGTAAACATGTCGTTAAAGTAATATTTAGTAAATAATCCTATACCTCCGTAACCAAATCTAACTGTACCTCCGTAACGAACCGATTGAAAGTGGTAGCTATCATATTGTTTTTCTTTACCACGTTCTTCGCTTATCTGTTTAATTTTTCCATTTAGCAAAAAGCTAACCTCAGGACCCAACACCAAGTAAAATCTTTTGCCGTTTTTGTTTTCGCTGGTACGGAATTCGAAGTTTAATGGAATATGTACATAACTGCTGGAGAAACGGTTTTTAGAGAAATGTACTGGTGATTGATCGGTATAAGCAAACTCGTTAGCGTTTTTAGCAATCGTAATATCTTTTCTTAAACGGATTAAAGTCCAGTCAAAGCCTCCCGCTACATAAACTTTAAAATTAGAATTAAAACGGTAGCCAAACTGTAAAACATCAAAAGAGAATGTACTGGTTTTACCACCTTTGTAATCTAAAAAATCATTATTAGGAGATAAATTAAAACTTCCATTATCTATTAACCTGGAGAACCCCCAATCAACCCTGGTAAAAGTAATTCCACCCACGAAACGGCCTTTTTTTGCTGAATCTGCTGATTTTGTAGTAATCATAATACCATGACCTTCACTATAATCCATTTTCTTTTTGGTACTGTCTTGTTGTGCAAAAGCACCTGGAGCCATAACACCGGCAAGCCCGCTTACCAAAAGTGTTGTAAATATTAGACGTTTCATATCTGTGTGTTTTTTATTTTAATGAGTGAATTATTGATGGATTGAATGAGAGAATGAATAAATGATTTAAGTATAATGTTTAAAGATTTAAGTTTAAATGTTAACTGTTGAACTGTTAATTGTAAATCGCAAACTGTTTACTTCTTATTCCGTTTGCCTATTTTAAATGGACCAATATTGATTGATGACAAAGAAGAATCATCATCATCCGTGCGGAACTGAATTAGCTTATCTTTTCTTTTATCCATTTTGTTAACAATCAGGTTTACTACATCGCCAACGTTGCGGATACCTTTATTGCTCTGTTCGTTTTCGTTAACAGGATCATCCGTTTTAATGGCTGTAGAGTTAGCAACTATTACAGTTTCTTCTTTAGGTTGCAGAATCGCCTCTTCGATTTTCGTTCTAATATCTTTTTTAGGCTCTTCAACTTTAGCAACAATGGTTTCTTGCTTTTGCATTTCAGGGGCCGTAATTATCCGCGGTTGCTTTAAAGCAGGTTTATCTTGTTTCACCTTAGTTTTGGCAATAGCTCTTGCTTGTTTAGCCTCAACGGGTAAAATTGGTGCAACATCTTTAACCGGTTCAACTACTACAGGTGGCTGATCTTTTACAACTGGTGTTTCCACTGCTGGCTTAGGCTTTTCAATTGTATTATTGGCTAATTGTTTACCCTCATTCGTATTATTCTGCTGTTGATAAAGCAAAACCCCAATTGTGGCGATAAGCAAAACCGCTGCAGCTGATAACCAATAAATTGGTATGATTCTTTTTTTCTTAGGTATTATTTCACTTTCTATATTGCTCCATAAATCTCTCGAAGGTGCAACTTCCGCATCAGCAAAAGCATCCTTAAATAACTGATCAAAATCCTTATCCCGTATAGGTTGCATAACCAAATCCCTCCATTTTTATAATTTCTTCTTTTAATATTGCCCTTGCTCTCGACAGTTGCGATTTACTCGCGCCTTCAGAGATCCCAAGCGTTTCTCCAATTTCTTTGTGCGAATAACCTTCAATTACGTACATATTAAAAACCATGCGGTAACCATCAGCTAATTTTTGTATTACCTTCATCAAATCCTGCATTCCTAAAGTGCCAAAATCAAATCCGGTTGATGGTTGTTCGTAAGCTTCATCTATTTCTACAACATTTAAGCTGCGTAAATTTTTACGGTAACTTTCAATCGCAGTATTCACCATAACCCTTCTAATCCAGCCTTCAAAAGAACCATCACCCCTATACTCTTTTATTTTCTGAAAAATTTTAATGTACCCCATCTGCAGCACATCTTCTGCCTCCATCTTATCTTTGGCGTAGCGCATACAAACGGCCAACATCTTAGATGCAGTTTGCTTATAAAGCAGCTCTTGCATCTTCCGGTCGCCAGCTTTGCAGCCTTCCATCAAATCGTTTATCGTATAGCTTCGCGTCAATTTCATTGTGTGTTTGTATATAGAAGATGGCTGATTACAAACAATGGTTGCATGAGGGGAGAAAAAAAGTTAAATAAAGTTAAATTCAGAAATATATCTACTGATTATCAGATAGTTATGTTTTAAATAATTTTTAAGAAAGATATAGATTTTTTATTTGAAAATGAACATACAGCATTCCATCGGGAGCAGCAGTCCCGCTATTCGCTTCAAACCCTCGGTTCGTTCCTCACCTTCGTGTTTTTCGCTGCTATCGGGTTTAGGAACATGGGACAGGGCTTAAAACAATAAACCCCGCAGGTTTATATACCTCGGGGTTTGAAATGATATGAGCTTAGCTGCCCTAAACCTTACACCTTTTACCTCTCAGCCTTCTTCACCTTAAACAATTTGAAATCCTGTTTATAGGTCAAAAAGAAGGAGTGGTTAAACTGAAGTTGTTTATCAGTATTGTCTAAATCTATATGCGGTTCGAAACGTACATCAAGGTATAAATGTGGAATTAACTCTTTTTGATACGCATAACGCAATGAAACAATGTTTCTTGAACTTTGTCTCAAGCCCGGACTGTACAGGTTATCTGATACCGATTCATAAAGTGGCATACCTTTAATCGAAATAAAATTATTGCCCTTCCAGTAAGAGGCCACCAAACTGCCCCACTTACTTTCTACACCAGCATTTAGCCATAAACCAAAACCACCTTGGTAAGCCCTTCTTTTGTCAGGAGAAAAATCTTTGTAAACGGCGATATAGTTATCGGTATATACCTGTTTAATGTTGGAATTAATAGCTTTATGCAACTTTATACCCGTTGCGCCATTAAACATTGTCGTAATCGGGATTTCTTTTAACACATCAATTTGCCCGCCCTGGTGGAAAGCTAAAAACTGTGCAGGAATACTCAATTTCCAGTCTTCATTTTTGATTAAGAAACTTTCGGTTGATAAACCACCAATAATCTCTTCTTTCGCCGGATCACCCTTATAAATCATTTTTTGCCAGGCAATCCAGGCATCTAAAGTAAATTTCTTGCGTTCTACCAATAACTGCGTTCCATATTCAATCGGCGTAGTTAAAGTTCTTTCGAAATCGTATAAAGGTTCAATATATTTATGCTGAATGTTACCTTCTAAACTACCAAAAATTAAGGTAAGGTTACGCTTATGGTATTTTACGCTAAACAATGGTTTGGCATCAGAAATTCCGTTCCGCCCGAAATCTTTTCTGATAAAAGCACCGGCGGTAATCGCCAGATTAGGATGTGCGTAATAAACAATTTGAGGTTGCAACTGTGTTCCGTAAAGGGTATAACCATCATGAAAATCGTTGGTATACTCGTAATTACGGACGTAGTTTAAATTGTAGAAATTGAAGTGAACCTCATTGGTTAAGCTGCTATCGGGGCGGATTCTGTTTTCGAAAGCCGATTGATTAAACTGTGCCGAGGCAAAATAAGAACTAAAAAGAAAAGTTATCAGTAGTAAGGACTTTTTCAGGTCCGGGGTTGTAAACATGCGCTTGGATTTTATCGTCCAAATTTAGAATAGTTTTTGGTTTATTTAAATGAAGAGTTAATGAAGTTTACGAAAAGGAAACAAAATTGCTAGCTGGTTGACAACCAAGGCACAAAGAACACAAAGTTTTTTTTTAAAAGCCTTTATTTACAAACATATTCTTGGTGGCCTAGTGACTTTGTGGTAAAATGATTATTCGCCACGCTTCTTACGATAGTTTTTATACAGTTTAACTGCAATCATGATGGCCATCGCTACGCCCATTATGCCAACTAAACCGTAAATCCAGTTAATGGCGCTTTTAAGAATCACAACAAATACAATGGCAATCATAAAAATGGTAGCCAGTTCACGCCACAACCTCAACTGAAAGCTAGTTAGTTTGTACTGATCGTTTTTAAGCTGTTTAACGATGTTTTGACAAATGAAATGATAAATGAGTAAGCCAACTACAAAACCTAGCTTTACCCACATCCAATCGGCATCAAGCAGGTCTGGATTTAACGTTAACATTGCTGCCCCTGCCAGAACAGAAATAATCATTGCCGGGGTAGCAATAATCTTCCATAAAGTAGCTTCCATTTTAACAAACTGTTTTTGGAGGATACTTTTTTCAGGCTCAGGTTTATCGTTTGCTTCTGTGTGGTAAATAAAAAGACTTAAAATATAAAATAAACCAGCCATCCAGCTAATTACAAACACAATGTGTACAGCTTTAAAATACTGGTAAAATGGCAGTAGGGTTTCTATCATTTAATATAAAAGAGTTATAATTTCTGTGCAGCCTGCTCTTCAGAAATCTTTTGTAATCCAGAATCATCTTCTTGAAGCAACAGTATCCGCTCAATCAATTCATCTGCCGAAAATTCATCTGGCATCTCTTTCAACATATCTATAACTTCTATCTTCTTCATTAGAAAAATTTTAGAATAAGTAGCCCTATATATCCAAATATAACAATTCGGGTTCGCTGTTCAAAGTCCCCTTTAGGAGATTTAGGGGTTAATACCTAAACTCCTTTACCACCTCAATGGCATACTTCACATTATCGAAAGGAATATCTGGCATAATACCATGACCTAAATTGAAGATAAATCCTTCAGTACCGCGCATGCGTTCGAATAACTTGTGGATTTGTGCTTTAATTACTGCTTTATCTGCGTATAAAATATGTGGATCTAAATTTCCCTGAACAGCAATACCAGCTGGCAAAGCATTTTTAATGTTCAATAAATCTGCATTCCAGTCAACCGAAATCACATCTGGTTTGGCTTCTGCCATAATTGGTGCAAAAACCGAACTTCCTTTACAAAAAGAAATTACCGGAATATCTTTCCTATTCAAGTTGGCAATAATTTCCTGGATATAACGGTGAGAAAACTCCTGATAATCATTCCATGATAAAGCAAGCGCCCAACTATCGAAAATCTGCACTGCATTAACGCCGGCAGCAATTTGAAGGTTAAGATAATCGGCTGTTACTTTAGCAATTTTAGCCAAAAGTTTATGCGCCAGTTCTGGTTGGTTGTGTATAAATAACTTGGTTAATTTAAAATCTTTAGATGAACCGCCTTCAATTAAATAACTCATTACCGTAAATGGTGCACCAGCAAAACCAATTAAAGGAATATTTCCATCCAAACGTTGTTGAATCACTTTAATGGCATCAGCTACATATTGTAACTCATCTAAACAATCAACATTTAGATTTTCGATATCCTGCGCGTTACGTACAGGGTTTGCAAACTTTGGACCAACACCTTGCGTGAAACTTAAATCGCCTCCCATGGCCTCTCCGGTTACCAGAATATCACAGAATAAAATCGCGGCATCAATTCCCAATAAATCAACAGGTAACATAGTCACGTCGGCTGCAATTTCGGGAGTCTTACACATTTCTAAAAAAGAGTATTTGTTTTTAATTTCCCAATATTGTGGCATAAAACGGCCTGCCTGACGCATCATCCACACTGGTGGGCGTTCTGTTTGTTTTGAAAATGCTGCGTCTAAAAATAAGTTATTCTTCATGATTTGTATCTGGTATCGCACTACGCGTCATACTGAATTCAGGATGACGAATGGCTTAAAATTTAATTGGGCAAAGGTATTAAATAAAAAAAAAACGAAGTACCTTTTTATCAAAAACTGGTGCTTCGTTTATTCAAAACGACAATAGTCCTATTATATTTTGCTTATTTCTTTTTCAATCTTAACGATAATATCTTTTGATCGTTGCGATTCGGCAAGTTCCTTAGCCAGTTTAGTATAAGCTTCGGCCCTTTCTCTGTCTTTCTTCCGCAAAGCGAGATTAGCCAAATGGATCAGCACATACGATTTCTCGTTTTTTCCGCCCACCGGAAAACGACTCGCCAACTGAAAGTGATATTCAGCCTTATCGTAGTCTTCTTCCTTCAAAGCCATATTGCCTTGCATAAATTCGTAATAACCCCTTCGATTTTTAGCTAAGCGCTCTGGCCTAACCACCTCTGCCAATAAGGCTTTGGTTTTACCGAATTCGTTATTTTTGAAATGTTTCGATGCCATCAAAACTGAACTATGCTTAAAATGGCTCCAAACAACAAAAGCAAATAAAAGGCCTGAAACAGCGGCTAACTGGTATTGATTGTAAAAAATACAAACCAACGCAGCCAGCACAAAAACTGCCATTAAAGCATATCTGCCTTTATTATTGTACATTAATGACTATCAGTGAACTTATAGCCTACACCACGAATAGAGTGGAAATAAACTGGATTTTTTTGATCTGGTTCGAAATACTTACGGAACGTTAAGATGAAATTATCAATCGTTCTGGTTGATGGATAAACATCATAATTCCAAACGGTTTCTAAAATTTGCTCTCTCGAAACGGCATCGTTTTTACGCTCGATCAACAGTTTCAGCAACATCGTTTCCTTTTTGGTTAACGGTGTGATGGTACCATCATCATGTTTCAATTCGAAAGAGTTAAAATAGATCGTTTTATCACCAATTTTGTAAGAATTCAATTCTTTTAAATCGTCAGATTTTAAACTGCGTTTAACCAAAATACCCACACGAAGAATTAATTCTTCTAAGTTAAATGGTTTAACCAAATAATCGTCAGCTCCTTTTTTCAAACCTAAAACACGGTCTTCTGAAGTGTTTTTAGCTGTTAAAAACATAATCGGAACTTCTGCATTCTCTAAACGGATTGTTTCGCAAACCTGGAAACCATCCATTTCAGGCAACATAACATCTAAAATAATTAGATTGAAGCGTTCTTCTTTAAAAATTTTAAGAGCGGTTTTGCCATCTTTAACGGCGTGAACTTTATAACCCTCAAGTTCGAGGTTTAATTTGATAGCATCTAACAAGTGGTCCTCGTCTTCTACCAATAGAATTCTTAATTTTTGTGACATAATTGAGATTAACTAAATGTTACTTCAAAAATACTTCCTTGAGGCAAATTGTCTTTTACTATAATATCTGCATCATGGTATTGTAAAACCTCTTTCACAATAAACAAGCCTAAACCTGTTCCTTTCGCTTTTCTGACATTCTCGTTACCAACGCGGTAAAACTTATCAAATATCAACATTTTTTCGGCATCTGAAATACCAGGCCCTTTATCTATAACACTTAAGTGAATATGTCCATCTACTTCGTTTAAATGCACATTTATCTCATCACATGGACTTGAATACTTAACTGCGTTCTCAATTAAATTCGTTACAACTGACGATAAGGCAAATTTGTCACCCATTATCTGCAAATTTGGCTGAATTTGAGCACTTATTAATTGTTCGTTGCCACAAGAGTGAACCTGAAGTCGATCTGTAATTTTATAAACCAGTTCTGAAAAATTAAATTCCTCTTTCGGAAAGGTATACGAACGATTTTCAATCTTGGTAGCCAAAAGCATATTTTCAACCAGATCGTCCAAACGCTCAATATCTTTTAACGAATTATTTAATAAGGAGATTTGACGTGCTTTATCCAAATCCCGTTTAACAATAGTTTGAATAGAAAGTTTGATTGCCGCTAAAGGAGATTTTAACTCATGAGTGATCGACATTAAAAAGTTCTGTTGCTGTTCTCTTAATTTATCTTCACGTTTTAAGGATTGATGAAGAAAATAGCCACCAATACAAAGCAAAAATACAAATACCGATCCTTCACCCATAATCATCGTCATGCGACTGGGTTGCAAACGCACCACCAATGTTCCCCACGAAATGAGCTGAATCATCGCATAAAGCAATAAAGCGTAAAATATAATTATAGATTTCTTCATTTATCAGTTTTTCCTTCGGGTTGATTACACAGATTATTTTTCTTGTTCGTCATTGCGAGAAGGCTTTTTCAGCCGACGAAGCAATCTTACAACTGTCGCTACTAGCGTGCGCATTAAGATTGCTTCGTTTCTCGCAATGATGATCTTTCGAATAAAACTTATTTTTTAAACACCAAATCTAATGCTTCAAAAATAGCACGTTTAGCTTTCTCCAATTCAATCTTTGTATGTGCTGAAGATACGAAACCAACTTCATATCCCGATGGACCTAAATAAATCCCTCTATTCAATAATTCACGGTGCATCACTTTGAATTTCTCCATGCTTCCAGCATCGATGTCATCAGCCGATTGGATTTTATCCTTATCGGTAAAAGCAAACCAGAAGATAGAGCCAATGGTAAATACTTTAAATTTATAGTTACGTGCTGTGGCAAACCGCTGAATACTGGCTACAAATTCTTGTGCCTTGTTATTCAGGTCTTTGTAAAAACCCGATTTATTTAATTCTGTTAAAGTTGCAATTCCAGCTGCCATAGCCACAGGATTTCCAGATAACGTTCCTGCCTGGTATACACCGCCATCAGGAGAAATATGCGCCATAATTTCAGCGCGTGCACCATACATCCCAACTGGTAATCCACCACCAATGATTTTGCCATAAGTAACAATATCAGGCGTAACACCATAATGTGCTGCTGCTCCTTCAAAACCTACCCTGAATCCTGTAATTACTTCATCAAAAATTAAAAGAGAACCGTTATCGGTACAAATTTTACGCAAGAAATGAATATATTCTTCATCCTGCATAATTAAACCGTTGTTTGCCGGAATTCCTTCAATAATTACCGCAGCAATCTGATCTTTAAACTGCGCAAAAGCTTGTTCGATAGCTGTTTTATCATTTAAAGGCACCACAATGGTTTCTTCAGCAAAAGATTTTGGTACACCTGCTGAGGAAGTTTCTCCAAAAGTAACCAGACCTGAACCTGCTTTAACTAAAAGCGAATCGCTATGACCATGGTAACAACCTTCAAACTTTAAAATCTTATCCCGACTGGTAAAACCCCTTGCTAAACGTATGGCCGACATTACCGCTTCGGTACCTGAACTTGTGAAACGGATTTTCTCAACAAAACGGTTGTTTTTAATAATCAGCTCAGCCAATTCATTTTCTAAAGCCGTTGGCGCACCAAAGCTCATTCCATTCTGCATCACCTCGGTAACTTTTTCGCGGATTTTAGGATTGTTATGGCCTAAAATTAGTGGACCCCAGCTACCACAGAAATCGATAAATTGATTACCGTCGGCATCCCAGATAAAGCAGCCGTCACCTTTCTCGATAAAAAGTGGCGTACCATAAACAGATTTAAAAGCCCTTACCGGAGAGTTTACCCCACCAGGGAAATACGTTTTTGATTTTTCGTACAGTTCCGCGGATTTTACTCTAGAAATATCAGGTTTACTCCCTGTATTTACCGGAATATCGGCTTCGTTGCCTGAAAACATTTTCTTTAATGAATCTAACATCTTTTTAAGGTTGAAGGCAAAAGGCTTAAGGTTAATAGCATATGCCAGAGAACCGAAATATTACATTTACCTATGTTTTTTTAACGTGGTGTAGATAAGGAATGGCAAGGAAACCCTACACCTTAAACCCTTTACCTTTCACCTTTTTAAAGCCAGTTGTTATTTAAAATATCTTTAATGTGGTAAGTGGTAATAATGCTTGCACCTGCACGGGCAAAGGCATGCATGGTTTCCATTACCACTTTTTGTTCGTCTATCCAACCGCGTTCCGCAGCTGCTTTTACCATGGAGTATTCGCCGGATACATTGTAAACAGCAATGGGTAAATTGGTGTCTTGTTTTAACCTTTGGATGATATCCAAATAAGCTAATCCTGGTTTCACCATTAACACATCAGCGCCTTCCTGTTCATCCAGCTGCGCTTCCTTTAAAGCTTCCAGCGGGTTTCTGAAGTCCATCTGATAAGTTTTTCTATCGCCTTTACTTGGTGCGCAATCTGCAGCCTCCCTAAACGGGCCATAGTATGCTGAAGCAAATTTTGTAGCATGACTCATGATGGCCGCATTTACAAAACCGTTTTCATCTAGAAGATTACGCATAGCTTTAATCCGGCCATCCATCATATCCGATGGCGCAAACATATCAGCACCAGCTTCGGCATGCGTTAAAGCCATTTTAGCGATTACCTCAACTGTTTTATCATTTTGAACATAGTCGTTTTCTAAAATACCACAATGGCCGTGACTGGTATAAGAACAAACGCAAACATCGGTAATGACATATAAATCATCACCGAATTGTTTTTTCAACTCGCGCACCGCCGTTGGCACTAAAGAATGATCATGATAAGCCGATTTTGCATCTTCAGATTTTTCGTCGCCAACGCCAAACAACATAATTTTGTTGAGCCCTTTTTTTATTCCAACTTCAACATCTTTTATCAAAGTATCAACCGAATAATGGTTTACACCTGGCATTGCATCAATGGCATGGATAACATTATTGCCCGGCACAACGAAATAAGGGTACACAAACATATCTTTCGATAACCTTGTTTCGGCTACCATCTCTCTCACTAACGGATTTTTCCGTAATCTTCGCGGACGATTTAACATTTTTTTTTATCAAGTATTTAGTATCAGGATTTGAAGTATCGAGATTTTAGTATCGAGTATCAAGACCTGAATATCTTTAAATTTTTTCCTTCGGAGTGATTACACAGGTTTTTGGATTTTACATTTAGTATTAAGATTTAAGTATCAAGTATCAAGGCAGGAAACATTTAACCCTAAACATCCCTACCCTCTACCTTACTTCTATTCCAAAAACCGCTTCAGCCAATCCAATTTCATCAGGCGAGTATGGCAAAGTATATTTCACGCCCATTTCATCAAACTTCTTACCTGTAGAGTTTCCAATAGCAATTACCTGTTGCTCTGGCTCCAATAAATTATCAGCAAAATATGCATCAACATTTGAAGGGCTGGTAAAAATGAGCACATCAGCATAACTCTGATCGATATCTTCTTCGATTACCGTTTCGTAAATCGGCAGATCGATTATTTTAGCATCAGCTGGTAATGATTTCTGAATAGACTGCAAAGAATCCTGTGCTCTTGGAAACAATATTTGCTGACCGCTAACCAATTTTGCAAAATCTTCAGCTACTTCAGTAATATCGCCACTTTCACCAACAAAATCAGCAACATGATTAAATTTACGTAAAGCATCTTCTGAACCTCTTCCCACCACACCAAACTTTGTTTTCTTTGGCAGTACCGGTTTTAAGTTGAAAAAATATTCAACGCTGTTGCGGCTACTGAAGAAAACCCAGTCTACATGCTTCAAGATAAACTGATCTAAAACAGTTACTATCGGGAACGTCCGAATTAATGAACGTCCTTCTATTTCAATATTATTATTTTCTAATGCCCTACGGAAATAACTGTGCTCGCCGATTTCCCGTGAAATGAAAACCTTTGCTGGCTTCTTTCTTTCTGCATTAAATTTGCTTACAATTTTTTCTGCTAAACCTTCGGTACTTTCTGCACGCAAAAACAAACGCTCAGGAAAATGATCAGCGGTTTCGGCTTTTGAAGTCCAAATTTCGAATTTTCCATTTTCCTTTCTGCAATAACAGCCTAAAGGCATGTGGCAGCCACCTTCAAAAAGATTTAAAACCTTACGTTCTACAGTTACCGTTTCCGCGGTCTCCGGATCATGCAATTTTTGCAGTGCATCAAAAAGTTCAGTATCGTTTTCCCTGATCTGAATAGCCAATGCGCCTTGTGCAGGAGCTGGAATAAACTCTGTGGTTTCCAATTCTTCTACATGTAAATCACTCACATCAAGATTTAAGCGCTTAACACCAGCTTTTGCAATTAAAATGGCATCGTAATCCTCGTCACGGAGTTTTTGGATACGGGTAGGTACATTTCCACGGAGATCCTCAACCTCTAAATCAGGACGTAAGCCCAATAACTGCGCTTTGCGGCGGTTAGATGAAGTGCCCACCATTGCGCCTTTTTTTAGCGAAAGCTTCTGCGAAACATCTACGCAATCTTTTAAAATCAAAAGATATTCGCTTGCTTCCTCTCTTGGTGGTAAAGCAGCGATAATTAATCCTTCGGGATGTGTAGTGGGTAAATCTTTTAGGCAATGTACAGCCAGATCAATTGTTCCACCCAAAAGCTCTTCTTCCAATTCTTTGGTAAAAAAGCCTTTGCCCTCCAGTTTATCTAATCTTAAATTCAGGATTTTGTCGCCCTGAGTTTTAATGATTTTTATTTCTGCTTCTATTCCAATTACAGACAATTCATTTTTTATATGATTTGCCTGCCATAAAGCCAGGTCGCTACCGCGTGTTCCAATGGTTAATTTCTTCACTATAAAGGTTAAATGAGTTGCAAATTTAATTTAATTAGTGGTTTATACCATGAATTGTTTAAAAATGAGACAGTGAGGTTACAGAAGAGATAATTTAAAGGATTTCTGTGACATTATACAATCGGTTTGTCATTCTGAGCACAGCGAAGAATCTGTAACCCATAGGCATTGTTTTTAAACTCAACAGAAACAGGATCCGAATTAATTATCATGAGCTTTATAGAATTGAACCATATAAGAAATGTAAGGCCATTTAAGCTCAGAAGTATGAAAAAAGATACTGAAACAGGTTCAGGATGAAGGTAAGCGAGTGTAAGACTCCAAATTACAATTGGTATTAATAAATTCCTTTCAAGAAATAAAAGATTCTTCACTGCGTTCAGAATGACAGAAAAAAGGAAAATTAAACTTGGTGTTCTTTGCGCCTAAACTTAGCGATCTTTGCGGTTAAACCTTAAGATTGGTTAACCAAAATTTCTTTAGCCATAACCATCGGAACGCTGATGTATTTTTTCTCCATGTAGTTCATTACACGTTCTAAAACTTCGCGCGAGGCTTCATCCATCTGACCAATTTCATCTGCAAATACGCCATTTATAGCCGTGTTTTTGATTTCTTTAATTTTTCTTGGCACCTCTTGCATCGCAAGTTCAATACGGCGTTGTTTTAAAACAGAGAAAAAATCGGTAATGTTATTGCTGATAATTTCTTCGGCATGCACCAGTTCGTTGTAACGTTCCTGGATATTTTTACGCGCCACCTCTTTCAGCGACTCGACCTCAATATAATGTACAGGATTGTTATGGATTACTGCAGGTGTAACATCATTTGGAATGGCTAAATCTACAATTACCTTTTTGCCCTGATCACCATTTAACAGCTTAGCGTACAACGCTTCATTAATAATCGCCTCCGTTGAACCGGTACAGGTAATAATCACATCAAATCCTTCATTAAAATCTTCAAGCGCTGCCAAAGGATAAGCCTTACCACCCAGCTCTCCTGCTAAAGATTCGGCCTTAGAAAGCGTACGGTTGAAAATTGAAAAATTGGAGTATTTATGTTTGTTGAGGTATTTTGTTATATTCTGATTGGTTTCGCCCGCGCCAATAATTAAGATCCGCGAGTTGCCACACATATTCAACTCTTTTAGTTTACGGTAAGCCAATGAAACAACAGAAACCGGATTTTTCGAAATATTGGTATGCGTGTAAACTTCTTTTGCAGTTTTAACCACACGATCCATAATCATCCGCATGTAATCGCCGGTAAAACCAGCATCACGGCAGTTTTCGTAAGCTTTACGGATTTGTGCAAGGATTTCCTTTTCGCCAACTACCAAACTCTCTAAAGAACATGATGTTCTGAGCAAATGGTTAAAAGCTTCTTCGTTTTCGTATACCGTAACATTATCCAGGAAACGCTCCATAAATTCAGGAGGCAATCCCATGTCTAAAACAGTAAGAAACCTGGTTACAAATTCCTTGTCGGTCTTCTCTTTGGTAAGAAAAACAAACTCCACGCGGTTACAGGTTCCGATATAGAAAATTTCACTAACGGGAAGTTCTGCCTGAACATTCTTCAACCTGCTATCTAAACTCTGATCACAAATAACTAATTTCCCTAAAGATTTCAGGTCGATGTGGTGATGCGTAAAAGCTATTACTTTTAAATATTCCAAGTGCTTCCGTTATTAACTATTATCGGGATACAAAAGTAACATGGTGAAGGCATGTGACTGTCATTAACCTGTAATTTACATCAATTTAGAACGGTTTTAAATAACAACCTTCTAAGATTAAACCATATATCGATCATGATAAACAGACCAATTTATAAATTTTTTCTCTGGGTTTATGCCCTTTTCTACGTTCTGGCAGGATGTAACCATTTTTTATCCACTACAGTCTATTACGGCATTATGCCAAAATGGTTGCCTGCACATGGATTTTAATTTATTTTTCCGGAGTATTAGAAATCGCTTTTGGGATTTTATTATTGATTAAGAAGACAAGAAAGCTTGCCGCTGTGCTGATTATCCTGATGTTAATTGCCTTTATACCTGCGCACATCTACATGATCCAAAAGGCACCTTTTATATTGGGTAAAATACTGGTAACGCCGTTTATAGCATGGGTGAGGTTGCCTTTTCAGCTGTTGTTTATTGTCTGGGCATGGTATTATCATAAGAAAACAACCTGATGATGCCTTTTTTGAAAAGCAAAACCTGTATTTCATTTTCAGTGTTAGTCCCGCTATTCGTTACAATCTTTTTGTGAATGTCAGTCTGAGCCTATCGAAGACCGACATCAAAAAGTATTTTCACTCCTATCAGGTTTAAAGAACATTGTCCTCTGATTCTTTGAACGGTTTTCATAGCGCCTGCACAACAACAATATCATCAAGCCAATATAAAATCACACAACAAAATTAGATTTTATAGGTTTATATTTTATACCCATTCCTTTAAACTATGATTACACAAAGCAACTTTAGCCTTAGCGGTGCAGACGGAAAATTAATTATCGGCGACATCACTTTTGATGACAAAAACCCAAATACACCCATCATTCTTTTTGTACATGGCTTTAAAGGTTTTAAAGATTGGGGCGCACATAATTTAGTGGCAAGGTATTTTGCCAGTAATGGTTACCGTTATATCAAGTTCAACTTATCGCATAGCGGTGTGCCGGTTGATGACCCTATTGATGTAACGGATATGGATGCCTTTGCCCGTAATACGGTATCGAAAGAACTTTTTGATCTAAATGCGGTACTCGATTTTATCGAAAAAGCCTACGGTAAAGACACGAAGGTAAACCTGATCGGCCATAGCCGCGGCGGTGGCTTATCCATCATAGAGGCTGCAAACGATTTAAGGATCAACAAACTAATTACCTGGAGTGCCATTGCAGATTTTAGTAGCCTTTGGAAAAAGGAACAAGAGGCAGAATGGAAAAAGAATGGCAAAATATTCGTCACCAATGCCCGTACCAAAGAGCAAATGCCTTTAAACGTAACGTTATTGGAAGATCTGGAAGAAAATGCAGCAGCATTAAATATTTTGGATGCAGCAAAACGGGTAAATATCCCCTGGTTAATTATCCATGGCGATGATGATGTAAATGTTCCTTTTGAAACCGCACAAACCTTGGCAGAAGCCAATCCGGGCAGCAGGCTAATCAAAATTGAAGGTGCCAACCATGTGTATGGAGCAACACAGCCTTATACCAGCGAAACTTTACCACCGCTTTTGTTTAAGGTTTGTGAAAAGGTTTTGGTATTTTTGGAGGAAGAATAATTAAATGTTATGACTGCTTTAACCTCAGAACAAATTAAAGAAATTGCAGACACAATCGATTGCGGTTTCGTATGCCACTGGAACATTAAAAATAACAGACTGATTTTTATACCAAACGACGAAGGCTTTGAGCCTGCCGACAATGATGCATGGGATGAGGATATAAAAGAGTTAAAAACAAATTCAAGTGAATATAAGGAAATTGAAAAACCAGATTCGACTGAGTCTTTTAGATTTATGGAAGATTTCACAGATGAGTTACCTGATAATACACGGATAAAAGTTACACTAATGGAGGCACTTAATAAAAGAAAGCCTTTCAGAGAATTTAAACATGAAATAGATAATTCAGGAGATTACCGACAACTGTGGTTTGATTTTAAAAATCAAAAAATGATTGAGTATGTAAAGGACAGGATAGATTATATTATATTATTAAATACAAAACTGCTTAATGCTTTTTTTTGAATTTTAGTAGTGGTTTCATATAATTAATTATATTCTGCTCATGTAAATATTCTGGAATTCCGTATTCTAAGGTGAGGTTAAAATGTTTAGCAATTTCATCCAACGTTTTTGTAGTTGCTTTAATTTCTCCCTCAAACCAGTTGTTCCATACTAACAATATGGTTTCTTTATCTTTTTCAAATCGATAAAGATCAAAGTCAATTCCTTTGTCAAAGATTCTCTCATCATATTCAGCAGTCAATACCCAACTACTCTTCTTCAAGAATTTAATCACTGCATAAAATATTTCAGTTTCAACATTTGTAGCAATTTTTATTTCCATGTTATTCAAACTTGAAGACGTTAATCATCACCTCTCCTCACAAAATTACGCATGTCGCTACCACTCGGGCTTTGAAAAATTTCGAGATCAAAATAAGGTACTGCAGCCAATAAATGATCGAAAATATCGGCTGCTACTTCTTCGAAACGTTTTAAACCTTTTTCTTTCGAGAATACATAAATTTCGATAGGCAATCCGTTTTCTGTTGCCTGTAACTGGCGTACCATAAAGGTGAGTTCCTTATTAATATGCGGATTGCTTTCGAGGTATTTTTCAGCATAAACCCTGAAAGTACCAATATTTGTCATGTGGCGACCGTTAACCAAGTTATTTGGATTTACCGTGTTTTCGGCGTTATAACGTTCAATAAAAGTTTGAGTTTCTTTCAGATAATCCTTTAAAAAATCGATGCTCTGTAGCCTCCCGATCAGTTCCTCATCGCAGAACTTAATACTCGAAATTTTAATATTGATATGTCGCTTGATCCTCCTGCCCTCACTTTCTTCCATGGCACGCCAGTTCTTGAAAGATTCACTTACAATGGCATAACTGGGCACAATAGTTACCGTTTTATCCCAGTTACGTACTTTAATGGTAGTTAAATTAATCTCGGTTACTTCACCGTCGGCGCCATATTTTTCTACCGTAATCCAGTCGCCTACCCTAACCAGATCAATGGCACTCATTTGTACAGAAGCCACAAAACCTAAAATCGGATCTCTGAAAACCAAAATAAAAACTGCAGTAACCGCTCCAAAACCACCAAATACATACAGAGGTGATTCGCCAAGAATAATCGATAAAATGAGCACAAAACCAACAATGTAAAACACAATTTTGGCTACCTGTTTATAACTTCTTATGGGTTTATCGGCGTATTTTTTTGATGATTCCATGATGGACACCAAAGCATTCAGAAATGCATTTACAGCAAACATTACGGCTAAAACCATATAGATTTTAGCAAATATTAAAGCATAAAATAACCCGTTTTTAAAATCGATAAAAAGATAAGGAACAACATTGTGAATAATGTATGCCCCAAATATTAGGGCAAATGCCCTAAAAACCCTAAACTCGAACAACGCATTTTGCCAATCGGATTTGGTTTTTGCACTTTTTACAACCCCAATAAAAAGCTGTCGGGTTAAAAATATAGTAATGTATAGAAATAAAATAACACCAAGCAGCCCAATAAAAAAGTAAGAATACATGAGTTCGCTACCAGCAAGGCCTTTGCCAGCGAGCAAGTTTCTAAGTTCGTTAAATAAATATTGAAATTCCGGGATGTTCATCAAGGCAATTTAGGATTTATTGGTCAGAAAATTTAATGTTGCTCTCGTCTTTGTCATTCTGAATGCAATAAAGAATCTGCTAAATCCTCGGTCTGTGTACCCACAGACCGAAAATAAACGAGTAATTATAATT
This sequence comes from Pedobacter sp. D749, assembly GCF_019317285.1. Lineage (NCBI taxonomy): Bacteria > Pseudomonadati > Bacteroidota > Sphingobacteriia > Sphingobacteriales > Sphingobacteriaceae > Pedobacter > Pedobacter sp. D749. The sequence continues at coordinate 3,831,058 of NZ_CP079218.1, forward strand.
GTGATCTGTGGGGACACAGGCCACGGAATAAGCTAGTATTGATAATGGCACAGTAGTTTGTAATTCGGTGCTAACTGGATATAGATTCTTCGCTGCGCTCAGAATGACAGTATAGTGGTTTGTGGGGACACAAACCACGGCGCGCGACCACGCGCATAGTTATTAAACCTCTTTCTTATTAATTCTTCTCTACCCAGTTGCCATCATCTTTGATGATATCGATCAATTCATCAAGCGCATAAGCCGTAGTTACATTTCTCTTTACGACCTCTTTACCACGGTATAAAGTAATTTTATCAGGTCCGGTGCCCACATAACCATAATCGGCATCGGCCATTTCGCCTGGCCCATTAACAATGCAACCCATGATACCAATTTTGATGCCTTTTAAATGATCGGTACGTGAACGGATCAGCTGTGTGGTTTCTTGTAGATCGAAAAGCGTTCTTCCACAACTTGGGCACGAGATGTATTCTGTTTTACTGATCCTTGTACGGGTAGCCTGTAAAATTCCAAAACTGGTTGAGTTGATCAATGAAAGATTTTGCCCTTCCGCGTCAATCCATATGCCGTCGCCAAAACCATCAGTAAATAAAGCACCAATATCGGTAGCAGCATAAAGCATTAAATGATCAGCATCTGCATCCTGATAAGTCCTTTTGATAATTACTGGAACCTGATTTTTTTGTTCTTGCAAGGCTACAAAAAAGGCCCTTTGCTCGGCCATTCCGTGAGTTGAACTGGTTTCGAGGATTAAAACAACTGTGCTATCCAATTGTGGAATTGTTGTATTGTTAAATTGTTTTGAATCAATGTGTACAAAATTCAAAAATTCATCTTTAATATCTGCGGAACCATATTCTGCAAGCGTAAATAAAGGATGGCAATTGTTTTTATCGTTAAGTTTTAACCAGGTTTGGTAATTATAAACCTGTTGTAAATTCCCGGGGAAAGAGAACGATGGCAGATTATCACCTAAATAAGCTAAATCGCAAGCCTGATCGGCCAGGTTATACTTATCTAAACCTGCGCTGTAGTTGTAACCAACAGAACTTAAAAAATAGGGATCTTTTAAATTTTCTTTGGAAACATCAATCATCACTACCGGATGGTGATGCCCGCCAATATGTTGTACAGGCGTGGTAATGCGGCGATTGTACTCGTAAGGATTATAAGTTTGGCGTGGAGCGTGGGGCGTGGGGCGTAAATTAATCGATTCCGCACTTCCGGCTTCGGAATTCGGAATTCTTAAAGCATAGCGGTCTGCCAAAGCTTTAGCTACGGGTGCTTCAAATTCAGGATCTTCGGTCAGGGAAACACGAATGGTATCGCCCAGTCCGTCTTCTAATAAAGTACCGATACCAACGGCTGATTTAATGCGACCATCTTCGCCGTCACCAGCTTCAGTAACGCCTAAATGCAAAGGATAATTCATCCCTTCATTAGCCATGGTTTCTACCAATAAACGGTATGCCTGCACCATCACCTGAGTATTGCTGGCTTTCATCGATATCACCAGGTTATAATAATTCTGGTCTTCGCACATGCGGATAAATTCCATTGCCGATTCTACCATTCCTCTCGGGGTATCGCCGTAATGGCTCATAATCCTGTCAGATAGTGAACCATGATTGGTACCGATGCGCATGGCTGTACCATACTCTTTACAGATTTTAACTAAAGGGATAAATTTTTTATAAATCCTGGCCAGCTCTGCATTATAAGCATCCTGTGTGTATTCTAAATTCTCAAATTTCTTTTTATCGGCGTAGTTACCTGGGTTAACACGTACCTTTTCTACAATTCGGGCGGCCATTTCGGCAGCATTAGGCGTAAAATGGATATCAGCAATTAGCGGAACATTATATCCGCGGAAACGCAGTTCTTTTTTAATATTGGCCAGATTTTCGGCTTCTTTAATGCTCGGAGCAGTAATACGCACATATTCGCAACCCGATTCTACTATACGGATCGTCTGTTCTACCGTACCCAAAGTATCCATGGTATCGGTGGTTGTCATCGATTGAATACGGATTGGATTATGTCCACCCAATGCAATATCACCAATATTCACCTCGCGGGTTAAATACCTTGAATAAGCCGTTAAACTGTTGCAATATCCGCCAGCCAGATCATGTTTTGCCAATATATTTTCCATCTGTTTGCAAAGATAAGGATTGTTGGAATGTTTTAATGTTGGAATGTTGTAATTAAATCAGTTGATTTATAAAGGAATAATTTGATTTTTTTTTGGAAACGGAAGGGCAGGAGTGCCTAGGAAATGCAGTCCCGCTTTACGCTTTACTCCGTTGCACTTCGTGTTCGCTTCAATCGGGTTTATTTTTTAACGGTGGGTGGGTTTGGCATCATTGCACTGGCCTAAGTTTATTAAACGGGATGGAAGCGGCATACTCCGATTTTACATCGGAGATATAGCGTACAGCCCGACTAACCATTACAGATGTACTGTCCCTGCTTTTCTAACTTATATTAACCTGTCTTTTATGACCAAAGTATTGGCAGCAATATCATGCCAGCATTGGTTTTTCTTATTAAGAAAACTATATAAATAGCCAAAGAAAACAGGAATTACAGATAAAATTTTAGAGAAGTTTCTAACCAGCGAAATACCAAAAGAAACCTGGCTGCCTTCTAAATCGGTTACTTTAATATTGAGGAGTTTTTTACCAATAGTAGCCTGACTGGCTGATGCCTCTGCAATACTGCCATAAATGAGTTTAATAATAAATATGGATGGGAATGGGATCAGAAAAGCCATAATCCGCTGATCTTTGCCTTCAATAAAAATATAACTCGTTAAAATAATGATGCTATATATACCGAAAATAATAAAATGATCAATTACTGATGCCAATAATCTTTGATCAAAAGCGGCAAAATATTGAGGTGCAGTTTTTTGATAGCTAAAACCCAAAAGCTCACGCAATTCGGGAATTGCATGAGCTTCTTTATAATCGTCCATTCCGGGCTTACGTATAAAAGTATTCGCTGTGATGTTTAAATCTTTCAGTTCGTTTAAACTATACGGCCCTTGTGGCTTACCATTAATTACAACTATATATAATTTTTCTTTATCAGGATTCATTGGATTATAAGATTTCAAGATCAGCGTTTTATAAAAGTTAGACCGACTAAAGCCTTACACCCTCCACCTTAAAACCTTCTGCCTTTATATCAGGATTCATTAGATTGGATCAGAGTTGTTTGGATTTTAGGATTGCAGAATCAAAGCTTTATTAAGACTCAGTTAGCGAAGTCTAAGCCTTACGCCCTCCACCTTAAAACCTTCTACCTTTCTAATATCTGCTTACCTCAAAGTTACTCAATCCGCCATCTAAATTAATAAAGATTTTTTTAGCGGAAGTTTTATAATTAGAAGTCTCGTAAACTCCATCGCTCAATTTCTCAAATCCGTCGAAATCTTTAGCTGATAAACCTGTTTTAGTTCTAATCCTGCAGCCTGAGTTAGTAGGAACTTTGATTTTAACATCAGCTACACCCGATTTTACGATTACATCGGTTATTGGCAATAAATCTCCGAATTTAATATCCAAAGCTGCAGCTCCACCATCAAATCGGAAAGTACGTACTTTGTAATTGGCAAAGTCAAAGTTTGCTTCGCCAGCACCCAGTTTCATCAATATATCCCAGTTGGCTTCTTTATTTAATTTGAAGTCAACATCGTTACCACCATCACCAAAATTCCATTTATTCTTTTTATCGTCCATTTGGAAAGTAAGAACGGTAGCACTATCGGTAAGGACTTTCTTTAAAGAAAAGTTGCCATGTTTTTTCTTTACGTCTGCCTTGATCAACTCAGCTGTCTCACCATCAAGATTAAAAGAGATGCCACCTCCGGAAATATTTAATACCGTTTTTTTTGCATTATCTGCAGCTAAAAATGGTTCAGACAAACTTAAGTGATTATATGATGTGTCGTTATCATGATCATCGTCGTCGTTATCGTTGTCGTCATTATTGTGTTCAATATTAATGTCGACATCTTTTTTAAATTGACGGCCCCACCAACTTCCACCTTCGGGAACCTGTTGACCTTTATAAAAAAGGAACGAAAGGGCTACCACTAAAACACCAATAGAAATGATGCTGCCAGTTTGCGAATTGTTTTTATTAAACAGGATATTTAAGCCTGCTATAATTAAGAATACCGGCCAAAAGCTCCATACGTTGCGCCAATAAAAAGTGATTACGCCAAAGTTTTCGAGTAGAAGTACACCGCCAATAAAAAGCAGGATAATACCCCATATTAATCTATCTAATTTCATTTTAATTATACTTGAGGGTTAGCGGATGTTGAATTATCATCTTTGTTAACTGGTGTTGCAGGTTCATTTTCTGCAATGGTTTCAGAAAAATCAGCTGCCTTTTGTTGCTCAGCTTCCTGTTGGTGCTGAAAAGCTGCCCAATCGTTCTTTCTTTTTGATTTGGCTATAATACTTATGCCTAAAGCAATAAATATTAACGGCCACATGTACCTGAATAAGTTGCGGATACTAAACCAATCAGGGATGAAATCCATTTCTCGCATCAGGAAAAAACATCCTACTACAAGCAACACCAATCCGCCTATCGTACGACCAGTATCATTAGATTTATTGAATTTGTCGAAATTTGGTTGTGTTTCGAAAGGTGTTTTCTGTGTACCATCTACAGGTTGTGTCCAATTCTGATTCCCCTGATTAGCAGGTCCGGCAAAGGGATCGGCAGTTCCAAATGGTTGTGGATTTGGGTTTTTATTACCAAAGTAATCATTAAATTTCGAGAATCTTGCCGCCGGGTCGTTATTAACCGGAACAATAATCCACATTATAATATAGGCAACCAAGCCACCCCCAGCCATAAATATAGCCGATAATGCAAACAATAACCTAATTATGGTAACCTCCACCTGCATGTAATCTGCAAGTCCCGAAGCTACACCGGCAATCATCTTATCGTGTTCGTTTCTAAAAAGCTTCTTTTCCATAACGTTGTTCATTTTGTGTTTAAAAATCAAGCGGAGTAATCAAAACCTCATCTACATTTACCCCTTTACTTAAGTTTAAAATGGTAAACAAAGTTTCTGCAATATCTTCTGGCTGAACAAATTTTTCATCAGGAATTGTTGTTCCCTCCCAGGATGAAGTTTTGGTAGAGCCGGGCAAAAATGCAGTTACTTTAACATTGTGAGGTGCTAACTCTTGCCGCAATACATCATTAAGACTTAACATCGCTGCTTTTGTTACACTATAACTGCCTCCATTTTTTACAGGTACTTTACTGGCGACCGAACAGATGTTAAATATATGGCCTCGCTTTGCTGAACGCATTTTTTTTCCAAAAAACTTACTGATGTAATAACAGGCATTTGTATTTAATTGCTGTTGCTTTTCGAAGGTTTCGTCATCCTCATCGAGCATACTGCCAGGCAAAAAGATCCCTACATTGTTTACTAAAACATCTACATGATCAAAATTTATGGCTTTCGAATTTAAAAAAGCATACACTTCTTCTTTAACCGAAAAATCAGCTGCCTGCGTAAAAACAGCATTCCCATAAGGAATTAATTCCTGCCGAAACTTTTCGAGTTCATCTAAACCTCTTGCCACCAAAACTAAATCGTATCCATTTTGGGCAAATTTAGTCGCAATAGCTCTGCCAATTCCTTTAGTTGCTCCGGTTATTACAGCTTTCATTATTTATGGTTTAATTTTTGTTGACAAAAAACCATATTTATATTCAAAACCACGAATATTTTTACAATTAACAAAGCGCTCCAACTTTTTTATCGTTTCTTTGTAGTAGTATAGAACGATCATTTAAATTAAGCAAATACATACGGAATGAATTTTACCAATTTCGGCAGATACATCCTGCTACTCAAGTCTGTATTCAGAAAGCCGGAAAAACTGAAAATATACCTGAAAGAAATCGCCAAACAAATGGATTATGTTGGTGTAGGCTCTTTAGGTTTAATTGCCATTATCTCTACTTTTATAGGTGCAGTAATGACTTTACAAATTGCTTTCCAGTTGGTTAGTGATTTTATTCCAAAAACAATTATCGGTTCTGTAAACCGCGACTCCAGTATCTTAGAGTTAAGTCCAACTATTAGTGCAATTGTTCTGGCAGGAAAAATAGGATCAGCCATTTCATCAGAAATTGGTTCGATGCGTGTTACCGAACAGATTGACGCTTTAGAAATTATGGGTATAAATGCACCAGGCTACCTTATTCTTCCTAAAATTATTTCGGGCATAACCATGGTACCCATGTTGGTGATCATTTCTATGTTTTTAAGTATAAGCGGAGGATATATCGGCGGTTCTATTTCTGGAGCAGTTACACCCGCTGAATACATTCAGGGTATTACAACTGATTTTAATCCTTATACCATAGTTGTAGCATTGGTAAAAGCTTTTGTATTTGGGTTCATCATTACATCAGTTCCGGCGTATGAAGGTTTTTACGTTCGTGGTGGTGCTTTAGAAGTTTCGCAGGCCAGTACCAGAGCAGTTGTAATAAGCTGTATCTCTATTCTTGTTTGCGATTATTTAGTTACTCAACTTTTATTGTAATGATCGAAATTAAAGATATTTATAAGTCATTCTCTGGAAATGACGTATTGCAAGGTATTTCCGGAAAGTTTGAAGAAGGTGTAACCAATTTAATTATTGGTGGTTCGGGATCAGGTAAAACAACTTTACTGAAATGCATGGTTGGTTTGCATCAGCCAGATTCGGGCTCGGTATTGTACGATGGTCGCGATTTTACACCAATGACTTACGAGCAACGTATTGAAGTACGTAAAGAAATTGGCATGTTGTTTCAAGGCTCTGCCCTGTTCGATAGTATGACCGTTGAAGAAAACATCATGTTTCCATTAAACATGTTTACTGATCAAAGCAGAAAAGAAAAGCTGGAAAGAGTTGATTTTTGTTTAGAACGGGTAAACCTTGCGGGTAAAAACAAATTATTCCCGGCAGAATTATCTGGTGGAATGAAAAAACGTGTGGGTATTGCACGTGCCATTTCTATGAACCCAAAATATTTGTTCTGTGATGAGCCTAACTCAGGTTTAGATCCAAAAACTTCGATCGTAATTGATGAGTTAATTCAGGAAATTACCGAAGAATACAAAACCACAACCATTGTGGTAACACACGATATGAACTCGGTTATGGGTATTGGCGATTACATTTTGTTCTTACACGAAGGAAAAAAATTCTGGGAAGGTAGTAATAAAGAAATTGCACATACCGACATTAAGGAACTAAACGATTTCGTATTTGCCAGCCGCTTCATGAAGGCTGCAAAAGATAAGTTTTAAGAAAATTCTTATATTTGTTTAGTTATGACAACGGCTACTAAAAACATCATTCACAAGTTGGAAACCTTACCAGAAAGCATGGTAAACGAGGTAGAAGATTTTATTGATTTTTTAAAAGCCAAACATTCGAAGAGCTTTCCTAAATCGGAAAACGAAAAAACAAATATTTTTGAAGAACCAAAAAGCTTATATGGTGCTGCAAAAGGCTTATTTATCATTCCTAAAGATTTTAATGATCCAATAGACGATTTAAAAGATTATATGTAATGCGTCTTTTACTCGATACGCATATTTTCATTTCATTAATTAATGAAGATCATAATCTTGATCAGTCAACAATAAACAGCATTATTGATTCTGAAAATGAAAAATTTATAAGCATTGCCAGTTTATGGGAGATCATTATAAAGCTTAACATAGGAAAACTGATTGTTACCAGAAACCTGGAAGAGATGTATGAGGTAATAAATAATTTCAGTATATCAGTATTGAATATCCAAAAACAACATCTTGACAAGTATTTAGCTTTGCCATTGATCCATAGAGACCCATTTGACAGATTGATTATTGCACAGGCATTAGCAGACAATCTCACTTTGATAACTGACGATCAATACATTATAAATTACCCAAATTTAAAGTTATTTAATACATGATACAATTACTTGCCCCAACCCATTGGAAAGATTATGAACTGATTGATTGCGGGGATTTTGAAAAATTAGAACGTTTTGGAAATGTAACCCTTATCCGTCCTGAGCCTCAGGCGGTATGGAAAAAAACATACTCAGAACAGGATTGGAAAAAAACTGCCAACATCACTTTCAGGGGCCGTTCGGCTACTTCGGGCGAATGGGTAAAGAAAAACCAATCTATTCCTGATCGCTGGCATGTAGAATATAAAAATGATGAAGTGGCCATTAAACTCCGCTTAGGTTTAACGTCTTTTAAACACGTGGGCGTATTCCCCGAGCAGGCAGTAAACTGGGATTTCATTTCTTCGTCTATTAAAAAATTTAAAACGCCACAGCCAAAAGTTTTAAATCTTTTCGCCTACACCGGTGCTGCATCACTAATTGCCAACGCAGCAGGTGCAGAAACTACCCACGTTGATTCGATTAAACAGGTTGTTACCTGGGCAAATGAAAACCAGGAGCTTTCAGGATTGAAAAATACCCGTTGGATGGTTGAGGATGCACTAAAATTTGTAAAGAAAGAATTAAAAAGGGGCAAAAAATACAATGGCATTATTCTAGACCCACCAGCTTATGGCCACGGTCCTAATGGCGAAAAGTGGAAACTCGAAGACCATATCCAGGAAATGATGCAGGATGTAGTACAATTATTAGATGAAAAAGAACATTTCTTAATTTTAAATACCTACTCCCTCGGTTTTTCTTCAGTAATTGTTGAAAATTTAATCCGTACTTCTTTTCCTGCGGTTAACAATCTTGAGACGGGAGAACTGTTTCTACAGGCTACATCAGGCATTAAATTGCCATTAGGCGTTTTCGGTAAATTCTGTAATGTGTAAATGTTAATTACTTTATTTTAAACTATCAGATTTCCGTCCTACTTTCATCGGTCCGGAAAAAGACTAAATTTTAATTATCTAATATATTCTATGAAATTCCCTCAATTAGCAGGCACCATAATACTTGGTTTTGCCGCAATCAGCTTATTCGCCAACTGTAATTCAGACGGTAAGAGCAGTGGCGGCATTGGTAAAATCTTCTCATCTGATACCACTAAAAAGAAAACGGACTCAACTGTAAACGTAATGAAACCGGTTGATCCAAAACTTTACGATTCGTTAGTAAAAAAACTGGCAAATGGAGATACTACCGGAAGATGGCCGGTAAAAAAACAACCATATCCTTTAGCTGGGGCTATTTTACCGTTTAAACGCATTGTTGTTTATTATGGAAACCTGCATTCGAAAAAAATGGGAGCTCTTGGCGAATATGCACCTAAAGAAATGTGGCGACGCCTAAATGCTGAGGTTAAACATTGGGAAAAGGCTGATCCTACTACCCCTGTACAACCAGGATTACACTATATTGCTGCAGTAGCAAGTGGAACACCTGGCAAAGATGGAAAATACATCAACAGGATGGGCAATAAACAGATCGATTCTGTTTTAAAAATTGCCAAAATGCAACCCAACACAATTGTATTTTTAGATCTTCAGGTGGCTTTAAGTACCATAAAAGCAGAATTACCGCACATCGAAAAATATCTTGAACTGCCTTATGTACATTTAGGTATCGACCCGGAATTTTCAATGAAGGATGGTTCATTACCTGGTAGAAAAATTGGCACTTATGATGCTGCCGATGTAAATTATGTAACGCAGTACCTGGCCGATATTGTTAAAAAACACAATTTGCCTCCAAAAGTATTTGTATTGCACCGCTTTACAAAGAAAATGGTAACCAATTCAGCTAACATTAAACTACGTCCTGAAGTACAGGTTGTAATGCATATGGACGGATGGGGCGAACCCGATTTAAAAATAGGCACCTACCGCCACTTTATACAAGGCGAGCCTGTACAGTTTACTGGATTTAAGCTGTTTTATAAAAATGACCTGAAGAAAGAACCTAAACGGTTAATGACTCCGGAAGAGCTGTTAAAGCTTAAACCAAAACCGATATATATCCAATATCAATAAAAACTGAAGCCTGTAATTACGATTACAGGCTTTTTTATTTGCTCCCCAATTGGAAAAAGCATATCTAGTCGTAGCATCACGCTACGACTTTCAAAAAATTAGAAAATAATAAATTTCTTTGCGAGATGCTAAAACCAGCGTTTATTGGAATCTTTTCTATCTAGTTGTAGCGTCGCGACTTTCAAAAATTAGGGGAATATTAAATGTCTTTGCGTATATTTAAGAGAAGATTATTAGGTTTCATACAAAACATGTCCTCCTTAAAACACCCAGGAATAATTTAATCTTTAACTATACTGTAATATCAAAAAAATGTCTTTTTTTTGATTGATCTAAAAATTGGAACAGATTTTATATAATGTAGAATATGCAAATAGCAACATTTGGCGGAGGCTGTTTTTGGTGCACCGAAGCCGTTTTTCAGACATTGAATGGGGTAAGCCAGGTTACATCAGGCTACATGGGAGGAGATTTAAAGCATCCTACTTATATGGAAATTTGTAATGGCAATACCGGACACGCAGAAGTAATTCAAATTACGTTTGACGAGAACGTAATTTCGTTTAGTGAGTTGTTATTGGTATTCTTTAAAACCCACAATCCAACAACCCAAAATAGACAGGGTAATGATGTGGGTACGCAATACAGATCGGTAGTGTTTTACAAAAATGAAGATCAGAGAAAACTGACGGAGAAAATGATCGAAGATTTAACCAAACAGCAAATTTTCGACAAGCCCATTACAACAGAAGTTTGTCCTGTAGCCGAATTTTATGAGGCTGAAGACTACCATCAGAACTATTTTAGCAACAACCAGGGAAAACCTTATTGCGCATTTGTAATACAACCAAAACTGAATAAGTTTGCTACTGATTTTAGAGATAAAATTAAAACAGAGCTTTTGGAATAATTAAATTTCAAAAGTAAGTAAAGCATGCTGGCTTGCCGTATGAATATCTCTCCAAACCCTGTTAATTTCTGATTCCTTCTTTGCAGCCTCTAGGCCACAGTATGGAAATAAAGTAGCTGCCGATTTCCAACAGGCATGGGCCAATTTACGGCTTATTGAACTTACCTCGCTTAATTTGTCATCAGCAATTTCTCCATTACTCATTAACTGATTCCAGGACGCATCAAAAGTATGATAGAATTTTGCACGAAGGCTTAACACTTCTTCTTTGCAGCGGTTAAGTTCATGATTAAAAAACAAAATTTGTGCTTCGCTATATCTACCTAACCCGGAACGGGAGTAAAATGATTGCTCTACCAGCTTAATAAAATGATTGGTCATTCCTAAACTATTTACCGTTAACGTGGTTTCTGCGAGTTGCAAAAAGGGATAGTCAAAGCCAGAATCGGCCACTTCAATTTGCTGGTTAATTTTAAAGGCACGATTTTCTTCAACCTTTAAATCGCAAACTTCAAAAGCATGGCTCCCTGTGGCTATTAAACCAAAGTAAGACCAACCAGGTAAAATATTTACTTCCTCTTTTTTAAGGATGAATGACTTAATTTCCGGTTCTCCGTTTTCATCCAAAATGTCATCCCCATTTTCGTTTTTAATTGTACAGTTAGCAGTAAATATAGTAGCATGTAATGCACCACTGGCATAACTCCATTTTCCATTGAGCAGATAACCAGTTTGCGTTTTAATGGCCACACCACCAACAGCACCACTTCCGGCAAAACAAACTTCGGGATTAGCAAAAATCTCTGCAGCCAATTCGGGATTTAAAAACCCTGCAAACCAGCCTGCACCGGCACAAAGTGTAATGGTCCAGCCTAAACTTCCGTCGGCTTCTGCTAATTCTTCTTCCAGTCTTAAAATTTCAGGGAGTTTTTTGTTTGATCCTCCATAAATTTCAGGCACAAAAAGTTTAAACCAATTTTCCTGATAAGCCAGTTCTAAAATTTCGGGATGAAGTTTACCCATTTTTTCAGAAAGTGCGGCATAAGCTTTTACTTTTTCCTGCCAGGTAGTTGCTAATGTTTCACTCATGTTTTTTTTGTGTAGAATCTAATTAAGCCAACTTGAGCTTGTTTTTTTAATGATTTTGTTCCAGTCAAAAAATCCAAATATAGCTACGACGAACAAAAACGTAGTTAAACAGGCCATAAGCGGAAGCTTTTTATGAAATAGCAACGGAATGGCCACAATATTCGAAATATTCAGGAATATCCAGTTTTCTATTTTGCGTTTGGCCAACAGCCACATGCCTGCCCAGGCAGTAGCAGAAACAAAGGCATCTGCGATTGGAACATCTGATTTGGTAAAGAAAATATCTATTTTAGCAATTACAAAATGTTCAGGCAAATTGATTAGAGCGGTGTAGAAAATTCCGAATCCTATTACAGAAATTAAAACAGCTATAAGTAATTCTTTTCTTGTTGACCATAGAACCTCCATATGGTGATGATTTTCCTGATTTTTCCAAATTAGCCAACCATACACGCTCATTACCAAATAATAAACATTAAGTACAATTTCTGCATATAAATTCGCTTTGTATAATAAGCTCATCACCAATAATATAGAAATGATCCCGGTTGGATAAAGCCAGATATTATTTTTCCTCGCCAATAAAACTTCAGATACGCCAAAACCAACAGCCAGCCATTCGATTAATGAGGTGTGTAAAATCTGCTCCTGAAAAAGCTTAAACCAATCTTGAAAATTCATTTACAATAATTTGCTTTGCAGCCGGTAAAAAACAATTAGCTACTGTTTTCAGGGCGAAACAGTTTTGTAAATTTAACCTCTTCCTACGGCGGCATTACCCGCATCAGGTTCATTAGAAGGTGTAAGGTTTGAGGTATAGGGCGTAAGGTTAAACCCTATACCTTAAACCTCTTGGCTTAAACCTCTAAATGGGTATAATCTCAGCAAATTGATGGCAACAGAAATTGCAACATCAAAAAGCACCCCTTTGAGCATGGCAAATATAGCTTTAAAAATGAAATGTTTTGGTTGAAATACGAAGAGTTGTCAACTTTCTTGCCACCAGGCCTTTAAAGTTGACAACTCTCAAGTCTATTTAAAACAAGCCCAACTGTCCCTTATCGTCAATATCAATATCATCCGGATTGGTAATTTCGAAATCTATCTTTTTAGCAGGTTTTTCTTCAACCTCAGGTTTCTCTTCGGTTTTAACCTCTTCCTTTTTAACAGGTTCGGCTGCTGGCTTTGTTTTTTCTACTACTGGCTTTTCTACTGCAACAGGTTTTTCTTTTACCTCTGGCTTATGCGCTTTAACTACAGGTGTTTCTGCACGTTCAAATTTAGGTTTTGGCTGCGTTGCAACAGCTTCATCCGTAATTGTAGCATCATTGGCTTCAGTATCAGTTGCCGCTTCTTCATTACTAACCGCCTCATTAGCCGTTATGCCATCATCCTCATTTTCCTCAACACTGGTTTCTTCAGTTTCTTCAACAACCACTTCAGGTTCTTCTAATACCACTTTCTGTACATCATGTGGAGATAACCGATTACCATTTGCTTTTAATCCTTTAACATCAATCAATTCAGCTAAGGTTAAATCCAACGTTTCCGGAATCTGGGTTTTGCCCTTTAAAACATCAACAATAATTTTCGCTGCCGGATTTGAAGTAAGGTACAGCAACTTCGATTTCTGCTCCTCGCTTATAAAAATGGTTTTCCTTCCGTTAGCTTGCAGTTCGAATGCAAAACGTTTGATATAATAGTTCTGCGCTTTGCCTTCAAAATGAACAGCGGCAAAAATCTGTTCAGGATCGAACTTCTGAATCAGGATTAATCCGTCATCAAAGTGATTGCTCAGTTCGAAAGAACTTAACTCGTAGTAACCATCTTTATGTACCTGCAAAATACGGTCATCGCCATCAAATTCACCCAGGTATTTTCCACGGCCATCAACATTTAAGCGTTTTAATAAATCATCGTACCAGATTTTAAGACCCGATAAGGTAGAAACGCCTTTACTCTTCAGAATGATTTTTTTAACCGGGTATTTTGAAATAATATTTCCCTGCGATCCACGTCCTTTAATGGCCACTTCTGCAAAATCCTGATCGAACTGAAGTTTACGCAATTTAGAATGCGGTTTCAAGGCAACATTCACAATTTCCGCCTCACCATTCGGGTTGGCAGTAAAATATAAAACCTTTGAGCCTTTCGATCCTTTGGTTAAATCGTATTCCTTATCGCGTGTTACCCCAACTACGGCAAACCTTTTAATATACGACGTACCGCTGGCACCATCCTTATAAACCATATTGTAAATGGTACGCTCGTCGTTTTTCTTAAACACCTGGGCATGAATAATGCCTTTACCTACAAAGGTCTTATCAGCCACCTTAGTGATGATACATTTACCATCTTCGCGGAAAACAATTACCTCGTCTATATCCGAACAATCAGCCACAAATTCATCCTTACGCAAACCAGAACCGATAAATCCGTCCTCACGGTTCATGTACAGTTTCACGTTCGCTAATGCAACTTTCGATGCTTCTACCCGATCGAATAAACGGATTTCGGTTTTACGCTCCCTTCCTTTTCCATATTTACTCAATAATTTCTGGTACCAGGCAATTGCATAATCGGTAAGATGTTTTAAATGGTTTTTAACGACTTTAATCTCATCTTCCAGGTTTTTCATCTGCTCATCGGCCTTTTTCACATCAAAACGGGTGATGCTACTCATTGGCTTATCAATCAGTTTCTTAAAATCCTCAGGTAATATTTCGCGGTAAAGCGATGGTTTAAACGGATCGAATAAAATATGTAATACCTCAACTACGGTATCAAAATTGGATGAGTTTTCATATTCAGGATTTTTGTACATCCCCTCCTGAATAAATATTTTAAGTAACGAACTAAAGAAAATTTTCTCCTGCAACTCGTGCAAGCGAATCTCCAGCTCTCTCTTTAATAAATATTTAGTGTGTTTAGTATTTTCAATCAGGATATCGTTCACACTCAAAAAGAGCGGCTTATCACCCTGGATAATACATGTATTTGGCGAAATCGACACCTCACAGGCCGTAAAGGCATACAATGCATCAATGGTTACATCAGGCGAAATACCCGGTGCCAGGTGCACTACAATTTCTACATTGGCCGCCGTGTTATCCTCAATCTTTTTAATCTTGATTTTGCCTTTATCATTGGCAGATAAAATACTATCGATAACAGAACCCGTTGTGGTGCTGAACGGAACTTCGGTAATCACCAAAGTCTTTTTATCCTTCTCCGTTATTTTCGCACGAACGCGGATTTTACCTCCACGCTGCCCTTCATTATAATTCGAGAAATCGGCCATTCCGCCCGTAAAAAAATCGGGCAATATATTAGGGCGCACCCCTTTAAGCGCTTCTATCGAGGCATCCAGTAATTCGATAAAATTGTGCGGCATTACCTTGGTAGCCAAACCCACGGCAATACCCTCAGCCCCTTGTGCCAATAACAAAGGGAATTTTACCGGTAAAGTGATCGGTTCGTTGTTACGCCCATCATAACTTAACTGCCATTCGGTAGTATCTGGGTTAAACACCACATCGTTGGCAAATTTTGATAAACGTGCCTCAATATAACGGGGTGCAGCAGCACTATCGCCAGTAACCGGATCGCCCCAGTTACCCTGCATATCAATTAATAAATCCTTTTGACCAATCTGTACCATTGCATCGCCAATAGATGCATCACCATGCGGGTGATATTTCATGGTATTACCGATTACGTTGGCTGCTTTGTTGAAACGCCCGTCATCCATCTCTTTCAAAGAGTGCATAATGCGTCGTTGAACGGGCTTTAAACCATCGTTAATGTGTGGAACTGCCCTGTCGAGAATTACATAAGACGCATAATCGAGAAACCAGTTTTCGTATAAACCGTTGATTGGGGTTATGGTATGTTTGTGCTCTTCGTTTACGTTTTGATCTAATTCTTCACTCATTTATTTACAAAAATTGGCAGCCGTAAATATAATAAAAATGATTACACAGAGTGAAGAGAGGTTATTCACATTTTGAGATCTAAAAAGTCGTCATCTCGACTGAAACGAAGTGGAACGGAGAGATCTATCCAGATAGATTTCTCAACTGCGTTGTACTCCACTCGAAATGACGATCGCTGGGTACCCATCTCTAGAAAATAATATTATCCTATCGGCTGGTGTCTCACCTCCAGAAATCTAAATTTGTTTATGTTGATTTGGAAAGCAGGTTCCGTAAGTTTTGTTAAGCGTTACTCTGGCTTTCCGGTACGATCTTTTTTGTCCTCATGCCCCACTGCTCATGGCCGCAAAAAAGGATCTCCTCTTCAATCCGGTTTAGAAAGATAGTTTTGTGCTGCTATTTAGGGCTGCAGGATGCATAAGATAAAACCAAGCGCTTAGGAACGAGCAACAAAAAATCTGTTCATTTGAGCTTATATTAACTTAAATGCCTTACATGGTAAAAAGAGGCAAGAAAAAGATCCTTCACTGCGTTCAGGATGACAAATCATTTGGTTATTCCACCCCCAACAACACGCCCGAAACATTCCATGCACTTGAGCTGCCGCCTTCTGGTTTACCCATCGGGATGGTTACTTTTATGGTATGTGGTCCGGCCTTTAAATCTCCTAAACTAATCCACTCCGGATTGGTAACTGTGCCTGGGCACCAGTTAGAACGGCTTAAATCCGACGAGGAAAGACCAGTTTCAAAATTTCCGGATGCAGGATTCGATAAGCGGTAAGAACCGCAATCCTGCCGCCATGGTGTAAAAGCGAAGGTTTCTTTCTCATCCAGCCAGATGGTATTTTTCCGTGGCACAAACTCATCGCCATTACCCCAGCCACCATGGCCTGTTGTAATGTAACGCAGTTTAGCATTTTTTAGGTCTTTGGTTAAGGTAAAAGAAACTTCCAATCCTTTATCGCTGCTAAACATGGTTGCATATTCTTGTCCGGCCATTTCCATTACATTAGTCGAGTTAAATAAAGGCAAAATCACTTCTTTGGCTTCTTTTGCACTTCCACCATTATGCAGTGTTATATTTAAAGAAACTTTATGTCCACCTTTATCATAGTTACCAATAAAAACAGCTATCCAAACTTCTTTTCCATTTACCAGCGGAAACAATTCTGAAACATCCTGTCTGTAATAAACTTTATCCGCCCAATTTTTATCCTTCAATTTTAAAGTATTGTATTTACCAACACCAAAAGGAGTAAAAAAGCGCATTAATTCTATAACCGGATTATAATTTGCTGTGGCAACAACGCCCTGGTATTTCTTCCCGTTGCCATTATCATAAACAGGCAGGTCTTTAACAGAATTTTTAAGTGCATCCATTAAACTGATCTGTTTATCAGTCGGGATAATAAATACCGATCCTGTTCTATCGTAAGCATCGCCGTTAGATTGCTCGGTTAAATCGACAAAAACATTAGGATTGGACTGGTATTCGGGAAATTTAACTTTCCTGGCAATCACAGTTCCTCCTGCAAATCGGAATACAGAATCGTTCGATTGTGGTTTATCTATAAAATTAATCGTTTCATTATTAAAAACACTTAGCGTGGTAAACCGGCTTTTCCAAAGCAAATCTTTATACGTTAATCCATCTGTTAGCTTAGCGCTTATTTTTTGGAGATCGACCGGTTTCGAATTTTTAACTTCCCCGATTTTTACAGCAGTTATAAAGCTATTGCCATTGCGCACCTGCTCTAAAACCAAACCAAGGTTCTGGCCTAAATTGGTTGGCGCAGCTTTTATTCCGGCATCAGTTGTATACCATAAGTCTATCCGATTAGAGTTAACAACTGTAGTTGCCTTTTTGCAGGTATAACCCAAAATCACTTTGGTTTCGTTACCCAACTCAAAAGCCTGCTTACCAATTGCAAGGCTATCAGCAGTCGCAATTTGTTTATCTGTATCTAAATCGGCAACCTGAAACAAAATTTGCGCAGGTTTAGTAACAATACTCTGTTCGTAAGGATACTTTGCCTTATGATCGAGAATACCAGCATTACTAATTAAATTCTGGCTTGCTGAAGCCAATACCACAGTTGGATTACGGTCTTCTTTTGGCTTCCCATCAGTCGAACGGAAATAAACTATTTTATAAACCATATTATTTTTAAGTACAGCCTGCGCATTGGCACCAAAAGAAATAAAAGCAGAGAAAATAAGGATGTAGAGTTGTTTCATTATGCTTAAAAAACCAAATATAAGGATAAAGCCGGAGGCCCGAGATCGGGAGTTTGAAGGAATAATTACATTCTGATAGACAAGTCGTCATTGCGAGAAGGAACGACGAAGCAATCTTACAACTATGGGTTATAGCGAGTGCATTAAGATTGCTTCGGCGGCTGAAAAAGCCTTCTCGCAATGACGATCTGCCGAGAGATACCTCCCCGCCTATCGCTCCAACCGATCCTCTACAAATGAAAAAGGCAGTAAACTCTTTACACTCGGTACTTTTAAAACCTCTCCGTTTAAGCAATAAAAAATCACCTCGATTGGTGCATTTTGCTTACGTTCAAACTCTGCCATCACCTGCAAACAGCCTCCACAAGAGGTAACAGGTTTTAAAATCTCAAAATGATCAGTCTGGGCAGTAATAGCCATGCTTTCAATCACTGCATTTGGGTAGGTGGCGCCAATGGTAAAAAGAGCTACACGTTCTGCACAAAGCCCAGATGGATAAGCTAAATTTTCCTGGTTGCTGCCTAGAACGGTTTCGCCTGAGGCCAGGCGGATTGCTGTACCCACCCTAAATTTAGAATAGGGAGAATAAGAAGTATTTAAAGCCTTTTCTGAAAGTTCGCAAAGGGTTCTATCTGCCAATGTTAATTCTGTAATACTTTCGTATTGTTCAAAAGATATATTTAAATTTAATGAATTCATTTGTAACTAATTAGTAAACCGCCAATATTAAATTTTTATAGCGGGCGAACAATTTAAGTTATTTTTTGTATTATTTAGTAAAACAGGCCTTAAAATTAATTTTAATGGCGTGCTTTTAGCATTTATCAAACACCAAACACACTTAGCATTGAATAAATACGTACGCAAAAGTCTAAAAATTCTATTGTGGGTAATTGCTTCCATCATCATTCTGGTAGTTGGTGTAGCGCTATCCTTAAATATTCCAGCTGTCCAAAATTTTGTTAAAGGCAAAGCCATAAATTACCTGAAAAACAAGACTAAAACAGAGGTAAGTTTAGAAAGCATTAAAATCGCATTGCCAAAAGATGTAGTTTTAAACAAATTTTACATCGAAGACCGTAAAGGTGATACTTTATTATATGCCGAAAAACTAGCGGTTGATATCAGTTTATTTAAGCTATTAAAAAATACAGTCGAGATCAATAATATTGAA
Organism: Pedobacter sp. D749; assembly: GCF_019317285.1. Classification (NCBI taxonomy): domain Bacteria; kingdom Pseudomonadati; phylum Bacteroidota; class Sphingobacteriia; order Sphingobacteriales; family Sphingobacteriaceae; genus Pedobacter; species Pedobacter sp. D749. The sequence continues at coordinate 3,850,431 of NZ_CP079218.1, forward strand.
CTAAAAAATGTACGCGCCAATGTAAAGCGCATCACTCCCGACACCACCTTTAACTTTTCTTTCCTGGTGGATGCTTTTGCAAGCGATCAGAAAAAGCCAGAAGAGAAAGTAAAAAAAGATACCACTTCTACCCTAAAATTCTCTGTTGATAAAGTTTCTTTTGAAGATATTGGCATCAACTACCGCGATGATGTTGCAGGTAATGATGTGAAATTATATTTAGGTGCCTTTAAAACAAAAATCAAAGATTTCGATCTGGCCAACCAGCATTATGTAATTAAAGAGTTAAGCCTGGTGAATACTTCGCTTCGTTATTTACAGCAAAAGCCTCTTGTCAAATTGGTTCAGCATATTACCAACAGTGTGGATAGTGCAGAGAAAAAACAAGGTAAATTGCCATTAATCGAGGTACAGAACTTCGTTTTTAACAATGTAAAGGTAAACTACGACGACCAGATCTCGACCACCAAAGCCATTGCTACCGTAAACGACCTTGGCCTGGCAAACCTGAAAGTAGATTTAACTAATAGTAAATATTCAGTTGATGATGCACATTTAAACAAATCGAATATTCTTTTTGCATTTAAACCAGCGCCGAGCAACGATTTAAAGAAAGTTAAAGATACTGTAGCGCCCCAAAAATCGGCTTTAGGCCTCATTATCAAAAACATCAGTTTAGCCGATAACGATGTACAGTTTGATAATCTGGGTGCAAAACCTGCTCCTAAAGGAATGGATTTTAACCACCTGAAAATTAACCAGCTAAACTTAGGTGCCAGCAATGTAAGTTATAGCGCCGCAGGTATAAAAGCAAATGTTAAAAACGGATCACTAAAGGAAAAAAGCGGCTTTGTTCTGGATGAATTACGTGGCGACGCGGTGTATAACGACAAACAGATTAAACTGAGCAATTTCATCCTGAAAACACCAAATACCTCTATTGAAAATGCAACTGAGTTAAATTTCACCTCAATGGAGGATTTAACCAAACATCCTGAACGTGTAAAACTAAATATCGCCCTTAAAAACACCACCATTGGTTTAAAAGATGCCGGATACTTCAGCACTGCCATACCAGCCAATTATAGAAACGAAAAAATAAAAATCAATGCGGATGTTAACGGCTATTTAAACAACCTGAATATCCCAAAACTGCAGATCAGCGGCTTAAAAAATACCCAGGTTGATATCAGCGGAAATGCCAAAGGCTTGCCCGATATTAAAAAAACCTTTCTCGATTTAAACATTAAAAAACTTCATGTTACCAAAGGTGATATTTTGGTTGCTGTACCTAAAAAATCAATTCCTCCTTCAATTGAACTGCCTAATGTAATCGATGCAAAAGGTAATTTTAAAGGCTCAATGACTGATTTCAATACCAACCTGAACATCAACACCGATATGGGTGGTGCAGTGATAGTTGCAGGCATGAATGGCCCTAAAGGCAAAGAAAGTTACAAGGCAGATATCAGTTTAAACAACTTCAACGTAGGCAGGCTGTTAAAAATGCAGCCAAAACTTGGCCGTGTTTCGGTTAAGGCCAATGTAGCAGGTACCGGCCTAGATCCCAAAAAAATCAATGCAAAGTTTAATGCCAAGGTGTTAAGTGCTTATTATAATAAATATACCTACCGGAATTTAACCCTTGCCGGCAATTATAGCAACCAGAACATCAGCATTAAAAGCAGCATGCCCGATAGCAATGCCAACTTTAATTTAGCCGCTAAAGTAAATATGGCGGGGAAATATCCAGCAGTAAAAGCCGATTTAAATTTAAAGCAGGTAAACCTTCAGGCACTAAACTTTAGTCCGACGGTTTTAAGTGCCGCAGGAGTGGTTAAAGTAAATCTGACTACTGCCGACGCCGATTATTTGAACGGATCTGTTGATGTTACGGGTTTACAACTGGTGAAAGATAAACAAAGAATTAATGTGGATACGATTTCGATCCGTGCAAAATCTACCGCAACAGAAAACGAACTTACACTGAAATCTGAAATACTCTCAGCAAAAATCGACGGAAAATACCAATTGACCAAAGTAGGTAGTGCAATCATTAACGAAATCAATAAATATTATGCTTTTGGAACCGTTACAAAGGTTCCGGATCAGCGTTTGCGTTTTTTTGTTCAGGTTTATGATTCTAAACTATTAAAGAGTTTTGTGCCTGAATTAACGGCTTTTAAACAATCGCAGTTTTACGGATTGATTGACACACAAAAAGACAGCCTACAGATTAAAGGTAATTTCCCACAGGTAGTTTATGGAGATTTCAAAGTAGATACCACGGTTTTAAACATCAATAACGAGAATAATAAACTGGCCTATAGTTTAACGGTTAAAAGCCTTCAAAGCCCGTCTGTAGCACTATTTAATACAGAAGTTAGTGGTGAGGCTTTAAATAATAACTTAGGCGTTAATATTTTCCTTCGCGACAGGCAACTTAAAGACAAATATGTAATCGGCGGTACTTTCCAATCGATTAATAAGGATTTTAAATTTGCTTTAGATCCTCAAAAGTTATTGCTTGATTATCAAAAATGGGTGGTTTCGCAAGATAATTACATTCAATTTGGTGCATCAGGCATATTGGTTAACCAGTTCCAGATCAGCAACAGCGGTCAGTCGCTTTCCATTAACAGCAGCCCTACGCAACCAAATGCACCTCTAACCGTAGAATTTAAAGATTTCCAATTGGAAACCTTAACCAAGTTTGCTGAAACCGATACCACTTTGGTTGGTGGCCGTTTAAACGGAACCGCAAATGTTAAAGATTTGGCCGGTACACCAAAATTTGAAGCGAATTTAACCATCGACCAGTTGCGCTATCAGAAAGATCAGTTGGGTACTTTACGTTTAGCGGTAAACAACGATACCAAAAATGCCTTCGAGGTAAATATGGCCTTAACTGGCATACATGAACTGAGGGTAAATGGATTTTATTATACTGCACCTCAAAGCGCCTTAGATCTTACCGTCAACATCGATAAGATTGAAATGAAAAATATTGAAAGTTTATCTGCAGGTCAGCTTAAAAATGGTACAGGTACCTTAACCGGCGCCCTTACTGTTAAAGGAGCCTTAACTGCACCGAAAATATTAGGCGATTTAACTTTCAATAATGCAGGGATCAGAGTAGCTTATGTAAACTCTTATTTCCGTTTGCCGAATGAAAAAATATCATTTACCAATGAAGGCATCAGTTTTAACAATTTTACACTGATCGATTCTCTAAATCAAAAAGCAACTATCAACGGAAAAGTTTATACTACCGATTTTAAAAATTATCGATTCGGTTTAGATATCCGGATGAACAATTTCAGGGCAATCAATTCTACCGCCGCCGATAATGATATGATTTATGGAACGGTATTTTTAACCAGCAATATCAAGGTTCGCGGAGACTTGAATCAGCCGGATGTAAACATGAATATCAACGTGAATAAGGGCACAAAATTCTTTTTCGCTTTGCCTTCAAGTGATCCGGCAATTATTGACCAGGAGGGTATAGTACAGTTTATTGATGCCGATGCACCGCCGTTTAACGGACAAAAAGCTTTAAAGGTTGATAGCATCAGTAAATCTCCTATTAAAGGTTTAAACCTTGTAGCAGCTGTAAAAGTAGATCCGGAAGCAGAACTTAATGTGGTTGTAGATGCATCTACCGGTGATAATTTAAAAGTTAGGGGCGACGCAGACTTAAATGTAACGATGGATCCAAGCGGAAAAATAAGCATGACTGGCCGCTACGACATTGTTGACGGTTCGTATAACTTAACACTGGCCGTTGTAAAAAAAGAATTTAAACTGGTTAAAGGCAGCAGCATCGTCTGGACAGGCGAACCTACTTCTGCAACTGCAAACATTACTGCACTATACGAAGTTAACGCTGCTCCTATCGACCTCTTAAATCAGCCAGATCTTTACGAGGCGAGAACAAAATTACCTTTCCAGGTTTATTTGATGATAAAAGGCGAATTATTAAAGCCAACTATTTCATTTAAACTCGACTTGCCAGAAAATGAGCGAGGTGCTTTAAATGGCCAGGTTTATACCAAATTAATTAATGTAAACCGTGATGAAAGTGAATTGAACAAACAGGTTCTTGCTTTACTTGCCTTAAACAGGTTTATTGCGAATAATCCTTTTCAAAGTCTGGCAGGCGGCGGTGGTGGTGTTTCTACCCTTGCACGTTCGAGCGTAAGCAAACTATTAACCGAGCAATTGAATAATTTAACCTCCGATTTAATTCAGGGTGTTGATCTTAACTTCGGCGTAAATTCATCTGAAGATTATTCAACCGGTTCGATGCAGCAAAAAACAGATCTGGAGGTTGGCCTATCTAAAAAACTGCTAAACGATAGATTAACCGTTAGCGTAGGAAGCTCTTTTGCTTTAGAAGGGCCTCAGGCACCAGGAGAAAAATCGACTAATATTGCCGGAAACGTAAACGTAGAATATGCACTCTCTGCTGATGGACGGTACCGTTTAAGGGCTTACCGCCGAAATCAGAACGATATGATTGTACAGGGACAGATTGTTGAAACAGGCCTGGGCTTTACCCTGGTTGTAGATTACAATAAGTTTAGAGAGATTTTTCAAAAGAAAAGAATAAGAAGAATAAGAAACATTGAACAGAAAGCACAAGATGAGAAAACTAATTAGACCGCTTTTATTTATACTGGCCTGTTTAGTTTGGGCGGCTTGCAGCAGTACCAAATCGTTAAAACCAGGACAGATTTTGTATACCGGTGCTGAAGTAAAAATTAATCCAGACTCATCGGGGAAAATTGACAATGAAAAACAGGTTAAAACCGATCTGGAAGCCAAAACAAGGCCACGTCCTAATAAGTCGTTTTTGGGTATAAAATTTAAACTGGGCATTTACAATCTTGCCGGCGAGCCCAAAAAGCCAAAAGGTTTTAGAAACTGGCTGCGCAGACAAGGGGAAGCGCCCGTACTATTAAACGAGGTAAAACTGAAATACAATAATGATGTACTCTCCAGTTATCTTATTAGTGAAGGCTATTTACAGGCAACCGTTACCGGCGATACCGTTGTAAAAGGAAAAAAAGGTAAGGCCATTTATACTGCCGTTACCGGCCAACGATATAAAATCAATAAGATTAATTTTCCTCCTGATACCGGGGCACTCACAAAAATCATCAACGCCAACAAAGATAAAACCTTGCTAAAAGTTGGCGATTATTACGATATCGATACTTACAAAAATGAACGGATCAGGATTGATAACGACTTAAAGGAAAGTGGTTATTTCTATTTCAGCCCCGATTATTTAATTATGCAGGTAGATAGTACTATAGGTAAAAACCTGGTTAATGTTTCGGTTAAGGTAAAAGACATTGCTCCCGATGCAGGATTAAAACCTTATACTATAAAAAACATTAACATCTACCCTAATTATTCGTTAAGGAGAGATAGTACATTAAGAAAACTGAAGCCGCTCCAGTATAACGATTTCAATATATACGATGACCGGAACACCTTTAAACCCAGGCTTTTTGACCGTTTGGTATTCTTTCAAAAAAACGAGCTTTATAACCGTAAAGACCATAACCAATCATTAAACCGAATGGTAAACGTAGGTGCTTTTCAGGATGTAAGAGCCGAATTTTTACCTGTTGATAGTTTCAAAAACAACCAGCTCGATTTGAATATCTATTTAACCCCTTTAAAGAAAAACTCACTTACCTTTTCGGTTGTAGGAACCAGTAAATCGAACAATTTCGTCGGTTCGGAGGTGAAAGTAACACAAACCACCAGAAACTTGTTTAGAAATGCAGAACAATTAGATGTGAGTGTTAGTGGTGGTTTTGAAACCCAAACCAAAGGTACTTCTTTAGGCAAAAACTCCTTATCATTAACTGCCGAAGGAAAACTAACCTTCCCCAGGTTTATTGTTCCCTTTTACAAACCGAATAGCACCAACGCTTTCATCCCGAAAACGATTACGTCGCTTTCTTATCAGATGCTTAACCGTGGTTCTGAATATACTTTACATGCAGTTAAGGGGCAATATGGTTACAACTTTAAAGAAAACTTGTACAAAGAGCATAATTTCAACCCGATATCAATCAGTTATGTTTCCACTTCTTTCCCTTCTGATAGTGTAGAAAGAAGAATATATGAGCAAAACCCACTCTTAAGAACCACATTAGAAAGTCAGTTCATTATTGGAAGTAACTATAATTTCACCTATACCAACCAGATGGAAGATAGCCGAAGAAATAATACCTATTTCTTTGGTGGTTTAGAAACCGGAGGTAATGTATGGGGCCTGTTTACTCCAAAGGATGAAAATGGCCAGCGATCTATCTTTAACAAACCGTTAACGCAGTTTATCAGGGCAGAAGCCGATTTAAGAGATTATTACAAAATTACCAGAAACTTAATCTGGGCAAACCGGTTAAACTTAGGTTATGGTTATGCTTATGGGAACTCTACCTCATTGCCGTTTGTCAGGCAGTTCTTTGCTGGTGGCAGTAATGACATCAGGGCTTTTCCAGCCAGGACTTTAGGCCCGGGAACTTTTAAGGTTAAAGATGATGCAATTTTTGCAGATCAGGGTGGTGATATTAAGTTGATGCTTAACTCAGAACTGCGATTTAAAATAGTGAGTGTACTTTATGGCGCTTTGTTTGTAGATGCGGGAAATGTCTGGTTAAGGAAAGAAGATCTTGGAGAACCTGGCAAACCTGAAACGGCAAGACTTGGATCTGGCTTTAAGCTGAAAAATACTTTTAACGAGCTGGCCGTGGGTACTGGTGCAGGATTACGTGTAGATGTAAGCATTTTTGTGATCCGCTTAGATGTAGCCTTCCCAATTCGTAAGCCGTATTTACCTGAAGGACAAAGATGGGTATTAGATGATATTGCCTTTGGAAACAAAGATTGGCGCAGACAGAATATAATTTATAACATTGGGATAGGATATCCGTTTTAATTTTTAGATGAAAGTAATCACCAAGATCAAAAACTTCTTTATTGCGCTTTACCATCTATTTATTGCGGCAGGAAAAGGCTTTGTAGAAGATAGGGTAACTAAATTAAGTGCTTCGCTTGCCTATTACACTATTTTTTCCCTTACACCGCTGATCATTATTCTCCTCTCTGCAGCCACCTTATTTTTGGGCGATAAAAAAAATGAAGAAACGCGGGGAAAATTCTTTGGACAGGTGACCGAATTGGTGGGGAAAGATGCGGCAGGCCAGATCCAGGGGTTTGTAGAACACGCCAATAAAACCGGGCAATCAACCTTTAGTTTAATTGTAGGTATTGTGGTACTGATTATTGGTTCGACGGCTATTTTTATCGAAATACAGGATAGCATCAATATGATCTGGAAAGTAAAGGCCGTACCCAAAAAGGGTTGGATAAAAATGCTTACCAACAGATTATTATCATTTTCATTAATCGTTTCGATGGGATTTTTATTGCTGGTATCGCTCGTGGTAAATAGCGTAGTAGTGGGTTTGGGTTCTAAATTGGCCAGTCTGCTTTCGCGGAGCAATATAAACGAAGTCATTCCGGTTGCTAATGACACCATGGCGCTGATTATTTATATTCTAAATAACGTAATCACACTGGCAGCAGTTACCGCTGTATTTGCCGTTATTTTTAAAGTATTACCTGATGTGATCATCCGCTGGAAATCGGCAATAATTGGAGCATTATTTACTGCTGTACTTTTCAGTTTAGGTAAATATCTGATCGGGATTTATATCGAAAAAGGTAATCCAGGTTCTGCTTTTGGAGCCGCGAGCTCCATCATTGTTATTTTATTGTGGATTTATTACACCTCTATCATTTTATATTTCGGAGCAGAATTTACCCAGGCTTATGCCGAAAAATATGATAACGGCATCTCCCCTAGTAAATATGCGGTATTTACAAAAATCACTATAGTAGAGAAAAAGGTAGATGTATTGCCACCGCAACATCCGGAAGATACGGTGAATGCCCCTAAAGAATAATTACCATTTTAGATCATAGCCGTCATCCTGAACTTGTTTCAGGATCTTACCAATGTGGTCGTCATACTGGGCACGCGGAAATTTAAGTCGAGAAAACAGTTATAACCAAGGAAGTCAAGCTTTAAAAGCTTGACTTCCTTTTTAGATAATGTAAACGTAGTTCGTGAAGACACGAACCACGGATATTGCTAAGCTACCTCTTCCGTAATCACTTTAGGTTCTTCGGTTACTTCGTCCTTCTCTACCCTTAGGTTACGGATAATGTGTTGTTGCCTGTCAGGTGTATTTTTACCCATGTAATATTCAAGCAAACTTTTAATTGTTTGATCTTTCAAAATAACAGGATCTAACCTGATATCTTTCCCGATAAACAAACCGAATTCATCTGGTGAAATCTCTCCCAAACCTTTAAATCGCGTAATTTCTGGTTTATTACCTAGTTTTTCGATGGCGTTTCTACGCTCTTCGTCACTATAACAATAAATGGTTTCCTTTTTATTCCGAACCCTGAAAAGCGGCGTTTGTAGAATATAAACATGACCAGCTTTTACCAGATCAGGGAAAAACTGAAGGAAGAAAGTCATCATCAACAAACGGATGTGCATGCCATCTACATCAGCATCAGTCGCAATTACAATATTGTTATAATGTAATCCTTCTAAACCATCTTCGATATTTAAAGCATGTTGTAGCAGGTTAAATTCTTCATTTTCATATACTACTTTTTTGGTAAGCTCATAACAGTTAAGCGGCTTACCCTTTAAGCTAAATACGGCCTGGCAATCAACATCGCGCGATTTTGTAATTGAACCCGATGCCGAATCTCCTTCAGTAATAAACAATGTAGTTTCATACCGTTTCTCATGCGTAGTATTAAAATGCACCTTGCAATCACGCAGTTTTTTATTGTGTAAGGATGCTTTTTTTGCCCTGTCGTTTGCCAGTTTCTTGATACCGGCAATATCTTTACGCTCGCGCTCCGACTGCATAATTCTTTTCAGTAACGCATCGGCAACGTCGGGGTTTTTGTGCAAATAATCATCAAGCTCTTTTTTAACAAAATCGTTAATAAAAGTAGCTACTGATGGGCCTTCTGGTCCCATGTTCTGCGAACCCAGTTTTGTTTTGGTCTGCGATTCGAAAACCGGCTCCTGTACACGCACAGAAATTGCCGCGATGATAGAAGAACGCACATCGGCCGCATCAAACTCTTTTTTGAAAAACTCCCGAACAGTTTTCACCACCGCAGCTCTAAATGCCGCCTGGTGGGTACCACCTTGCGTAGTGTGTTGTCCGTTTACAAATGAGTGGTAATCTTCGCCATATTGCTGACCGTGGGTCATGGCAATTTCGATATCTGGTCCAATCATATGAATAATCGGGTAGCGGATCTCTTCTGGCTTATTAAATTTAGAAAGCAAATCGTACAGACCTCTTTCTGAAAAATATTTCTGGTTGTTAAAATTTACAGTTAAACCAGTGTTCAAGAAAACATAGTTCCAAACCATGCTCTCTACAAAATCAGGAATGTAATGGTAGTTCCTGAAAATCGTTTCATCCGGATAAAAAGTAATGGCCGTACCATTACGTTGAGTAGTATCAATAATAGGTTGTTCAGTTACAATTTCTCCTTTTGAAAATTCTACCTTTTTCGTTTTCCCATCACGATAAGATTGTACGGTAAAACTGGTAGAAAGTGCATTAACCGCCTTGGTACCTACGCCATTTAAACCTACCGATTTTTGGAAGGCATTACTATCGTATTTACCGCCGGTATTAATTTTGCTTACACAATCGATTACCTTACCCAATGGAATACCGCGGCCGTAATCGCGCACATTAACCTTTTGCTCCGAAAGGGTAATTTCGATGGTTTTTCCGGTGCCCATTACAAACTCATCGATAGAGTTATCTACAATTTCTTTAAGCAAAACGTAAATACCGTCATCTTGAGCAGAACCATCGCCAAGTTTACCAATGTACATCCCCGGACGAAGCCTGATGTGCTCTTTCCAGTCTAATGAACGAATACTGTCGTCGTTATAAATTACTTCTGCCATATTATGTTTATCTGTTCTTCAATGAAAAACTTTGCATTTATTGGCCTGCAAAGCGATGAAGAATTTGTAGAAATAACCCTGACGATTGAAATAAAAATATTTTTAAATACGCTCTTCAGAATTATTATACAATAATAGATTTATTCTGTGAGGCTCGCAAAAGAAAATATCAACAAAAAGATGGAAGAGGTATTAGGTAAGATGACGATGGCTAGGTAGCAGAGCGATCGTTGATAGTTCATGGCTCATGGTCAATAGCCTAACGGCTAATGGTTCATGGTTTTTATAGGCAATTGTTGATAACCCCTTAAGCTATCAACCATGAACCAAAAGACCATAAGCCATAAACTCATCCTACCTCTTACATCTTCCATCTTTACATAATTTCCCTATCTTCATCCGATTATTCAAAATCCTATTTAATGCAACAAAAGAAGCAGCTTTCGCTATTTGACTTATCCATGATTGTGGTGAGTTTGGTTATTGGAATGGGCGTATTCCGTACACCTGTAAACGTAGCGGCGAAAGCGCAAATTCCAGAATTATTTTACCTGGCCTGGTTTATTGGTGGCTTCGTGGCTTTTTGCGGTGCATTAACCTATGCCGAAATTGGTTCCCGTTTCCCTGTAACAGGTGGATATTATAAAATATTTTCTGCAGCCTATCATCCCTCTATCGCTTTCGCAATTAATTGTATTGTGATTATTTCCAGCGCAGCATCTGTAGCGGCGATTTCAATTATTGGTGCAGAATATCTCAGTAAAATTATTTTGCCTCTTGATAAACAAACCGAAACCTATCGGGTCGCCATAGCCATATTTACTATTTTAACATTCTATTTCATTAACCTTTTAGGCTTAAAAGCAAGTTCCAAAACACAAAATGTATTAACGGTAATTAAAATCGGAATGATTTTAACGCTGATTTGCGCGGTATTTTTTGGTGGACAAACCGAAACGATAACTCCTGTTTTTAAAGCAGCAACAGGCACTTTACCAACCTGGTCTGATTATGGAAAAGCTTTGGGCTTATGCTTAATTGCCGTTTCTTTTTCTTATGCAGGTTATGCACAAACCATCAACTTTGGCGGCGAAATTAAAGAAGCCAAAAAAGTGATTCCACGTGCTATCATTATTGGCTTAAGCATTATTGTAATTCTTTACCTGGCCATCAACTATGTGTATGTAAAGGTGATTGGTTTTGAAGAATTAAAATCAGCAGAAAGTATAGCCGCGATATTGGCCTCAAAAATCTTTGGTCCGGCAGGATTTAACGCACTTTCTGTAATTATCTTTTTTTCTGTAATGGGTTATATAAATGTAAACCTGTTGAGTAACCCAAGGGCAATGTTTGCTATGGGCGAAGAAGGCGCCCTGCCAAAAATATTCAGCAGGATGAATAAAAAAACAGAAGTAATGACCATTAGCTTAACGGTTTTTACGTTAATTGCCGTAGTGATTATTTTCTTTGCGAAAACTTTCGACAAGATTTTAAACTATACCATTTTCTTAGAATGCATCAGTATGGCCAGTTCGGCAGCCACAATTTTCATCCTTCGAAAGAGAACAGCACATCTTGATAAAAAAACCATCTATACTGTTCCTTTATATCCTATATTGCCTATTATTTTTATTGCGGCTTATACTTTCGTGGCCTTTAGCATTTATGCCGACGATCCGAATGCAGCACTTAATGGTTTATATATTTTTGTTGGCTTTCTGGTAGTTTATTTTGTGAGCAGATGGTTTAACAAGAAATAGTTTCTTCATAGTTCAAACCTCGCAGGTTTTCGAAACCTGCGAGGTTTGACGAGGCCAACTAAAGCAATAAACTGATTGGAATGAACATCCCGATTTTTCATTGGGATAAAATGGAAAGCAAGACTGATCTAACCGATTAACTCAGCAACCTGCTTCCAAAAAATAAAAATTAATTATAAAAATTTTAATGAACAAAACACTCTCCTTAAAACAAGAAATTGCTTACGCCGCCGGTATGATTGGTTGGAGCACGATGACAAATATTATCATCGTAATGCTTCCCTTTTTCTATCTGCCCCCAAACAACGCTGGCTTACCTCCTTTGGTACCACAACTGGTTTTATTGGGCGCGTTTAATATTCTTTCTATTATTGCTGCTTCAGGAAGATTGGTCGATGCCCTTTACGATCCATTTATTGCCTCAAAAAGTGATGCCAGCACAAATAAAAACGGTCGCAGGATGCCTTTTATGAAATGGGCAATTATTCCGTCAATGATATTTTGTGGCCTGGTATTCTACCCGCTCCAGAAAACAGAAAGCCTGCACAATGCCTGGTGGTTAACCATCACACTTTGTTTGTTTTTTGTATCGGTTACCACTTATATAATCCCTTATAACGCGCTACTGGCTGAAGTAACCAACACGCCAAGACAAAAAGTTAAATTATCAAGTTATCAGCAGGTCGGTTTTGTAATCGGAATCATTTTATCGGCCTGCACCAATAATTTTGCCGATCTGGTTGAGGCTCATTTTCATGTAGCCAACCGCAGCGAAGCCATCCAGATTGCAATCTGGGGCCTGTGTATCTTATCTGGACTGGTAATGTTATTGCCTATTTTTTTTATTAACGAAAAAGAATTCACGGTTGCAAAACCCACCCATGTGCCTTTATGGCCTGCCATTAAGAGTACCTTCAAAAACAGCAATTTTAAATATTACCTGATATCTGATTTCGCTTTTTATACGGCATTGAGCATTATTTCTAGCGGTTTATTATTTTTCTGTACCGTTTTATTGGGCCTGCCAGAATCAGAAGGTGGAAAATTTATGGGTGCCATGGTTTTGGCTTCTCTGCTATTTTACCCGCTGGTTAATTTTGGTTCTGCTAAAATTGGCAAAAAACCTTTTGTATTGCTTGCCTTTGGCGTGTTGTGCTTAATCTTTGTCACCATTTTCTTTTTAGGCAAATTACCATTTGGTCCACATACACAGATTTACATCCTGGTACTATCCGCTTCGTTTCCATTAGCGGCACTTGGCATTTTACCGACAGCCATCTTAGCCGACATTGCCCAAAGAGATACATTAGAAACCGGAGAAAACCATGAGGGCATGTTCTTCGCAGTGAAATACCTTTTTGTAAAACTTGGTCAAACCTTAGGCATTGCCATTTTCGCCATGCTCACCATTTACGGCAAAGATCCGGGAAATGATTTCGGGTTACGATTGAACGGAATTGTAGGTTTCGGACTCTGTTTAATTGCGTTATTGTTTTTTAGCAGGTTTAAAGAGGAGAAATAATTTGGCATTGAGCGTTTTGAGTGGGAATCAGAACCATATAATAACTTAAGTTTCTTAATAAAAATGGTTGCTCTAATTTCCAGTTTTTTTTTTATGGAAAGCAATTTCTGTGGTGCTTCGGTTCCTTTAGCCCCGCCCTTTGCTTAATCCCGATAAAAAGAAACGTGTAAATTAAACCATTCTTAATCGGGATAACCGCTGGCGGTCGGGTTTATTTTACTACTGATAGTAGCAGTTTCATCCGCCTAAATCCATATCAACTCGATATGCTACAATTGCTTTCCAAAAAACAAGAAGATTACTTAATGTGCCGTCATCCCAACTAAAGTGCAATGAAATGCAGTGATTTGTTGTTTTTTGACCACACGAGAAACTCTAAAAACATCCAAACTTTGTATGTTCATAGCTAAAATACATGAGCAGAGCAATGTTGATGCTCATCGCTCCGCCAATGTATCTCATTTATAACCTAAATCCTAATATCCCGGGCTTTGTTTTAATGTGCCTTTACTTCTATCAATCTGATCCTGAGGTAAAGGAAAATAATCATCCCTGGCTTCAATGGTAATGCCTTTTAAGTAGTTAAAGTACCCACCTTCAAAAGCAAAATAACTCTCGAGGGTTTGTTTGGCTATGCCCCAACGCACAAGATCGAAAAACCGGTGGCCTTCCATTGCCAATTCCAATCTGCGTTCGAAACGTACCGCATTTCTGGCATAAGTATCATTTGGGAACGATACGTACTCACTAACCATGTAGGCTGCAGCCGGCACCCCATTTATAGATTGAGGTGTTATTTTTGCCGCTCGCGCCCTCACAATATTAACCAAAGTTAAGGCCCTGGCTAAATCGCCTTTTTCTACCGCGCATTCTGCTGCCATTAGATAAACATCACCTAAGCGGATGAGGTTCACATTTAGTCCGGTTACATTGGTAGTGCCAGGAGCGGTTCCGCTTGAGATCTGAGCCGCATCAATGGTATTCTTAACGGCTAAAAAAGGACCACCGTTACTGGCATCACGAATCCAGGTATCGCCCGGCATTAAACCCCAATCGCGATATGGAACACCGCGTCTTCCTATTGTCGATTCAATTCTCGGGTCTAACGGTAAGGTTTTATCAACAGTATAATTGGTTTTATCTGTTCCCGTTAATCCATAATCAGATTTATATGGATTAGTACGGTAACTGCCATCCAATAACGGTAAACCTGTAGCACTCACCTTAAATGAGTTCGCCAAATCTATAGTCGGCTGGAAGAAACCACAACAGTTAATCGGTGCATTACCATACGGAAAGTTTAGTATATCGCCCACATTGCCATTATCACCTCCGGTACCATCTGTTCCAACGGAATGCTGAACAGACATAATGGTTTCAGGTCCATCTTCTTTGGTAATGTCAAAGTTATCTGAATACGGCATATCAATCAGAGATGGTTTTGCCAAAATTACAGCATTCAACAAATCGTAGGCTTCAGGATATTTTTTTTGATACAAAAATACCTTTCCAAGATAAGCCTGAGCCGCATATTTATCTACCCTGCCTTTTTGATTTTTTGGTTTGGTTGTGCTTAAATTGGCAACAGCAAACTGAAGATCATCTACAATATTTGGGTAAATATCTTTATCATTCGGAACAAAAGTACCGCTTGTAGCCTCTGTAAGGTATGGTACAACTTTAAATATCCGGACCAGAAAGAAATAATAGTGTGCCCGAAGTAACCTGGCTTCACCCTGAATTTCTTTTGCACGGGCATCGCTAAATTTTGCGGTACCTTTTCCGGCCTGGAGATTGGCCAGAATTTTAAGGGTACTGTTACAACGTTGAATCCCTTCAAAACACCTGTCCCAGATATTCGATAAATTATCGTTTGTACTGGTTGGCGAATGCTGTTCTATCGCATTCATTGGTGGCTGATCGCCAATTTCACTCCCTTTATGTGCATTATCAGAAGCCACCTCGCCAAATAACCATTGGCTGGGTGCTGCGCCATAATTGCCATAGGTTCCGTTTACATTACCATTGAGTAAGCCATAGGCCCCTACCAGCAAACCTTCTACACCATCCTGCGTAGTCAACTGATCTTCAGTTAATTCGCCTTGTGGTTGAAGCGTTAAAAACTCCTTTTTGCAGGAAAACGTACTGCAAATCAATAAGGATAGAAGAATATATTTGATATGTTTCATTTTGATATCTTTTAATTAAAATCCAACATTAATACCGATTAAAAACTGACGTGGCGAAGGATAAACGCCCTTATCAACCCCAAGTGCCGAGAACGTATCAGCAGGCGGACCTGAGCTTCCTACTGAAGAAGCAGCATCTCTGGTTTGACTAACCTCTGGATCCAGACCTGTATAATTGGTAATAGTGAAAAGGTTAGTAGCACTGACATAAACCCTTACTCTGGAAATGCCCGATTTTGGTCCGAATGCTTTAGCTGTTGGAATGGAATAACCGATCTGTATATTCTTCAACCTTAAAAAGCTGCCATCCTGAACGTAATAACTTGAAGAAGCCAGTTCAACATCTGATGCACCCACGTAAGCAGATGGAGTAAGGCTTGACGGATTACTAGGGCTCCAGGCATTTAACAATCTTGTACTTTTAGCGCCTGCAAAAGATGGAAAATCTGTGAAATAACGGGTAGCCTCAAATAAGTCGTTGCCTTGAACACCGTATAAAAAAGCTGAAATATCGAAATTTTTATAAGATGCATTTAAGTTTACACCATAGGTAAAATCTGGATTCGGATTACCAATAATGGTCCTGTCTTTAGGATCGATTATGCCATCGCCATTAATATCCTGGTAACGCAAACCGCCAATCCTTGCGCCTGCATATGATGGATTATTCTGAATATCTGCAGCACTTTGATAAATCCCGGCCGTTTTGTATCCAAAGAAAGAGCCGAACGATTCGCCTTCCTGCAATACACTGGTTTGTAAGCTTCTGTAATTGCCATATATCTGGTTAAAAATACCAGGCGCTAACCTTACAATTTTATTGTCATTTTTGGAGAGGTTTAAACCAATGTCAAATTTAAAAGGGCTATCTGCGCTTCTTCCGTAGTGATAAGCAACATTAAATTCGACCCCTTTATTACTCATATCGCCGATATTCACATAGGGCGAACTACCTAAACCAACTACACTCGAAGGTAATGGCAGATTATAAAGCATATCAGATGTTTTTTTGTTGTACCAATCTAATGATCCGTCAATAGCACCACCTAGTAGCGTAAAATCAAGACCAATATTTAAAGCTTTTAACGACTCCCATTTTACATCAGCATTTTGGTAAGCATTTTGCCACACACCAGTAGTAAGGCCATTGCCACCGCCAACAGCATAAGCCGAGTTAACAATTGAGCTCTGGTACCTGTTGATGTATTGATATGGAGGAATCCGCTGGTTACCGGTTTGGCCATATCCAACCCGCAATTTTAAATCGCTGATCCATTTAACACTTTTCATAAATTCTTCTTCCGATAACCTCCATGCTGCACTTGCTGCCGGATAATAACCATACTTGTTTGCAGGACCGAAGTTTGAAGAACCGTCACGGCGAACCGTAACACTGGCCAGATAACGATCATGATAAGAATAATCTGCTTTGGCAAACAACGAGAAAAGGGAGCCTATTGATCCATAACTCGAATTACTGATGTTAGATGAACCTGTATTGAGGTAATAATAATCCTGACTGCCTAAAATAAAGTAGCCATTTCTTCCGGCATTCAACTGTCTTGATCGCGATCTGATGGCCTCAGTACCCACCAACACATTTAACCTGTGCTTTTCATTAAATACCTTGCTGTAATTTAAAGTGTTGGTCCAGGTCCATTCAGTATTGTATCCCTGGTACTCGTTCAGGTTATTTGAATTGTTGCCTTCAGAAAATTCCAGATTTGGATAACGCATAGATAAACCATTAAAGTTTTCATAACGCAAACCGAAATTGGTTTTTAATACCAATCCAGGAATGATATCACCCTCTGCATAAACATTTCCGAAAAAGAAATTACTCTTATTTTTATTGTCTTTTGCACGGTAAAGAAAGGCAACAGGGTTTTCTGCATTTCCCAGCTGGCTTCCGCGACTACCGGCAAAATTCCCCGCAATATCGTAAACCGGAATAATGGTAGGAATCCGGTAGGCCCAGCCCAGTGCACTTCCCTGATCCTGGTAATCGCCAGAAACATTCGGGTTTACACCCAAACCAAAGCCTTCTGAATAGCTGTATTGCGCATTCTCACCAAAACGAACCCTTTTATTAAACGCCGAAATATTGGTGTTCGATCTAAAATTAAACCTTTTAAATCCGGTGTATTTAATGGTTCCTTTCTGATCAAGATAACCGCCGGAGAAAGTATAAGTTGCATTTTCTCCACCTCCGGTAGCACTAAGCTGATAATTTTGAACAGGCGCGGTTTCAGTAATTTCATCAAACCAATTGGTGCCTGCTTTATTTGCTTTTGTAATCTGATAAAAAAGGTCAGGATCACGGCTATAGTTGTATTTAGATGGATCCGCATCAGCAGCAGTAACATCCTGACCAAGGCTTAAACCGGCCACCAAATATTCTGGTAATACAGGGGTAGAACCAGAACCATAATTTTTCCCTGCTGCAACTGGAAGTCCTGCATTGGCATAACCATCAAATATATACTGAGCATATTGCTGGGGATTCATCATTTCAGGAAAACTATTTTTTCTGGGAACCTGTGTGCCATAATAAGAATCGAGCGTAATTTTGGGTGCACCTGCTATCCCCTTTTTAGTGGTGATAATTACTACGCCATTATTTGCCCTTGAGCCATAAATGGAAGCTGAAGAGGCGTCTTTCAATACCTGCAGGCTTTCGATATCATTCTGGTTAAGCCATGATAATTTACCTTCAAAAGGAACGCCATCAATAACATAAAGTGGTTCGTTATTATTGATTGTACTGATTCCCCTGATTCTGATCTGCGGTGTTGAACCCGGCGCACCGTCGTTTATAATCTGCACCCCTGTGGCTTTCCCTTGTAAGGCCTCTACCGCACTTGCAGCAGGTTGCGCTTTTAATAGTTCCATATTAACCACAGCAACGGCACCGGTTAAATCCTTTTTCCGTTGAGAAGAATAACCGGTTACAATCACATCTGTTAAATTGTTATTCTCGGCTTGTAAAATAATCGTGATATTGGTCTGTTTACCCACTACCACTTCTTTATTACCATAGCCAACAAAAGAAATCACCAAAATATCTGTAGGCTTTACACTTAAAGAGAAGTTTCCGTTGCCATCGGTGGTGGTGCCTCCGGCGGCATCTTTAATTTTAACTGTGGCACCAATAACAGGTAATTTGTCATCACTGGCAATAACTTTACCAGTAATTTTTGATTGGGCCATTGCACCAAGGGCAAACAGCATCCCCAAACACAAGAGAAGAAAACTCCTCTTGATACAAAATAGATTTTGTTTCATAAGTTTATAATGATTAGGTTAATAATGCGTACTCATACTTCTGATAGCTAATAAACAGACAACATCAGTTTGTTAGCTCTGCTACGATGGCGTATTTAAGTAATTTGCTTTACAGGATTTACCATCGTTAAAAAAACGAAGGAATGCAGGAAGAATGGATTTCTTCCGTTAGGGAGTAGTTTTTTTCTCATAAGTAGTTTGGTTAGATAAGTTTTATTAGTTGTTTTTATTTATAGTCTACATACTGGTATTTTTAAAACAAAAATAAATTAGTGTAATATGTACACTTTAACAAAAATAAATATACGTATAAAAAATAATTATACTACAAATTATATATTTATAAAATACCAATTAAGCAGATTGTCATATAAGTAAACATGCGTGATGCGGTGATGATTGAGATTTACATTATCAAAAACACATTCTTTATACATTTTTTGTATCTTTGCCGCTGAAGCAGGAATAAGGGCTTGCCATTCTGAATGGCATATTCTCTCCGCAAGTTAGTCCTTCAACAAATGATTGTTCTAGCTTCTTCGATAAATATTACACAGAAAAATACATGTTATTCAAAGAATTAAACCTCATTGAGCCCATTTTAAAGGCCCTTGAGACCGAAGGTTATACACAACCAACACCAATACAGGAGCAATCTATTCCAACCATCTTAAAAGGCAAAGATTTACTAGGCTGTGCACAAACAGGTACCGGAAAAACCGCTGCCTTTGCCATCCCGATGTTGCAGTTACTGCACGAAAAACACGTCAATACCAAAGCAACAAAAAACATAAAGGCTTTAATTTTAACACCTACACGCGAGCTTGCCATTCAGATTGAAGAAAGCTTTAAAGCTTATGGCCGTCATTTAAACTTACGCCATCTGGTAATTTTTGGCGGAGTGAACCAACACTCGCAGGTAGAAGCATTAAGAAAAGGCGTTGATATTTTAGTGGCAACACCTGGTCGTTTATTAGACTTAATGAACCAGGGTTTCATTAGCTTAAATACCATTGAACTTTTCGTACTGGATGAGGCCGATCGTATGCTGGATATGGGCTTTATTCACGACGTGAAAAAAGTAGTAGCTAAATTACCAGCTAAACGTCAGACTTTATTTTTCTCGGCAACCATGCCAGATGAAATCCAGAAGTTGGCGAATACCATTTTATCTAGTCCCACAAAAGTAGAGGTTACTCCAATTTCTTCAACTGCAGAAACGATTGTTCAATCCGTTTATTTTGTTGATAAACCAGATAAGAAAAAGTTATTGATCCATCTTCTTGAAGATAAAAATATTCAGACAGCCCTGGTTTTTACCCGTACCAAACATGGTGCAGACCGTATTGTTAAGGATTTAGCCCATGCAGGGATTAAATCTGCTGCTATCCATGGCAATAAATCGCAAAATGCCCGTCAAAGAGCATTAACTGATTTTAAAGATAGAAAAATCCGTGTTTTAGTTGCTACAGACATCGCTGCCCGCGGGATTGATATCGATCAGCTATCACATGTGATCAATTTCGAATTACCAAACATTCCTGAATCTTATGTTCACAGAATTGGCCGTACCGGCCGTGCCGGTGCAAACGGTATTGCGATTTCTTTCTGCGATGCGGAAGAAAACGAATACTTATTGGATATTCAGAAACTGATTAAAATTACTTTACCCGTTGTTGATGATCACCCTTACCCATTAAGTTGGGAAAGTATGTTGGCCAAAAACCAGGTTAAACGCAAACCACAAGCCCAATCTAAAGGTGGTGGCGGTGGCGCTAAAAAAAGTGGCGATGGCAATATGAGTGGCAAACCACGTAATGCCAGCAACAACAGGAGGTTTGGTGGGAATAGAAAAAGAGGAGAAAGATAGGCTTTTGAGGTTGAGGGTTTAATTTACCTTTAACAACAAAATCCCTAACGATTATATAGCTGACTAAGCATATTATTTACAAAGTAATATCCACGCGATCGTCATTTCGAGCGCAGCCGAGAAATCTGCGAAGTAGATCTCTCCATTTCAGTCGAGATGACGACCCTTCTATTTGAACCTGTCAAAAAAAACAAAAAACCCGATTTGCAAAACGCAAATCGGGTTTTTATATTTCTAGCTTAGGCAAGCGCAAGGAAAACCCTCCACCTTATTACCTTCCGCCTTCTACCTCCTTAAACAACTACATTAATAATCTTCCCTTTAACGAAAATGATCTTTTTGGTTGGTTTTCCATCTAAGAATTTCAGGAATTGCTCATCAGCTAATAAAATGCTTTCTACCTCTGGCTGAGCTAAAGTTAAGCTCAAATTCAGGTTCATTTTCATTTTACCATTAATGGAAACCGGGTAAGCAAACTCATCTTCTACCAGGTACTCAGGCTTAAATGTTGGGAAAGCAGTATAGGATAAAGTTCCAGCTTCGTTACCCAGTTGTACCCAAAGTTCTTCGCAGATATGTGGCGCATAAGGCGAAAGGATAATCACCATATCTTCCAAAATCTGACGGTTTTTACATTTCAGATCCGTTAATTCATTTACCGCAATCATAAAGCTTGATACAGAAGTATTGAATGAGAAACGCTCGATATCATCCTGTACCTTTTTAATGATTTTATGCAGCGATTTCAGCTCTGCTTTGGTAGGCACATTATCGTTTACATGGAAAGTCCAGTCTTCGTTGTGGAACAGACGCCAGAATTTACGCAAGAACTTAAATACGCCTTCAATGCCATTCGTATTCCAGGGCTTACTCTGCTCCAACGGACCTAAGAACATTTCGTACATCCGCAAAGTATCAGCACCATAACGTTCAATCAAATCATCTGGGTTAACCACGTTGAATTTTGATTTCGACATTTTCTCTACTTCAACACCGCAGATGTAACTTCCATCACTTTCAAACACCCATGAAGATTTTGCATTTTGAAATTTCTCTATCCATTTTTTGGCAGGTTCAATTTCTAAATGAGCAATGTTTGCATCTAAATTATCAAACACAACATAATCAATGGGAACATGTAGTTTTTGTGTCTTTTCATAATCAATTTCAAATTCGACATTTAAATCATCAATCTGATAACTTTCTTTGATTAGTGAAGTAAACAAATCTTCATGAGATTTTCTTTCATCTGAAGTCAAAGTACCTTTAATTCCTCTTAGATAAATATTCCTAGATACAAGAACAACAGGAGAAGGCATTTCTAATAATGACTGGTTGTTATTTAATGAATCGTCCTCAATCTTTTTTCCCAGAGAATTCATTTCATCATTAATTGGATTAGTTTTACCGACTTTATATTTTTTTAACTGAAGTCTGTAAATAAACGAAGACCTGCCCTGAATCATCCCCTGGTTAATCAGTTTTTTGAAAGGCTCTTCTTCTTTGGTATAACCCAAATCTTTCAAAAATTTATTCCAGAAACGACTATATAATAAGTGCCCCGTTGCATGTTCAGAACCCCCGATGTATAAATCTACATCTTTCCAATACTCAATAGCTTCTTTTGAAGCAAAATCGTTGTCGTTATTGGCATCCATATAACGGTACCAGTACCAGCTGCTTCCTGCCCAGCCTGGCATGGTGCTTAACTCGTAATGGCCGCCATCTTTAGGCATCCAACCCTCAGCTCTGGCCAAAGGCGGTTCTCCTGTTTCGGTAGGCAAATATTTATCAATTTCAGGAAGCAACAATGGTAATTCTTCTTCCTTTACCAAATAAGGCAATCCATCTTTAAAGTAAACCGGAATTGGCTCACCCCAATAACGCTGGCGACCGAAAATCGCATCGCGTTGACGGAAATTCACTTTGGCTTTTCCAACTTTTTCGACCTCTAACCAGTTATTCAAGAACGCTACAGCTTCTTTATAAGTCAACCCGTTAATAAAACCAGAGTTAATGTATTTTCCTTCTTTAGTCGGATCTGCCTGTACATCAATATCTTTTTGTCCGTCCAGAATCTGAATAATCGGTAAATTAAAGTGTTTAGCAAATAACCAATCGCGCTGATCGCCACTTGGAACACCCATCACTGCACCTGTTCCATAACCAGCTAGTACATAATCAGCAATCCAAAGCTGAACGCGCTCGCCACTTACCGGATTGATAACATACGTCCCTGTAAAAGCACCGGATACCGTTTTAGTATCCGCCATGCGGTCTAATTCTGATTTCTTTTTGGTTAAAGCGATATAATTTGCAATGTCTTCTTTTTGTTCAGGAGTAGTCAATTCGGCTACCCACTCATGCTCCGGCGCCAAAACAAGGTAAGAAACACCAAAAATCGTATCTACACGGGTAGTAAACACTTCAATCTGTTTGTCATTTCCTTCTACCTGAAATTTAACGGATGCCCCAACACTTTTACCGATCCAGTTGCGTTGCATTTCTTTAATCGGTTCAGGCCAGTCAATCGTATCTAAACCTTGCAAAAGCCGGTCTGAGTAGGCTGTAATCCGCATACTCCACTGCATCATTTTCTTTTGCTCAACCGGAAAACCACCACGCTCAGAAAAACCATCTTTAACTTCATCATTCGCTAAAACAGTTCCTAAAGCCGGGCACCAGTTTACAGTACTCTCACGAAGATAAGTTAAACGGTATTTTAACAATTCAACTTGTTTCTCTTCATCGGTAAAGGTTGCCCAATCGCTCGGCAAAAATTCTTTTGTATCTTCATCACAAACTGCTTTAACATCAGCTGTGCCAGATGCATTGAATTTTTCGATCAAAGTGGTAATATCTTCTGCCCTATCGTTTTCGATATTGTACCAGGAATTGAACAACTGCATAAAAATCCACTGTGTCCATTTGTAATAAGATGGCTCACTAGTGCGGACCTCTCTACTCCAATCGAAAGAAAAACCAATCTGATCTAACTGACGGCGGTAAGTTGCAATGTTTGCTTCAGTAGTAATGGCCGGATGCTGTCCGGTTTGTATGGCATATTGCTCTGCAGGTAATCCGAAAGAATCGTATCCCATTGGGTGCAATACATTGAAGCCTTTAAGGCGTTTATATCTAGAAAAAATATCTGATGCAATGTAACCCAGCGGGTGACCAACGTGTAAACCTGCTCCCGATGGATAAGGAAACATATCTAATACATAGTATTTTGGTTTATCAGAATTGCTTTCGGCTTTAAATGTTTGATGATCTGCCCAGAATTTCTGCCACTTTTGTTCTATTTCTTTGAATTGGTAATCCATTGCAAGTTTTAAATTTTTAAAGGGGCGAAAATACGGAAATTAAGGGGCTTAAAAAAGGAGATTCATGATATTATTTTGCCAACAGAAATGCAGAATAAGAAGAAGTTAAGGGTAAAACCTAGGCACCTTTTGTGTAATCAGATGTTACCATCCGACTGTAAAAGAAAGTAAATGCATAATTTATTATTTAGTATCTTCGTATATCAAAAAATGACTGTTATGACACATCTTACCATTGAAAATAAGAAATACGTACTCATCCCAGAAGAAAGTTATCAAGAATTACAAAAAAATGCAGCTTTAAAACATCATCCTGAAAAAACATTTTCTATTAATGAAGCGCGTGCTCATAGTAAAAAGTTAATCAGGAAATGGGCAACAGAAAAATAACAATTAAGGAATCTGTTGCAGAAAGTATTGCAGAAGTTGCCTGGTATTTAGAATCCGAAGGTCTTCCTGCCACTGCAGAAAAATTTGCTGACGGCATTTATGATTTCATTGAAAAACTAGGGGACAACAGAAAAAGTTACAGAAATTGCAGGGAACCACAAAGAATTTTGATGGGTTTTAAATGCATATCTTACAAGAAAAAATATACTATTGTTTTCATTGAATTGGACACAGAGATCATTATATGCGAATTTATTCCATCGAAAATGATTTACTGGTAATTTTCTGTCGCTGTTCACCTGTACAGTCAGATGTTACCATCTGACTTGCTATAAAAATGACTTTTGTTACATACGACTCAGTGTCAGTTGGTAATACCGCCACTACTACTATAATACATCTCCACAAAAAAAATGCGCCACTGATATAAAACCAATGGCGCAGCAAATAATCGGGGGATTAAGATCTTATCTTGATAAAGAATATACTTTAGTCACGTTTGTTTTATCAATTTTAGCAGTAAACTCTAATTTGTTTGCAGTAATACTGTTTATTTTACAATAATTAAGTCCATCATTAATACTCATACTAAACTGATCCGAATAAATAATCACATATTCACCAATTGTCCTGTTTCCAGATAAACTTATCTCCACTTGGTCATCATTATTTGATTTATAATCAATATAATCAGTAGTTTTGCCATAATTAACCTCTCCGTTAAGTTTTTCGTCAGTATAACCTGTGGTCACAATCTTATTTAACGTCCAACGGCCCATCATTTGAGCTTTTAAAGAAGTAGTATCCTTTTTGCATGAAATAATTGTTGAGGTGAGCAGCATTAACAAGCTTAGAATTGTAATTTGTCTTTTCATAGTTAAATTTAGTTTTAAGATATCCATAATTAACGCCGTTTTAGCAAATTTCGTACCGCCATTCGAAAAAGAATCAGATTTACTGAGGAATTTAATCTTCAAACTAAAAGCTAATCGCATACGTTATTATTCATTTAGCCATCATTAATTGGTGTTTATCAGGTATAATTTATATTTTCGCAGAAACAAAAATGAAATACATGGAAGAATTCGAAGTGAGTGATGCATCTAAGAAAACCAAAACCGTTTATATTTCCACTATAATCAGTATTGCCTTGGTTTTATTAATGCTGGGGCTACTTGGTTTGGTACTTGTGCATGCCAAAAACCTATCTAACTATGTAAAAGAAAACATCGTTTTAAACATTATTGTTGATGAAGGTGCAAAAGAAGCAGATGTTTTGGCTTTCCAAAAAGAGCTAAATGCGAATCCGGCGGTAAAGCAAACCCAATATGTAAATAAAGAACTTGCAGCAAGAAACTTAACCCAGGATTTAGGTGAGGATTTTGTTAACTTTTTAGGGTACAACCCACTAACTTCTACCTTCGATGTGTATTTAAAGGCAGAGTATGCGAATAATAAAAGCATAGATGCCTTAAAAACAAGTATTTCTAAAAATCCTGTAGTTAAAGAAGTGGTTTATCAAAGTTCTTTAATAGATATGGTAAATAAAAATATCAATACTATCGGTTTGATTATTTTAGCTTTTGCAGCATTATTACTCATCATTTCTATCGCCTTGATTAACAATACGATAAGATTAGCAATCTACTCACAGCGCTTTTTAATTAAAAGTATGCAACTGGTTGGTGCAACGAAAAATTTTATTCGACGTCCTTTCTTATTATACGCTGCTTTGCACGGCCTGATTGCCGCATTTATTGCCATTATAATTTTATTGGCAACTTTAATTTATGCCCGCAAAGAGGTACCTGAAATTATTATTTTAAATAACTATCAGGAATTTGGCTTCGTATTTATAGGCCTCTTAATTGTGGGTATTTTTATAACAGGCATTAGTACATGGTTTGCGGTAAGCAGATATTTACGTTTAAAATCTTATCATCTTTATAGATAATGGCAGAAAAAAAAACAGGTCCGGTTGTAAAGGACGTTAAAAGCGAATTGGTTTTTACCAAACAAAACTATCAATTATTGTTAATCAGCATAGCAATTGTAGCGGTTGGTTTTATATTAATGATGGGTACTACTGGAGATATTTATGATTTCAGAAGAACTTTACTGGCACCTATTGTGGTATTGGCAGGTTTTGCTTTTGGTATTTATGCCATCTTAAAAAAATAAATGTTTTGTATTCAGTAAAGTGTTTTTTAACTTTATAGTATGACAACAACAAATTTGCAGATCGAAATTAATTCGCTTCCCCTAAACCTTAGGCAGGAAGTTGCAGATTTTGTTGAATTCTTAAAAACAAAACACAAGAACAAGCCGAAATTAAAATCACGTGAGTTCGGGTATGCAAAAGGTAAAATCAAATTATCTGATGATTTTGATGAACCGTTAGAAATGTTTGCTGATTATATTTAATGGCATATCTATTAGATACTCATACCTTCTTGTGGTTTGTAGCAGGAGATAGTCAACTGCCAATTTCAATAAATAAAAAATTATCTGACATAAATCAATCCTGTTTCTTGAGCATTGCCTCTCTTTGGGAAATTGCCATCAAAAAACAAATTGGAAAACTCGATTTAAAAATTGGTTTTGAAGAGCTTTTTAGATTTGCAGAAAGAAACCAGATTGAGATTGTCTCCATTAATGAAACCCATCTTACGACATTACTAAACCTCGAATTTATTAACAATGATCCTTTTGATCGGATTATTGTGTCACAAGCAATTTCAGAAAATTTAACCCTGATATCGAGAGACAAAAAATTAAAAAACTATAAAGTAAAATTACAATGGGACTAACCCATTAATCAATGATATATGAACTATTTTGAAGCCATTATCCTGGCAATTATTGAAGGTTTAACTGAATTTTTACCTGTATCGAGCACAGGTCACATGGCCATAACATCTGCACTAATGGGAATCGGTAAAGATGACTTTGTGAAACTTTTTGAAGTTGCTATTCAATTAGGTGCAATCTTGGCAGTAGTCGTAATTTACTGGAAAAAATTCTTCAACTTTTCTGATTGGAAGTTTTATCTGAAATTAATTATTGCTGTTATACCTGCTTTAGTTTTTGGTTTTCTATTGAATGATTTTATCGATAATACTTTAGGTAATCCTATATTTATCTCTGCAGTTTTATTAATTGGAGGTATAATACTCCTATTGGTTGATAAGTGGTTTAAAAACGCTACAATTGATAGTGAAAAAGAAATCACAAACGCAACTGCGCTAAAGATCGGTTTTTTTCAGGTACTTGCTATTGCTTTCCCTGGCCTGAGTAGAAGTGCCGCGACAATTTTGGGCGGAATGAGTCAAAAATTGACAAAAAGTGCGGCCGCAGAATTCTCATTCTTTTTAGCCGTGCCTACAATGTGTGCAGCAACAGGATACAAGATTTTAAAAGGTTATCATTTGTTAAATACAGAAAATATTAAGCTGTTATTAGTTGGCAATATTGTCGCCTTTATTGTTGCCATAATCGCTATAAAATCATTTATCGGCTTTTTAACCAAACACGGATTTAAAGTTTTTGGCTGGTACCGTATTGCTTTGGGAATTATCATCTTGGCATTGTTCTTATCAGGATATCATATTGATATAAACTAATCCGTATCTTTGCGCAAAAAAGATTTGTGAGTACCGAAAATTCTAAATTCAAAGACTTCAATTTTGCTGAAGGCGAATTGCTCTTAATTAACAAACCATACAAATGGACTTCATTTGATGTGGTGGGCAAAATCCGTAATTCTTTAAAACCACTAAAACTAAAGGTTGGTCATGCCGGCACTTTAGATCCCCTTGCTACAGGTTTGTTGATTATCTGCACAGGCAAGCTAACCAAACAGATCGATACTTTTCAGGCTGAAGAGAAAGAATATACCGGTACCATGATTTTGGGCGCTACCACCCCATCATTCGATATGGAAACCGAGGTTGATCAAACTTTCGAGATCAGCCACATTTCCGAAGAAGAAATTTATGCTGCCTGCAAACCATTTACAGGCGATATTGAACAATATCCACCTGCACATTCAGCAGTGAAGGTAAATGGCGAACGTTTATACGTAAAAGCAAGATTAGGTGAAGAAGTTGAATTACGTAAACGTTTTGTAAGCGTTCCGGAATTTGAAATTACACGGATCGAACTACCAGAAATCGATTTCAGGATTGTGTGTAGCAAAGGCACTTATATCCGCTCCTTAATATCCGATTTTGGTAAAACTTTAAATAACGGCGCTTATCTTTCTAAACTTACCCGTACCCGAAGCGGAAACTTTTCACTAAAAGATGCATTTGAGGTATTAGAACTTGTTAATTATATTCGCAGTAAGAAAGAAGAAGCTAAAACTGAAACAGAAGCATGAACCGAATCAAAAACAGGCACACCAGATTTATAAAAGAAATTCTTTTAATCATTGCAGGTGTAACTTCGGCGTGTTTTGGCCTAAAAAGCTTTTTAATGCCGAGCCATTTTATTGATGGCGGTGTTACCGGTATTTCCCTTTTGCTAAGCACCTTAACGGGCTGGAATTTATCATACCTCATTGCCATCATCAATATCCCATTTGTAATTTTAGGTTACAGGCAGATTGGTAAAGGTTTTGCCATCAAAACAGCTATTGCCATTGCTGCGCTTTCACTAGCACTAATTATCTTACCCTTTCAGCCCATTACACACGATAAATTGCTTATTGCATTTTTTGGGGGTTTGTTTTTAGGTGGAGGAATTGGATTGGCCATGCGTGGCGGCTGTGTAATTGATGGCACAGAAGTTTTAGCACTTTACATCAGTAAAAACAGCATTTTAACTGTTGGAAATATCATCCTGATTTTAAATATCATTATTTTTGCTTTCGCAGCTTATTTCTTAAACATCGAAACTGCGCTTTATGCCATTCTCACGTACTTATCGGCATCCAGTACTATCGATTTCATCGTAAATGGCATAGAACAATACACCGGTGTGACCATTATTTCAGAACATCAGGAAGCCATAAAAGGATTCATCATTAACGAAATGAAACGAGGTGTAACCATCTATAAAGGCGAAGGTGGCTATGGAGAAAAGAAAGATATCGATATTATTTTTACCGTGGTTACCAAACTAGAAATGAGCAAATTACAAACTGCTATTCGCCAGATTGATCAGGATGCATTTGTGATACAACAACAAATTGCCGATTTAAAAGGCGGGGTAGTGAAACGCCATGCTTTACATTAATAAATAACAGGAATTTGGGCATGCCCCTAAGCTACGCAAAGGGTCGGGCTGTATGCTAAATCCCCGGGAAATTCCGATAGTTATCGGAACGGGGGATACCGCTTCCATCCCTCATGCAAACCCATACCAATAAAATAGATTTTACCATTGAAAATATACCATAACCTTTCGGATTTTAAAAAATTAGATAATGCCATTGTAACCATTGGCACTTTTGATGGCGTACATTTCGGACACCAAAAAATCATTAAACAGCTGGTAGAAAAAGCAAAGTCCGATAAAGGAGAAAGCGTAATATTAACTTTTTTTCCCCACCCGAGAATGATTATTGATCCTGAAAACCAGGATCTAAAAATGATTAATACCATTAATGAAAAAGCAGAAATTTTAAAAGGTTTGGGGGTAGATCATTTAATCATCACACCTTTTACCAGAGATTTCTCCAATCAGCTGCCTGAAGATTATATAAAAAATACATTGGTGAACAATATAGGCACCAGACATATTATTATTGGTTACGACCATCGTTTTGGTAAAGACCGTTCGGGCAACCTAACCGATTTGAAAGCTGCTGGCCTACACTACGGCTTTACTGTGGAGGAAATTATGGAGCAGGATATTCATGACGTTGCGGTAAGCTCAACCAAAATCCGCCAGGCACTTTTGGTTGGAGATGTAAGTTTAGCTAATGATTACCTCGGCTACTCTTTTTCTATTTTTGGAAGGGTAATTAAAGGCGATAAAATAGGCAGAACAATCGGTTTTCCAACTGCTAATATCTTTGTAGAAGAAACTTATAAACTGATTCCGGGCGATGGCATTTATGCAGTTACTGTAGAAATGAGTGCCGAATTTAAAGAAGAAGGTTCAGAATCGACAAACAGACTTCAGACTACGGACTCCGGACTCCGGACTTACAAAGGCATGGCCTACATCGGGCAACGACCAACTATTAACGGGATGACCAGAAACATTGAGGTAAATATTTTCGATTTTAACCAGGAAATTTATGGACAGGATATTAAGATGAATTTCTTAAAATTCTTGCGTCATGATGTAAAATTTACGGGATTAGAAGCGCTGACCGTTCAGTTACAAAAAGACAAAGAAGCTACGCTCGATTATTTTAACAGGTAAATTTATTTTTAGCGTATCTAGCGCGATCGTCATCTCGACTGAAACGCAGTGGAATGGAGAGATCTATCTAAACAGATTTCTCGACTTCGTTGCACTTCGCTCGAAATGACGGTAAAGCGAGACTTGAGTGATTGTATAAATCAATTTAGTAACCCAAGTGAAAAGGCTGTCAAGTAAGTTTAAATCATATTTTCCTTTCAAAAAAGCCTCATTTTCGTTATATTAGCGGCAATGAGGCTTTTTTACATCATTTTCTTTCTATGTATCTCCATTAATTTTGCGGCCTTCGCATCGCAGGGAAAAAGAAACGATGCGCCAGCCAAAAACTTAAAAATAAGTTTTATAACCGATAAAAAAATCAACAAACATAATTCCGGTTTCAATCAGGACAATGAAAATTTGCAAAAAGATTTCATCAACTCTTCTATTGTAAAAATATCTTTTGCCGCTTTTATACTTCTTTCTTTTTTGACATTTCTTTTTTTTAAGAACAAAACGATCACCGCTAAAGTTGTAATTAGAAGATTAAAATATAATTATTGGTGCCTTTTTAAGATGCTCTACCCAAAACATGTTTTTTGGTAAGTAATTTCATTTTTAGCCACTTTAACGTGGAATTTTCAATAAAATGCCAGGTATTAATTATATCTGGAAATAAATTATTTAATCATCAAAACCCATTTTTTATAGATGCATTTACCCGATTTAATAGCCGATTTAGGATTAATCCTTGCAGCAGCAGGAATAACCACCCTTATATTTAAAAAAATTAAGCAGCCCCTCGTTTTGGGCTATATATTGGCTGGCCTATTGGTTGGTTCTCATTTAGATTTCTTTCCCTCTGTTACCGATACCAAGAGTATTAACATTTGGGGCGAAATTGGTGTAATTTTCCTTTTATTCAGCCTTGGTTTAGAATTCAGCTTCAAAAAACTTGTTAAAGTTGGCGGATCGGCCTCTATCACTGCGATTGTAAAAGTCCTTTTTATCATTCTGGCAGGTTACTTAGTTGGTAAAGCAATGGGCTGGAAAGATATGGATAGCCTGTTTTTGGGTGGGATCTTATCCATATCCTCAACCATGATTACCATAAAAGCCTTCGAAGAACTTGGCCTAAAGCATAAAAAGTTTGCTGGTCTGGTTTTCGGGGTTTTAATTGTTGAAGATCTGGTTGCCATCTTGTTACTGGTACTGTTTTCTACTTTAGCGGTAAGTCAGCAATCGGCAGGTACAGAAATGCTGTATTCCATTTTGAAACTGGCTTTCTTTTTAGTCCTTTGGTTCTTAGGCGGAATTTTCTTAATTCCTTCATTTCTTAAAGCAACCAAAAAATTAATGAATGATGAAACCATGTTGGTGGTATCTTTAGGTTTGTGTTTGGTGATGGTATTACTGGCCGATAAGGTTGGCTTCTCTCCTGCTTTAGGTGCATTTATAATGGGTTCCATCTTAGCCGAAACTACACAGGCAGAAAGAATAGAACACTTAACCAAATCGGTAAAAGACTTATTTGCCGCAGTTTTCTTTGTTTCGGTTGGTATGCTAATTGATCCGGCTATGCTAGTTAAATACTGGGTTCCAATTTTAGTGGCCACCGTGGTTATTATCTTTGGGAAAATTATATTTACCATTTTAGGTGCGTTATTGTCTGGCCAGCCACTAAAAACTTCGGTACAATCAGGCATGAGTTTAGCACAAATTGGTGAGTTTTCATTCATAATTGCCTCATTAGGCTTAACCCTTAAAGTAACCAGCGATTTCCTTTATCCAATCGCTGTGGCAGCGGCAGCTATTACAACCTTTACCACACCATATCTGATTAAACTATCCGAACCTTTTTACCAGTATTTAAACCGTGTTTTACCAAAAAAATGGCTTGATGGTATAGAAAGATACAGCTCCAGTACTGAAGGGATTACCACTTTAAGCGATTGGAAAGTTTTATTAAGGTCTTATATCTTTAATACGATTATCCACTCGGTAATTATCATAGCTATCATATTTCTTGCTTACCGATACGTTCAGCCTTTTATTGTGAGCAATGTTGCCAATAGTTTAACCTCAATTATTATCAGCGTAGTGGTTTCGTTCATTTTAATGTCGCCATTTTTATGGGCATTATCTATCCGAAGGATTCAACGAACAGCCTATTCTCATCTCTGGCTGAATAAAAAATATACCCGTGGTCCGTTAATTGCCATTGAATTTTTCAGAATAGCCTTAGGGATTTTCTTTGTAGGATTTTTAATGTATGAATTCTTTGACACCTGGATTGCAGCTGTAATCGCATTAGGCCTGATTATTTTAGGCATGGTTATCTTCTCCAGGAAACTGCAGTCTTTTTACGATAAACTGGAAAGACGTTTCATGTTAAATTTAAATGCCCGTGAGAATCAAAAACCTGACATTTTGCCCTGGGATACCCACCTAACAGAACTCACTGTTTCACCTGAATCGGAAGTGGTAGGAAAAACGCTTACCGAATTAATGATCAGGGAAAAATATGGTGTAAATATTGCCTTAATCGAACGCGGAAGAAACAATATCCCTACACCAGGCAGAGATGAGCGGCTTTATCCAAACGATAAACTGTTGTTGATCGGAGCTGATGATCAGCTGGCAGCTGTTAAAGCACTTTTAGAAGTTGATGCTCCGGAAATAGCTGAAGAAAGTAATTTTCCGAATAAAGAAATGACCTTGCAAAAGGTTGTTGTTCATACCGAATCGCCTGTTTATGGAATGAGTATCAGAAATGCAGGGATCCGCGAGAAAGCACAGGCACTAATTGTGGGTATTGAACGTGGTGCTGATAGAATATTGAATCCTTCATCCGACTTTGTGTTCGATAATGGCGATGTAATTTGGATTGTTGGGAACAATAAGAAGATAAAAGAGGTTATTTAGTTAGTCCGAAGTCCTTAGTCGGGAGTCCGGAGTTTAGATGCATAAATAGTCTATGGTTTTTTACTTTCGGACCTCTGACTTCTGACTTCCGACCAAAAAACATATCTTCGTGTATAACCTAACCTATGAAAGTCGATAGAGAAAAGAGTGAATTTCTTGATGATATGATCGAGCAGTGGCAAAGCGATGGGATCATTAACGAAGAAACAGGAAATAAACTCCGCAAAAGTTATGAGGCTAAAAATTTTGATTGGCTCCGTTTAGCACAATATGCATTTTGGGTAGCCTTAGCTTGCGGTTTTATTGCTCTTGGATCACTCCTTATTGATAATTCCATCTTAAACTATTTAAAAAGGGTTTACAATACACCTAATATCGTTATTGCTATTGTTTCTGGCGGATTGGCGGGATGGCTTTACATCCTTGGGTTTAGGCGAAAAAAGAAACTGACTCATTTAAAGTTTAGCAATGAAGCCATTGTATTTTCTGCAATTTTACTCACAGCAAATGCTATTGCTTATTTTGGAAAGGTGGTGGATAATGGTTCTGGCAATTTCTCCATCCTGATTTTAACATCCGTTTTTATTTATGGTGCTTTAGGCTATATCTTCAATTCACGTTTAATCTGGATTTTTGCTTTAATATCATTAGGTGCCTGGTTTGGCACAGAAACAGGCTATTTAAGCCGATGGAATTATTATTTCCTCGGCATGAATTACCCTTTACGTTTCGTGGTTTTCGGAGCAGCATTAACCGCAGCATCGTTTATTATGAAAGCTTTTCCTAAAACGCAAAATTTCTTTCAGGTCACCTATATCGCAGGGATGGTTTACTTGTTTGTATCGCTTTGGGCCTTATCTGTATTCGGTAATTTCGCCAGCTTAGAAGAATGGTATACCGTGAGGCAGTTAAGTTTGTTTTATTGGGCCTTAATTTCGGCTGCAATATGTGTAGTAAGCACTTTATTTGGCTTAAAGTATCACGACGATATCGCAAGGGAATTCGGCATTACCTTTCTCTTTATTAACCTCTACACACGCTACTTTGAATACTTCTGGGACAGTTGGCATAAGGCTCTGTTTTTTTCTGTATTGGCTGCATCTTTTTGGTTGATTGGCAGAAAAGCAGAGAAAATATGGAATGTGGAGTTTTTGAAATAGCATCCTGAAATTAATTAAATACACTAATCGTCATCTCGACCGTAGTAGAGAGATCTATGAATTGAAAAAGTCAGACACTGTCTGACGAATTTGAAAATCTCAAAATTTCAGATCTACTTCGAAAATTTAAAATGAATTAATTAAAATGAAAATATATCAACAAGCCTTAGCACTTAGAGAACGTAGAAGGGGTTTCCATATCATTACCGATGAGGTTGAGGATGCCCTGCCCCAAATTGACGAGATTAACATTGGTATTTGTCAGGTTTTTATACAGCACACCTCGGCTTCACTTACGATTAACGAAAATGCAGATCCTACAGTGAGGGTAGATTTTGAAATGTTTTTTAATAAAACTGTTAAGGAGAACGATCCGGATTATGAGCATGACTACGAGGGATCTGACGATATGCCAGCCCATTTAAAATCTGCACTCTTGGGCAGTTCTGTAACCATTCCGATTAGAAATGGCAGATTGGCGCTTGGTACCTGGCAGGGAATTTACCTTTGCGAACACCGCAACCATGGAGGACAAAGAAGATTAATTATTACTGCCTGGGGAGAATAAATTATTCTTTTTTCACTTCTTCCATAATTTCAGGATGATTATCCTGTATAGATTTTCCATCCATTTCTACTTCAATTTCTTTGGTGGTAACCGCATAATGAGAAGGGTAAATCTCAGATCCAAAAGCAACAGCATAAGCCTTCGTAAACTCAGCCCCGAAATATAAAATAATAGAAGAATAATAAGTCCATAAAAGCACCACAACCAATGAGCCCGTTGCACCATAAGTACTTCCCACATTGCTTTGCCCAATATAAATTGAGATCGCAAATTTGCCGATCATAAATAGGACAGCAGTTACTATTGCTCCTGCGATTACATCACGCCATTTTATAATTGCATCGGGTAATACCTTAAATATTACGCCAAATATTAATGAAATAACAGCCAGGGTTACAATTTGGTTAACGATGTAAAATACGATAACAGATACTTCGGCAAAGCGCGCCTGCAAACGGTTACTAAATGCATCAAGCACAGAGGTAACTGCTAAAGAAACCAGTAGTACAAAACCTAAACTGATGATTACCGAAAATGAAAGGAAACGGTTTTGTAACAATTTCACCCACCCTCTTTTTGGTTTAGGCTTTAAACCCCAAATGGTATTAATCGAATCCTGAATATCGCCAAAAACAGTAGTTGCACCAATGAGTAGGGTGATGATACCAATAATTAAAGCGATGGTGCTTTTCCCATCCAGATAAGCATTCTTGATTAATTGCTGTAAAGAAATGGCCGATTCTCTACCTAAAAACCCTTCAAGCTGGGCATAAACCTGTCCTTCGGCCATTTCCCTCCCTAAAAATATACCGCATAACGAAATAATAACCACAAGTAGTGGCGCCATAGAAAACACCGTATAGTAAGCTAATGAGCCGCTGAGCTTCGTTACTTTGTGATCATTAAATCCTGTAAACGATGCTTTTAAAACGCCCCATATTCCTTTTAAAGTGATTTTCCGCTTTTCCATAAACAAACTATTTAAGATAAGATGCCCTAAACTTAAACCGCTTATTTTTTGAATTGTTTGTTAATTAATTAACGAAGGCAAGGATATGAGGAAATCAAATGCAACAAAAAAGCTCCGGTTTTAGTCGGAGCTTTTTCTTTATCGATAAGTCATTTTAGTTTTATTTGGCCTTAATCCATAAAGCTAGATCATTAACCAAGGTTTCAGATACGCTTACAGCAGCCTGATATTGAGCCATGGTACCTTTTTCGGTTTGTGAACTTAACAGGTGATTTAAATCAGGGTAAAATTTAAGAAACACGTTTTTCTTTTTATTCAAAGCAGCGCTCCATAAATCAAAATCTACTTTACCTACCTGAAAATCATTACCACCTTGCAATACGTAGATTTTAAGTTTCGAAAGACTTTTAGCTACAGCAACCTGATTGTAGGCATTTAAATCTGTCCAATATTTAGCTGGCAACCCTAAAATTACAGAATCAGGTTTTATAGTAGTTCCCAACTGTGAAATTCTACTTTTATTAATTTCCACATCAGCATCTGCCAATTGTTTTTTAAAGGCAGCTGTTGTATCATTAGCCTGATCGAACATATACTTATTCTGATCAACAATAATATCTGTGAGTTTTCTCGCAGGTGCTGCCGCCAAAATAATTCCTGCTAAATCAGGTGTAAGTGTTGCAATTTTAGGTGCTAACATTCCGCCTAAACTATGACCGAATACATAAACCGCTTTAGGATTAGCACCAACAACTGTTTTTGCAAGTGCAATAGCCGCAGTTGCATCATCCAGGACTTCTTCTTTTACGGTAAAAGTCTTATTAAATTCGTTAGGATAAATTAAAGTTCTTTTTACGTATCGAACTGAAGCAATGCCTTTGGAGGCTAAACCGCCAGCCAAATCTTTAAAAGGCTTATTCACACCAACAGTTTCATCCATATCAGCAGGTCCGGAGCCGTGTACAAAAACCACTACAGGAAAATTTTTGGCATTTTTTGGGGTGGTAATAATGGCTGCCAATTGTTTTCCTGCCGGCCCAATATATACTGATTTTTCCTGGTATAAACTGGTATCAACATAAGTTGGCTTTAAATAAGAAGATGTTTTCCGCGAAGGTGCCAGAAAGATTCCGACAATTTTCTGTTGTTTATTAAAACCTAAAATAAAGTTCTGATCGCCGTTAACAAATTTACCTTCAACCGTTACCGCGAAAAACTCGCCCTGAGCTTTACTTTGAACGGCATCTAACGATTCTGCCTTTCCATATTTTGTTCCGATATCTCCCCAAAGTTTCTTTAAGTTTTCTTCTGTTAATTTCGTTTTCAAGGTATCATCAAAGAAAGCATGGGCATCTTTAAACTTCTCCTCCTGTAACAGTTTAAAAAAGTCGTTTGCACCGTTAAACAGCTGGATCACATTCTGAGAAAATGCTGAAGTGGTAAATAATAAAGCAATTATGAATAAAAGGCTCTTTTTCATTCGTGTAATATTGTTTTTAGGGTGATTAAACCATATGATTCCACATTAAATCTGGAATCATAATCGTTTTATTGTTGTGTTTGGTTGTTTGCAATACCCAAAGTTAACAATATTTGGTTCTGAAAAGCCTCTAATTAAACTAACCATTTAGTTTTAACTATTTTTAACATTTGCTTTAATTTTTTTCCATAAAATGTAAGGAATAAACATAATAACCAAAGCAACAAGTGGTGGGATCAGCAGCGATACCCTGTCGCCAACAAATGCCCTGGAGGCAAAAGCGCCAATAAAATTGATGGCAAAACCTGCATAAGCCCATTCTTTAATGGCTGTATATTTATTCTGTAAAATTGATACTGCCCCAAGCAATTTTGCAATGCCAACAATGATGAGCAGATAAATTGGATAACCAAGGTGTTTAAGCACTTCTTTGCCTGCTTCCTGTTGAGTAATTCCTCCAATGCCATCCATAATCATCATTAAAGCAAAAATAATGGTGGCAATCCAATACCACGTTTTTAGCTTCTTCATATTTATCTGTTTTTATCGTAATTTATTAACCAGTTATTCCCAAAACGGTCTGTTAAATCGCCTAAAAGTGCGCCCCAAAAGGTTTCCTGTAAAAGGTGCGAGGCTCTGCCACCAACTGAAAGTTTATGGTAAAAAGCTTTTGCCTCTTCTTCAGAATTGCAGTTGAGCATCATAGCTACGGAGTTTCCTTTTACAAGCCCCCTTTCTTCAACCATATCAGTACCCATAATTACCATTTCATCTTTAACTAAAACGGCATGCATCACGCTCCTTCGTATGATATTGGGCATTTTTTCAGCAAAAGCTGATTCTCCAATGGTTTCGAGTATTAACTCTCCACCGAGGCAATCCTGGTAAAAAGTCATTGCTTCCCGGCAATTCCCATTAAAAGTGAGATATGAATTTATGCTAGCCATTTTGTTTCTATTTATTTGATGTCATTCAGCAATCATTTCCTCTATTATACACTTTGACATCAGCCTTAACAGTGCAAACATACTGGGAGATTACAGCAAACTGAACACGTAGAAACGACAATTGCGGGGGTTGTTTACGACAATTAGCCTCGTTATATTTGAATGATGAAACATGTATCTATCTTGATTCCAGAGACTGCCGTGATTGAAGCCATTGCAGATCCCCGCTATCTGTTTACCGCTGTTAATGAATTTTTACAGGCATCGGGCAAACTTTCGCTTTTCAAAGTTGAACTTGTAGGAATGACGAAGGAAGTAAGGCTGAATAATAGTCTTTTCTCTGTGCATGCCGATAAACTGTTACACGAGGTTGAACATACCGACCTTATTTTTGTGCCGGCCATTAGCGGAAATATAGGTTATGCAATGGAAGCAAACCAGGATTTATTGCCATGGATTATAAAGCAGCATGCTAAAGGTGCAGAAGTGGCTTCACTTTGTCTTGGTGCATTTATATTGGCCTCAACAGGTTTGTTAAACGGCCGGAAATGTTCTACACATTGGTTGTTTGCCAATCAGTTTAGAGAGATGTTTCCTGAAGTAGAGCTGGTAGATGGCAGTATAATTACCGATGCTCAGGGTTTATACTCCAGCGGTGGTGCAAACTCCTACTGGAATTTACTTTTATATTTAGTTGAAAAACATACAGATAGAGATACCGCCATTTTAGCGGCCAAATACTTTGCCATAGATATCGATCGCGAAAGTCAGCTGGCTTTTATGATGTTTCAGGGGCAAAAAGGTCATGAAGATGCTAAAATTAAAAAAGCGCAGGAATTTATTGATGGCAATTACCAGGAACGGATTACGGTAGATCAACTGGCCGATATGCTGGCATTGGGGCGAAGGAGTTTTGAGCGGAGATTTAAAAGTGCGACTAAAAACACTGTGATCGAGTACATTCAGAGGGTTAAAATTGAGGCTGCAAAGCGAAGTTTCGAATCAAGCAGAAAAAATATTACCGAGGTAATGTTCGATGTAGGTTATACCGACACAAAATCGTTTAGAGATGTTTTCAAGAAAATTACTGGTTTAACACCGATTGAGTACCGGAATAAATACCATAAAGCCGTACCTGTTTTGCAGGTTTAACTGCATCTTCAGAAAAAAAATAAAAAAATTTAAGTTGCACACAATATATTCTATTTACAGCGTTTATGTATGTGAGAGCGTTAATTTAGATGACGGGGATACTGCCTAAGGGTGGAATCCCCGTTTCTTTTTTGTTTGTCATCCTGAGCGTAGTCGAAGGATCTCTTGAAACAGATTTCTCCGTTCCGCTTCACTTCAGTCGAAATGACGGTAAAGAAGCTAAATAATCTATCATTCATTTTAGTCCCATTTGTTCAAATAAAAAAGGGACATTGTTAAAAAATGTCCCTTTTTAAGATATATGATGGAGTTAAGAATTTTAGCTTTGCTTATCAGTAAAATCAACTGGTTTCTTTTCAAAATACTGATCGAAGTTTTGTGCTTTTTTAGGTTTTAAAATTACATACAGTCCTAATCCGATTAATGCCATTGGAATACTAATCCTAAACAGATCAAAATCAAATATGTTTATCGCTCTAAAAGTGAATAAGCCACCAATAATCGTCAATGCCAACCAGCTACTTCCCTTAAAATCTTTACGATAACCCATCCACAACCCTATACCTAACATAATGGTGTGCCATTTCAAAATCCAGTGTGGAACATCTATTCCCGAGTTTCTTAATAAGAATACCGAACCGATAGTGATAATTAAAATGCCTAGACCAAATTGTTTATCTGCGTGATTTTTTTTGATTAAATTTTCCATGACCGTTTGTTTTTATGATTCAAATGTATCACGAATAGCAATGCTGGGGAATGGCTTTTCCCTTAGTTATGTTGTTTTATCGGTGAGTGAAATAAAATTATCGGTAAAAATTTATGGCGATTTAAGAAAAGAAAAAATTATCGGTGAAATAATCAGTTTTGCCACGGAAACACGGAATTAAAACTTAATTTCTTTAACTCCTTTACTAAAAATTAGATCGCCATTTAGAAATTAAAATCACTAAAAAAAATTCTTTTTTCGCAATAAGGGTAAATGAACCAATGATTAATTAACCAGTTAACTAATAGCTATTCAAAAATAATAATATCTGCCCCTTCGCTCATGATTACTTTCGAAGTGATGTTAATGAATAAACCATGGGCCAATAATCCGTTAATTTGATTGAGGTTAGAAGCTAATTTTGCAGGATCATCAATGAGGCCAAAATCAACGTCGATAATCAGGTTTCCATTGTCGGTAATAAATGTTTGGCTTTCTACAGTTCTCAATATGCCCTTTCCACCAAGTTTATTAATTTGATCTAATACATATTGATAGGCTAATGGTATTACTTCGATTGGCACCGTAAAAGCACCCAGCTTTTTTACTTTTTTAGAAGCATCGGTAATGATGATGGCATTTCCACTAAGTGAAGCAATTATCTTCTCTCTAAACAGTGCCCCGCCTCCACCTTTAATCAAATCGAGTGATTCTGTAAATTCATCAGCCCCATCAATACTGATATCAATTTTGCTTAAGCGCCCAAGATCAAGAATTTCGATGCCTAAAGATTTCGCGAGTTCTTCTGTTCGGATGGAACTTGCAGCAGCCTTTATCTTAAGGCCTTCTTTTACTCGTTTACCTAATTCTTTAATGGCAAAAGTTGTGGTAGAACCAGTCCCCAGGCCTACTACATCGCCATCTTTAACAAATTTTACTGCAGCCTGGGCTGCCGCCAGTTTTTCTGCATCTTGTTGGGTTTTATCTATCGTTGCCATAAAGTAAAAATAGGTTTAAATGATAAACATAGCAAAACGAAAAAAAATTGCTGTTGATGCAATCAATCGTTTTAATAGCGTTTATGTATATGAGAGCGTTAATTTAGATGATGGGGATTCTGCAATAGTGGAATCCCCATTTCTTTTTCAGCTATTTTAGCGTCCCAATAAGCGGATCGTCATTGCGAGAAGGCTTCTTCAGCCGACGAAGCAATCTTACAACGATCGCTATTATAGCCAAATAAAATTGCTTCTTAACTCGTAATGATGGAATTTTCTGACAATAGATTTCTCCATTTCGCTGCGCTTCAGTCGAAATGACGACTACCTGCAACGACTCAACACACACAAAATCAAGGCGAAAAAAATCACTCACAATGCAATAAATCGTTTTTATAGCGTTTATGTATATGAGAGCGTTAATTTAGATGATGGGGATTCTGCAATTGTGGAATCCCCATTTCTTTTTTCATGAATTTTTAGCGTCCCCAATAAGCGGATCTTCATTACGAGCAGGCTTCTTCAGCAGGCGAAGCAATCTTACAACGATCGCTGTTATAGCCAAATAAGATTGTTTCGTAACTCGGAATGA
Organism: Pedobacter sp. D749; assembly: GCF_019317285.1. NCBI lineage: Bacteria > Pseudomonadati > Bacteroidota > Sphingobacteriia > Sphingobacteriales > Sphingobacteriaceae > Pedobacter > Pedobacter sp. D749. The sequence continues at coordinate 3,892,682 of NZ_CP079218.1, forward strand.
TGGAATTTCCTGATAATAGATTTCTCCATTTCGCTGCGCTTCATCCGATAGGTATCGGGTCGAAAGGACGACTACACGCAATGACTGAACAGTCACTCACAAATCATGGCAAAAAAAATCACTCACAATACAATAAATCCTATTTACAGCGTTTATGTATATGAGAGCGTTAATTTAGATGATGGGGATTCTGCAATAGTGGAATCCCCATTTCTTTTTCTAATTCTTTTTTTTAAGCATTTTGTCATCCTGAGCGTAGTCGAAGGATCTTTTCATTTAATAGACCCTGAAATAAATCCGATAGCTATCGGATCAGGGTGACGCTTCAATTAAAAATTTCTGCTACACCAATACACTTCATTTTCTTATAAAACAAAAAACGGCTGGTATTTCTACCAACCGTTTCCTAACAATCAACTTATTTATTTAAAGAGTTTATCCAGGCTGCAATTTTTAAAGCTTCTGCTTTGGTTACTTGCGGCATTGGAGGCATTTCTGTTGAGTAACCCGGCCAGTTTTGTGGTTGTGGATTGTGGATCAACTGAAATATTTTCTCCGGTGAATATTTACGTTTTGCAATTTCTACGAAGGGTGGGCCTATCTGCCTTTTGGTTTGATTGTGACAGGCCAGACAAGTGTTTTTAGTCAACAATCCTTCAACCTCTTTAAAGGTAGGTGCTTTAGTAGTAGTTGTAGGCTTAGCCGGAGTTACCGCTCCTTTTGCTTCGGGAGCTTTACCAATAATACCTTTTGGCACTGCCGTTTTTTTAGCAGGAACATTTACCGGTGTTGCCGAGTTTTTGGTACTTACTTCATTGGCAGAAAGTTTATTTCCATCAGGAATCTGGTTCAAGGTGTAATAAGCTACCGGATGAACTAAAGAATAAAAGCCATCCTGAGATCTTAAACCATCTAACGTTAAGGTATGGATATAATATTGGCGTAGGTTTTTCACAATAATTCTGGCTTTTAAACCATCTGCTGAAACTTTAACCCCCGAGATTTTTAATTTTTCGGTATTTACCGGAGGTGATCCATACACAGGGTGATATTTGTAAATAAAGCTTTCCGCGTCATATGAGGCTAAATCTTCGGCCGATTTACGATCAACCGGCATAGTAAACTCCACTTCAAAACCATCAGGCATTGCCCTGACAGCTTTCATTTCGAAAGGGGTTTTGTTGTTGTACACCAATCTTTCTAAACCTTCGTTGGCATCACCCGCCGATCCCCAGCCACGGTTGGTTTCTCCAACAAATAGTGAGCCATCAGTGCCCCACTCTAACCTCAATACTCCTGAACGGAAACCTTTACGGAAAAGGAAAGCTGCACCTTGTTCTTCACCTTTCACCGTCTCCATAAAAATCCTTGAAATAATACTCATTCCCTGATCTCCAACTAAAATCTGACCAGCGAACGGGCCAAATGTATTTGCAGGAATTTTAACAGGTTCGGCAGAAGAAATACCTAAGATACCATAAGGTAACCAAACCGATGGCAAACGTAGTTCAGGGAATACTTTCTTCATTTCGAATAAGGTTTTGAATGTTTCGTTTACCCTATTCTCTGGTTTAATGTACCTTCCTTGTTCGTTTTTAATACGGCGTTCATCCATTTGAGAATAAAAGAAATCTGATTGAAGTTTTACCGGAGAATTAGGCAGGTTTGTCCACCTTAAACTGGCCGGATGCCCCATAAAATCACCTTTGTTTACTTTCCATAAACCACCTGAACCTACCCAGTCGCCCTGGTTTTCGGTATAATAAAACTGACCGTCAATACTTCCAATACCCGCTGGCGAACGGAAACCAGCAGCATAAGGGCTCATTTTACCATCTTCGGTAATGTTCATGGCCCAACCACGCATGGGCACACGGCTTTCTGCACGCCACCATTCTTCATCGCCAAAGGCTACGTTTGCGGTAACCATAAAAGTACCATCAGGCATTATTTTCGGACCAAAACTATATTCGTGGTAGTGACCGCTTAAAGGCCATGCATAAATGGTTTCGTACACATCGGCTTTACCATCCTGATCTTTATCGATCAATTTGGTCAACTCGCCGCGCTGCGCTACGTAGATTGCACCATTTTTATAGGCAATGCCCAAAATTTCGTGCAAACCATAAGCAAATCTGCGCCAGTAGGGTTTAGCACTTGTGGGATTTTCTACGATGTACACTTCTCCCCTACGGGTAGATACGCCTAAATCGCCATTTGGTAAGGTAACCAGTCCACCAACTTCTAAAATCGGGCCTTCGGGCACGCGTACTTTATTTATCCTGAAAAAATCTTCTTCTTTCGGTGTTTCTTGTGCAAAAACTGTAGTAAAGCTAAAACTTAATGCCAGTATTGCTAATTTTTTAAATGTATTTCTCATTACTATCACAATTAAAACAAAATGGTATAATTCAACTTACTTCCAATGGCTGCAATAATTTCCCATTTGCCATCAGTATTTCTAATAACCGGTTTTGCGGTGCCTTCACCAAGCTGTATGTAATACGCTTTATCACCAATTAAATATAAACCCTTGCCAGCTTCTTCAATGTTTGAAGCAGTAGCCAAAAGGAAATACAAATCTTTTGATGGTTTATCAATAGTAATCTCTCTCGTTAAACCTTGTCCATTTTCCATCACTTTAACGGCATCAGTAACATTTGTTCCGTTAATGATGTACTTAAACTCCGGACGGTCTTGTTTATCCATTACATAACCCTTGGTTTTAAAACCAGTGCCAGCCGTGTCGGCAATCCAATTAGCCTGGTCGTTTGCTAACTTTGATATGGCCAGAACAGATTTTTTCGTGAAGCGGGTAACACTGCCCAATGCACGTGAGGTACCATTTCCACGGCCATCCCACATTGGCGTAGCATCGATAAAATCGCCGTGCCATCCTTGCAATAATGTACCATTATCTAAATCGTAGCTATAGGCAACTTTCTCTGGTCCGCCTACTGAAATAGCGTGCACCGAGCGTACTCCAGGGGCTACATCTACAAAACTTCTTATCATATTGTTGCTAGCTGCTTCAATATAAATTGGGTCTGCACCATCGTTTTGGTTTGGTTTTGGAATTTCGGATAGTTCAGTGATTTGGATATTTCTGAACGCTACCGAACCATGATCGCCTTGCAAACGTAAAGGTCCTTTGGCTTTTTCAGCTCCTGCAGCTCCTCTGGTTGCGCCAAATAATTCAACATTTTCATGAATCAACACACCATTTAGTTCTGCACTGACGATTTTAGCATTTTGCGTTTTCTTTCCTGATGCATCAAATTTTGGCGCCTGGAAGATAATTTTAATGTGCTGCCATAAACCTGGCGCTTTACTTGCATTCTGACGGGGAGCAACACCACCAAATCCTTTCTCAGCTTCCGGTTTGCTATCGTCCCAGCGTTGATAAATACCGCCATTGTTTGATGATGTAGCATTTTTCAACCCCCATGCATCGTCAATCTGGATTTCATAATTACCTTGAAGATAAATACCAGAATTTGTTCCTTTTGCTGTTAAATAATCTAACTCTACGGCTACGTCACCATATTGATTTATGGTGTATAAATCGGAGCCTGCTTTTTTTGCTGTTGATTGGTTAACCAAAACCCCTTCACCTTTAGTTGTTTTTAAAACATTTTCGGTATTTAGGTCGGCCACTACATTTTGGGCCAATGACCATGAATTTGAGGGATTTTTAAAGGCTGAAAGATCTTTGAGATCAATACGCTGGCCGAATGCCAACAGGGTTCCGAAAAGCCAGCAAATGGCTGTAAAACCCGTCTTTGAGATATTCATATATTTGGTTTGTTAGTTTTAGCCATGTTGAGGCCAATTATTACTTTAAAAATCAGACTGTATCATAAAGTGTAAACTAAATCTGTCATTCGACAGGCTCAGGATACAACCCTATTTTATGATACAGTCTTTATTTTTTTCTATTTTTCTGTTGATAATGAATAAGGGAAATCGGCTGGATTTGAACCTCTGGTTTTATTCGGCGTTGCACTCATATTGAAATTTAATACTGCACCTTTTTGCAAACCACTGTGGCTGATCCAGTTTTTAGAATATGGTTTACCATTCATCTGTAACGACTGAACATAACGGTTGTTATCGCTATTGGCTGCTGCATTAATTACAACAGTTTTACCATTTTCTAAAGTAATCGTTACCTTTTTAAATAAAGGAGCACCTAAAACATATTGATCAACCGCTGGTGTTACCGGATAAAAGCCCATTGCCGAGAAAACATACCAGGCAGAAGTTTGTCCGTTATCTTCGTCACCGCAATATCCATCCGGAGTAGCTTTGTACATTCTGTTCATGGTTTCTCTTACCCAATACTGTGTTTTATAAGGTGCTCCACCGTAGTTGTACAGGTAAATCATGTGCTGGATAGGTTGGTTACCATGTGCGTACTGGCCCATGTTCGCAATCTGCATTTCGCGGATTTCGTGAATTACACCGCCATAAGCACTCTCATCAAATACAGGAGGCATAGAGAAAACTGAATCCAGTTTGGTTACAAATTTACTATGGCCACCCATTAATTTGGCCAAACCATCTATATCCTGAAAAACAGACCAGGTGTAGTGCCAGCTATTACCTTCGGTAAATGCACCGCCCCATTTAAATGGGCTGAACGGGCTTTGGAAAGTTCCATCCTGATTTTTGCCACGCATTAAACCTGAAGCCGGATCGAAAAGATTCTTGTAGTTCATGGCTCTTTTCTTATAGATATCAATTTCTGATGCTGGTTTACCCAAGGCTCTTCCTAACTGGTAAATGGTAAAATCGTCATAAGAATATTCCAGGGTTTTAGCCGCATTTTCATTCTTTTTCACATCGAAAGGTACATAACCCAATTCGTTGTAATATTTAACACCATCGCGACCAACAGCTTCCATCGGACCCTCGTTATTTGCGCCATGTTTTAAAGCCTGCCATAACGTTTCGATGTCGTAACCACGCATACCTTTAATATAAGCATCAGAAACTACCGAAGCAGAGTTGTTGCCAACCATAATGTTTGCATAACCCGGACTGCTCCACTCTGGCAACCAACCACCTTCTTTGTAATCGTTGATTAAGCCTTGTTGCATTTCCTTGTTAATTGAAGGATAAACCAGGTTTAAGAAAGGATATAATGCCCTAAAAGTATCCCAGAAACCTGTTCCAGCGAACATGTATCCTGGTAAAACCTGACCGTTGTAAGGACTCCAGTGTACGATCTGGTTTTGTGCATCAATTTCGTATAATTTATTAGGGAAGAATAAGGTACGGTACATTGCCGAATAGAAAGTACGGGTTTGATCAATCGTCCCACCTTCAACCGCAATTTTACTTAAGGTTTTGTTCCAGATTGCTCTACCTTTTGCTTTAGTGGCATCGAAACCATCATTAGCCAGTTCTCTTTTTAAATTTAAATCGGCTTGCTCAAAACTGATAAATGAAGAGGCCACTTTTGCAAGTACCTGCTCGCCTTTTTGTGTGGCAAAACCAATAACAGCACCGGCATGATCGACAGTTAACTCTAAATCTTTATCGTTAAGTTTTTTATCATTCCAGGTTTTAGATAATTTGAAATCTTTATTGAAATAGATTACGAAGTAATTTTTGAAATTTTTAGGCAATGGACCCCGGGCATATTTAGTGGTATAACCGATAATTTTTCTTTCTGCAGGAATAATTTTAATGTAAGAACCTTTATTCTGTGCATCTACTACCACATAAGCACTATCCGTTTTAGGAAAAGTAAATCTGAACTGCGCGGCCCTTTCTGTTGGGGTAATTTCGGTGGTTACATCAGCATCTGCTAAATAAACACTGTAATAATATGGTTTAGAAACCTCTGCTTTATGGCTGAACCAACTTGCACGGTCATCATCAGTAAATCTTAATTTACCAGTAACCGGCATAATAGAAAAAGCGCCGTAATCGTTCATCCAGGGCGAAGGCTGATGGGTTTGTTTAAAGCCACGGATTTTGTCGGCATCGTAAACATAGGCCCATCCATCTCCGTTTTTACCAGTTTGTGGCGACCACATGTTCATTCCCCATGGCAATCCGATTGCCGGGTAGGTATTTCCATTTGATAGATCTGGTTTCGAAGCTGTTCCCATTAATGGGTTAATCCAATCTACCGGATCTGTGATTTTGCCAATTGTTTGCGCGAAACTGGTTGATGCCGCGACACTCAATAAGGCGATAAATAATCTTTTCATTTGTTGTGTTTGTGTTTTTTATATGCTTGTATTTATTTTCCTAAACTTGAGAATTTTTAACATAATCTACCCAAAGCGCATCTAAATCTTTACCTGTTAATTTTGTCCAGATATTTTTGGTATAGGTATGGTCTCTTAAAGAAGCATCAACGGTTTTAATAATCCCTGGTTTTACGCTTATTTCCATCCAGGCAAAAAAACCTGCAGTAATGCGGTAACTGTTTGTATAGCTGTGATCTGGTTTTAGCGCAGGGAGTGACCATTTAGCACCCGCATTGTCTACACCAAATTTATAGCGGGCATAATCTGCAATACCTTCGGTTAACCATCCCGGACCAACGCTTCGGCCATAATCCTGCACAATGTGCATCACTTCGTGGGTAACCACGTCAATATCTTCGGGATGTTTAATCATCCACATGGAACTGAACGTTACTTTTCCATCAGCAGTTGCGGCAACGCCATCATAAGCAGTATCAACAAAAAATTTTACTAATTTTATGGTTGATGGATTGTATTCTTTTGCCAGTTTTGGATAAACATCAAAAAAGGTCTTAATTAAGCGCTTTTTCAATTGTGGATTCAGCGCCGCAAAATTGCTTTCGAACGATAAGGTATAACCGTTCTTTTTGGTAATTTCCTGTGCTTTTAATTGCAATGAAAATGCGGAAACAAGCATTACAAAAATCGAAAGAATAGCTGTTTTTTTCATTTATCTGTGTTATTATTATTTTGGTTAGCGTGTTTAGTTCTGCAAAATAAATATAATATGTAAAACGTTTTAGTAAATGATCAAAAATTTTACTTTAGTGATGATTATTTTTACAAACGCGCACTGGAGGAGTGTAACGGAGTCGAGAACCATGATTGCTCAGCGAAGCTAAATCTGTTTAAATAGATCTCTCCATTTCACTGCATTCCAGTCGATGACGATCGCTTTGTTAAGTTGTCATCCTGAGGGTTAATAATTTGTTTAAAATCAATATGAGTGACCTATAATTATCTTCTCTTATCCCGTGGCGCGGTCTTGCCTCGGCTCGCCGCCGCCGAAGGGCTCTTTCTTTTTGGCATCAAAAAGAAACAAAAACTGCCGGCTGAAAATTTTTCTTTCGAAGCCAGTTGTTCGGCCAGAACAGTGCAGCCCGAAAAATTTGTTAGGCCGGATTTAAGTAGAACGGAGGTACCGTGCTAAGGCCTAGCTTGATGGAAATACAAAAGCAGCTAAGTTATTTGATTAATAATGATTTGTAAATAACGTCAATGGTAGCGGAGTCGAAGGATCTCCATTCTTTTGCTTTTCATCCGATAGCTAGCTATTGAGATGACGACCGTTCTATGTAAATCTTTTTTGTAATGTTCCTCCTAAAGAGAAGTCAAGTTTTATGGCAAGTGTGCTATTTAAAACTTGACTTCTCTATAATTACTTTTTGCCGCTATAAGTAAGGCTTACCTTTTGTGGTTCTTTACTATAATCTTCCCAAAGCTGATCTAGTGTTTTTCCAGTTAAGGAAGCCCACGATTGTTCGCTGTACTGGTGTGCCCTTAGTTGCTGATCTAACGCAGCAATTAAACCAGGTTTTACATTCTGCTCCAACCAGGCAAAAAAGCGCGCGGTAATCCGGTAACTATTGGTGTAACTCTGTTTCTCATTATAGGCTGGCAAACTCCATTTTGATCCTACATTATCAACCCCATATTTATACCGTACATAATCCGCAATGCCTTCAGTTAACCAAACCGGACCGGCACTATAGCCATAACCCTGCACAATATGCATGGTTTCGTGTGTTACCACATCAATATCGGTTGGGTGTGCTTTCATGTAACCAGCACTAAATAAAATTCTGTTTCCGCTTGCTTCTGCAACTGCTTTATATGCTGTGTCTACCACAAAAAGCACATCGTGTGTAGATTTATCGTTAAATGTTTTAACTAAAATTGGATAGATTTCGAAATAAGTAGCAATTAAATTCTTCCTTACCATTGAATCTAAATCCGGGTCTTTGCTGATAAATGTTAATTCGTAACCTTTGTGTTTTTCTTTACTGTAAGAAACCCAGTTTTTTGAAAGTGCTGTAAATAGTTCCTTTTGAATTTTCTTTTGCGATTTATTTTTAACCCATTTACTGTTGACTTTAATTTCTCCGGCTTTGGCCTGTATTGTTGTCGTTTCTTCTGTTACTAAATCTAACACTACGTTTCTTTTGGTACGGTATCCATCTGCCTGGGCAAATTTTGGGTAAACCTGAAAAAAAGCTGCCTTAAGTTTGGCATTTACGATGGCGTTGATTGTACTGTCTTTATCGTTAATGGTAATTTTGTATTCTCGTTCTCTATTTTGGGCGAAAGTATGAGCGCCTATAAAGGATATCGATGCAAATATTAATAACTTCTTAATCATATTTTTTGTGTGGGTTTAGAAACAGAAATGATCTTGCTGTTGGCAAAATCATCTCTGTAGGTTTATTATATTTTACTTTAATAAGTGATGGCTGGAAAATCGGTTTTGGCCTTGACAAGCATTGGCGCCCAATCTGCTCCTTTTTCATCTTTTGATCCAAAAGCCGTTAATGCCAGTGGTGCCAAATCTGCTTTCGCTGCACCGCTCCAAAAGTGAATAAATTCACCAAAATTCATTTTCCTGGTATATTGTTGATAGCTTTTACCTTGTACAGTGAGTTGTTGTTTAGGAAATTGTTGAGACAATAAGGTAAAGAAACCATTTAAAACTTTTGCTTTACCATAGTTATCATAAATTGGAAGAAACCAATTTTTGAACCATTGTGTTCCTGCCTTAGGGTAACTGTCGGTAACCGTCATCATTTTATTGTACCAACGTTGTGCATCGACGGTTCTGTTTAAGCCTAAATACACATCGTATTGATAAATCTCCATCCACTTACTATCATGCCAGATATCGAAAGCCGGCGATTCTTTTACTCCTTTTGATGCGCCTTCTACGATGTGGCCGATTTCGTGGGTAGACAAATCAATATCGTTATCAACGCCGGTAGTCCAGGCATCGAGACTGCTGGCTCCACAATCGGTTACGTTTCTATAATCGTGCGCGGCATCCAGATAAGTACCCGGATGGCCTCCGCTGTATTTACCTGCGTGATAAATTACAAATAAGCGGCTATCATCTCCAAACTTACCGTAAGTTTTTTTGGTATAGTTCCAGGCTTCTGCCATGTATGTTTTTGGCCAGGCAATAGTTGGTTTAACGTCGCCATCGTAATAAACCACTACGCTGGTATCATAATAAACCCGGTTCAACAATTGCACATGCTCAAACCAGTGCTCCTTCCATGTTTTTGGTGGTGCATCTGGTGGATCCACACTTTCTATAAACGGCGGTGCTGGCTTTACGGTCTCAACTGGTGCTTTTTTACTGTTGCAGGCTAACACAGCAAATAGAGCAATTGCCGATAACGATAAAATATTTTTCATAGTGCTAGTATTAATATTTAAAAAAAGCACCGGGTGTTTCACCCGGTGCTATATGTATTTTACCAGCCTGTATTTTGTACAATTACAGGAACTTTTTGAATTTCGCCATTTGGTATAGGCCATAAATAGTGTTTCTTTTGGAAAACCCTGTTTTCGGTAACCACTGGTGTAAAAAATCCTGGTGCATTTTGGGTAATATTTAAACCCTTAATCTGCTTGTCGGTAGTCTCTGCAATTTTCCATTCCCTGGTATAGAAATAGCGGTCTAGTTCGAAAGCCAATTCAACACGTCTTTCCCTGCGGATCGCATCTCTCATATCAGTTGGTACAGGTAATGCGCCAGCACCACTTCCGTAAGGCGCTATACCCGCTCTAACCCGGATCTTGTTCAAATAAATCAAGATATCAGGATCTGAAGGATTAGACTCCTGCAATGCCTCAATATAATCTAAATAGATCTCTGCTAATCTGATCATGGTAAAAATAGGTCTGCCCTCTGTCCAGCCTGCAACAGTTAAGTGCTTTCTTGAGGTATAGCCTGTTTTAGTATAATCGTTGTTGGCAATAGCATTTTTGCCGGCATTACCGTTAAATTCAAAACTAGTGATAATATTTGATGATGGATTGATCCACTTACGGCCGCTATAGGTAATATTTGCGTAAAAACGAGGCTCGCGGTTAACATACATATTGCTAATTACCCTTGGTCCGTCCTGATCATTCGGATCTGGAGCCTGATAGGCCGAGGTACCATTTGCAGTATAAGCCGGATCATTTTCAATTGGTAACCCATTTGCTGTAAAATAAGCATCTACCAATTGTTGTGAAGGAGACAGGAACGATCCGCCTTTATCGCCATCAGAAGCACCGTTGTGATTTGGTGCCAATGAATATTGATAAAGCGTAACATCACCTCCCCTGCCAAAAATAATTTCTGAGTTCCAACCGTTCAAAAATACATCTCTTGTAGCAATGAAAGCCCTGTTAAAAGCATTATCCGGCAAACCAGCAGGAGTAGCAGCAACATTATAAAGTGCATAATTTGCATAACGGGAATTGGTTAAAAATGCTTTTGCAGCAGTTGCCACTTTTGTCCATTTTGCAACATCAGCAGTTTGGCTGATTAATTGTTTACCATCCTGGTTTTTAAGGCTGGCATAATCAGTGTTTCCATTAAATAACGGACGTGCAGCGGTTAATAATGCTTTTATTTTGTAGGCATCAGCAACTGAAGCAGTAACATGTCCATAATCCTGGCTCGCTTGTGGTGTTGCAGGTAAACGCGAGCTTGCTGCCTCTAATTCGCTTACAATATAATCGATACATTCATCCATTGAATTACGTGGCTTACTGATTTCCGGTAGCGGAGCGTCAGATGCGATTGGATCGTTGCCCAATAGAACTACAGGGCCATACTGCCTCACTAAATAATAGTAATAAATGGCCCTTAAAGCCCTGGCTTCGCTGTAGTAACGGTTAACAATATCAATTCCTCCAATGTTACAATCAGTACACCTGTTAACATTCGCCATAAAAGAACTGGCGGATTGTATTCCTTGATAAAAGCTTTGCCAGTGGTAGTTTACCGCGCCACTGGTTGCATCCCATGCACCCGAATTTACGTTCTCGCTAAAGTTAGGCAAGGTGTAATCCGCCTCATCAGAAGCAGCTGTCCACGGACCAATGTTTCCACCTGCTGACGGTGACCGGTCCTGATCCTGATCCGGAAGTGTAGAATAAACGTTTGCCAATGCCTGATCGACAGTAGACTTTTTTTCGTACATCTGATCGAAGGTTAGCCTATCATCAGGTACTTGATTTAAAAATTTCTTACAGCCATAATTACCAACGATCAGTAATGCGCCAACTGTATATATCAATATTTTTTTCATTCTTTTTATTTTAAAAATTAGCGGTAAGACCTAAAGAATAATTAGAGGTTAGTGGGTACCTTGTACCGTTATTCGTACCAAGTTCAGGATCCCAAAGCTTAAATTTGCTAATGGTGAAAACATTATAACCTGTTGCATAGATCCTTAAGCGTTTAACACCTATAGATTTTATACCTTCTTTAAGTGTATAACCCAAATCTGCATTTTTTAACCTCAGGAAGCTGATGTCGCGTTTCCACCAGGTACTCGTTTGATAGTTATTGTTATTTGTACCACCATAAGATAAACGGGGATAAACTGCATCCTGACGAGGATTTGTTGGTGTCCAGCGATCTGCAGCTACGGCGAGCATATTACCCAAACCACCCGAATAGGCAAATGAAGGAATGTTTAAAATAACATCAGCATTGTCCTGTCCCTGGAAAAACAAACCAAAATCGAAGTTTTTGTAAGTTAACGAGAACCCGAAACCATAGGTTGTGCTCGGAATATCTCCCCTGCCGATTATCGTCTGGTCAAATGAATCGATTTTACCATCACCATTTAAATCTTTATACTTGATATCTCCAGGCATTAACGTACCAAATTGTGTTGGGCTCGCATTGATCTCTGCCTGGCTGTCGAATAACTTTTCGGCAATATAACCAACACGTGTTGCAGCCAAAACATTATAACCGCGTTGCTCCATCCAAGGGTAAGGTTTCGGTGCCTGATCGTTCTCGATTACTTTATCTTTATTGTAAGTAAAGTTAGCCCTTAAATTAAGCGACCAATCTTTACCGAATTGTGTATCATATTGGATGGTTCCATCAATACCTTTGTTATCAACAATACCCAGGTTACCAATTGGTGTATTGGCCAAACCGATATAATTGGGTACCGTACCTCTACTGATAAACTGGTTCTTTCTTCTTTCTTTATAAAAATCGACGATTAACGATAAGTTGTTATTTAACGTTTTTAATTCAAATCCTAAATCCTGTTTACGGGTTTCAGCCCAGGTTACATCAACACCATAAGCCGTTACACCTAAACCGTTTGTTCCAAGATTTCCATTTTGGCCGAAAGAATAATCACCAGCATCACCAACTTTAGTTAAATAGTAGAAACGTTGCCCTTCGTTATCTGCATAACTATTGCCACTACCTCCACTACCCACAATACCGTCAGAATAACGGAATTTAACCATTTGAATAGCATTTTTAAGCGGTTCAAAAAATTTCTCACTCGAAAGCAACCATCCCAGACCAACAGCCGGAAAAAATCCATAACGTTTATTTGGCGCAAAGTTTTCTGAACCATTATAGCCCATGTTAAATTCAAAGAAATACTTATTATCATAAGCATAGGTAGCGCGACTTACTAAACCCTGTAAGCGGTAAGGAAGTGAAAGGGTTAGGTTAGGTGCAGAAGCTTTGGTATTATCATTTTGATTATACAACAATAAGCCGCTTACAGCATGTTTACCAAAGGTACGGTTATAATTAACAGCCCCTTCAAAGTACATTTTCTTATCGCCACCATTGTCATAGTTGTAATTTAAAAAGTCTTGTCCCTGTAAAATTAAACCATATTTATAACCTGAATTCGGATCTCCAGGAGTAAGGTAAGGGTCGCTAGGGTTAATTCTGTACAAGCTCTCTCTTTTAGTCCTGTTAATTCCATTGGTATTATTCACATCAAAAGAAAACATCGTTGTAACCGATAAACCGGGTGTTATTTCTTTTAAGTCCTGTGTTAAACGGATATTTGAATACAACTGGTTGGTGTAACTGGTTCTATATCCATTTCTCGTAATATCACCATAAGGATTACGCTGATCGGCTTGCGGGCTGATACCAGGTAAACTGCCATTTGGATAAAGCACCGGAAAAGAGGTAGGGTTAATTAAAAAGGCCTGACTGAAAATGTCCTGTGCAAGCAAGTTACTTGGGTAATTATTTTGCCCCAAAATACCCTTGATCCCTAAATCCAACTTGGTGGTACCGGTAATATCCCAGTTTAAGTTTGCACTAACATTATAGCGGTTATAGTTTTGTTTAACCGCAGAATTTACAGCTTCATCGGTTTTAAATAAACCATCTTCACCATAATAACCTAATGATACATAATATTTTGCATTGCTTACTCCACCGGACAGATTGGCTGTTGCTGATCTGTTTCTACCAAAATCGTTATAAATGGCATCAAACCAGTTTACATTCGGGTAAAGGATTGGGTCGGTTCCGGCAGCAGTTTTTTGAACCGCATCTATCGAATATGCCGGCGTAAATGCACCTGCAGCGCCTCCTCTTAAATAATCAGAGTATTTGGCCTCGTTAGCTAAGTTCATGTAATCTACGCCATCAATCAATTGCGGTCTTTTGGTGAAACGGCTTATCCCTTCGTAGTATTCTACGTTAATTCTAGGCGAACCGGTTTTACCTTGCTTGGTGTTGATTAAGATTACACCGTTTGCACCGCGGATACCATATACTGCTGTTGCAGCTGCATCTTTTAGTACAGTGAAGTTTTCTACATCGTAAACACTGATATCGTTTAAGTTACGGTTAGGCACACCATCAATAATTACAAGCGGGCTTCTATCGCCAGATGATAATGAAGAGATACCGCGGATGAAAATATCTGATCCGGTGGCACCTGGCTCACCATTTCTTGATACGTTAATTACACCCGGGATACGACCTGCCAATAATTGACTCATACTGGAAACCGGTTGTTTCAAATCTGCAACGTTTACCGATGACTGTGCACCTACTAAACTTTCCTTTTTCTGCACACCAAAACCTACAATGGCAACTTCCTGTAAGTCAGAACCAGTTGTTTCCTTTAAACGGATATCCAGTGTGGTTTGCGTACCAACTGTAATTTCTTTTGTATCATAACCAACATAAGTTATAATTAAGACTGTATTTTGATCAGGAACGGTAATGCTAAACGCTCCATTTACATCTGCAGCAGCACTCGTAGAACTACCTTTTACTTTAACACCTGCGCCTGGTAATGGTGCACCAGTTTCATCTTTAATGATACCACGTATCACAATATCAGCCTTGGCTTGATTAACTGAAACCGAACTGTTTATATTAATCGCTGAAGCATGAGCTGTTGCGTAAAAACTACTGCTTAAAGCTAAAGTAAAAGCGATAGCCTTAAAAGCACAATCTTTAAGCCTGAGCCTGCCTCCAGTTAAATTTGTATTTTTTTTCATCATAAAATTCATTTGTTGTTAACAGATTACTGTTATAGGTCTATTGATCAGTTGAAATAGATTTATTGCCTAACCGCTTGAACCGGCTGAATAAATCTTTGTGTATCTTATTTACAGAAGTTGGATTGAAAGCTACTGTTGCTCCTCTGGCACTTCGATTACACGCCATTCTGACAACTGGAATAATGAACTGCTACCAATTGCTGTAATGCTCAACCTATAATGCTTATACAAAACTTTGTTTTTGAAGCTATAGGTTTTCATCATGTTACGACCTGAAAATGTTTCGTCATTTCTGGTATCCAGATCTACCCAATTGGAGCCATCCAAAGAACCGCTTAATTTCCAGTTTTTCGGATCTCTGCCCGGAGCATCATTACCTGATGTTAAGGTGTAAGACGCAACCTGTTGAGGAGCAGGAAAAGATAACTGCAAATAAAAGTTGTTTTGGTAAGGGTTGATCAGGAATTTAGTGGCTGGATCGTTATCAACTACCTTTGCAGATCCTTCTGCACCTGCTGATCCTCCAGAACTCTCAATGTTAACAGAAAGTGCGGCTTTTGCCGTTACATCAACTTTGGCTTTCCAGGTGAAAAGATCTACCGCAGGGTATTCTTCTTTACCGCATCCAAAAAGTAAAACCAGGGCAACACAGAGTCCGAAAGTGCTCCTGGTAATTTTTAAAAGATTCATAATTGATTAATTTATAGTTTGGTGGTTATTAAAATGTGCAATAGTTAATCGTAGATCAATGAATGATCAGGAGTATAAATTGATTCAGGGGGGGTAGATTATACCGAAGCTCATACACCTGCCTTGTGCGTCGGCTTCTTAAGTCGAGAAAAAACATTGGTATTGCCAAAGACATGGCCAATTCTGGTCGGGTATTTTTTTGTTCATAAATGGGTTTTAGTTTGGTTTGGTTTCCGTTGGAGACGGAAGAGATTTGTTAAAATGTAAATTTTACTTCATTGAGATTCTCCTTTTATTTTTATGTGAATAGTTAATTAGTTTAAAGAAAAGATAAAACGTTTTAGCATTGTTTGATAAAAAAAAGTCTTGATCTTGTGATCAACACTTCATGTAACAAAAAAATGCTTAATGAATAGAAGACTAAAACGTTTTATTAAACAATAATAAGCATATTATTAATAAATCAAAAATTATTTTATTTTTTTATCAAAGTTAACTTCCTGAAATCGTAAACATTAGCATAAACAGATCGTATTACAATAAAAAAAACTTGTGAAAAGCACTGTTTTTTTAGGAAAAAAGAAAAAGCGGAGATATGTCGCAGAATTACATTATGAAAATTGCAATTCTGCGGTTATATTAGAATAATTTTAAAGTACTTTGGGATATTCAGGCAGAATAGGTTAAGTTAAGCTCAAATCGCAGCAACTTGCAGCACCAATCAATGCTGCATGTTCTTTTAATTCTGAAATCTTAATATCAGTGTCTATTCCGTTGCCTTTTAATGTTGCAATTAATTCGGGGGCAAATGCATTAAAGGATTGCGCAATATTACCACCAACTATTACAGTATCTATTTTGTGCTTCTTGATAATGGGGATCAGGAACTGTGCCAGGTTATAACCAAATTCCATAAAAACCATTGTTGCAAAATGATTGGTTTCTACTATTTCAACCAGTTCTTTCACTCCATTTACCGTTTTGCCGCTAAGTTGATTAAAACGTTTTACGAACCAGCGTGTAGAAAGGTAATCTTCTGCAATTCCATCTAAAAATTCGGAATTCCAGAGGTCAGCATCAAAAGCTTTATCATTGAGACAAAGCGATGAGCCTAGTCCAGTACCAAGCGTTAAGCCTAACACACTCACATTTCCTTTCGCGGCGCCGGCAAAAACCTCTCCTTGTAAAAAACCTGCCGCATCGTTTATAAAGTGAATATGCTCGGCAGGGATATCCAGTCTTTCAGATAATTCTTCTTTTACATTGATCTGGTAAAGTGATTTAAACTTATCCTGATCTTTAATTAATGAAATGCCTTCACTATAATTAAAGGGGCCCGGCATGGCTATTCCCACATTCCTATTGCCGTTTTTAATATTTTTAAAAGCCTTATTGATGATATCGCACCATGCTGATAAAATCACTTCTTTACTCTCCTGCGAATCCACAGGGCTACGCTTGATGGAATCCTTCACTAAAGTTCTTGTTTCCAAATCCACCAATGCGGCCGTAATATGCGAGCCGCCAATATCTACACCTAATGCAACAGGCTTTTCCATTCTATATATATTTCTGTTATCTATTCTTTATTAATCTGAACTAATCCGCCAAAAGTAGTAATTCAATATCTATTTACTGAGCGAAAATGGCTTATCTTCTTCCAATATCCCTCTATTTAACGAAGGTTTAACATTCATCTCCAATTTTAACACCCCTCCTTTTAACAAATCGCTATGGTTTATAAAATTTTTAGTATAATTTTTCCCATTTAAGCTTGCCGATTTTATATAAACATGGGCAACATCATTTGCAGGTGCTTCGATGACGAATTTTTTGCCATTTTCCAGGTTGATGGTTGTTTTTTTAAACATCGGGCTCCCTAAAACATATTCACCAGTACCTGGAGTTACGCTGTAAAATCCCAGAGCACTTAATACATACCACGAAGAGGTTTGCCCCTGGTCTTCGTCTCCCGGATAACCATTTTCTGTGGCATCATACAATTTATGCATCACCTCACGGGCATAAAATTGTGCTTTCCATGGTTGGTTGGCATAATTATATAAATAAACCATATGTTGGATAGGCTGATTGCCATGTGCATATTGCCCCATGTTGGCCATTACCATCTCGGTCATTTCATGAATCATCCCGCCGTACGAACCCACATTCACTTTATTAGGTTCGCTGAAAACAGAATCTAGTTTTGAGATAAAATTGTTGTTTCCGCCCATCAAATTAATTAAACCTTTGGTATCCTGAAAAACCGACCATTGCCAATGCCACGCATTTCCTTCGGTAAATGGACCTCCCCATTCGGTTGGATCGAAATTTGGCGACCACTTGCCTTCCGCATTCCTTCCCCTCATAAAACGGGTAGCCGGATCATAAACATTTTTATAATTGAACATCGGCTTCTCAAAAACTTCCATGTAATGTTTATCGCCAATCATTTTGGCTAAATTGTAAGCGCAATAGTCATCGTAAGCATATTCTAATGTTTTTGCGGTAGCTTCTCTATATTTTGGATAAGGAACATAACCTAACTGGTTATACTCGGTTACCCCATCCCTGCCATTTGCCGGCCCCCAGGGCCCTTTGTTCATCGCTTCGTGGTAATAGGCATCTAAAGCCTTTTTCGGATCGAATGTCCTGATTCCTTTTGCCCAGGCATCGGCTAATAAAGAAATGGCATGGTTACCAATCATACTTCCTGCCTCGCTGGGGAAAGACCATGAGGGCAACCAACCGCATTGTTTGTAGGCATCGAGCATGGCTTGCATGTAACGGCCATGCATTTCTGGCTGGATCAATGTATTTAGTGGAAACTGCGCCCGGAAGGTATCCCAAAAACCAGTATCGGTAAACATATAGCCATCGTGCACTTTACCATCATAAGGACTAAAATAATATGGTTTTCCGGCTTCGTTTATTTCATAAAACTTTCTGGAGAATAAACTTGCCCTAAAAAAGCAGGAATAAAAAGTTTCCATATCTGCTTTCGATCCGCCTTCTACTTCGATCTTACCCAGCGATTTATTCCATACCGCAGCAGCATTGGCTTTGGTATCTTCTAAAGTCTTATCATTGCCTAGCTCTCTTTTTAAATTAAGTTCGGCTTGTTGCAAACTGATGTAAGATGAAGCAGTTTTTACCTGCACCTTTGTACCCGATTCGAACTGTACAAATGCGCCTTTACCCAATCCTTCAGCTGAAATCGAATCTTTTGCTATGGTATTACGTTTGTTCTCCCAGGTGCCGTAAGATTTAATCGGCTGATCGAACTGAATTACAAAATAACTTTTCCAACCTCTTTTAAAACCTTCGCCATTGTTTACCCAGCCCGTTATTTTATTCTCTTTAGGATAGATTTGTACATCACTTAATCTGTTGTATCCGTCTAAAATTAAAAAGCTTCTTTTGCCTTTTGGATAGCTGAACCTGAGGTGTGCACCACGTTCTGATGGCGAAATCTCGGTCGTGATATTATTTTCAAATGTTACCTTATAATAATTTGGTTTAGCAATCTCGTTCTGATGACTGAATTTGGTTTCGCGTTTGTCTTCACTTACAATCAGTTCATCAACCACAGGCATTAAAGAAAACACGGCATAATCTCTCGTCCACGAACTGCATTGATGCGCTTGCTGAAAGCCTCTTATTTTATCTTTAAAATATTGATATTTCCAACCATCGCCATTTCTACCCGTTTGTGGAGTCCAGGTGTGCATGCCAAATGGTAGTGCCGTTGTTGGATAAGTATTTCCTCTGGTGAGTTCATGTTTAGAGTTGGTGCCCTGCAGCGTGTTCACATAGTGAACCCAATCTTTCTGCTGCGCCAATAACCCTTTGGCAACCAGGCAGCATAAAATGGATGCAATTAATTTAAGTTTCATTGTGTGTTTGTTGGTTCTTTTCAGTCGATGTAAATCAACTGTATATTCAAAATCAGCTTTTACCTGCTCAAGTAAGTGGTTGCAGGCAAAGCTGATTAATGTTATTATTTAATATTCCATTTGTCGGCCAGCATTTTGATGAAGTAACCGCCAACAACACTCCTCGCCTGGAAGCCGGTCATTTTACCATTGGTGGTTTCATGCCAATCGCTCAATGGCACCTTGCTTTCGGTTTCGGTAGCATAACGGTATATCGGACTTATAAATTTTTGGAAATCGGCTTCGTTATCAGCCAAAGTCGCAGTCCACATAATCCAATCCGATTTAGTGTAAGTCTTGCGGCTATCCAATGGTAGTCCGTACTCTTTTTGTTTGGTTAGATAAAAGTTAATCTCCTTTTTGTACACTTCTTTAGGAAAGAGATCTAGTTTTAACAGTTTGTTCCAAACGAGGTTATATTTCTGGCTCCAGGTATTTTTATCATTAAAGGTTAAAGCATAATGATCGCCATCATCGGCCATTTTTATCCAGTTCTGTGCCATTTGTAAGGCAGCTGTTCTGTATTTATTAGCTACATCCGTTTTACCAGATAATTGCGCCATTTGTGCATAAGCGCCTAAAGCGACAATGGCTTTAACCGATAAATTCGAATTTCTGGCCAAATGACCTGCAAAATCGTCGGTACATAATTGATTGGCCGGATCGAAACCTTCTCTCAGCAGATAGTTTGCCCATACAGACAGTACCTCCCAGTGCTTTTCGGCATATTTTGTATAGCCCTCGGCCCTGGTAATGGCAGCAGTTAAAATGATCATGTTCCCTGCCTCTTCTACCGGCATATCTTCACCATAGGTTTGGCCGTTGGCTAAAGGATAAGTGCCTAAATCGTGTGCAGCAAATGGTTTCTTCCATTTTCCACTTTCAGAATAATAGAAAATACCATTCAGCATTCCTTTTAACAATTCGGGGTTGTACACCAAAAATTGTGGTGCTGATGGATAAGTTACATCAACCGTATTGATAGAGCCATTACTGAAATTTTCTTTGGATAAAAAAAGGATATCGCCATTTGGTGCATATGCAATTTTGTGTGCTGCAATAGCCTGTCTGTAAGCTAATTTACATAGATCTGCATACGCTTTGCCACCAGCCTTTTCTGCGTCGGCGTATAATTTCGCATCAAAAGTGGCGCACTTGGTTTTTAACGAAGGGTATTGGGCATCGGCTTCCGCCAATTGATCTTCAAATTGTTGATTGCCCGAAAGTCTCCAAACTGGCTTCAGCTTTTCGCCAAAATACTCAACCGATTTCAGGTCGTCATAACCCAACATCATATATTTTTCTATGGGTTTTGAAGAAACCGAACCGAAAGGAATAACACTACTTAAATTTAACGTTTTAGAATTTAAAACCTGTGCTTGTTCTGGATATTTGGAATCGACGAAACTTTTTAAGCTCTCGTTCTGTGCAGCAATAAATTGAGTAGCATTAAACCTGGCTGGAACGGCCATGTACAAATAACCCCAATCAATGCGCAGGTCATCTCCCCTTTTATTTAATACCGGCTGCTCTACGGTTCCTGTTTTTAAGATAGAGAGCTTGTTTTTAGAACTCTTCCACGCCGATACGCTTTGGTTTGGTGTATTTACAGCCAGGTTTGATGATGCCCCAAAGAAAATATCTACGCTGTGCTGCCTGGCATCAGTAGATTTTACGGAATAATTAATATAACTGATTGGCCTTGCGGTTAATTTAATATCATTCAGTAATAATGGAGAGGTAAAAGCTACCTGTAATTCTACCGGACCACAGCTAAAAGTGTATTTGGTTGTAGTTGCCTGAATGGATGCATTGGTTTGAGTGGCTGGAGCAATATTTAAATGATCAGCCTCTTCTTCAACTATCCCGGCATCCAGGTGCCTGCCACCAGCCGTATTTTTGCAATGGATAGCCAATACATTTTTTCCTGTTTTTAAAATACCATCTTCAATTGGCAAATAGCTATAATCAGAAACCCATCCGTTCTTTTTGTAAATTACTTTCCCATTTAAATAAACAATTACGTTATCATCGTGATTGAGTTTAAGGTATTTTTTTGCGGCCGATACTTTGGCTACATCGAAGGTTCTTCTGAAGTAAAGATCATCACTATTCCATTTTGTTTTGGCAGAATTATCGTCTCCAAAAGGGGCTTCGGCTTTTTTCCAGTCATGATCATTGTATGTACTGCTTTCCCAACCTGCTTCAGGTTTATCGAAGCTATAACTGGCCTGATATGTTAATGCATCAGCCGCCGGAAGTATATCTTTAAAAGTTTTACTTCTTTCGCCTAGAAACCGGTAATATTTACCATCAACCTTTATTACACCTAATAAAGATTGTTCCTTCCCCGTCCAATGTTTGGTAACCGATTGGTTAAGCCCATCGCCGAAAGACCAGATGCTAAAATAGGCATCGTGCGTAATTAATGGATAAGCGGGTGCCTTATCTTGAGCTTTTGAAATTAAATTAAAAAAAAGGCAAAATACGACTAAGGAAAGTTTTCTCATAATTAGATATTTGGTTTCATTAATAAATCGTTTTACCAAATTCTTTCAGACAATTTCTCATTCTGGAAATAAAAAATATTAACTGACTGCTGGATTGATACTATTCAGTAAGAAATAAAGTAAAACGTTTTACTAATTCAATATTAGAGAAATAAAAGTCATATTAAAATAGCTTAATGTAACATTTAAGCTACTGAGTTTAATCCCTGATAATTAGTTTAGCCGGAATAATGATCTCCTGGTTATCGGGTTTTGCTTTGGTCGACAATTGTTTAAGAATTAGCTTAATCACATTCTCTGCAATTTCTTCAAGTGGTTGTTGAATTGCTGAAATACCAGGTGTGTGCAGTTCGAAAGCTTCATGGTCATCGTATGCAATAACAGCAAAGTCGTCGCCAATTGTCTTATTGATCTTTTTCAATACTTTTAAGCCACTAATTGCCAAATAGTTGGTTGCAAATAATACTGCATCAATTTTTTTATTATCGAAAAGTTCTTTAATCTGAGTAATCGTTTCGCTTTCTTCCTGGTTAAAATGGATCTTTAATACGAGGTTTTCGTCATACTTGATTCCGTGATCTTCTAATGCTTTTTTATAACCATCATAACGTTCTACGATCTGCTCCACGTTAATATCAGTAGTAACAAGGGCGATGTTCTTTTTACCTTGATCGATAAAATGCTGTATTGACTGGTATGAGGCATTAAAATGATCGGCTCCTACATAACTGGTATTGATATCAGTCAGGTTCCTATCAAAAAAGATTACCGGATTGCCATCTTCCAACAGCATTTTAACATCTTCTTCTATTCCTTTTATTGGAGAGATGATATAGGCATCAACTTTTCGCGATTTAAACATGTTGATCAGTTCTTTCGCTTTGTCAACACTGTTTTCTGTACTGGAATAAATAATTTTATATCCTCTTTTATAAGCTTTATCTTCGATTAGCCTGGCAATCCTGGAAAAGAATGAATTGGAAATATCTTCGATAATCAGGCCGATAATATTGGAGTTACCGGTTCTTAAACTTCTTGCAATCTGATTGGGTTTATAACCACTTTCTTCGATAATTTTTTCTACTTTCTCTATAACTGCTTCGCTTATCGATTTCTCTTTTGCTTTACCGTTAATAATGAATGAAACTGTGGTAATGGATACATTGGCTTTTACGGCTATATCTTTGATAGAAAGCGATTTCATTTGGTTGGATTTCTTTTGTGTTAATCAATTCAAAGCTAAATAAAAATTGCAGCTTTTAATTTTTTACCAATTTTAAAAGCGCAATTTAACATTTTTTATATTAATCGTTTTAGAAACAGTTATTAATGGTTGGCACAACCTGAATGATCAGGCTTTAAACAACAAAAGGCGCTGTTTAAAGCGCCTTTTACATTGAAATTAATAACCAGGGTTTTGGGTCAACTTAGGATTAAGGTCCCGTTGCCGCTGAGGAATCGGGTATAATGCTTTGGTTGCTGACGAGGCTGTGTGGTCCCACCAGGTTCCGGTTGTAAATTTCCCGAAACGGATTAAATCATCTCTTCTGAAACCTTCGAAAATAAACTCTCTGCCGCGTTCTTTCAAAAGTTCATCTAAAGTTAAAGTAGCAGTTGTATAAGCTTTAGCATCGCGTATGGCCGGTGCATAAGCCCGTTTTTTTGTGGTATTAATCAAGGCTACCGCTTCTGCCGTAGCTACACCTCCGCTTTTACGCATAAGTGCTTCTGCTTTGGCAAAGTAAATCCACGTTAAACGGTAAACA
This sequence comes from Pedobacter sp. D749, assembly GCF_019317285.1. Lineage (NCBI taxonomy): Bacteria > Pseudomonadati > Bacteroidota > Sphingobacteriia > Sphingobacteriales > Sphingobacteriaceae > Pedobacter > Pedobacter sp. D749. The sequence goes on from NZ_CP079218.1 coordinate 3,916,363, forward strand.
TTCCAGTCTGTATTGTTATAATTAGGGTCAGGCTGAACAGCAGTTGTATCTTTGCCGTTAATCACAAAACCAGGAACTGAATTACCGAGTTTATATTTATTGAAACGAACACCACTGTTTTCTTCTCCTTCACTCATGTTGGAAACAGTAGATCCTGATTTATTTTTCCGGATATTATCTACAAAAACCAATGGCAAACCCTGGTATTCTACTGTGCCCAATACTGCTTTTGTTTTAAGATTGGTATCGGCAAATTTGTATTGAGGACCAATTAACAGCCATTCTGTTTTACGTCGGTCATCAACTTCATAAGTATCATAAACTCCAGGAATAAGTACAATACCATCATTACCGTTTCTACCGCCACCATAAATTTCTTTTTGGGCAAAATGATAAAATTCGCCGGTCCAGGATGGTTCGAACTTGGCCCTTGTGTAATCATAAGCAATGGAAAATATAACCTCTTTAGATAAATCGTTTGTGTTTTTAAACTGGTCGGTTATTGTGGTATCCAATTGCATGGTTCCGTTTTGCCCACCTGCTTCATTGTTGATCAATTTATCAGCAGCGGCAATACAATCATCCCAACGGGCTGTACCAGACCATACTTCGGCATTTAAATAAAGTTCTACAAGCATGGCGTAGCCACTCGCCTGACTCATTCTGCCTAACATTGCCCTTGATAATTTCGGCACGTTATTAATATTGTCTTTAATTTCTTTCTCCACAAAATCAAATACTTCTTTTCGGCTTGAGGTACCTGGATAAACCGGATTTGCAGGATCTGCAGGTTCAGTTACAATAGGCACTCCGCCAAATAAATCCATCAGTTTCAGGTAATGAAAAGCACGTAATAATTTCAATTCTGAAATAAATTCATCCTTTTCCTTTTGGGTAATTCCCATGGTAGAAATATCGCGTTTGCTAATATTTGCAATAGGATCGTTGCAATATCCGATACCGCCATAAATCAGCGACCATGCATTATTTAATCCTGCTTCGTCTACTGTCCAGCTATGATAATGCAACCGCTTCCATTTTCCACTATCTTCACCATGTGGCCCTTTTGTTGGCCAGGCAAGCTGATCTGCTGATAATTCTGCAGGCCTCCACCAGCCATCCTGGCCCGATGGCGTTACCCAAGCATTTGCGTGCGTATAAGGGCGCAAAACAGCCGATAATACTTCGTTTTTATTGGTGTAAAATTTGTCAGAAGGAATCTGATCGTATGCATTCTCATCTAACTTGTTACAGGCACTAACTATACCAACCAATAAAATTAATGCTGTATGTAATATTGTTTTATTTTTCATTTTTATATCATTAAAAGCCCACATTAACACCAAATAAGAAAGATCTGGTACTTGGGTAAGCACCACGGTTATCAATACCTGGACCTAAACCTGTATCCTGAATAAAATCAGGGTCGTTACCTGAATATCCGGTTATTGTAGCCAAATTCTGGCCGGTTGCATACACACGGATGTTACGAACCATCTTGGTTTTAAGTTTGAAATTGTAACCTATCGTTACTTCATCAATTTTAACATTGGTTCCATTTTCCAGGTAGTAATCAGAATACATATAGGTGTCGTTAATCTGGCTATACTTTCCGAATGCTTCTTTTAAATAGTTAATCCCTGAAATAGACGGGTTACCATAAGACAATGCAGTGGTATTTAAGATTTGATAATCGAATTTACCACGTAAGAATACCCTGAAATCGAAATTCTTATAGGTAAAGTTTGCGGTGTATGAGGCATAATATTTTGGAATGGCGTTTCCAATTGGAGCAAGATCTGTTAAGTTTTTATCTTTTGAATAATTGATCTGATCATTACGCACAGCCTGTCCGTTTCTGTTGTAGAACAACCATTTTCCGTCTGCATCAAAACCTGCAAAACGTTTACCATAGAAAATACCAACATCTTCCCCTTCGTAAGTGGTAATGGCATCACCAAGATCTCCGGCTCCACCAATGCCACCAAAGGTTTTATATTTAACGGCATAAATATCGTTAGAGTAAGAATCCAGGGTATTTTTGATGGTACTTCCTGTAAAATCCATACTAAAAGTAAAATCTTTGGTTTTAATAGCCTGGTATGATAAAGCAAGTTCTATACCTTTTGATGAAATCTGCCCTACGTTGGCAAAAATGCTCGATTGCACGTAAGGTGGCTGAGGTGTAGTATAGGTATCTAATAAATCTTTGGTTGTACGTTTAAATACATCTAAAGCACCTGTTAACTTGTTATTGAACAAAGTAAAGTCAGCTCCAACATTCAACTCCCGTTTGCTTTCCCATTTAAGAAACGGATTTGCATTTCGGCTGGGTCCATACGTTTCGCGGTATGCACCATCAGGATATAAATATTTCCCGCCAGTACTCAAAGTAACCCTTGAGGCATTGTTTTGAAAACCCGAGTTACCCGTTACGCCATAACCCGCTCTTAATTTTAAATTGTTAACCCATTTTACATTCTCCATAAACTTCTCCTGGCTTACATTCCACCCTAGTGATACCGCCGGGAAGTTTCCCCACTTGTTATTTTCTCCGAACCTTGATGATCCTTCTCTTCTTAAAATGAACTGGGCAAGATATTTTCCATCAAATGCATAATTAATACGGCCAAAGAAAGCAATTAGGGTATTGTCGTTTTTAAAACTTCCCATCGCTGCTTTACCATCGGCCAGTGCCTGACCGGCATTTAAATTATCTTCATGAAACTGATCGTTTAAGAAACCGCGGTTACTCGCTTTTGCACCTTCTTCGATATAATACCGATAACTGTAACCTGCCAATGCAGTAAATGAATGTTTATCTGCAATGGTTTTGGTATATTGTAAAGTTGGCTCGAAGGCAAAACTCTGAGATAGGAAGTTATTTTTAAAAGCATAACCTCCATTAGGATAATCACTGTTCTCTACAGAATTTTCGCTGGCAATATTTGCATAGCCACCGTCTATATAACTGTCTCTTTGTACTGAACCAAAAACAGTTCCTTTTAAACCTGTCAAAATATCTAAATCAGCTTTAATATCTGCCGAACTGGTTTGTTGTTTACGGTAACTTGTTTCCTGAAATAAACGTGCAAACTGATTGGTACTCTGGTTATCGTAATAATAAGAGCCGTCGGGGTTATAAATCAGCTTGGTTGGATTTTTAGTTGCTTCTTCTTCCCAACCGCTTCCTGTTAGTTCGTTGTCAAAAAAATCAATTTTGGTTCCATTAGCAAGCAGGTTGGCATTGTTAAAATTGGTTGCCAGGTTCATCTGAACATTCAATTTATCATTCAATCCTCTTTGATTTACATTTAGCCTTAAAGTATATTCTTTTCGGCCGTTTTCCAAAGCAATACCTTGTAAATCCCTGTAGTTTATACTTGCACGGTAACTTGTTTTGTCAGATCCTCCGGATAATGAAAGGTTATGGTTTTGTGACAGGTTATCGTGGTTAACCAATCGGTCGTATAGATCTTCACTGCCACCATAGTCAATTGCATTAATCTGTTTTGAAGCAATTTTTTGTCTAAACTCATCCGCTGTTAAAAAATCCAGGCGGTTTTGGATAAATTCTTTCCTTGCATAGGCCGAGTAGTTAAAAGTAGGCGCACCAGGTTTACCTTTTTTGGTGGTAATTAAAATTACACCGGCATTGGCACTGGTACCGTAAATTGCTGCTCCAGAACCGTCTTTTAAAACGTCAACCGATAAGATATCATCTTGCTGTAAAAGATCAGGGTTACCACCTGGAATACCATCGATAACGAAAAGCGGACTTGCACTTCCGGTTACAGAAACAACACCCCTTAGTTGTACACTTGGGCCGGAGTTAGGATTCGAACTTCCCCTGGTAATGTTCAATCCTGCAACTTTACCCTGAATAAGATCGAGTGGATTCCGGGCCCCACTTTGCCTGAATTGAGCCGTATCTACGTGTGCAACGGATGAAGTAACCTCTTTAGTTTTTAACGTACCGTAACCAACCACCACTACCTCATCTAATTTTTGAGATTGCGACGGGACTAAACTGATGGTTAACGGCGTTGCTCCGTTACCAGCCGGAACGGATTTGGTTTGGTAACCGATATAGCTAAATACGAGCACATCAGTTGCGGCAGCAACATTGATACTGAATTTGCCATTCTCCTGTGTTACGGTACCACCTGTTTTGCCCTGGATCTTAATTCCGACGCCAGGTAAACCGATTTTCTGCTCGTCTACAACGGTACCGGTGATTGTTTTTTGCCCTGCTGATGCCGCAGGAGCTGTGCTTACCGGTGTAGCAGGTGCTGTTGCAGCTGGTACTGGTGCCGGGGTAGTAACCGGACGTGAGCCACCCAGCGGGTTTGGTGGTACCTTTACCGAATCAGCAGGTTTAGCCACCGGGACTTTTTTTGTTGTGTCTTGTTTTTTAGTTGTATCCTGCTGAAAATAATAGCGGTTAAAATTCTTTTTTTCGCTCTTAATTTTCGCAAACAACTGGGGGCATGAAAGTAGGACAAGGCATAGAAATCCTGTCGTCCTGAGTAAAATGTTTCTCATTGGCACTCACTAGTTTAGTTTATAATTAGTTACGCAATGCGGCCAAATTTCACCAAATTAATAAGAGCTATGAGATTAATTAGTTATGATTAGGTTTTCCGCAAAACGATTTAGTAACGCCTTAAACACGGTTTTGTTTTAAAAAAATTTGAAAACACATTAAAATGTTACGCTACAGGTAAAACTAAACTTCACTAATAAACAAGCGCAGGAATTTATAAAAATTTAAAAAAAGGGGTTAAAAACTAAATGAAAAAATTCTTTATTTAAGATCATCAGCACGCTTGTGGTAGTTAAATAACCCAAAACTAAGACCGGCTTTTGCAAACCAGGCTGACCGCTGAAAATAGGCATTGTATGTATCTTGTCCATAGTAACCACCCTCTATAAACAATCCGGCAGCACTAAAGCCACGCACCCTGTAGTGCAAAGTAGAATGAAAATTTATCCGATCCTGGAAAGTTGCTTTGGATAAATTATAAATGGGCCCAATATTCATCTGGTTGGTGATAAAACTTGCAAAAAATTCTATTCTAAAGCTTTCTATCGGATTATATCTTGTAATATCATATATCTTTTTTTGTTCATGATCAACAATGGTGCGTTTATAATTCTTCGAACTTTTGAGAGAATAGAATAAATTAAACTTATTAGTACCATAAACATGATACTTTTTCATTCCAGGTGCCAATCCTGATGATTGTCCATAACCAAATTTTATATACTGGTTGATGGTATTACTGGCATTTTTAAGGAACATGAGTCCATTCAATTCGACTACAAAATCATCACTAAAGTTACCGTTGTAGGTATTAAAATATCCTTTTTTACCCCAAGCCTTATCAGTGCTGTTAAACTCTTCTCCATCCTGCCCGTTAGAATGGTGATATCCTTTAACAGAAAATCCAAAATTGTACTTTCGGCCTTTTTTGTAAAGTTTATTATGACTGATGAATAGCTCACCTCCGGGCCGGGATGATGCCGTACGCACAGGTAATGAACTATCTCCAACCGATTTGTCATTATTAAAAATCCGGACTTCAAATTCAGGATTAAAATAAAGCGCAAACATGAGGTAACTGCCCTTCTTTTTATTTAAACCTATGGTCCAGTTAAACGGAGAAATATTAATGTATGGGCTTATTTTAGCATCTAAAATCAAGCTTTTCCTATCAGAAAAATCACTTTTAGTCATCCATCGCTTATTCGCAATAAAAGAAGCTTTTGATAAAAAAACAGAAGAGGCAATATCTTCATTGAAACTAAAATTATTCCGGTTTCTATCTACAAAATATTTAATCTTTCCACTAAGGCTATCATATAAAACGGAATCTAATTCTACAGTCTTATATCCAGGCTTATTCTGCGCAACTGATTTATTGGAAATAAAAAAAATGACAATTAAGAGGGTAATCGTTGAGGCTTTAATCATGATGTTAATTTTTTATTTAAAAATAACCCACGTTTAAAACATAGCCAATACCCATCATTAGGTATATTTCATCCTTAAAACCTTATTTTTTTAACTTTCCTACAATCAATCTGGCCGTTTTTGCCGAAGCACCAGGTTTGCCCATGAGTAAAAGCAACTCATCGTAATTTTTTAACATTCCGTTCCTGCCAGCTCCTGTAACGATAATTTTAAGCTCCTCATCTACTTTTTGAGTGTTACAATCTTCCTGGATAAGTTCAGTTACAATCTTTTTGTTTACAATCAGGTTAACAAGTGAAATAAACTTAATTTTTACCAGCATCCGGGCAATGGCAATTGAAATTGTGCCTCCTTTATAAACCACCACCTGCGGCACTTTAAACAAAGCAGTTTCTAACGTGGCGGTTCCTGAAGCCACAATTGCAGCATGGGCATGGTGCAATAAATTATAGGTATTGTTAAAAAGCAAGTGAACTTTTTTGTCGCCCGTAAACTGGCGATAATAACTTTCGGTAAAAGTCGGTGCAGCAGCAATGGCAAATACACAATCAGGATAATTTTCGGTAATACTTAACATCACCGGGAGTAAACGTTCTATTTCCTGTTTTCTACTGCCGGGCAATAAGGCAATAATTTTTTCATCTCCCAATTGATGGTTTTCGCGAAAGTTTACATCCGGGATAAACTGTGCAATTTCGTCTAACAGGGGGTTGCCAACGTAATCTACATGCATGCCCCACTCCTGGTAGAAATCAACTTCGAAAGGCAAGATACAGAACATGTGATCCACAACCTTTTTAATTTTCAGCACCCGTTTCTGGTTCCATGCCCAAACTTTGGGTGAGATGTAATAACATACTTTTATGCCATTAGCCTTTGCAAATTCAGCAATTTTTAAGTTAAAACCCGGAAAATCGATCAAAACCAAAACATCAGGCTTCCATTTTATAATATCTTCCTTGCAGGCTTTGAGGTTTCTGAAAATGGTGCGCAAATTTAAAATCACCTCAGTAAAACCCATAAAGGCCATATCGGCATAATGTTTAACCAGTTCACCTCCTTCGGCTTGCATTTTATCGCCACCGAAATACCTGAACACGGCTTCGCTATCCTCAGTTTTTAAGGCTTTCATTAAGTTGGCTCCATGTAAATCGCCTGAGGCTTCTCCGGCTACTAGGTAGTATTTCATAATATGGATGATTTATAAAAAATCGTCATTGCGAGGAGGCACGACGAAGCAATCTTTTATGTTATTATTTGATTGCTCAATCCTCCGTTGTTCTGGAAAGATTGCTTCACGCCAGCTCACTGTCCTCTTCTTCAGTTCGCAATGACGACCATTTCATCAAAAAACTTTGTATGCAAAAAATACAAAAGCACACAAAAACGTTGCGGCCAATATACCCCTGCCTATATTTTCTTTGTTGTATTTAAAAAAGTATTGCATGGTATAAGCATTTATGGCAATACCTCCAATGTATAACAAATCTGCCTTTGCCAGGGAAGCCACATGGTGAATGATGTACCAGGCAATTGAGCAAAATATTGCCGGTACAAGCAAACCAATGCCCAAACCTATCCATACCGAATTATTTAATCTTTTTAACTGATCAATCATCATAGCAGGCACTAACCTAAATTAATGCCATCGGGTGCCGAAACTTTAGTGCCAGCAGCTTTTGTTGAATCGCTGTTGCCTATAAAATCCCAACTGTTAAGGGCTTGTATAGCATGATGCGCCGTTAAATCAAACTGAACCGGAACAATAGAAACATAATTATGCTCCAAAGCCCAAACATCGGTATCTTCTCCTTTGTCGAAATTTTCGAAAACACCCGTTAGCCAATAATATGGGCGTTTGTAAGGATCTGTTCTTTCATCAAATTCTTCCATCCATTTGGCATTGGCCTGGCGGCAAACCTTAACCCCTTTTAGGTTGTCGCCTTTCGGAAAATTCACATTTAAGAGTGTGCCTTCAGGCAAACCGTTCGCTAAAACCTGCTCACAAATATTTTTAATGTATTTTTTGGTATAACTAAAATCGGCATCGGCAGCAAAATCATCGAGGGAGAAACCAATAGATGGAATTCTTTCTATCGCACCCTCTACCGCAGCAGACATAGTACCCGAATAAAGTACATTGATCGAATTATTTAATCCATGGTTAATTCCTGACACGCATAAATCAGGTTTTTTACCTTTAAAAATCTTATTGACGGCAATTTTAACGCAATCAACCGGGGTACCGCTGCATTTATACATTTCTACACCTGCATAAAGATCAACCTTATCAAAACGGATCGGTTTACCTATCGTAATAGCATGGCCCATTCCACTTTGAGGGCTATCTGGTGCCACCACCACCACATTGCCGAGCTCCTGCATTACTTCCATTAAATTTTTTATTCCTGTAGCTGTAATCCCATCATCATTTACAACTAAAATATTTGGTTTTGTGCCCTGCTTTGTCATGCCTGTAAAAATACAGATTATAAATTCAAGGCACAATAAACCACCATTTTTATACTAAAACCATTTATCCCTGGCTTTTTAGTTTAGAAATTAAAATTATTTCTTTCCCTGCCGGAAAGCATCTATATTTGAACAAATAACTTATTAAAAATGAATACTGTATTTAAGATCACTCTTAAACCACAGAGACCTATTCATGATCATAAACCAAAAACAATTCAATGAAATTTAAACTATTTACTTTGGCTTGTTTTCTTATTACAGGTTCTTTAGCGAAGGCGCAAACAATCTATCAATGGAAAACAGGAACATCTGGTGGCTTTACCTACAAGTACGTTACCAACGACCCAACCAAAACACGTTTTTATACGTTAAAAAACGGTTTGACTGTAATTTTATCTCAAAACAACAAAGAGCCAAATATTACTTACAAAATGGCGGTAAGAGCGGGCAGTAATACCGATCCGCGTACCAATACCGGTTTGGCGCATTACTTAGAACACCTTTTATTTAAAGGAACAGATAAATTTGGAACGCTAAATTATGCCAAAGAGAAACCACTTTTAGATAAGATCGAAGCACTTTACGAAACGTACATCAAAACTACCGATCCGGCCAAACGTAAGGAGATTTATAAGGAAATAGACAAAACATCAGGCGAAGCTTCTAATTATTCTATCGCAAACGAATACGATAAAATGATGAAATCGATCGGAAGTAATGCAACCAACGCGCATACCGCTGTAGAAGAAACCGTTTACGAAGAAGACCTTCCATCAAATGCCATTGATAAATTTTTGGCTGTGCAGGCTGAGCGTTTCCGAAATCCTGTATTTCGCATCTTCCATACCGAATTAGAAGCTGTTTACGAAGAAAAAAACATCGGCATGGATAACGATGGTCGTAAAATGTACGAAAAAATGTTATATGCATTGTTTCCAACACATAACTACGGCCAACAGACCACCATTGGTACTGTTGAACATTTGAAAAATCCATCCTTAGTCGAAATCAGAAAATATTACAACAAATATTATGTGCCTAATAATATGGCCTTAATTATGAGTGGTGATATTAATTATGATGATTTAATTAAAAAAATCGACAAAGATTTTGCTTACATGGTTCCTAAACCATTTGCACTTTACAACCCTGCGCCAGAAAAACCATTAACCCAGGTTCAAACGGTTGATATTTACGGTCCAAGTGCCGAAAACTTATATATTGCTTACCGGGGCTTTGCCCAAAATACCCACCAAAGTTTACTGTTAGATTTAATCGGAAGCATTTTATCTAATGGCAAAGCGGGTTTAATGGATATCAACATTAACCAGCAACAAAAAATGTTGCGTGCAGGTGCTGGTTATAACTCCATGAAAGATTACGGAATCTTCATTTTATCTGGTTCTCCGAAAGCCGGACAAAGTTTAGAAGAGGCCCAAAAATTATTATTAGAGCAGGTAGAATTGCTTAAAAAAGGCGAGTTCGACGAAAGCCTGATTAAAGCAACTGTTGCCAACATTAAACTGGCCGAACTACAAAGTTTTGACAATAACGACGTTCGCGCAGATTTTGCAATGAATGCCTTTATCCAAAACCGCGGCACAGAATGGGATAAAACCTTAGCCTCAACCGATGCCATGGCCAAAGTAACCAAAAAGGAAATTGTAGAGTTTGCCAACAAGTTTTTCATTAATAACTATGCTGCTATCTTAAAACATAAAGGTGAAGACAAAAGCATTGTTAAAGTAGAAAAACCTACAATTACAGCAGTAAAAACCAATGCTAACGAAGTTTCTCCATTTACCAAAAACATTATCGATGCTCCGGTAAAACCGATCGCACCTAAGTTTTTAGATTACACCAAAGACCTTAATTTTGGTAAAGCAGGTATTGCCGATGTAATTGCCATACAAAATACAGAAAATGGCATTTTCCGTATGGGTTACCGTTTTGATATGGGTTCTTATAACTACAAATTGCTGCCTTATGCTGCGCAATACCTATCTTTTTTAAGTACCGATAAATATTCTGCAGAAGATATCAGCAAAGCATTCTATAATATTGCCTGTAGCTATAGTATCAATGTAGGTACTGATGTAACTACCGTTTCTATCACCGGTTTACAAGAGAATTTTGATAAAGCAGTGGCTTTGCTTGAAGATGTTTTAGCACATTGTAAACCAAACGAAAAAGCTTTAGAAGATTTAAAAGGCCGTTTGTTAAAATCAAGAGATAACAACAAATTAAATAAATCGTCAATTCTAAGTGGTTTAATGAGTTATGCACAGTATGGTGCAGATAATCCTTTTAATTACGGATTAACCAATGATGAGATCAAAAACATTAAATCGGCAGATTTGATCTACCTTTTACACAACCTTACCAATTACAAACACACCATTACCTATTACGGACCTAAAACATTGCCTGCATTTTCTGCTGATATTGTAAAAGCACATCCATTGGCAAAAGAATTTACTGATGCTGCACCGCTTAAGAAATTTGTTTATACCAAAACCGATTCGAACAAAGTATACTTTGCCGATTACGATATGGTACAGGCCGAAATCCGTTGGGTACGCAATGGTGGATTGTACGATCCGGCAAATGCTGCAAAAATTGCTTTATTTAACAACTATTTTGGTGGTGGCATGGGTTCGGTTGTATTCCAAACCATCCGCGAATCTAAAGCCTTAGCTTATTCTACTTTTGCAGTATATTCTTCTCCAAACACCAAAGAGAAAGAGAATGCAATTATTGCTTATGTAGGTACACAGGCCGATAAAATGAACGAAGCTGTAGCAGGTATGAATGAGTTATTAACCACTTTACCAGAGTCTGATAAATCATTTGACTTATCTAAAGCCAATACCTTAAACGGCCTCGAAACCAACCGTATTACTAAAGATGGTATTATCAACAGCTACCTGGCAGATAAAAAATTAGGTTTCGATCACGACTCAAGGATTGATGAATACGCCAACTTAAAGCCATTAACGTTTAATGATGTAAAATCATTCCATCAAAACAACCTTTCGGGCAAGCCATACAGCTATTGTGTTGTTGCGTCAGAGAAAAAAATCAACATGGCCGATTTAGCCAAATTTGGTCCGGTAACTAAATTGAGCTTAGAGCAGATTTTTGGATACTAACAAGGTTGAAGGTTTGAAGGCGGAGGGTTTAAGGTAAAAACCTTTGCCATAAAATTAAAATTGCAAGCGATTCCCGGAAACGGGGATCGCTTTTTTTATTTAGGTAAAATAGTTCGTTTCCATAGGATAATCGTTCAAATAAGTGCGATGAATATTTAATTATTAATAAAGGTTGGGAAAGCAGTGTTCCGTAGGTTTGTTAGCATTTCTCCCGGCTTTCCGATCTGATCTTTTTTGCCCAATACCTAAACGGCCAGGCCGCAAAAAAGGATCTCCCCTTCAATCCGGTTTAAAAACGAGATTTGTGCGACTATTTAGGGCTATAAAGCGTACAAAACCACCTCCCATAATTAATTATAGCTAAGCATATTTCAAGGTACTCAAAATTTCCTTCACCGAAAATTTAGCCCCGCAAACAAATTCATCAGCGGCTCCGTAGTAAATAGTCAGTTCATCTCCATTAACGATGTGGCCGTTTGTAAACACCACCTCGCCAAAGAAACCATGCAGTTCATAATCTGCTGTTGGCACCATAATCGGTTCTTCGGTTCTGGCCAGTACTTTCGATGGATCATTTAAATCCATTAAAAAAGCACCCAGGCAATACTGATGTTTCCCGTTTGCACCGTGGTAGATTTCGAGCCATCCTTCTACGGTTTTTATCGGTGCTGCACCGGCGCCCACACGGGCACTATCCCAGTGGTTAGGTCTCGTTTTAACAATACACTTGTGTTTACCCCAATGGATTCCATCTGGAGATTCGGCCAGCCAGATATAATTACCACCCAAAGCCACACTGCTAGGGCGGTGTAAAGCGTAAAATTTACCGTTAATACATTCTTCGAATATGGCGCAGTCTTTATTGTGCGGTGGGATAATCATACCGTGTTTCTCAAAACGCTTCCAATCTTTTGTGGTTCTTAATCCAACCCCTACCCCATGCGCAGATACCGAGGTAAAAGTTAAATAGTAAGTGTTATCGATTAAGGATACACGGCAATCTTCAATGCCAAACGTTTCATCTTCTCCCTCACCCTGCAGTAAAGGATAACCGGCTGGTTGGTAAAAATGTACACCATCATCACTGCAAACCAGCCTTAGATGCGATAACGTGGTTAAATAGTCAGCACCCTGATAATTGATTACCCGTGGATCATTATCTGCCAAAGCAGGGTCTGACTCTGCTATCTCGATAATTTCGATGCCATTTTTTCTTAAAACCGGGAAAGAAATAAGCCCCTGTTTTTGCGCCGGCCGTTCTGCTACGCGTACCAGAAGCCATATTTTATTTTGAAAGGTAAAAACCCCGGGATTTAAAAGACAAACGATTTCTAGTCCTGCCCTACTGGCATTTAGCTCTTTTGGACATAAAATTGGGTTTTCGGGAAATCTTCTTGCAATATCGGACATAAAAAATGTTTTTTAAAGCAAAACAGGCGGCCAAATTGACCGCCTGTTTATCTTATAGAATTGTGACTATAATGAGTTAATCCATTTCACAAGTTCATCTCTTCCCTTGCCGGTTTTTTGTTGCAACTTGCCTAACAATTCATCGTCCTGGCCTTCTTCGTGCTTTAAATCATCATCGGTTAAATCTCCATACGCTTGTTTAACCTTACCTTTTATTTCGTTCCACTTTCCTTTTAATTCTAACTTATCCATGCTCGTATTTTTTATGATAAAACATTCTAATTTCTAACTATATAACAGTTATCGCCTCTTTTTGTTTTGCTTTGAACTCATAAAACCAAATAACGGCCTGATTTTGCTTTACTCCACAGGGTTTTACAGATATTTTTAAGTATATTAAAAAATCATTTCAACAAACTATTCATATTATCAACTAAACTCCTTAATTTGATGAAAAAACTACTCTTTAGTATGCTTTTGTCTCTCGGTGTAATTTCGTTTGCTTTCGCACAAGGCAAGGTAATTACCGGGAAAGTTACATCAGTCTCCGGACCAATTCCGGGTGTTAGTGTATTTGTAAAAGGCTTACCAGCTAACGGCACGCAGAGTGATGCCTCTGGAGCCTTTAAATTAACGGTTGCAGACGATGCAAAAACGCTAGTTTTCAGCTTTATCGGTTACAAAGCCAAAGAATTGCCAATAACTGGGCAAACTATAAACGTAAATCTGGATGAAGAGAACAACACTTTGTCAGATGTGGTTGTGGTGGGATATGGTACGCAGAATAAACGGGATGTGACGGGATCAATAGCAAGAGTTACCGCAGCCGATTTGAAAGACAAACCCCTAACAACTATAGAAAGTGCCTTACAAGGTAAAGCGCCAGGGGTATTTATCAACTCTGGTAGTGGTAAACTGGGCCAGGCGCTTCAAATCCGGGTAAGGGGTATTTCTTCTATTTCGGCAAGTAACCAACCTTTATTCGTTATTGATGGCGTGCCAATAGTAAGTGAAGCATTGGGAACCTATACAGAAGCGGATAACCCGCTTGCGGCCATTAGCCCAGATGATATAGAATCGATGGAAGTTTTAAAAGACGCCGCATCTGCAGCAATTTATGGAGCCAGGGGATCGAACGGGGTTGTGCTGATTACAACTAAAAAAGGCAAGGAAGGAAGAACCAATATCGATTTTGGCTATTATGCCGGCTTCAGCGATCCAACCAAAAAGGGCGAGTTTTTAAATGCCGATCAATACCGTCAATTATTAGATGCATCGTTTAAGTACAACAACTATGACAATGGAGACTATGCCAATGCTGCAGAAATGTGGAAAGATTATACGGGCACAGATGACTGGACGGGCAACAATAATACCAATTGGGTAAACGAAGCTTTTAGAAAAGGACATACTCAACAATACAACTTAAATATTAATGGTGGTGATGCAAAAACAAGGTTTATGCTCTCCGGGAACTATAATAATAATGATGGAATTATAGTGAGCAACCGTTATGTACGTACTGGTGGTCGCTTAAGTGTAGACCATACTGTTTCGAAAATTTTAGATGTTGGAGGATCAGTTAATATCTCTAAAGTAGATAACTACCGTATTCCTACTGATAATGCCTTCTCTAATCCATTACAATTAAATGCCTTGCCACCAATTCAGCCTGTACGTGATGCATCAGGTCAATTAAATGGTTCTACTGTTTATTATAACAGCTTAATTGATTATGATAATGGTAAAAATTTATCAACCACGTACAGAACTTTTGCCAATGCTTATGCAAGTTTAAAAATCACACCCGATTTAGTTTTTAGAAGTGAGTATGGTTTTGATTTTAACAATTTAGAAGAAGAACAGTTTTTAGGATCAAAAACACAGGACGGAGGTAGCACAGGAGGCTATTCTTCCGATTATATGGCTAAATCTATAAACTTCAATACAAACAACACCCTTAATTACACCAAAACATTTAACGAAAAACATAACCTGAATGTATTGGCTGGTTTCGCCTTTCAAGATACGAAGTTCAGGTATTCATCTGTAACTGGAACTACTCTACCGTCAGACAGTTTTACTAAGATTGCAAGTGCAGCAGTAATTTCTGCGGGTGAATCTTCAGAAACCAGACACACTTTTGTTTCGTATCTGGCCAGGGTAAATTATAAATATGAAGAGAAATACCTGCTAAGTGCATCAATAAGAACGGATGGTTCATCAAGGTTTGGTGTAAACAACAGGTATGGAACTTTCCCTGCAGTTTCGGCTGGCTGGATCATTAACCAGGAAGAGTTTTTAAAATCGAGTAGCTGGGTAAGTGTATTAAAACTTAGGGGAAGTTATGGTTTAACGGGTAATGCAGAAATTGGCGATTTTGCTTCCAGAAATTTATATCGTGGGGTTAACTACGCTGGTGTAGGTGGTACACGTCCGAGCCAGTTAGGCGATCCGAATTTAAGCTGGGAAAATACAACCAATTATAATATAGGTTTAGATTTTGGTTTATTCTCAGACCGGATTTCGGGTACGGTTGAATATTACAAAAAGAAAACGACCGATTTACTGCTAAATGCACCAATTGCCGCCACAAATGGTTTTTCAACCATTACGAGGAACATTGGCGATATGCAAAACAAGGGATTTGAATTCTCCTTAAATACCAGAAATTTTGTCGGGGAGTTTAAATGGTCTACCTCTTTTAATATCTCACTCAACAGAAATAAGGTTTTACGTTTGGTTGATGACCAACCTATTTATCCCGGAGGAAGATTTTTAGGTAGAATTGCTGTTGGAGAGCCACTTGGTTACTTTTATGGCAAAGCTTATGCAGGCGTAGATCCGGCCAATGGTGATGCCCTTTATTTTGTTGATGCATCAAGAACGGCAACAACCAATGACTATGCCCTTGCACAAAACCAAAAGCTTGGCGATCCAAACCCTAAATTCTATGGTGGCTTTGGCAATCATTTCTCTTTTAAAAATTTCGATCTGGATATTCAGTCGCAATTTGTTTCTGGTAATGATATTTATAATATGGCAGGTCCTTTCCAATCAGCAAACGGCGATTATTTTGATAACCAAACCATTGATCAGTTAAACTATTGGACACCTACCAACACCATCACCACCATCCCACAACCAAGGTTTGGTAAAGGAAATGGAACAGGCTCGTCATCCAGATGGATACAAGATGGGTCTTATCTGAGGATGAAGAGTGTAACCTTGGGCTATAATATTCCCAAAGCCTTTATAAGTAAGTATAAATTACAAAATGTAAGGATATACGCATCTGCTCTTAACCTATTTACCATAACTGGTTATAAAGGTTACGATCCGGAAGTGAATACCCCGAGTGGTGGCTCGCTCCAGTCTGACAACATTCAACTCGGTCACGATTTTTATACTCCACCACAAGCAAGAACCATTACTTTCGGTGTAAACATTGGCTTATAAAAACATTAGAATATGAAAAATTACAAAAATATATTAGCTGCATTTCTTATTGTTCTAAGCGCATCAGGCTGCAAAAAACAATTAGAAATAGATCCTAAACAAAATATAGATGCCGGTGTGGCACTAAACACAACAGCAGATGTTCAAAATGCGCTAACAGGCGCCTATACCTTTTTGGCTACTGGCGACCTATACGGAACAAATCTTGTCTTTCTGCCAGACCTTTATGCAAACAGTGGTTATTTAACTTGGAGGGGAACTTTTTCTACTTACGGCGACATTGCAGACAAAACAATTGTATCGAATAATTCCGATGTCACCCGAACTTGGGTAACCGCTTACAGCGCGATTAACACCGCCAACATTGTGCTTTCGGCACTAAATGTGGTAAGTGATGCAGATACAAAAAGTGTAATAGAAGGGAAAGCTTTATTTATTAGGGGTATTATGCATTTTGAACTGGTAAGATTGTACGCTTTGCCTTATGATGCATCTGGTGCTAATACAAACTTAGGCGTTCCTATTATTACAAAGGCAGTTAAAACAATAAATGATGTAACCAATTCAGTTGCGAGGAATACGGTTGGCGAGGTTTATGTTGCGGTAGAAAATGATTTAAAATCAGCGATCACTAAATTGGCTTCAGTTAATGATCAATATGCTGCAAAGGCTTTTTTAGCCAGGGTTTACCTACAGGAAGGCAAGTATGCTTTAGCAAGGGATATGGCCAATGATATTATTACTAATAGCCCGTATACGTTAATTACCAATTCTCTTGAAGCACCTTTTAGGACAAAAAATTCAAGTGAAGGTATTTTTGAAATCAAACAGAACGAACAAAGCAATGCAGGTACCTCTAACGATGGGCTAGCTACTTTTTATGCAAGCTATCAAAATGCTACTGGCGGAGATGTAGGCAGGGCTGATGCGCTGGTGAACCCCACTTTTTACAATTCGTTCGAAACTGATGATAAAAGAAAAACAGAAATGATTTATGATGGTACTGGTGCCAGAAATGGGCTTTTTACTAAAAAATGGTACAGCTTTTATGATAACCTACCTGTTTGCAGGGTTACAGAGCAATACCTCATCAGGGCAGAATGTAATTTTAGATTAGGTACTGATATTGGAGCTACACCAGCTGACGATATTAATACGTTAAGAACCAGGGCCGGATTAGGAGATGTTGTTCCAACTCTCGATATTATCTTAAATGAACGCGAAAAAGAACTGGATTATGAAGGTTTCAGGCTTCACGATTATAAACGTACCAAACGTTCAATCGGAACATTTGCCTATGATAACCCTAAATTGGTATTCCCGATTCCAGACCGTGAAATAAATGTGAACAAAGCATTAAAGCAAAATCCAGGCTACTAGCCCTAACCCTTATAAACAACAAAGCCTCCCGATTTACATCTGGAGGCTTTCTCGTTAAATATGATAAGTTATTAAAGCTTTTTCGCCGCTTCAATAATTTCTTCTACCACACCTGGATCGAGCAAGGTAGACGTATCGCCTAAATTAGCAGTATCTCCTTCGGCAATTTTACGCAGAATCCTGCGCATAATTTTGCCCGAACGTGTTTTGGGTAAACCAGAAACAAACAATATTTTATCAGGTTTGGCAATTGCCCCAATTACGCGGGTAACCGTTTGTAATATATCTTTTTTTGATAATTCTGCTTCGCCATGCATTTCAGGGTAGATTACAAACGCATAAATCCCCTGTCCTTTTACATCGTGCGGATAACCCACAACTGCACTTTCTACCACACCCGCATGCATGTTAATGGCATTTTCTACTTCAGCGGTTCCAATTCTATGCCCCGAAACATTTAATACATCATCAACACGACCTGTGATTCGATAATAACCATCTTCATCACGCAAACAGCCATCACCAGTAAAGTATAAATTCTCGTAAGTAGAGAAATAAGTCTGTTTGCAACGCTCATGGTCACCATAAGTGGTACGCAACATGCCTGGCCAGGGGAATTTAATACAAAGGTTTCCCATCACCCCATTTCCTTCAATTTCATTCCCGTTTTCATCTACCAAAATTGGCTGGATACCCGGTAAAGGCAATGTGGCAAAACTAGGTTTGGTTGGTGTTACGGTAGCAATGGGCGAAATCATAATCCCTCCGGTTTCCGTTTGCCACCAGGTATCAACAATAGGCGCTTTACCGTGCCCGATTTTCTCATCGAACCAATGCCATGCCTCTTCATTAATCGGCTCTCCTACCGAGCCTAAAACGCGGATTGAGCTTAAATCTTTACCGTTTAATGGTTCCTCACTAAAACTCATTAAAGAACGGATGGCTGTAGGTGCGGTATATAAGGTATTTACTTTATGTTTTTCTACAATATCCCAAAAACGGGAAGGGCTTGGGTAAGTCGGGATCCCTTCGAAAAGCACAGAGGTTGCACCTTGCGAAAGCGGCCCGTAAACGATATAAGAGTGACCGGTAATCCAGCCAATATCGGCTGTACAAAAATAAACCTCACCAGGCTGGTAATTAAACACATTGGAGAAGGTATAACCCGCATAAACCATATAACCTCCACAGGTATGCACCACACCTTTGGGTTTGCCGGTAGAACCAGATGTATATAGAATGAATAACATATCTTCTGCATCCATTTCTTCTGCCTCGCAGATATCGTTGACGTGTTTAACTTCATCTTCCCACCATACGTCCCTGCCTTTCAGCATGGAAACAGGTGTGCGAACATGGGTTAATACAATACATTTTTCTACAGTTGGGCAGCCAATTAAGGCATCATCGATTACATCTTTTAGAGGGATCTGTTTGTTGCCACGGTAAGCACCATCAGCCGTAATTACCACCTTACATTGCGAATCGTTAATCCGGTCGGCAATCGATTTAGCAGAAAATCCTCCAAAAATAACGGAGTGAACAGCACCAATCCTGGCACAAGCCAAAACAGCAATGGCCAGTTCAGGCACCATAGGCATGTAAATACAAATACGGTCGCCCTTTTTAGCACCATTACGTTTTAAAACATTGGCAAAACGGCAAACACGCTCATGCAACATTTTATAAGTATAAGTAACACTTTCTTCTTCCGGGTTATTGGGCTCCCAAATAATGGCTGGTTTATCTCCATTGGTAACCAAATGCCGGTCTAAACAATTTTCGGTGATGTTAAGTTTCGCACCTTCAAACCACTTGATATTTGGTTCGTTAAAGTTCCAGGATAATACCTTGAACCAGGGCTTGCGCCATTGAAAGTTCTGCGCCACTTCGCCCCAAAACTGCTCAGGGTTTTCTACGCTTTTCTTATAATCTTCTTCGTATTGCTTGAAAGATGTAATTTGCATTGCTCGTTCTTATGTATTGTATTAGTGGGGCTAATTTAAATAAATAATAATAAGAAGAAATAGTCTAATCGTATCAAAATGAATATCAAACGTTTGATTGGAAATATTTATTTTTAATCCAGTATGATCTAAAGATTATTTAATATCCGGCATGAACAACCATTACACAAACCTTCTCCACTTATTCAATAATAATTATAAAAATAATTAGCTAGGCTATTGCTGTTTACAATTATTATTCAGATATTTGCACACTCTTAAAAAAATTAAGCGGACGATATTAACAACTATATTTACAAGTCATGTCAAGAGTTTGTGATTTAACAGGAAAAAAAGCAATGGTAGGTAACAACGTTTCTCACTCAAACGTTAAAACCAAACGCAAATTTTACCCAAACCTACAACTTCAGAAATTTTATATTCCTGAAGAAAACCGTTGGATTACGTTGAAAGTTTCTACTTCAGCGATTAAAACCATCAATAAAGTGGGCATTAGCGAAGCAATTAACCGTTTCGTAAAAAAAGGATTTTTGTAAAAAACATTAACTGTTGAGATTAACAGTTTTCAATTTATATTAAAATGGCAAAAAAAGGTAACAGAGTTCAGGTTATTTTAGAATGTACTGAACATAAAGAAAGTGGCATGCCAGGTATGTCTAGATATATTTCTACCAAAAACCGTAAAAACACTACTGAGAGATTAGAATTGAAAAAATTCAATCCAGTATTGAGAAAAGTAACCGTACATAAAGAAATTAAATAGGTTAAGAATAAAAGACCAAAGCTTAAAGACTAAAGCATTTGCAAGTCTCAAATCTAATGTCTGATATCTCAAATCTAATAATTAAAATTATAAGAACATGGCAAAGAAAGTAGTTGCAACCCTTAAAACAGGTACAGGTAAAGAATATTCGAAAGTAATTACAATGGTAAAATCACCAAAAACTGGTGCTTACTCATTCAAAGAACTTATCGTACACAACGACCACGTAAAAGATGCTATTGCATCTAAATAAGGTTAATATTTTTTAATATTAAAAATATTAAAGGCCGTTCCGTTTTAACCGGAAGGGCTTTTTTTGTTATATAAAAATTTAGATATGGGTTTATTCGATTTTTTCAAAAAGAAAGAAACTGCACCTGAAGCTCAGGAAGCACTGGATAAAGGTTTAGAGAAAACTAAAGACGGTTTCTTTAATAAAATTACCAAGGCCGTAGCAGGAAAATCTTCTGTTGATGATGAAGTACTCGATAATCTGGAAGAGGTTTTGGTTACTTCTGATGTAGGCGTAAGTACCACCTTAAAAATTATCAAACGGATCGAAGAGCGTGTTGCCAAAGATAAATATCTTAACACCTCTGAGCTCAACTTTATTCTGCGTGATGAGATCCAGTTGCTTTTATCTGAAAACAACAGTAACGATTTCCGTCAGTTCGAATATGGCGACCATAAACCTTATGTAATTATGGTGGTTGGCGTAAATGGTGTGGGCAAAACCACTACCATTGGAAAGCTGTCGCATAAACTTAAAGAATCGGGGCTTAAAGTAGTATTAGGTGCTGCCGATACCTTTAGGGCTGCAGCCGTTGACCAGATTAAACTTTGGGGCGAACGCGTTGGCGTGAGGGTGGTGGCACAGGCTATGGGGTCTGATCCCGCTTCAGTGGCTTTTGACACCTTACAATCGGCCGTTGCCAGTAACGAGGATGTAGTAATTATCGATACTGCAGGACGTTTACACAATAAAATCGGCTTGATGAATGAGCTGGGCAAAATTAAACAGGTAATGCAAAAGGTAGTACCAGGTGCACCGCACGAAATTTTATTGGTATTGGATGCCTCGACCGGACAAAACGCCTTTGAACAATGCAAACAGTTTACCGAAGCTACTGATGTGAATGCATTGGCCATTACAAAATTAGACGGAACGGCAAAAGGTGGTGTAGTAATTGGCATTTCTGATCAATTCAGAATTCCTGTTAAGTATATCGGTGTAGGAGAAAAAATAGGCGATTTACAGCTTTTTGATAAGAAAGAGTTTGTGAATAGTTTGTTTAAATAACACTTCGTGGTTGATTCCACCGATTTAAGTGATTACGCCGATTAGCTCATTTCATAGATTTTATATAGATTTATATATGATCGAATATGAAAAAGACACCTTAACACAAACCATTATAGGCTGTTGTTATGAAGTTCATAATCAGTTAGGTCCGGGATTTTTGGAAAAAACATACGTTAATGCGCTAAAAATCAAACTTCAACAGGCAGGTTTAAATTACACGGCAGAAAAAGAATTCAGCGTTGTATTTGAGAACATTGTTGTAGGAAAATTCAGATGTGATCTTTTTGTTGAAAATAAAGTAATTGTAGAATTAAAATCGGTGACAGGATATCAACCTAAGTTATTTCAAAGTCAACTTATATCATACTTAAAAGCGAGCAAAATTAAAACCGGATTATTGATTAACTTTGGCAACACAAGCTGTGAGGTAAAACGCTTATCTATTTAACAGCAAAATAGGCATCAAAACCCTTAATCTATTAATCCAATCATAAGATTAATCACCGAAATCGTTAATAATCGGTGGAATCATACACAATATGAATACCAAAATAGTAAGAAGTAAAAGCGCAGTTAAACAACCTAAAATTAATGTAATTACATTAGGTTGTTCTAAAAACATATACGATTCGGAAGTGTTGATGGGGCAGTTGCGTGGCAACAATTTAAACGTTGTGCACGAATCAGACAAAATGGGCAAAGACGATATCGTTGTAATCAATACCTGCGGTTTTATCGACAATGCTAAACAGGAATCAATTGATACCATCCTTCAGTTCAGCGAGTTGAAAGAAGCTGGTAAAATTGGTAAGGTAGTGGTTACAGGTTGTTTATCTGAACGCTACAAACCTGAGTTGGAATCAGAAATTACCAACGTTGATGCCTTTTTCGGCACCAATGATTTACAAAATATTCTGCACGAACTAGGTGCTAACTACAAACACGAACTGATTGGCGAACGTTTGCTCACTACTCCATCCCATTTTGCTTATTTCAAAATTGCTGAAGGCTGTAACCGTCCCTGCTCTTTCTGCGCCATTCCTTTAATGCGTGGCAAGCACATGAGCAAACCTATGGAAGAACTGGTTAACGAAGCTAAAATATTGGCCAAAAACGGCACCAAAGAACTGATTTTAATTGCTCAGGATCTTACTTATTACGGATTAGACCTTTACGGCGTACGTAAATTAGATGAGCTGATGCGTCGCCTGTCGGATGTTCCCGGAATCGAATGGATCCGTTTGCAATACGCCTACCCTTCTGGTTTCCCGATGGAAATTTTAGATGCCATGAATGAGCGCGACAACATCTGCAACTATCTGGATATGCCACTACAGCACATTACCGAT
Organism: Pedobacter sp. D749; assembly: GCF_019317285.1. NCBI lineage: Bacteria > Pseudomonadati > Bacteroidota > Sphingobacteriia > Sphingobacteriales > Sphingobacteriaceae > Pedobacter > Pedobacter sp. D749. Next base: position 3,939,598 of record NZ_CP079218.1, read on the forward strand.
AACATGCTAAAATCGATGCGTCGCGGTACCACTAAACAGAAAACCATCGATCTGGTTAACCAGATTAGAGATAAAGTTCCGAATATCGCTATGCGTACGACTTTAATCTGCGGTTATCCTGGCGAAACTGAATACGATTTTGAAGAAATGAAGGAATGGGTTGCCGAAACCAAATTCGATCGTTTGGGTTGCTTTACCTACTCGCACGAGGAAAAAACACATGCCCATAGTTTGGTTGATGATATCCCGGATGAAGTTAAACAACAACGTGTTGATGATATCATGGAAATACAACAAGGCATTTCATTTGATATTAACCAGGAAAAAGTAGGCAAAACCTTCAAAGTGCTGATTGATAAAAAAGAAGGTGATTTTTTTGTAGGCAGAACCGAATTTGATTCACCAGAGGTAGATAATGAAGTTTTAATCGACGCTGCAACAGGTTATGCTGCTAATGGAAGTTTTGTTAATGTAAAGGTTGACAGAGCAGAAGATTTCGATTTATACGGAAAAATCGTTTAATAAAAAACTTAATCAATTAAAAATCCCAAGAGTAAGCCTCTTGGGATTTTTTGTTTTAAGACTATAATCATACCTTTTTACGAACTGCCATATATTATTTAAGGCATTTCGATGTTTCCCCTATTCAAGCTCAATACAAACTTTTAGGAAAACTTATTTTATGATATAGTGCATTTTACTTAGTTTTTTGATGCTGGTCTGGTCTTAATCTGACTAGGTTTTAACCAGATTTTAGCTCCTTTTGAGTTTACATAGTATTTCTCATTTTTTGCATTGATATAAACATCAGAACCGTCTGGTGCCATTTTGCCTTTCCAGGTTTTATCAGCAACTTTCGAACTACCTTTTACCGCTACCTCAGCAGTTTTATTCCCTACCGATTTAGCACCTTTACCAATTGCTTTTCCGGTATGATCTATTGCTTTACCTACCTCAGTTTTTTTCTTTTCCTGTGCGCTCACACTAAGGGTTACACCGCCAATTAAGGCCATTGATAATAAACCCATTACTAATTTCTTTTTCATGACAGCTATATTTTTATTTAACTGATAATGATAACAGTTCGCCACCTCTTTTGTTTGATAGCAAAGTATTTATTAATAAATGTTATTAGATTTTTTTTGAGATTGAGAAACGTAATTTTCAGGATGCTTTTTTAGCATGCAGGGTATCATTTTAGTTTTACTATTTTTTTGGAGCGCAAGGACAGTGATCATGATTAAAGCCTGGTCCCGTGCTACGCTGTATCCCTCCGCTGCGCTTCAGGGATGCCGCTGCGCCCGGGGCTAGAAACGTTGTTCCTGCAAAGAACAAAATACAAAATGTCTATAATAGGCAAAGCGTTAATTGTTCCTTACACTGTCCTCTGTTAAATAAACCTTATTGCAGCGGTTATCCTTTTTGGCGCACAAACAAGAATGTTTCCACTAAGCTCTCACAAAAAGATAATAGCGGAAAGAAGGACTGCCCTAACCGACCGGTACAAACCTGCTTTACAAAAATAATTATTGAATCAAATCACTATAATTATTAACCTACGCTAATTTTAGTTTAATTTCTCCGCCAATAGCTTCATTTCTATCTGTGGCGATCGTTTCTCGTAAATGATGCTGTGAACAGCCTTACAGATGGGCATGTCTACATTATACTCCTGGTTTTTGATGTGCATACATTTTGCAGCATAATAACCTTCGGCTACCATATTCATTTCTAACTGTGCCGATTTTACGGTATACCCCTTGCCTATCATATTACCAAAAGTACGGTTGCGGCTGAACTGTGAATAGGCAGTTACGAGCAAATCGCCCAGATAGGCTGATTCTTTAATGTCGCGATCAATGGGATGAACCAAATCTACAAAACGTTTGATTTCTCGTATGGCGTTGCTAATGAGCACGGCCTGAAAGTTATCGCCATAACCTATGCCATGGCAAATGCCACTGGCTACGGCGTAAATATTTTTTAAAACAGCAGCGTATTCTGTACCGAAAATATCGTCAGAAACATTAGTTTTAATGTAGCGTGTATTTAAAATCGAGGCAAATGCGGCCGCTTTATCTACGTCGGTACAGGCAATAGTTAGGTAAGAAAGTTTCTCAAAGGCTACTTCTTCTGCATGGCAGGGGCCGCTTACCACAAGAATATCGTGATAAGGGATGTTGTATTTTTCGTTCAAAAATTCGCCGATAATCAGGTTATCTTCGGGTACAATTCCCTTAATGGCTGATACTATTTTCTTGCCTCTTAAATCTTCAGGGGTTATGGCAGACAGTGTTTCCTTTAAAAAAGCCGCAGGAACATTTAAAATAACAAAATCAGCTGATTTTATAATCGAACTGATATCAGACGAGATATTGTCCTGATTGAGTTTTAGCTCAACAGAACTGAGGTAATGAGGATTGTGTTTAAATTTTTTGATGTGTTCAATGGCTGTTTCGTTACGCATCCACCAAAAAATCTCTTTCTCAGACAAATTATCTGCAAGCATTTTTACGATGGCAGTAGCCCAGCTCCCACCCCCTATCATTGCTATTTTAGGTACCATGATTATAAAAAAGGTTTAAGGTAAAGGTGTAAAATCATTTTTCAAAAGGTATAAGGCAAAAGGTGTAAGGCTTAAAGTTAGGCTCAATGCCATATACCTTAAACCTTACACCCTAAACCTTAGAAATACACCTAAACAACGCAAGTTACTATTTCTTGCGATTATTTATAAACTACTTTTTCCCGTCTTTGCTAAACAATTGGTCTTTAGCTGTTTTTTCTACAACCATACCATCTTTCAGTTTGCTCTGAATGGCTGAATAAGGACCAGTTACAACTTCTTCTCCGGCTTTAACACCCGATTTTACTATGATAAACTGATCGTTCTGAATACCCGTTGTCACCTCTGCTTTTTTAACTTTTTTACTTTTAGCATCGTAAGTGTAAACATATTGCTTCACCTTTTTGTCGGTAAGTTTCGATTTCTGTTTATCGGTATTTTCCTGGCTGCCCTGGTTATTGTTGCTACCACCCGATTTTGCATTATCAGTAAACACCGCCTGGATTGGAATAGCCAATCCGGTTAACGATTCGCTTTCAATATCAACCGTTGCCGACATGCCCGGACGGAAAATAGATTGTTGTTTGCCCTCCATTTCTTCGGTAATCCTGATTTTTACAGAAAAATTGGTCACCTGATCTACTGAGGTAGATACTGCAGTACCCACTGCTGTTGATGAACTTGCAATTTCAGTAACCACACCTCTGAATTTTTTATCAGAAAATGCATCTACTTCGATAGAAGCTTTATCGCCAACCTTAACGCGGGTAATGTCGTTCTCGTTTACATCTACATTAACTTCCATAGATGAAAGATTAGAAATACGCATAATCTCGGTACCTGCCATTTGCGAAGTTCCTAAAATACGGTCGCCAAGCTCAATTGATAATTTAGAAACCACACCATCAACTGGTGCGTAAATAGTGGTTTTAGCTAAGTTAGCTCCCGCTTCTTTAACATTTGCACCAGTTTGCTCTAAAGTAAATTTGGCGCCGGTAACATTTTCTTTTGCACTGGCTAAATTTGCTTTAGCGGTTAAAAACGCCGCTTTAGCTGAATCGAACTCTGAAGCTGAAATTACTTTTTTATTAAAAAGCTCAACATTACGTTTGTAGGTAGCTTCAGCATTCACAAAATTAGCCTGGTTTTGCGCAAGCTGTTGTTGTGCTGCAGCTACACTGGCTTTTTGCGCATTAAAACTTGCCACGGTTCTTTCATAGCCCGATTGTAACACATCCGGACGTACTTTACAAAGCAACTGGCCTGCTTTAACAATATCTCCCTCTTTTACTTTTAACTCTACTACCTCTCCAGATACCTCAGAACTTAATTTAACCTCGGTTTCCGGCTGGATTTTTCCACTTGCCGTAACTGTTTCCACAACAGTTTTATCTGATGCTTTTTCTGTAGTTACTTTTTCGGTTTTATTTCCACCTATCACGCCGGCCAGTTTGAGCACAACCAGAAGGACTACGATAGCAACTACGGTAATAATAATATGCTTCAGTTTCATAATTTGTATTGTATTTCGTTTATTTAAAGTTGTAATATTTAAGCTTCAGCATTTTGTCTTAAAAAACAATCTGTTTGCCTAAATAATAATCAATTACCTTGGCACGGAACAGTAAGTCGTATTTTGCTAAGATAAAATCTATTTCGGCTTTATTTTTATTGGTTTGAGCTGTACTGTAATCTAAAGAGTTTACTAAACCAACAGCATAACGTTGCTCAATAACATAAAAGGCATCTTTTTGCGCCTGAAAAGCATTTTGGGTAGAAGAATACCTGCTTTGCGCGGCATTTAAATCGGCGACAGCCTGATTGATTACTTTAATCAGGTTGTTTTTAGAGATTTGCTCATCTGTTTTGCGCTGCTCGAATACTATTTTAGCCTTTCTTACGGTAGACCTGGTGGTAAAACCATTAAAAATAGGAATTGAAATACCCATATTAATTGATTTACCGAAGTTGTCAGACAGTTGACTAAAAAACGGACTGTTTCCTGGAAAAGCAAACTGGTACTGATAGAAAGATCCTAAACCTCCTCCAAAAGTAACTTTAGGGTAATAACTACCTTTGGCTACATCAATTGCTTTTTCTGCTGCTTTTGTATTTAAACTTGCCAATTTGATATCGGGAAATGTATTTAAGGCCTGACTGTAAATATCACTTGGCACATAATTATTCTGAATGTTATTCAATTCGTTAACCAATGGCGGCTGTACCTTAAATGTCATTGGTGGCTGAATTTCCATTAATTGTCCTAAAGTTAAATAGGATATTGTCAACTGATTCTGCGCATTGGTTAGATTAAGCTCAGCGGTTGCAGCCTGCGATTTGGCCTGCGAAATATCGGCTAAAGTTTTATTACCAACATCCAAAAGGGCCTGTTCTCTTTTTAAAGTAGAATTAGCTACGTCTAATTGTTGCTGCGTAGCTTTAACCTGATCCTGGTTATTTAAAACCTGCAAATAAGCGGTCACCACCTGCAGAATAAGATCATTTTTTACTTTGTCTACATTGGTTTGATCTACGGCCAGCAATAACTTATTCTGTCTGATCTGATTCAGTTGAGCGCCACCTCCAAATACCTGCACATTCGCAGATACATTAGGATTTAAGGTATAATTTTGTGTATTTAGAAACAACCCTGATGTTACCTGGCTCCTTCCCCATTGCATAGATTGGTTAACAGAACCGTTTACAGTGGGCAATAAAGCATTTTTAGATTGGCGTACATTTTCTTCGCTAAGCGCGGCATTAAATGCGGCTTGTTTGATGTTTAGATTGTTTTTTAATGTGTTTTCGACCGCTTGTTGAATGCTGATCACTTCTTGAGCCTTAATTTGCTGATTAAAACTTAATGCCACTAATAACGCAGATCCGGTAATTAACTTATTCTTGGTAAACATCTTCATAATTTGTTTCAAATCTATATAAACAACTTTAATAATTTCAATCTGTTCAGGCATTTACTAACTTTGAACTTAAATGTACCTGATCAAATCACCGCTTCTGCTAAAATGGTATTATCCATCATTGTTATGGAATAAATCCCGCACCGAAAAAGTTATTTATTTGACCTTTGACGATGGACCCATACCCAATGTTACAGATTTTGTATTAAAAACTTTAAAAGTATTCAATGCTAAAGCTACATTTTTTTGCATCGGTGATAATATTGTTAAACACCCCGAAGTTTTTGAACGCGTCAAAACCGACGGGCATGCCATTGGCAACCATACTTTCAATCATTTAAAAGGTTGGAAAACCGATGATGAAACCTACCTTCAAAACACAATAAAATGCCAAGAACTTACGAAAACTGAGCTTTTCCGTCCACCTTACGGGAGGATTAAGAAAAGTCAGATTCTGAGTCTGAAGTCCAAAGTCCGGAGTTCGGAGTCAATATCCCAAAATTCACAAACCGATTCAAATCCCAAATCTCAAATCTCAAATCTGAAAATCGTAATGTGGGATGTACTTAGCGGCGATTTCGACACTAAACTCTCACCCGAAAAATGTTATCAAAATGTGATTAAACATACCGAAAATGGTTCTATAATTGTATTTCACGATAGTTTAAAAGCATTCGACCGTTTATCTTACGCACTTCCCAAAGTATTGGCTTATTTTACTGAAAAAGGTTTTACATTTTCAACATTATAGTTCGAAGCCAATCTTATGCCAAGGCTTTACATACATTTCAACAAACTGAATATCAAAACATTAATATACTATTAAATAAATAACTGTTCAAAATCGCACAAACATGTCCGATAACGAACGGTTAACCAAGTTATTAAGATGCTATCGTTTATCACTAATTTACCTAACTACAGCAGAAATCTTTTTACATAGTTCAAAGATTTCTCCACTGCGGTCGAAATGACGATACTTCGAGACCATTCCCTTCTTTATCCATTTTGTCCATTCATATTGATTTTTATACAATAAATTATCCCTAAGGATGAAAATTCTATATTTATTGTATAGCCCGAGGATTATAATAAACTGGTAAGGATGAAATGATTTTAAGTTATAGCAGGCACTCAAAAAAACACTTCTTAATCACATAAACGTGGTCATAATTTATACGTTTTCATGACTTCTGATATACATCCGTTTTTCATTGTTTAGAATAATTCCAAATTACTGAATCACCTACCTAAATTACATTTAAGGGTTGTTTTTTGCTATTTTTGTTTTAACCAAAAAATTGTGCCCTATTGGCTCAATAAACGCAAATTAATATACAAAAGCAGTATTCTTTTTTTGTAAAAAGTGGGTGTACATTTTATTGCACAATCTTATCACAAAAAGAATAAACTATCCAAGATGAGTATTTATAACGATTATATCCAGGAGATTGAAGACAGAAAAGCTCAAGGTCTTCATCCCAAACCTATTGATGGCGCTGAATTATTAAGTGAAATCATCGATCAAATCAAAAATGTAAATAATTTTAACAGGGCAGATGCTGTTAATTTTTTCATATACAACACCTTGCCGGGCACTACCGGAGCAGCTGGTGTAAAAGCAGAGTTTTTAAAAGAAATTATTTTAGGCGGAGCTATCGTTGCAGAAATCACACCTGATTTTGCTTTCGAATTGTTATCGCACATGAAGGGTGGATCTTCTATCAAAGTGTTATTAGACATTGCCTTAGCCGATAATGGCGATAAAGCCCATAAAGCTGCAGATGTTCTTAAAACACAGGTTTACTTGTACGATGCCGATACCGATCGTTTAAAAGAAGCTTATAACAATGGCAATGCCATCGCTAAAGAAATATTAGAAAGTTATGCCAGGGCTGAATTTTTCACCAAACTCCCTGAAGTAGCAGAAGAAATTAAAGTGGTAACCTTTATTGCCGGGATAGGTGATATTTCTACAGATTTATTATCTCCAGGTAACCAGGCACACTCCCGTTCTGATCGTGAACTGCATGGTAAATGTATGATTACGCCAGAGGCTCAGGAAGAAATCAAAGCATTGCAGGCGCAACACCCAGATAAAAGTGTAATGCTGGTAGCTGAAAAAGGCACCATGGGTGTAGGTTCCTCGCGCATGTCAGGCGTAAATAATGTGGCACTTTGGACGGGCAAAAGATCTAGCCCTTTTATCCCATTTGTAAACATAGCGCCAATTGTAGGTGGTACCAATGGTATTTCTCCAATTTTTTTAACCACAGTTGATGTAACTGGTGGTATTGGTATCGACCTTAAAAACTGGGTAAAGAAAACCGATGAGAACGGAAATGTTATCCGTAACGAAAATGACGAGCCAATTTTAGAGCAGGTTTACTCCATAGAAACGGGCACGGTACTTACCATTAATACCAGAACTAAAAAATTATATAATGGAGATCAGGAGTTGATCGACATTTCAAAAGCGTTGACACCACAAAAAATGGAATTTATCAAAGCTGGCGGTTCTTACGCTATCGTTTTTGGTAAAAAAATCCAAACTTTTGCAGCTAAAACCTTAGGTATCGAAGCTTCTGCAGTATTTGCTCCGGCAAAAGAGGTATCTGTAGAAGGGCAAGGTTTAACCGCTGTAGAGAAAATATTTAACAGAAATGCAGTAGGTTTAACACAAGGCAAAGTTTTACATGCCGGCTCTGATGTTCGTGTTGAAGTAAATATTGTAGGTTCGCAAGATACTACCGGTTTAATGACGGCTCAGGAATTAGAGGCAATGGCTGCTACAGTGATTTCTCCTATTGTTGATGGCGCTTACCAGTCAGGTTGCCATACGGCATCTGTTTGGGATAAAAAAGCACAGGCAAACATCCCTAAACTGATGAAATTTATGAATGATTTCGGGGTAATTACTGCCCGCGACCCTAAGGGGGAATATCATTCGATGACCGATGTTATTCACAAAGTATTAAACGATATTACCATTGATGAGTGGGCAATTATCATTGGTGGCGACTCGCACACCCGTATGTCTAAAGGTGTGGCATTCGGCGCAGATTCTGGTACAGTAGCATTAGCATTGGCAACCGGTGAGGCTTCTATGCCAATTCCGGAGTCAGTAAAAGTAACCTTCAAAGGTGAAATGAAACAACACATGGATTTCCGTGATGTAGTACATGCGACGCAATTACAAATGTTGCAACAGTTTGATGGCGAAAACGTATTCCAGGGCCGCATCATCGAAGTACACATTGGTACTTTATTAGCTGATCAGGCCTTTACCTTTACCGATTGGACTGCTGAAATGAAAGCAAAAGCATCTATCTGTATTTCGCAGGACGATACTTTAATCCAATCGTTAGAAATTGCCAAAAACCGTATTCAAATCATGATCGACAAAGGTATGGATAACCATAACCAGGTTCTACAAGGTTTGATTAATAAAGCAAACAAACGTATTGAAGAAATTAAAACCGGTATCAAACCAGCTTTAATGCCCGATGATAATGCTAAATATTATGCTGAGGTTGTAATTGATCTGGATCTCATTGAAGAACCAATGATTGCCGATCCGGATGTGAATAACGCAGATGTTTCTAAACGTTATACACACGATACCATCAGAGATTTAACCTACTACGGTGGCGATAAAAAAGTAGACCTTGGTTTCGTTGGCTCATGCATGGTGCATAAAGATGACTTGAAAATCGTTTCTCAAATGTTAAAAAACATAGAGACGCAGACCGGTAAAGTAGAGTTCAAAGCGCCATTGGTAGTTGCAGCCCCTACCTACAACATCATAGATGAACTGAAAGCAGAAGGTGATTGGGAATACTTGCAAAGATATTCTGGATTTGAGTTCAGCGATGCGTTACCTAAAGCTGCAGCACGTACCGAATATGAGAACATCATGTATTTAGAGCGCCCGGGCTGTAACCTTTGCATGGGTAACCAGGAGAAAGCGGCTAAAGGTGATACGGTAATGGCTACGTCGACCCGTTTATTTCAGGGCCGTGTGGTAGAAGACAGAGATGGTAAAAAAGGAGAGTCTTTACTGGCTTCAACCCCTGTAGTCGTTCTTTCAGCAATCCTGGGCCGTATTCCGAGCATTGAAGAATATAAAATGGCAGTAGAAGGCATTAACTTAACCAAGTTTACCCCTATTTCTACAAAACAATAAGAAACAAAAAAGCATATTATTTGTTAATCTTTAAAAAAGGCTATCCGAGAGATCTGGTAGCCTTTTCTTTTGCATAATAGTTGCATAGAATGGTTTTAAATAAGATATTATGACAAATCTCAAAAATAAATCTGTTTAAAATTGTTTAATTTAGATAGTACCTTATTGACAATAATTATAAAAAATTAAAGTATGGCTTTTGATATAGACATGATTAAAAAGGTGTATGCAAACTTTGGTAGCCGCGTAGAGGCTGCGCGTAAAGTTGTTGGCAGACCTTTAACATTATCTGAAAAAATATTGTATGCACACCTTTGGGATGGAGATCCTAAAAAGGCGTTTAAGCGTGGTTCTGATTACGTAGACTTTGCACCAGACCGCGTAGCGATGCAGGATGCTACGGCGCAAATGGCCTTATTGCAGTTTATGCAGGCAGGCCGTCCACAGGTTGCCGTTCCTTCAACAGTTCACTGCGATCACCTGATTACGGCTAAAGAAGGCGCTGCCATAGATTTACCACATGCCAAAACCGAAAGTGCCGAAGTTTTTGATTTCTTATCTTCTGTATCCAATAAATACGGTATTGGCTTCTGGAAACCAGGGGCTGGTATTATCCACCAGGTAGTTTTAGAGAACTATGCTTTCCCGGGTGGAATGATGATTGGTACCGACTCGCACACCGTAAATGCTGGTGGTTTGGGTATGGTTGCGATTGGTGTTGGTGGTGCTGATGCCTGTGATGTAATGGCAGGTTTGCCCTGGGAGCTTAAATTCCCTAAGTTAATCGGTGTAAAACTAACCGGTAAATTAAATGGCTGGACCGCAGCCAAAGATGTAATCCTTAAAGTGGCTGGTATTCTGACTGTAAAAGGTGGTACTGGTGCTATTGTTGAATATTTTGGCGATGGTGCCACTTCAATGAGCTGTACCGGAAAAGGTACCATCTGTAACATGGGTGCCGAAATTGGGGCAACCACTTCTACTTTCGGTTACGATGAAAGCATGGAGCGTTACTTACGTGCTACCGGCAGAAATGAAGTTGCAGATGAAGCAAACAAAATTGCGGCTTACCTAACCGGTGATGCTGAAGTATATGCTGATCCTGAAAATTATTTCGATCAGGTTATTGAGATCGATTTAGATACTTTAGAACCTTACTTAAACGGTCCTTTTACACCAGATTTAGCTACTCCGGTTTCGCAGATGAAAGTTGAGGCAGAGAAAAATGGCTGGCCATTAAAAGTAGAATGGGGATTGATTGGTTCTTGTACCAACTCTTCATACGAAGATTTATCAAGGGCAGCGTCTATTGCCAACCAGGCTATTGAAAAAGGTTTGGTAACCAAATCGGCTTTCGGTATTAACCCGGGATCTGAACAGGTACGTTACACGGCAGATCGTGATGGTTTCTTAAAAACTTTCGAAGATTTAGATGCAACGATCTTTACCAACGCCTGCGGACCATGTATCGGTATGTGGGATCGTACAGGTGCAGAGAAAGCAGAAAAAAACACCATTGTACACTCGTTTAACAGAAACTTTGCTAAACGTGCTGATGGCAACCCTAATACTTTCGCTTTTGTGGCTTCACCAGAAATGGTTGCTGCAATTGCCATTTCGGGTAATTTAGGATTTAACCCATTAACGGATACTTTAACAAACGATAAAGGCGAACAGGTTAAATTAGACCCTCCTACCGGTTTTGAATTGCCAACAAAAGGTTTCGCTGTAGAAGATGCAGGTTACCAGGCACCAGCAGCTGATGGTTCATCAGTTCAGGTTTTGGTTTCTCCAACTTCACACCGTTTACAATTGTTAGATCCTTTTACCCCATGGGAAGGCACCGATTTAAAAGGTCTAAAACTTTTAATCAAAGCCAAAGGTAAATGTACAACCGACCACATTTCGATGGCTGGTCCGTGGTTAAAATTCCGTGGTCACCTGGATAACATCTCTAACAACATGTTAATTGGTGCAGTTAATTACTTCAATGATAAAACAGATAACGTTAAAAATGAATTAACTGGCGAATATGGTCCTGTTCCGGCTACCCAACGCGATTATAAAGCTGCTGGTTTAGGTTCAATTGTAGTAGGCGACGAAAACTACGGCGAAGGTTCATCTCGTGAACATGCAGCCATGGAACCACGCCACCTGGGCGTTCGCGCGGTATTGGTAAAATCTTTTGCCCGTATCCACGAAACCAACCTGAAGAAACAAGGTATGTTAGGTTTAACCTTTGCAGATAAAGATGATTACGACAAAATTTTAGAAGATGATACCATCGATATCGTAGGTTTAACAGAATTTGCTCCAGATAAACCATTAACATTAGTATTACATCATGCTGATGGCACTCAAGAGCAATTCCCTGTTAACCACAGTTATAACGATCAACAAATTGAATGGTTTAAAGCTGGTGGTGCATTAAATATCATCAGGGCTGAAGCAGCGGCTAAGGCAGCGCTTTAATAGTCCGAAGTCCAGAGTCGGAAGTCCGAGGTCTGGATGAAAACAATATCAATCCCGTTTTGTTAATTCAGAACGGGATTTTTTATAGCGAAAATGCATTTTCTAATAAAGAGTCGTCATCTCGACTGAAGTGCAACGAAACGGAGAGATCTATCAAGATAGATTTCATTCTAAATCCCATAAAATCGTTTTAAAAGTCTTTCCACTATGCTCAGGATGACAATTGTGAGGAGAATTTCACCTTACTTGCAGTAAAGAACCTTTTAGCCCCGAACGCAGCGGCATCCCTGAAGCGTAGCGCAAGAATACAGCGCAGCACGGGAACAAACTTTAATAGTGGTTCCTGCCTTTGCGCTTCAAAAAATAAAATAAATAGTTTCCTTATTTTTTTGGAAAGCAGTTAAAGTAGTTCTTAGGGTTGGGCTGGCCCCGCTAATGCTGCTGCTGGTTAGAAAAAAACCAGCATTCGCGTATATCGGGTTTAGATGGCAAAGACAGTGATAGTCTTGAGGCGGACGTCCGAAGCCTAGAGTCTACATATCGAAATTCCCATTTTGTTAATTCAGAACGGGATTTTTTATAGCGAAAATGCATTTCTAATAAAGAGTCGTCATCTCGACTGAAGTGCAACGAAACGGAGAGATCTATCAAGATAGATTTCATTCTAAATCCCATAAAATCGTTTTAAAAGTCTTTCCACTATGCTGAGGATAACAATTGTGAGGGGAATTTCACCTTAATGCAGTAAAAAACCTTTTAGCCCCGGGCGCAGCGGCATCCCTGAAGCGCAGCGTATGGATAGAGCTCAGCACGGGAACAAGCCTTAATAGTTGCCTCTGACCTTGCGCTTCAAAAAATATAAAATTTATCTACTTAAACTCATGACCACAATCGTAACAATGATGGCACTTATTGGCTTTAATTGGAGTGGTAAGTGTTAAAAAAGCAAGTATAGTTGCCCAAATACTATATTTTTTATTGGTAGCCATTCCATAGCCCACATTAGTAGATCCACATTTCTCACAAACTGTTTTACCTTCTTCTGATTCTTGTTCATTAGTAATTTCATCTGATGATTCAAAAGTCAAACTATTGTCTTCAGCCAGTAAAGCATTGATGGCCTCTATATCTCTTTCAAAAACAATAAGTTTAACACCGCCAATAGCTTGATTGTAAAGTGGATTTAATGTTGCAAAATTTTCATCCGCCAGGTAACAGGCAAACCCGCTATCTTCCAATTTAGCTTTAATAATATTGGCTTCCATTGGATTATAATAGGTGCTGTACACTACTGTTCTATCATTCATATCCAAACATAAGAATTTGTTTAATTATGAACGTGAAAACAGTAAACGATTAACTAACTTTTCAGAAATTCTTTCCACCAATAGCCCGAATCTTTAATTGTACGTTCCTGAGTTTTAAAATCGTTATAGACCAGTCCAAACCTTGCCGTAAAACCCTCGGCCCATTCAAAATTATCCATGAGTGTCCAGGCCATATAACCGGTAACATTTATCCCTTCATTTTTGAGTTTTAGTAAAGCACTGAGGTAAAGTTTAAAATATTCGATCCGTTCCGGATCTTCTACCCTTTTATCTGTCAATTTATCGTGATAGGCTGCACCGTTTTCAGTAATCATAATATTTTTGACATTGGGATAAGCTGCAAACTGTTTTACAATATTATAAAAGCTATCGGCATTAATCTCCCAGCCCATCGTAGTATGCGGCTTTTTCCGGCTTTTGGCCTTTACTTCCCAGGCCTGGATTACTGGAATAAAGGCGTTGTATTTTACAACCAAAGGAAAGTAATTCTGAAGACCGATAAAATCAAAATCAAATTTCATCCTTTCCTGCAGTCGCCAGGTACCATATTCGATCTGAAATTTCTCCAACACATCCCAATCTGCAGTCGGAAAGCCCATACCTAGTGTAGGTTCTACAAACAAACGGTTCATCAGGCAGTCTACGCGTTTAGCGGTGAGGATATCGCTATCACTTTGTGTATTAGGGATAATTTCCGAACAGGAAAAAGTAGTGCCAATATTGGCCCTGTTAATTTCTGCACGTAAAATTTTACCTCCTTCTGCCTGTGCCAAAGCCGTATGTAATACCGCAGGAAAAAAATTGCTCAAACCTGTTTTACCGGGAGCATGAATACCAAGCATATACCCTAATGATGTATAACCAAAAGGCTCGTTCAACACAATCCAGTTTTTTACTTTATCTCCGTATTCTAATGCACAGATGCTCACAAAGGCATTAAAGGCAGCATTGATGCTAAAGCTTGTCCAGCCGCCCTCATCTTCCAGTGCCTGCGGTAAATCCCAGTGATAAAGCGTAACGTATGGGGTAATTCCATGTGTTAAACATTCGTCAATAAGATTGTGGTAAAAACGGATACCTTCCTGATTTATTTCTCCCCTTCCGCCAGGCAAAATCCTGGACCAGGCAATAGAAAACCTAAAAACTTTAAAACCTAGTAATTTTACTAAAGCTACATCTTCGGTATATCGGTGATAAAAATCGCAGGCAGGATCTAATTTATGGCTCTTCTTTATTTTGCCGTTTTTCGCCGTAAAGGTATCCCAAATGGAAGGGCCTTTACCGTACTGGGTTGCTGTACCCTCTATCTGCGCTGCTGCAGTAGCTACCCCCCAAAAAAAATCCTGACCAAAATCGCTTGCCTTAACCATTGTTATCCATTATTTGCCATAAGTTGCGAGTTTAATATTAACAAATCATTAAGCGCTAAATTTTAATTTAAGATCCTGTCATTTTTAAAAGAAAACGAAACCTCTACTCTTAATAGTATTAAACAGCTTAAAAACAACCAAATATTAATTCACCAATTACGGATTAATGAAATTGAATGAAAAATCGACATTTCTTTATAGTGTCAGATGGTAACATCTAACACCACTTACATATCACTAACTATCAATCCAATGTCAAACCAATCTCTTTCAGCAAAATAGCTGCATTAAAAGTCTTGCACGGCCCGTATTTTAGCAAATAATCAAATCTCATTTCTCCCTCCGTAATCTGGATATCGAAATGAAAATTACGGACGGTGTCAGGGTAATCAACAATCAGATCTGCTAATTGTAAATCGTGAGTAGCAAAAAGTGCAGGAGTTTTTTCGGCAATCAGCTTTTGTATAAAAACTTTTGAACCTAAATATTTATCCCGGCTATTTGTACCCCGCAGCATTTCGTCAATTAATACAAAAGTATCTTTATCCTTTACAACATTGTCCAGAATCATCTTCAAACGGTTGAGCTCTGCCTTAAAGGTCGAGGTACTTTCGTTCAGCGAATCTTTAATCCGCATATACGTATTGATTGAAAAAACAGATAATTGCATCGTTTTGGCACATACCGGCGCACCAGCATAAGCCAATACCATATTGATACCCAAAGTACGTAAAAAAGTACTTTTGCCCGCCATGTTAGAGCCTGTTACAATATCAACTGTTGGTTTTGCCTCCAAATGAAAATCATTGTTTACCCTTACTTGGTCGTTAATAAGCGGATGGCCAATATATTTGGTGGTTAATGCAAACTGACCGGAAACTACCGGAAAAACCCAATCTGGCTGATTATAGGCAGTTGTCGCTAATGAGATCAGTTCTTCAAAATCGCCTAAATGGTCAAGGGCCGAAATTACATCCTTTGATGAAGATTTATACCAACGATCTAAACTGATGCAGCATTTTAAATCCCAAAGTAAAAGGGCATTCAATATTCCTCCAACAAGGATATTCAGCCTGGCATCAAAATTCTGGATAATTTTAGATAGCCCTTTAATTTCTTTGCTTACCGGGATTTTTGAGTCCAGTAAACTCAAAATATACGAACTTTTCCAGCTTTGATTCTCCGTCCATAAAATAGCACTGGCGTAACCATTTAACAGATTCGAACTTCCGCCAAACGTATAAAAAACCTTATTAATTTTTGAGCCTAATAAAACGTTCCATCCTGTATGGATTACAAATAAAAGCGACAATACTTTCCAAAAAGCACTGCTAATAAGAATTGCCGCTAAAATTAACCCAACCGAAAGATACGGCACCAGCTTGACGTAAAACCTTAAAAAATTGCCCTTTATAAATTCCAGTTGAGCACCCAACTGCTGTTTAAGCTGTATTTTAATCTGCTCTATTTTATCGGGGTCGTAACCATGCAAATTCGCCCTAAAGCTATAGGTTTCTGTTATCTTATCTTTTATTTCTTTTATGGCTCCCTGGCGGCGTAATACCTTATCTCTCGTCGATTTTTCTGCGAAATTTTTAGCCAGAATGTTATTACCGCTTTTGGTACTACAGCGGTTAATCAGGGCAAACAGTGATGAGGCACCAAAAATATCAAGATCGGAAGTGTAAGGATGTAGCTCCGATTCGAATGCCTGACCATGGTCGTATCCGTTAGCAGCACCATTCAATATGTTCCACTCATTCTGATAAACCCATAAAAGTTGTTTTTTATAATCGATATCGCGGTCGAGCTGACTTTGTCTGCGCACAATAAAGACGAAAGCAATTACCGGCAGTAACAAACAAATTTGGATTAATGTACGCAGGCTGTCGTCTGCCGAGCGAAGCAGCAAAACGAAAAATAATATTTCTGCCAAAAACAAGCCTATGCGTAGGAAGGAAAGTTGATCGATTAGTTTTTTTGTTTGATCTATATCTGTAGTAACCTCTTTTATTTTATCCTGGTAATCGGCAATTATTTCTTGTTGTTGTTTCAGCATGATTTTATTTAGTATATGTTTTCGAAGCTATCAGATGGATAGATTGTATTTTTTGTTACAATTTTCTCTAAGTTTGAATCTCGAAATTCTAAAGATAGGCAAAATATTAAATGAAGATTACCCTGATCGCCATTGGCAAAACAGAAGACAAATATCTAATTGAAGGGATTGATAAATATATCAACCGCCTAAAACATTATATTAATTTTAGTTTTTTGGCCATACCTGATGTAAAAAACGTTAAAAACCTGAGTGAGGCGCAACAAAAAGCAAAGGAGGCAGAACTCCTGCACAAACAAATTAATAATGGCGATGTTGTTATTTTGTTGGATGAGAAAGGGAAAAAATATTCATCTGTAGAATTTTCAAACTACCTGAATAAACAGATGGTGGGCAGTGTACAGCATTTAATTTTTATCATTGGCGGCCCATACGGATTTGATGAAACCATTTACAAAAGAGCAAATGGTTTAATTTCTTTATCTGATATGACTTTTTCTCATCAAATGATCAGATTGTTTTTTGTAGAGCAGCTTTACCGGGGATTTAGTATTTTAAAAGGAGAACCTTATCATCACGCTTAGCGTAAAAAATTGTTTGACGTAAGGTGGACTATGTGAATGAGATATGGAAAAGACGAATTAAAATCATCATTAAATAAAAAAGATTATGCTACTAGATAAATATAAACGGGAATATAGATATAAAAGCGATCAAAACCGCAACAATAAATACTTATGGATCAGCATTATTGCCTCTTTAGTGATTGTAGCTTTGCTTTGGTATTTCTTAGATTAAAACCCATAAAAAAACACCAGACACATAGCCTGGTGTTCTCTATAATAATTAAATAAAGCTTAAACGCCTTTTTTACTGGTCATGCTTGCTTTTTTAGCTGGAGCTGAAGTTTTAGTAGTCGCTTTAGCACTTGCCGAAGCTTTAGATCCTGTGGCTTTTAGTTTTTTATCTGAAGCTGCTTTTTCTTCTGATAATTTAACTTCTGCTGGTGTACCCGGAGTTTCCGGAGTTTCTTCAGTAAACAAAGGCAGATCTTTTAATAAGTTATACCAGGTAATGATTTTCTTCATATCTGAAGCATAAACTTTTTCCTGATCGTGACCCGGAGCTACTTCAAGAAAATATGCACGTAAATCGCCTTTTAAATCAGGAGTAGCTCCTTTAGCAGAAATTTTAGTAAAAATATCAGCCAGTTTAATTTCTTCATCTTCACCATACACGGTAATATCTTCTAATGAAGCTAATTTTGTGTTAGTGATGTTGGCAACAACTTTAGTTTTTTGGGCATCTAAGCCCTCTAAAATGTAACCCACTTTATTTTGTCCAACCAGTTTAAATAAACCTGGTCTGCCAGATACGGCAACAATTCCTCTTAAATTCATATGATGTGTGTTTAGCGGTTAGTGTTTGGCGTTTAGCGTTATAACGAGCTTGCAACCAAACGCATCGCGTTTTCTAATGTTTAAAACCTCAATAATGAGCAATTGGCATCAGCGCACCGCTTATCGCCAAACGCATTGCGCACTAATCTTCTAAAACTTCAATATTTACAATCTTATCGCCCTGACGGATATCATCAACAAGATCTACATTTTCGATAACTTTACCAAAACAGGTATGGTTACGGTCTAAATGAGCAGTATTTGTTCTGCTATGGCAGATAAAAAATTGTGAACCACCAGTATTACGGCCAGCGTGGGCCATAGATAAAACACCACGATCGTGATATTGATTTTCTCCGTCCAATTCGCAATCAATTTTATAACCTGGACCACCAGTACCTGCCAAATGTGCTTTAGCCGGATCTTTTGAATTTGGACATCCGCCCTGAACCATAAAGTTAGGAATTACACGGTGAAAAGTTACACCATCATAAAAGCCTTCTTTAGCTAGTTTTTTAAAGTTTGCAACGGCTTTTGGCGCATCATTTTCGTAGAATTCTACGGTCATATCGCCTTTGTCTGTTTTTATTATTGCTTTACTCATATCAATATCGGTACTAATTTTAAATTTTTCTTCCCCTAAAAAACTTTCATATTTTTTTAGTAGAGGGCAAAAATAACAAAATTGTATAACTTATAACACCATTAAATTTTTCTATATAGTTTAAATGCGGTATTTTAGTGTTTTAAGCATACCGATTTGATAAAGAAATATTATATCCTGCTCATCTGCCTGCTTTGCTCCCTGGGACTAAGGGCTTCTTCTCTGCTAATTTATATGGATGAAGACCAAAAAAACCATCTTAAAGCATATGGCATAGCCTATTGGACCATCAGCAAACAAGTGGAGGTTGACTGGCTCTTAAACTATCGTGGAGGAAGCTTTTTAATTAAATACAATAAAACAGTTGAAGATGAGCTTAAAATACGCGGGGTATCATACGAAGTAATGGCCGATGGAAAAGTAACCAATCTTTTAAATGAAATCAGCGATCCTGCCGTGAATATGGAAATGGTTAAACTGGAAAAAACACCAAAAATTGCAGTTTACTCGCCAAAAAGCAAATTACCCTGGGATGATGCGGTTACACTCGTTTTAACCTACGCCGAAATCCCATATGATGTAATTTACGATGACGATATCCTTCAGGACAAATTGAGCAAATACGATTGGTTACACTTGCACCACGAAGATTTTACCGGGCAGTACGGGCGTTTCTGGGCTAATTTCAGGTATGCAACCTGGTACCAGGAAGATGTTAAAAACCAGGAGGCTTTAGCCAAACGTATGGGCTATAAAAAGGTTTCTGAAATGAAACTAGCCGTTGCTAAACATATTAAGGAGTATTGTGCTGGTGGAGGTTTCTTGTTTGCCATGTGCTCTGGTACTGATAGTTTCGACATTGCCCTTGCTGCAGATGGGGTGGATATTTGTGCCCAGATGTTTGATGGCGATGCCGCAGATCCGAATGCACAAAGCAAACTGGATTTTAACAAAACACTGGCTTTCCAAAATTTCAAGTTAGACAACAACCCGATGAACTATGAATTTTCAGATATAGATGTTACTCAAACCCGTACACTAAACCAAACCAACGATTATTTTACTTTATTCGATTTTTCTGCCAAGTGGGATCTTGTTCCAACCATGCTAACCCAAGATCATGATAAGGTAATTAAAGGTTTTATGGGACAAACCACAGCATTTAAAAAAAGTCTAGTAAAAACAAGTGTAACTGTTTTAGGAGAAAATAAAGGTGCGGCAGAGGTAAGGTATTTACATGGAGAAATTGGCAAAGGCCAGTTTACTTTTTATGGCGGCCACGATCCGGAAGATTATCAACACGCTGTAGGCGATCCACCAACAGATTTAAATCTGCATCCTAATTCTCCGGGTTACCGTTTAATTTTAAACAATGTACTTTTCCCGGCGGCAAAAAAGAAACCTCAAAAAACATAAACAATCAGAATTTAACTCCTGGCATTATTCCTTTGAGTTTAAAAAATTGTTAATTCTCCGCTATATTCCTGTTATGTATACACTAAATGGCTCCTCATACCATTTTTTAGCTAGATCATAACCACACTTAATTTTCACGAGAATCATACTGGTAACCAATATTTTAGCTAACAAACTGTAACACGTTTGATACTTTGGCACAGCTTTTGGATTAGCAAGGACAATTAACAAGCAGGATAAAACCTGAAAATTTTAAACAAGATTTTTATAAAAGAAAAATATCATGAAAAAGTTACTATTAAGCGCATCGATCATTTTATTGGCAACAGGTGCTTTTGCACAATCGACAATGACAGGTGAGACTTCACGTTTTGGGATTAAAGCCGGTGTTAACCTCTCTAAGTTCCATGCAGGTGGAGATGATAATGCAGCCAAAGCTTTTAACGATAATGCAAAAAACAATGTTGGTTTTAATGTGACCGCATTTGGTGATTTTGGTGTAGGAAACAATTTCTTTATCCAACCAGGAGTGTCGTTACAGAACAAAGGCAATAAGTTTGAATCAACAAGTTCATCAACAATTGGTAATAGCACCATTACAACTACATCATCTGTTAAAACAAATTTAATGGCCATTGAAGTTCCGGTTAATGCGGTATTCAGAATTCCTACTGGCGATGCTGGTTCGGTTCAGATCAGTGCTGGTCCTTATATTGGCTTTAATATTTCAGGTAAAGACAAAGGAGAAAATACCATTACAACGGTTAACAACAGCAACAACACAAGCACAACTGCTACCACCTCTAATGATAGAGACTTATCATTTGGTAGTGCAAGCGATAAAAACTACAACAGCACAGAATTTGGTGCAAACTTTGGTTTAGCTTACCGTACAAATTCAGGATTTTTAGTAGGTGCTAATTATGGTTTAGGTTTAACTGATTTAACTCCTAAAGACAGACAAGCTAACACGAATAAATTGACTAACCGCGTATTAGGTTTCTCAGTTGGTTATTCGTTCTAAGCGAAAGGCCTTAAAAGCAAAAGCCTCCCAGATTATTAAATTTGGGAGGCTTTTTTATGCTTGATTCTTTAGTCGTAAAAATTCCAGCTTACCCCAAATTTTAATAAGGCATCTTGCATAGGGTACCTGTTTACCGTGTAATAACCTGGTTGAAATAAACCCTGATTTATAAAATCATATTTCACAAAAATATTAGCTCTCTTTAAATTTGCCTTAAAAAAGACATCAATTACTGGTCTTGAAACAAGGTTTGTTGGATTGCGCTCATCAATATAAAATTGAGCCGTTGCCGGTGAATATAAGTAATTTGCATATTCCGAATTATACCTCACATCAAATCCCACATTAGCTTTTAATACTTTGAAAAACGTATTATTAAAATAGATACTGTTATAAGTATAAAGTTCTGGTGTTCTTAATACTGCATTTTTATCTGTTTTTTGATAAGCGATATAGTTTTCCATCACAAACCTGCCGAACCTGGTTTTCTTTGATACATCCAGCCTGATTAAGCTAATATCAGCCGTAGCTTGTTTTGGTAAAATAGCAGTTGTATTATTGGTTTGATCTGCAGCAAAATAAACATAGTTACTGGTTAAGTAATAGTTGGCTCCTGCAGTAAAACCATACTTATCATTGATATAGTTGAATGATAAATTGGCAATTTTAGTATTCTTAAAATCGTTGTTTGTCCATTGGTAATGATTGCCATGATAGTAATTAAAAATGGCCGCCGGGGTTTGATTTTGCGCGTATGCCCCCAACTCAATTCTTCCGATGGTTTTACCTAAAAGGATTTTACTTTTTGCCTCATATAAATAATCGCCGGCATTTTCACCTTGCAAAATTTGCTGTACATCTAAATTGAAATCGATATTGTTAGAGAACCGATAACCCGCTGCACCTAAAATGGTAATGTTCTGATAAGCAAATCTACTTTGTTCGTAATTGGTTCCATCTTGTTTTATGCCAAGATATTCATGTTTGTAATAATCGTGCCTTATACCTGCATCAACCTTTAATTCATTTTTAATCACCGAACTATTTTTAGGTCTTAAGAAGAAACTATAGATAAATTCATTTTTAATATGTTTTACATGGGTCGAATCATTTGTAAATACTGTACTCGCAATACCAGGAGGCAGCACATTATTAACATCAGTTCCATTTTTGTAAAAATCAAAACTATCGTTATTATACTCAAATATATATGAAACCTTATTGGTTGGTAAAACCGCATTATTAACATTCGCAGAGGTATCTATCCTGCCTACATAATAGGTTTGCTTTAAGAAAACGGTGTTTTTACGGTACAAATTTCTTGAGTCTGATAAATTTATGGGCTCCGCCTCTCTGTCAATTTTAGAATAGCCTGGATCGAATAAACCCGTAGCTACAGTAGAACCATTCTCGTAGGCACGCATGGTATTAAAAATTGCCGATGCCCACATATTATAACGTTTGCTTGGCGATTGGTACCAGGAAAATACGGCAACATTCAGATTATCACCCCGCTGCCTGGCATAAAAACCCTTCGAATCGCCACGGTTAAAATTAACACCAACGTTCCAGTTTTTTTTAATATTCTGCGTGTGGATAGCCCTAAAAAGCTGTTCTTTTTGACCTGCACTTACAAAATATAAGCTGGTAAAGGGAGTTCTGGCCTGATAGTAAATAATATCTTCTGGCGTTAATGCATAATAATCAAGCGAGTGAAATCCTGCATCAAAGCCAATCCTCTTACTCGGCTCGTACAATAAAGGCCTCGCGGCCAAGCCCATATTACCATTGCTAATGGTTGGATGCAGGGGTTGTAAAAGCGGACTATAATTCTGAATATTTGTTGTGGAGGTATCTAAGGGTAGCAGTACAATGCTATCTTTACTTAGTGATAACTTTGTAAACCGGATATATTTTGCGGTAAAAACAACTGAGTCCTTTCCCGAATCTAATTTTTTCCGGACAGAATCGAGCTCCTTATTGGTCCCAACACTCGTCTTTAAATCTTGTGCAAATACTTTGTTGATGCCTAACAGCAGGAACAGAAAAAAACAGATCTTAACGACTTTATGCATCTTATAGTTCAGAAATTAAGCGGGTTAAAATCTCAGTCATTTTAGGCTCTGCCTTAGCCGCTGCTTCTAAAATTTCATCTAAATTAAAAGGTTGCAAGTCTTCCGGAAAACCTTCATCCGTTAATACGGAGATGGCAAAAACAGGTAAACCAGCATGGTTGGCCACTATAACCTCAGGCACAGTACTCATGCCCACTGCATCAGCGCCAATTAAACGCAGGTATTTGTACTCGGCTTTGGTTTCTAAATTCGGACCAGAAACCGCAACGTATACCCCTTTATGGCACTTGATATCAACATCTTTAGCGATCTCCAGCGCTTTGGCTATAATATCACGTTTATAAGGCTGGCTCATGTCCGGGAAACGTGGTCCTAGTTCGCTCTCAATTAAGCCACGCAATGGGTTATCTGGCTGCAAATTAATATGATCGTCGATAATCATTAAATCGCCCTTTTTAAACTCAGGATTTAATGAACCCGCAGCGTTTGATACAATTAAGTTTTCGATTCCCAACCCTTTCATTACCCTAACCGGGAAGGTGATCTGTTGCATGCTATAACCTTCGTAATAATGTAAGCGCCCCTGCATGGCAATAATCTTCTTCCCGTTCAACGTTCCAAAAATTAGTTTCCCACTGTGGAACTCTAAAGTAGAAATTGGAAAATTTGGGATATTAGAATACATCAGTTGATGCTCGATTTCGATTTCTTTTACCAGGCCACCCAAACCAGTACCTAAAATAATGCCTATTTCTGGCTTAAAGTTCTCTGTTTTACGTTTTATATATTCAACGGTTTCTTCTATTGCTCTTAACATAATTTAAAATGAGTTCGTCAAAGGTAATCTTATCTTCTTCAAATAATTCAACCTCAATGGGTAAATAATATACAGGTAAATCTAGCAGTAAATCTTCAAATCCGGTAGCTCTTAAACGCTTGCTATCCTTTTCTGTTGTGATAATGATTTTATCTTTTTTAGTACTGGCCATAAAAACTGATTTAAACTTCTTAATATCATCATTTTTAAAAGCATAATGATCAGGAAATTCTTCGTGTTTAATGGTTTCAGCATATTTTTCAAGCTCTTCTATTAAAGGATCAGGATTTGCAATTCCCGTGAGCAGGAAAATTTCAAAATCCCTAACTGACTCAAGTGTGCGGCTTTCGTTATGGGATAAATGGATAAGATTGCCATACTTAAGATAAGAATGTAATACTGGTTGATTGCTATTTGGCTGCAGTTCATTTATTGAGGCCTGCTGCGCAACATGTAACAACGGAACCGGCGATTTTGTGACTAACAATACATCGGCCCTTTTGCGTGAGGAGAAAACATCCCTTAAATTTCCTGCAGGCAATAAAAACTGTAAAGTACCCAACTTTCTAAACTCGAAAAGCAAAATATTAAATCCGGCATTTACTGCGCGGTGCTGAAAGGCATCATCAAGGATAATTAAATCATGATTGTCCTTCAACTGCTTAATCCCTTTCACACGGTCTTCGCAAACGGCAACAGTAACAGCTGCAAATTTTTGATGGTACTGTAAAGGTTCATCGCCTATCGTTTCGGCAGTTGCAGCACTATCGGCAATTATAAACCCTTTCGTTTTACGACCATAACCACGACTTAGGATGGCTATTTTATACCCGGCCAGCAACCTGACCAAATATTCTGTTGTTGGTGTTTTGCCCGATCCGCCAACGGCCAAATTGCCTACACAGATTACTGGTAAATCAAACTTTACAGATCGCATCAATCCCCAGTCGTAAAGTTTTTTACGGAGAATAATAGCCATTCCATAAATGATCGAAAAAGGAAGCAGTAAAAGGCGTAGATAGTTAAGTAGCATATCGTGGTTTCAAAAATACTGATTATTTAAAAAAGAAAGGCATAACCTGGTCTGATGCCCAATAAAGCAACCACAGTGTGAGGGAAATGGTTTGGAAAGATGTAAAATGGAAGATGGATGATGGAATGACCAATAATCAGTTTCAAATGATCAATAATCGAAACTAAGGTTAGAGTCTGGAGCTGGGCGTTTGGCGTATAATTAAACAATTAATTTAATGAACCGATGAATTTAAAATTGTTCCAAAATATCTTGATCTGATTTATAGGTTTCGACAATTACCTTCGGAATCGTTAAGTGATGCTTTTGATAGAGTATTGCCCAAAACCCGGCATCATTCTTTTTAGGATATTGATAAAAATCCTGTCTAAGTTTTAAAGTAGAATAGTTGTTGCTGTTTTTTAGTTCCGGATCAATATTTTCCAGAAAAATCAGTTCCATCTCTGCCGAAGGTTCTCCTTCCGAAAATAATCCGGCCACAACATTACACTTTAAATACGTAGAAGATAACTTCGACAAATCATTATCAATGGTATAGTTTTGCCTGTTTATCCAGATCATGCTTTTGTTTATCGTAGCGATATTGCTTTCCATTCCTTTAATCAGGCGTTTATCTACCGTGATATAAACCCATCCATTCTTGCTTTTGTACAATGCATTTCTTGACCTTGTGAAAGAGATCTTATAACATTTTGCCCCTTCATATTCAACCTGCCCTTCAATTTCGTAATCATTATCCTCGCTGAGCATATTATCGTTGAGGTTACTTACAAAATAAGATTTGAGTTCAATTCTTAAATCAACAGCGTAATTAATCTTCACCCCTCCAGTTTTTTTGAGCTCCTTAAGCCTTCTTAGTTCCTCAAGCTGTAACCTGATATCGTTTTTATATTCATCGGTATGGAGGTTGAATAATCCCTCAGCATAACTATAATATTTGCCATCTTTTAGCATATACTGCCTGCACAACAATTTTTCGCTCACCACACCGGTATCCGCAAGGTGCGCGACCGCATTTTTAATTAAGGCAGAAGCAAAATTGGCAGCATAAATTTGCACATCGTCCAATTTAATGTATTTGTCTTTTAGCTTAACCATGAGATCACTTGTACCACTACGCTCATCAACTTTAACTGAATGGCTTTCGTACCCCACCGAACTGAAGGAAAGCGATTGACCTTTATTTAAGGAATCTATTTTAAAGCTGAAGTTTCCTTCAGGATCGCTCAGGGCAATTAATTTCTGCTTATTATAAATCGACACGGATGCGATACCTTTATTGGCTTCGTTAAGCACTTGTCCTTTAATAAGCTGTTGTGCCCAGGCGCACGGGAAAATGAAAAAGCAGCCTATTATGATTGATAATAAGATTTTTGAGCGATAAGACATAGTTGGTTGAGGCTTTATTTAGCTAAAATTTGGTTATTTCAGGTGTAAAATAATCAATCTCTTTAAATAACAAAAATATAACGGATTAAGTAGGACTTTTGAAGTCAGTTAACCATTAAATAATGAGCCATTATTAACTAACAAAATTATTCGACTATATTTTATTTTTTATTATTATCATTGTTATCTATCAAAACATATTTTAATGTCACCGAAAAGATTAGTAGTGGGCCAAGGCCAGATCAGTGGATATATCTCTATTTTTTTAGCCGTATTGGCCTTATTGGGCATTCTCTGTTTTCATTATCCCGAGAAATTAACCACGCCAGAATTCCGCGAAATTTATACGAAAAACAGCATGGAAGTTTTAATGCTTGGTGGTGTTATAGCCTGTTTCTTCTTTTCATTGCTAAGCTTAATCCTCAGCAAAAAGCTAAAATGGGCCTGGCCAGGCTTTGTGCTTGGCGCCCTGGCAGTAATACTAGGTGCTTTAAGCGTAGAAGGTAGAGATGTTGCCAAATCGAGCTGGCATTTTGGCTTAGATTGGATGATTTTGGATCTTCTTTTAATGGTGGCCATTTTTGTTCCATTAGAATTATTCTTTCCAAAAAACAACGGGCAAACCAAATTCCACGAAGAATGGCGTACCGATTTAACCTATTTTGTCATCAGCCATTTGTTCATCCAGTTTTTCGGTATCATTACGCAAAAGCCTGCCGTATTATTTTTTGGCTGGATGGGATTAGATAAATTGCATAGCTGGGTGCAGGGCCTCCCATTTATAGTAGCTTTATTTTTGGCTTTTTTCAGTACCGATTTGTTTCAGTATTGGGCACATCGTTTCTTCCATACAAGGGTAGCTTTATGGCGTTTCCACTCCATACACCATTCTACACAAAATATGGATTGGCTGGCTGGAAGCCGTACCCATTTTATCGACATCTTTTTTACCAGGGCTATGACTTTCATTCCGCTTTATGTGTTGGGCTTTTCATCCACCGTTTTCAACGTATACATTATATTTATTGCCATACATGCAGTACTCATCCATGCCAATACCAGAATTAACTTTGGCCCATTAAAATATATATTTACTACCCCTCAATATCACCATTGGCACCATTGCGAAGACCCTAGATATTATGGACACAATTTCGCTTCAATATTCCCCTTTATTGATATGATATTCGGCACCTATCATTTACCAGGCAAAGAATGGCCAGCCGGAACAGGTGTACATGAAGCCTCTTATCCTAAAGGTTTTGTTAAACAATCTATTTACCCTTTTACCAAAAGTCCGTTTGATACCGATTTGAATATGGAAGAAAGAAGCGATAGATAAATAGATTGAGCTAACGCTCGTTTCTAACGAGTGTTGAATATCTCATAGTTTTAAACGATGGAATCGTATGACTATTTCTGCGCTCGTTTGAAAACGAGCGCAAACGAAACTGTCAGATAGTAACGTCTGACAGCACCTAGTACACACAACTCAGCGCCTCTGTATTTTTCTCTCCGTGGCCTCTGTGTTTAAAGATGCTTAAATGGAACAAACCAGTATTTAAAACGTTATATTAGCGTTCCATCTCATTTTATGCAGGCCGAAACAGAAATTTTAATTATTGGTGGTGGATTGGCAGGTTTAACAGCCGCACTTCACCTGAATAAGATGGGTTTAAATGTTATACTGATTGAGAAAGATACCTATCCTCACCATAAAGTTTGCGGCGAATATATTTCGAACGAGGTACTACCCTACTTTGAATGGCTCGGCCTGGATATCGAAAACCTTGCCCCTGCACTCATCAGCGACCTGCTTTTCACCTCAAACCTTGGTAAAAGCATACAAACAAAATTACCGCTCGGCGGTTTTGGTTTAAGCAGATATACCATCGATCATTATTTGTATACCGAACTCATCAGGAGAAAAGTAAACATCGTTCATGATCGCGTTGTAGAAATAAAGTTTACCAATAATCAATTTACAGTATCAACTGCTAACAATACTTTTGTTGCTGCTTATGTTATTGGGGCTTATGGAAAACGATCGGCTATTGATATTAAGCTAAACCGGAGTTTCATTAATAAACAATCGCCATATCTGGCAGTTAAAGCACATTACAAAGCCGATTTCCCGAATAACGTGGTTAGCCTGCATAATTTCGAAGGTGGCTATTGCGGCGTTTCAAAGGTTGAAAATGACCGGTTGAATATCTGTTATCTGACCAATTACGAAAGTTTTAAAAAGCATAAAAACCTGCTTGCCTTTCAGGAAAACGTACTCTATAAAAACAGCTATCTGAAGGCTATTTTTGAAAATGCTTCAGATTTATTCGATGTTCCGTTAACCATTAGTCAGATTTCTTTTGAAGCTAAAGAACCTGTAAATAACCATATTTTAATGATTGGTGATACTGCAGGTTTGATTCATCCACTTTGTGGGAACGGCATGGCCATGGCCATTCACAGTGCCAAAATAGTTTCAGAACTTTTGCATCAAAGAATCAAGGGGCAAATTAATTCCCGCACAGCACTCGAAGAAAGTTATACCGCCGGCTGGAACAGGGAATTTAAAAGCCGCTTAAAAACGGGAAGAATGTTATCTTCCTTGCTGAGAAACAATAAATTCGAAAGTGTAGCCATGAGTGCATTGACTAAAATGCCCTTTCTGCTCCATAAAATAATTAAAAAAACACATGGCAAACCCATTACAATTTCACCATAAATGCCAGTAGATACCACATTTAGAAGCACCGCACCAGAGATTATGGATGATTTCGCCATGGAAGGTGAAATATTGCGCGATGCATTAGACAAAATAGCCAGCATTAACCAACTCCTTGGTGGTAATAAAGTTACGCTCGATGGAGTTAAAACTTTAATCAAGGGCAAACCATTTGATCAGATTATACGTATTACCGATATCGGTTGTGGAAATGGAGATATGTTACGGACCCTGGCCGATTATGCGAAAAAACAAGGTTTACATTTTATTTTAAAAGGGATAGATGCCAATAAATTCACCATAAATCATGCACAAAGTTTATCTGCAAACTACCCGAATATCACCTATGCCTGCAGCGATATTTTTGAGGATTTAAATAAAGATGAACCCTGCGACATTATGCTCTGCACATTAACGCTACATCATTTTAAAGATGAAGAAATTATTGATTTGCTAAACAATTTTAAACGATCGGCAAAAATGGGTATTGTGATAAACGACCTGCAAAGAAGTGCAGTAGCCTATTACCTGTTTAAAGTATTGTGTTATGTTTTCCGTTTAAATAATATGTCGAGAGAAGATGGTCTAGTATCCATTCTGCGTGGGTTTAAAAGGGCAGATTTGCTTAAATACAGCAAACAATTAAAGCTAAAATCGAGTTCAATAAAATGGAAATGGGCTTTCCGCTACCAATGGATAATTAAAACAATATGAGCGTAACCGTAAAAGCAGTAAGTAAAGCCTTGCCCGAGTTTTGGAGGTCAACCGATGAAATTTTGCCGTTTCTGGATATTTGGCTAAAAGATCAGGATGATCGCTTTATCCGAAAAGTAAAAAAGATTTTTGAAAGCGCAGCAGTAGATAAAAGGTACTCGATCATGTCGCCCGAAGAGGTTTTTAGTGATTTAAGTTTTGAAGAGCGAAACAACATTTATGTAAGAGAAGGGATAAAGCTGGGTGCTAAATGTTTGGAAACTGCACTCGAAAAAGCCAGTTGGAAAGCTCAGGATTTAGATTACATTATTACGGTAAGCTGTACCGGAATCATGATCCCTTCTTTAGATGCTTATTTAATCAACTTACTTAAGCTTCGCCAAGATATCGTGCGCTTGCCGGTTACCGAAATGGGTTGTGCAGCAGGTGTATCAGGCATGATTTACGCAAAGAATTTTCTGAAAGCCAATCCAGGCAAACGGGCAGCAGTTATTGCAGTAGAATCTCCAACGGCAACCTTTCAATTAAACGATTTTTCGATGGCCAACATTGTAAGTGCAGCAATATTTGGCGATGGTGCTGCCTGTGTACTGTTAAGTTCGAATGAAGATGATAGCGGACCAGAGCTTTTGGCTGAAGAAATGTACCATTTTTATGAGGCTGAAGAGATGATGGGATTTAAACTCACCAATACCGGACTGCAGATGATACTGGATGTGGCCGTTCCTGAAACTATTGCCAATCATTTCCCCAATATCATCCATCCATTTTTGATAAAAAACGGGTTCGAAATTAATGAT
Organism: Pedobacter sp. D749; assembly: GCF_019317285.1. Taxonomy (NCBI): domain Bacteria; kingdom Pseudomonadati; phylum Bacteroidota; class Sphingobacteriia; order Sphingobacteriales; family Sphingobacteriaceae; genus Pedobacter; species Pedobacter sp. D749. Next base: position 3,970,494 of record NZ_CP079218.1, read on the forward strand.
ATAGACCATTTGATCTTCCATCCGGGAGGAAAAAAGATTATCCAGATTGTTGAAGAATTATTTGGACAACTTGGTAAAAACATAGATGAAACAAAAGAAGTTTTAAAGCTTTATGGAAACATGAGCAGCGCAACGGTTCTTTATGTTTTAGAACGGATTATGGACAAAAAGCCAATGCCGGGAGAAAAAGGGCTGATGTTAAGCTTCGGCCCGGGATTTTCGGCACAACGCATCCTTTTACAATGGTAACCATTCAATAATTCACTCAATCAATTATTCAATAATTCAAATATGAATCCACAAGAAATATTAGATAAACTGCCTTACGGTAAATCTTTTCTTTTTGTTGATGAGTTATTACATATTGATGAAAATGGAGCAAAAGGCACTTATACTTATGCCAAAGATCTACCTTTTTACGAAGGTCATTTTAAAAACCTTCCACTTACCCCAGCAGTAATCCTTACCGAAACCATGGCACAGATTGGATTGGTTTGCCTGGGCATTTACCTGCTAAAAAACATGGAAACTGATCAAAACATATCCATTGCCATGACATCAAATGCAATCGATTTTTTAAAACCAGTTGCACCGGGAGAAAAAGTTACGGTAACGAGCGAGAAAATATATTTCAGGTTTAATAAACTGAGTTGCAAGGTAAAAATGGAAAATGTAGCAGGCGAGATGGTTTGCAAAGGAAATATTTCCGGAATGTTAATTTCGAAAGAAAATGAATAACAGAGTTGTAATTACAGGCTTAGGCATATGTGCACCCAATGGCGTTACCCTGGCTGAGTTTTCTGACGCCATAAAAAAAGGACTCTCCGGGATCCGTCATCAGCCCGATTTGGAAGCCTTAAACTTCTCTTGTCAGATAGCAGGCAAACCATTACTTAGCGACGAGCGCATCAGTCAATATTTTACACCACTTGAATTACGAAACCTAAACAGCACAGGAATTATATATGGTGTTATTGCTGGCCTGGATGCCTGGAAAGATGCAGGCTTAGCCATCGAAAATAATGACGAACCCGACTGGGATAGTGGTACCATTTTCGGAACCGGCACTTCTGGTATAGATAAATTTAGATGGGCAATTAATAAGATAGATGCGCTTGAAATTAAAAAACTGGGCAGTTCAGTTGTGATACAAACCATGGCCAGCGGCGTAAGCGCTTTTATCAGTGGTAAACTTGGCTTAGGAAACCAGGTAAGCACCAATTCATCTGCCTGCGCAACAGGAGTCGAAAGTATCTTGCTGGCTTATGAAAGAATTAAAACCGGTCAGGCGACAAGAATGTTAGCAGGAAGTACCAGCGACAGCGGGCCTTATATTTGGGGTGGTTTTGATGCCATGAAGGTTTGCACTTTTAAACACAACCACGAACCGGAAAAAGGTAGCCGCCCAATGAGTGCAACAGCAAGTGGCTTTGTACCTGGAAGCGGTGCAGGTGCTTTGGTATTAGAATCGCTCGAAAGTGCAATGGCAAGAAAGGCCAGAATTTATGGCGAGGTACTTGGCGGACATATCAATTCTGGTGGTCAGCGGGGCTTAGGTACCATGACAGCCCCTAACCCCATTGCAGTTCAGCGATGTATTCAGGCAGCCTTAAAAAATTCAGGTATTGAAGCCCATGAAATCGACGTAATTAACGGCCACCTTACCGCAACAACTAAAGATGCACTCGAAATAGAAAACTGGAAAATGGCATTACAACTGCCTGCTGATGATTTTCCATACATCAACTCTTTGAAAAGTATGATTGGTCATTGTATTGCGGCTTCAGGCAGTATAGAATGTGTCGCTTCAATACTGGAACTTTCAGAGGATTTTATATTTCCTAATATTAATTGCGAAGACTTAAACCCTGAGATTACGGCTTTAATTGATGCGAAATGCATTCCAGAAACCGTAATTCATCAACCAATTAATATCTTAGCAAAAGCAAGTTTTGGTTTTGGCGATATTAATGCCTGCATTATTTTTAAAAAGTATACCCATGAATAAAGAAGAGATCATCGAAGCCTTAAAAACAATTGTTCAGCCATACAGCGAAGAGTCAACAGCCTTGGCTCACATCGACGAAAACACCGATTTTATTAATGATTTGAAAATAAATTCGGCTAACCTGGTTGATATTGTCCTGGATATTGAAGAGAAATTTAACATCGAAATAGACAATGATTCGATGGCTAAAATGCTCAACGTAAAAGCCACGACCGAAATTATTGCCCAAAAGCTTGAAGCACATGCTGGGTAACGACATCGTTGATTTGGATCTGGCTAAAATCCAGAGTAACTGGAGGCGTAAAAATTACCTCGATAAAATTTTCACAGCGGAAGAACAGTTATTGATTACTTCAGCAGAAAGGCCTGATGAAATAGTATGGCTGTTGTGGAGCATGAAAGAATCGGCTTATAAAATTTATAACCGAAAAACAGGCATCCGGAATTTTGCTCCTAAAAGTTTAAACTGTAGTGTTTATGCCGGCGCTAGTGAGATAAAAGGTACGGTAAACATCGATCATGATACTTACTTTACTAAAAGTGACATTCAGTTACAATATATCCATACCATAGCTGCTCCTGTTTATAGCAAGCTGGAAGAAATTAAAGTTTCAATTTATGAGGCTCCAAATCATCCAGATGATTATAAACGCACTAAACCGGGCAGTGTAAGCCACCATGGACAGTATTTAGCTTTGGTGTATTAATCAGCTTATGTTTTAAAGGTTAAAAAAAACTGACCTGATAAACTAAAAGAGCTTATGAAATGGTATTTGATGCTTAATTTTAAATTCGCTCAATTCATCACAACTCCCAGTTTGTTCGACGTATTTTTCTAATCCACATTTATTAACATCAAAATTCCATTTATCTATATCTGCACCTATTTGACGAAATACAAATATTTCATCATTTGTTGAATAGGAATTTCTGCCAATTATTTGTTTTGCACTTATAGATCCAGAAAAGAGTTCATTATTTAGATAAGAATAATCATAAAATAAAAAATGGTTTTTATTTACATATTGTTCATAATACCGGGATTGTTTTAATGAATTAGTTTTTTTATCCAAAATCCATAGGTAAGAAACCAAAAGCTTTTCATTGGCAGAAAGATTTCCTTTAATATTAATAACGGTATTAATACTATCAGATTTAATACTTTCTTCTGTAAGATTTAACTTTACGAGCTCATAGAAATGATTTGGCAATAACCCCAAACGCAATTTAATTTGAGGATTACTCCCATAAGTTACCTTCGGACGGCTATTTGAATTAATCGGATTACAAGCATAATCAATATTTAATTTTACTTTTTTACTGCTACCAGCGACAATAAGATCTTTTAAATCAGGACAGTTCAGATTTAACAAGCCTTCGTTTAATAAGATAACCTTTTCGTTATTCCGAACAACAGACTGTCTCAAAAAAACCTTCGCGTTGAAAGCATTTGGATTTAATTGCAGAAAGGATATGTTCAACAATGAATCAATTGTTTTTCGTTTGTTAAAACTTATTTGAACATCATCTAATTGGAATGACTTTGCTGTTAAAACGATATTTTTCTGAAGGGAATCAGTTAAAACAACAGTGGAAGCTTCATAAAAAGGAAAAGTTACCTTCAATGTATCACCCAATTTGGCATTGGCTTCAAAATAACCAGATGCATCACTATTGCCAACATATTTGCCGGAAATTATTATTGAGGCACCTATTAAAGGTTCTTTACCATCAAAAACATGCCCTGTAAGATAAAATGACTGTGCATCAACATTAACAGAAAATAGAAAAAACAAAATCGCTAAAAAAGCATTTTTAGCGTTACATATATATTTAAACATAAGCTGGTATAAAAGGAAGTAAAATAGCAGGTATTTGACCTGCTATTTTTGTTTAATTATTTTCCATGTGCTCCATCTGAGCCTAAGGTAAGTCCAATATTATCCTGTAACCAATGATAAGCGTCATCCAAAGCATTACCAACTGCTTCAAATGCTCTGCTAAACCAGCTTCCACCATCAATTGACTTCATTTCTGTTAAAGATAATTCTTCAACCTCATATTTTTTAAGATTTTTCATATTGTATTTTTTAATTAGTTTTAAGCCTGCTATTTAGACAATCCGGTTTATATTTTAGTTATTTATAGGTTTGAGGTTGGATCGGCACCTACCACATCGGTAACAATTTCATGCACTACATCCAAAACAAACTCTTTTATCGAATTCCACGCCCTGCCAATCCAGCTGCCTCCTTCAACAAGAGATATTTCTGAGAAGCTCATCTCCTGAACATTTAAGTTCTCTAGATTTAATTTTTTCACAATTTAGATTTTATTGATTTCACCTACTCGTTAAAGGCTTTTCGGTATACGCCTTTTTGTTGCAACGGTACTAAATTACTTTTGCTCACTATACAAAAAAAGGAGTGGATAATTTTGCTGATAAAAAAAACCAGCATTTATATCCGTTAACTCCTGAGGCTTTAAAACCGTAAAATCGGCCCTAATATTTACTTCGAATGCCTGGGTATAATAATATGTTTGTAACTGTCGCGAGTATTCTATCGGAGCGCCCATTAATTTCAACTCATCTAATACCACGTATAGTCGCGAGGTAGAAATTGATAATCTTCTTGCTAAATTTTCAGGAGCACCTGTACGGCTTTCTTTTATCAATTTGTGAATGATCTTAATGCGATCGATGTATTCTAATAGTTTCATAGTACAGGTGGATAATTAAATGCTATCTCTTACAAATTCAAGTGAGGGTGTGATCAGACTTGGTAGGTCATCATCGCCAAATTGCTGTTTCCATAAACTAGCATAATGCCCATTCGCCATCATCATTTCCGTATGGCTCCCCTCTTCTACAACCTTTCCTTTATCTAATACAATAATCTGATCAGCCTTTCTAATCGTAGGTAACCGATGCGCAATGATGATGATTGTTTTCTTTTGCATCCTTAGCAAATCTATTGTTCGCTGCACATACTGCTCTGAAGCTGAATCTAAAGAGGAAGTAGCTTCATCCAGAATTAAAATTTCAGGATTACGGTATAGTGCCCTCGCGATGGCGATCCTTTGTTTTTGTCCACCTGATAAAGAGGCTCCGTTTTCACCTAAATAAGTCTGAAAACCTTCTGGCAAAGCTTCAATAAAATCGATAATCCCCAATTGTGTGCAAATACCAATAATCTGTTGCATATTTGGCTCATAATCGCCAATGGCAATATTTTCGATTACATTTCCTGCAAAAAGATCAATTTTTTGTGGCACAACACTTAATAAATTTCTTAAAGAGGCATTATTCAAATACTTAAGCGCATGATTACCAATAAAAATATTACCTGATTGTATGGGATAAATATTTTGTAGCAAAGACATTAAGGTAGATTTACCGGATCCACTCTCCCCAACAATAGCGGTAAAACTTCCGGCCTTAATCATTAGATTTAGATCATCAAACACATTAACGCGACTCCCATACCTAAAGGCTACATGTTCAAATCTGATATCGCCCATTAATTCTTTGGTGAGGAAAACGCCAGATGAATTTTGTTCAATTTCCAAATCCATGATTTCAAACAAACGATCAGAGGCGATCATGGCATCTTGAATAGATTTGTTTGCTCCAATTAAGCAAGTAGCAGGACCAGTAAAATAACCGATTAATGTATAGAAAGAGAATAATTCACCAGGGGTAATTTCGCCGTCTAAAACATAACCGGCACCCACCCAAAGTAAAACGATTGTAAGCATACGGGCAATAACCTCTGTTGAGGTACCAGAAAAAACAGAGTTTAATCCTGATTTATAAATTGTTCTTAGGAGGCCGATAAAATGAGTCTCTGTTTTTTCATTCGTAAATCTTTCTAAACCAAATCTTTTAATTGTGGCCACATTATTTAAACCTTCTACCAATTGCGATTCCAACTCTGCCGACTCCTCCATCAACTTCCGCTGAATTTTTTTGTTTAATTTATTGCTGATGAAATAAATCAATAAATACAATGGAATAACAGCTAACATCATTAAGGCCAGTTTCCAATAGTAACTGAACATTAAAATAAAAGAGAACACCACAATAAAGCCGTTTACCACCAGGTTAATGGAAACATCGTTTATAAAAGCCCTTATTTTAACCGCGTCGTTTACTCTAGAAATAATTTCGCCCACCCTCATTGGTATCGAAAAATTGTTGAGGCAGTTTTAAGAGATGTTTATAGTAACCCAAGATCAAGCGGGCATCTATCTGTTGCCCCGTACGGATGGTAAAAATAGTTTTAGCGGTGCCTATAAACAATTGCAGCCCTAAAATGGCTACCATCATTAAGCTCATTAAATTAAGCAGGTTCCGGTTACCTTCTACCAAAACATGATCAGTTATTTTTTGAACAAAAACAGAGGTAGATAGCCCAAGTATGGTATAAATCAAAGCACCAAAAAGTGCCTGTACTACAATACTTTTATGTGGTTTAATCAGGTTCCAAAAACGGCTTTTAGTATCAACCTTTTCATTTCCTTGTTTAAAGCCTTCATCAGGCAATAACAGCACCAATACACCTGTCCATTCGCTTGTAAATTCATCAATGGTTTTGCGGTGTATTTTTCCATCGCCGGGGTCCATTACTTCGACGTATTTATCCGTTACCTTATAAATAACCACATAATGCTGCAATTGCTTCTTTACTACTACATGAGCAATTGCCGGTAGTGGAATTTTAGAAAGACTATCTAAATTGCCCTTTACCCCTTTTGCTTCAAAACCCAGTTTATTTGCCGCTTCTATCAAACCTAAAACATTGGTTCCTTTTTGATCAGTACTGGCCAATTGGCGGATCCGCGCAACAGGCATTTTCAATTTATAAAATGCAGCTATAGATGCCAAACAAGCAGCACCACAATCGGTAATATCGCGTTGTTTTATTAGTGTAGACATAGAAGTGAGATATTAGATTTGAGACTGGAGATATGAGACTGGAGCACTATGATTGGTAATTTGAGATTTCGGCTTTAACCTTTAAGCTATCCACCTTAAACCCTAAGCCTTTTACCCTACGCCTTTTAAGGGGTTTAACCAATCATCAACTTTATCATAAAGCAGTTGATATAGGTTTCGTTTGGCAATAGCAAAATGTGCATTAAAGGTCATACCCTTTTTTACCTGGCCTTTATAACCGTTTTTTAATTTCAAATAATCCCTATCCAATTTACACTTCACTTTAAAATAAGGACTCTGGTTAATCAATATAATATCGTCTGAAATATCGGCCACTATACCTGCAAGCAAACCCCATTGGTTATAGCTAAAAGCATCGATCTGAAACCTAACGGTTTGCCCGGTTTTAATTAAACCGATATCTGACGGTTTAATATAACAAATGGCCAACAGGGCACTATCTGGCGATATTTCGCCTATTTTCTGATTGGCAGAAATGAAAGAACCCAATTGTAAGCCTGACAGATTTTGTACCGTGCCAGAAATCCCTGCGGTTAAGTGATATAGTTTTTCCTGCTCGGTAAGCTGGATCTTCTGACTATCCAAGTCCTTGAGTTCTTTTCTATATTGATTAGATTCGGTTTGCCACTGAGTTTTATATTTCCTGGCAACCATTTTAAAATCGGAAAGTGCCTGTTCGTAATTAAATTTATATTGCTCATACTCTGCTTCGGTAACTACCCTCTTGCTGAAAAGAATCTCATACCTTTTATAAATTTTGCAGGCCTGTTCGCGTGCATTTAATGCATTTTGAATCTGCTCTGCGTATTGTTGCCAGCTTGCAGCATACAGGCCGGTCTGCAATGCAGGTTGCCCGGCATTGCTTAAATCGACCAGTTTTAAGAGGAGGAGCGCATCATTTAATAAATCTTTTAATTCACGGGAGCGATTATTCAAAATCACATTTTGTGTTTCGGGTATGGTAGGATCAATATTTAAAAGGAGTTGTCCTTTTTTTATTTTTTTGTTATCGGTTAAATTAATCAGCGTAATTTTCCCGGAGACTGGCGCCAGCAATTCTGCCCTTTCGATGTTACTCTGCAAAGAACCATTACCTTTAACACTTACGGTTGTATAAATAAAAGGCAGGGCAGCAAAAGCAATAAGAATGAAAAATATGGTGGCAGAATAAATAATTTGTGTACGAACCTTGGTGTGGTGTAAAAAAATAATGGCGTTATCTTCGAAATTGGCATCTTCTGTAAAAGACATAATCATCAATTGGCTTGGTTAAGGCCAAGTTTGTGATTATTATTTTATGCGGGAAAAAAGATACACGAAATGGGCTATTGTAGGGATGAATCTGTTTTGATCTTTAGAAAATAAAAAACCGATAGATGCACAAATAGGCACTATCGGTTAACAATATTTTAATCGTATTTGGCTTTCTTAGAATTAATTTATTTCATATTTTTAATTAAATATAGCTTTATTGCTCAAAATACAGTTTAAATTAGTTTGAGAGAGTTAACGTTATTTAGACAAATCAATACTTACATTTTTACCATCACGGTTTCCATCATTTCTGCCAATTTTATATGCAACCATCATGGTACTAAACAATAGTAAAAACAAGATCAACTTAACCCAATTATTTTCCAGTATTTTCATAGTATATGTTATAATTAAAATTAACAAATTACTCGTTTATTGCTTTTGAAACGCCATAACCTATCCAGTAGGCTACTCCAAATATACTACCAGACATCGCCCTAAGCATGTGGCTAACTATTGATATTTCTTGAGAGCCGCCACTGATCATTAATTGCTCAGTTTTGTTTAATTCTATTAATTTGATGGTTGTAAGCTTTACACTAAGATTTTTATTATAATTTTCCATATATTTTTTATTTTAATTAACAGATAACTATCTATTTCCATCTGCTCTACCAATTTCATAAGCAGCATACAATGCAATTCCCAAAAGCCCACCCGCAAACAAAAGAACAATTGGATTCCCGGCATCAACGGTTAACATCTCTTTAGCATCCATTTCCTGAACACCAAAACGCTCTAATTTTAAGTTTTTCATTTCGTTTAATTTAAATTTTTGTTTCTTACTCTTTAAAGGCTTTTCAGGTTCCGCCTATGTTGGACTAACATGAAACAAGTATCTAATTTTAAAATTCGACTCAGAAAAAAGATACACGAAATGGGCTATTTTAGGGATGAATCTGTTTTGATCTTTAGAAAATAAAAAAACCGATAGATGTACTAATTACATCTATCGGTTAACTACTTAAATACTATTTTAGAAATATTGCAATATTTAACAATTAATTAATTTTTTATACTAATGTTAAAGCCTTTAGCAAAACTCCTCCCAAAAGATTCAGTAATTTCGCCCAACACAAAAACAAGTAAAACAATAGCAATTACAGTAGATAACGCTTTTGCATTTTTTTTAATAATATTATTCATATTGCCTAAAATTAAAATGTACTTTAAAAATTCTATTTTTTCACAAAAATTCTTTCCTATAAGCTGCTGATTCTGCCACTTCTCCGGCTAGATAAACAAGTCCACCAATTGCTGCAAAAACCTGCCAAATCCCTCCATTTATATTTTTCTTTTCCACCAAAGTTAATTCTTTGACTTCTAATTTTTAAAATCTACTTTCATTTTATATCTATTTTTTTTATAAAACATTACATTGACAGCCGTTTTCAAATTTCTCGATTAGGTAGGCAGAACCGGGTGCCATAAATATAACCAAATTGGTACATTACCTCCACTTATTTTATCCATTTCTTTAATATCCATCTTCTGAACAACAAAATTGCTTAATTCTTATTTTTTCATTTCGTTTAATTTAAAATTTATTCCTTAATCATTTAAGGCTTTTCAGGTTCCGCCTATGTTGGCCTAACATGAAACAAGTATCTAATTTTAAAATTTTACTCAGAAAAAAGATAAACTAAAAGGGAAATTGTAGGGATGAAAAGGCTCGATTAAGAGAGTTGGTCATGAATTTCGCCATGGAACCAAAAGCCTACCAGCAATAAATGATTAGGATTTACACACTTCATGAGCCAAATCCAGGTAATTTCTTTCATACATGGATTAAACTCATTTGTAATTAATGGAAATAGAAAATATTCTAACATTATTAGTGGCTAACATAATATGCCGCCTTACCAATAAAATAACCACCTAAATAAGTTATTCCAATTAGGGCAAAAGCCAGAAAGATAAATAGCAGAAGGTTGTTTTTCATAGCAATTTTAGATGAGTTGTTTTAATTGAAATTTGATTTCATGGCTTCCTACTTGTTTCAGATTCTGTCTAGCTGAGCATAACATAAAACAAATATCTAATTTTAGAATTTATAGAGCAAAAAAGATACACGAAATGGTGTATTGTAGAGGTGAAAAGGCTTTGGATCTTTAAAATAAAAACCACATCTATCGGTTAACTATTTAAACGCTATTTAAGGAAGAGTGATTAGAGGGATAGTGCAGCAACTGCATAATCTTTCCCATGTTCAAAACCAAACCTAAACAGCTCAAATGATAAATAAGTAAGAAGTACAAGAAATAACACAAACACGTAAATCCTGTCTTCTTTTGTAATTGAATGATTCATAATATTAAATTTATGTCTGTTACCTATCTTACCAATTGTTTCATACAAAAACTTACTTAGCCGCAGCTACACCTGCATCCCAACCAAATTTAAACAGCTGGTAGCTTAATGCTGTAGCACCAACAACTAAACCTAATAATCCAAGTATGCCTCCATTTGTTTCAATAATTTCTTGCTCTGATAACTCTTTAAGATTATCAATTTTTAGTGAATTCAATTTACTAATTTTATTTAAAGATTTCATAATATGTCAATTTTATTTGTTTAATTTTTTAAACGTGACTTTTAATAGCCTGCAGTGCTTTTTCATAAATGAAGCCCGAAATCCACCCAGTAATTGGAAGAGTAAGCAATCCTAGCATCCCTCCATTTTTTTCAACCATCTCCTTAACACCAAATCTTTCTAATTCTAATTTTTCATTTTGTTTAATTTAAATTTTTGTTTCTTACTCTTTAAAGGCTTTTAAGGTTCCGCCTATGTTGGCCTAACATGAAACAAGTATCTAATTTTAAAATTCGACTCAGAAAAAAGATACACTAAAAGGGTTATTCCAGGGACGAAAAGGCTGGATAAGAGAGTTGGTCATGAATTTCGCCATGGAACCAAAAGCCTACCAGCAATAAATGATTAGGGATTTACACACTTCATGAGCCAAATCCCGATAATTTCTTTCATACATGGATTAAACTCATTTGTAATTAATGGGAGTAGCAAATATTCTAACATTATTAGTGGCTAACATAATATACCGCCTTACCAATAAAATAACCACCTAAATAAGTTATTCCAACTAGGGCAAAAACCAGAAAGATAAATAGCAAAAGGTTATTTTTCATTTCATTTTTAGATTAAATGTTTATTTAAATTGTTAACAAGAAAATACTGAAATATTTAATGCCTTGTATTGCTCCGTTTATAAAAGATATTTTATGATCGAAAGATATATATGCGTTCTAAAACAGATTAGGCTGGCGTGTTAAAAGCTATAATATTAAACATAATCACAATTAAATAATAATTATCGCCTTCAATATTTTACATTTTTCAATTCAAAATTATTTAAGGTTAATTAAATCACCACAAAGAACAAATAAATTATGTAACATGTGAATGATGCAAACAATTACAAATTTATTTAATCTCCTTCCTTCCCAGCATAAATAAGCCATAATTAATACAGTTCCGGCAAGGAAACCATAAAGGATATAAGCAAAACTTGAAAAATGAATTAATCCAAATAGCAGGCTCGAAACCAATATGATGACCCATTTTTTTGAATTTCTCCTCTTCAAAATATCGTAAGGTGCTTTTTGAAAAAAGTAGGTTTCTATTAATGGAGCTAAAAAGCAAGATAAAATTAATTTGTAAGGTAAAGTTTTATGATCAATTCTATTATTGTAAACAATTTCAACACCAAATTTCGATTCTATTAATTCAATAAAATAATCGTATAAAAAACTGATTCCTAATAAAAAACATGAAAATATAACAATAAATATTATTGGATTTTCCATTGCATTTTTCAACCTTACCTTAAAAGTGTTATTAAACATACCTTGACCGAGATTTATATTTACAAATAAAAGATTTTTTACCTTTATTCGATATAGACTATGGGGCAGATCTTGAAAATGCCCCATAGCTTAGATTTACTTTTTTAATCCAGACGGAAGAGATTGTTGATAACGACCACCTTCTTGCCCAGCATGATACCATATTTCAACCCAACCATCTAATAAGTGTCCTATCAAGTAATCCCCCACGCTAAATCTACCTCCATTTTCTTTAATCAATCCTTTTGCATCCATTTCCTGAACGCCAAAACTTTCTAATTTTAAATTTTTCATAATTAGTTTTTCATTTAAGTTTTCTTACTCTTTAAAGGCTTTTCAGGTTCCGCCTATGTTGGCCTAACATGAAACAAGTATCTAATTTTAAAATTCGACTCAGAAAAAAGATACACTAAAAGCCCTTTTATAAGGACAAAAAGAGATATAACATCAGAAATAGTTTAAATCAGTGCCAATAGATATTACATTTCCCTCAAGATAAGGCAATACAAATATGTATTTTAAAATAGTTCATGCTTTGTGGATAAATATCTACTATAATTGTAATTTAAAACTATGAAAAAAATTATCTTCTACTTATTGCTCTTATTCCCGTTTTATAATTTACAAGCTCAGAACTGTAATTGCGGTGATAATTTTAATTATCTTACTAATAGAATAACAAAAAATTATGTTGGCTATGCCGATAAAGTAAAGCCTGCAAATAGCCAACAGTTTAAAAAATTCACAGATAGTCTGCAACAGGTAGCCAATCAGGCCAACCAATACAAGTGTTTAAGTTTATGCCGGGAATGGTTAGATTTTTTCAAAGATAAACACATATCATTTGGGATGGATTTTGATAAATTGGATCCAGATTCTGTAAGAAGTTTTTTTGCTAATGAAGAAAAAACCACCTGGACAGAGAGCACATTTAAATCCTATCTTGAACAAAATAAAGAAGCCCTAGATAGCATTGAAGGAATTTGGAGCGTTGGCATATATGAAGTTGGGATTGTTAAAGACAAAAAGTCCGATCAGTTTATAGGTTTTATACTAAAGGCAGACTCTGTAAGATGGATGCCTCAACATATCAAATTTAGATTGGCAAAAAAGGATAATCAATATCAAACCATTTTCTTTGCTGGGGGGGACCATTCAGAGCAACACCCAATACTTTTGAAAACTAGAGATGTTTTAGATTTCGGAATATTCGGAAAGTGGATGAGGAGCCCCAAACTACTCCCTGCTCCACTTAAAAAAGAAATTGACCTTTCGCCAAAATTTAAGGTTTTGGACCATGAAACCGCATTATTTGAAATGCCATCTTTTGGCAAACTAGAATATGTAGCCCCAACAGCAGCATTAATTAAAAAGAATGAAAACGTATTAAAAAACACCAAACATTTAATTATCGATTTAAGAAATAATGGCGGTGGATCTGTTCTGATATATGAAAAGTTAATGCCCTACCTTTATACCAACCCTATACTAAAGGAAGGCGGATATGTTCTGGCAACACCAGAAAACATTAAAGATAGCGGTTACGCTAAAGAATATCCCGAAACCTCTGACAGCATAAGAAACGTTTTTAAAAAATACCTAACCGAGTTAAAAGCTCACCAGGGAGAAATGTATAAGCTATATCCAATAGATACCATCAAGTTTAAAACTATTTCAAAAAACCCTGAACGTGTTTCATTTCTTGTTAACCGGGGTACGGGAAGCGCTGCCGAAATGTTTTTACTGGAAGCTAAACAAAGTAAAAAAGTGAAACTCTATGGTGAACATTCATCTGGAGCTGTAGACTACACTGAATTTGTTAAAGTAGAAATGCCATGTAAATTCTACACGCTTTATTACCCTACCTGTAAATCTTTAAGATTACCAGATTATCCCTTAGATAATATTGGAATCAAGCCTGATGTAACAATACCTGCCGATGTTACCGATTGGATTGATTTTGTAAAGAAGTATAAACCTAATTAACGATCACTATTTAAACTAGACAATCTGTAGGTTTGACACAGACAAAAGGCCATTTGGTGTATATTTTTTGGCAAGTGCATTTAGAAATAACACTTTTAAATACATTTATTTAGCCATCTAATATTACAATTATGAAAAACAAAAAATTAGAAAAAAAGACTTTATTTGTTTTTAAGAAAAACAACCTTACAAATTTAACAAAAGAGCAAATGAGAAGAATTAATGGAGGTGATCATCCCACTAGTAACCTATCAGGAGAACCTGGTTGCGAAAATAAAACAATAAATAACCAAACCTTAAGTGGTTAGTATTTATGTATCAAATCCATTGAATTAAAACATTTGCAAACCCTATATTGCTATTGATGAAATATACAATTCCTTTTTTTTTCATGTTTGCCTTTTCATTTGCTTTAAAAGCACAAAACTGTAACTGTAATGATAACTTTCGCTTCTTGGTAGAGAAAATCAAGAAAAATTATATTGGTTATCCTGATAAGGTAGATTCTTCAAATCAATTTCAATTTGAAAAGTTTACAGACAGTTTAAAACACGTCGCCTCTATTTCCAATTCCTACAAGTGTTTAAGCTTAATGAGAGAATGGCTCAGTTTTTTTAAGGATAAACACGTAGATTTTGGGATGGATTTCAGCAAACTTTCACCTGATTCAGTAAAGCTGTTTTTTGCTAATGAAGAGAAAACAACTTGGACAGAAAAGCGTTTTAAATCTTACTTGCAAGAAAATAATAAAACTCTAGATAGTATAGAAGGAATTTGGAATTATGGGATGTATGAAATTGGAGTTGTTAAAGATAACACCAAAAAAAATATTGAATTTATTGGTTTTGTGATAAAAGCAGATAGCGTACGATGGATACCACAACAAATAAAATTTAAAATCGCGAAGACTGACAATCAGTATAAAACTATTTACTACAGCGCGGGTGATCATTCGGTTAATTACCCAGCTTTAATTAAACAGAATGACGTACTAGATTTTGGTTTTTTAGGAAAATGGGTAAGAGGAGAAAGAAAAGCTAAAACTATCCCCCCTGCTGCATACATTGAACCTGATTTAATGGCCAGTTTAAAAAAATTAGATGACCAAACAATTCTCCTTTCACTTCCTTCTTTCAATTCAAAGTATAAAACAAGAATAGATAGCTTAATCGAGAGAAATAAAGATAATTTAGCTAATACTAAACATCTAATTATTGATGTTCGTAACAATTCTGGAGGAACAACGGGTTGTTTTGAAAAAATAATACCTTATTTATATACTAACCCCATACATATTGATGGTGGTATCGTATTAGCTACAGATGACAATATTCGTGATTGTTATGAAAAAGATTATCCATATGCATCAGCAGCTTCAAAAAAAGAATTAAAAAAGAGTGCAAAAAAATTGAGAGCTAATTTAAATAAATTTTACCCACTTTATAAATCCAGTACACTGAAACTATTGAAAACATTAAAAAATCCCGAACGTGTTTCAATTCTAATTAACGGGAATACAGCAAGCAGTGGAGAATTATTTATTTTAAGAGCAGAACAAAGTAAAAAAGTAACTTTATTTGGACAAAATACTGCTGGAAGCGTTGATTATGGCGAAATGGTAATCACTCATCCTCCTTGTAGCTTTTTCACTCTTGTTTATCCAGTAGCAAAATCACTACACGCCATAAAACGACCATTAGATAATATAGGAATAACTCCAAATGTAATTATTCCTAATCAAGAAGTTGATTGGGTCAACTATGTAAAAAACTACAAAAGTAACTAATGATAAAGCATAACTATAGAGTAGTTACATATCACTTAATATTTTGGGTGATTTATATATTACTAAATAATATTTTGACGTATGCTCAAGATCCTAAAAGCTATATTTTCAATATTGGAGACATTTTTATCTTTCAAATTCCGAATATTTGTACTGTATATTTATGCATATTAGCATGTAGAAAATATACCAACCCGCTAAAATCATTTCCCTTGTTCTTAGGAATCGCTACTGTTTTCGCGTTCTCTTACCTCCTATGGTATACTATGACTTATCATATTAGGCCCTATGTTAATGCGAATGGATCAACTCCACCCCCATTCAATTTTATAAATTACGGGGCAGCTGTACTTTTGGTTTTTATTCGGTATTCAATTATAGGTATCGGCTACCATTTTGCCTCTGAAGGAATTAAACGTGAACGAAAACTGCGCCTCATTGAAAAAGAAAAACATGAAGCAGAATATGCCTTTCTCCGCGCACAGATTAATCCTCACTTTTTAAACAACACGCTGAATTTCTTTTTCGCAAAATCGTTACCCTTATCTCAGGAGCTTGCCGATGGCATTATGACCCTCAGTAAAATTATGCGCTATTCCCTGGAAATGGATAAAGATGACCGCATGACCTTAATAGACGAGGAAATTGAGCATATTAAAAATGTAATTAAAATTAATCAGCTTCGTTTCAATAACAAGTTACAGATCGATTTTAATGTAAATGGTAATACTGATCATGTAAGACTGATTCCATTAATTCTAATCACCATTGTAGAGAATATCTTAAAACATGGCGATTGCATAGATAAGTTGCATCCTGTTAAAATTACTTTAAACATTAACGAAATCGATCATAACATTCATCTAATCACCTGGAATAAAAAGAAAAATGGACCTAAAGAACTATCAAGTGGTATAGGTATGGAAAACATAAAGAAAAGACTCGCAAATCATTACAACAAAGGGGTTGCATTAAATATTAATGAAACCGAGATTGATTATAGTCTTGAATTAACTTTGCCTTACAATAAGGTTACTGATCACCAGGAAAAACCAAGCTCATTTGATAATTTAGGCTTTTTGGAACATTTCAAGATACCACAAATTAAACCTCAACCATATACCTCATGATTAAGTGCATTATTGTTGATGACGAAGACCATGCCATTGAAGTAATACAACATTACCTGAAATCAGTTGCTGCCATACAGATCGCGGCAACATTTATCAATCCGATTGATGCATTAAGCTTTTTAAGTAGCAATCCTGTAGATCTCATTTTTTTAGATATCCATATGCCAGGGATATCAGGTATCGAATTTATTCAAACCATGAAAAATAGGGATGTGCAGGTGATACTTACTACTGCCTATAAGGAATTTGCGACCGAGGGCTTCGATCTTGATGTGGTTGATTATTTAGTTAAGCCTATCCCGCTGCCCCGTTTTTTACAAGCAATAAACAAGGCTAAAAAGATAATCCAATCTAAAAAAACCAACATGCCGGCTAACCAGCAGGATGATGATTATTTTATGGTTAAAACAGAGGCTAAAGGTAAAATGCTTAAAATTAATATCGCTGAAATTGATTTTGTTGAGGGCATGAAAAATTATATCGCTTTTCACCATAATGGGATTAGAACGCTTGCGCTCTTAACGATGAAGGATGTAGAGGAAAGATTACCAAAAGCGCAATTTATCCGGGTACAGAAATCGTTTATAGTGGCACTTAATAAAATCACTTCAATAGATGGGAACAGGATTATTCTAAAAGGTATTTCAGCTGAAATATTAATTGGCGAAACCTATCGGAGAGATTTTTTGGATATGATGAAGCAAAAGCTGCTTTTATAACCAGAGTTTAAACTCTTCCTGTAAAGCCTAAACTACCCGGATTTTAACCGCAACTTCTTTAAAATTATCTACTCATTGGCTTAGGCCTTCAGACTTCTATCTAGGAACTGTTGCAGTTAAACCTTCCCTATTTTCTTTACAGAATAATAGAATTGCCTACCCCAAAAAGCACTATCTTTGCACAAATCATAAAAAATAAAATATGCTTAAAGGATTTTTTAACGTACCTACCCCGGTTAACGAGCCCATTAACAGCTATGCGCCAGGTACAAAAGAACGTTCTCTTTTAAAGGAGGCTATTTCCGAAGCGCGTGCTAAACAATTGGATATTCCGATGTTTATTGGCGGACAAGAGGTACATACTCAAAATAAAAAGAAAGTAGTAGCTCCGCACGATCATCAACATGTACTGGCTACCTTCAGTTATGGCGATAAAAACCATGTAAAACAAGCCATAGATGCTGCTTTGGCCGCCAAGGCAGATTGGGAAGCTTTAGCCTGGGAACACAGAGCTGCTATTTTTATGAAAGCTGCTGATTTGTTTGCTACAAAGTACCGCTACCAAATTAATGCGGCAACCATGCTTGGACAAAGTAAAAATGCCTATCAGGCTGAAATTGATGCTGCTTGCGAACTGGTAGATTTCTTGCGTTTTAATGTAAGTTATATGCAGGATATTTATGGCCAACAGCCGCCTGTATCGCCAAATGGCATGTGGAACAGAACGGAACAACGGCCTTTAGAGGGTTTTATATTTGCTTTAACACCTTTCAACTTTACCGCAATTGCCGGTAATTTACCTTCTTGTGTAGCCATGATGGGTAATGTGGTGGTATGGAAACCTGCCGATACCCAGGTTTATGCGGCTAATGTAATTATGAATGTTTTCCGTGAAGCAGGCTTACCTGACGGTGTAATTAATCTTATTTTTGCAGATGGTCCTGAAGTTGGCGATGTGGTTTTTAATCATGCTGATTTTGCAGGCATTCACTTTACAGGCTCAACAAAAGTTTTTCAGGAAATCTGGAAAACAATCGGAACAAACATCCATAAATACAAATCATATCCACGCATCGTTGGTGAAACCGGTGGTAAAGATTTTATTTTGGTTCACCCAAGTGCAGATGTTGCAGCTTCGGCTACTGCTATTGTACGTGGTGCTTTTGAATACCAAGGACAAAAATGTTCTGCTGCCAGCCGTACTTATATCCCACAAAGCCTGTGGCCTGAGATTAAAAAATTAATGATCAGAGATTTAGCTTCATTTAAAATGGGCGGAACAGAAGATTTCGGTAACTTTATTAATGCAGTTATTGATGAGCGTTCTTTCGATAAACTGGCTAAATACATCGATCAGGCTAAAAAAGATAAAGGTGTAGAAGTTATTGCCGGTGGCAACTATGATAAGAGCAAAGGTTATTTCATTGAACCTACTGTTCTAGTGGTTGACGATCCAAAATATACCACCATGTGTGAGGAACTTTTTGGTCCGGTACTATCTGTTTACGTATACGAAGATCAGGAATTTGACCAGATTTTAGAAATAATTGACACCACTTCACCCTATGCCTTAACGGGAGCTATTTTATCACAAGATAGATATGCTATAGAAAAAGCAAGTTATGCCTTACGCAACTCAGCTGGTAATTTTTACATTAACGACAAATGTACAGGTGCCGTAGTTGGGCAACAACCATTTGGTGGAGCAAGAGGATCAGGTACCAACGATAAAGCCGGGGCAATGATTAATTTATTGCGTTGGGTTTCTCCACGTACCATTAAAGAAACTTTTAATCCCCCAACTGATTACCGTTATCCATTCTTAGCAGAAGATTAATATTAAATACCAGGCCAGACATCATTGTCTGGCCTTTTTTATGTGTATGATCCTCATTTGCAATGAAGATGAGGAGAAAAAGCGATTGCACCACATAAATTTATCAAATACGATCTACCCAAAGATAAAACCAATCTTCTTTTTTACTGTTCTATATAATAGCTTAAATAAGACCATGGAAAACAAAAAAGAAAACAACGAAAATCTCGAAAATAAAGACATCGAAAATACTGCCGATAAAAGCAATATGCCCGATCAATTGGTGCCCCGCCACCGCAGCAACGATAATGAAAAGAAAAATACGGTAGAAAGCGATGCCGGTAACTTGGGTAGAAATTTTGGAAGAGGCGATTTTGGATCCGAAGAAGCCAGAGAAGATGCCGAAAAAGGCAATAAAGGCCATGCCGGCAATATGCCGAACAGTACAGAAAAATGAAAGCTCCCGATGTAAAACCGGAAGCTTTCCCTAACAACTAAAAAATAATACCTATGGGGTGTTTTATCCTACCTTAAAAGCAGGGGCAACATCATCAAGACAGTTACAAGTTACTTTCAGGTCTTTGATGATTCCTGTTTTTAGGCTATAAACCCAGGCATGTACAGCTAATTCCTGACCATTTGCCCAGGCACTTTGTACAATCGAAGTATTGGTCACATTTGCAGCGCCTTCAATGGCATTTAACTCCACTAAACGGTCAAATCTCTGATCAGGATCCTTGATCGTAGCCATTTCACGTTCGTGGGTACGGTACACATCGCGAATATTTCTCAGCCAGTTATCAATAATCCCCACTTGTTTATTGCCCAAAGCAGCTTTAACACCACCGCAACCATAATGGCCGCAAACAATAACATGTTTAACCTTTAATACATTAATAGAATAATCCAGTACTGAAAGCAGGTTCATATCCGTATGTACAACCACATTGGCTATGTTTCTATGCACAAAAATGTCACCTGGTCTGGTATTCGTAATCTGATTGGCCGGTACACGGCTATCTGAACAGCCGATCCATAAAACCGGTGGGCTCTGACCTTCTGATAATTTATCAAAAAAAGCAGGATCGTTGTCTATTGTATCTTTAACCCAGTCTTTATTACCCTGTAATAAGTTCTCGTAAGTTATATCTTTTGTATCTAATGTTTTTGCGCACATAACTATAATTTATTAATGTCTTCTTCTACTGTTATATTTAATTTTGGTACTGTATAATGTTTTTGGATATTCTCCAGGGTTACGATAATACCTTTTGTATAAGCATTATGTTTATAATTGTAAATGGTTTCCAATACATCAGGATCAATATACCTGGCATTCGAACCATCAATAATTACATTTGTTTCTTTAGGGATATTCGTTAAAACTACCTGTATCGCTGCTTTATTTAAAAATGAAACCTCTTCTGCTAGTTTAATCCTGATATTCTTTTTGTCGCCTTCGTTCGTTATCCTGTAAAAAAAGGGGTTGCGCATATTGGTCCGTAATAAATAAAAAACCGAAACCAACATACCCACAGCCACACCTTTTAACAGATCGGTAAATAATACCGCCAATACTGTAACCACAAATGGTACAAACTGATCCCAGCCTTTGTGGTACATGTGTTTAAATAAACTGATCCTGGTTAACTTGTATCCCGTTACCAAAAGAATTGCGGCTAAACACGATAATGGAATCATGTTAATGAGCCCTGGAATAAATAACAGTGACAATAACAACCAGATACCATGAAAAATAGCCGCCATCTTGGTTCTGCCACCAGCCCCTACATTTGCCGAACTCCGCACGATTACCGATGTCATAGGCAAACCGCCCACCATACCGCTTGTAATGTTACCTAAACCCTGGGCAATTAACTCTCTGTTTGTTGGCGATACACGTTTAATCGGATCGATTTTATCCACAGCCTCAATACTGAGTAAAGTTTCTAAACTCGCTACAACAGCAATGGTTACGGCTACTATATACACATTTTTATTGGCCAGCTGAGAAAAATCGGGCATCGTAAATAGCCCCAAAAATTCGCCGAAACCATTTACTACCGGGATTTTCACCATTTGATCAGCACGTAAAGGATGATCTGTCCCGGCAAAAAGTATAGTTCCAAGAACTCCTAAAGTTACCACCAATAATGGAGCAGGTACAACCGCCAATTTTGGAAACTTAGGCCACAAAATCAAAATAGCTATTGATAACAGACTGATAACTACTGCCGCCAAACTAAAATGGCTTATTGCTGCACTAATCGCAGAAAAAGTGTTTTCGTGATCTTGTTGAAAGAAACCTTCGTCGCCAGTAAAATCGGTATCAACGCCCAATGCATGCGGTAATTGTTTTAAGATTAAAATCAGTCCGATGGCAGCAAGCATTCCCTCAATTACGCTCGAAGGGAAGTAATTTCCAATGGTTCCGGCTTTAACCAGGCCTAAAACCATCTGGAATACCCCTGCCAATACAACAGCAAGTAAAAATGTAGGATAGCTTCCTAATGAGGTTATTGCACCTAAAACAATAACCGTTAAACCTGCTGCAGGGCCACTAACACTTAATTGCGAGCCGCTAAAAGAGGCAACCACAATTCCCCCTATAATTCCGGTAATTAAACCGGCAAATAAGGGTGCGCCAGAAGCTAAGGCAATACCCAAACATAGTGGTAAAGCCACTAAAAACACAACTATACTTGAAGGTAAATCTTTCTTTAAATTCTTTTTAAGAAAATATTTTTTCACGTCCGAACCTGAAAAGGCCGGGTTAAACTTTTGCATAACGATATAATTATCTAGTAAATTTTAACGAATAAAATCGCAGGGGATAAAAAACAAGCTACAAAAATAATTTACGTACTACATAAATTTAAACATAGCAATAACGCCCAATACCATTGAGCAGGCAATTTATACCCCAAAAAATAATGACTAGATAAAGTTAGGCGGAGGTGTTGGTACAGTAGGGTGATATGGGTCTACATATCTTTTAAAATGTTCTATAAAACTGCTCTTCAAAAAGAAATGGCTGGAAGAGAACTCGTAAGAAAAGATAGGATGATTAAGCTCGATGAGTTTGAAATCGGTAAACTTTGCAGTGTCTTTGGCGGCATCCTTTCCGCCTTCATGCTCTAACTCAATTTGCATGATTACAGCATTCATAATTTCCTTGTCAATACTCGTAAAAAATACCGGCGCTCCAGATATACCCATCTTCGACATGAAGATGACCATAAAAGTGGCAACGATTAAATACTTGTATTTCCTAAAAAACATTTAATTTCTAATGCTATTTTAATTCTTATGATTACAAAAGTAAACGGATTATTGGTTTTTCAATACTTTAAGCTGTAAAAAAAATGTAATTTAAGTAAAATGCAGGCACCTTTCAAGCAAAAACAGGGTTCTTTATAACTTTTGAAAACAGTTGGTTCCATTATTATCGGTTAGTTCAGTCCTGCCATCCGCTAAATCTTTTTGGCAAAATTAACTATAATTCAAAATCAATTGAAGCCAAAAAGGATATCGCTTCTATCAGGTTTAGTTAACAACAACCTGCTCCAAACCGTACTATTTTACCTGTAGGCGAATGAAAGATTTGAGTATCGTGCACTCAGCCTAGGTTAAATAAACCCGATTGCCGGGAAGAGCTTCCGATTCTTCATCGGAACTCGTACCAAAAAGCGGGACCAAACCTGCCAAAAGCAAAGAACCAACCGTTTCCAAATATTTATATTTTTTTTCCTTTTAGGAAATGAATGGTCAGTATTTCATAGATGTTGTAGCCTCGTCATCTGTTTTACCTAACATCGCGTGCTTTGAATAAAATAATACCTCGCTTACCTTGCATTACCACTAGTAATTTTTAATTTTAAAACCTCATCGCATTGCAATGGATAAAAAAATAGCATTACTCAAAGATAAAATCAACCAGGCCAATCTTGGCGGCGGACAGGCCCGTATCGACAGTCAGCATAAAAAAGGTAAACTTACGGCCCGCGAGCGTATCCATTTTTTAATGGATGAAGGCAGCTTCGAAGAAATTGGCATGATGGTGATCCACAGAAGCACCGACTTTGGCATGGAACGCGAAAAATACCTGGGCGATGGTGTGGTAACGGGTTATGGAACAATTAATGGCAGATTAACCTATGTTTTCTCTCAGGATTTCACCGTGTTTGGCGGTTCACTTTCTGAAACCCATGCCGAAAAAATCTGCAAGCTAATGGATATGGCCATGAAAAATGGTGCGCCATTAATCGGCTTAAATGATAGTGGTGGTGCGCGTATCCAGGAAGGTGTTGTTTCTTTGGGCGGTTATGCCGATATCTTTTATAAAAATGTACAGGCTTCGGGTGTAATTCCGCAGCTCTCGGCCATAATGGGACCATGCGCAGGTGGAGCTGTTTATTCGCCCGCCATTACCGATTTTATTTTGATGGTAGAAAATACTTCTTATATGTTTGTTACCGGTCCAAATGTGGTTAAAACAGTAACACACGAAGAAGTAACTTCAGAAGAATTAGGCGGTGCCAGCACACATGCTACAAAATCGGGCGTTACCCATTTTGCCTGTGCCAATGAAATTGAGGCTATTAATCATGTAAAGAAACTATTGAGTTATATGCCGCAAAACTGTGAAGAGATAGCCGATCCTTTACCTTACGAAGCAGCTGATGAAAGCCGGCCAGCACTCAATACTTTTATGCCAGAAAATGCTTCACAGCCTTACGACATACGTGAAGTAATTGCTGCCGTGGCCGATGCCGATAGCTTTTTAGAAGTACATGCCACTTATGCAGAAAATATTGTAGTGGGTTTTGCCCGCCTTGCAGGGCGAAGTATTGGTATCGTAGCCAATCAGCCTGCTTATTTGGCAGGTGTTTTAGATAGCAATTCTTCTACCAAAGCAGCACGTTTTGTCCGCTTTTGCGATTGTTTTAATATTCCGTTATTGGTATTTGAAGATGTGCCAGGATTTTTACCAGGTACAGATCAGGAATGGAATGGCATTATCACCAACGGTGCAAAATTATTGTATGCATTTAGTGAAGCTACTGTACCACGCATCACTGTAATTACCAGAAAAGCATACGGCGGTGCTTATGATGTGATGAACAGCAAACATATTGGTGCAGATATGAACTACGCCTGGCCAAGTGCTGAAATTGCCGTGATGGGAGCAAAAGGTGCCGCAGAAATTATTTTTAAACGGGAAATTACTTCAGCAGAAAACCCTGAAGAAAAATGGCTGGAGAAAGAAAAATTATATTCAGATATCTTTGCCAACCCTTATCGTGCTGCAGAACGTGGCTTTGTTGATGAAGTGATTGAACCAGCTCAAACCCGTATAAAGTTGATAAAAGCCTTTAAGATGTTGGAAAATAAGGTGGTGAATAATCCACGAAAAAAACATGGAAATATACCTTTGTAAGGATGGAAGATGGACAAAGTAAGATGGTAAATGGATTGACTCCACCATCATCCATTTTTATATTAAACGTTTTACATATCCAACTCCATCATCCATCTTACATTATTTACATCTTACATAACCTTACATGTTAAAACGAGCGGATATTCTTCTCATGGCTTTTTGCACAGGCCTGATTGTTGCAAATATTTACTACTGCCAGCCTTTGGTCATCTTAATTGCAAAAGAGTTTAATCTTACTGAAACCGATGCAGGAAAAATTACCTACCTCACCCAGATCGGTTATGCTTTAGGTCTTTTCCTTTTAGTACCACTAGGCGATATGTTCGAGCGTAAAAAACAGATCCTCATTATTACCGGACTTGCAATCTTCGCCTTACTGGTTGCCGCGGTTTCGCATACCTTTTTTGTACTGGAAGTTGCATCAATTTTAATTGGTGCCTGCTCTATTGTACCCCAATTGATTTTGCCCTTAGCGGCTAATTTAAGTACAGATGAGAATCGCGGAGCCAACATTGGAATGATTATGAGTGGTTTGTTGGTTGGGATTTTAGCCTCACGCGCAGTAAGTGGCAGTATTGGCTTTTGGCTGGGTTGGAGAGCCGTTTATTATATGGCTGCAGGAATTTGTGGCATGCTCATTCTTTTAATGGCCAAACGTTTTCCACAAAGTTATCCTGCTTTTAAAGGGTCCTATAAAGAACTCATGCGATCAATGTTCAGCTACATTAAAACCCAACCCGTATTAAGGGAGACTTCGATTATTAACTTCCTGGCATTCGCCATTATTAGTGCATTCTGGACAACCATGGTATTATTCCTAGCTAATCCACCCTTTAATTTACAGACTTTACAGATCGGGTTATTTGGAATTGCAGGGGCTGCGGGTGCATTGGCCGCCCCATTAGTTGGAAAATTAAGCGATGGTAACAATCCACGCAAAAACTTAATGATTGGTTTTATATTACAAATCGTTAGTATCGCCTTGTTTTATTTTACCGGCAGCCATTTATATCTGTTTGTAATCGGAATTGTATTGATCGATATCGGTCAGCAAGCCATACATGTAACCAACCAGACCCGAATTTACACCTTAATACCAGAAGCCAGAAACAGGCTAAATACCATTTTTATGTCGGTTAGTTTTATTGGCGCCAGCTGTGGCTCTGCCCTGGGTTTGTGGCTTTGGGGCCAGGGTGGATGGGAATTATTCTGTTATGGAATGACGGGTATAATTGTCCTTAATATTTCAATTTATCAGTTTTACGGAAGAAAAATAAATAAATAACCAATCATAAAAATTTCATGAAATCTAAAAACGTAATCAAAACACTTTCAATCTTATTGATTTGCTTGACCATTTTAGGTAAAGCAAAAGCCCAGGACAGCACCAAAGTAGAACAGCCAACTGAAGTAAAGTCACTTAATAAAATAAGGTTGAGTCTTCTCTCACTACATTATGAACGGGAACAAAAAATAGGAAAACTCACCACAGTTTATGGAGGTGCAGGGTTGGCTGGTACTTTTCTAATAGAATACAATTATAATTACATGGTTGGGGGTAAAACCAAAACCTACTTTGATCTGGCACCAAACCTTTACGCAGGAATCAGAAAATATTATCATTTTGAAAACAGGATTAAAAAAGGGAAAAAAACCATCAACAATGCTTCTAATTATTTTGGGCTAGATGTAAGCAGTTATTTTTCTCCTTTAATTAAAGGTGGCAATCTCAATCAATACAATGTGGTAAATTGGGAGATCGGAATTACCCCGCAATGGGGTTTTCAACGCAGCATTGGCAAGAAAACAAATTTTGAGCTTTCATTGGGTCCAAATATGCGTATTAATAAATATCAAACCTATTATGGCATTGATGGAAGGATAGGCTTCAGCTTTTTATTATAAATATGGTTCAAATTGAGCAAATATTCCCATCGCTAACCTGGCGGATCAGGCATGAGGCGATGTATCCGGAATTACCTTTTGATACGGTTAAACTTCCCGATGATTTTGACGGCATCCATTTTGGATTATACCTCGATCATAAATTAACTGGAGTAGTTTCTCTATTTCATGATGGGGATGTTTATCAGTTCCGTAAACTGGCCATTCTGCCCGATACTCAAAATGCAGGTTACGGCTCACAACTAATGGACTATATCATTGATTTTTGTAAAATTCAAAAAGCGACAAAACTATGGTGCAACGCACGTGTAAATGCTAAGGAATTTTATTTTAAATTTGGCTTCCACGAAACAGATAAAACCTTTTTTAAAGATGGTTACGGTTTTGTAGTAATGGAAAAACAATTATCAAGTTAAGTTTAAAATGAGTATGAAGTCTCAAATCTGAATACTCAAATCTCATATCTATTAAAATGGCTAAGAAAAAAGACGACGAAAAGAAAAAACATGTTGCTGTGGTTACTAAAAAATCGCTGCAATTTCTGGAAGAATACATCAACAATCCTGCTCCTACCGGTTACGAATGGGAAGGACAAAAACTTTGGTTAAATTATTTAAAACCCTATATCGACGAACATTTTATCGATAATTACGGCACCGCAGTAGGTGTTATTAACCCTAAAGCTGATTTTAAAGTAGTTATAGAAGCCCACGCCGATGAAATTTCATGGTATGTAAACTACATCACCAACGATGGTTTAATTTATGTGATCCGAAATGGCGGTTCTGACCATCAGATTGCACCTTCGAAACGTGTAAACATCCATACTGAGAATGGCTTGGTTAAAGCAGTATTCGGCTGGCCAGCTATCCATACACGCCATGGCGAGAAAGAACAGGCTCCGGAGTTAAAAAACATCTTTTTAGATTGCGGCTGCACATCAAAAGAAGAAGTAGAAAAATTAGGCATCCACGTAGGCTGTGTAATTACCTACGAAGACGAGTTTATGGTTTTGAACGACCGCTACTATGTTGGCCGTGCTTTAGATAACCGTGTGGGTGGTTTTATGATTGCCGAAGTTGCCCGTTTATTAAAAGAAAACAAGAAAAAACTTCCTTTCGGTTTATACATTGTTAACTCTGTACAGGAAGAAATTGGTTTACGCGGTGCCGAGATGATTGCCCAGCGCATTAAACCAAATGTGGCCATCATTACCGATGTAACACACGATACTACTACGCCAATGATTAATAAAAACATTCAGGGCGATTTATCGGCCGGCAAAGGTCCTGTTGTTTCGTATGCCCCGGCTGTACAAACCAATTTAAATAAACTATTAATTAAAACCGCTGAGAAAAATAACATTCCATTCCAGCGCCAGGCATCTTCACGTTCTACCGGAACCGATACCGATGCTTTTGCCTACTCGAATGGCGGCGTACCATCTGCATTAATTTCGCTACCGTTACGCTACATGCATACAACCGTAGAAATGGTGCACAAAGAGGATGTTGACAATGTGATCAGCCTGATTTATGAAAGTTTATTGAACATCACTAACGGCCAGGATTTCAGGGAATTTAAATAATGGAAAAAGTAAACCACCAGAAAATTATCATCAGGACTTTGTTAAAGGTTTTATTAATGATTGTTGTTATTATCATTCTTAACTCATGGCCAAACATCAAACAGAGTTTTAGTGGTAATATACCACCACTTAATTACTGGCTCAATCATAGTTTTAAAATAAGTAATATCATCCTCATTTTAGGATTTGGTGGTTATTTTTATTATAAAGATTTAACAGATCAAAAGCAATTGATTGAAAGTTCAGAAAACACCAATCAGTATTAATTTCGCTTCAGATGATGTCATGTTGAGCTTGTCGAAACACCTTTAAAGGCCCTTCGACAAGCTACCATTGACAGATTCCAATAGAAAAATCGTCATCCGATAGCTATCGGATGCGAGGAACGAAGATAACCGAACAATTGAGTTCATGAATACCTTTAAAAACAACTGCAAAATGAATAATCTTAATACGCACGCTAGTAGCGATCGTTGTAAGATTGCTTCGTCGGCTGAAAAAGCCTTCTCGCAATGACGATACCTCTTGGCCTTTCAATTTGCTAAATTATCTGTCATTCTTATTGATTTTTATACAATAAATTACCCATCAGGATGACTAATCTATATTTATGATGCATAGTTTTTCTCGGTGCCGAGCCTGATGGATAAACCCGATGGATTAAAGTCATGGAATACTACCCCAACAGGACAGGGAATCGTTAAAATTATTTAGAACAAATTAGATGTCACCGATTTAAACAATCTTAATCTGAGTTACAGCTCATCTAGTTCAATCCAAACAGGTCCGTGGTCGCTTGTTTTTTCCCATCCCCTAACGTGCATATCCACTCCTGCTGATTTTAAGCGATCGCTCACCTGAGGACTTAGTAAAAAATGATCAATTCTTAATCCGGCATTTCTGCCATAAGCATTACGAAAGTAATCCCAAAAGGTATAGATGGTTTCGGTAGGATATAATTTTCTGATGGCATCTGTCCAGCCCTGGGCAAGTAAATTTTTAAATGCTAAACGTGTTTCCGGACGGAATAAAGCGTCTTCTACCCATCTTTCAGGTTTATAGGCATCCAGCTCAGTCGGAATCACATTATAATCGCCTACTAAAATCACAGGTATATTTCGCGCCAGCAACGTTGCGCTATGTGCAGCAAAACGTTCAAACCATTGCAGCTTATAATCAAACTTAGGGCCGGGTGCCGGATTGCCATTTGGCAGGTATAAACAGCCAATTACCAAGCCGTTTACCATTGCCTCTATATACCTGCTCTGCAGGTCTTCAGGATCTCCGTCCAAACCACGCTTTAATTCCGTTATTTCTAAATTTCTAGCCAGTATAGCTACTCCATTCCAGCTTTTTTGTCCATGCCAGATCGCATTATAACCTGCATCTTTAATCGCCTGTTCAGGGAATTTTTCCTGCGGTGCCTTCAATTCCTGCAGGCACACTACATCTGGCTGAGTTTCTTCCAGCCAACGTAACAGTACAGGCAAGCGGCCATTTACACCATTTACATTATAAGTAGCTATTTTCATTTTATAAAGCTCAACATTAAAACCCAAAAATAGAAGATTGTTGCATTTTTTGAGCTTAAATATTAGACCACATTTTGGTCAAATAATTCAGATAATTTAAAAATTTGAACTTATCTTGCAATTCATATAGCACACAGGTTCAAACAGCCCATGTTCAAAGCAGTTTCAAACAATCCTTCTGCCGAATCAAAAGACATCCATTGGTTTTATAATCAGTATGCACCCATGCTGCTTGGCTATATTAACGGCATCGTGCAAGATCATCAAAAATCAGAAGACCATTTGGTTGCTATTCTTACCTTATTTGTTAAGGACGTTGTTATTTTGCAGGAAAAATGCAGGTTAAATACTTGGCTGGAACTGCGCCAATATGCACAAAGTAAATTAACTCTGTTTATAGCAAAAGATCATCAGTTAAAGCCTAACCCATCCTTAAAAAAGGAAAGGCTGGATTTGTTAGATGATTTACAGAAACGGATATTTTGTGCGATATATTACCATGGAAAATCAATTTCATACCTGGCGGCAGCAATTGGCTGTGATGAAATTGAGATCCGCAATCAGTTAAAATTATCAATCGATAAAATGAGGAGGAAAAGTGGAAATTAGTAAAATTATTGAAAGTGGTTTAATGGAGACTTATGTAATGGGGATTGCCACCGAAAAAGAGGTACAGCAAGTTTTGTCGCTAAAAAAAGAATATCCGGCATTCAAAAAAGCTTTGGAACTGCTCGAATATGACATGGAATTACTGGCACAAAGCATGGGTATTGAGCCGCCGGCAGGCACGTTATCTAAAATTGAGCATGAGATCAATGAAATCCAACGTCGTAACCAGGCGCTACAAACAACTTTCGAGCCCGAATACAGGCATGAAAAATCTAATGGAGAAAGCAGGCAGGAAAAATATATACAGGTAGAATCAGAATCTAACCAAATGCGCGTAAATAAAGCCTGGAAATGGGTATTTATTGCAGTCTTTGTATTAGGAAAAGTATTTTTAGCGTGTGCCATTTATTTTTATCTGGAGAAGAGACAGGCAAAGGAACAAATCAAAGAATTGAAAATAGAACTAAAACAAAAGATCAGGTAAAATTATGCTGAATTTGACAGACAAAACCTGTCTTTTTTAAAACCAATACTAAACTGAAATGTTTAGTTGTTAAGATTCATTCATGTTTGAGCGCATGTTTTGAGTTTAGATATAGGGATAGGCTGTTAGTCTATCCCTTTTTTATGTTAAAACAAGTTTAAGTGTTATTCAGCAATGCCTTCACCTTCTCTTGCAGATTGATAATATCAAAAGGTTTTTCGATGATATCATTGGGCGAACAGCTTAGATTATCCATATTCAAAGCCGAAAACAATATAACCGGCAAGTATGCTGTTTTAGGATTATGCTTTAACTTATTGCAAATTTCCCGGCCATCATACTGACCAATAAGTATATCCAATAAAATAATATCCGGTAAAAAATTAGCGATTGTTTCTTCTAAATTACCAGCATTTAAAATACCTTTTATATGATAATGTTCATCCTCGAAAATTAATTTTATAATATCATGAATGTTCTCATCATCATCAACTATAAGAATTTTCTTAACTAGCGTGTTGCTCATTTGCAGCAAATCTAGTTGAAGTGGCTTAGTTCATACAAGGTATTTATACCCGAATTTACCGAAATAAATAATAAATATTATGCAGCTAAACCAGACTTATAATTTTTAAGCATTTTTTTCAGCAAGCCTCTGGCCACATGTATTTTCGTTTTTACAGTGCCCAGGGGGATGTTTAGCTCGGCAGCAATTTCATGGTATTTATAACCTTCAAAATAACGGCAAAAGCAAAACCGGCAATCCTCAGGCAAAGCATTTAGCGATTTCTGAATATCCTCCATTACAAACTTTGTAGCACCACCATTAGATGATGCACTTGGAACCAGTTGGATGGAAGTTAGATCTTCTTCCTGCTGGATGATTTCATTTTTACGTTTTACCTTATAGTAATGATTAAGAAAGGTATTTTTCAGGATGGTAAAAAGCCATGCCCTCACGTTGCTTCCCATTTCAAATTTAGCTGAAAACCTAAATGCTTTCATAAAGGTATCCTGAACTAAATCGGCAGCATCGTCTTCGTCATGTGTGTAGGCTAATGCGCGATCGAAAAGTGGTTGTTTGTACTGGTAGATGTCGCAATTGAAATTTAAGGTATCCATATTAGTTAAGGCTGATGTAATTATTCAACAAACAGCAATACCTTATGTTATTTGTAAAAATACCCGATTTTTTACGGTTTATTTAAATCACTCAAAAAAGCCGCTAAAATGACCAAAAACACTAGTCTACATAACCATTTCGCATGGCAAAACGGACTAAAGATGCGGAGTTTTTTGTACCGGTTTTACTAATTAAAGCTTCTCTTTGACTCTCTACTGTTCGCCTGCTTAAGTACAATTTATCGGCAATTTCCTGATTCGTTAACCCATCAGCGATGAGTTTTAACACATTAATTTCGCGCTCTGTGAAGTTAATATCAGTATTCATTTTTCGCGAAAGCATATTCAGCTGCGTATTAAAACGCTCTAAAATGGAAATGCATATATTAGAAGAAAGATACCGTTTTCCCTTCATTACGTGTTTTAGGCAAAACAGCAATTCATCTTCTTCAATATCTTTTGACAGGTAAGCAAAAGCACCTGATATTAAAGCATTTGAAGCATACTTTTCATCTTCTAAAATAGACAAAACCACTACCTTTGTGTTGTATCCGCGCTCTTTAATCGAATTGGCTAAAGCTATTCCATCAAGCCTTGGCATTACAATATCTGATAAAATGATATCAGCTTTTGTTCCTTTTTCAAGAAGCTCTAAAACGGCTAAACCGTCTGGTACTTCTGCAACAACATTGATGCCTTCATGTTTTTCTATAAGCGCTTTAAGTGAGGTCCGGATAATATGGTGATCATCCGCAAGAATAATGTTAATCATAATTCAAATATAACTTACGCCATTTTAAAATTAAAACGACTACTTAGGCAGCTCAATATAGAAGGTAGTTCCAACACCAATTTTGCTTTTAAACCATATCTTTCCCTGATGTAAATCAACAATAGCCTTGATTATTCCCATACCAAATCCGCCTGATTCCTCTCCCTTAAGGCCTGGCCTTAAAGTTTCGGGCAATTGGTCAAAAAGGCCGGCCTGCAGCTCTTCCGGAATACCGATCCCATCATCAGCTACAGTAATTAAAACGGAACTTTCATATTCTTCGGCATGTAAAGTAATATTTCCATAATCAGGAGTAAATTTTATGGAATTTGAGATGAGGTTATTGATGACCTGCAAAAATTTCATATTATCCAGGTTCAGATAAATCCGCTCTGCCGAACTGATGAACTTAATGTTTTTCATTTTTCCCAATTTTGATCGTTTATAAAAACGAACCACATCTCTAAGTTCCCAAACCAAATCTGCCCGCTCCTTCCCAATTTCAATTACTGATGATTTTAAAA
This sequence comes from Pedobacter sp. D749, assembly GCF_019317285.1. Lineage (NCBI taxonomy): Bacteria > Pseudomonadati > Bacteroidota > Sphingobacteriia > Sphingobacteriales > Sphingobacteriaceae > Pedobacter > Pedobacter sp. D749. The sequence continues at coordinate 4,004,059 of NZ_CP079218.1, forward strand.
ATTCACGATTAATCATGCTCCGTACCAAAAGCAGGTTCCGCTCACACATCTCCTGAATAAAAGCCAGCGAGTTTATCATCTGCTCATCGCCCGTTTTTGAAATGTCCTCTTTCATAGATGAAGCCGTTAATTTCATCATGCCCAGCGGTTCTTTTAAATCGTGCGCCAATACTTCCAGTGTTATATTCTTTCGGGTATTTATTTGTTCGATGTGAATTTTATTATGGCGCGCCACTGTGGTGTCTTCTACTGTACCCACTAAATGCTTAACATCCCCGTCAATAACAGAAAATACGATTACACGTACATATTTTTCCTTATTGGCAAACAGCAAACGGAATTCATATTTTTTATCCGTATACGCTTCAACGCATTCCTTGCAGCATGACATCACATGTGTTACATCTTCAGGGTGTACACGCTCCAGAAGTAGCTGTGGATTAGTGATCACTTCATTAGGATCGAGTTCCCAAATAGTACCTATCGATTTATTTAGATATGAAAAATTCTTCGCTGTGTAGTTAAAAATAAAATAACCATCAAGAGAACGGTCACCAAGATTACAAAAAAGCTCTTTATTTAATTCGACCATGATTTAATGTTTGATAATCTGCCACTAAACGATATAAATAATGAATCAGCAGTCACACTTGAAACACTATAGGAGTAAAAATGTTTTATTCAAAAAGAATGGGTTTAATTACTTAGCATAAGACCAAGTACATAGCTGTTGATCCACCTTTAGAGATATTAACATTTTCCACACAATGTTTAAAATTATTTGATGCATTAAAACTAACTATTGCCTAAATTGTTAAACATAAAGAAAAGACAAAAAAGTCCTGTGAGCGGGAGATCCGCGGAGGGCAGGCACACCATAAAGAAGCTACAGTTCTTCTTACCAATAGCCATCGCACAGGTGGCTATTTTGTTTTGCATCAGGCGAATTAAAAAACATTTTACCTGTTGAGCTGATTTCTTCACAGCAATTAAATTCGCGACAAAATAAATCATTCTGCGGCGGCGCATAATAAGCAAGCCAAAAAGAAAGAGACCTTCGGAGGTAAAACCTTTTGTATGGCAAAACAATCAATTATACCTCACTAATATTGATTTTGTAAAAAAAATTATTCTACCATGATGACAATTTTATATTTATGAGACAGTTTCTTTTTTGGTGGCTTCAGGTATTTCTAATAATACTTAACTTTTGTTTTCCTTTGGATTGCAATAGTTTAAACTTCACCAGTAAGTTGATAATAGCTTACTCACTGCCAATTTACTTTGCGCTTTGCCTAAAGTCCTCTCTACATTCCCATCCTAAAATCTTACATTTATACAATAAAATTGAACATTCCCTTTATTAATTTGTTAAACCATCATGGACTACATAGACTATTATAAAATCCTCGATTTAAAAAAAGATGCAACCACTGAGGATATTAAAAAAGCTTATAGAAAATTAGCCCGAAAACATCATCCGGATCTTAATCCCAACAATGAAGAAGCCAATAAAAAATTTCAGCAAATTAACGAGGCTAACGAAGTTTTAAGCGATCCCGAAAAACGGAAGAAATACGATAAATATGGCAAAGATTGGCAGCATGCCGATCAGCTTGATGCGCAGCAACAGCAGCAAAGACAATACCAGTCGCAAGGCCAGGGTTATGGTGGCAATAGCTATTCCGGTGGTTTTGGTGGCGAAGATTTTTCTGATTTCTTTTCCTCCATGTTTGGTGGCGGTGGTGGTAGAAGCAGCAGAAATTCACCTTTTAAAGGCCAGGATTACAATGCTGATTTACAGTTAAACCTACTTGATGCCTATACCACCCACAAACAAACCTTAACTGTTAATGGCAGGCAAGTACGCATTACCATTCCAGCCGGTGTAGAAAACGGACAAAAGATCAAACTTCCGGGCTACGGTGCGCCAGGAGTTAATAATGGCCCTCCAGGCGATCTGTTTATAAAATTCAATATTAGCGATGACCCCAAATTCAAACGGAAAGGGAACGACATTTATATCCAGGAGGAAATAGATCTATATACCGCCATTTTGGGTGGCGAAAAAATTGTAGAAACCTTGAATGGCAAAGTCAAACTTAAAGTGCCTGAGGGAACACAGCCAGATGCTACTTTAAGATTAAAAGGCAAAGGGTTTCCGGTTTACAAAAAAGATAACCAATTCGGCGATCTATATATTAAATGGCAGGTTAAAATACCCACCAATCTAAATGATGAACAAAAAGAATTATTCGAAAAACTTTCCAAATTCTAACCATTATGGAAACCTATCTAATACCTGTAGAAGAAATTTGCACTTATCACCATGTAGAAATCAACTTTATCCATTCTCTTGAAGATTTTGGCCTGATCCGTACCACCGTTAAAAAGCAATCTGTCTTTTTGCCTGTAGATGAATTATCTAAGCTGGAGCAATACCTGCGTTTAGCAAACGATCTGCAGATTAATCTGGAAGGTATTCATGCCGTTTCTCATCTGCTTAATCAATTGCAAAATATGCAACAGGAAATAACCGTACTTCAGAACGAACTAAATTATTATAAGCAACTTAACCAGTAATATCTAGACAACCATTGTGAGGTATTTCAGATTAAAAGTGCCAACAAAAACATAACCTTCTAAGATATGTTTCTTAAATTGGCAATCTAATTTTAAAAAATGAGCGATCTTTCTTCAAAATTCATCGAAAAAATAAAATCATCCTATGCCCCTTCGGGATCGTACATTTATTTAGGCGCCGGAATTTTAGACGGACAAGTTTACAGCGAAGCCGAAGTTAATTTATCATTAAAAATGATGAACAGACATGGTTTAATTGCCGGAGCAACAGGAACCGGAAAAACACGAACCCTGCAATTATTAGCAGAACAATTATCAGATGCTGGTGTGCCAGTGTTTATGCTGGATGTTAAAGGCGATTTATCAGGTTTAAACCAACCAGGATCTGTTAATCCGAAAATAGAAGAAAGAGCACAACAACTCAACAAAACTTTTTCGCCAACCGGTTTCCCTGTTGAGATTTACTCACTTTCGGGTAAAATGGGTGCACAGATGCGTGCAACTGTACTTGAATTTGGACCTACGCTATTATCAAAAATTTTAGATTTAAACGACACGCAAGCAGGTGTTTTAGCAGTTATCTTCAAATATGCCGATGATAATAAACTACCAATAATCGATTTAAATGATTTAAAAAAACTAGTCTCATATCTTTCAGAAGGTGCCGGGGCAGCAGAAATCAAAAGCAGTTATGGCAGTATTTCTACTGCAACATCAGGTACCATGCTAAGAAAAATAGTTGCCATAGAACAACAAGGATTAGGTGGTATGTTTGGCGAAAAATCGTTTGATATAGAAGATCTCTTCGAACGGGTTGATGGCAAAGGAACCATTAGTTTGTTAAACATCTCTGATGTTCAAAACCAGCCCATATTATACTCTACATTTTTATTAAGCTTATTGGCTGAGTTATTTAATACCATGCCCGAGGTTGGCGATTTAGACAAACCTAAGCTGGTATTCTTTTTTGATGAGGCCCATTTATTATTCAAAAATTCTTCTAAAGCCTTTTTAGAACAGATAGAAATCATTATCAGGCTCATTCGTTCTAAAGGTGTTGGTGTTTTCTTTTGTACACAGGCACCTACCGATGTTCCGGAAAGTGTTTTAGGCCAGTTGGGTAACCGCGTGCAACATGCCTTGAGGGCTTTTACTCCAAATGATGTAGATGCTCTTAAAAAGACAGTGAATACCTACCCGAAATCAGATTTTTATGAGATCGATAAAATATTAACCTCATTGGGTACGGGACAGGCTTTAGTTACTGTTTTAAATGAAAAAGGTATTCCAACTGAGGTTTCGGCAACCATGCTCACCCCACCAAGAGCCATAATGGGACCGTTAACTGCTGCAGATTTTGATCAGCTTGTTCACGCCAGTCCGATGTACACTAAATATAAAGATGCAATTGATCGGGAAAGTGCTTACGAAATTTTAACCCAGCGCATTAACGACCAAACTGCTGCTGTAGAACAGGAAAAGCAGGAAGCTGAGGCTCAAAAACAGGCCGAAAAGGAGAGCAAACCTAAACCGGGTGAAAAGAGCATTGTTGAGCAGGTAATGGGCGCAACAATAACCCGCCAAATTGGTAAAGAAATTGTTCGCGGTATTTTTGGCATGCTTACCGGAAAGAAAACCCGCTCAAAAACCGGTGGTGGACTTTTTGGATTCTAAACAAATTATTTAACTTTTAAAACGCTCAAATTATTAATTTCGCAATACGAACCAGAGAGGATTATTCCATTAATCATCAAAAAGTTCGGCACTAACAAAAATTAACAAGTAATAAATGAAACCCACCTTATTAATATTGGCAGCCGGTATGGCAAGCCGTTATGGAAGTATGAAGCAGATTGATGGTTTTGGTCCAAATGGCGAAACGATTATCGATTATTCAATATATGATGCAATTAATGCTGGCTTTGGTAAAGTTGTATTTATCATTAAAGAAGAGTTTGTAGATAACTTTAAAGCTATTTTTGAACCTAAACTTGCAGGAAGAATAGGAACAGATTATGTTTTCCAAAATTTCGATTTAAAACAGTTCGGAATAGAAGAAGAAATTTATAGAGAAAAACCTTGGGGTACTGCACACGCAATCCTATCGGGCAGAAACGTAGTTAAAGAACCATTTTGCGTAATTAACGCGGATGATTATTATGGTTTCGATGCCTTTAAAAAAATGGTTGATTTCTTAACCACGGAAGTGACGGATAGCAATTATTCAATTATTGGTTATGAAATTGGCAAAACTTTATCTGAGTTTGGCGCTGTTTCCCGCGGTGTTTGTAAAGTAGATGCAGCCGGTAACCTGGAAGAAATTATAGAACGCACAAAAGTTTATCCTAAAGACGGTAGTATCTTTTACGAAGAAAATGGCGAAGAATTCCCATTGGCCTTTGAAACGCCTGTATCGATGAATTTCTGGGGTTTTACACCGGCAGTATTCAAAATTACAGAAGATCTTTTTAGAGAATTTGTGCAGGCGAACAAAGATAAACCTAAGGCAGAATTTTTTATTCCATTAATTGGCGAAAACCTGGTAAAAAGCAATACAGCAACCTTTAAAGTAGTACCAACCTCAAACAAATGGTTCGGTGTAACTTACAAAGAAGACAAGCCTTATGTTCAGGATAGTATTGACCAATTGGTTAAAAACGGAACATATCCGGAAAAACTTTGGAATTAAATTTTAGATTCTGAAGCTTTAAAAGACTAAGGATACCCTAAAGAAAATACAAAAATTATACAAATAGGTACGGGTTTAATTAACCGTACCTATTTGCTTTCTCCATAAGTAGAAGAAAAGAAATATTCTTCAAAATATCAATAATCTGGTATTTAAATCGCCACAAGCTATTGCAAATAACCTCACACCAATCGCTGATTATCTTGATTTTACCTATGCTGATTACCTTTTTATAAAACCCGTTTCGACAACTCAGCGAAGAAATAGGCCTACCTTTACAACAAACACTGGCTTATGGCTTCCTTTTGTGCCAAATACGTTTTCATTTAATAAGTCTAATAGTAGCTTGCGGTGCAATACGCCAAACAAAGAGAAGAACATGAGAATCAATAATTTTAAAGTCTGGCTTTTTATTTCCGCTTCGTTCCTTTTTGTCCTTTTTACTTTCATAACATTCATTGCATCTGGATTGGTTGATGAAGGGGCCGATGGAAACAGCTCAACTGTACAAGCAATAGCTAAAGCATATTATATTTTCCGTTTCCCTACACATACTTTGTTTTTTCAATTTATGAATGGTCCTATTTTCTTCTTTGGACTATTGATCAATTGTTTGTTTTATGGTTTTTTCACTGAGCGAATTGTTTTTATATTGAGTAAATTAACTACCAGGTTATGATCATATAAGACATTTAAGGTCATATAAGTACTTTTCCAAACCTTCACATGTTTTGAAAATCTGCGAGGCTTAAACACCTGCCATAAACAACAAGCCCTCCTCCATAAACCCGAAAGCAGCGAAAATACTTTTTGAAGTGTGGCCTTAATACAAAGCAATTGCAACAGATGGAAAAGATGCTTCGTGCCTCAGCATGACAGAAATTTAAAAAGATTGTAGTGAATGGCGGGACTGCAGTTCCCGAAAAGCACCGGAACATTCATTTCCAAAATATTTTGAACTATATAAGACATATAAGAACATATAAGCCCTTTTGACACCCTGCGAGATTTAGCCCATAAAAAAAGCGCTCCGATTTTACACCGGAACGCTTTCTATATTTAAATCTTCGGACTTTACGGACCTTAGACTTTCTGACTTTAAGACACTATTTCTTATCGTCTTCTTTTACTTCTTCAAAATCAACGTCAGTAACATTATCGCCACCACCTTGAGGTTGACCATCAGCTTGTGGTTGTTCACCACCTTGAGGCTGACCGCCATCTTTATACATTTCCTCAGAAGCAACGTTCCATGCATTTTGCAATTCTGCAGATGCTGCATCGATGTCTGCGAAGTTACGTGATAAATGCGCTGCTTTTAATTTCTCTAAACCAGCTTCGATTGGCGCTTTTTTATCTGCAGATAATTTATCACCAAACTCTTTTAATTGTTTCTCAGTTGAGAAAATTAAAGCATCAGCTCCGTTGATTTTATCAGCTTCTTCTTTTTGCTTAGCATCATCTGCTGCATTAGCTTCAGCTTCTTCTTTCATTTTTTTGATCTCAGCATCAGTTAAACCTGAAGATGCTTCGATACGGATTTTTTGCTCTTTACCAGTCGCTTTATCTTTAGCACTTACGTGTAAAATACCGTTGGCATCAATATCGAACGATACTTCTACCTGAGGCACACCACGAGGTGCTGGTGGAATACCATCTAAAATAAAACGGCCAATTGTACGGTTCTGACCAGCCATTGGGCGCTCACCTTGTAAAATATGGATTTCTACTGAAGGCTGGTTATCAGCTGCAGTTGAGAAAGTTTCCGATTTTTTAGTTGGGATAGTTGTGTTAGACTCAATTAATTTAGTCATTACACCACCCATAGTTTCGATACCTAGTGATAAAGGCGTAACGTCTAATAACAATACATCTTTCACATCACCAGTTAACACACCACCTTGAATAGCAGCACCAATCGCTACAACCTCATCAGGGTTAACACCTTTACTTGGCTCTTTACCGAAGAAAGCTTTAACCGCTTCCTGGATTGCAGGGATACGGGTTGAACCACCTACCAAAATAATTTCGTCGATATCACTTGTGCTTAAACCAGCATTTTTCAAAGCAGATTTACAAGGATCGATAGTCCGTTTGATTAAGCTATCAGCCAATTGCTCAAATTTAGCACGAGATAATGTACGTACCAAGTGTTTAGGGCCACTAGCATCAGCAGTAATGTATGGTAAGTTAATTTCAGTTGAAGTTGTGCTTGATAACTCGATTTTAGCTTTCTCAGCAGCTTCTTTTAAACGTTGTAAAGCCATTGGGTCTTTAGCTAAATCCATGCTGTTTTCAGCTTTGAATTCTGCAGTTAACCAATCAATAATAATGTGGTCAAAGTCATCACCACCTAAGTGAGTATCACCATCAGTAGATTTTACTTCGAAAACACCATCACCTAATTCCAATACAGAAACGTCATGTGTACCACCACCACAGTCAAACACAACAATTTTCATGTCTTTGTGTGCTTTATCTAAACCATAAGCTAAAGCAGCTGCAGTAGGCTCGTTAATGATACGTTTAACAGTTAAACCTGCAATTTCGCCAGCTTCTTTAGTCGCCTGACGTTGTGCATCATTAAAATAAGCTGGTACCGTAATTACGGCTTCTGTAACTTCCTGACCCAAGAAATCTTCAGCAGTTTTTTTCATTTTCTGCAAAATCATTGCAGAAATCTCTTGTGGAGTATATTTTCTGTCGTCGATTTCAACACGTGGTGTATTGTTATCACCTTTAACCACTTTATAAGGTACACGCCCAGCTTCTTTCGCACTTTCGTCGTAGCTGTTACCCATAAAGCGTTTAATCGAATATATCGTTTTTGTTGGGTTGGTTATAGCCTGACGTTTAGCAGGCTCGCCAACCTTACGCTCACCGTTTTCTGCAAAAGCAACAATAGACGGTGTAGTACGTTTACCCTCACTGTTTGCGATAACTACAGGCTCGTTGCCCTCCATTACGCTCACGCAAGAGTTTGTTGTTCCTAAGTCTATTCCAATAATTTTTCCCATTGTATTTTTAATTTCTCTTTTTAAAGTATTATAATTTCTACTCCTATTAAACAATGCTTGTGCCAATTGGGTTTTGGCAGAAAATATGGGTAAAAGACTGTTAAAATGTAAAAAAAGAGGCTATAGTTTACTGACAGCATGACAGAAAATGATGGATGATGTGGTATGGAAGATGGAAGGGTAAAGACAAAAGGAAAAGGCATAAAGACTAAAACTTAAAGAGAAGTTCTTTAAAGTAATTTGAAAATGAGCGTTCGAATCTCGTCGGGAGCACCTGCCCCGCTAATCGCTTTACTTCGTTTCACTCGTGTTCGCTATTATCGGGTTTATTGAACAGCGTTTTTGCGCTTCGGTGATAAAAACACAAGCAGAAATAGTAAGTGATCGTCTAAATGCCCTTAAAGTTTTATATCTTTAAATTACAATCAATCGTGCAATCATTTAAATCTTTTTAATTACCTAAAAATCCTTATAATCGCCAAAAAAAATGCAAATAGCAGCACAAATCGTAATCGGCTTAGTCGCCTTGATCCACATCTACATCCTTTGGCTTGAAATGTTTGCCTGGACTACCAAAGCACCAAAAGTTTTTAAAACCATCCCGAAAGATTTATTCGTACCGACAAAAACTTTGGCTGCCAATCAGGGCTTGTATAATGGCTTTTTAGCAGCGGGTTTAATCTGGTCGTTATGTATTAGCGATCATCAATGGAAAATTTACGTGGCGATATTCTTTTTAACCTGCGTAATTATTGCAGGCATTTATGGCGCCGCTACAGCCAGTAAAAAAATCCTTTACGTCCAGTCAATACCTGCATTAATCGCATTAATTTTATTGCATCTGTAGGCTCCATTCTATTGGTTGGTGTCACACCAACCAACATGGTAAATTCCTGGCGCCATTAATATTATATGCATAAGCTATCCGCTCTTAGTGATCAACTTAACAAGTCGATCATCACCCTGAACTTGTTTCAGGATCTTATCGTTAAGGATGCTGAAATAAATTCAGCATGACGGCCGCATTAAAATCTACAACTCCAGCAACCGTTCCAAATGATGGTAACCAATCCCAAAATATTCCTTGCTTGCTTTAATTTTCAGTAAAATCTCCGCTTTTCGCTCTGCGCTATGCGCCTTGCCCTTTACCCCCACTACAAGCACATTTTTTGGCGTGTGTGCATCGGAAATAAATTCGAAAACCTTTGTTTTATAACCGAAATACTCTAAAATCAAAGCCCTTATTCCATCCGTAACCATTTCGGCCTGACGTTCTAAAAAGATCCCGTATTTGGTTAAAAAAGAAACATCGTTTTTCACTTTGCTTTTCTCTATTTCCCTGCGGATCTGTTTATGGCAACATGGTGCAACCACAATCAGTTCGGCATCCGCTTTAATCCCTTTATAAATGGCATCATCGGTTGCTGTATCGCAGGCATGTAATGCAATTAAAAGGTTTACATCCTCAGCTTGATAATCTTCAATAGTTCCCTGTACAAAATTCAATCTATCGAAAGCAGATTTAACAGCAACCTGATTACACAAGTCAACCATATCCTGACGGTACTCTACTCCTATCACCTCGCTTTCCAATTTTAAAACCGAATGCAGGTAATCGTATAGTGCAAAAGTTAAATAACCTTTACCCGAGCCCATATCAGCTACCTTTTTAATGGTTCCTTCTGGCAGTTCTTTTATTAAAGAACTTAAAATTTCAATGTAATGGTTAATCTGCCTGAATTTATCCTGTGCATTTTTAAAAACCTTACCGTCCGCGTCGGTAATCTTTAATTCAGTTAAATATGATTTCGAGTCAGGTTTGATCAACCTGGTTTTTTCTTTGTCATGATAGGCTGATGGCGCTGCCTCACTTGATGCTTTACCTTTCCTCAATACAATTTTTCCATTGTTCAGTTCTTCCAATATCAGGTCATTTTCTGTGGTAAACAGCGTAGCTATTTTAAATCCATTCTCCAGATAACCCGCAATTAAATCGATTGCCTCATCAATAGCATAGTTTTTTACCACGTCGCGTGTTTTATAACGATAGGTAAAAGCCAGTTTGTCTTCGCGTTTGATCACCACCTTACGGATCAGCAATTGTTTTAAGGCTTCCTCTGCTCCTTTGTAGTTCCCCAGGGAAACTTTTACAAATGTTGCTGCATTCAGGCTTTCTTTTAAAGCTGTGATTAATTGTTCTATATATTCCAACACTGGCATTTATATTTAAAACACAAAGATAATCAAGTTTATTTGGAGCGGCACATACCTATGATAATGTAACAATAGAGCGACCTTATAAAATCACGGAAGAGGTAAAATGTAATATGGACTGCCATTTTCAACCAGAAAAATCGTTGGAATTGATTTAAATAAATGAATAACATAATACGATTTAGAAACGCAAAGGGCATCATTATCTATATTGATTCCAAAGTAGCGCAACGTTTTTTTTTCAGAAAATTAAATTCTAGATTAGGATATTTAAATAGCTAATCACAATACATGAGTGACTTTCAGATAAAAAAATCGCCTACTGTTTATGATGCCATTGTTGTTGGCTCAGGAGCTGGTGGCGGGATGGCAGCCTATGTTCTGGCGCATGCTGGTCAAAAGGTTTTATTGCTCGAGGCTGGTCAAAATTTCGATCCGCGATTAGATTCACATCAATTAAAATGGCCATGGGAGTCGCCACGCCGTGGGGCAGGTACCGTTCGTCCATTTGGTGATTTTGATGCTTCTTACGGGGGATGGGAATTAGAAGGTGAGCCTTATACACAGAAAAATAAAAGTGAATTCGAATGGTTCCGTTCGCGCATGCTCGGTGGCCGTACCAATCACTGGGGAAGGATTTCTTTGCGGATGGGTCCTGACGATTTTAAACCTAAAGATAGTTTAACAGATGCCTGGCCGATAACCTATGCCGATGTAAAACCATTTTACGATAAAGTTGATCGCATGATCGGTATCTATGGAACAGCTGAAGGTTTAGAAAATGAACCTGATGGCATCTTTATGAAACCGCCTAAACCAAGGTTAAATGAGCTTTTTATCAAAAAAGGAGCAGAAAAAGCCGGGGTAAAGGTAATTACCGGTCGCGGCTCTGTATTAACAGAAGCTTTACCGAATAACAATGATCGTGCACCTTGTTTTTATTGTGGCCAATGCGGCAGAAGCTGTAAAGTGTATGGCGATTTTTCATCCTCATCATGTTTGGTAAACCCTGCAGTAAAAACAGGAAACCTGACTGTGATTACAGATGCGATGGTACGCGAAGTGATTACGGATAAGGATGGTACGGCTAAAGGTGTTTCTTATGTAAACCGTAAAGATTTGCAAGAATATCAGGTTAACGGCAAACTGGTTATTTTAGGCGCCAGTGCATGCGAATCAGCACGTATCTTATTGAATTCAAAATCAACTTCACATCCAAATGGCTTGGCAAACAGCAGTGGAGTGGTTGGGAAATACCTGCACGATTCTACAGGCGCAAGTGTTTCAGGATTTCTGCCACAATTAATGGATAGGAAACGTTATAATGAAGATGGTGTAGGCAGTGTGCACATTTATTCGCCATGGTGGTTAGACAACAGAAAGTTGAATTTCCCACGTGGTTACCACATCGAATATTGGGGCGGAATGGGCATGCCTGCTTACGGTTTTGGTGGTGGTGTGGCTCAAATGAACGGAATGGTGCCGGGCAGAGATGGTAAAATGAAAGAAGCCGGAGGTTATGGAAAATCATTAAAGGATGATTATCGCCGGTTTTATGGAACCGGTGTTGGCATGGCTGGACGTGGTACCGCAATTGCCAGAGAAAGCAACTATTGCGAAATAGACCCGAACACAGTAGATAAATACGGTATCCCTGTTTTAAGATTTAACTACAAATGGGACAAAGATGAAATTCTACAGGCTAAACACATGCAGGAAACCTTTCTTTCTATTATGAAGGAAATGGGTGCAGTAGTAACTTCCGAGATTCAGGGAGCAGATACCAATTATGGTTTACTCAACCCAGGAAAAATCATCCATGAAGTGGGTACCATCCGCATGGGCGATGACCCTAAAAAATCGGCGCTAAATAAATACTGCCAGGCACACGACTGTAAGAATCTATTTGTGGTAGATGCCGGGCCATTTGTGCAACAGGGTGACAAAAATGCCACCTGGACGATTTTAGCCCTTTCGATGCGTACTGCAGAATATATTTTAGCTCAAAAGAAAAAACAGAATATTTAAGAATTACCATATGAACAGACGTGATTCACTAAAAGCATTAGGTTTAACAGCAATAAGCACAAGCGTGCTGCTTGATGCCTGTAAGCAGCCCGAAACAAAAACCGAAGTTGCCGCACCAGAAGAAAGCACAAAAGAAGCAGGAAGGGAGCAATGGGAATTAGACCGCGATAAAAATCTGAAATTAGAAACCTTTTTCACTAAACATGAAATGGCTACGATTACGGTCCTAGCCGATATCATTATTCCTAAAGACGAGGTTTCGGGCAGTGCATCTGATGCCAAAGTGCCAGAGTTTATCGAATTTATAGTAAAAGATATTCCTGAACATAAAGTACCTATGCGAGGCGGCCTGAAATGGCTGGATGTGTATTGTTTTAATAAATTCCAGAAACCTTTTGTTGAAGCTTCTGCAGATCAGCAGATCTCGATTGTAGATGAGATTGCCTATCCTAAAAAAGCCAGGCCAGAAATGCAGGCAGGGGTAACTTTTTTCAATAGAATGAGAAATTTAACGGCATCAGGTTTTTACACTACAGAAATGGGCGTAAAAGACATTGGCTATGTGGGTAATGCGCCAAACCAATGGGCTGGCGTTCCTGCCGATGTACTGAAGCAGTACAGTATGGAAAATGTGAAGGTATAATTTCTAAAAAAATCGTCATCTCGACTGGAGCACAGCGTAATGGAGAGATCTATCTAGAAAGATTTTGCTTCGCAGAGCCTTCGGGTTCTCTACTAAGTTGTACCCGATGCTATCGGGTCCGCTCGAAATGAAGGTAAAGTATTATTTTTAACAGAATTACGTGGCTCGTGAAGACTTGAACCACGGTACATGGAAAATATAATCATATACCAAAGAAGTCAAGTTTTTAAAACTTGACTTCTTTTATTTATTGCAATAAAGACTCAACATTGTCCTCGTTTGTAACGAGGATAAACGAGAAGATCGATTGTATCGATCTTAATTATAAATACACATTACAAATGTGTATCTCAATAATCCCCGTTGCAAACGGGGACTATAGCTTCTCTCTATTCCACTATCAAAATCAAACCTTTTCCCTTTTCAACCAGAATCGATTTCCCATCAGCATAATTCCCTCCGGTTTGGAATTTATCAATTGCAGGGGCACTTATCTTAACTTTTGACGCATCTAAACCCAGTTTAGGCCAATCAATAATTAAATTAACCTTAACATCGCTCTCTGTCCAGCTGGCTAAAGCAATCATTGTTTTACCTTTTTGCTTATAAACTGTTGCCAATACCTTAGGATTATCTGTTTTAACCGGACAGTTTTCACTCCAGTAACCGATCATTTGAGATCCTTTTATGCCAAAATTATCCCAGGCTTTCCAAAGTGGTTTTGGATCACTTTTGTCAGACCAGCCCAAACGGCTTGTCATGCCATAAATCATACCACGCCAAGGATTTCCATCATCCTGCAACATCTCTCCCATTAAACCGAACGGAATACCGCTTACTTCGGTTAAAAAGAAATCAGGATTGTTTTTCTGGTAATCAAAATATTCGCCAAACCATAAACGGTTCAGGTAAGGGAAATGCTCCAGATATAAAATGGCGCTATTGTTAAAACCATCACTTTTATTGTATTGATTTGCTGAATGCAGATCGATAATGCCCGGATGGTTATTCTGTGTCAGTACACGTTTAATCCGCTTCATGGTTACACGATCGAAGGCCACATCGTCTAAGTACACCCCATCAATCCCAACATTATTTACCAGCCAGTTCATGCCCTCTACATAGTAATTATGCCAACGGTTCATTCCACTGTTAATTACAGCAGCATCTTTAATTTCAGGCACAAACCAGGCAGCAATATAGTTCGAATCTAAATGTTCCTGTAACCAGCTAAAACCACCACCTTTACCTGGAGAATATACTTCGGTACCTAAACTTCTTAAAGCAGGCCATTCATAAGCATGATTGGATAATTCTCGAACGGTGTTATAAATTTTTACTTTTAATCCTTTTGAATGTGCGTTATCAATATAACCTTTCATCTTTTTCCATTCGATAAATGGATAGTTGATCCATGGATTAATCGGTGTAGCATGGTGAATATTCACTACTGTTGCACCTGTCGATTTAATAGAATCTAAATCGCCATATTTATGATAAAAGCGGTTATCCCATTGAAAATCTGTGTTAAGTAAATGAAACGGTGTGATCAGTAAATTAAAATTATAATAAAGCACGTCCCCCTTTTTCATGCTTCTGGCACCTGTAAAGTTATCGGCCAACATCGAACTTCCTTTTACATTGATCTGGATCCCTCCTTTATCTCCATTACCCCACGATTTAGGCAACAATAAAGGCTTCTGAAGGTAGAAATTGGTATTCAACGGGCGAACATAGTTCTCATCTCTTAAATTGTAATATAGGCCTGCATTTACATTGCCAATCCAAACGGCATCCTGGTTTTTATTGGCTACATCCCATTTCCATTTTACGGTATCGGGTCTAATACCACCTTTTTCACCCAAGCCCATCAAATATTTAGTAGAAGCTTTATTAAAAGGAATATGAAAATCAACATTGCTAAATTCTACATCTTTTAAAGCGGTAACCTTAACTACATAATGTACATAACCATCAAACTCTAAAGCACCTTCTAAATCCATTTTGAGGCTTTCAGAGGTGTTAGTTGCCGACCATTTTACTTTTCCAGCTTCTTTGCTTATAATTTGGAAATTGCCTGGTACAAATTTCTCCTGCGTTTTTGGTGTATTAAAAAAGTGAAAGTGAATCGGTTCTGCCAGGATATTATTTGGTTTTTCGCTATAAGCGGTCATTTCAGCATTAAAGAAAGTCTGGATCTGCTTAGGAAAACCATCTGCATTGATTTCGAATTTCCTTCCCAAAAGAGAAATTACATTACCTTCAACAGTTAATGGCCTATAAGGAGCCACTACGGTATTAGCCTGTGCCAAAGTAGAATTTAACCATGTTAAACGGGTCTGTTTATTTGGCGTTCCTACACCAGCATCAGGTAAAACTGTATTATCAACTTTAATTTTAACATCAATTACTTTAAACTTCCCATTGGCTTTAACCGTAAATTTACCGGCATAAACACCTGCATCCGTATTTTTAGGGATATTAATTGTGATCCACATTGGTTGTATCTTACCAGACATTACATTTACCATTTCAACCAAGGCTTTGTTATCATAACTGGAACCATTCGTATTTAAACAGTTGATATATTTCGAAGAGATTACTTTTCCGGTGGAGGTTTTTAGATCCCCAAAGCTTACTGTTAGGTTATTTAGATCCTTCAAAGCAAATACACCCAGTTGTAAAGCATAATTTTCGCCTTTACTTGCTGAACCTGTAAAAGTATTTGCAGCACCCTTTTGTACCCAACGATAAGGTAAATCGTTCTGCATTTTAATTGGAAACATTCTGTCTTCGGGAAAAACGACAAAAGCTTCCGAAGCATACTTGGCTTTTATAGCCGATGTTTCTTTGGCTGTAGCAATTACTTCCATTGGATAAAAAGAGTTGAAAGCATCAATAGATTGGATCTCTATCACAGCGGTATTTACTTTAACCCGTTTTGCCCTATTTAACCAGCCCTGATCAATTTGTTTAGGTTTTATGTAAACACCTTTGGGATAATTGCTTCTTCCCTCATTTTTATAAGCGAGGTAATACACATAATATTTTCCAGGGCGGGTAGCTTCGAAATAGACATCAGCACTTTCTCTAGTCAGCTTATCCGAACCCACAACCGAAACAGTTTTACCATTGGCATCTTGTACGATAATTCCTTTTAATTCCGGATGTTCATCCCTCCTTCGCCAATCAATTTTTGCATGCGCGATTTTACCTGTGCCAGCAAATTGAACAACAACCCTATGGTTACCTAACGAATCAGGGTTCCAGGCATTGTTGCCATTAGTGTATTTTAGTGTTTGCGCGTAAATAGATAGTTGCCCGAATAAACAGAACAGTAGAAAAAGCCTGAATTTCATTTCAAATTTGTTTTAGCTAATTTATGTATAGCAGACTGAAATAAAGCTATGTAATGAAAAAATGAGACAAACGTTTGCTTTGTTAGTTCATTAGTTATTGGTCAATGGTTCATTAGTTGAGAGCATGTCGCCTATGGAGTTCATTCCATAGATTCATAGTGGTGTCAGATTTTACCATCTGACAGAAAACTTAATCCCCTTATCTCATCCGATTAATAATACTACAACCGCCAGATGGTAACACCTGACGGCACAAAAGGGCACAAAAAAAGTCCTGCTCTTTCGAACAGGACTTTCGTATACTTAAGGTGAATAAAATTATTCTCCTTTTGGTTCTTCAGTAGCAGGAGCTTCTTCAGCAGGAGCAACTTCTTCGGCAATTTCAGCTTTCGCTTCAGCAGCTTTAGGTGCAGCAGTAGCTTTACTTCTACCACGACGAGTTGTTTTCTTCTCTTCTTTAACTTCCACATCTTTACCGTAAACTGTATTGTAATCTACCAATTCAATTAAAGCCATTTCAGCGTTATCACCCTGACGATTGTTTAATTTAATGATACGAGTATAACCACCTGGACGGTTTGCAACTTTCTCAGCAATTTCGCGGAACAAAATAGTGATTACTTCTTTATCCTGTAGGTAAGAGAAAACTGTACGACGTGAGTGAGTAGTGTCATTTTTCGATTTAGTGATTAATGGCTCAACATAAGTACGTAAAGCTTTAGCTTTAGCTAAAGTTGTAGTAATTCTTTTTGCTTTAATAAGTGATGTAGCCATGTTAGCTAACATCGCTTTTCTGTGGCTGTCGGTTCTACCTAAGTGGTTTACTTTTTTACCGTGTCTCATTGTTTTTTGATTAAGTGTATACCGTCTCTGTCTCAGAGGGAATTATACACTGTGAACTAATAGTTTATTTCGCTTAGCGCTAAGCGCCATGCGCTTATTCTTCGTCTAATTTAAATTTAGACAGGTTCATACCAAATGATAAACCTTTTGATTTTACTAATTCCTGGATCTCTGTTAAAGATTTCTTACCGAAGTTTCTGAATTTTAACATATCAGCAACATCATAAGAAACTAAATCAGCTAAAGTACGGATATCAGCAGCTTTTAAGCAGTTTAATGCCCTAACTGAAAGATCCATATCTACCAATTCAGTTTTAAGGATTTTACGCATATGTAAAATTTCCTCATCAACTTCTTTAGTTTCTTCTTTAGCCTGAGATTCTAACACTAAATTCTCATCAGAGAATAACATAAAGTGTTGGATAAGGATCTTAGCCGCTTCTTTTAATGCTTCTTCAGGATGAATTGAACCGTCAGTAGAGATATCTAAAACCAATTTTTCATAATCCGTTTTTTGCTCAACACGAAAGTTTTCGATCGTGTATTTTACATTTTTCATTGGAGTATAAATCGAATCGATTGCGATTACACCTACAACAGCATCAGCAACTTTATTTTCTTCAGCAGGTACATAACCACGTCCTTTATTGATGGTTAATTCCACTTCCAAAGTAACAGATTTATCCATGTTGCAAATTACATGCTCAGGGTTTAAAACTGTAAAGTTGTTAGAGAACTTAGTGATATCACCAGCTTTGAACTGATCTTGACCATTAACGATGATGAAAACTTTTTCAGAATCACCTGAATCACCTGTTTTCTTAAAACGAACTTGTTTTAAGTTTAAGATAATATCAGTTAAATCTTCTACAACACCTTTCATGGTAGAAAATTCGTGAGAAACGCCTGAAAAACGAATAGTAGTAATAGCATAACCTTCTAATGAAGAAAGTAAAATTCTTCTTAAGGCATTACCAATTGTTACACCGAAACCGGGCTCTAAAGGACGAAATTCAAATGTGCCATCGAAATCAGTTGATTTCTGCATGATCACTTTGTCTGGTTTCTGAAATGCTAAAATTGCCATTTATAATTTTTTAAATTCGTTATTGAATATATAGTAACATGAAAAAAGTTAATTACCCTTTTGAGGTAATTAACTAGCTCATTTATTACTTTGAGTATAACTCGATGATTAAGTTTTCCTTGATGTTTTCAGGAATCTCATCACGTTGAGGGTAGGTTAAGAATTTACCGGTTAATTCACCAGCATTCCATTCTAACCAGGCAAACTTATTAATAGTTCTACCTGCAACTGAGTTACTAATTGATTCTAAAGATTTAGATTTTTCACGAACAGCAACCACGTCACCAGCTTTTAACTGATATGAAGGGATATTTACAACTTCACCATTCACGGTTACGTGTTTATGGCTAACTAACTGGCGTGCACCAGAACGGGTTGTTGAAATACCTAAACGGTAAACTGTGTTATCTAAACGTGCTTCTAATAACTGAAGTAAGTTATCACCGGTAATACCAGCACGAGAAGATGCTTTTTTAAACAAGTTACTGAATTGTTTTTCCAATACACCATAAGTATATTTTACTTTTTGTTTCTCCATTAACTGGATAGCATATTCAGATTGTTTTCCTCTTCTTTTTGATGAGCCATGTTGCCCAGGAGGATAATTTTTTCTGTCTAACACTTTATCAGGACCGAAGATTGGTTCTCTGAATTTACGTGCAATTTTTGATTTTGGGCCTGTATATCTTGCCATTTTTTTTCTGTTTTAAAGTATCATCCAACCTGAAGCTGGAGATTCTTAGCTTTAAAATTAATTAAACTCTTCTCTTTTTAGGAGGACGACATCCGTTGTGAGGAAGTGGAGTGATATCTTTAATAGACATTACCTCAATACCTGCTACTTGCAAAGTTCTGATTGCAGATTCACGACCTGAACCCGGACCTTTTACAAATACTTCAACTTTACGTAAACCTAGATCAAACGCAACTTTACCGCAATCTGAAGCTGCTTGACCAGCTGCATAAGGGGTGTTCTTTTTAGAACCTTTAAAGCCCATTTTACCAGCAGAAGACCATGAAATAGTCTGTCCGTTGTTGTTTGTTAAGGTAACGATAATGTTGTTGAAGGTAGCATTGATATGCGCCTGACCAACAGGCTCAATTACAACGATACGTTTTTTTGTTACTTTTTTACTCTTAGCCATTTTATCTTTTAGATTTTAGATATGAGACTTGAGATATGAGACTTTCTCTACCCCGATACTCAGTATCCTACTTTTTATCTTTTATTCCAGATTTGAGCAGATTTTAAAGACATGATGCTCATATCTAAAATCTCACTTCTCCTATCTATCTATTACTTAGTAGCTTTTTTCTTGTTAGCAACTGTTTTTCTCTTACCCTTACGAGTACGTGAGTTGTTTTTAGTACGCTGACCACGAGAAGGTAAACCTTTTCTGTGACGTAAACCACGGTAACAACCAATATCCATTAAACGTTTGATGTTTAACTGAACCTCTGAACGTAAAGCACCTTCTACTTTAATCTCATCGTTAATCATTGTACGGATTGCTGATAACTCATCATCAGACCAGTCTTGTACTTTTTTGTTTAAATCGATACCTGCCGTAGTTAAAATACGTTGAGCAGTTGTTCTACCAATTCCGTAGATATAGGTTAAACCGATCTCACCTCTTTTGTTTCTTGGTAAATCAATACCTGAAATCCTTGCCATATTTATTTATGTTTTACGTAACTCCGAACGGCGGGCCACCGTTGTGCGGTTCATTACAATATTCTTAATTACCCTTGACGTTGCTTGTATTTAGGATTTTTCTTGTTGATTACGTAAAGTTTTCCTTTACGGCGAATAATCTTGCAATCAGCGCTACGCTTTTTAATTGATGATCTAACTTTCATTTTATTTGTATCTATAAGTAATGCGTCCTTTTGTTAAATCATAAGGAGACATTTCCAATTTAACCTTATCTCCAGGAAGAATCTTGATGTAGTGCATCCGCATCTTTCCTGAAATATGCGCAATAATCTCATGCCCGTTCTCTAGTTCTACCCGGAACATGGCATTGGATAATGCTTCTCTTATTACTCCGTCTTGTTCAATTGAGGCTTGTTTAGCCATATTTTATTGATTGTTACTTAATTAGCTGCTTCTAAACAGGGTTGCAAAATTAAATAAAAAATTTTAATTATTTATTTTTTTTGTTGTAAAACTTCTTCTATTATAGAAAACGTTGATAAAACATCTGCTTTGCCCTTTTTTACGGCTATTGTGTGTTCAAAATGTGCCGATGGTTTATTGTCTTTACTGGTTACCGTCCATCCATCGTTATGGAATTTAACACCGGCTACGCCTGCATTGATCATGGGTTCTATTGCAATTACCATTCCTTCTTCAAGTTTTGGTCCTGCACCACGTTTCCCATAATTCGGAACTTCTGGCTTCTCATGAAGTTTTACACCAACACCATGTCCTACAAGTTCTCTTACTACGCCAAATCCGTTAGCTTCTGCATATTGCTGAACAGCGAAACCGATATCACCGATCCGCATACCAACAACAGCTTTTTCTATACCCAATTCCAGACAACGTTTAGTAACCTCAATCAATTTCTGTTTTTCTGCATCAATTTCCCCGATGGAGAAAGTATAAGCCGAATCGCCAAAATAATTGTTTTTAATTACTCCACAATCAACTGAAATCAGGTCGCCCTCCTGGATTACGTATTCACTTGGAAAACCATGAACAACCTGCTCGTTTTGCGAAATACATAAAGAATTGGGGAAACCATTATAGTTTAAAAATGCCGGAATCGCTCCGTGATCACTTATAAACTCATAGGCTAGTTTATCTAACTGGATAGTAGTCATGCCTGCTTTTATCACCTTGGCCACTTCGGCTAAAGTTTTAGAAACAAGCATGGAACTTTCTCTTATTAACTCGATCTCCTCAAGAGATTTGTAATAAATTTTAGACATCCGTTACACTACAACGCTACGTTGCTACTTGCAGCAGGAACTCCTGTTCTGCCAGTAACTCTACCCGTTTTCATCAAACCATCATAATGGCGCATCAATAAATAACTTTCGATCTGCTGTAAAGTATCCAATACAACACCAACTAAAATCAATAAAGAAGTACCACCAAAGAAGTGTGCAAACTCTTGCTTAATACCGAACTTAACCGCTAAAGAAGGTAAAATAGCAATGATCGCTAAAAATACCGCACCTGGGAAAGTGATTTTAGAAATTACATCATCAATAAAAGTTGATGTTGCAAAACCTGGCTTAATACCTGGGATAAAACCACCGTTTTTCTTCATATCATCACTCATTTGAGTTGGATTAACTGTAATGGCAGTATAGAAGAAAGTAAATGCGATAATTAAAAATGCGAACGTTAAGCTATAAGCCAACGAAGTTGTGTTGCTGAACTGGATTAACCAAGAACCTTGTAATGAAGGAACAAACTGCATTAAAGCACCTGGAATAAACATTAACGCCTGAGCAAAAATGATCGGCATCACACCAGCAGCATTTACCTTTAAAGGAATGTACTGACGAACACCACCAAACTGGCGGTTACCAACAATTTTTTTAGCGTATTGTACAGGTACTTTACGTACACCTTGAACAATTAAAATGGTAAACATTACCACTGCAAATAAAGCAACAATCTCTAAAACCAATGCAACCGGACCCCCACCTTCACTAGATGAGCCTACACGTGCACTAAATTCCTGAGATATTGCAACTGGTAAACGGGCAATAATACCAACCATGATGATTAGTGATGTACCGTTACCAATACCTTTATCCGTAATTTTTTCACCTAACCACATTACAAATAATGTACCTGCTGTTAATACAAACGTAGATAACACTAAAAATAAAGTATTTGGCAATAAAATAGCTTCTGCAGGAACTTGCGTTTTAACGTAACCAACAGATTGAACGATTGTGATCGCTACCGTTAGGTAACGGGTAATCTGGTTCATTTTCTTTCTACCACTTTCGCCCTCTTTCTGCATTTTTTGGAAAGAAGGAACAGCAATACCTAATAGTTGCACCACAATGGATGCAGAGATATAAGGCATTACCCCCAATGCTAAAATAGACACACGAGAGAAAGAACCTCCGGCAAACATATCTAGTAAGCCTAAGATTCCTGATTTTTCGTTATTGCCTAAAGCAGTTGGATCTACACCTGGTAAAACCACGTGAGATACGAAACGGTATACCAAAAGAATTAAGAGCGTAAACAATATACGCTCTTTTAATTCCTGAATTTTCCAGATATTACTTAAAGTAGTAAATAGCTTCTTCATTTAATAATTACAATTTTACAATAGAACCACCTGCAGCTTCAATAGCTTTTTGTGCGGTTGCAGAGAACGCATGTGCTGTAATTTCTAGCTTTGCTTTAACTTCACCACGACCTAAAATTTTAACTAAGTCGTTTTTAGAAGCTAAACCATGTGCTTGTAAAGCAGCAAAATCGATAGTTGTTAAGCTGTGTTTTTCAGCTAAAGTTTGTAAAACATCTAAGTTTACACCAACATACTCAGTACGGTTGATTGGTTTGAAACCAACTTTAGGCACACGACGTTGTAAAGGCATTTGACCACCTTCAAAACCGATTTTAGTTTTGTGACCTGAACGAGAACCCGCACCTTTGTGACCACGAGTTGAAGTACCGCCACGACCAGAACCTGTACCACGACCAATTCTTTTGCTGTTTTTTGTAGAACCTACTGCAGGTTTTAAATTACTTAAATTCATTTTTTTGAATTTGTGTTGCCCTTCGCTTTCACTAAACAGGTACAACGATTAAACATATATAAAGGTAATACCGGTTTTACCCAATATTACCTTTAAAACTTTTACTAGATTGCTTCGATTGCTACCAAATGGTTCACTTTGCGAACCATACCGATAATTTGTGGAGTAGCTTCAACCTCAACACTTTGGTTCATTTTAGATAAACCCAAAGCCTGAACGGTTCTTTTTTGGCGCTCGCTTCTGTCGATAACGCTTTTTACTTGTGTTATTTTGATCTTAGCCATAATATTATCCGTTAAATACTTTGTTTAAATCTATACCACGGGTTTGAGCTACTGTATAAGCGTCACGCATTTTAGTTAATGCATCAACAGTTGCTTTTACCACGTTGTGTGGGTTAGATGATCCTTTAGATTTTGCCAATACGTTATGCACGCCAGCACTCTCTAATACCGCACGCATCGCACCACCAGCAATTACTCCGGTACCTACTGCAGCTGGTTTGATTAAAACAAAACCACCTGAGAATTTACCGATTTGCTCGTGAGGAACAGTACCGTTTAAAATTGGAACTTTTACTAAATTCTTTTTAGCATCATCCACACCTTTAGCGATTGCTTCAGTTACCTCTTTCGCTTTACCTAAACCGAAACCAACAACACCGTTTTCATCACCTACAACAACAATTGCTGAGAAGCTGAAAGTACGGCCACCTTTGGTTACTTTGGCAACGCGTTGTATACTAACCAAACGATCCTTTAATTCGATATCGGTGGTTTTTACTCTTTTTATATTAATAGTTGACATCTTACTTTTTCTTCAGATTAAAATACTAAACCAGCTTCGCGGGCACCCTCTGCCAACGATTTTACACGACCGTGGTATAAATAGCCGTTTCTATCGAAAACAACTTCTTTAACACCTGCTGCAATTGCTTTTTCGGCAACTAATTTACCTACTGCAACTGATTGATCGCTCTTGTTTCCAGTACCAGTAAAATCTTTCGATAATGATGATGCTGATGCTATTGTTGTACCGGTTACATCGTTAATTACCTGCGCATAAATCCCTTTATTGCTTCTATATACAGATAACCTTGGACGTTCTTCTGAACCGGTAAGTCTTTTTCTGATCCCTTTTTTAATACGATCTCTTCTTGATAATTTTTTACCTGCCATGATTACTATTTTTTAGATGCTGATTTACCTGCTTTTCTTCTTAACACTTCACCTACAAACTTGATACCTTTACCTTTGTATGGCTCTGGTGCACGTAACGAACGGATTTTCGCTGCTACCTGACCGATCAGTTGTTTATCAGTACTCTCTAAAATGATTTTAGGTGTCTGACCTTTTTCTGATGATGTAGTTACTTTAATTTCTTCTGGTAACTGGAATACATAATGGTGAGAATAACCTAAAACCAGATCTAATGTATTACCTGTGTTTGTAGCACGGTAACCAACACCTACTAATTCTTGAGTTAATTTATAACCTTCTGTAACACCAACAACCATGTTGTTAAGCAATGAGCGATATAAACCGTGTAATGCTTTGTGTTTCTTTTGTTCTGAAGGACGTTGAACTGTTAAAATTCCGTCTTCCTGACTTACAGTGATATCTGAATCTACTGCTTGTGTTAATTCACCTTTAGGACCTTTTACAGTTACTACGTTATCTTTTGATACGGTAATTGTAACACCTGCAGGGATTGTAATTGGGGCTTTTCCTATTCTTGACATTGTGCTGTTCTCCTAATATTAATAAACGTGACACAATACCTCACCACCAATGTTTAATTTGGCTGCTTCTTTATCGGTCATTACACCTTTAGAAGTAGATAAGATTGCGATACCTAAACCGTTTAATACTCTTGGCATATTTTCAACACCAGCATAGTTTCTCAAACCTGGTTTACTTACTCGCACTAATGTACGAATAGCAGGAACTTTAGTAATTGGATTGTATTTCAAAGCAATTTTAATGGTGCCTTGAACTGTAGTATCTTCAAACTTGTAGTTCGCGATGTAACCTTTGTCAAAAAGAACTTTAGTAATTTCTTTTTTAAGGTTTGATGCAGGAATTTCTACAACACGGTGGTTGGCCTTAATGGCATTCCTTACTCTTGTTAAATAATCTGCTATTGGATCTGTATTCATTTTTTATTGTTTTTGATAGTGGTTTCCTTCTGCTACCCAGCTGTGGGACCTGCTACCGGTTAAAATTCTTTTTTTAGTAAATAGATATAAGTATCAAGTATCAAGACCAAATTGGTTTCTTGCTACTTGATACTAAATACTTGATACTTTTATATTACCAAGATGCTTTTTTAACACCTGGTATTTTACCGTCTAGTGCCATCTGGCGGAACGTTACCCTTGAAATACCAAAGGTACGCATATATCCACGAGGACGACCAGTTAATTTACAACGGTTGTGTAAACGTACCGGAGATGAGTTTTTAGGTAATTTATCTAAACCCTCGAAATCTCCTGCAGCTTTTAATACTGCACGTTTTTCAGCGTATCTAGCTACCAATTTTTGGCGCTTAACTTCGCGTGCTTTTACACCTTCTTTTGCCATTATTCTGCTGTTTTTTGATTTTTAAATGGTAATCCGAATTGTTTCAATAACTCAAGAGCCTCAACGTCAGATTTTGCCGAAGTTACGAAAGTTATATCCATACCTAAAATTTTATTGATTTTATCGATATTAATCTCAGGAAAGATGATTTGTTCAGTAACACCTAATGTATAGTTACCTTTTCCATCAAATCCTTTATCATTGATACCTTTGAAATCACGGATACGAGGCAAAGCCACAGAGATCAAACGATCTAAGAACTCGTACATGTTGTTATCGCGTAAAGTAACACGTACACCTACCGGCATACCTTTACGTAATTTAAAGTTAGAGATATCTTTCTTTGAATTAGCCGGAACCGCTTGCTGACCAGTAATGGTAGTCAACTCAACGATAGTGGTATCCATAATTTTCTTATCTGTAACAGAAAAACGACCAACACCCTGATTGATACAGATTTTTTCCAATTTAGGAACCTGCATTACAGTTTTGTACTGAAATTTTTCTTTTAGTGCATTTACAACTTCTTCTTTGTATTTGCTTTTTAATCTAGGTGTAGCCATTATTTAATCTCCTCCCCTGAAATTTTAGCAACTCTAACTAATTTACCATCTGCGTTAAGTTTACGACCTACGCGGGTAGCTTTACCAGATTTTGGATCAACCAACATCAAGTTAGAAATGTGAAGAGCAGCTTCTTTTTTAATAATACCACCGTTTGGATTAGCAGCATTTGGTTTAGTATGTTTAGATACTAAGTTAATGCCTTCCACAATGGCTCTGTTTTTATCTATAAGTACTGAAAGTACTTTTCCTTGTTGACCTTTTGAATCGCCAGCAATGACTTTAACTAAATCTCCTGTGCGGATTTTAAGTTTTGATGGTGTATTTACTTTGTTTCCCATTTTATAATACCTCCGGTGCTAATGATACAATTTTCATGAATTGTTTTTCACGTAGTTCTCTCGCAACCGGGCCAAAGATACGTGTACCTCTTGGCTCATCCTGTGCGTTCAATAATACAGCAGCATTATCGTCAAAACGGATATAAGAACCATCTTTACGACGGATTTCTTTTTTAGTTCTTACAACAACTGCTTTAGAAACTGTACCTTTTTTAATGTTACCAGAAGGTAACGCGCTTTTTACGGTAACAACTACTTTATCACCAATTGAAGCATAACGTTTGCCGGTTCCACCTAGCACACGAATTACTAATACTTCTTTTGCGCCGCTGTTATCAGCAACGTTTAATCTCGATTCCTGTTGTACCATCTTATTTAGCTCTTTCTAAAATTTGTACCAATCTCCAGTTCTTGTTTTTACTCAAAGGACGAGTTTCCATAATCAATACTGTATCACCAATACCGCATTCGTTTTTCTCGTCGTGAGCCATAAATTTGGTAGTTTTCTTTACGAACTTACCATAAATCGGGTGTTTTACTTTACGTTCCACGCTCACTACAACAGACTTATCCATCTTGTTGCTTACCACTAACCCGGTTCTTGTTTTTCTTAATTGTCTTTCCATGTCGACTCTCAAATTATTTAGTTTCAGTAGCTGACTCAGTGTTTTTCACTTTAGTCAACTCAGTGTTTAAACGGGCTATGTCTTTCCTTACTTTTGCAATACGTGAAGGATTTTCGATAGCTGAAATAGTGTGAGCGAACTTCAATTTTGATAAGTTCTCTTTTTCTTCCGCAATCTTAGCTACTAATTCTTCTTTTGAAAGCCCTGTGATTTCTGAATTTTTCATTTTTCTTTTTCTTTTACGTTGAGTGTAGCGGTTATAATAAACAAGTATTTACAACATTCACCTCAACACTTTACTATGCTTCTACGTAATCTCTACGTACTACGAATTTGGTTTGGATCGGTAATTTCTGAGCGGCTAAACGTAATGCTTCTTTAGCAACTTCTAAAGGCACACCTTCAGCTTCGAAAATTACGCGTCCAGGTCTTACAACTGCTACCCAATACTCAGGAGCACCTTTACCTTTACCCATACGTACCTCAGCAGGTTTTTTAGTTACCGGTTTGTCCGGGAAGATCCTGATCCATACTTGGCCTTCACGTTT
This sequence comes from Pedobacter sp. D749, assembly GCF_019317285.1. Lineage (NCBI taxonomy): Bacteria > Pseudomonadati > Bacteroidota > Sphingobacteriia > Sphingobacteriales > Sphingobacteriaceae > Pedobacter > Pedobacter sp. D749. The sequence goes on from NZ_CP079218.1 coordinate 4,031,922, forward strand.
CATGAAACGAGTTACGGCAATACGGGCAGCCTCTATCTGACGACTTGTGATCCAAGTAGCTTCTAGAGATTTGATACCGAAAGATCCGAATGCTAACTCAGCTCCACGAGAAGCTAAACCCTTCATTCTGCCTTTTTGCATCTTCCTGAACTTCGTTCTTTTTGGCTGTAACATTTTATTTTGTTCTAATCGTTAAACGATGTTAATAAATCAATTATTTACGAGGACCTCTGTTAGCGCCTGCGCCACCACCTCTGTTTGCTCCGGGACCACCTTGACCTGGACCACGACCACCACCTTGGTTTCCACCACGTCTGTCGTTACCACCGCCACGGTTATCTCTTCCACCACCACGGTTATCTCTTCCACCGAAAGCTGGTTTGTCTGATGCGCCTTTTGGACCGTTGTTTGTTGCACCAATGTTTGGAGACAAATCACGTTTTCCATAAACCTCACCTTTACAGATCCAAACTTTAACACCTATTTTACCATAAGTAGTTAAGGCTTCAGCTAAAGCGTAGTCGATATCAGCACGGAATGTATGCAAAGGCACTCTTCCTTCTTTGTACTGCTCAGTACGTGCCATCTCAGCACCACCTAAACGACCAGAAGTCATGATTTTGATACCTTCAGCACCCATACGCATGGTTGATGCGATAGAAGATTTCATTGCTCTACGGAATGAGATCCTTGCTTCTAATTGTTTTGCAACACCTTCTGCAACTAATTGTGCATCAAGTTCAGGGCGTTTAATTTCAAAGATGTTAATTTGAATTTCCTTTTTAGTCAATTTCTTTAACTCTTCTTTGATTTTATCAACCTCAGCACCTGCTTTACCGATTACGATACCCGGACGAGCTGTGTGGATAGTTACCGTGATACGTTTTAACGTACGCTCGATTACTACTTTTGCAACACCGCCTTTTGCAATACGGGCAGAAAGATATTTTCTTATTTTCTCATCTTCAACTAATTTATCGGAGTAGTTGTTGCCACCGAACCAGTTAGAATCCCATCCTTTGATAATTCCTAACCTGGCACCTATTGGATTTGCTTTTTGTCCCATTTCCTAATTAGTTTTGAGTTGTTTCTGTACTTTTACTATCTACAATCAGCGTTACGTGATTAGAACGTTTACGAATTCTATATCCACGGCCCTGAGGAGCTGGACGTAAGCGTTTTAACTGACGGCCACCATCAACCATTACTGTTTTTACAAAAAGTTGGTTTTCTTCAGCATTGGTGCCTTCGTTTTTAGCTTCCCAGTTTTTGATAGCAGATAATAATAATTTCTGAACTCTTATTGCTGCTTCTTTATTGGTAAACTTTAAAATGCTTAATGCTTTCTCTACACGTTCACCTCTGATAAGATCTACAACCAAACGCATCTTACGCGGTGAGGTTGGACAATTGTTTAATTTTGCTATTGCTTCCATTGTCTAATTATTTTTTCTTTTCAGCGTGTCCTCTGAATGTTCTGGTTGGAGCAAATTCTCCCAACTTGTGACCAACCATGTTTTCTGTAACGTACACAGGGATAAATTTATTTCCATTGTGTACAGCAAATGTATGATTCACGAAATCTGGTGAAATCATTGATCTGCGAGACCAAGTTTTGATTACAGACTTTTTGCCTGAATCATTCATAGAGTTTACTTTTTTCTCTACGTTATGGTCAATATAAGGTCCTTTTTTTATCGAACGAGCCATTATTTCTTCCTTCTCTCTATGATGTAACGATTAGAATATTTTTTAAGTTCTCTGGTTTTGAAGCCTTTAGCTAAAACACCATTTCTTGAACGTGGGTGACCACCTGATGATCTACCTTCACCACCACCCATTGGGTGATCGACAGGGTTCATCGCTACCGGTCTAGTTCTCGGACGACGGCCCAACCAACGTTTACGACCTGCTTTACCTAATACTTCGTTTGCGTGATCTGAGTTAGATACAGCACCGATAGTAGCCAGACAAGTAGTCAAGATTAAACGGGTTTCGCCAGAAGGCATTTTTAAAGTAGCATATTTACCATCGCGGGCAGCTAATTGTGCATAAGCACCTGCACTACGAGCCAATTGTGCTCCTTTTCCAGGGTGAATCTCCACGTTGTGGATAATAGAACCTAATGGAATGTTCGATAATTTTAAAGTGTTACCTACTTCTGGTGTTGCGGTGTCGCCCGATAATAATACCGAACCAACTTGCAATCCTTCAGGAGCAATGATATAACGCTTCTCGCCATCTGCATAATGTAATAATGCGATGCGGGCAGTACGGTTTGGATCGTATTCAACAGTAGCTACTGTTGCAGGAATATCGAATTTATCGCGTTTGAAGTCGATTAAACGATATGATTTTTTGTGACCACCACCCATGTAGCGCATAGTCATCTTTCCTGTGTTATTACGTCCACCAGACTTTTTTGATGATACAACCAATGATTTTTCGGGCGTGGTTGCTGTAATCTCCGTGAAACTGGCACCAACTCTGAAGCGGGTACCTGGAGTAACTGGTTTAAATTTTCTTAAGCCCATAGTTATAATGAATTATTAAATTAAAGGGTTGCGTAATAATCTATTGTTTCGCCGTCTTTCAACGTTACGATTGCTTTTTTGTATTTCGGGCTACGGCCAGATACAAAACCTGCTTTAGTGTAACGTGATTTAGCTTTTCCATCAACAACCATTGTGTTAACTGCAACGATAGTTACACCGTACAATTTCTCAATAGCTGCTTTAATCTGGATTTTGTTAGCCTTATGGTTAACGCTAAACGTGAAACGGTTAGATTTCTCAGTTAAAGCTGAAGCTTTTTCGGTTAATATTGGTTTTTTTAAAATTTCCATATTATTTGGCAAATGCCTCCTCCAAAGTTTTAACAGAATCAGCAGTTAACACAAGCACACCAGCGTTTAATACATCATATGTATTCAAATCTGCTGCAGCAATCACTTTAGTTTTCTGAACGTTTCTGCTTGATAAATAGATATTATTATTTTGTGCAGGTAAAACCAATAAAGTTTTTTGAGTACCTACGTTTAACGCAGCCAATAAACTTGTATAGTTTTTAGTTTTAATAGTATCGAAGTTGAAATCTTCTAAAACTACCACGCTGTTATCTTTTGCTTTATAAGCTAAAGCAGATTTACGTGCTAATGATTTTAATTTCTTGTTCAATTTAAAACTGTAATCACGTGGCTGAGGACCGAAAACACGACCACCACCGTTAAATAACGGAGATTTAATGCTACCAGCACGGGCACCACCTGTACCTTTTTGTTTGTATAGTTTGCGAGTTGAACCAGCAATCTCATTACGTTGTTTAGATTTGTGAGTACCTTGACGTTGGTTAGCCAAATACTGTTTTACATCTAAATAAATCGCGTGGTCGTTAGGCTCGATACCAAATACCGATTCAGGAAGTTGCACCTTGGCACCTGTTTCTTTACCTGAAATGTTTAATACTTTAACTTCCATCTGATTACTTGTCTAAGATTACGTAAGAACCTTTAGCTCCTGGAATGGAACCACTAACTACTAATAAGTTTTGCTCAGCATAAACTTTCAAAACCTGTAAGTTCTGAACTTTTACCCTGTCTCCACCTGTTCTTCCAGCCATGCGCATTCCTTTGAATACACGTGAAGGGAATGACGATGCTCCCAATGAACCTGGGGCACGTAAACGGTTATGCTGACCGTGAGTCTGCATACCAACACCGGCAAATCCGTGGCGTTTTACAACACCTTGAAAACCTTTACCTTTTGAGGTACCTACAACATCAACAAAATCGCCTTCTGCGAAAGAATCAACCGTTACTACATCACCTAAATTAAGTGAAGTTGTAAACGAATCGAATTCTACCAGCTTGCGTTTCGGAGTTGTGTTTGCTTTCGCGAAATGGCCTTTCAATGGTTGAGTTGTGTTTTTCTCTTTTTTCTCATCATAACCCAACTGGATTGATGAATAACCATCTACTTCTTCGGTTTTTACCTGTGTAACTACACAAGGTCCAGCCTCGATTACCGTACAAGGAATGTTTCTTCCTTCGGCATCAAAGATACTGGTCATTCCTACTTTTTTTCCAATAATTCCTGACATTTTATCTTTTCTTTTTAACACCCATCGAAGCAGTAGGGCTTCGTTCAAGGTGGTTGTACATCCCCCGAAAGGGACGGCAAAGATAGGCAAGAATTATTAATTTTCAAATAGTTAGCCAAATATTTTTTCAAATAAATTGCTGATATAATGGGATTTAACCTGAAAAGTGAGGTTAATGGGCTATTGGAGCGTTTAAAGCCATAGCTATATATTTGACTGAAAGCAATTTAGATCATATTCCTGGTTTAAAAATGCTTTAATCTGATCAACATTCGCATTTTAGTATACGTCTCCCAGTTTGGCTTTTATAAGCTGTAAAAGATCAAGTATCGCATTTTCACTACATGCGTATTTATAAATTTCAATAATCAGTGCATTGCTACAGGTGATGGCATCAATTAAACTGTCATTAGCCATAAAATATTGGCACAATGCAGCATAAAAAAGCATAAACTCACCTTTGGCAAATGCTGTCCGCTGTGGAAATGCTTCATCAAGGTTATACTTTTTATTCAATAACTTTAAGCCCTTTTCCAACTCACCATCAACCATTGCAGCATGGGCCACATAAAACCTTAAATATAAGAAATCAGGAAAAAGCTGCATCCCCTTTTTAGCTATGGCATCAGCTTTTGCATCAAGTCCTATTACTTTATATTGCAATAATAATATTGAGCGAAAATTAATGTGCTATCCCACCATTTAGACTGATGGTTATGATGGTTAAAATAATTACCCCAATGAGAACGTAAAGGTAATCGCGCTCTATTAAAAAGCTAAAAATAGCGAAAACAATGCGTGCAATTGGCGTAAAAATAAGCATCAGGATACCAAACTGTACAATGGCATCACCCTGAAAGGTTAATACACCTTTAAATATCGCAGCGATGGAAGAAAAATTGTTAAGCTCGGGTTTAAAAACTTTATAGTTGGTAACAGCCCCTTTATTATGAATGAGGAAAATGGCGCCACCGATTAACACAATGCTCATTGAAATGATTACGCCAGCACGCAAAAGTGTCCCCAGAATTACCTGGATATCTTTATCATTCAGATTTTCTTTTTTTGCTGTCCCCATTATAATCCGCTTATTCCTTTATAAATCATCTGCAGAGCCAAAAAGGCAACCACTACGGCAAATACAATTTTCAGTTTATCTGTTTTTGCCTTTAATAAAACTTTAGAGCCTAAAGAAGCGCCTGTTAAAACCCCGATACAGACTGGCATGGCAATACCAGGATCAATCTGCCCGCGATGCAGGTACACTACCGCACTTGCTGCAGCGGTAACACCCATCATAAAATTACTGGTGGTGGTTGATACCTTAAAGGGTAAACGCATGATGTTATCCATCGCGATTACTTTTAACGCTCCACTCCCAATACCCAGCAATCCGGATAATGTTCCTGCAAAAAGCATCATCAGGAAACCGCCTGGCACATGTTTTACAGCATAAGGATGATCAACACCTTTATCGGGAAAAGACCCGTTCAGTTTAAAAAATTTGGCCCATTTATCGGTATCATCAAGAGTGCTATGGTCTACCTTTTTCTTTAAAGTCATGATGGCAGAAAAGATGAGGATACAGCCGAAAAGAATGGCAATGTAATTGGCATTGAGGTAAACGGCTACAATTGCCCCGCACACCGCCCCTATTGTGGTCGCGATTTCCAAAAACATCCCGATCCGGATATTAGTGATGCCCTCCTTCACATAAGCTGCAGCCGAGCCTGAAGAGGTCGCAATTACCGAAACAATAGATGCACCAATGGCATAATGAATATCTACACCCAGGGCTAAAGTAAGTAAGGGAATAATAATTACCCCTCCCCCTAAGCCTGTTAGCGAACCTAATAATCCGGCTAAAAAGGCACCTAATAAAACGATAATCGTAAACAGCAATACCGACATGCGGGCAAATATAATGCACTGTTTTTGGGGAAACGAAAGATTAAGCGAATAAAATAAAGTCTATATGTTATATGGATAAATAGAATTTTAAATGAGTGAATGATTGAGTAGGTGAGTTTTATAATAGAGAAGAATAGGCGTTTACTCATTCAATAATTGATTCATTCAAAATTCAATAATTCTCTCATTCCATAATTACTTATAAAGCTTGCTTTCCTTACTCAAATCAACACCCCGAAAACTTTCAAGTAGTTCGAAAGCAATTTGCCTTACTGTTTCGGCTATTGGAGAAATAGTTGATTTGTTGCCATTCGCATCTTTAACTGTCCAGCCTGAAGTATTTAGCGATAATGGACTGGAACTAGCCAGCGATTTAATTATTTTAGCTCTGGTAAAAGGCAAACCATCCGAATCGACAATCACTTTTTTATTGTTCCACCAGTTTTCTTGCGATACGGTTGTTAAAGCAGAACGATCTAATTTGGCCAAATAACTCCACCCCTTTTCAGCACAATGTGTCAGTTTTAACAACCCTATAAAATTGGTGAGGCTTTTGGAGTTGTAAATCTCAGAACTGCAATACAGATCGAGATGACTTAATTTAAGCTGACTTACCAATGCTTTTGCCTGACCGGAGTTATGGAAAATCACCACGATTCGCTCTGCAATCGGATAGATAACAGATTCGTTTCCGCTATCGTACTCATCACAAAGTATTTCTATCTCTTTTAGTTCTCCCTCCAGCTGCGAAACCAGTTCAGGTTTATTTAAAATGGGTTTCATTCTTAGTGGTTACTTACCCAATCGCTTAATCATTTCTGCACTCAAATCCCTACCATCATTTAAACGGTTGGCAAAAAATGATTTGGCAGCTTCGAAATGTTCTTTATACCCTTTTAAATCACCATAACCAATAATCGATGCCCATTCGTGCACGGCGGTATGGAATTCCAAATCATCACCACGAATAGATTTATCATATAATGCGGTATGAATCGATTCTTCGAGCATTTCTTCATTCTTGAAAAGATATTCGGCAATACCCAATCTCAATTTAAAAGGAGGCGTTTGGCAGATCAGATTATCGTAAGGATTTACGCCCATTTTATACCAGGCATATACCATACTCAGCAAACTTAAATGCGAATTGGGTTTTTGTTTATGGCTGGCATCCGATAGGCTGAATTCTTTCATGATCTTATCATCCAACAGTAAAAGCGAACGACTTTCATGAAAAACAAAATCGCGGGCAGCGTAAATCTTTTCCCTAAACTCAGCTTCATTTTCACAGATCATCAGTTTAAATAGCTCAGATTCTGCCTGCGCGTAATATTTTACCTGTTTTTGTGCATAAGGGTTTAAAATGGCCAGACCTGCATAAATGTGAGATTTATAACTAAAAATTCTCAGCGTAGTCAAAATTTTCACATTATCAATTCCACCCGCATAGGCAGGATTATCCCAGGGGAAGAAACCGGCATTTTTCCATGCAGAGCCCATGCTCTCGAAACCCATGTGTGTTACAGCCTGTGTATCGGCTACAATACGATCGTGTTCCCTGTAATCGTCCATTTCAATAATGTTCGATTTTAAAGATTTATAGACCTCAAGGGCCTGCGCATAAACCTCATCTGTAGCACGATGACGCACCACCACTAATGTTTGCCCTTCAGGGCTAAAAGCAGGACCATGCAAAGAATGGCAGGTTACAATCTGGGTATCGTTTGGAAGGTATTTTTCAAAAGCAGCAATTTCCGGATGTTTAACCGATGTTTGGCCCGAAACAATTGCACCATATTTAGTAGAGCGCGCAAAAACAGCTACCACTTCATCAATTTTTTCGGCTTCAACGCAATAGATGATAAAGTCAGATTTACGCGCTACCTCATGGCCATCAATTAAAACTTCGATTCCTTTTGGTTCCAGCTCATTTTTTAAATCTGCAAAACGTAAGGGCATATCTGCCCCAAATACTTTATAACCTGCATTTACAAACGATACAGCGTACAATTTGCCCATATCGCCTAAACCAATAATTCCTATTTGCATGAAACAAATGTAACCTATCGCAAATAATTTTATAATAAAACTTAGATAAAATTGTTATTTAACATGTTAAACACAAACATTTTGATCTATCGTTCCTAAACTTCACCTAAAAATATTAAACAGGGAAATAGATAAAAATGTAGTTTTACATTCAAACACCTATATTTAAACTATGCAGAAAATTAAACACACCCTATTGTTTTTAGGCGCTATGCTATTTTTAAACGTTGCGTTTGGGCAAGTTAAGCCAGACACGACCAAGAATACTGATCCATCTCTAAATGGACAGTATCAGTTCATGTTAAAAAAATCTAAAAGTTTGTATGGCGCAAGATTGATCAATCCTTCAAGGTTATCATCTTTATGGAAAAGTGTTAACGATACGCTGAAAAAGGAACGCAAGCAATTGCAGGAAGCCAGGCAGGAAATTAAGGCACAGGCAGGCAATATTTCGAGTTTAAAAGGAGAAGTAACCGGAAAAGAGAGCTCGCTGGCCAATGCTACCGCTTCGCTGAACGAAATTAAGTTTTTAGGAATTTCTTTTGATAAAGGCACTTATAATACCATTGTGTGGACCATTATTATTCTGTTAGGTATAGGTTTGGCCTTTGTTATTTTCCAATCTGGCAAATTTAGGCACGAAGCAAAGTACAGAACAGCGCTTTACCAGGAAGTAGCCGATGAATTTCAGGCGCATAAAGTAAAGGCAAAAGATAAAGAAATGAAACTTGCCCGTGAGCTTCAGGACGAACGGAATAAATGGGATGATGGCCGGGGAAGATAAAAAAGATCTAGCCACAGATGCGCAGATCAACACGGGGAAATTGCTTGTATCTGGCACAAAGATTAAATTGTTCGAATTGAATGAGTGTCAGATGGCAACATCTGACACCACTGAAAATTCAATCAAAGCCAATACCAGTTCCTTTAATTGGCAAATTGTGAGCGGGTTATTTTACCTAGAAGTACAGCTTTAGGTTTCTGACGGGAAAGATATTCCCTTAATATTCCGATATAAATCTACGGCGTATAGGTCTGTCATTCCAGAAACAAAATCCAGTACACTCTGTATAATAGAATAAATATCGGTCAAATCGGTATGATACTGTTTAGGAATAAGTTTAACCAGTTTTTTGTAATAGTGTGTATTATTATGAATAAGTGCAGGAACAAACTCTTCTAATAAACCAGCCATAATTTTGTACCCTGCTACCTCTTTCTGTATAACCGACGAGAAATTGTATATGCGCTCCACTGAGATTTTTTCAACGGCTATCCAGGCCGAGATATACGGTTCGGGTAATAGATCGGTTAAGCTATAATTGAGTTCACCCTTTAATAGTTTTTCTTGTTCTCTAAAAAATATGGCAGCACATTGGTTGGTTAAGGTATTAATCGCTTTAGCACGGAGCAGACCAATTTTGGCATCATCGTCTTCGTAATCGTTTTTTAAACGTTCTTCTATTGTTGTTGAATTGGCAAAAGGTAACAGGTAGTTTTTCACCTCTTCATACGACAGAATTTTTAAACGGTGTGCATCTTCCAGATCAATGATGCTGTAACAAATATCATCAGCAGCTTCTACCAAGTAAACCAAAGGATGGCGTTTATAAATGAGGTATTCATTATCTTCCTGCGCCAGGTGAAGTTCGGCTGCAATCTTTTTAAAACTCTCTTCTTCTGACTGGAAGAAACCGTATTTTTTACGGTGCAAAAGGCCTTTTTGTTTACCGGCAATCGAGGCACATGGATATTTAGCTATAGAGGCCAAAGTAGAATAAGTAAGCGCATAGGCATCATTTCCTTTTCCCTTTAGCGGATGAGTAAGAATGCGGATGGCATTGGCATTTCCTTCGAAATTAATCAAGTCGTGCCATTGTGTTTCGCTCATTTCCTTCTGATACACCTTACCATCACCATCGGTAAAGTAGCGCGAGATGGCTGCTTCTCCTGAATGGCCAAAAGCCGGGTTACCCAAATCGTGCGCTAAAGCAGCAGCAGCCACAATATTACCTACTTCATTAATTAAAGGAACATCTTTAATAAGTTGTGGCTGATGTTCTTCTATACCTTTTAAAAATATATTTGCCATTGAACGGGCCACACTTGCCACCTCTAAACTGTGGGTTAAGCGGTTGTGTACAAAAACACTTCCAGGCAATGGAAAAACCTGGGTTTTATTCTGCAATCTTCTAAAAGGAGACGAAAAAATTAACCGGTCGTAATCACGCTGAAAATCTGACCGTGCACGATCTGTGCTGGCACCATATTGCTCTTGTCCGTATCTCTTATTCGAAAGTAAATATTTCCACTCCATTTATCCCGTTGGCATTTAAAATTTGGCGCAAGTTAAACAAAACGGGAAAATGGTTAAGCATAAAGCTTCAGTTAAAATTAAATTACATTCATTAAAAGATATCTTTATATTCACCAGAAAATTAAACAAACAAATAATGAAAAAAATCTTATTAACGCTCGCAATCATATGCTGCTTTACGGTTTTAACCAAAGCACAATTTGAAGGCTCGAAGCAAATTTTTGAAAGTCCAAAACTGAAAGAAACGATCAAAACGCACAAAATTGTAGCCATTTTACCTTTCGAAGTAAAAATCTCTTACAGGAAACAACCAAAAAATTTTAGTGCAGAAGCAAACAAAAGTCAGGAAGAATCAATGGCCAGGTCTATTCAGGCAAGCATGTACACTTTTTTGTTAAGAAAAGCTTCAGACTATACCGTAACTTTTCAGGATGTTGATAAAACAAATATCCTGTTAAAAAAAGCTGGAGTTTTAAATAAGTTAGACGAAACTACTAAAGATGAAATAGCTAAAATACTTGGAGTTGATGCCGTAATTGGTGGCCGTTTTGAAACAGAGCAAACCAAAACTGAAGCTGGCGCAATTGCCTCAGCGGTTTTATTCGGTGGTTTTGGAGGTAAATCTGGAACAGGCACCATGTTCTTAACCATAAATAATGGAGCGGACGGGGAATTATTGTGGCGTTTCTTTAAAACAATGGACGATAACATTATGAGTTCTACTGATGATATGGTAGAGCGGATGATGCGAAAAATATCACGGAATTTCCCATATAAAAATTAAACCGGAGGCAGATAGAAATATCTGCCTTTTTTTTGTTAATACTGTTATTGATTTATCCTGATTCAAACTATTTGGCCTTCGCCCTGTTTATTGGTAAAGCGATAATAGTATGAAAACGAGCATCTATAATAAGGAAGAACACACTGAGGGTTACGTAGGACCAGATGGTGGAAAAGAAGAAAAATCTGATGTGCAGAAAGCTTACGAAGAGGGCAATGATACCAATGTTGTAACCGCTTATGGAAAGGAACCAAGCGAATTGATTAAAGGCAATCCTTTAGCAAAAGATGGTTTCGATAATTCTGGTACACAGGGTAAAGATTCGCTTAGCGATGATGCATATAACAGTGCTGATAAAAACCCAACCATACAGAGTGCTGAAAGCCATACCGGGAGTTCATCTGAAGATTTTAAAGCAAATGCCGGCATCAATGAGGATGATGAAAACCATGCATTAAATACAGGAATATAAAGAGACGGTTATGGGATTATTAAAATATGCAATTTTAGGCGCAGCAGCTGTATACGGTTTTAAATACGCCACAAAAAAGCGTGCAACTGATGGAAAATCTTTAATTGATGACTTTAAGGAAAAAGTTCCGGAATATGTCGATGAAATTAATAATTATACTACAAAAATAAAGCAGGATTACCGGCAAACCAGCGAGTTATATTAATAATGTTATAGATTATCACCCAAATAAATTAGCTTAGGTAAACCCGCTTAAAGCACGGTTTACTACGGAGTTTTCTGCTGCACTACAGGTGAGTATACCTACTTAGAATTGAAAGATCTACTAGATCTTAAAGGCAGTTTATTAATCAAGTTTGGGTTAATGAGTACACATTACCGGGACACAAAATTGATATATATCAATATCTTAAAACCGGATTCTTTGTGAATTTACCATAAGTTCTTGAAATTTGCTGTACTGTAGGATTCGCGACAAAGATTAAAAAATCATTAACTAACTATTTAAGGGCATTTGCTACTTAATTAACGCATTACAGTTGTCGAATCCTAAATAAATTCCATCTACCGGAAAATGCATAAGTCTTGTAAAGGGATTATTCTATAAGAATAGTCTCTTTATAACTAAATCATAAATCTTTCCCACTTAAACCCTTCTCATTATTCTTATTTCTGTTTCCAATGTCTTCACCCTGACTTAAATTTGAATTATTTAAATTTTCATTTACAGCATGATTAGGATCATTTTCTGTTTTCAATAAATGCGATGCCTCTGGTTCATCCTTACGTTTAAAATCAGTGCGTTTATGGCCGTAAGTAGCCTCTCCATTATCCCATTCTATATGCTCGTCATTGTGGTTAACCCCAGCATTAGGATCAACATTTTTATTTTCGTTACTTTCCATAGCCATTTTTATTTGTAGATAATCTCCTTTAACAACATTGGCACAATAAAAAAAGTTTAACAGATCCCTTTATATATTGCCCAGTCTTTCCACCTCATCTTACCGATCCGCCAGTCAATTGCAGTTACTATACACCTTCACTTTGATCAATCTCTGTACTACTATCCAAATCGTCTTTGGTTGATCCATTTTCATCACGATGTTTTGGTGGATTTTCCATTCTACTTTTTTCCAGTTCTGAAAAATCACCGTCTTTTTGATTGGCCACTTCCCCATGTGAAGAAGGTTTATTTGTTAGTTCTTCCTTTGGGTCGGCAAAATCCTGTCCCTCAATTGGTAATTCTTCTTGTTCCTTATCCTTAGTCATATTATTACAACCAGTCTGCACAGCTTTTGTTTTGGAATTTGAATGCATAAAAAAAGGCCTCGATTTGCATCGAGACCTTTTCTGTTCTTTTTAAAATCAATTAAACTTTGATTTCAACTTCAACACCGCTAGGCAATTCAAGTTTCATTAAAGCATCAACTGTTTTAGAGTTAGAGCTATAAATATCCAATAAACGTTTGTAAGCGCACAATTGGAACTGCTCTCTAGCTTTTTTGTTTACGTGTGGAGAACGTAAAACAGTAAAGATTTTTTTCTCTGTAGGAAGTGGAATCGGACCACTAACCACTGCACCCGTAGGTTTAACAGTTTTTACGATTTTCTCAGCAGATTTATCTACTAAGTTGTAATCGTAAGATTTTAATTTAATTCTGATTCTTTGGCTCATCTTATTTTTAATTATGGTTTCCTGTTAGAGCTATTAACAACAGAAACCGGATTTATCTTTTAGTAGCAAGTATTTAGTAGCAAGTACTTAGTAGCAAGTATTTAGTATTAAGTATCAAGACTGATAATCCATCTTGATACTTGATACTTTTATCTTAATACTAATTAGTCTTCAGATTTAATTCTGCCTTTAGATTTAGCAATTACTTCATCCTGTACATTTTTAGGCGCAGCTTCATAGTGGTCAAATTCCATGGTAGAAGTTGCACGGCCTGATGTGATGGTACGTAACTGCGTTACATAACCAAACATTTCAGAAAGAGGCACAGTTGCTTTAATTACCTGAGATCCGTTACGGGTATCCATACCTAATAACTGACCACGACGACGGTTCATATCACCGATCACATCACCCATGTTTTCTTCAGGGGTTAAGATTTCGATTTTCATGATTGGCTCCATCAAAGTAGGTTTACATTTAGGTAAAGCCTCACGGTATGCCATTTTAGCAGCAAGCTCAAATGATAAAGCATCTGAATCGACCGCGTGGAATGAACCATCTGTTAAACGAACTTTCATATCAGGAAGTGGATAACCAGCTAATACACCATTTGCCATAGAAGCAGCAAAACCTTTTTCTACTGAAGGGATAAACTCACGAGGAATTGAACCACCTGTAATTTCGTTTACAAACTGTAAACCACCTTTTTCAAAATCAGCATCAATTGGGGAGATAATTACTGAAATATCAGCAAATTTACCACGACCACCTGATTGTTTCTTGTATGTTTCGCGGTGTGTTGTTGAACCGAAAATAGCTTCTTTGTAAGCTACCTGTGGTGCACCTTGGTTAACCTCTACTTTAAATTCGCGTTTTAAACGGTCAATTAAAATATCTAAGTGTAACTCACCCATACCAGAGATAACAGTCTGACCAGTTTCCTGATCTGTTTGAACTCTAAATGTAGGATCCTCTTCAGCTAATTTACCTAAACCAATACCTAATTTATCAACGTCAGCCTGAGTTTTAGGCTCAATAGCTAAACCGATAACTGGTTCTGGGAAATCCATTGACTCAAGAACGATTGGGTTTTTCTCATCACAAAGCGTATCACCTGTTTTGATATCTTTAAAGCCAACTACCGCAGCAATATCACCAGCAGCCACATTTGGCACAGGGTTTTGCTTGTTAGCATGCATTTGGAAGATACGGGAAATACGCTCTTTATTTTCTGAACGAGAGTTATACACGTAAGAACCTGCTTCTAAGTTACCCGAGTAAACACGGATAAAACATAAACGCCCTACGAATGGATCGGTTGCAATTTTAAAAGCTAAAGCTGCAAATGGCTCACTAATGCTTGGTTTTAATAAAACCTCCTCGTTAGTATCTGGGTTTGTACCAATAACACCTTCGCTATCCATAGGTGAAGGCAATAATTCCATCACATAATCAAGCATAGTTTGTACACCTTTATTTTTGAAAGATGAACCACAAACCATAGGTACAATTTTAGCATCTAAAACAGCTGCACGTAAAGCATCTAAAACTTCGCGTTCTGTGATTGTTTCTGGCGCTTCGAAGAATTTTTCCATTAGAGACTCATCATAATCAGCAACTGATTCTAACAATTTCTCTCTCCACTCAGCAACCTCATCAATCATATCTTCTGGGATTGGCACTTCAGTAAAGGTCATCCCTTTATCATGCTCATTCCAAACGATACCACGGTTGTTGATCAAATCAACCACACCTTTAAATCCGTCTTCAGATCCGATAGGTAATTGTAACGGAACTGCATTACTACCCAACATTTCTTTAACCTGTTTAACAACTTTTAAAAAGTCTGCTCCAGAACGGTCCATTTTATTAACGAAACCAATACGAGGTACACTGTAGTTGTTTGCTAAACGCCAGTTTGTTTCTGATTGAGGCTCAACACCATCAACAGCTGAAAACAAGAATACTAATCCATCTAGTACACGTAGTGAACGGTTTACCTCTACGGTAAAATCCACGTGACCTGGAGTATCAATCACGTTAACGTGATACTTTTGACCCCTGTAATTCCAATCAACAGTAGTTGCAGCAGAAGTAATGGTAATACCACGCTCTTGCTCTTGTGCCATCCAGTCCATTGTTGCAGCACCTTCGTGCACTTCACCAATTTTATGACTTACACCAGCATAATAAAGGATACGCTCAGTTGTTGTAGTTTTACCCGCATCAATGTGAGCCGCGATTCCAATATTTCTTGTAAATTTTAAATCTCTTGCCATGTTATGTTTTTGATTTATCTGATTTTAAATGATTACACCGATTATGTTAAAACAAATCGGTGTAATTTATCTAATCAGTATAATCTTCTAATTAAATCTGTGTAATCTTACTAATCTGTTAATCCTAAATTAGAATCTGAAGTGAGAGAACGCTTTGTTAGCCTCAGCCATTTTGTGCGTATCTTCTTTCTTCTTAACAGCAGCACCTTCACCTTTAGCAGCAGCTACGATTTCACCAGCTAATTTCTCTTTCATGGTTTTTTCACCACGACGACGAGCGTATAAAATTAACCATTTCATACCTAAAGCTGTTTTACGCTCTGGTCTAACCTCAGTTGGAACCTGGAAGTTAGCACCACCAACACGACGAGATTTAACCTCTACAGCTGGCATAATGTTAGTTAATGCGCGTTTGAATATCTCTAAACCGTTTTCACCTGCTTTTTTCTCAGCAATTTCAACAGCATCATAAAAAATTGAATAAGCGATAGATTTTTTTCCATCGTACATCATATTGTTTACAAAACGAGTTACCTGAACATCATTAAATTTTGGATCAGGAAGAATAATTCTCTTTTTTGGTTTTGACTTTCTCATTTCTTATTTCCTCCCGATTATTTCTTTTTACCTTTTGTTGGTGCCGCAACTACCTGTCCTGGTTTAGGACGTTTAGTACCATATTTAGAACGACGTTGGTTACGACCAGCCACACCTGATGTATCTAATGCACCACGGATGATGTGGTAACGTACACCTGGTAAATCTTTAACACGACCACCACGGATCAATACGATTGAGTGCTCCTGTAAGTTGTGACCTTCTCCAGGAATGTAAGCATTCACCTCTTTACCGTTCGTTAAACGAACACGGGCTACTTTACGCATTGCTGAGTTTGGTTTTTTAGGGGTAGTGGTGTACACACGTGTACATACACCTCTTCGCTGTGGACAGCTGTCCAACGCTGGAGACTTACTCTTGAACTCCAGTGCTACTCTACCTTTTCTAACTAATTGTTGAATGGTTGGCATTGTGCTTTTTTATGTTTTTTTATTAAAAAATTTACCGCT
Organism: Pedobacter sp. D749; assembly: GCF_019317285.1. Classification (NCBI taxonomy): domain Bacteria; kingdom Pseudomonadati; phylum Bacteroidota; class Sphingobacteriia; order Sphingobacteriales; family Sphingobacteriaceae; genus Pedobacter; species Pedobacter sp. D749. The sequence goes on from NZ_CP079218.1 coordinate 4,048,577, forward strand.
CCCCCGGCATCCTTGCAGATAGCCCATAAAACGGACTGCAAAAGTAGAACAATTCTTTTTAAAAATCAAGGGGTTAGCGTAAAAATTTTTCAGTTGGCACTAATCAGTTTTCAGTTGAAGATTAAGGAGTTGCAATTCTTCCTTTCTCTTGTCGTCATTGCGAACTGAAGCAGAGGCAATGATAGTGGCGTGAAGCAATCTTTCTCGCCTTAAACATTCAAGTCACCTAGGCATCGTTTCATCATTATTATACGCTTATTTGGAAAGCAGTTTCACTATCCTTAGGCTGGGTTCGGCCCCGCTAATGTTACAAGCTCGTGAAGGACTCGCTTTCCACGTATATCGGGTTTAGGTTGCAAAGCAGGCTTAAGTTGGCTTTTTTATCTAATGATTCAGGAGTTGAGGCTATTCCTTCTTCTTGTCGTCAATTGCGAACCTAAGCGAGGGAAATGGCGATGGCGTGAAGCAATCTATCTCACCTAAACATTAAATAATGCAAAAAAGTCTTCCAGTTTTACCTGAAAGACTTTCCTTTTCTAAGCTTTAGCTGCTTTTTTTGTGTGTTTTTTATGATGATGTTTTTTATGACTTTTTTTAGTCATAGATTTTTCTGTAGTTGGTTTTGCAGGTGCTGCAGTTTGCGCATTAACCGTTGCAAAGGTAAACATGGCTAATAAAGCGATGCTTAAAACTTTAATTGCTTTCATTTTCAAGTTGATTAATAATGAATAAACCTTGTTATTTTTTTATTAAATCTCGGAAAGCAAAATGAAGATTTAATGAATTATGGCAGGTCAAAAGCAAAAGTATAATTTAGCTTTTTACCAGTCAAAATATATTCGGAAACCACTTTCCCATCCACCAGAATTTTATACTCTCCTTTTGATTTGGATTTAGCGGTAGCCAATGTTTTAAGCAGAACAGGTGTACCTGATTTTAAGGTTACAGTCTTTTCCCATACACCCTTAATTTCTTTTAGTTCTGTCTGTTTTCCACTTTTAGTGGTGTAAACAATATCTGCCATTAAACCATCGCCAAAATTTGCCTGATACACTACGCTATAAGTTTCTTTCTGAGGAATATCTATTTTACCACGCGACATGGAATAGATGGTTGTCATGGTTGATAAAGCACAACTGCTTAAAATGATCGCCAGCAAAAAAGAACAGAAAATATTTTTCATTTGATATGGTTTAGATCGAGATGACGATGGTTTTAAAGAAAAGGTTGCAAAGGAAAGAGAAATGATTAAATGATAGCATGATTGAATGAGAAAATATTGGATTAGACTAGCCTATTCACTCATTTTATCATTCAAAACTCACTCATTCTAAACACACTCATTCCATCATTTATCAAAGGTATCAAGGTATAAATCTTCAACCTTTTTTCTGGCCCAGGGCATCCTTCTTAAAAATTTTAAGCTCGATTTGATCGTTTGGTTATTATTGAAACAATCAATCCTGATCAATGATCCCAGTTTTTCCCAACCATAATGCGTTTGCAGATCGGTTACTATTTTTTCCAGAGTGATACCGTGTAAAGGATTATTTTTTTGCTGTTCGGCCATTTGGCAAAGTTAAGGCAAAATTATCAGGGTTTGTACCGAGCCATCCAAACATTTGCACCACCGCAATCCGGATCGTTTATTTTGTACCTGAGCACTTCAAATTGATTTGCCTGAAGCAGGGTCTGATATTCAGCGGTATCCAAAGAAGCATGAAATAAATTTTCGCCACCATTCATGCCCCATACTTCTCCCCTTTCCGTTCCAGACGTAAACAGCAAAATACCGTTGGGCCTAAGGTGAAGTTTAAAAATAGTAAACATATTTGGCTGATCATCGGCAGGAAGATGAAAAAAACTGTGCCAGGCAATAATCGCATCAAATTTTTCGTCGAGATCGAGTTCACGCATATCTTTTAGCAGAAATCTGGTAGAGGGGAAATTAATTTTTGCCAGCCCGATCATTTGCTTGCTGGCATCAACCCCTAAAACATTTACCCCATGGTTAATAAAATATTCCAATATGGGTTTTCCATCACCGCAGCCCAGGTCTAAAACCTTTGCATCTGCTGGAAGTTGTTGGAGGATATCATTTAAATAAGCTTTCTCTACCGAATCAGCATAACGGTTTTCAGCAAACCAGTGGCCTATCTTATTGTAAACTTGGTAAACGTTTTTGCGTTCTCCTTTTTCCATCCGTGTAAATTTTCGATTATTGATGTTAATCTTTAATTCAAAGTTTTAAAATATCCTGGACACCACCCCTTGCATTAACAACACTAAAATAAATATATTCTATTTTTTTTTGGAAACAAAAATGCAGTGGTTCTTGACAAATGCAGCCCTGCCATCCGCTTTACTCCGTTGCACTTCATGCCCGCTACTGTCAGGTTTAGGATGTACGGTCTGCTTCCAGCATCACGCCAAAGGTATTGGACCCTTCATTTTCAAAACAATATCGGTTTAACAATTGTAAACGGGTTTATAAATTAACCAACAGCCGTAGCATCAATTTCGATTAACATGCCATTTAAGGCCAGCCTTTGTACCGGGATAAGCGTGTTTACCGGGAATTTCTGATCAGGCCATATTTTGTTCGATTCTTCGATCAGAATCTCATGTTTAGCGTCATCGTAATCTACCACCAAAGTAGTCAGTTTTGCAATGTTGGCCATGGTTAAATTTCTGCTTTTTAAGGCTAAAGCAATATTCTCGAATACAATAACAACTTGTGTTCTAAAATCATCACTTAAAATGCCGTCTGTTCTACTGCCGCCCTGACCTGCAACAAATACTAGCTGACGATCGGCAGGAACGGAGGCAAGGTGAGAATAACCATGTGGACGGGGATCATATATGCCGGTGGGATTGGTAATTTCTAAAATAGGTGCTGCCATATCTGTAAATTTATACTGCTAAATTATCTGATAGTTTTCCGTAAACCGTCGGTAATTTGCAATAAAAAACCTCCTGATCTTTTAAAATCAGGAGGTCTGGAATTATTTAAGGTAAGCCCGGTTGCTCATTAAGCTAAAGGGTAAACCTCAAGAAGTCTTCGACTACGCTACCATCGACAGAATCTATCAGTACGGCCGTCATTCTCGCGCAGGCGGGAATCTTAAAGCGCTTGCATTACGATTCCCAATCAAGTTGGAAATGACGATTCCTCGCAACTATAATTCCCTAAAAATTCTGTCACTCATATTGATTTTAATACAATAAATTAACCCTCAGACTGACAACCGCAGCACTTAATTTAATAACATTGGCTTAGTTGCCTGTAGCGGTCCACGTATCGTTATCAGGATTTGAATCTGGCAATACTTTATCCGGGTCTAAAGTAACCGATTCAATTTCTTCAGTTGTAGGGAAACGAACCAGCCAGCTTGTATTTTTCATCCAAACATCAACCGGAACTTTTACCGTTTCAGTTTTTCCGCTTTTGGTTTTAACCTGAAGAATGATCGGCATTGGCATTTTCTCTAAGTTTACCACTTTAATGTTATAGCCTACCAATTTATCATCTTTTTTAACGGCTTCAACGGCAGCGATACCCTGATCCATTTTCCAGCTGTTTAAAAACCAGCTTCTCCAGAACCAGGCCAAATCTTCACCCGCTCCGTTTTCCATTGAACGGAAGAAATCGAATGGCGTTGGATGTTTAAATGCCCAGTTTTTAATGTACTGACGGAAAGCATAATCAAAACGGTCTTCGCCTAAGACCTGGTTTCTCAAAATATCCAGGCCCCATCCTGGCTTACTGTATAAGTTAACACCTATATTTCTTTCGGCCATACCATCAGGCATCTGCATAATATTTTCGTAAATCGGGTTACCGATCACATTTTTACCAATTCTGTGTAAATCAGCCGGAGGACCTGCATATTCGCCATTATTAAAGTTTTTCTTAGAAATACCGTTGATGAAAGTATTAAATCCTTCGTCCATCCAACCATATTTACGCTCGTTAGAACCCACGATCATCGGGAACCAGGTGTGCCCAAATTCGTGATCGATTACTCCCCATGCGCCGGCCTTTTTAGCAGTCCAGCCACAGAAAACAATGCCAGGATATTCCATACCACCAATATTGGTAGCCACATTAACAGCCATTGGATAAGGATATTCGAACCATTTTGATGAATAATGCTCGATGGTAGATTTCACGTATTCTACGCCACGGCCATAAGAATCAATACCATTGCTTTCTACCGGTTGCGCAGAAACGGCCAAACCTGTTTTTCCACTTGGCAGTTTATACCTTGCGGCATCTAATACAAATGCTTTTGATGAAGCCCAGGCCGCATCGCGTGCATTGGTAATTTTAAATTTCCAGGTTAATTTATCTTTCGCCGGACGTGATTTTGGATCGGTTACTTCTGCTTCGGTACGGATGTGCACGGTAGCATCGCTCAGTTTAGCCGCATTCCATCTCTTTAACTGCTCTGGTGTAAAAACTTCAGCAGGATTTAATAATTCTCCGGAACCCATAACGATATGGCTTGCCGGTGCAGTAATGGCAAAGTTGATATCGCCATATTCGCAATAAAACTCACCCCCACCCCAGTATGGCAAAGTATTCCAACCAATTACATCGTCATACACACACATACGTGGGAACCACTGTGCAATGGCAAAAATTTCACCGTTTTTTGTAGTTAAATGTCCGGTCCTGTCCGATCCTTCTTTCGGTACAATGTACGAATAATCCATTTTGATGGTTACCAAATCGCCATTAGCGGCCAAAGGTTGATCTAAACGGATCTGCATACGGGTATCTTCAACAATAGAGGTGAATTTTACTGCACCTGTTTTTTGAGCTACGCTGATGTTCTGGATTTTATAACCTCCATCAAATTTTTCGCCCTGTGCACCATAACGGCTACGTGAAGGGGTAATGGCATAACCACGTGAAGTTTCTTTAAAAGTATTCTGATCTAACTGCAACCATAAATAAGGCAATTTATCGGGACTGTTGTTTTTGTAGGTAATGGTAACTGTTCCGCTAACCATGTTCTTCGTTTCATCGAGGTTTGCGGTAATGTTATAATCAACATGGTTTTGCCAGTATTTCGGACCTGGTGAACCAATTGCCGAGCGGAATTCATTTCCGTTTTGGGTATAAAATAGTGGTCCAAATGCTTCAGCGGGATTATAGTTGCTTGCTGGTGCGGGGGTTGTAGCCTGTTGGGCTGATGCTGAAAAAGCAAAAACACAACAAACCAAACCAAAATTAATCAGTTTAGTCAATTTCATGATCATAATAAGGTTGTAATACTGCGGTAAATATAAAAAATAACCACATATAGATTTATATGTGGTTATAATGTTACCAATAATGGTATAATGTTATCAAATTCTGTGAAGAAGTACCTAATTAGCCTTTAATTTTGGCAGATCCTGCAATTTTCTTTCCTGTGGTGTTAATTTTTTCCATGCTACAAAGGCACGTGAGATGTAAAAAGCATAACGGAATGGTCTTTCAGCCTTTACAGCCTCAATAGACGGCCTATAAATGATCATAAAATTTTTAAGGTCTTCACCTTCCAGTTTAGTAAGATCAGTGATAGCCTTTGGCGTGAAGTTTTCATCGATTTCATCCTGGTACATTTCCTTTTCTTCTAAATCGGCTTCTTTACGCTGCTGTCTTTTATATTTACCGTAACCTAAATTCAGGTTCAAGCCACCCACCTTATCTTTCATACGCTTACGGTTTAGGTTGCCCCCGGTATTAAGCAAGGTATATTTTTCTGCCAGGGGATCTTTAGCGTCAGTTACCTGGCTGTTCATGCGGACCGCAGTAATATCGACATCTTTTAAACTGTTCGATTTTACCGGAAGGTAGATGGTTCTGTTTAGGAGATTGGTTAAATAAAGCGTGTCGGTATGATACCCTATTGCCGAAAATTCAATCAAATCGCCAATGTTGGCTGCAATGGTATACTTACCTTCTTTGTTGGTACTGGTAGATTTTTTACTGTTCAGGTTTCTGATGGAAACGCCAGGCAGTGAGAGTGTTTTTTTCGAATAATCGAAAACTGTACCTGTAGTTACCGTTTGTGCAAAAACGCCAATCGGCAAGGCAAGCAATAGAAAAATGATCAGTTTGTACATACTCAAAAGTAACTTAGTTCGACATTTAAAAGCTGCATTTAACAAACTTTAACATTAGAACAATTGAATCAGGCTAGTGTTTTTAAATAATTTTCATCGTCAAATCCAATTAATATGGCTTTGTTGTTTTGCTCGATAATCGGTCGTTTTATGGCGCTGGTATTTTCTTTTAAATAAGCGATCGCCAACTCCTGATTATCAATTTTGGCTTGTTCTTCTTTGGTGAGTTTCTTCCAGGTTAGACCTTTACGGTTCAACACCGTTTCCCAGCCGAAAGTATTACACCATTCGTTTAACTTTTCGCTGTTAATGCCTTTTTTCTTAAAATCGTGAAATTCGAAATCTATCTGATGTGCTTTTAACCAATCAAGCGATTTTTTAACTGTATTGCAATTTGGAATTCCGTAAACGGTCATGTTGAGTTGTAATAATGTAAGATGGAAAATGGACGATGGAAAAACCAATCCTGCAATCCGTTTCAAAGATAATAAAATTGTTTATCCGTGGTGTTGGATATTACTATCCGACACAAAGTTGAATTATTGATTTCGCAAACAGTCAGATGGTAACATCTGACTGCACAATTATCGGATTGCCCAACCGATCTTAAAATCACGCAATCCTATAAATCCTATTCATTCGTCACATTTTTAGCCCTATCCATCACATTTTAAATATTGTGACCGGTTCTCTTTGTAAAATTGCGCCATTAATTAAAACAAAAATGGAAATTCTTTCAGGTAATTCAACGGCCATTAAATCCAAAAACATCAACCAGCTTGAGTTTTGGATTTCTACTACATTATACATCCTTGCATTGATTAGCATTTGCACGCAGACCACTTATGGTTCTGGCGGGTCTTACCGTTTTTCTGAAAATTCGGTTGAGTATAGCATCATGGCGAATTTCTTTCTGCCTGAAATATTTAAGATCAGTATCATTTACTTCAGTTTTTTGCTTTTCAATTTTGTTTCAATGCCTCAACTGGCAAAGGGCCGTAACGTGCCCATGAACCTGATCATGACCATTGCTGTTACCGCGTTTTCTATTATTGGATGGATGATCGCTAATACCTATTCGGAAGCTTACCGCCTTGTGGAATATGATGATATAGACCGCGGTTACGACATATTTTTTGGAGAAGCTTTTACCTATATATTTTTTATTTACTTGCTTTTTAACGCTTACGCCTATTTTAACGAGCGTGGCCTGGAGCTTTTTAATAGAATCCATTTTTTAAAGAATTATAACCAGAATATTGTATCAGAGATATTTGTGAGCACAAAAATCTGGCTGATTACGCTCATGATTTTCACCGCAGTACTTTCTGTTAAGATAGATTATGAGTTATTGGTCATCTGGATTATTGTACCACCGGTAAATATTTTTATTGCCTTTTGTGCCATTTATTACATCATTCCAAACCTAAGAAAGGATTTTAAAGGCTTTGGCCGGTATTTTTGGGGAAACGTAGGCATAACCATTATTGTTTCGCTACTGCTTTTGATTGTCCTTATTCCTTTTATGCGCAATGGTGTAGTTGTGCCAATTACCTTAGGTTTAAATGCAATATGTTTAATCTGCATTACCACACCATCTGCCTGGTATGTTTACAAACATAAATTTGAAAAACTGAGCGAAATACAGATGCTTAAAACAGAGCTGGGTAAATCGGATGCCAATCTGAATTTCTTAAAATCGCAGATTAACCCACACTTCTTGTTTAATGCTTTAAACACCCTTTTCGGAACGGCCTTACAAGAAAATGCAGAAAGAACGGGCGAGGGTATTCAAAAACTGGGCGATATGATGCGTTTTATGCTCCACGAAAATACTCAGGATAAAATTTCGCTAACCCGCGAGGTAGAATACCTGAACAATTATATCGATCTGCAAAAACTGCGTACCTCACGCTCGGCAGATATCAGGATCGACACCCATATTGAAGAACAATTAAACAATTTGCAGATTACGCCAATGTTGTTGATCCCCTTTATCGAAAATGCATTTAAACATGGGATCAGTTTGCAACAGCCATCGTATATCAAAATTACATTGCAGACAAAAGAAAAGACTTTATATTTCGATGTAAGCAACAGCATTTATATCAAGGCAGATAACGATCCTGAAAAACTAAAAAGCGGCATCGGACTTGAAAATGTTAAACAACGCTTATCATTACTTTATTATGGAAAACATGAATTAATTATCCGCGAAAGTGCAAACGAGTTTTTTGTTCATTTAACTTTGCAGTTAGATTAGTGATAAGTATCTTTCAGAAATCAAATAAACGAGTAAATAATTAAATTGATAAATTTGGGCGATTCGTCATTTCGACTGGAGCGTAGCGTAATGGAGAAATCTTTGACCGAAGTTAAAAGATTTCTCCACTACGGTCGAAATGAAGATCGCCTTTGAGCTACTAGAGATACTCCCTTCTTCAGCATGACAAAAGAGAAAACACAAAGACCAACCAAAAATGATTGCCATTGCTATAGATGATGAACCGATTGCATTAGACATTATAAAATCGCATGCCTCAAAAGTTCCGTTTGTAGAGTTGCAGCAAATTTTTACTGATGCCTTTGCAGCCATTACTTACCTCCAGCATAACAAGGTCGACCTGATTTTTCTCGACATTAAAATGCCCGATATCAGTGGAATTGATTTTTTAAAGAGCCTGAGCAAACCACCTATGGTGATTTTTACTACGGCTTATACCGAACATGCGGTGCAAAGTTTTGAACTTGATGCTGTTGATTATTTGTTAAAACCTTTTTCACTTTCGCGTTTTTTGAAAGCCTGCAATAAGGCACACGAACTCTTTAACCTGCGTAGCCAGAAGCAGGAAGCTAAAACGGAATACATTTTTGTAAAAGATGGTTATGAACAAATTAAGGTTAATTTAGACGAAATCTGTTATGTGGAAGCCTCGGGAAATTATACGCAGATCCAGCTTAAGGATAAATTACTGAGCTCACGCATCACCATAAACGACCTTGCTGAACTGTTGCCAAAAACAGATTTTATCCGCTGTCACCGGGCATTTATTGTTGCAAAAAACAAAGTATCCAAATTTGACCGCAGCCAAATCTGGATAGGAGATAAAGTTATACCCATTGGGGCTACTTACGTTGGAATACAACTTACTTAATGCAATTTAAGCCTCGCAGGTTTCGAAATCTGCAGGGGCTGGAACAGCGATATGAAACACAGGCCCCTTGTTAAATAAACCTGATAGTAGCGTAAAACCCGAAGGTGAAGCACGAACCGAGGCTTTGAAGCGGAGCAGGGAGCAGATAGCATGATGTATAGGGATAATTTCTCACACGGTCGTCATTCTCGCGCATGCGGAAATCTTAATGCACTCGCTATTTTCTTGCCCTTCGCGCAGTCTTGCCTCGGCTCACCGCCGCCGAGGGGCTCTTTCTTTTGGCTTGGCCCAAAAGAAACAAAAACCCAAGGCTTGCATCTTTCTTGTAAAAACCTACGGAAATCTTAATTGCGGCAGCATCGAGGCTCTTACCCCTGCTTATCCCAACGCTCCCGCTTTGATCCTGCCTTAGGTTGTGGGGTTATGATGGGGAGGTGCAAAGATTTCCGTGCTTTTTCCGGCGAAAATCTGCCAGGCCGGATGAGCAGGGACTTTAATAACCCAAGTACACAGAACCCTTCTTTTCCAAAAAAATATTGACCACCTAAGTCACCTGAGTGCATCTAAGTAATCTGTAGGTTTAAACCTCGCAGGTTTTAAAAACCTGCGAGGTTTGTAAATCATTTATTTTACAGTTACCCTTATCCCTGCAGAATGTGTGGTAAACTCTGGCGCATACATACTTTGTAAACTGGTAATTCCATTCGAAAAATTGCCTGCATGGGTAACCCGTAAAGGATATTCGAATACATAAGTTCCTTTTGGCATATAACTGATAAAGAAATTGGTTGAAGCATCTTTAGTACTTTCATAATAACCCAAACCATCCTGATATTTATACTGGGAGATCACATTTACGGGTTCAAAACCCGATGAACGCATATCTTTTAAATGGATATATTCCATATCCCTATCGCAGTTAATTTCTATTCGTACTTTCAGCAAATCGCCCGGCAACAAAACATTGCTGGTGGTAAGCGGTGTTAACACATCACCTTTATTACTGGCTTTCTGGATGAATAATTGTTTTTTAATTTTGACCCCAGTGTTGGCTGATGTGATTTTATCCAATTGCTCAAAATATTGCCAGTACAGTGCTCCCCAGGCTATGGTTTGGTTATTGTTTTTAACCTCTACCCTGCCCATTTCAGGTTTAACATTCGCACCTGCAATGCTTACTTTCTGATAACCGGTTCCTGCCTCTTTTGTAGCATTGGGTTGCTGCAGCTCCACTAATTTCTGACCACCAATGGTGATCTCCGGTTCATTACTTTCGCTTAATAAATCGGTACCTTTCATTAATAATGCATAACAGGCAGCTGTAGTGGCTTTTGTAGTTTTCCAATCTTTGGTTTGTTTATTTTTGAGCAACCAGATCTTCATTTCCTCTACCGCTTTGGTATCATTGGCCACTTCATCAAAAGCCTCAATCAACAAAGCCTGCGTTTCAACCGGACTTTGGTACCACCACCAACCTGCTTTGTTGTTAGCCCAGTACATTCCCAGTTCGTCGTTTTGTTGTGCGGTTTGACTTAACAGCGTAATGATTTTCTTCGCTTCTACACTATTGCCGTTTCTATTTAAAACCAAAGCTGTTTGTGCCAGTTGATAAGTATCAAAGGTTTTCCAGTTGGCAACCAATTTTTTGAGGTAAAAATCTTTAGCTTTTGTAAAATCGGCAGTAGTATTTTTTTGATTGGTATAACTTCTGGCAAAAAGATAATGTAACGGCAAGTAGCCAGAACGTTTCCCTTTCACTTCATCCTTATAATCCTTAACGAATTCCGCATCTAAATAAATAATGGCTTTATTGAGCATAGCATTAAAATTTGGATAAGCTTTTTCGTCAATCAGTTTCAGTTTTTTTAACTGGCCCATGCCCAAAACGATGTGCTGGGTAATGTACCTATCCTCCCGCATGCCACTAAACCATGGGAAAGCACCGTTATTAAACTGCATTTTTTCTAACTTCTCAAAATTGGCTTTTAACTCATAGGTCATTCTGTTTAAGTCGAAAAGTGTAGCCAAACGTTTTTTACGTTCGCTTTCATTATCTGCATTGTGTACCCAGGGAGTTTCTTCTAATAAAATCGATTTCAATTCCTGGTTTTTCTCCAGGTTCGATAACAATGCTTCGCCATTATTGGTGTTTTTCCATTGTTCAAAAACCGTTTTAATTTTTGGCGATGAATTAATAATTCCCGTTGCAAAACTATTGGCATAAAAGCGGCTAAAAGTTTGCTCAGCACACTCATACGGATATTCCATCAAGTAAGGTAAGGCCTGCACCGCATACCAAACCGGATTGGAGGTAAACTCAAATGTTAAACTTTGGTTGCGTAAGGTTTTTGAAGCGCCTGATTTCTCCAGTTTTTCAAAATCGAAAGTTTTGGTGGTTTTGCCGCGCACATTTATGGGCATACTTTCGGTAACTAACATGGCATTTGCTAAAACCGGAATGGTATTTTCTTCACCATCGCTAAACTTGCCACTTTGCGCTAAAACTTTATAAGTAACAGCACTAATGCCTGATGGGATAATCAATGTCCATTTTAAAACGGCATTGCCCTCATTATCTACTTCAAAAGTTTTTTCTGACTTATCATTTGAGCCTAAAATCTGAACCGGTTTTGCCGTTAAGGCATCGGTAAGTTCTAAACTGGCATTGCCGACCAGTTTTGTACCAGCAAGGTTATTCAGCTTGGCACTTAATAAAATCGTATCTCCTTCCCTGAAAAAGCGTGGGGCATTTATGGCAATGGCCAATTGTTTCTGGGTAACCAATTCATTAGTGATAGATGCCGTTTTTAAATCTTTGGTGTGTGCAAAACCCATCATTTTATAGCGTGTTAAACTTTGGGGGATGGTAAACTCGATCTTGATTTCACCTTTAGCATCGGTTAACAATTGCGGATAGAAAAATGCGAGTTCGTTAAAGTTGGTACGTGGGGTAATGTTAGGTTTTTTGATGACTGGCTTACCATTTACGATTTCTAAACCTGTTTTAGGATCGTAACTGTTAATGCTTGCGAAATCATATATCCCAGTATCATCTACCGCAACTGCTTCCTCTTTTAACATTTGAACTGTAGGTGGCTCAGCACTTAATCCCGCAGCCTTCCCTTGTAAAGTTGACACCCCTCTAATCTTAATAACTGAACCAGTCATACTTTGTTTTTTTTGTGCTCCATATCCGGTAACTAGCACCTCTCTTAAAACCGTACCATCCTCTTTCAACGTTACATCAACACGCTTTTTACTGCCTATTTTTATAGCATAGTTTTTATAGCCGATAAAAGAAAAATTCAGTATCTCTCCTGCTTTGGCATTAATGGTGTAAATACCTAAAACATTGCTGGTAGTTACCGTTTTACCTACGCTGACCTGTACGCCCGGCAGTATTTCGCCCTGACGATCGAACACCACCCCATAAATTAGTTTACCATTTTCTAACTCCACCAGTTTTTTTAATGCTTCCGTAGATAAGCCTTTTCGTTTAGCCCTTTGTAAATTACTAATGTAGTTCCGGTAACCAGAGTTGTATCCGCCATAATAGTTATAACCAAACAGATTAAGGTTTTCATAACCCCGGTTAATTACGCTATAATCTCTATCCTGTCTTAAAAACCATAGGTAACCTGGGTTAGCAACATTGTTTGCATTGAAATTCCAGTTATAAAAACCATAATTAAAACTGTTTTGCAGATTCGTATTCCAGTTCATCTTCCTAAGGTCGTCCAAACTGGCATCGTAAAGTGTGGCTACCATTTCTGCCATTTGTTTTTCTCCCTTGTTATTACTGATCTGCAGTTTCCAGCTTTCCTTTTCACCGGGCTGTAATTTATTACGAAAGCTTAAAAAGCGGACGTTCAGCTCTTTTTGCGGATCAAAAATTTTAACCTGTTGCATGGAGTTGTAAACAGTACCTTGATGCACCATGGTAAACTGCACTGCAAAACCATCCTCGTAATTGGCTTTTGGTTGTATTTTAACAATGGTCTGTTTTGGCGATAAATTAACCCACACTTTTTCGGCTATGCTATCGCGATAATAAACTTCGTAATAAGCCTTGCTGTTTTCTGCCAAACCTGCCAAACGGAATACAGCGCTTTCGTTTGGTTTGGTCACCGTAACTTCTGGTGTAATCCATTCGATGTTTGATTGTATTACCGCAGGCGCTGCATGATAAATCACCAGGTATTTATCTACTTTAACTGTATCATTTTGCCCATTTACAGCCGTTAAGCTGATTTTATAATAACCTGGTTTCAGGTCTTTCTGACTAAAACTTAAGTTTCCACGACCGTTTTTGGCACTAAGGTTTTGTTTAAATTCTATTGATTTTACCGGCCATTTGGCTACTTCAAGTTCATTGTTATAATCATCATGGGGAAAGTTCTTAATAAAATCTTCCTTGCTCATGGCATAATTTTCGGCATAAAAAGGACTTTTGTTCATTAGCCTTGATGGTGCCTCCAATAAACTCCACTCTGCTTTAACATCAGCCTTAATGGCTTCATTGTTTAAATTGGTAACCGAAAGGGGGATACTATCTGTTTTATTGCTCACGTACACAACTTGCTCTGCATTGATATTAAGTGTTATATCTTTCTTTCCAACATTTATAGTAGTCGTCTTTGAACGGGTTTCGCCATTTAAATCAGTGATATCAGCCACAATTTCGTAGCTATAATTTGCTCTGGTATCCGTAACGTTTGCAAAAAAAGTAATCTCGAATTTACCTCCTGCTTTGGTGCTTGTTTTGCCGATGGCTACCTGTTTTCTTTCAGCATACATCCTTGAGCCATAAATAACACTCCGCTGTTCGTAGCTGAGCCTGTAATCATCCATCACTCTCCGGAAAACTTTATAGTTTACCTTCGCGTTGCTCACCGAATAGCCTGAAAAAGAACTGGCTTTACCCTCTACTTTAATGCTATCATTCAGTTTATAGTGTTTGTTGGGTTTATCAAAAACCACTTCGAAAGTAGGCCGCTTATATTCTTCAACTTGTACAGCAATGCGGCCATATTCGGTTTCAATTTCCATCTGACCGTTCAATATGCCCATTGGGATGGTAAACGAACCTTGAAATGTGCCGTAATCGTTACTCATCAATTTCGTTTTGGTAATCTCTTTTCCATTGGCATCATTAAAAGAAATATCAACGGCCCTATTTACGGCAATTTTATTTTTTCCATTCAGGATGTTCAAACACAATCCTTTATAATAAATGGTTTGTCCCGGGCGGTAGATCGGTCTGTCGGTAAATAGAATTACACGTTCTTCATCTTCGTCATCCCGGTAGATATTATAATTGTTAATGTTGATCTGCAATTCATCTTTACCAAGCTTTAATAATGCAGCACTCATTCCAGACTGAGTTTCGGCCGTACTGGCGTAACCATTCGCATCTGTAGTTAACAATTCACCATCAATATATTTACGGGTATTGTAATCGTATCTCCGTTGCCTGATCGTTACGTTTTTTAAAGGTGCACCATTATTCAACTGACTAACAAAATATTCATGATTATCAAAATTACGTCTGTTAATAACCGCCATTGCTGTAACCTTAAAATTGATGTTGCTATAAACGGTATCGTTCTGTTTGCGGTTAATGGTTTGCGCAATTAAAGTATAACTACCAAAAGGCAATGCCTCAATTTTATCAACTAAACTGTGGGTTTGATAATCGTTGGTTTTAGGCGCAGCTATTGTCCACTGCTTAACTATTTTATTCTTCCTTAAAAAAAGTAAAAAATCGGCCTTATTGTTAAACTGTTCATAGTCATTTTTTAATTCGGGTGAATGGTACAGCTTCAGCTGTATCGTATCTGTATTTTTGTAGGATAGATATAACTGGCTGGGTTGATCGGGCTGTACAAATTCTTTTACTTTAACCGATAAACTGCTGCTTTTAATCTCTTCAATTAAATTCCTGGCATTCTGTGCCCCAATGCTTTCTGGAAAGGCATTTATCGCTTTTTCGGCCAATGCAATTGCCGTAATCAGGTTTTGTTTATTGGTATCAACAGGTAATTGTGCGTTTTTATGTATGGTGGCCTGCTCATATAAAATATCAGCAAAAACTTCGCTTTGGGTACTTTGCTCAGCCAACTGACTTAAAGCGTTGTAGTACAATTCTTGTTTGTCGCCGGTAAAGTGCTGTTGTACAAACTTTAACCTTTTTAAATCTACATCTGCCAGTGCTGAAGGATTACTGCTGTTCTGGTGAAATCGGATCAGGTTTTTAAATAACTGCAAAGCCTGCACTTTAAAAGAAGAACTATCGGCCGGTATTTTAATATTTAAAAATAGCTGTCTGTTACCAAACCAGTCAACATTGCTCATGTCGATTAATTCATCATCATATTGCGTAAGGTTAAGTTGTGTATTGCTAAAAACATCGATGGCACGGTGGGCCAGCAGATCGTATAAGGTAGGCCTAAAGCTTCTGTATTTTTTATCACCTGCCAAAACCGCATCCAAAGTATCTACTTTCGTCTGTTGTAAAATCTTACTGTCTTTTAATGAGAGTAGGTAATATTTTACCGTTTCATCATTCAGTTTTTTAATGTTCCAGGTTTTAATATCATCTCCTATATCGCCCTGTACCTGTGTACGCTGGTTAATCTGCCAACGGTTCTGTTGCAGGTAGTTCCAATATGTTTCGGCTAAAAGTGATTGTAAAATGCTTTTTTCAGGCTGTTTGGCTATATTGATATCTTTTTGCAAATTGATCAAAATCTTATCAAAGGCATTTTCCTCCAGGTAACTTTGAAACATCATCCGGTAAATAACCGATTTAACGAGCAAGGGCGTATTATGCGTTTTACGTGCCTGCTCATTTATTTTTTCAATTAAAGCAAGTGCATCTTTTGGTTTGGCCTGGTTGGCAATAGAATCGACCCTGTAAAAATCGTTAAGTGTGTATTTCTGTTGTGCAGAAACACCTAGCGACAGCAAAATGAGGAGAAAAAATAAAGCGGGGCGGCGTAATGATATATTCATAGGTAACTTGCGTTTTAATATAGATGGACTGAACGCCTAAATTCCATAAGCGGTAGATATTTATCTGATTCTTATACGAATCTAAGTATTAATGAACTAAATGTTACAAGCAGCAAACATTAAGGTTTTTAACATTCGCGGCATAACATTATCTTTGCCCCATGTCAACACAATTAAAAAATCTATCCGATTTCTCTCATACCACTGTTCCCAGCGGTGCAAACTATAAATTCGGGATTATTGTAGCCGAATGGAATGCTGAAATTACCGGTGCATTATACAATGGTGCATTAAAAACCTTGTTAGCAAATGGCGTTGCTGAAGAAAATATAATTTCTTTACCTGTACCCGGAAGTTTCGAATTAACAGGTGGTGCCGAAATTTTATTGAGCAAAAGAAGCGATATAGATGCCGTAATCTGTTTAGGCTGTGTAATACAGGGTGACACGAAACATTTCGATTTTATTTGCGATGCAGTAGCGCAAGGTGTAACCAATGTTGGCATTAAATACAGTAAACCAGTTATTTTTGGGGTGCTAACCACCAATAATTTAGAGCAGGCGCAAGACCGTGCAGGCGGCAAGCATGGCAATAAAGGCGATGAAGCTGCAATTACCGCGATTAAAATGGCCGATTTTTCTGCACAGATTTAAACTTGTGTTTTAATAATTATTTGTAGCTTAGAGATTTAAACTTATCCGATCAATGAAAAAAGTAGCCATCTTATTATTGGCGGTGTTCTGCACCATTACCATTTTAGAATCTTGTTCTTCTAAACTTTGTCCTGCCTATGGATCTTATCCAGAAAGTAAACGCAGAAATTAAGCCTCATATATCTACAATCTTCATATTCAGGTCATTTGCAGAACTTTATTTAAATGCAATTGTTATCCTGTAAAATAATATTTATCATATCATGACTTGGGTTAACTTAACTTCAATAGAACAGCTTGATGAAATCAAAAACGCAAGCGGTTTTAGCCTTATTTTTAAGCACAGCACGCGATGCTCCATTAGTTTAATGGCTAAAAAGAATTTCGAATTTGATTGGGATGTAATTCCGGCAGATACTAAACTTTACTTTTTAGACCTGATCAGTTACCGCGAAATTTCGAACAAAATTGCCGAAATATTTCAGGTAGCCCACCAATCGCCACAGATTTTGTTGATTAAAAACGGCGATTGTGTATTGGAAGCTTCACATAGCGATATTTCTGCAGATGAAGTTGCAGAAGTAATCGCAGCCTAACGATAAAAAAGATTTCAGACAAAGGGTATTCAAGCATTTGGATCCCTTTTTTTGTGGTTTAGTGTTTTTTTTCAGAAAAGCAATGCCTGTTTTTTATCGGTTAGTGTAGTCCTGCTGTACACTGTACCTTTTTGGCTGCCCTTCGACTCCGCTCAGGGTGACAACCAAAAAGCTGCCGCTCCCATCAGGTTTATTACCGTAGGGTCTGTGTAGGAAAATCACCAAACGTTCCTTCGGAACGAAAACGCCTATTCGTTTATATTACCTATGAGACGTTCCGATGGAACGTATAACAATATACATAACAAACATACCGTTACGTGCGCCGTCCCAGAGGAACGAATCATGGGTAGCACAAATAATATTTTATTATTAGTGTCGTTCCGTAGGAACGTTTCGTGAAACAACAATTGATTATTGATCAGATTTCAGTCTGTGCGGACACAGACCGAGGATGCGGGAACGCACCAATGCCCATGCATATTAATTATATGCGCCGTTCCAGAGGAACGCATCATAGGTAGACAGGGTAACAACAAAAAAGGTCCCGATTTACATCGCGACCTTCTAAAATTTATAATTGTTATGGCTTAAGCTACCACAGTATTTTCTATTTTCAACACCTTTGAAGTTTTATTTCTGGTTTCTTTACAAAGCGCTGCGTCCTGAGCAAGTGATTTTCCATAAGTAGGAATCATCTCTTTAATTTTTGCCTGCCATTCTTCAGTGGCCAGATCTTCAGCAAAACAACGGTTTAATAAATCAAGCATGATCGATACGGCTGTTGAAGCACCAGGAGATGCACCCAGCAAAGCCGCAATAGAACCATCAGCAGCACTTACCACCTCTGTACCAAACTCTAAAACACCACCTTGTTTTTCATCCTTTTTAATCACCTGAACACGTTGACCGGCATATTCCAATTCCCAATCTTTAAGTTCGGCAGTTGGTAAATATTCTTTCAGTGCTTCCAATCTATCTTCTGGTGATTGTCTTACCTGTTCGATTAAATACTTGGTTAAATCCATATTATGTAATCCTGCAGAAATCATCGGACGGATGTTATTGAATTTTATCGATTTTGGTAAATCCAAAAACGAACCATTTTTAAGGAATTTGGTAGAGAAACCAGCATAAGGACCAAACAATAATGCTTGTTTACCATTAATCATTCTGGTATCTAAATGCGGAACCGACATTGGCGGTGCGCCAACTGCAGCCTTACCATATACTTTAGCGTGGTGTTTTTTAATAATTTCCTCATTGGTACATTTTAACCATTGTCCGCTTACCGGGAAACCGCCAAAACCTTTTCCTTCAGGAATATCCGATTTTTCTAACAATGGCAAAGAACCACCACCTGCACCAATAAATACAAATTTAGCTACGCGTTTACGTTTATCGCCACTCTCCAAATCTTTAACCTTTACAATCCAGTTGCCGTCTTTATTTTTCTTCAGATCACGGATTTCGTGGTTAAAATACATGCTCACATTGCTTTGCTCCTTTAAGTTGTTGAACATGTCGCGGGTTAAAGTACCAAAGTTAACATCGGTTCCCAGATCCATCTTGGTTGCGGCAACTTTTTCGTTGCTCTTGCGGCCATCCATAATCAATGGTGCCCAGTTTTTTACCTGCTCAGCATCCTCCGTATATTGCATCTCGCTAAACAGATCGCATTGTGTTAATGCATCATAGCGTTTTTTAAGATATTCTACGTTCTTTTTGCCCCAAACAAAACTCATGTGGGGAATATTGCGGATAAAATTGCAAGGCTCAGAGACCAATCCTTTACTGACCAAGTAAGACCAAAACTGCTTAGATACCTCAAAATGCTCTGCAATCTGCACTGCTTTTTTAATTTCAACCGTACCGTCTTTCTTTTCGGGTGTATAGTTTAATTCACAAAAAGCAGAGTGACCCGTTCCGGCATTATTCCAGGCGTCAGAACTTTCTGCCGCCGCAATATCTAAACGTTCGTAAATTTCTATGCTTAAATTGGGCTCTAATTGTTTTAATAAAACACCCAGGGTTGCACTCATGATGCCAGCCCCTATTAAAATTACATCAGCGTCAGTTTTACCAACTGTCTTTTTCTTTTTTGTCATCTTAGTTTAAAGGAGTTACAAATTTAGAATGATTTTAAACATACCACGAATTTTAAAGCATTAAATCTTAAAAAATTGCCTAAAAATTAGAAATACTTTCTGTTTTTTGACAACTTCTAATCAAATTTTAATCCAAAACACAGTTCGAATACGAACAAGCAAAAAAAGATAGTAGCACCTTATTAAAAGCGAATTATTAACTTGCTAATTGCACCGCCCATTCCTTTAAAATATTTGCCATTTTATTCATAAATGACTAAAAAAAATTAAATTTCGACAACATGTCCAGCCGTTTTACAGACGAAATGAAGAAGAATCTACAATTCTGATTTTTTTCCAATCCTAAAATGTTAGTTTTATAAATCTATTTGCTTAAAACATACCCATGAAGAATTTAGTTTTATTTTGCACCGTCCTATTTTTAGCTGCCTGTTCTGGCGAAAAAACCGATCAGCTATTGCTCGAACTCGACAAAAAGAAACTGGCCGAAAATATCAACTACGATAAGATCACTTTTTATAAGTTTGCTAAAATAGCTGTCCGCTCAACTGCTGTTCAGGATACTACCCAGCCCGAGTATCAAAAATTCAGCAAACAGGCGCAAAGTGTTGTTCGAACCTTAAACAAAGTGAACGGGCATGGAAATGAAAACATTTCTGTAATAGACGCCTTAAGATTATATAAAGAATATCGATCGGTTAAGCAGTTTGTGAAAGAAACCGATGAAGATGTTTTCCCTCTCTTAACTGCTGGACTTATTGCCATGAATAACGGAGCAAGAACCCCTGTTCCCTTTTTTAAAGATTTTAACAAAGCCTACTATCAAAACATAGAACATGCCATTTTAAGTATGGCTGTACTAACCACAAGAGATTTAGGGCAGCCTTTTGCATTATACGAATGTTCTAAAACCCAGCCCGAGCTACTTGATGACTGCGAAATTAAGACCCTGCTCGAATTTGTCCGCGGCTTTTTATTTTTTGGTAATAACCTATTTTATCTTTCAGAAGATGGTCTTTCCAGAAATATTAAGTGGCTGGATAAAAACGAGAAAATCCCACTCCCCTATACCAAAGCATTTTTTGGATGGAGCCGTTTAAGCGATGAGCAAACCCATGTTGCATTTCATAGCATGAATTATCTTTTTAGAGGTTTCGACCGGATGAGAATGGAGCGAAAAATTGATGAAGAAAGATCACTTGAAGATTTTGAGGCATTTTTAAACGACATGAATAAACTGGGCATTCAAAACGAACTGGTTTGGGGAATAACCGCTTACCTGAACTTAAAAAAAGAAAAACCAGAACAGTCGTTACCAGCGTTAGAAAAGTTAAGCAAAAGCCCATTATTCTCTAACAGCGAACGCGAAGCCCTACAACAAACTATAGTTTATGTAAAAGATCGCAAATCAGATAAGGCTTTAACAAATGTGTTCGACAAAGCATTTATCGGTAAAATTGCCACCAAATATATGATAGCACTCCTATCGAAGATAGATTGGGAAAAACTGATGAAACAGCAGGGAGTTCCTTATACCGAAGAAGTATTTGCCGGTATAGGCAAGTTTAAAGCACTTTCCAATTCGGTGAGTGAGTATACTCAGCCATCAACCATAGAAAAGGGAAAGAAAGAAATTGGCAAAAAAGGCAGCGAACTGCTCGAAAAAGCTAAAGGGTTATGGAATTAATTGCAATCATCATGATAAGTTAAGAGATTCGTCATTCCCAACTTGATTGGGAATCTTACTACATTATACATGTTTATAAGATTCCCGCCTACGCGAGAATGACGAATACACCAGAAACCTCCCCTATCATTTTTTAAGCTTCGCTTTAAATATTTTTTCCAGTTTCTCTATTTTGGGCTGGATCACTAACCTGCAATAAGGTTCACTTCCATTTTTATTGAAATAATTCTGGTGATAATTTTCGGCAACATAAAATGGTTTGGCCGCTTCAATAGCGGTAACCACTTTTTTACCATAAGCATTGGTTTTATTCAATTCTGCTTTATATTTTTCAGCCAAAGCTTTTTGTTCAGCTGTGTGGTAAAAAACAACTGAACGGTATTGCGTACCACTATCAGCCCCCTGACGATTTAGTGTAGTCGGATCGTGGCTTTTCCAAAAAACTTCCAATAAATCATCGTAAGAAATCACCATTGGGTTATAGGTAATTTCTAAAACCTCAGCATGCCCGGTAGCACCGGTACATACTTCTTCGTAAGTTGGATTAGTTAAAGTACCACCTTCATAACCTGATTTAACCGAGACCACGCCTTTTAAACGTTGAAATATTGCTTCCGTACACCAGAAGCAACCCATTCCGAAAGTTGCTTTTTCGGTTTTTTTTCCTTGTGCCTGAGCTTGATTCAGAGCTAAAACCGATAATAGAATTAAAATTATTTTTCTCATTGTGTGTTTATTTGTTTCTATTCGTTATGAGGCTATCATGATTTATCACTTGATTTTTGATATGCTTAATCATGATGCTTTCATTGTGTGTTTTTATTTATTAGTCGAAAATAATCCCTAAACCTTACAGCTAAATTGAATTATCTACATCTAATTATACGCAAAAAAACAGGCAGTAGTTTGCATCAAACCAATAATGGGTTTTGTATGACAATCGCAACAATTTGCCAATTTCGTTGTTTATGTTAATAACTTAAAAATCTGATTAACAAAATTTTAAATTGCTAATCCATCATTCAAAGCCACTTATTAACAATTCTTTTTAAATTCGTATAACATTAAATATAAAATTATGTCTACACCGTATATTCCTTGTTTAGATTTAGGCTCTTACATCAATGGTACCGAAGAAGAGCGCA
This sequence comes from Pedobacter sp. D749, assembly GCF_019317285.1. Taxonomy (NCBI): domain Bacteria; kingdom Pseudomonadati; phylum Bacteroidota; class Sphingobacteriia; order Sphingobacteriales; family Sphingobacteriaceae; genus Pedobacter; species Pedobacter sp. D749. Next base: position 4,071,055 of record NZ_CP079218.1, read on the forward strand.
AAAAGTTTTCTGATGAATTGGGCAGGGCTTTTAACGATTCGGGTTTTGTTACCATTACCAACCATGGTTTAAGCCAGGAATTAATTGATAAGCTTTATGAAAATATTAAAGCTGCCTTCTCGCTACCTGTTGAAATCAAAAGGAAATATGAAAAACCAGAGTTAGCTGGTCAACGTGGTTACACCAGTGCTGGTAAAGAAACCGCCAAAGGTGCAAAAACACCAGACCTGAAAGAGTTCTGGCAAATTGGTCAGGAAGTTACTGACGGCGATCCGGTTAAAAATGAATATCCTGACAATGAAGTTTTAGAGGAATTACCTGAATTTAACAAAGTAACGGGCAACATCTATAAAAAACTGGAAGAAAACGGAACGCATTTATTGCGTGCCATCGCTACTTATTTAGAACTGCCGATTAATTATTTTGATAAACATGTTCATAACGGAAATTCTATTTTAAGGGGTATCCATTACTTTCCGATCGAAAACCCTGAGACTATTCCTGATGATGCGGTACGTGCCGGTGCGCATGAAGACATCAACCTGATTACCTTATTAATTGGCGCCAGTGCTGATGGCCTTGAAGTGTTAACCCGAAGCAACGAGTGGTTGCCAATTAAAGCACATCATACTGATATTGTGGTGAACGTGGGTGATATGTTACAGCGTTTAACCAATAATAAATTAAAATCGACGACGCACAGAGTGGTAAATCCGCCTCGTGAACTAATGAAAACATCGCGCTTCTCTGTTCCATTTTTCTTGCATCCACGCAGCGATATGGATTTAACCAGTTTACCATCAACCATTGATGCGGAACACCCTAAAGCTTATAGCGATATGACCGCGGGCGAGTACCTGGATGAAAGATTAAGAGAAATTGGATTGAAGAAATAGTTTGGAGTCGTGAGTCCTCAGTCTTGAGTCTCCAGCGATTTGTAAAGAAAGATCAAAGCATCGGCTAAAACCGGTGCTTTTTTGTTATTTTCAAAACATGCATTCAACAACTTTAGAAGTTTTCGCCGGGATTGATGGGATTGGTTCTGCTTCAGGCTTGTTCCTTCAGGAAGATTTACTGTATATCATTGGCGATAATAGTGGCTATTTGAACGAATATAACATCAAAACCAGGAAGCTTCGGAAAATTCAGATCTTATTTGATAGCTCACTTAATCAGTTAGAAAATATACCTAAATCCTTAAAACCCGATTTCGAAATCCTTTGTCATCATGACAATAAACTCTACATTTTAGGTTCTGGATCAACACCCAAAAGAAACCTGATGATCGAATTCGATCTGAAAACACAAAAGTTTGTTCAAAAAGACCTGACCAGTACCTACACCAAACTTAAAGCTATTGCCAAAATAGATGATCAGAACTTTAACCTCGAAGGGGCAATTTTTACGGGAACCGAGTGGATGCTTTTTAACCGTGGCAACGGAATAGAAGCAAAGAATGGCATATTCAAAATCCAGGGAGCAGATTTAGCTAAAATTCAACAAGCTCAGTTTAACTATTTTAAGCTTCCTAATATTAATCACGTTGAATCATCTTTTACAGATGCTGTATTGGTAAAAAATGAGATATTTTTTATTGCTACCGCAGAAGATAGCCAATCGACTTATGCCGATGGCGAAATTATGGGAAGTTTTATTGGCAGTATTAACCTGCAGACTTTAAAGCTAACTTTCAGCAATAAAATCTCTGGCAAACATAAATTTGAAGGCATTACTTTATTTAGTCAAACCGGGCATAATACAACTTTTTTATTGTGTGAAGATCTTGACACCGAAGAACTTAAAACGGTTATTTATAAGTTGGCAATCAATTTTTAGGCAGAAGAGTTGTCAACTTTAATGGCCAGTTTGCCAGAAAGTTGACAATTCTAAGTTTTAATTTTTCAACAAACTCCTTACACTAACCTTTGGCGTTTCTCAAGCCGGCACAATAAAAATCGCATCGTTTTCGATTACCTGCCCTTCATCAAAATAGTATCCGGCAGTAACCGGAATAATGGCTGTGATTGATTTTCCGTCTTTGTCTTTTGTAGGATAGGTGACATTAATTAAATGGCTTTTCATGCTCACCTGAACCTTTTTGGAGGTTAACCTCGCCCCTGTGGCATTCACACAATCCAATTCTACTATTTTCGAACTATTTATACCCGACAGATCCAATGAATTGGCCAAACGGATGTTAAAAGATTTACCCGTATTGTTTTTTATAGAAGCTAAAACTTTATAGCGGTCGAAATCCTGGTCTTTTATGGTAAACTTTTCTTTATTGATAACAGAATAGGTTACGGCAATTCCGTTTACATTTACGGTTTCTCCATCTTTAATCTGCTGTGCATTTGCGATTGAAATCATTGCCAAAAAAGGCAATAAAAAAATTAATGTTTTAATTAATTTCATAGTATTAAGCTATTTTTAGGTTTATATTCTGAAATTACGAATAAAAACAAACTTGATCAATGATTACAGGTAATTCTATTTCTTCGATTCATCAATCGCCTTGTTTACCACATCTTGTATCCTACCCCTAATTTTCAGGTTAGAAAGTTTATCAGTAACGGTAGGATTAACCCGGTTCGACAGAAACACATATACCAAACCACGTGATGGATCTACCCACACACAGGTTCCGGTATAGCCCGTATGTCCATAAGTTTGTGGTGAAGCTAAATTAGAAGGGTAATGTTTGGTACTATCCGGATCCCAGCGATCGAAACCCAAACCTCTGCGACTCACATTTGACTGTTTCGAGGTAAACATATCCACTGTTGTGTTTTTGAAATACTCCACCCCACCATAGGTACCACGGTTCAACAGCATCTGGTAAATAATAGCCAGATCGTTAGCGCTGGCAAATAAACCCGCATGACCAGATACACCACCAGCCAAAGCCGCCCCCTGATCGTGAACGTAGCCAACTAAAAGTGTTTTCCTGAAATAGGTGTCCATTTCTGTTGGAATAATCTGCTCTGGTTTAAAACGGTTGCGTGGCAAAAAACCTGCAGTTTGCATGCCTAGTGGTTTATAAAAATTTTCGTAAGTGTATTGATTTAAAGGCTCTTCACTAATATGCTCTACAATATCTTTCATTACATACATACTGATATCGCTATACACATATTTACCACGTGTTCTTATTGGCGAATTGAGCATTTTAGGCCACATAAAATCTTTAAAAAAGCCTTTTTTGATATAATAGTTATCGGCTACTTTGGTTGGATAAGCTGCCGATGAATCTCTGCTGTAATCGCCTGTTTTAACATAATCGTGAAAAGGAATGTAAGGGATAAAACCGGCCTGGTGCAACATCACTTCTCTTACCTGAATATTGTTCATGGGTGTGGTGCGGGCCTTGGGGATATAAGCGCCAATGTTGGTATCTAATTTCAACTTTCCTTCTTCGAACAAACGCATAACCGCAGGTGTGGTTGCCGTTATTTTGGTTACAGAAGCCAGATCAAAAATATCGGTTACCTTATCAGGCACATTGGTATCGTAAGTATGGGTACCATAAGCCTTATTAAAAATCACTTTACCGTCTTTCGCTACCAAAACCACCAATCCTGGCGTTGCTTTCTGTGCGATCGCTTCGGCAGCAATAGCATCAATTTCTTTTAAATTGTTCGAATTCAAACCTGCATCTTCGGGTACAGTGTATTTTAAGCGTGTAGCTGTTGTAGTAAAACCTGAACCTGTGGTATAACGGGCAGAATAAGCAGTAGTTAACTTATTTGAAGCGGCAATGCCTCCAAAAATATATTGCGGTACAATGGCAGCCGCATCTGCATTGTTTTGACCGGTCCATACAATCGGCGATTTTAAGAGATCGAATGATTTTAAACCAGGTCCGTTACCAAAAAAGGAAATAATTACCTGTTTATTTTTACTGATACTGTTAATGAAATTAATGTATCTTGCTTTGTTTACATTTTGATCATCAATAGAAATTAAAATGGTATTGAAATATTTAAGGTCATCTTCTAAATCGTTCAAATTCAAACTATCTCTATAAGAATCGGCAGAAAATGAAGTGATTTTATCGTATTTATTTGCCAAACTATCAAAAACGCTACTGTAAGCAAAACTCAGGCTGACCGAAGCAATATTCTTTTTTTCTAATGATTTTAAAGGAATAATTCCATCCTGGTTGTTTAACAATACTGTTGCGTTAGAAATCGCATTGGCAACAGCCAGTTTTTTCTCATTCGCTGTATGATCCTGTGCGCAAGCCATTAAACATAAAACATTGCAGCAAAATGCTACAGCCAGGATACACAATCTATTTCGCTTCATATACTTTTTCTCCGTTCAAATAGGTTTTTAAGACTTTGGTTTTTAATATGTTATGTGGTGTTGATTTTAAAATATCGTGATCGAGCATAACAAAATCGGCAAATTTACCTTTCTCCAAACTTCCTTTTTCTTCTTCCTCAAAATTGGCTTTGGCGGCCCAAATGGTCATACCGCGTAAGGCTTCTTCAGGAGTTAAAGCATTTTCCATCTGAAAGCCACCTTTCGGAAAGCCTTTTGCATCTGCTCTCACTGTTGCAGCATAAAACGTTAATAATGGATTAATGTTTTCAACTGGAAAATCGGTACCCAAAGGAATCCAACCATTTTGCTTTAACAATTGTTTATAAGCGTAAGCACTTTTTAACCTTTCGGTGCCCAAACGCTGCCCGGCCCAATACATATCGGAAGTGGCATGTGTAGGTTGCACGGAAGGGATAATACTGGCTTTCCCGAACAGGTCAAAGTCTTTAGCGTTAACTACCTGTGCGTGTTCGATGCGCCAGCGCTGATCGTTTTTACCTTTTAAAATTTTATTGTAAATATTCAGGATTACCCGATTGGCCGAATCGCCAATGGCATGGGTACACATCTGGAAATGATTGGCAGCAATTTTTCTGGCTACTTCTTCAAAATGTTTCTGATCGCTTAATAAAAAACCTGTTTTGTCTGGCATATCGCTGTAAGGATGCAGCAGGCAGGCACCACGCGAACCTAAAGCACCATCGGCATAAACTTTAAAAGCCCGAACATTTAACCGATCGGTTTTAATTGGCCCGCGGCTAAAAAGATATTTATAATTATCTGGCTCATCAGAGAGCATTACATAAAGCCTCATTTTCAGTTTATTTTCTTTCTGCAGTTTTTCGATGAATTCTACAGCCAGGTAACTCAGTCCACAATCATCAATGGTGGTTAAGCCAGCAGCAAAACAGTTTTTCTGTGCGTCGATAAATATCTTTTCAGCCAGTTTAGCATCTGGTGATGGGATTTTACGTTCTACCAGGGCTACAGCATTATCGATTAACACACCAGTAAGCTTTCCATTTTCGGTAAGCATATCGCCACCTACCAATTTCTGTTCACTTTTAATTCCGGCATCATCCAACGCTTTTTGGTTAGCAATGGCTGCGTGCCCATCGATACGGTTTAAAAATACCGGGCGATCCGGAAAAAGTGTGGTTAACTTTTCATTTGTTGGGAAAGCTTTATTGTCCCAATCGTTTTGGTCCCAGCCATTGCCAATTAACCAGCCATCAGGATGCGTTTTGGCAAAATCAGATAAGCGCTTAAGCACTTCATCCCAGGATTTCGTTTCTCTTAAATCAGCTGTTTGCAAACTTTGTCCGTAGCCATAAAAATGGGCATGCGCATCTATAAAACCTGGATAAACAGCTTTACCCCAGGCATTAATCTCTTCTTTACCAGCATATTTTGATTTGATATCATCACTCGTGCCAAGTTCCAGGATCTTACCATTTTTTACTACGAAGGCCTCAACCGTATCAAATTTACTGTTAACGGTATAAACTTTTGCATTATAAACAATTACATCAACCGCCTCTCTCCTGGAACAAGAAGTGAACAGTATAACCAGAAAAAGACCGTATAAAATGGATTTCATATCGATAAAGATAGAAAATTGGAAGCATTTGACTTTGTAAATTCGGTTTTACAGAAATGTCTATTGTCATGCTGAGGCACGAAACATCTGTAACCGATCAGCACATCTGTTGAATTCTTACTGGCTAATTCAGTGACTATATTTATTCGGTAAAAGATTCTTCACTGCGTTCAGAATGACAGCCAAATCCGTGGTCTGTGTCTCCACAAACCGCTTTCCTTTCTCTTAGCATTTCGTTAAGACCACTATATTTTTTTGCCACGGAGGCACAGAAAGCACGGAGAATATATCTTGAGTTAATTAAATACCAGTAAGCCTGGGGAAAATTCTTCACCAGGTTCAGAACGACAGGCCTATATAAAATAAACCTGATGGGAACGGCATGCCGATTTTTTTCAATCGGGATACAGTGTACAGCGGGACTACCGTACCCGATTGGTATAGGAGCCTGCTTTTCAAAAAACAAAACCTCAGCAGGAATAACAAATTGTTCCTGACAAAGATTCTTCACTACGTTCAGAAGGACAGGTAGCAATTCAATTCTATTTACCTACAGTCATTTACATGTTGAGTTTTAAACAAATCAGGTTCCTTAAGCTTATTTTGCATAATTTAGCGAATTCACTTTGCCTTAATACATGACTGATATTATTCACTTATTGCCTGATGCTGTTGCCAATCAAATTGCTGCCGGAGAAGTTGTTCAACGACCTGCTTCTGCGGTAAAAGAATTGCTCGAAAATTCTATTGATGCCGGCGCGGATAGAATCCAATTAGTAATAAAAGATGCAGGTAAGGCATTGATTCAGATTATAGATAACGGCTGTGGAATGAGCGTTACCGATGCCAGAATGTGTTTCGAACGCCATGCCACTTCGAAGGTAAAAAAAGCCGAAGATTTATTTGCCATCCGCACCATGGGTTTCCGTGGCGAAGCCATGGCCTCTATTGCGGCAATCTCGCAGGTAGAGATGAAAACCCGCAGGCATGAGGATGAAATTGGCACCTGTATCTCTATCGAAGGCGCACAGGTAACCAATCAGGAACCGGTTGCCACCTCACCAGGAACACAGATTTCGATTAAAAACTTATTTTTCAATACACCTGCCAGAAGAAACTTCCTTAAAAGTAATCCGGTAGAAATGCGCCATATCCTGGACGAATTTCAACGGGTAGCATTGGCACACCCTGCTGTATTTTTTAGTCTGCACCACGATGGCACAGAGATTTTTAACCTGCCAAAAGGCAATTTAAAACAGCGTATTGTCCATCTTTTTGGCAACAATTATAACGAACGTCTGGTTCCAGTTGAAGAAGAAACCACCATCATTAACCTCAAAGGGTATATTGGTAAACCTGCTTTTGCAAAAAAAACCAGGGGCGAACAGTTCTTTTTTGTGAATAACCGTTTTATTAAAGATCCTTATTTAAACCACGCGGTAAGCTCTGCTTTCGAAGATTTATTACCGGATGACAGCTACCCGCTGTATGTTTTGTTTATTGAGATCGATCCGTCGAAAATCGACGTAAACGTTCATCCCACTAAAACAGAGATTAAGTACCTGGACGAAAAATCCATTTACGCGATTATGAAATCGGCGGTAAAACGTTCCATTGGCCGTTATAACATTTCACCGACTTTAGATTTCGATCAGGAAACTGGTTTCAGTAATATGATTACCCATAAAGCGGTTGAAGATATTGTACCACCGAGCATTAATTTCAATCCTGATTTTAATCCGTTTGCGAGTGATAGCAGTTCTACATCTGGTTATGCTTCATCACCAAGAAATTATGACGCAAAACCAAGTGCAAAAAACTGGGGTTCGCTTTATGATATAACTGAACAGCCAGTTGTAGAGCAGACCTCTATTTATGCTGATGAAACTGTTTTAGAAACCAAGCAGAAACAGTACATGCAATTGCACAACCGCTATATTGTTTCGCAGATTAAGTCGGGCTTAATGGTGATTGATCAACAAATGGCACATGAGCGGATCCTTTATGAACGTTTTCTCGTACATCTTGACGACCGCAAAGGCGCATCGCAGCAGAGTTTATTTCCGCAAACCATTACACTTAATGCCAACGATTTCGAATTGGCAAAAAGTTTACTGGACGATATAAAAAGTTTAGGCTTTGATGTACGCGAATTTGGAAAAAATACGTTGGTAGTAGAAGGTGTTCCGGTTGACCTGGGCAGCAGTAATATTAACGAAACGCAATTATTTGAACAACTGATCGAGGGCTTTAAAAACTCGCAACAGGAATTAAAATTGAGCAAACGCGATAGCCTCGCGAGAAGCCTGGCTAAAAACAGTGCAATAAAAGCGGGAACAAGCCTTGGCCAGGAAGAAATGAATACCTTGATTGATGAGCTTTTTGCCTGTAAAACACCTAACTTTAGCGTAAGTGGCAAACCAATTATCCAAACCATTACTTTGGCAGAGCTGGATAAGAAGTTTGAGAAATAGGTTTAGGGTTTAGGGTTTAGGGTTTAGGGTTTAGGGTTTAGGGTTTAGGGTTTAGGGTTTAGGGTTTAGGGTTTAGGGTTTAGGGTTTAGGGAAAACAATTGAAGATTAAACTTTGCCGCTTAAAAACAAGAAAAAATTAAATGAACAAAATATATATCCCACCAGTAGTAAAAAATCTACTGATTATTAACATCTTATTTTTCGCAGCAACTTACTTGCTCACAAACCTTCACCTTGATGACCTGTTAGCGGTATATTATTTCGATTCTCCGAAGTTTGAGCTATGGCAACCTATTAGCTACATGTTTATGCATGGAGGCATAGCGCACATCTTTTTTAACATGTTTGCATTGTATTCTTTTGGAAGTTTGTTAGAATCAAGATGGGGAGGCAAAAAATTTATTATCTTTTATTTTATTACCGGACTAGGCGCACTTGCATTACAATGGGCCGTACAGGCTTACGAAGTGCATCAGATTATCGGTAGCGTTACTAATAACGGAAAGATAAATCTTACCGCATTATTTCAGGGGGAGTTCGACACAAATCAACTTTCCATGGCACAAGCAGTTACCCTACGGAGTATTTACTTTGGCGGAATGCTTGGTGCATCCGGCGCAATTTTCGGCTTGTTGGTTGCTTTCGGCATGCTTTATCCAAATGCAGAATTATTGATCATGTTTATTCCGGTTCCGGTGAAAGCAAAATATATTATACCAGTTTATATTTTAGTAGAGTTATCTTTGGGTGTTGCCCAGTTTGAAGGCGATTCTGTAGCACATTATGCTCACCTTGGTGGTGCTTTAATCGGCTTTATACTTGTTAAAATATGGAAAGACAAGAACGATACATTTTATACGCTCTATGAATAATACTTTTAAAGATTTAAAATACAAGGTTTTTCAATCGGGCAATCCATTATTCTTCTACATTGGGATTAATGTAATGCTATTTTTATTGATCGCCATTATTGGCGTATTTAGCAAGCTAAGCGGCCATGGTAATATTATCGATTTATTTGTAAGCGATTATTTAGGTTTACCAGCCAGCATTTCGAAACTACCTGAGCGCTTTTATACCCTGTTTACCTACATGTTTATTCATGACGGGATTCTTCACATCCTGTTTAATATGCTCGGCTTATTTTGGTTCGGCAATATATTCATGAATTTCTTAAAAAGCCGTCAGTTTCATTTTGTATACCTGGCAGGTGGTATTTTTGGTGGTTTGTTTGCCGTTGCTGCATTAAATATATTCCCGCTTTATGCCAGCGGCCTGGCCGGCGTAACCATTGTTGGCGCATCAGCCGCAGTAATGGCCATCATTTTTGCTTCTGCAACACTGGTACCGAATTACACCATTATGTTACTTTTCTTTGGTGAGGTTAAAATTAAATGGATTGCCATTATCTATTTTGTGCTCGATTTTATTGCGATCGGCTCCGTAAATGCAGGTGGAAGTTTAGCGCATATTGGTGGTGCACTTTTAGGTTTCACCTTTATTAAAAGTTTGCAAAACGGAAGGGACTGGAGCAAACTCTTTGAGCGTAAGCCGAAACTAAAAGTTGTTCGGAATGAAAAACCTGTTAAAAAACCCGAATTCAAAGGTGGCGTTTCTCAACAGGAAATAGATACCATTTTAGACAAAATATCGACTTCAGGGTACGATAAATTAACAGCGGTAGAAAAAGAAAAACTATTTAAGGCAAGTAAAGATTAATGGCCACGAACAAGAAGAAATATAGTTTTCTGGATAAACTCCTTTTGCCTGTTGCCATTATGTTGGCAATCGCTTTGCTATTGGGGGTTCTTGCCGGAAATATGGACCCAAGAAAACATGCCATTATTGCTTTTTTCGGTCTTGCCTATCCTTTCGTTTTATTCGTTAACATTATCTTCCTCGTTTGGTGGTTTTTAAGCAAAAAATGGATTTTTGCCATCGCAACCATTCTGGTGATCGCACTCGGTGCTAAAACTTTAAAAGCCACCTTTGCCATTGGTGGCAATGAGGGAGGCACTGAAAAAGCAGACAATAGCATCAGAATGATGACTTACAACGTGCATAGCTTTAAACTATACGGCGAAGACAATACCGAATCGGTGAAAGAAAAAATGCTTCAGGTGGTGAAAGATCAAAACCCTGATATTATTTGCTTTCAAGAATTTTTTACCCGTTACAAAGGTGCTTTTGATACCGTTGACAGCCTTAAAGCACTGTTAAATACAAAATACTACTACTTTGTACCTACTAATAAAAATGATTACGAAGCAACCGGCTTAGCTATATTTTCTAAATTTCCGATTAAAGATTCGGGTAAAATTCCTTTTGTTGAAGGTTTTCCCGGCAACATGAGTATTTACACCGATTTAAACATTAAAGGAAAAACATTAAGGGTTTACAATGTGCATTTTCAATCCATCTCTTTTGAAAAACAGGATTACGAATACCTCGATAAGGTTAAGGAAATGAATACCGAACTGCAACCATCCAAACGGATTTTAAGAATGCTGAAAAGTGCCTTTTTGAAACGCAGCGGTCAGGTAGATATTATGAAAAAGGAAATGGCAACCTGCAAAACACCTTACCTTATTGCGGGCGATTTTAACGATACGCCGGCATCTTACGTGGTTACCCAAATTACAGCCGGATTAAACAATAGTTTTATTAAAAAGGGCAACGGCTTTGGTAAAACCTATAATGGCAAATTTCCTAATTTCCAGATTGATTATATTGCCACTTCTAAAGAACTTGAGGTATTAAATTACAAAATCACCCAGGCTAAATTATCCGACCACTTTCCGGTGCGCAGCGATTTGAGGTTTATTCCCTAAGGTTTAAGTCTTATAGTACGTGAGGACAAACCATGGCGGTGGAAAAATTACCTTTTCGATGATAGTTTAATGATTTTTCATTTGAAGCGCAAGGCCTGAATAAAACAATAAGTTTCTTCCCGTTTTCCGTTTTTACGCTTCGCTTCCTCGTGCCTCGTCGCTGCAGGGTAACACTTCAACCGGGGCTAGGTGGCCGCATTTGCATTTCATTTTAGGGGTTGCAGGGTACAGAACCCTTGTTCATAAACCTGATTAAGCGGAATAGCCCGCGGCGCAGCGAGGACTATAAGCGAAAGCAGGGCTGAAAACCTCCAAGAACCACAAGCCATTCATTTCCTAATTTCATTTCGGTCGGTGAGACACCAACCGATAAGATAAAATGATCATTCCTTATTGGAGCGCAAGGCCTACATAAAACAATAAGCTTCTTCCCGTTTTCCGTTTTTACGCTTCGCTTCCTCGTGCCTCGTCGCTGCAGGGTAACACTTCAACCGGGGCTAGGTGGCCGCATTTGCATTTCATTTTAGGGGTTGCAGGGTGCAGAACCCTTGTTCATAAACCTGATAGAGCGGAATAGCCCGCAGCGCAGCGAGGACTATAAGCGAAAGCAGGGCTGAAAACCTCCAAGAACCACAAGCCATTCATTTCCTAATTTTAATTAAACTCTTTCATAATTTGTCATTCTGAATTATTCCATTTCGGTCGGTGAGACACCACCTGATAGGAAAAAACAAGCAATATGTAAGCTTAATGCAAATGACTATCAAATCACTCGCTATTTCATTTTCTTACCATACATCAACAATATGTTTACTCCTTATTTACATCTTTGTTTCATAAAATTTAAAAAAAATCTTCAAAATATGAGCTTAATAGATGCACTTAACTGGCGTTATGCCGTTAAGAAAATGAACGGTCAACCTGTTGAACAGGAAAAAGTTGATAAAATTATTGCAGCAGCACATTTGGCGCCTACATCATCCGGCTTACAGCCTTTTAAAGTGGTTGTAGTAACCAACCAGGAATTAAAAGAGAAAATTGCGCCGATTGCTTTTAACCAATCGCAAGTAATTGATTCTTCTCACTTATTGATTTTCGCGGCAAACGAAAATTATACAGAAGAAGGTATTGATGCCGTTTTTAACAGAATGAATGCAGAGCGTGGCTTACCACTGGATACGACAGATGCTTACAAAGCACAACTTAAAGGCATGATTTTATCCAGAACGGCGGAAGAAAACTTCAACCATGCAGCCCGTCAGGCTTATATTGCTTTCGGTATTGCCATTGCTGAAGCGGCTGTATTAAAAGTTGATGCTACGCCAATGGAAGGTTTTAACGGCCCTGCCTTAGATGAACTTTTAGGTTTAGATAAAAAAGGCTTAAAAAGTGTTACCCTATTGCCATTAGGAAACAGGGATGAAGCCGGCGATTGGTTGGTAAATCTTAAAAAAGTGCGTTCACCTAAAGAAGAATTCCTGATCGAGTTTAAATAACAGGCAAACACCATTATATTTAAAACAAGCCGCTTTTAGCGGCTTGTTTTGTTTTAGCAGAGTTAGTTTGGCGCTGGGAGTCTAGCGTTTGGAGTCGATTAACCGGTTTAAACAATTAACTGGTTAACCTTAAAAGCACATCACATGTAGATCCTGAAACAAATCCCATAGCGATCGGATCATGATGACGATTAACATAAAAATTTTTGTAAAAAAATGTTAAACATCATTACATTTTATGTGCTCTATTTATAATTGGATATATTTACGGGCTAGCATTTAATATCCAATCCATGAAGATTTTTAGATTATCGTTTATCATACTGTCACTTTTATCAACATTAAGTTTTTCTTCTTCGGCACAAACCGATACCATTAGCATAAACAGTATCATTACCAAAACCAATAAGGTATTAAGCGATTATCCTGCTGAAAAGATTTATCTTCATTTCGATAAGCCTTATTACGCTGTTGCCGATACGGTTTGGTTTAAAGCCTACGTTACCGAAAACCAGAATTTCTTATCTGCAATCAGTAAAATCATTTATGTGGATGTGATTAACCAGAAAGATTCGCTTATCCAAACCCTAAAATTACCCATTACCGGTGGCTTTGCTTATGGCAGTTTCCCCTTAGATCAGATTAACTATAAACAGGGTAATTACCATATCAGGGCTTACACAATGTGGATGCTCAACAGTGAAGATCCTGCTTATTTTAACAAGACCTTTTATGTTGGCGAAGCGATTGATAAAGAGGTAAAAACCCATATCACTTATAAAAATACCTCAACAGATAAGCTGGAAAAAATTGATGCGCGTGTACAATTTAAAGATGCCAATAATAAACCCTACGCCAATAAAAACGTAAGCTGGCAGGTGGTTACCAGTTTTACGGTTATTGCCAAAGGCAGAGGCACAACAGATGCGAACGGTTATTTAACCATCGCAATGAGCAATGCACAGAAGGCGGAATATCAATTACAAAAAGGCGAACTGATTACCAGTATTAATACCACCGATAAAGATGTAGCGAGCAGCAGCTTTCAACTTAAAAACGCCATCGTAAGCAAAGATTTTCAGTTCTTTCCGGAGGGAGGAAGTCTGATTGCAGGTTTAACTACTAAAGTGGCATTTAAAGCGATTAAGAGTGATGGTTTGGGCATCAGTTCAAAAGGTACAGTTACCGATAATGATGGCAAAACAGTAGCAACATTTACTGCCCAACATTTAGGAATGGGCAGTTTTAACTTACTGGCCGAAGCCGGAAAAACGTACAAAGCAGCTGTTACCTATGCAGATGGAACCGCTCAAAATTATAACTTACCGGCAGTTGCTGCAAATGGTGTTTCTGTAAATATAGATAACAGCAGTGCAGATAATATAGCCATCAAAATTTCGGCTAATGATGCCTTCTTTGAACAGAATCAGGGTAAAAAGCTTTATTTAATAGCACAGAGCAAAGGCGTGATTTGTTATGGTGCGCAAACAGCCTTATCAAACAAAGAATACAATACCACTGTGCTTAAATCTAAATTCCCGAATGGAATTGCCCAATTTACCTTGTTTAATGAATTTGGTAAACCACTAAGTGAACGATTGGTTTTTGTACAGCACAAAAATACCATGGCGGTAACTTTAACCAGCGCTGCAGCTACTTACGGAATCAAGAAAAAGGTTAAGATAAATGTTGCTGCTAAAAAAGATGGCGCTCCTGTTGAAGGAAACTTCTCGGTAGCTGTTGTAGATGAAACCAAAGTTCCATCCAGCGAAGATGCAACCAGTACGATATTAACTGGCCTGTTGTTAAGCAGCGATGTTAAAGGTTACATTGAAAAAGCAAATTATTACTTTAATGCACCTGATGCAAAGAAAAATGCAGATTTAGATGTATTACTCCTTACCCAGGGATACCGCAGTTTTAAATATACCGATATCATCGCCAATAAATTGCCAAAAATTGATTTCTTACCTGAACAAGGCATTGAAATTTCCGGTATTCTGCGTCAAAACAATGGTATTCCGGTTAGAAAAGGAGCCTTATTGTTAACCATACCTGATAAACGTTTCAATCTGGAAAGTACTACAGATCCTGTTGGGAATTTTAAATTCCAAAACCTGGTATTTAACGACTCCTCTAAAGTGACCATTACCGCTAAGTATAATGTAAACTATAAAAACATGACCTTAAGCTTAAATGGTGCACCGGTACCTACTCTAACCAGAAACTTTAGTGCAGCCGAAGAGGTTTTAAATATTGATAGTGCTTTAACCAGTTATTTAGATAACAGCAAAAGACAATACGCTTATTTACACACACTAAAAGATGTAAATATTAAAGCCACAGTGGTTCCGAAAGTAAGTCATAAGGATTACCCTGCACTAAGCGGATTAAGCCAAATGGCCGACCATGAAGTTAGTGGCGATCGATTTAAAGGCTGTGGTTTATTGATTAATTGTTTACAGGGCATGCTGGCAGGGGTTACTTTTGCCGATAATAACTTTTACGTAACCCGAGATTACAACCAGGGCAAAAAAATCCCGATGGGTATTTTCATCAATGGCATGAACGTGGATGTAAACCAGATCAATACTATAGATGTCAACCAGCTCGAATCGGTTGAGGTATTTTTAAGGGACGATTTAGGTTTGGTAAACCGTGCTAATAATGTAAATGGTGTAATTGTATTTAACCAGAAAAAAGCACCTAAAGGCACCAGGATTACGAAAGCCCAATTAATGGATATGCTTCCTAAGTATTATGAACTTACATTCTCGCCACAGGGTTATAATAAAGAAAAACAGTTTTACTCCCCTAAATATGATGTTCCTGCCAGCATGAACCGGAACGATTTAAGAACCACCATTTACTGGAACCCTAAAGTAGTTACTGATGCAACGGGTAATGCTTCTTTTGAATATTATAACGCTGATGGAAAAGGACAGTACAAAGTAATTATTGAAGGAATAGATGCCAATGGAAATTTAGGAAGATCGGTGTTTAAATATCTCGTAAAATAGAATAGAGGCAAATGGTTCATAGTCTGATGGTCAATGGTTAATAACCCTAAATGAAAAATGTAAGATGGATGAGGGAAGGAATTCAATTCCATCATCCATCTTACATTTTCCATGTTACATCTTACTTCACTTCAAACGGCAGCTTCTCCCCTTTCAACCCGGCAACGATATTCTGCACAATAATCTGCGCCATGGCTGCTCTGGTTTCTTCGGTAGCCGAGCCGATATGTGGTAAAACAGCAACGTTTTCCATAGCCAGCAAAGGATTGTTTTTATCCATTGGTTCCGGGTTGGTTACATCCAAACCTGCTCCCCATATTATTTTTTCATCTAAGGCTTTAATTAAGTCCTTTTCATTGTGAATACCTCCCCTGGCTGTATTAATGAAAATTGAATTGGGTTTCATCTGCTTAAAAACATCAAGCGTAAATTTATCTTTGGTTTCTGGTGTTAAGGCGGTATGTACGGATAACACATCACTTTGTGCTAAAAGTTCTTCAAAAGACACATATTTTGCATCGGTTTCTCTTTCGGCTTCTTCGTTACGCGATCTGTTGTGGTAAATGACCCCCATTTGGTAGGCAGCAGCACATTTTTTGGCCATCTCTAATCCAATTTTCCCCAGACCAAAAACACCAAGCGTTTTGCCATTTACCTCAATTCCGAGTTCTGGTGAAGGCTCATAGTTTTTCCATTCGCCTTGAATGATTTTTTTGTGTGAGAAAAAAGCCTTTCTCGATACGGCCAGCATCAATAAAAAAGCAGTATCAGCAGTTGCTGCACTCAAAACACCTGGCGTATTACCAATTGGAATATTTAATTTTTTAGCTTCAGCTATATCTACCTGATCGTAACCTACCGAATGTAGCGCAATTACCTTTAAGTGGCTACAGGCATTTAAAAATGCAGCATTGATTTTATTTGGCCCAACGCTGATCAAGCCATCCTGTCCCTGACAGGCCTCAATCAGTTCTTCGGCTGTAATCTGCCTGTTTTCTTTCCATTGGGTGATGGAGATATTGTTTTCTTCCAGTTCTTTTATTCCAACCGGAGCAATGTTGCCGCTTATAAATACTTTCATATTAATTTAACAGTAAATCTGAACAGGAGTTTTGCTTAATGTTTACTTTACAGTAGCCGTGAGTACCTGATAGGTATTTGCGCTGAAATAACCCAATGCATTATTCGAAAGATTTGATGTGGGGTTGGCCGGCGTGGTACCCTGGTTAGGCCCGCGGTCTGCTTGCTGGCTAAGTGCATACCAGTAATTAAAAATATTACTGTCAACACATTCCATTTCAATCCTAACCTTATCATTGGTATTCAGCTCGTCGCTGTCGTGATCGTTATTGGGTTTAAAAAAGAGCTGAATCCGCAAATCATTACCATTGGTTAGCCTGTCGTTACTAGCATAATAGCGTCGCGACAAAACATCGTTTACATACAGGTTAAAATGGTAGAAATTTACTTCATTAACCGGATCTTTAAAAAAGACTGCCGCTGTTTTACGTTCACGACCAAAAAAAGTGTTATTAATGATCCCAATTGAATCCATTTTAACCAAATTAGGCATTTTAGAACTGGCGGTATAGTTTTGTCCTTCAACAGTCGCATTTAAATTATAGGTAACACCTGGCTCACCCTTCATGCGACTAACATAAGTACCCTGCTTAGTTCCTTCTTTGAATACAAACGTATTTCCCTTGCTATCGGTTACGGTAACCGTGGCACCCGAAATTTTGGGGAAAACATTTTCCTCGGTATAACCTATCGTTTTGCTGATTTTAATTTCCTGGTCCATCAACTGGTTATTAATGATCCCTTCAATTACTAACTGTGGGTCGGCATTCTCCGTATCAATGGAAATAATTTTCTTGCATGAAGCGAGGCACAAGGTAAACAGGACAAAATATATTGCTAATTTTTTCATGGCATTAAAATTTAAAATTCCAGGTAACAGATGGAATAAGTCCAAAAAGAGAGGTTTGCTGTGCAGCAGTTTTGTTCGGATTTTGCGGGTCGGTAATGAACTCTATGGAGTAAGGATTTTTTCTGGCCAGCACATTGTAAATACCAAAATTCCAGCTCGATTGGTATTTGCCTTTTTTCTTGCCTTCTAATGTTGCACTTATATCTAAACGCATATTGTAAGGCATGCGACCTGCATTGCGCTGGGTATAATAATAGGCTGGTTGCCCACCAACGGTATATTTACCTGCCGGATACGTAACTGCATTGCCTGTACTATAAATAAAGCTTGATGAAAATGTCCACCTTGGCGTCATGTTGTAAATACCAACCACCGAAATATCGTGTGTACGGTCTTGCCTCGCCGGAAAATATTTGCCGTTATTCAGTTCTGTAAATTTGCGTTCAGTGCGGGATAAGGTGTATCCTACCCAGCCATTCAGCTTGCCAAATTTCTTTTTAAAAAACAGTTCCAGCCCGTAAGCCCTACCTATGCCGTATATCAGTTCCGATTCTACATTCGAATTGGCCAGCAACTGGGCGGCATTTTTGTAATCGATCTGGTTTTGCAGCCATTTATAATAAATTTCTGCAGAGAGTTCATAGGTATTCTCTTTAATATTTTTAAAATACCCCAGTGCCACCTGATCGGCAATTTCTGGTTTAATATTATTACTGCTCAACACATATTGATCCGTTGGCGAACTGGAAGTGGCATTGGTTAAAATGTGAACATTCTGTGTATTGCGGTTGTACGATGCTTTAATAGAATTTTCTTCGTTAAACAGGTAACTCATAGAAAAGCGGGGCTCCAGGTTGAAATAGTTTTTGTAAAACTTGCCTTTGGCTACATTTTCTGTTGATGCGATATTCCCATCAGTATCATAAGTGCTAAAATTACCAGGGCCCATTAGAGAAAAAGCAGCCAACCTTACACCATATAAAAAGTTAAGGTGCTCGTTTACACTCCATTCATCAGAAATATACGCAGCAGATTCTATCCCATACCTACGCTCTTGTGTAAGCGAATTTACCTGCGAGGATACATCGCTATCAATATCAATCGGTGAGATGCGGTGCTGGGTAGCATTTAGCCCGAACCTGAGAATATGTTTGTTGCTGAAATACTGAAAATCTTCCTTAAAATTAAAATCGCGTACCAGCGAAGTCGCCTTAAAATTAGTCGCATCATTTAACAAACGAACGGTATAATTGTAGTTGTTGTAAATTAACGAAGTATTAGAAAACAAGCGGTCGTTAAAAATGTGGTTTAAGCGGATGGTGGTAGTTACGTTGCCCCAGTTATTCTCAAACAAATCCTTCACCCCAATATTATCCTTGCCAAAATAGCCCGAAATATAAATGGTATTTTTATCATTGATTTTATAATTCGCCTTTGCGTTAATATCATAAAAGTTCAAGGTACTCCCGTTAACAGACGAATCTGGCGAAGCTCTTAAAAACAGATCAATATAAGTTCTGCGGAAACTCACCATAAACGAACCTCTGTCTTTTACAATTGGTCCTTCTGCTTTTAAACGTGAGGCGATTAAGCCAATACCTCCCTCAAACTTAAACTCTTTATTGTTCCCATCATCCATTTTAACATCTAAAACCGATGATAACCGGCCACCATATTGCGCTGGCATACCACCTTTGTATAAACTTACATCTTTAATTGCGTCGGCATTGAAAGTAGAGAAAAAGCCAAGTAAGTGGGATGAGTTGTACACCACAGCCTCATCCAGAATAATTAAATTCTGATCGGCAGCACCACCGCGAACGTAAAAACCTGTATTCCCTTCTCCACCTGATTTTACGCCCGGTAATAATTGGATGGTTTTTAAAATATCCTTTTCGCCCAGCAACACCGGGATAGAATTAAGCGTTTTCATATCAATCCTTTCCAAACCCATCTGCGCACTTTTAACGTTTTCGTTTTTGCGGTTATTGGCGCTTACTGTTACTTCATCTAAATCATTTGTACTTTTTAATTCCTCATTTAACTTCGTATCTTTTGTTAAACTGATGGTTTTAACAATGGATGTATAGCCGGTATAACTTACCGCCACCGTGTAGGTTCCTTCGGCTTGTGTTAAAGCAAAATATCCATAATTATTAGTTAAGGTTGCTGCGGCAGATGCTCCGGAAATTCTTACCGTTGCACCAATTAAGGTTTCGCCTGTGCCCGCATCGCGAATAGTGCCGCTGAGGGTAAATTTCTTTTGTGCAAAAATAGAGGTGGATAGAAAAAGGAAGGAGAATAAAGCTAAGTAGTATTTTAAGGACATATTGGCTACTATCTAATTTTAAGGTAGAAACCAAATGTACGAAATCCAAGTTCTATTAAAAGATATTGGAGCAGTTCTTAATAAAAGTTTGGTTTTACTTATTAATAACGGGATAAATGGCAATATGGTGTGAACGTAACAGGTAAGGGCTTAAATGATCTTTACCTGCCTGTTGAAAGGTGATCAGTTTTGAAGGTTCTATAGGCATATGGCAGTCGATACAATTGGTACTCAGCGATCCCTTGGCTAAAGTAGCTTTGCTGTGATTGGTCGTTTTATGGCAATTGATACAACGCTGTGAGTAAACTGTTAAATTACCCTTAATATTTTCATGTGTATTGTGGCACGATTGGCAGGTCATGGTTTCACTTTTCCGATAACAATTACTGCCCTTTAGCATGGCACTTTGGTTACCGTGTACATCAATATTACCACCACCAAAACCTTTAAAATCCTGCGAATAGTAAGCCTCTAAATCGTCGCCCGGCTGGAAACCGAATACCGATCGTTGTGCCACCAAAGTATTGCCCGAATGGCAAACGGCGCAAACATCCATCTTTTGCTTACGGGTAAGGGTTTTATAAAGGGTGATGAATTTTGCAGTTTTTTCTTCCGGATTTTCCATATGAAAAACAACATGCTGTTTCCCAGGGCCATGGCAGCGCTCGCAATCTATCCCATAAATAACAGTGCCTTTTTCCATCTCTTCATCCTTTTCAAAAGTAGATTTTTGCGTGATTTTAATAGCTACATAAGAGGCATGGCACTCTAAACAACGACTCGTTATCGCCCGGTCATAATAAAAGTTTTCTTTTGGAAAACCAGGACTGATGGCCCAGTTCTTAATGGCAGTGAAGTAAGATAAAGGTAGTTCGTACATTTTTTTGCCTTGCCAATAGGTATACGTATAGGCTTTTTCGCCTGAGCCAAACTGCATATCGAACTTTTGCGCACGCACAGCTTTGCCATCCTGATAAGCGACCTGAAACATACCGCTATCTCTCTTCTCTACTACTACTTTTTGGCTTGCATCATATTGGAAACTGTTCGAATCAGGGGCGAAAATTTTTAACAAAGCTGCATCTGCAACAGGCTTAGAAGTTAAACCATGCGGATTATGTGCATAAGACTGCGATAAATCTTTATGGCATTTAACACAGGTAGCTGCCCCGGTGTAGGCCTCACCCCGCACATCTGCGGGCAATTGATCAGCCGCATTCATGCATCTTGAAAGAATAACGATTGCAACAGCAATTGCCCCTAAAATAAACAGGATCCGTTTTGCGCCTTTCAAGGTGATGTTTTGCTTTATTTTATAAATTGAATATAACGAAAATTATAGCCCCCTGCATCTGCCAGTACCTTAATTTTTTGCTTGCCAGCTTTTAAAACAACGTTCTTCACCTCAAAGGTTGCAAACTTCTTATTATCTCCTGTATCTGGAACGACAATATTTCTAGCTGCCACTTTGTCGTCGATCATAATGGTCATTCTACCTGAAGCATGATTTGCCGCAGCATTTATTTTTAAAATATAAACACCTTTTTGAGCAACATTAACCGTGTATTGCAACCACTCCCCTTTTTCGATATGGTTTACATAATACTTTTCGTACCGTGTAGAATCTTTAACAATATCCACCCCATCATTTCTGTAAATATGGCCGCGGTTGCCTGCACTTCGTTTTCCTGTTGAGGTATGGTAATCGGCAGTATCGGTATCGAAATAAGCAAAACCGTTTTTACCTAAATCGTAATCTACAGCGTAAACAATACTTTTATCTTTAATTAAATTGGGCTTAAAAGCTTTGGTTTCGTTACTAAAGGGCTGGCGGATCATGGCATCTATCACATCGCGGTGGATAATCGTATTTTCTAATCTCGAATAAATGGCCAGCTCCATTAACCCGCTATATACATTGCTATCCTTAGGTTTGTTTCCACCATTATTGAAATACTTTACCAGCTCATCATAATTAGGATTCGATTTAATTTCCATTGGGTTATTGGCACCTATCTTTTTCAATGGCCACCAGGCCCAGCCAATATTATTCTTCTCTAAAAGATGGATGGCATCCGTAAACCAAACATTAGAATTTTCTCCTGTTTCGCCCAGCCAAACCGGAACATTCTGCTCATCCCTGGCTTTAATAATGTGTGCTATTGAAGCCTGATCGTTATAATTCCAGTATTTATGATAACTCAAAACCATATTTTTATCCCATAATGGAAAAATGCCATTGTAATTATTGCCCCAGCCATTTCCTTCGATAACAATGATGTGTTTTTGATCAACCTCACGGATGGCTTTGGTAATCTCGACCATTAACTTACGCAAAGGCGCATTTACTTTTTCTTTTGTTCCATTTTTATCCTCTTCAGGATTGGTAAAACCATAGTTGGGTTCATTCAAAATATCGTATGCACCAATGTAAGGTTCATTTTTATAACGCTCTGCCAGTTTTTTCCAAAGTGCAATGGTTTTCTCCTGGTTAGCCGCGCTATCCCATAAATATGGTTTTGACGGATCGCGGTCGGCAATGTTTAAATCGTTCCCTTGTCCACCAGGTGCAGCATGTAAATCTAAAATCAAATACATTTTATTTTCCTTACACCAGGATAACAGGCTATCGGTTAAAGCGAAGCCTTTTTCCAGCCAGGTATTTTTCCCGGCAACAGGTTCTTTATCTGCTGGTAAAGTGTATAAATTGTAGTGCATGGGTAAACGGATGGAATTAAAACCCCAGCGTTTCATTGAATCCACATCTATTTTACGCATGTGGTTTGCCAGCCAGGCATCGTAAAATTCCTGAGTCTGTTTTGGCCCCATCAGTTCTTCTATGCGCTCGCGAATACGGTACTGCTGTGCTTCTTTGTTAATTTTGAGCATATAACCCTCCTGTAACATCCAGCCACCTAAGCCAAAACCACGGAGTAAAACATTCTCCCCTTTTTGGTTGACTATTTTTTTACCCTCGGCTTTTAAAAACCCCTGACTAAACCCTGTAAACGAAATGGTACTGAGCAGAAAAATATATAATATCGATTTTTTGAAAGACATAACAATAAGATTAGGTTTTAGAGAATTACCAGATGTATGTAGCTACAGATCCTTTATCGAGCGTTGCAACAAGTATTTTACCATTAAAAGTAATGTTAAAGGTATTGGCGCTCTTGCCGCTATTGGCTACAATTAAAACATGTTTCCCTTCAGGTGTTTTAAAGGCAACATTTGGCAGGTTGGTTAAATCGTTTGTAGCCACCCGAACAGCGCCAGGCCTTACAAACTTAGCAGCGTGGGCAATGGAATAATAAGCCAGGTTTCTGCTATAAGTATCTTTATCAATGGTTATTGCGCCCTGACACATCGAACAGCCGCCCCTGTCAGTATAGGGTTTATTTTCAGGATCGGCGGCTAAATTCCATTCCAGTACATTTTTGCTCCAGTTGCGTGTAGCCCCGATAATTAAGCGTGCTACCGGATTTACGATATTAATGGTCGTGGCATCGGGCTGTTCTACTACCATTTGCTCAGAAAAGTAAATATTCTTGTCAGGATGGGCATTGTGCACATCACTTAAAGCTTCGATTCTTCCCCCATACAAATGAAAGGCAGATCCATCAATATACTTTCTGGCTTCCGCGTCATCTAAAATACTGATTGGGTAATCTGGCCGATCGGCATTATGGTCGTAAATAATAATTTTTGTTTTGATATTGGCATTTGCAAAAGCAGGCCCGAGAAACTTTTTTACAAAAAGCGCCTGATCTGGTGCAACCATAAGCATGCTGGGATTATTACCCGGGTGCAAAGGCTCATTTTGAACGGTAATCGCATCAATAGGGATTCCTTCTTTTTGCATTTCCTGTACGTAACTCACAAAATACTTAGCGTAAGCATCATAATATTCGGGTTTTAACATCCCGCCCCGGGCATCGTAAGTGGTTTTCATCCATAAGGGAGGAGACCATGGCGAACCCATAATTTTTAGTTTTGGGTTAATCGCAAGGATTTCCTTCATTACCGGAATTACATCCACTTTATCCGGGCCCAGATCAAATTTGGCTTGCGTTAAATCGGTTTGTCCTTCGGGAAGGTCATTGTAAGAAAATACTTTTTCATTTAAATCAGAAGCACCGATGCTCAGTCTGATGTAACTTACCCCAATATTGTTTCCATCAGTAGCAAACAACTCTTTCAATAAAGCCGCCCTGGCTGGTGCCGACATTTTAATAATATGCTGTGCACTTCCGCCGGTTAGCGCATAACCGAAGCCATCAATTGTTTGATAAGTTTCTTTATCGTTTACGGTAATGCCTGGTAAATTATTTTTAGCTGAAGTAAAACTTAATTTGCTTGCCTGTTTGGCAAATAAAACCGATCGATCTGCTTTGGTAAGCCAAACTTCGGCTTGGTTTTGGGCAATAACAGAAAGCGAAGAACAGGTAAAAATACAAATGATAAAAAAGCGAAGAAATCTGGTAAGAAGCATAGGGAAAAGATCAGCAGATCAAAAAAAACAGGAAGAAAGAACTCGCTTTCTCCCTGTTAACAATTAAACATTAAGGTTATTTAGATGACCACTTATTTTGTGCCGCCCCATTCTTTGCTCTGGAGAATTTTGGTATTATTCAATTCAGCCTGTGGGATAGGTAAGGTCTCGTTTTTATTTGCCTGAAATCCTTTAAAGGCCAGTTTAGTTGGAGCAAGCCCCCATCTAACCAAATCAAACCATCTTTGTCCTTCAGCTACCAGTTCCAGACGTCTTTCTTTCATGATATTATCCATGGTTACCGCAACAGGGTTTAAACCAACGCGGGCTCTTACTGCATTAAGGAAAATATAGGCCCTGGTACCTACGCCAACTGCAGCACCACTTTTCAACAATGCTTCAGCTTCCATTAAGTAGGTATCAGCTAAACGGATTTCGTACATATTCTGACCAAAGTTTAATTCCAACTGGCCAACAGCAGCTTTGGTAGAAACTCTGCCGGCATATTTCTCTACAAAATATCCGGTATTATCATTTGCATGTTTATAGGTTACAATACCTGCTTTTTCCAAACTATCTAAATTGGCAACAGTAGGTTTGTTACGCGGATCGTAGTGAATTAAATCAAACAGTTCTTTGGTTATTGGCATTACACTCCAACCCGAAACATAATCTGGTGCTTGTGCAGCAATTACAGGAACATAGTTACGCGGCCCTACCAGAATGCCCATTACATTACCTTCGCGACTGCCAACGTTATCCCAACCCATATTAGAGGTAGTATTGTAGCTGAGTTCTAAAACAGATTCTGAATTGAACTTATTTTTAACATTCCATAAATCAGCAAATTTTGGAAGCAGCTTATAGCCATAGGTACTTGCACCAGGAGCTGTACCATTTACCAGTGCAAACTCTGCAGCTGCCGGGGCCCATTTTTCTTCCCATAAGTAAACCTTACCTAAAACGGCATGAACTGCACCCTGGCTCAAACGTCCTGCTTCAGCAGTAGGAATAGTTACAGGGAGCGCAGTTAATGCCTCTCCTAAATCTTTTTCTATCTGCTTATATACATCTGCAGGGGCAACCTGCGTAACATCGAACATGCCCGAAGGCTCTATAGGTGCTAAGATTAACGGTATATTTTTAAAGATCCTTACCAAATCAAAATAAAATATAGCACGCAACGCTTTAGCCTCAGCAATATACCTTGCCTTGGTTGAAGCATCCATTGTAATGCCTTCTATTTTTTTCAGCAGAACATTTGCACGGTAAACACCGGTAAAGCCCTTGCTCCATAAATAACTTGGGGCTCCTGATAAGGAGTTTACCGTATAATTATTCATCGCTTGCATATCTCCTAAATCTGATGGAGAATCGGCACCTGCATAATGATCATCTGATGCGGAGCTAAATAAATTAAGTTTGGTGAGGTAGCCACTAGACTGATTACCCAATTGATCATAAACAGCCACTAAACCTGTAAATGCCTGCTGCTGACTTTGATAATAACTTGTCTCCAGTATACGTTCTCGTGGATTTACATCGAGCTGTTTTTGACAAGAAACGATAAGCTGAGAAGCGGTTAAAAGGGCTGCAATAGCTAAAATATTCTTTTTCATTTTAATTTTTTTTTAGAATCCAACATTTAAACCTACCATAAACGAACGTGCCTGCGGATATATTCCACGATCTACACCCAATACAGTTCCACCGATTTCAGGATCGTAACCTGTATATTTAGTAATGGTCCACAGGTTTTCACTCATCAGATATACCCGAACTTTTTGTGCGCCAATTTTTTTAATCACATTAGCTGGAAGGTTATAACCTACCTGAAGGGTTTTTAAACGGAAGTAATCTCCTTTTTCCAGATAGTTTTTGGAGAACTTGGTATAGTTTCCGTTAAGATCCTTGTCTGCAACACGGGGAACATCAGTTGATGTGTTGGTTGGTGTCCACCTGTCAAGAATTGATTGTTGCCAGTTTCCATAAGTTACATCCAAGCGTCGTAATCCCTGGAAGATCATATTTCCACCTACACCGTTTCCGAAAGCCACAAAATCAAAGTTTTTGTAAGCCAGATTAATGGTAATACCGTATGTATATTTTGGAAGCGGACTACCTAAATAAGTACGATCACTACCACTTATAGTTTCATTACCATCTAAGTTGGCAAATTTTAGATCTCCGGGTTTTGCCGAAGGTTGCAATACTGTACCTCCTGGCCCTTTGTATGCATTAACTTCTGCCTGCGACTGAAAAATCCCAGCCACTTCATACCCATAAAACTCATTGAATGAACGTCCAAGTCCGGTACGGGTGAAGTTCCCCATGCCCTGAAAACTCTGTGCATTATCTTCTATAAATTCTCTTCCTGGTAATAGCCTGGTTACCTTATTTTTCAAGGTTGAGATATTAGCATTAATACCTAAATTAAGCTCCCCTATTTTTTTCCTGTAACCCAATTCGAATTCTATACCAGTGTTCTGCATATCGCCAACATTTTCTGCGGCACCACCAGCTGCACCTAAATAAAGTGGAATAGAAGGTGTTTGTAATACACCAATAGTTTTCTTTTTGAAGTAAGAAGCACTAAGTGTAAAATCGTTAAATAAGGTCGCATCTAAACCAATATCTGTTTGGTGAGTTTCCTCCCATTTCAAATCAGGATTTGATAAGGCAGCCGGACTCCATCCAATGGTACTTACATCTGTAGTGCCAAAAGTATAATTACGTCCGCTGTTTACTAACGATACGTAACTGAAATCGCCAATGGCATCATTTCCGGTAATTCCATAACTTCCGCGTAATTTCAAGAAATTAACGACTTTGTTTTCTTTCCAGAAAGCCTCTTTTGTAGGCACCCAGCCTATTGAAGCTGAAGGGAAGTAACCAAACCGGTTGTTGGTACCAAAACGTGAAGAACCATCACGACGGATAATACCCGTGAATAGATATTTTTCATCATAATCATACGTTACACGGGTAAAGAGAGAATTCACAACATGCAAAGTAGCATCACTACCATCGCCCTGAATATCGGCTGTTGCCGGTTTATAGTTTAAATTGGCCTGATAAAAATTCTGAGCAATGATATTGTTAAACCTTACGTTTAAACCGCGGTTATTGTTGTCCATATAATAACCCTGACCAAAGATTGCGTATGCATGGTGTTTACCAAAGCTTTTAGAGTAGCTAATGGTATTTTCCCAGTTATAATTTAAGGTCATATTCATCTCGCGATAGAAATTCGCCTTACTGTTAGTATTTGACGGACTCAACCAAAATAATGGGGTATAAGATTCAGAACCATAAAAGGCAAGTTTAGCGCCCAGCGATGACCTGAATTTTAAATTTTCGATAGGCTCAATTTCTAAGAAAGCATTACCAACAATGTTATGATCCCAACCATAGTTACCTAATCTGGTTTGAACATAAGCCAGCGGATTACTCATTTCCTGACCAACCGGGCCCGAAATACCATAAGGAAATCCGGTTGCCGGATCTTTTATAATATTGGCAATGGTATAAGGAGATTTACCTATAGCAGTTGGGTCGGTTTGAATAACCGGGGTCATCGGGTCTAAATGAATTGCCGAACTTAAAGGACCACCGAACTCGCTATTGGTATTACCTAAAGAACTATTAACCGAATGGCTATAGCCTAAATTCTCACCGAAGCTTATCCACTTTGCAGGCTTAAATGTGGAATTAAGACGGATGTTTGCACGATTAAAATTAGAAATTGGTGTGGCTACAATACCTTCCTGATCGATATAACCAAAAGAAGTATAAAAGGTAGATTTATTGGTTCCGCCTGAAACGCTAAACTCATGCGTTTGTCTGCGGGCATCGTCGTTAAAAACAACCGATTGCCAATCAGTACCTTCTCCATAAGATGATGGATTTGCATATGGCAGTGTAAAAGTTCCATCAGTTGCTGCATTAAAGCTATTTGAATAGGCTTCATTCCTGATCGTAGCATATTCATTGGCATTGAGCAGTTTTAGCTTTTTAGCCGGAGCTTGTGTACCATAAAACCCATTGTAGTTTATAGCTAACCTTCCTTCTTTACCTTTCTTGGTAGAAACAATAATTACACCATTTGCCGCTCTGGCGCCATAAATTGCCTGTGAGGCTGCATCTTTTAAAACCTCAATAGATTCGATATCTGATTGATTTAAATAACCAATGCCACCATTATCTACAATTACACCATCAACAACCCAAAGCGGATCGTTATTACCTGAAGAAGCAAAAGAGGTAAATCCCCTTACCCGCACTGTTGATGCAGAACCCGGCTGTCCGTTGCCACTGGCAATCGTTAAACCAGATGTTCTTCCCTGTAAAGCCTGCTCCACTCTGTTAATCGGCATCGATTCCAGATCTTTTGCCTTTACGCTGGAGATGGATCCGGTTACAAGGGCTTTTTTCTGGGTACCGTAGCCCACTACTACTACCTCGGTTAAATCATTCGAACTGGCTGCCAGCGACACATTGATACGGCCGCCTGCCGGAACAGTTACCGTTTGTGTTGTCATACCAAGTAAACTGATTGTTAATTTGCCGCCAACAGGTGCCTGAATACTAAAAACACCATTGGCATCGGTAGATGCTGCTCTGGTTGTTCCATCAAGCTTAACGGTTACGCCAGGCAATGGACTACCATTTTGTTCTGTTACTTTTCCTGTAACGGGAATGTCTTGTGCCAATAAGGCCAGCGGCAATGCCATGATACAGTAAATGAAGAATACGAATGTAAATCTTCCTCTCATAGAAATTAATTTTAAGGTTAATATTTGGTTATTTAATGACCGGGGCTTTTGGTAGCCCGTTTCATAAATCAAATCTAAAGAGGTGTTATGCATTAGCACAATTTAGCACTACTACACCAACCATACAGCAGCACTCAATTAACCAAAAAAAGGAATTTTTAGGCCTACATAAGCCCTACACTTAAATCAAAAACAACTGATTATCAGAAACTTAAACATTTCAATCCAAAACATCACAATTTGTAACGAAAACATTGTTTTTAAGGTGTTTTTTGACGGGCAATATCAATAAGGAATTCGTATAAATTCGTCTCCGGCTTAAGCTGAAGCTTCTTTCTTAAGCGATATCGGCCCACTTCAATGGCTTTAATGGTTACATTCATCAGCTGAGCCATTTCCTTTGAAGAAAGGTTCATCGATAAGTAAGCACAAAACTTTAAATCGTTCTGGCTTAAATCAGGGTAAAGGTCTTTGAGTTTATTAAAGAATTCGGTGTTTACATGGTTAAAGTGAACGCTCATATGATCCAGTTCCTGGTCCTTTTTTTCTACATCCTTAATCAGCCTGATGAGGTGCCTGAAACTTGGCGAGCTCTCATTTAAATCGTGGTTTTTAATTACCGTCGATATCACATCCTTAATCTTAGCCAATACCTTACCACGTTGTACCAAATGCATGGTCATGGTAGAAAGCTCTTTGTTTTTATAATTTACATCCGCTTCGAGCTTTTCGTTCTGCAGCCGCACAATTTCCTTCTCATTTCTGTCCAGTTCCAGCTGATGCAGGTAACTCATCCGCTCCTGCTCTTTAATGTGTTTCTTTTTCTGCCACCTGATAATCAGCCCTAAAGCCACCACAATTAAGATGAGGTAAAAAATCCGCATCCAAATGGTATTGTACCAGGCTGGCAGCACTATAAAAGTATAACTTACCACCTCAGATTCGTTACTGATGCCAGTACTCGCCTTTACATTAAACGTATATTTTCCGGCTGGTAAATTGGTATAATCTTTTTCGCTTTTCGTTCCCCATGCAGACCATTCGCTATCAAAACCCATAAGCTGATAACTGAATTTGATGTTCTTATCGTGTTCAAAAAGTGTTGAAGCGTATTCGAAATGGATCGAATTTAAGCTGTACACGTATTCGGGAATCTCGTGCAGGTCTTGCCTGGCTGTAATAGCACCCTTATTTACAAAATACCCTCCAAAAACCACACTATCTTTATTTCCCATTAGCTTAACGGTGCCCAGCACCACGTTTGGCCGGGTGATATTCTGAATGTATTTTTGGTAATTAATGTGGTAAGCCCCCTTGTTGGCACCAATAAATATATTTTTGCTATCAGGCGTGTATATCGATTCGAAACCGCCAACCACTTTACCATTTAGCTCGGGCAGGTATAAAATACTGAAGGCATCTTTTCCATTAGGCCTGTGGAAATCGATTACCCCTACTTTTTTATTGGTTACAAACCAGATGTTACCATCGTTATCCTCTTTAAGATATTGAATAGGGATACCATTTAGTGCCGAACCGAACAATTTAAAACGGGTAAACTTTTTGCTCGCGGCATTATATTCAAAAACTCCGCTTGTAGTGGCAATTACTACCCTGTTTTTAATGTGGAACACGTAATTATAGAGCTTAGTTGGTAAACCATCCCGATCAGAGAACAGTGTAGTGCGCAAGATGCTTTTATGATCGGGGTTGAGTTCTATTTTATACACGCCGTGATAGGGGTGCGAAGCCCAGATTAGATCGGGGTTATTGTTATCGGTTACTATAAAACGCAGGGTTTCGTTAATGCCGGCAATTTTACCGCCGTTAACAAAGCGGCCTCCGGCGTAGGTTATTTCCTGCAATCCGGCGTAAGTACCTGCAATTACCTCTTTACTGGGATAAACATTATCCATGGGTTGGTACATCCAGGTGCCGATCAGGCTATATAGTGGGGTGGCTGTATTATCTTTCACCAGGAGGGTTCCATCCTCGTGAGCCATTAACAGCTGGTTGTTAATTTCATCCAGTCCCCATACCTGCCCTTTGGTGTTCTTTACCTCCTCAAAATTGACCTGAGAATAGCTTAGATCGGGCATGGCTGCATTAATTTTTGCCCGGTACAAACCATTAGAGGTACCGATATAGATAGATTGATCGTATTTGCGGAAAGCGTAACTCGTTATTTGCTTATTGCGATCGGGAAAAATGCTTTTAACCGCACTGTTTATGGCCACATAAGCAATTCCATCATCAAGTGCCAGCCACATGTTCTTATCTTTATCAAGCAATATGCCTCTTACGTTATTGTTCTGCAGGCCTTCTTTATAATTGTATTTCTGTACCAGGTCGCCATGCTTGTTCATAATATACACCCCACCCGAAGTGGTGGCCACGCCATATAAATCCGGACTGATTTGCGTGGTAAAATAAATCCTTTCGTTTAAAAAAACCTGATCTAAACTGGTCCTCAAAGGTTTTAGTCGATGGTTAATAATCAAAAAGAATCCTTTTTTTAACATCGAAACCAATAGCGTATCGCCACCATATGGAAGCACCGAGGTAATGCCCGAACGGTTTAAAACACTATCCACGCAAAATGGCTTCCACATAGCGTGGTCGTAAATCATCAGGCCCGAATCAGATGACTGCGAAAAAACCTTATTCTTTACGCCCCCCATAAACAGCCAGTTCGTATTGGTTTTATAACTTTTAATTACCCCGTCTTTATAATGCAGAATAGCATGTATCGACCTAAAAAACACTTCATCCTGAACAACTGAAACACCCCAGATATCGGCTAGTTTCCGCATATTTTCGGGCAGTAGATTTAACAGCGAGGTATATTTTAAAATACCTTGCGCATTAGGGTAGAAATAACCAAACTCATCTTGCCCGCCAACGTAAATACGGTTTTTAGAATCGATCCCTACCGAACGTACCGAGGTAAAGTTGGGTAACTTAAACAGGTTCCAATAGCGGCCGTTAAAAGTAAGCAGCCCCTCATTGTTACCGAAATATAGGATGCCATTTTTATCCTGCTCTACATCCCAATTTTGAATCCCCCCACTATACTGCTCGTTATTGTAGTTTACCACCTGTGGGATTCCCAAAAGCACCTGGGCCTGGGCACAATAAGCAGTCAAAAAGAATAATATAGCGGGTAGAAGTTTCTTCATTTAGTTAGGGAACGGTTAAAACGCAATAATAAATATATAATTTTAATTCCGGTTAGCCGCGCTTACAATTTCAGTGGCTTGCGCGTGTCCAATGTCATTAAGTTAAGCACTGCGGTCGTCAGTCTGAGCCGTTCAATCGGGGCCAGCTAACAAAAGACAGTACAATAAAACCAAGGAATGCCTTAATACCTAGGTGTGCTAAGGTGCCTAAGGTGGTGAGAAAAAAAGGTTATTTTTTTAAAGTCATGTGCAAAAAAAAGTTATTTAACCATATAGGAAATTCAAGGGCACATAAAGCTTATATGTTCTTATATGTCTTACATGGTAAAATTGACAGAAATCTGTTGGCAGCGGTTCAGAAGGTGAAAATTTGACCTTATTTCTTTGTAGCGCAAAGCCTGTAATGCTTAGGGTTATTTCAGTCCCGCTCTTACTTCAAGTCCTCGCTGCGTGGACTGCCCCCAAAAAGTTGGACACTTTAAGAGGAGCATTTTATGAGCAGAAAAATTAAGTATAGCTTGGAATTTAAACTGGCTATCATCGGTCAGGTCTTAAGTAGAGAGAAACCTTTGGATTCAATCTCAAGGGAAAATGGTATCGAACGGCGTATGGTCTATCAGTGGGTACAGTTCTATCAACGTTTTGGCGAGGCCGGACTAATCCCCCAGTCGACAGACTATTCACTGGAAAACAAACTTGAGGTTATCCGTTACTTTATTTCCAATAAGGTATCTTTGAGGGCGGCATGCCTTCATTTTAACATCAGATGTAACAGTGTCCTATCCAATTGGTTAAGGATATACGAATCTGCTGGAGCCGAGGGACTGTCTGAAACAACAAGAGGAAAACATCGACTCATGAAGCCAAAGATTCCGAAAAAAGCACCTTCCCTGTTGACAGATCATGAACAGGTCCTGGAAGAAAACAATCGTTTACGTGCGGAGGTCGCGTTTTTAAAAAAGTTACGGGCCTTAATCCAGAAAGAAGAATCAAAGAAAAACAAAAAGCGCTGATCATT
Source organism: Pedobacter sp. D749 (assembly GCF_019317285.1). Classification (NCBI taxonomy): domain Bacteria; kingdom Pseudomonadati; phylum Bacteroidota; class Sphingobacteriia; order Sphingobacteriales; family Sphingobacteriaceae; genus Pedobacter; species Pedobacter sp. D749. The sequence goes on from NZ_CP079218.1 coordinate 4,104,529, forward strand.
CACGGATTAAGGAATATGTTTGACCTGCCAGTGCTTTTAGAGGTGGCCGGTATGGCACGGAGCTCATTTTATTACCATATGAAATGTAATGGTACGGCCGACAGGTACGGAGTGGTTAGGGGCCGCCTCAATGAACTCTACAAGCAGCATAAAGGTAGATATGGCTATAGGCGGATGCTGCTCCAGCTGAAAAAGGAAGGGCACATCATCAACCATAAGACGGTATTGAGGCTGACTGGAGAGATGGGCCTGAAAAGTGCCGTCAGACTTAAGAAATACAGATCATATAAAGAAGAAGAGAACAAAACAGTCCCAAATATACTCAACAGGGAGTTTAACGTTGACAGGCCGTTTGAAAAATGGGCGACCGATGTCACAGAATTCAATGTAACCGGTAAGAAACTGTATCTCTCTACCATAATTGATCTGTTCAATGGAGAGATTATAAGTTATTCGCAATCCCTAAGGCCGGACTTCGGGCAGGTTACTGATATGCTGGACCAGGCATTGAAAAAAAAGCCAGGTAATGCCAAACCCATGCTGCATTCCGACCAGGGATGGCAATATAAGATGAAGAGTTACCAGGGAATCCTGCTCAAGAATGGAATTATACAGAGTATGTCGAGAAAGGGCAACTGCCTGGATAATGCTGTAATGGAAAACTTTTTTGGTACGCTAAAGTCTGAGATGTTCTACCGCAAAAAATACCTGTCGGTGGAGGAGCTGAAGGGTGATGTTGATGAGTATATTAGTTATTATAACAATAAAAGGATAAGATTGAACTTAAATGGAATGAGCCCGGTTGAATACCGGACACAAGTCTTAAATAATTAATAAGTTTGTCCAACTTTTTGGGGGCAGTCCAGCGCTGTGGGCTTTCCGTGCAATCGGGGCTAGTTTGCTAAGGACTGTGCAATGAAATTAAAAGCATCAAAGGTTTCTAACCATATAAGAAATTTAAGGACATGTAAGCTCATATGTTCTTACATGTCTTATATGGTAAAACAATTAGAGAAAATATCTTGATCAGAATCTTAGTTGGTAAAAAATGACTATTTCATTAAATACGGCTCTGGAATTGCAATAGTCTACTGGAGATTTTTTTTTGTCATATTATTTTTATTGAGAAGCATTACTTTAGATATTTTTCTTTCTTTTAAGCTGCGATTTTAGGATTTATTGAGCTGTTTGCAAACTCTAATGGCGATAAGTACCCTAAGTATGAATGTCTTCTTTTTCTATTATACCAGACCTCTATATATTCAAAAATGGCTAAACTAGCCTTCGCTCTTGTTTTATATATCTGCTGGTATATCATTTCTGTTTTTATAGTTTTAAAGAAACTCTCTGCAACTGCGTTATCCCAACAGTTTCCTTTTCTGCTCATGCTTTGCTTTATCCCTAAGCATTCTAATTTTTTTCTGAACTCGGAACATGCATATTGTATACCTCTGTCTGAGTGAAAAATTAACTGTTGGGTAATAGGTCTATTCTTTATAGCCATTTCTAATGCCTTTATCGTGGTGTTCTCAGCTTCCATATTTTCACTTAATGACCAGCCTACAACTTTTCTATCCGCCAGATCTATAACTGTTGTCAGATATAGCCAACCTTCCCCAGTTTGTATATAAGTGAGGTCTGAAACCCATTTCTCTCTAATATTGGCGGCATAAAAATCTCTATTAAGGAAATTTTCTGCTAAGGAGTAAGTGTGCTGTGAATCTGTTGTCTGTACCCATTTCTTACGGATGGTACTCTTTATACCCAATCTGCGCATCAGCCTGGCAACTCTGGGCCGAGAGATAAAGATCCCTCTGGAACATAATTCGGCAGTAATACGCGGACTCCCGTAACACCCTTTACTCTCTGCGTAAATCTTGCTTATCTCTATCATAAGATAATTATCATCGGTAAGCCGCTTACCCTGGGGGTTTTTTAACCAGTAATAAAAACTACTGTTGTTTATTCCAAATACCCTACACATCCTTTCAACAGAAAATATCTTTCGGTAATCTTTTATAAATCCGAATATCTCCCGTCTCCCTTGGAAAAGATGCCTACCGCCTTTTTTAATATATCACGTTCTAGCTGGGCTTCTTTAAGCTCCTTTTGAAGTTTCCGAATCAATTGCTGCTCCTCGCTAAGGCTTGTAGTATCAGCTTTTGCAATTCCTTCGCGCTCTTTCCATTTACTTAAAAGGTTCGAACTTATACCCAATTCTATTGCAACATCCTTTATCGAACCCCGCGCATGGGCCAGATCCAAAGCCATTCTTTTAAAAGGCTCATCAAATATTCGTCTGCTCATATATTCAAATTTAAAGTTTAATGTTTAAATCTGACAAATAAAACCCTCCAGTCAAATGTAGCAACTCCACTCTACAGCTTTTCGCCAGATGGCATAACCCGCAGCATTCATGTGCAACATATCATCTACAAATAATTCTGGTCTGAGTTTACCATCTTTGGTTAGCATTAAAGAATAAACATTAACGAAGGTGGTATTGGTCTCTCCGGCAAGGAACTTTTTAATGAGTGCGTTAGATGCTACTGCTTTCTCCTTAAATTTATCCCTGCTTGGGCTTGGCTTAATGGAGATGTACACAACAGGCACCGTTGGCAATTTTGTCCTTATGGCCTGGTATAACCTGATGGTGCGGTTTAAAACTGTATCGGGTGTTACCGTTTCATTTGGCAGGTCATTTTCGCCAACGTACAGTACAATCTGTTTTGGCTGATATGGAAAAACCACATCGTTTAAATAATACGTAATATCGTTTATTACAGCACCACCAATACCGCGGTTTAAAGCATTGTATTTGGCAAAAATCTGTGTACAATTATCCCATTTCCTGATGGATGAACTGCCTACGAACAACACCGGATGAACAGGTGGTTTATACATTTGATCGTATTTTTTAATGGTCTGCACATCATCCCAAAAGTTGGGTTTCTTTTGCGCAAAAGCAGTTACAGTTAAAAACGAAATCAAAAGGAAGCTTAAAAATGATCTTTTCATGCGAATGAGGATTTAAGGTTCACAATATACAATATTGTGTTTTTTTAAAATCAATTCAATCAAATTTATTACGCCCGGTTAACCAAAACTTTGGCAAAATGGTAGGCTGCGCGAGATCGTCATTCCCAATTTAATTGGGAATCCTAATGCTATTCCAGTGCGCTTTAAGATTAGCTTCGCTGAGCACTTCGTGGTTCCCGCCTGCGCGGGAATGACGACCGTACTATGGATTCTGTCTATGGTAGGGGTAATTTATTTTATAAAAATCAATATAAATGATAGCAATTAATCTACGTGTAAAAATCCTCCCGAGTTACCGTCATTTCGAGCGGAGTGCAACGCAGTCGAGAAATCTGTTTTGATAGATCTCTCCACTTCGCGTTGCTGCGGTCGAGATGACGACCATTCTATTGGAATCTGTCTATGGTAGCCTAGTCGAAAGATCTTTTACGATAGGTTACAATCCAAAATTGACGTTTGGTAGGGTCTTCGACTCCGCTCAGACTGACAACAAATAAATTTATCCCTTGAAACCAGCACTAAACCACTCTGTCCGTAGTTTAAACATAGCCTCTCTATGGATACAAGAATAAAATTGAGTTTATAAACTTAATTAAAATGAGTCACAGACACGAACAAATTGCATTTCTGCTGCCTGTGCCAAAAATTACGAAGCTTTTTTTGCCCGCTTCACCATAATTTTTTATATTAGGTTAATCAAAAGCGATGATCACCCAAATCAATCCGCCTGATTAAAGATCCCCCCAAAAAAAACATTCCAAGTCCACCTTTACGCCACATTTACCCCACGTTTATGCCACCTTCCGGCCAGGCTTGCCTTACACCTGCCTGCACACTGCTTAACCCTTGCTTTAGTTGAGTGATGCCCTTGCTGGAGATCAGGTAGACCAAAGATTTGACTCGCCTTAGATCGGCAGGCTAACAATAGCTAAATAAAAGGTAAAGGGGAAGTAACCTTAAGGTATTGTTGGTGTATCACTGTGTCGGAGCAGCCCGGTTAAAGAAACAATAAATGGCTGTCCGGTTTTTTTTATCCCGTGCTGTCCGTAGTGTTAAGCATAGCGTTTCTATGGATACAAAAATAAAGAGGCTGTATCAAAAATATTTATGCTGGTCCACTAAGCAAATTATATTTTGAGACATAGTCATTCCCAATTTAATTGGGAATCCTAATGCTATTGCAGCGCGCTTTAAGATTAGCTTCGCTGAGCACTTCGTGGTTCCCGCCTGCGCCCATCGCGTGGACACAATTAATTATAACATTCTTCTATCGCTCTATGCCGCGGGGCATGGTACTTTGGAGCGCCAAAGTACCCAAAGCGCTTTGTCAATCCAGCAATGAGCCTTTTGCACAATCTCATGCACATCAAAAAAACAGCGACACTTCGTTTTGTGTTCAATATTTTTTTTAAAATTAAATTATTGGTTATGAACACAAAACCACTGCGTTTCAGGTTTGTTAGTGCCATTTTTACTGTTGTGCACCTGTTTTTTTGATTTCCCCGGCTCTTGGGATTGACAGCGTCCTTGGTTAAAATCCGTGCTTTATTAAAGTTGGCTAGCAAAAAGCCTAAAAATACTTAAAAAAGATGTGTCCACACGATAGCACCTGCGCGCGAATGACGACCGTGCTAATGGATTCTGTCTATGGTAGCATAGTCGAAGGACCTTTTATGATAGGTTACAATCAAAAATTGACGATTGACAGGGTCTTCGACTCCGCTAAGACTGACAACAAAAAATTTATCCCTTAAAACCAGCACTAAACCTGCTAAAATCGAACGATAAAGCTGCAATATGTGTTAGTTTCTGGTTAGTGGAATGGTCACCATCATCAACCAGATAAACCTCATCAGCATGCCATTCAGTATTGTTTTGTATCACCTCACCATCACTTAAATTGCTTACAATCCGATCAACCAGCAAAGGATCGGCCTGCCCGGGTTTATGGTTAACAGAAAGATAAATGGAAGTTATAATCGCATTGATCTGGTAAATGGTCGACTGGATACCATACAAACCATTAAAATCGATATGTTTCCGCATCGGTTCCTGGCTGGCCGATTCAATCGCTTCGCTTAAGGCCGATAAACTTAAATTGGCATTTTTTCGCGCCATGCGCGATTGATTTTCATCCCGTGCAACCCGGTTTTGAATGGCAACTTCCAGGTAATCCAGACTGGCTTTAGATGCATTGACAATTTTTGCCTTTAACTGCCGGCTATCCCAAATCGGAAACAAATAGGTGGCAAAAATGGCAATCACACAGCCCAGCAGCGTGAAGATAATCCGGTCGTGCACAATATGATCGAAATGGCCCTGGTAACTGCCCAATGTTAAAATAACCGCGGGGGTAATACATAACACACTTATCGTATAGTTTAAACGGTTAAAGGCATAAAAGCCCAATAAAAAAACCACTGAAAAAGACAACAGCACCGCAGGACTTTTAACAAAATAAACGATAATCAGCCCGATTACTACGCCCCCCATACTCCCCTTTAAACGTTGTAAATTCCGTTTCCAGGTGATTGAAAATTTAGGCCTGGCTACAATAACCAGCGTAAGAAAAAGCCAGTAACTGTATTTGCTGGGTTCGAGCTGCCAGATGAGCAAAAAACCAAACAGGAAACAAATGGCCAGTCGCAGTGAAAACCTGAAGATGGGCGATTTTAAGGTCAGGTGCTCCTGAATGGAAAAGCGATCGCCAGTAATAAATAAAGGATATGAAATCGATCCGCTCAATTCTCGCAAGTGTTTCGCTGTCGTGCGCTCATTGCCCCTTATCATTTCGATAATGCGCACAATATCGTTCATGTTCGAAACCACCTTCAGTACAATTGATCGCTGGGTTTCGTTTAAACACTCCATTTCCTGCAATAACATCACGCGTTTCTGGTGATATTCCATATTGGTAGCCACCTCACCTTTATAAGCTTTTGCCGAGCGAACGTGCCTGCCCAACTGCTCCAGCTCTTTGGCCAGCAATTCAATTAAGGTGGCAATCAGTTTCAGACTCGGACCAGTAGCCAAAGTTTTTCGAACCAAAGCATAATCATAATGCACCGCATTCAACTGCTCATACAAATCGATCAGTAACCGCGCCCGCTCCAACAACAACCGGCCTTTGGGGTTATCGGGATTCATGGCGTATTTATCGGTAAGCAACAGGTTCCGGATCAGCTCGTGTTTCTGGTTTACCTTAATGTGCAGTTTTATCGCTTCCTTCTGTTGCAGATCGAGCGGAACATCCACATCATAATTCTTCGCTTTAGCATTTAGAAATACCGCGCTGCTCATCAGGCATTCGAAAATGGCATGGTGAAGCGAGCGGTAAGGCCGCAACAAGGTCTGGATCAAACTAATCACGTAATACCAAACGCCACCAACCAGCATATAACTGCTAAAATAAAGTGGCCGCGCCGGGTGAAGACCCATTACAAAGGTACATACAATCAAGGCCATGGTGCCAATTAGCGAGAGTTTCTGCCCATATACGGCAAGCATCGAAAAGCTAAAAGCAGCGATAATCACCACAACCGCGGTAAGGTAAACATGATCCAAAACCGATGAAACCACCAGCGTGGTAGCGAAAAAGACAATAATGCTCCATAGCGCTGTTTTCAATTTGTTCAGCCGGTTATCAGGCAAATCGGTCAGGCTGATTAATAAAGCACCAACCCCTATTCCTTTTGCTGCTTCGGGATTGCCCAAGTAAAAGAATAAAATAATGGGCAATACCACGGTAATGGTGGTGCGCAGGGCATCAGAAAAGTACTCACCCAAAAAGAAATACGAAATGGTAGAGCCGATGCTGTTTTTGGGCATGAATATGTTAATGAATGCTGATAATTGATAAAAGCTGCAAAGATAAGAGTTTTATAATGCATGCATAGCAAATGGTTACACAAAACCAGATACCGATCTGTTCTTTGGACTTTAGAAGGGTAATTGTGTATTCAGAACTTAATCTTATGTGGTACCCCATCCTAGCGCCCGAGGCCGGTGCAAAGGACTGAATGTGCTTTAAAATAATCTCTAAGGTAAAATCTATCTATCCAAATTCCGGAAAGCACAAATCAACCCAATCCTACTATCCTACCCCGTGAAGACTTACGCTAGAATTGGGAATGACGTAAGTTAAAGTGATACTAATATGATTACTATCCAGACTACACTAAAAACACTTCCAAAGTAGACCATTGGCATATTCTGTTTCAAGTTTTTCTTTACGAATGCAGAATAAATAATCCATCCAATAAAGGCAATAAAATATAATGGGGCTGCAAATAATAACATTTCAGTATGATTAACAATCAAATATAAATAAAACTTATCACATCTACGCAGGTCAATAGAGTGACTATCCTAGCGCAAGTCTTAGCACCCGAGGCCCGTGCAAAGAACTGAATGTGCTTTAAAATAATCTCTAAGGCAAAAATCTACCTATCCAAATTCTGCAAAGCACAAGTCAACCCAATCCTACTATCCTACCCGTGAAGACTTACGCTAGAATTGGGAATGACGTAAGTTAAAGTGATACTAATATGATTACTATCCAGACTACACTAAAAACACTTCCAAAGTAGACCATTGGCATATTCTGTTTCAAGTTTTTCTTTACGAATGCAGAATAAATAATCCATCCAATAAAGGCAATAAAATATAATGGGGCTGCAAATAATAACATTTCAGTATGATTAACAATCAAATATAAATAAAACTTATCACATCTACGCAGGTCAATAGAGTGACTATCCTAGCGCAAGTCTTAGCGCAGGAGGCCCGTGCAAAGAACTGACTTGTGCTTTAAAATAATCTCTAAGGTAAAAATCTATCTATCAAAATTCTGGAAAGCAAAAGTTAACCCAATCCTACTATCCTACCCGCTAAGACTCGCGCTAGAATGGTTATAATTTAAAAAAGTTTTTTATATTGCTTTGGATCATTTCAATAAATGGTTTCGACAAGAAAAAGCTAACTATTTCCCAAATCAATAGTAATCCTCCAACTATAGCAGCCCAAATTGTAGCTCTTCTAACTCTAGTTTCATTATTTTCAACTCGCGTTGCTAGTAATTCTTTTGATTTTTCTTTTGAAACGTAACCACCCGATTCAAGTAATAAAGAACCTTCTAAGGTGATAAAATATTTTTTGCTATCATGTTGTGATATATAACCATCTTTAACCAATTTATCTAAGAACGGATCTAATGGAAAATCAACATTCAAACCTACCCAATAGATTGTTATTTCAGTTATAGATAAGTTACCTCCATTAAAATGAGTTAGTATATCATCTAATATTTTGAAATATTTATACTCACGCATTGCATTTTGGGATTTAAAGTTTGTTGTCTCGGTTAAATTTTTCTTTCTAAGTTAACAAAATTAACCAGGAGACTGCTTAGAATTCCTTATAATCAAAAATAGATTATGTAATAATTTACCACCATTTCCTTTTTTTTAATTAGGCAAAACTTTTTCCCAAGTGGGTATAGCTATCTAATTTAACTTGTTCAAAAAGATTGCTTCACTCCACTTCAAACCCATACCCTTCGGTTCGCAATGACGATTGGCCGACGAAGAACTATAAAACAGACTTATATGTACTGGGCTGTCTCTCAACAGCCCAGTAATATTTTAATCCCTATACCCATCCCTAAAACTATAATGCGTTTGTGCATTACAGATTACATAATCAATAATTTCGATGTTTAGCTTTGCACAGGTATTAAAACAGGTGCTTACAAAAAGTTCATCAAGTGGGTTAACCTTAATGTTTTTAACATCGCAATAGTTTAACACCAGTACACCATAAGCATTGCAGGCAACAGCCAAGCCTGCCAGTTGCTGTATGCAGTTAATCGGTTTTGCCTGCCGCTTTAGTTTGTACCAGCAAAAAACCTCGTGGTTTTGGTTTACAAACAGCACATACCAATCGCAGGCCTTACCGGATGATGGTTTGCCGCGGAGCTGTTTTAAAAATTGAGTTGAATTTTGGGCCAGGTTTACATTTACCGGCCTTTTGAGTGTGTGATAACCGAACTTAAGTTCAGCTAAAGCAATTTCATTTTTTGTTAGTTGCATTTTAAAAAAATTAAATACATGCCTAACTGTGTTCGCGACATAAATATAGCAAAATATTATTAGTTGGAGAAATAAATTGAAGGTGATGATAAAGATTTTGATTTTGAAAAATGAACCCAGACTTCCGACCTCGGTCACCAGCCTCCCGACCAAAAAGATTGCTTCACGCCACCATAACAACCCTTCCCTTCAATTCGCAATGACGAAGCGGGTCAGTTAATTACCAATAACCAAACTTTAATGATCAAACAGCGACCGCATATCACGATAATGCACCAAACCTCGGTCCTTGGTCTTGCCGACTAATTTAACCATTATCAAAACAATTGCCTTTTAAAAAGAATTATATAAGTACACCTATAACAATTTGATATGAAAACGAAAATAATAATCTTAATGGCCGCCTTTGGCCTGGCATTGTCAGCCTGTAGCGGTAAAAAGGCTGATCAGGAAAATGCTGATAGTACGTATAAATACTCGGATACGAGCAAAGTGATTGATAGTACAAAGACCGATTCTACAGCAGATTCGACTACGAATGCCCCGGCAGATGTAAAAAATTAAAGAAAATGAACAAACGACTAGCGCTCATACTGCAAAAGTATGGGCGTTTTTTTTTTATGAATAATGGTGACCCCTCAGGGGTTCGAACCCTGGACCCACAGATTAAGAGTCTTCTAGCCCAATCGTCCTATAATAAGGTAAAATATACTTTTCTGATTTACACCAACTATTTTTGAAATCGCAAAATTGTTCTCCGTTACGTATTTGTTACGGTTTTCCCGAGCAATTGGAATAGCATTTACGTCAGTGTGGGGAGGCTGAAAACCTATAGGAATGAAATTAGCCAGAACCAACTTGTAAAATTCTTGTAATAGGAGTTGTACCTTGTTCAGGAGAGAACTGCAGATTCGGCAAAAGGAGTGTCGCCATAAAGATGGATTCTATCCTTAAAGGAAGGATAGAATCCTAATAATAACTCAATTGATTAACCAATTTAGATGGCCACTATGAATTGAAATGTAGGCGTTACATTCGTAGAAATATACATTATGCACAGAATGGAATGATTTGGAATTTGCCCAACAACGTGCCATTGCCGAGAAGGTAATAGAATTTATCACCTTAGGCCCGTTACTTAGATATCCCCTTTCCAATCCTCGCGGGCCTCTACAAACCAGCCGACGTAACCTCATAAATACCTTGCCTGAGCCTTAAAACACTAGAGATCTCAGATAATATTGTTCATTCGGGGTCATAGGAATTCGACTTAGTGAAGCCGAAATTTCAATGCACAATAAGCACAATGCTAATATAAAATCAATGTATAACCAAGCGCTGTTGAGAATCATTTTAAATTGAGAATTTTTACAACATTATGTTGTAAATTTTATAAATTAGATTATAAAAAATTAAGGCGGTTTCCGAAAAGCCTGAAATGAGTAGGAAATAATTTATTTTCATTAAAATGAAAGAGCAAAATTCTTTAACTGAAATCGGTTCGCAAACTATTTCTGGCGGCTATGTAAGTGTCGTGGCCTATGGACAAGTGGCCTTTACTCCTGAAGAAGATGATGTTGCAAATAAATCGCAATGTAACAGCTTAGGGTGTCAGCAATATCCTTGTATATGGGATTAACCCATTCTAATTGGATAAGTAAACCTTTAAAAAAGGCGGTATTAATAGTAGTCTAAAAGCAGAATTATGAAATATAGTCAATTCAATTCAGTTATTAGTTATCAAAACAACTTTTTGTTATACAACTCTTTTACAAATAGTTATCTCGTTATACAGCCTTTTTTAAAGGATCTTTTAGAAGCGTCCAGGTATCACAATGAAATCGATGATTTAGCCAATGTACATCCGTTGTTTTATAACGATTTGATAAAGAATGGTTTTTTCGTTGAAAATTCCGAAGATGAGGTTCAAAAAGTTAGAAGTAAAGTTGAAGTGATTGATAACACTGATCAAGAATATACTTTGACAATCAATCCAACAATGAACTGTAATTTCAAATGCTGGTATTGCTACGAAACCCATATTAAAAAATCAAACATGGAAGAGGCTAATGTTGCCAAAACTAAAGCCCTTATTTCAAACATTCTTTCCGCAGAAAACCTAAAGCTTTTCAAACTCCAGTTTTTTGGTGGTGAGCCTTTATTAAATTATCAAGATGCGGTTAAACCAATTCTTAGTTATTGTTTAGAAAAGGCTAAGGAAAAAGATATAAACTTACTTGTATCTATAACAACAAATGGTTACTTAATCAATGAGAGTATGTTACCATTATTTCATGCAGTTGGTCCAAACAATATTATTTTTCAAATTACTTTGGATGGTTCAGAGGATGACCATGATAGTGTTCGGTTTGTCTCCAAAACAAAAGGATCTTATAAAGAAATTCTTGATAGAATTAGATTACTTCTCAAGTCTGGATTACTTGTTAGAGCACGTATCAATTATACAATAAAAAATATCCAGAAATGTGTTAATATTATTGAAGATTTTAAAGCACTAACACACGAAGAAAAGAGCCGTCTAATTTTTTCATTTCACCGGGTTTGGCAAGATTCTCAAGCCAAAGATTATGCTAATGTCATAGAACCGACTATCAAATATTTCAAGAATCAAGGTTTTAACGTAAAAACGGAGTACTCATTAGATAGCGTTAATAACTCATGCTATGGGGATAAGTTGAATAGTGCTGTCGTCAACTTTAATGGTGACGTTTATAAATGTACAGCCCGAGATTTTACATCAGATTCAAAAAATGGTGTACTATCAGATAATGGCAGCATTGATTGGAATCAAGAAATGCTTATTAATAGAATGAATGTTAAGTTTAAGAATAAACCTTGCCTAAGCTGCAAGATTTTGCCTATCTGTAATGGCGGTTGTTCTCAGCATGCTTACGAAAATCTAAATGGTCCAGGCTATTGCGTTTATAATTTCGACGAAAATAAAAAAGATAGATTAATAATTTCCCGATTTGAGGAAATATTGCATGACCATAACATTCCATATGACTTGAACGGACTTATAGAAAATTTTGACTAATCACAGAGATGACAATATTATGAAAAAAATTTAAATATAAAATTTATGGTTTAATTCCACTTGAAATTGTTTTTTTAAAAAAATTTGGGCAATGTCATATATGATTTTTACTGCAAGTAAACTAGATAGCTATTCAACCCTATAGCAAAATTGACATTTGTTTGCATTTATTTTTACGCCTTGAAACCGCACGAATCTATAAATCGTTGTAACGCGCCTGGTGAAACCAAAGGATTACCAATCAGGTTTTGCTGGTGTTTCTTTACCCGCCTGGTCCGGTGCAGTAATATGTCCGGCTATAGAGTTGGGATCATTCTTTCTCTTAACTTCCTGATTGTCTTCCCCTTTCTATCACAAGTTTTAGCGGCTCTAGGCTTAGCCATGGTATGACTTGTACTTTCGTTAAATTATTAAATCATTTCTTTATTAAAAAGCTTGATGAGTTAAAAACGGAGCAAGACCTAATCCACCCAAGGATCACAGCCTACGTGCTCCAAAAAACCTTTCAACTCCATGCTAATCCGCTTCTAATTCTCATTTAGAACTCCAGGCTTCTGACTAATTCACAAAATAGATTGCTTCACACTCCCCACAAACCATCTCTTCGGTTCGCAATGGCGATTAATATGTTTATTCATCATAACTATGCACCCATCATCTCAAATCTGCGGAAAAATATTAAGAAAGGATTCTCCCGCTGATCTCTCAGATATTCGCTGATTTTCCCTTATAAAATTGTCAGTCTGAGCGGAGTCGAAGACTAGCCAACGATGTGCCCGCTGAGCCTTTTCTCTTTGTGTAATTGCGGGTAAAAACGCGCCTATTCCGATAATTTCTTTTTAATACTTTCCGTCAGTTTTTTCACTTTCATATAACCTGCCAAAGAACTATTTCTTTTACCGAAATTGATCTCCAGCCAGCCTTTTTTGGCTTTAAGGTTAAACTTATCGCTGCCATTTAAGTTCACGAACATGTCGATATGCTGATCCAACGGAAGTTCATTGTTTAAAGCACTATCAAGATATTTCTCCAGTTTAGCGGTTTTGTTTTCATCATACTTTGCTTCAAATTTAAAGTCGGTATTGTTATCCATCGTACTTAGCGATAAATTCCCCTCACCATTGTGGCAGCCATATATTAAAGTGGCAAGTAAAATTGCGATACTGTAAAAGATATTTTTCATGTTTTTTGGACAATTTTTGTTTTCATCTCCCTGCCCCCTTCAAAGGGAGTCTGGGATTCTCAACCAGATTTTGCGACTCCAAACTTAGACTTCATTCTCTACCCTTCAAAGGGAACTGGGTTTTCGCCCAGACTTCCGACCTCGGACTCCGGACTAAAGACTCATGACTCCAAACGCCCAACTCAAAACTCCCCTACCCTCCTGCTCTATTCTTAACATCATCCGCCGCCGTTTTCCGGTCATGGTTTGATTTTAGATTTTGATTACCAAAACTATAACTGATATTGAAAGATACCCTTCTGCTAATGTAATTGTTCTGCACCCTTAAATTCACATTCTGATAATCGAGCGTTCCTTTCCAGTAGTTGGTTTGAAAAATATCATCAACATTTAACTTAAGTTTTAAAGCTTTGCTTAAGAAACTTTTCTGCACACCTATATTTAAGGCATACTGATAAATAGTGGTCCGTTCCAAGCCTCTAACTTTTGGTGAGTTTAACCAAAAATTAGTTTCTAATGCCCAGCTATCGCCTAAAATAATCGAATTTACAGTATTAAAATTGTAGAATACTTTACTTAAAACAAAAGGGGCGCCTTCTAAATTATCATCATTAAATTTATTATAAGAAACCCTAAAATTGTTTTGCAAATTCCACCATTTGGCAATATTTACCGGAACAGATAAACCAGCTGAATAGTATTGTCCGCTGCCAATATTCCCTTGCCCTACAGTAACTATCCTGGTGCTATCGTTTTGTGCAGTTTTACTATCTAAAATTAAATCTTTTGTTTTAGCATAACTCAAAGAAAAAAATAATCCACTTTTATAATTATAACTCACTTCGAAATTATTGGTAAACTGAGGCTTCAAATATGGATTGCCCTGTTGTATGGTGTAAGGGTCCATATAAAAATTAAATGGATTTAACTGTTGGTAATTTGGCCTATCTATCCGTCGGCCATAGGTGTAATGTAGATTACTACTTTCAGAAATTTTCTGATTAACAAAAATCGTTGGGAATAATGATAAATAATCTTGCTTTACTGAGGTATTATTGGTTACCGATGTACCGGTAGATTGCGTATACTCTGCCCGTAAACCCGCCTGAATTTGCCACTTACCTAAATCCTTAGATAAATTTGCATAAGCAGCATTTACGTTTTCTTTATAAATAAAGTTGTTGCTTTGCCCTACAACATTTTGCCATTCATTATTTAGAAATGCCGACGACAGAAAATCGTTATTGGTTTTAACATAGGCACTTTTTAAACCGGTTTCTATTTTTGTAGTTTTTGACAGCGGCCAGGTAAAATCTGTTTTTGCCGCATAAATATCAATCGCTGTTTTACTATCATTTTTAATGATGGTATTATTGTACACCACCCCTTTTTCGTCGTAAAAATTGGTGTTAAAATTTTCCAGACCTGAGTAATCAAAGCCCGAGTAATCGGCATCAAAATTTAAGCTGGCACCTTCCTTTTTAAAATCATGTCTGATATTAAAATTTGCACTATAATTTTTGTTTGGGGTGTTCGCATCAGAATTTTGGATTAACGAATTATTGCCCGCAACCCCATTCCTGATTTCGTTTATAAAGGTTTGAGCGAAATTATCCAGTTTACGTGTATTCGTACTGCCATCAAACATTATACCGATGGTTGTTTTTTCGCCTGCGTAATAATCAGCCCCCAGTTTTGCCGCCAACCGTGATCCTGTATATATTTTCTGAAAATCCTGGTTAAACATACTCTGTAAACCATTTGCATTGGTGCTCCGCTCTAAAAATAAATTCGAAAAATTATTATTTTTTGAAGCATTTGCATTGGTGAAAAAATTCCACTTTTCTACACGGTGATTTAAATTAAAGTTAAGTTCCGATCCGTAAATATTGGTGGGTAAGTTAGCCCTTATTGCATTGCGATAGGTTGATGAGACACTCCCGTTTGTACCAAATGCTTTATTCTTTTTTAGTTTAATGTTAATGATACCAGCATTGCCGGCAGCATCGTATTTAGCCGATGGGTTCGTAATAATTTCGATGGTAGCAATCTGGCTGCTGCTTAAGCCATTTAGATAAACCGTTAAATCAGCACTCGATAAAAAGTTGTTCTTTCCATCAATCATCACCATTACACCCGATTTATTGTTTAATAAAATCTGATCATTTTGCCTGTCTAACTGTACGCCAGGTGCCTTTTCTAAAATTTCGAGTGCCGTACCGCCTGTCGCAACAATACTGTTCTCTACATTCAGCACCATTTTATCAATCTGATGTTCAATAAAAGGCTTTTTGCCTTGAACGCTCACCTCTTTTAATTGTTTGGTTAAACTTTCAATGCTGATAACAGGTAATTTTAAATCTCCGTTAAGCGAAAAACGATCAGTCTTTTTACTTTTAAAACCAACTATCGAAATCGAAAGGACATAATCGCCACTTTTTAACTGGTCGATATTAAACTCACCATCTATATTGGTTGATACACTTTTCACAACCGTGGTATCCGGATAATTCAACACCCTTACAATCGCAAACGACACCGGAACAGTCTTTTCATCGACGATTTTCCCCGTCAGTGTGTTTAATTTTTGGGCAAAAGAAGCCCCACACACCATCAGGCATGCAATTAGCGTAAATAATGTTTTCATGGTTTCTGCTTTTTAGGTTATGCTTTTTATATCGGTCGCGCCTAATCGTCATTGCGAGGCACGAAGCAATCTTAATGCTGTAGCTAGGATTTTATTTATTGAATTGTTATCCACCCATCGTAGTAGGATTGCTTCGTACCTCGCAATGACGACCTACTTATGTTTTGTTAAGGATTAGCACTATTCTTCAGGCGCTATCCCCAACTCTTCTTTAACTTCCTTAACCCGGTTTGATACAGAATCCTGATACAGGGTATCATTAGGTTTATCTTTTTGCAAGTGGTCTAAATCACGTAACTCCTGCTCTAACTTTTCCTTTTTTAACGCCTCTTCTTTTAATTGCGCAACGCATTTCAATCCATCATCTGTCATGATCCAAACACTATAATCATTGTGGTCATTTTCTCTGTTGTTGCAATCCCATGTCCAGTAATTATTAACGTAACGGTAAGCATCCTGCTTTAAAATCAATCTGGTTCCCACCGGAATTTCAAGATTTAACCTTACTTCCTGGTTTCTCCAGATGGTTCCCTTTCTCAATTGAAACCGCGGACTAAAAATCAGTTCAGAATCTTTCACTATATAATTGTAGCTAATGTTCTGCGCATTCTGCAAGGCACCTTGAAAAGTTTTACCCTGCGATTCGTACTTCTGTGTTAAACGGGTAACACCAGTTTCACTTTTGTTAATATCAATGCGGATATGGTTTGGTGAAACAAATGGTCCATCTTCAAAATCATCAACTACAATCTGGTGGCGGTTGTTCGCATCAATGTGGTAAGCAACACTATCTTCTTTACTGAAATATTTACTTTTATCGATATTGATGGTATATACCGGATAAGCTTTCAGGTCGGTTGTTTGTGTTAACTCTGCATGTTGCTTAAATTCTGATGAAATCTTAGCAGCCTGATAACCTGTTATAGCCACACCAGCCAACCAGATAATTAACAAAGCGAAAGAAAGTGTTTTATTAATGGCCTGTTTGTTAAAAGCTACCCTGATGGAGAATAATACCAGAGCCAAAACCGGTACAAAGCAAACAATAAATGCACCAAATAAAATTGCCCCCCTATTGCCTTCATTTATAATAGAGAAGGGGAAATATTCGTAAATACTCGCATCCCAAAATCCCTGAAAAGCAGCTGTACCGATAATTAAAGTAAGCAAAAAGAGTACGCCAAAAACAATAATGAAGCCTGCAATTACTTTAAAAATAACCTTACCGGTGCCCGAAATAAAACGACCCAGCCATTCAACAAACTCACCAATAAAAATCCCCAGGCGGGCAAATATTGGTTGGGCATGTTTGTTTACCTCTCCTAAACGTTCTTTAACCGCTTGCAATTCTTCATCCAGGTTCTTTTGAAATCCCTGAAGATTTGCAGGCTCACCTTTCATCTCCATGCGTTCAATCCGGGATTTTGCTTTCGGCATGATGATCCAGAGTATGGCATATACCAATATTCCAAATCCACCTGCAAAACTGATCAGTAACGTTGCCAGCCTGATCCATTTAGGGTCTGCATTTACAAAGTGTGCAATACCGGCGCAAACACCTGCAATCACGCGGTCGTCCATATCGCGGTATAATTTTTTCTCTACATACTGGTGTTGGTAAGTACTGTTAATTACAGGTTCTTCCTCACCTTCCTCTACCGTATCAAAATCCTGTACCCTGCCCATTTGCGCAATCACAGCGTTTACATTGGTCGAATCTACCACCTGTTTTTTCTGCTCTTCCAATTGTTCAGTTAGCAGCTCGGCAATCCGGTTTTCAATATCCGTTACAATTTCAAGGTCATCTGCATGGTTGGCAAAATAGTGTTTTACTTCGTTCAGGTAGGCCTTTAAGCGTTCGTAGGCACTTTCTTCAATGTGAATAATTGTGTTTCCTATATTAATGATGATGGTCTTTTCCATTTCCTTTTTTACTAATTATGAATTGGCTCCTTTTTGTGAAATACCTACAGCATAAGCCAGCTCCTGCCAGGTTTGATCTAATTGTGATAAAATGCCCCTACCATCTTCGGTTAAGGTATAATATTTACGCGGTGGGCCTGAGGTAGATTCTACCCAGTTGTAGCTTAACAAACCGTTGTTTTTAAGCCTGGTTAATAATGGGTATAATGTACCCTCAACCACCAATAGCTTTGCCGTCCTCAATTCGGCAATAATATCCGAAGCATATATTTCGCCCCGGGAGATGATTGATAAAACACAGTATTCCAGAATTCCCTTCCGCATTTGCGTTTGCGTATTTTCTGCTATCATATAACAAAGATATATGTTTTATATACTACTATGCAATACATAGTACTAAAATAAACTAAAGTAAATCAGTAAAACATTGATTATCAATAATATAATTTTAAATAAAATTTTGTTTTTCGGAAATAATTCTGTAAAAGCTGAAAATTTTTGATGTTTTTTAGAAAAGCAAGGTTCTGTAATGCTTCGGTTTTTGCCGTCCTGCTATCACCTATAGTCCCGATTTCGACTGTGCTAAATTTACGAAGTTTGCCCTGCCCATGCCTGTAAACTTCGCAAACTGGCCTGCCTTAAAATCGGGAGCTATTTGGCTCTATCAGGTTTATTGGGGAGGGGTTGGTAGTCTGAGCGCTCAGACTTACGAAGTTTGCCCGGCTTGGCGTTAAGGAAACTTCGTAAGTCAGCCTGGCTCGGCCACAGATTTCTCTAAAGCCCTTTAAACTTCCGAAGTCTTCTATCACAAAAGCCCATTGCAGAGTGCGGAAGTTGGCAATAGGAATTAAATACATAAATACGATAGATTTAATATATTTTAATAATTTTGTAGCGTATTAACTTATTTTCATGAAGAAATCTATTGCCAGCATTGTTGCCGAGGCAAACCAAAGCGGCGAAGGAACGCTTAAAAGAACCTTAGGCCCCATCAACCTCATTTTAATTGGGGTTGGCTTAACACTTGGCGCCGGTTTATTTTCGATTACGGGTTTGGCAGCAGCCAATCATTCAGGCCCTGCGGTTACGCTATCATTTGTAATTGCGGCTTTAGGCTGTGGTTTTGCCGCATTATGTTATGCAGAATTTGCCTCTATGATTCCGGTTGCAGGTAGTGCCTACACCTATTCTTATGCCACCATGGGCGAACTTTTCGCCTGGATTATAGGCTGGGATCTGGTATTGGAATATTCAGTGGGTTGTGCAACGGTAGCCATTAGCTGGTCGCAGTATTTAACCCGGTTTTTAGCCAGTTTACACATTTATCTCCCTCCACAGCTAACCTTATCTCCTTTCGAAACCGCTAAACTTGCCGATGGTTCTACTGTTAATGGTATTATTAATATCCCTGCAGCATTGGTTGTGGTATTAATGACGGCCATACTCATCCGTGGCACCAAAGGCTCGGCCATTGTAAATGGAATTATTGTATTTCTTAAAGTTGGCGTAGTTTTGGTATTTATTGCACTGGGCTGGCAATATATTGATCCTGCCAATTATCATCCTTATATCCCCGAAAACACGGGAACATTTGGTCAGTTTGGCTGGAGTGGTGTTTTACGCGGCGCCGGATTGGTGTTTTTTGTATTTATCGGTTTTGATGCCGTTGCTGCTTCCGCACAGGAAACAAAGAATCCGGCGAGAGATTTACCGATCGGCATCATAGGATCACTGGTGGTTTGTACGGTTTTATTCGGTTTGTTTGGTCATGTAATGACAGGGTTGGCCAATTACAAAGAATTTGCCAATAGCGGCGCACCTGTAGCTATAGCCATCGAAAAAACTCCTTATGCATGGTTAAGTCAGGCCATTATTTTAGCCATTCTGATCGGCTACACTTCGGTAATCCTGATCGATTTAATGGCGCAATCACGGATGTTTTATTCTATCAGCAAAGATGGTTTATTGCCAAAAATGTTTTCTGATGTACACGCAAAATTTAAAACACCATACAAATCGAATATTATACTCTGTGTATTTATTGGACTTTTTGCTGCATTTGTACCCATGAATGTAGTAGGCGAAATGACCAGCATTGGAACCTTACTGGCCTTTTTGATGGTTTGTGTAGGTATCCTGATTTTAAGGAAAACAGATCCTGAAGCCAAACGCCCATTTAGGGTTCCTTTGGTGCCATTAATCCCAATTTTGGGCATTTTAACCTGCATTGCCATGATGGTATTTTTACCCTGGGAAACCTGGGTTAGACTAGCTGTATGGTTAATTATTGGATTAGCCATTTACTTCGGCTATGGTAAAAAGAACAGTAAATTAAATGCAGTAGTAAAGCCACAATAAAATATTACTATACATATTGGGCAGTCAGGTTGTATGGAATATCCAACAAGCTGATTGCTCTTTTTTAATTACACTTCATATTTACAACCGTATAAATATCAATTCGTTAAGAAAAAATATTAGTTATCCACAATTTAACATTTTTCTGAATTTTTGGCTTGGGATTTGCCTTAGTAAAATCAACCCTATTAAAACATTATCCCATGATTATTAAATTAGACACATCAGTTTTCAGACTTTCGAGACACAAAGCTGAAACCGTAAAAAAAGTTGCAACACCACTTACAAAAGACCAATGGATTACTGCTGACAGAATTGTAATGGCAGCGATGTTTATTGTCACTATTATTGGTGCCATCTTATTTTAATTTCAGATGATTGATCAAAAATCTTCAGAAATTAACGCTTTATTTATCATCACTGCGGCCACGGTTCCTGCGGCTGTAACAATCGACAACGACCTGAACAAGGTTGTACAATCTCCTGCGGCATAAACGCCCTTTGCAGTAGTTTCCTGCTGCTCATCTACTTTTATCGTTCTTAGATCTGTTAATTCAAAACCGAGTTGCACGCTAAAATTTATATGCTGTTCTATCTCAGGTTTAACATAAATTGCTTTAAAGGTTACCTTTTTTTCATTCTTAAAAACAATATTTTCCAGCTGACCATTTTGGTGTTCCAGTTCAATAATCTCCTCTTCTAAAACGGTAATCGATTTAGATTTCAGTTTTTCTACCTGCCCGGCTGTAAATTCGGACTTCCCATTGGTTAAAATGGTTAAATTTTTATTCCAAAGGTGAAGGTTTTTGGCCATCTCAAACGCGTGATCGCCATTCATTAGCAGTCCTATTTTTTCATTCTTTACTTCGTAGCCATGACAATAAGGACAATGGATAGCAGAAATGGCCCAGCACTCAGCCAAACCTTTAATATCAGGCAGTACATCTTTTAAACCTGTGGACAATAATAATTTGCTGGAAGTAAAATATTGCCCATCTTCCAGGCCAACACTAAAACCACCTTCAATTTGTTTGGCTGAATCGGCTTTTGCATTTAAAAATTTAACCGTTGAATATTTTAACACTTCGGCTTTTGCTGCCTTGGAAATTTCGGCTGGACGATCGCCATCATGCGTTAAAAAATTATGGGAATGTGGCGTTTGCCTGTTACAGGGTTTGCCCGCATCGACTACCAGAACATTCCGGGTTGAACGGCCTAAAGTTAATGCGGCAGATAAACCTGCATAGCTGCCGCCAATTATAATTACATCAAAATCCATATCCTTATCTATTGATACAAAGATCTGAATTGATATTTTAAATGCAACACGGATGCATTAAATGAATGTCATTTTATTTTTTGAAAATTACCGCCTTAATGAAGCTCCCATAATACAAACGCAGTTCTAAGATCTTGTAACCTGCATTCATAAAGTAAGGATTCATGTCGATCAGGTGATTTGCCTCTACAATTCCCAGTAATTTAAAAAAGCTGTACATCAATTTGAGCAACAGCCATTTCCACCAGTTCCCATTATTTTTGTTTAGCGAGAAATCAACCAGAAACCATAATCCATCTTTTTTTAAATATGCATTTAACTGTTCAAATACTTTTGCAGCCCGTTGCTCAGCAAAATTATCGAAAAGAAATGGGGTTAAAATTACATCAAATAGGGTATCCATTCTAAAATCCTCAACGCCAAGATTCACAAATTCGACCTGGTTGTTTTTACAGTTCCGTTTTTGAGAAAGTGCTATCATTTTAGCTGATATTTCCACATAAACCAGCTTTAAGCCACTGGGATGTATCTTTGCAATTTCTTCCAAAATCCACCCTGTTCCACCACCTACAATTAAAACGGAGCTATCTTTTGGAAGATGCTGAAGCTGATTGATCTGCGCATTAACCTGCGATTTAAAAAATACAAGGCGACTTAATGTATCGTAATGATTGGCTATTTTATCGTAGTTGTTGTTCATAGTATTCAGTATCAGGTATTGAGAATCAAGTATCAAGACAGGACTCTCACGTGTAATATAAGCTTTGCTCTTTCAGCTCATCGAACAAACTGCATTCCTATCATCCCGCATATCGCCTTAAACAAAATCAATCCATCAATTACCATCAGATAATAAAGTATATTTTTTCTCCTGTGCATAGAGTAGGCCACGTAAATGGTTAATATAAATGGCAGGACATTAAATAAAACCTGCGGTATTCCAAAGCCTTTGTAACTGGCAAATATGCCTAGTGAGATTAAACCAATAATTAACAGTGGAATCAAAATATTAAAAATTGTTCTCCTCAGGCCGTATCGCACTACAAAAGTCCTTAGATGTTTATTGGCATCGGTTGGGTAATCTTTAATATCGAAAATGATTGCATTTACGGTGCAGAACATCCAGTTTTTAATAAATAGCCATGTCCAAAGCACCGAATCATGATAGCCTACCCCTGTTTCAATTTTAAGCATAATTAAGGGCAGCACATTGGCACAACAGGCCCAAACAAAGCCGATGACGAAAGCTTTTAACCAACCGGTATTGCGCAGATTGAATTTTAAGAAAGATTTAGGCAATAAACCGTAGTATAAACCTCCTGCAACAATGATAATTACAATGGCTATCCAATAACTGAGCGGAAGTGCCAGAATATGCAGAAAGTTTTGATAAAGCAGATTAATGGCCAAAAGCATGCAAGAAATAAAAAGCACTGCCTGACTCCAATTGATAAATTTCTTATGCTCGAAATACCACTGATTACGGGGATTGGTGGTGGATGGTGCAGTAGAAACTTTATTGTAAGCGTAGGTATAATAAATAGTCGGTGCCAAAAACAACAACAGGTAGTAATTTAATGAATTAAACGGCAATCTTAATTGGAGAGTAGCCTCGAGTGTAAGAGCAACAGCCAGAATACCTACAAAGTAGTTTCCAAAGAAAATAAACCTGATTATTTTACCGAGCATTTACCGCTGTTTTTCGTCAGGCAATTTCGGATATATAATTGAATAAGGTAAATAAATTACATTCTATTTTAAGGCCATTTCTGTGGAGAAAAAACATACTGGAGAAAAAGTGATTTTCTGCTACATTGAGCTATTAAGAAAAAATAACGATATTTATCGCAACCTCACTTATAATCAACTAAATAGAAAACAATATGGAAGAACAAAAAGACAACTCAAATTCGGCTGCAGATACCACTCCAAAAGTGACAGGAATTGGCGGCATTTTCTTTTTTTCCGATAATCCTCAGGAAACGAAAGATTGGTATGCTAAAAATTTAGGATTTGAAATGAGTGCCTGGGGTACCTCGAGTTTTGAATCCAGAAACCTAAACAACCCTGACGAGATCGAATCCCTTCAATGGAGTCCGTTCAAAAAAGGCGATGAATATTTTTCTCCATCGAAAAAAGATTTCATGATTAATTACCGCGTACAGAATATTGAGGGCCTTATTGAGAAATTTAAAGAAAATGGCGTAACCATACTTGATGAAATTGCAACTTATGACTATGGGAAATTTATCCATATTATGGATGCAGAAGGTAATAAGATTGAGTTATGGGAGCCTAGTTAATTATTATTATAATTAATTGTCATTCTGAACGCAGTGAAGAATCTTTAAGGGAGTGATCTTGAACTTAAAAGGAATCCATCATGGGTGATATTTTAGGCGTCAAGGATTCTTCACTTCGTTCAGAATGATAGCGCAAAAAAAAAGCCTTCCAATAAATTGAAAGACTTGGTGGGAAATGATCCCGATTGAAATCGGGACGACTCTACTTAGTAAAAGACCGAAGTGCTATGACTCAGCCGATGAAATTATTTTTTCTATCATTACCCTGCTCTTCCACTTCTTAATACTGTTTTCTTTTAGCCTTGCATCTCTTAGATTATCAAAAGTCTCGTACCAGACGATACCCCAATCTCCTGTATGACCAGTAAAACCTGCATGGTTTGTATTGTGCTTTTTCAAGCGTTCTGTTAAGTTAATCGTGGATCCGATATAATACCTATCGCGGTTTTTTGAATATAGAATATAAGCGTAAAACATCGTGATTAAGCTTGTAGTTCTGGATTAAGTAAAACATCAGCCTTAATATTTTTAAGGTAGCTCAGTACCGCCATTTTTGCATGATAATCTTTGGTAAATTCTAAAAAGGTAATTTTAAAGCTAAGAATTATAAAAGAGAATGCAACAAGCACAGTTATTACAAACACATGAATAATAATATTCAATTCCAAAGAGTTGGTCGATGGGATTTTCTCAAAATATAAGTTAAAAAGTGGACCTATTAAAAAAGACAAAATAACCCCAAGGCAAGATAACGTTTAACATGCACTTCAATAGTTTCGGTAAGTTCTATTATTAAGTAATCAATAAGAATGATACTGATCTTACCTTCTGAATTTTTAATTTTTGAAAAAATTTCATTCTTCATCATCAAGTTGAATGCATGCTTATCAATTTTGTTTTTACGATCAATAAGAAACTTTAAATCATCATCTGACTTCACTATTCTTATCCTTTCATGAGTTTGAATCTTTATTGAAATACAGCCAAAAAGAAAAGTTGTTGACAAGAATACAATAGCGGGGAATTGCTTATGCAGTATAAAAAATATATAAGAGAAAATAAAACCGAGGACTAATAGCAACAATGTTATTTTAGATAAGAATTTTATACTCCTCTTATATTTTTTAACAATCCGATAGGTAAAAGTATTCTCCAATAATTCATTTATTAACACCATAGTAAATTAATTTATTCCAGAATCTTGTTTGTGAAATCTAAATTTAGAGTGAATTTATCGAAAAATTCTTTATGTGGATATTGAAAGACTTTGGATGAAATGATCCCGATTGGAAATCGGGACGCCCCACTTGGTGTAAACGAGGTGCTCTGAACCAGCTGAGCTACTTCCATAAATAGCAATAAAAAAGCCTCTCAATAAATTGAAAGGCTTTTTGTTGTGGGAAATGAGGGGTTCGAACCCCCGACCCCCTCGGTGTAAACGAGGTGCTCTGAACCAGCTGAGCTAATTTCCCTATTGGTAATGTTTTAAAATCATCTCGGCTTTTTCGATCCGACCCTCCCGACTGATAACGTCGGGATGCTCTGAACCAGCTGAGCTAATTTCCCTTTTCAGGTGTATTTCAAAGTTTGATAAAAAAGCCTTTCAGTTTTACTGAAAGGCTTAGTGGGAAATGAGGGGTTCGAACCCCCGACCCCCTCGGTGTAAACGAGGTGCTCTGAACCAGCTGAGCTAATTTCCCTTTTATAATTTTGTCAAACTTAATACCCCATCCTCCGTTTGGGAATGCAAATATAGCGCTATAAAACTGTTCTGCAAATCTTTTTTTCTTTTTTTTCAACTTAATAAAGTTTCGAGGATTTTGTGTGATTGCACCACCCCAAAAGAGGCGGTATGTAAGGTATAGAAAACCAATACCTTATCCAACAAAAATCGTCGCTTTGTATTGCTCATTTTTATTTCAGAAATTTTTTCGAGCGGGGTATGAAAAAGTAAAATAAAATCAATCGCATCCTCTAATTGTAAATAATTGGAATGGATTGGCAGCCTGGAGGTAAATGCTCCCTCTTGCAGATCGAAATAAATCTGATCGGTTCTTCTTTTCTCATTAGGCGAAAAACCTAAAAAACGGGTAAGCTTTAATAAAAATGACAAATGAAAATTGGGATTAATCTCTTCAATTTCATCAAACCATGCGATTGAGTTAAAGATATAATCGAATAAACTTTCATCTGCTGATTGCTGCCGGATACTTTTATACAGCACCTCATTTAAAAAAATAACGATACTGGTTTTGATGATATCGTAAGGGATACTTTTAAAAACAGGTGTTTGCCGAACTTCCGATATCCGCTGAATATTGGTATTTGCTTTATGATAAACCACCATATCAAGCAAATGCAGCGATTGCAGCATGTTCATCTTTATCTTCGCTTTTGGTTTTTTAATCCCATTAATGAGGTAAGACTGCATACCAAATTTATCAGTAAGTACCTGCACTACCACACTGCTTTCGCTGTAGTTTGTAGTCTTTAAAACAATACCTCTTACTTTGTGCAACATCCAATCAAAACAATTTTTTCAAAAGTATGTTATTTGTGCAAATTTAATTGTGCAAAAAGTAATCACGTTTTACAAATAAGATTAGTTTTGCCGTTGATATTATTATTAAACCAAGCTGCACATGTGGGTTAAGCTATCGAGATTTATTCTTCAGAACCGTATCGCAATCATCGTATTTTTCGTTTTAGGAACAATTTTCATGGCTTATCAGGCCAAGAATGTAAAACTCTCTTACACCGGGAGTAAAATCCTGCCGGTTACCGATAGTGCTTTTGTGAAGTATAACGCTTTTAAGAAAACGTTTGGAGAAGACGGAAGCGTGATGGTGGTAGGGATACAATCGCCTGATATTTTTAAAAAAGAAGTGTACAACCAATGGGTTCAGCTTTCTAATGATATTCAAAAGCTAAAAGGCATTAAACAGGTTTTATCATCTGGAAGAATCTTTCAACTTGAAAAAGACACTGTAAACCAAAAATTTGTTTTAAAACCATTACCTGGTGGTCTGGTTAAAACCGATGCTGAAATGGATTCGATCAGGAATACCATTTATAGTAATCCGTTTTTTGAAGGATTGGTTTACAACCGTCAGAATGCCACATTAATGGCCATTACTTTCGATACCAAAATATTAAATACTGCCGAACGCAATCCCATTTTAAAGGAAATTGAAGCTAAAGCAAAAGCTTTTCAGGCATCTACCAAAATTCAGGTGCATATTTCAGGCCTGCCTTATATCCGTACAGCAGTAAGTAAACTGGTGAGTAACGAATTTGTATTGTTTCTGGGCCTTTCAATCCTGGTTTCGGCATTAATCCTATTGTTTTTCTTCAAGAAATTTTATGCCGTATTCTTCCCGATTTTGGTAGTAGTAATGGGTGTAATCTGGAGTATTGGTACTTTAGTATTGTTCGGCTTCGAACTGACTATTTTAACAGGATTGATTCCACCATTGATCGTAATTATCGGTATCCCTAACAGTATTTTGTTGTTAAATAAATATCAGAATGAGCTCAGAAAGCATGGCGATAAACAAAAAGCTTTAAGCATAACCATCGAGCGGATCGCCATCACCACATTGATTGCTAACATTACTGCAGCGATCGGATTTGGGGTGTTATACTTTACCGGAAGTGAGTTATTGATGCAATTTGGAAGTGTAGCCTCTATTAACGTAATGGTTACCTGGTTAATGTGTTTGTGTTTAATTCCAATTATTTTCAGCTATTTACCAGCGCCAAAACTCAAAGCGCAAAACCATGTTGAGGAAGGCTTTTTGCATAAACTATTAGTTAAAACCGATACACTTGTTCAAAGTAAAAGCGGATTAATTTATATCGGAACGCTTATCATCTCCATCATTGCCTTTATTGGGGTGATGAAAATAAACGTAAACGGCTATGTGGTTGATGACCTTCCTAAAAACTCTGAAATTTTAACTGATTTAAAGTTCTTTGAGAAAAACTTTGAAGGTATTTTACCTTTAGAAGTAAGTGTAGATACCAAGAAAAAAAACGGCGTTTTCAACCTAACCAATCTGAAAAGAATGGAAAAACTGGAGAAGATGATTTCTGCCTATCCTGAGTTTTCGCGTTCTATTTCGGTGAACATGGGGCTAAAATATGCTACTCAGGCATTCTACAATAATGACTCTACCTTTTTCCGTTTACCAGACAATTTAGAAAAGAACTTTATCCTGGCCTATATTGCCAATGGCGGTAAAGGAAATGCAAGTTTGTTAACCAACTTTATCAGTAAAGGAAATCAAAGTACAAGGATCAGTTTTCAAATGGCTGATGTTGGCTCTAAACGTTTGGACGCCATTATGGCCGAGTTAAAACCGCGTATCGATAGTATTTTGCCTCCATCTAAATTTGATGTAGAGCTGACGGGATCCAGCATTATCTTTTCTAAGGGGACAGACTATATGCTAAGGCACCTGGTAGAAAGTATTGCGCTTGCCATCGTATTGATTTCTCTTTTAAGGCTGGCACAGTTTAAGAGCTTGGGCATAATGTTCATTTCCTTGCTTCCGAACATTGTTCCTTTAATTATTACCGCAGGAATTATGGGTTATTTTGGAATTTCCTTAAAACCTTCGACCATATTAATTTTCACCATTGCCTTTGGTCTGGCATCCGATCAGACCATTTATTTCTTAACGCGTTATCAGCAGGAATTAAACCTGACCAATTTTAGCGTGCCAAAGGTAATTACGGATACCATTACTGAAACAGGTGTAAGTATGACGCATATTGCTTTAATCTTATTCTTTGGTTTTGGAATATTCACCGCCTCTACTTTTGGAGGAACGGTAGTACTGGGCTTGCTCCTATCCATCACCTTATTGGTGGCCTTAATTTTCAATTTAACTTTATTGCCTGCACTGGTATTATGGCTGGATAAAAAGAAGGTAAGAAAACTGGTATCTGATGAAGAATCGGCGAAGAATGCAGGCGAGTTTGACCATTAAACGTCGATTTTAATCCTATTCGGTTTTTAAAACCTTATAGTTCTGTTAGTTATTTCCTGCAGCACTTTGAAAAGGAATATCTTTATTTCTTACACATACCCAGGTTACCTAAACCTGATGGCAGCGATCCCGATTTTTCATCGGGACAAGCGTACAGCAGGACTAATACTAAAATGAAATACAGGCATTGCTTTCCAAAAACCTTTTTTAAAACCATATAAGACATATGAGAACATCTAAGCTCAAAGACACCTAGCTAGAGATGTGAAGAAAGCTCCCCAACTTCTTACATACCCAGGTTACCTAAACCTAATGGAAGCGATCCCGATTTTTCATCGCGACAAGCGTACAGCAGGACGAATACTAAAAATGATTACAGGCATTGCTTTCCAAAACCTCTCCCTATGCAAGTTAGTAGTTAGACGCAGAAACTATGCATCCCTCTCCCCAAGGAGAGGGACCGAACAGACAGATGATAAAGCAAAAAGCGTAGATAGGGTGAGGTTTATTCTGTTGCAGGCTTTTGATCCTCTTCATCTACCGGAACCTCAACTGTTGGGTCAGTAATGATTTCGGCATTGCCATCTTTATCTTTTTTGGCGAATAAAATTGGATATAACAACCACAACGCACCAATGATGATAAATACACCGGCCAGCATTTGGAGATAGATGCTTCCCTTTACTTCGTAAGCATCTAAAATTTTGTAAGCAATAAAAGAAAGTACGCCAGCGATGAGTAGGAAAACGGCTTTCTGCAATTTTAACAGCTTGATCATGGGGTCTTTCTTTTTAGTGTTACAATATGGATTAAAACAAAAATTAGCCCAATTAGTTCGAGCAAGCCACAGAAATAAAAAGCATAAAGTACAAAATCCCGGTCTGAAGGACTTATTACCGCAACAATTGGCAGGGCTATTACGGCAACAATCATCAGTGTAAGCCCGATATTAAATAATTTCACGTTAAAAGTATTTACACCAAAACTACCAAAATTCAGTCAATTCTGTTAACTTTGCAACCTTTAATTTTTTGAGGTACTTGATTGATGTATAGCGAATTTAAACAATTGGAACTTGCCAAAATAGGGCAAGAAATACTGGATTTTTGGAAAAAGGAAAATATCTTTGAAAAAAGTATTTCTTCCCGTCCGAAATCTAATCCGTTTACTTTTTACGAAGGCCCACCGTCTGCCAATGGCATGCCGGGAATCCACCACGTAATGGCACGTGCAATTAAAGATATTTTTTGCCGCTATAAAACAATTAAGGGTTACCAGGTGAAAAGAAAAGCCGGTTGGGATACACATGGCCTGCCTGTTGAACTTGGAACCGAAAAAGAATTAGGAATTACTAAAGAAGATATTGGTAAAACTATTTCTATTGAAGATTATAACGAGGCTTGTAAAAAAACAGTAATGCGTTACACTGATGTGTGGAACGAATTGACTGAAAAAATGGGCTACTGGGTAGATATGGATGATCCATACATTACCTATAAGTCGAAATACATGGAGTCGGTATGGTGGCTTTTAAAGCAGATTTACGATAAGGGACTAATCTATAAAGGTTATACCATCCAACCCTATTCTCCAAAAGCCGGTACAGGATTGAGTTCGCATGAGGTAAATCAGCCTGGTGCTTACCGGGATGTTACTGACACCACAATTGTTGCGCAGTTTAAAGCAATAGCTGATACGTTACCAAGCTTCTTACAGGGATTTGATGATATTTATTTATTGGCATGGACAACCACCCCATGGACTTTACCATCAAACACTGCTTTAACAGTTGGGCCAAAAATTGACTATGTTTTAGTCAAAACGTTTAACCAGTATACATTCTTGCCAACAAACGTAATTCTGGCAAAAAACCTGGTTGGAAAGCAGTTTAGTAAAATTTTCTTCGAAAGCAATGAAGATGAGGATTTTACAAATTTTAAAGCTGGCGATAAAAAAATTCCATTCCAAATACTTGCAGAATGCAAAGGAACTGAATTGATTGGCATTAGATACGAACAACTTTTAACTTACGCATTACCATATCAAAACCCTGAAAATGCTTTTAGGGTAATTTCTGGCGATTTTGTAACTACAGAAGATGGTACCGGTATTGTGCATACCGCCCCTACTTTTGGTGCAGATGATGCTAAAGTAGCTAAAGAAGCTACTCCTGAAGTACCGCCAATGCTGGTATTAGATGAAAATGATACCCCCGTTCCATTAGTAGATTTACAGGGTAAATTTACCAAACATGTTGGCCCTTTTGCAGGCAAATATGTAAAGAACGAATATTACAATGCTGGCGAAGCACCTGAAAAATCGGTTGATGTAGAAATCGCCATTTTATTAAAAGAAGAAAATAAAGCTTTTAAAGTAGAAAAATATGTCCACAGTTACCCACACAGCTGGAGAACTGATGAACCACTTTTATATTACCCCTTAGATTCATGGTTTATTAAAGTTACGGATGTTAAAGACAGAATGTTCGACCTTAATGAAACCATTAACTGGAAACCTAAATCGACAGGCGAAGGTCGTTTTGGAAACTGGCTTAAAAACGCTAATGACTGGAACTTATCACGTTCGAGATACTGGGGAATTCCTTTGCCAATCTGGAGAACTGAAGATAAAAAAGAGGAAATTTTAATTGGCTCTGTCGAGGAACTTTATAACGCCATTGAAAAATCTATAACAGCTGGTTTCCAGAAAGAAAATCCTTTTAAGGGATTCGAAATCGGAAACATGTCTGAAGAGAACTATGATTTGATCGACTTACATAAAAATGTAGTAGATAAGATTGTTTTAGTATCTCCATCAGGTAAACCAATGACCCGCGAAAGTGATTTAATTGATGTTTGGTTCGACTCTGGTGCTATGCCATATGCGCAGTGGCACTACCCTTTTGAAAACAAAGAAACCATTGATGGAAATGAAGATTTCCCAGCAGATTTTATTGCCGAAGGT
The DNA here is from genome assembly GCF_019317285.1 of Pedobacter sp. D749. NCBI lineage: Bacteria > Pseudomonadati > Bacteroidota > Sphingobacteriia > Sphingobacteriales > Sphingobacteriaceae > Pedobacter > Pedobacter sp. D749. Next base: position 4,136,366 of record NZ_CP079218.1, read on the forward strand.
GTGGATCAAACCCGTGGCTGGTTTTATACCTTGCATGCCATCTCTACATTGGTTTTCGATAAAGTAGCGTACAAGAACGTAGTTTCGAATGGACTGGTACTAGACAAAAACGGGCAAAAAATGTCTAAACGTTTGGGCAATGCAGCCGATCCGTTCCAAACCATTAATGAATACGGTGCTGACGCAACGCGTTGGTACATGATTTCGAATGCAAATCCCTGGGATAACCTGAAATTTGACATTGATGGAATTGCTGAAGTGCGCCGTAAATTCTTCGGAACACTTTACAATACCTATGCTTTCTTCGCCTTGTATGCCAATATCGATAAATTCGAGATCGATAAAAATAATTTAAGCAAAGTGGAAGACAGAACGGAATTAGACCGTTGGATTCTTTCGTTATTGCAAACCTTAATCAACGAAGTTGATGAAAGTTACAACACTTACGAGCCAACGAAAGCTACCCGCTCTATTCAGGCTTTTGTTGATGAACATTTGAGTAACTGGTACATCAGGTTAAGTCGCCGCCGTTTCTGGAAAGGCGAAATGACGGATGATAAACGTGCGGCTTACGAAACATTATATACCTGTTTAGAAACCTTAGCACAGCTGATGAGCCCTGTTGCGCCTTTCTTCGCTGATTGGTTATACAGAAACTTAACTGTTACAGATGCACATGCGGAACAATCTGTCCACTTAACTTTATGGAAAGAGGCTGATCAAAGTTTAATCGATACCGATTTGAACGAGCGTATGGTTTACGCACAGGATATTTCATCAATGGTTTTATCGTTGCGTAAAAAATCGGGCATTAATGTACGTCAACCACTTGAAAAAATCTTAATCCCATCTTTAAGTGGCGATTTCGAACAAAAAATATCAAAGGTTGCAGATTACATCCTTTCCGAAACGAATGTAAAACATATCGAGTTCATTACTGATACACATGGTATCGTGAAGAAAAAGCTTAAACCGAACTTCAAATCGTTAGGTAAAAAAGTTGGAAAAGACATGAGCCTCGTTAAACAGGCTTTAGAAAATTCAAATCAGGATGACATCCAGCGTTTAGAAAGTGATGGTTTCATCATCGTAGTTGGAAGCAACGGAGAAGAATTTACCATCAACATAAATGATGATGTAGAAGTTTTTGCCGAAGATATTCCGGGATGGCAGGTAACCAACCTGGGCAGTTTAACTGTGGCTTTGGATGTGACCATCTCAGAAGAACTGAAACAAGAAGGTATTTCCCGCGAGCTGGTTAATCGTATCCAGAATTTGCGCAAAGAATTAAACTTCGAAGTAACCGATAGGATTAAAGTTTCATTACAAAATGATAACTTGGTGGCCAGCGCAGTTGCAAAAAACAAGGATTACATTTGCGCAGAAATATTGGCCGATGAATTTGAATTAACAGATACTGTAAATAATGCAAACAAAATCGTTATTGATGATGTTGAGTTAAGCATTTCAGTAACTAAAATATAAATCCATATATTAGAAAACTAAATTAAAAACATGGAAAACAGCAACAAAACACGCTACTCAGACAGTGAATTACAGGAATTTAAAGAATTAATTCAAGATAAATTACGCATGGCGAAAGAGGAACTTAACTCTTTAACCACTTCTTTAAGTAATCCAAATGCCAACGGAACCGAAGATACTTCTGGTGCATACAAAACATTGGAAGATGGTTCGGCAACAATGGAAAAAGAGCAGATCAATCAGTTGGCTGCCCGTCAGAAAAAATTTATCGATAACCTGGAGAACGCATTGGTGCGTATCGAGAACAAAACTTATGGTATTTGCCGCGAAACGGGTAAATTAATCCAAAAAGAGCGTTTACGTGCAGTTCCTCATGCTACTTTAAGCATGGAAGCTAAATTAAAGCAGAGTTAATGAAAGGCTATACAAAACCTTTAATTGTTATCTTTTTGGTTTTACTGGCCGACCAACTGGTAAAAACCTGGGTTAAAACACACATGTACCTTGGGCAGGAGTTCCATATTATTGGTAAATGGTTTATTATCCATTTTACCGAAAATAATGGGATGGCCTTTGGAATGGAGTTTGGTGGCGAATTTGGCAAATTAGCCTTATCGCTTTTCCGTATTGCCGCTGTTGCAGGAATTGGTTATGGCTTACATTATCTAATTAAGCATAAATATCATCGTGGTTTAATCCTAAATGTGGCACTGATTTTTTCTGGCGCATTAGGAAACATTATCGATTCTGTATTTTACGGAAAGATTTATGGCTACGAAAGCTGGTTTCATGGCCGTGTGGTAGATATGTTCTATTTCCCGATTGCCGAAGGGCACTTCCCTGGCTGGTTACCGATTTGGGGAGGAGAAGAATTTGTTTTCTTCAGACCTGTTTTTAACCTCGCAGACGCAGCCATTTCAGTTGGCGTGATACTTATCCTAATCTTCCAGAAAAACTACTTTAAAGAAGATGTAAAAGATGAGTTAAGCATCAACAGTGAAATTGTAGAAGATTAAATAAGCGAAACATCATGCCGAACTAGTTTCAGCATCTTAAGAGTTTGAAATATACAAAGCCCATTTCTTAATTGAGATGGGCTTTTTTATCAATAAATTCTATTGGTTGGGTCACACCGACCAAAAAGACAATACTAGATTTTTTTTGGAAAGCAGGTACAGCAGCATCTATTTAAGTTCGTCCCCGCTATCCTTACTGCCAATAAGGCCTGTGCTTTAACAGTGTTTCATCAAAAAAATCAGGATAATACCAGAACGCATTGGCATTCATCCTATCGGGTTTAGTAACTTTACGTAGTGCAAGAAAGAAAAATCAAGGCACCAGATCGTCATCCTGAATTTATTTCAGGATCTTTCACCTGATTCAAATAGGTATTCCCTGTTCTTATATCTACAATGTGAATTAAAAAGAATAATGATCAACTTCCTCAATATATCTTATTTACAGTCCGGTAATGAAAGGCAACAGAAGGCTTATCAGGCATTAACAAGTAATCGGGTTTTAGAAAAGCTTAGCTTTTACCACCCCATCCTGGTGGGTACTATACCAATCAATATTGACATCGAAAACAGCGACCTGGATGTGATCTGCGAAGTTTCGGATAAAGGAGAATTCATTGCTCAGCTAAATCTCTTGTTTGGCAATAAAAAAAACTTCACTATTCATGAAAGCACTAAATTTGAAGCCGTTAAAGCAAATTTCACTATTGATGATTTTGAAATAGAAGTATTCGGGCAAAACATCCCCACTACGCAGCAAAATGCTTACCGCCACATGTTAATTGAACATAAATTACTTTTGGAAAAAGGAGAAGCATTCAGACAGGAAGTTATCTCCTTAAAAAAACAAGGTTATAAAACGGAGCCTGCATTTGCAAAACTGCTAGGGATTGAGGGAGATGCTTACGAAGATTTGCTAAAATTAGAGTCTTAGCGAGACGCTAAGACCAGATCTTGAAGTTGGCCTCACTGTCATTCTGAACGCAGTGAAGAATCTTAATCAAAGAAATGCAGAAGTGTACCCACTCAATAAAGATCCTTCATTTCATTCAGGATGACAACCATTTACACTATTTCCCTATACTTTATTCTGACTACTATTATTTCATCATTTTTTAAAATATATTTGGAATACAAAAACCAGATATCATGAAACTCTACTGCGCCCTTTTATTGCTCATTACATTGAGCACCTCAGCATTTGCTCAAAAAAGCCTGTTTAACGGCAAAAATCTAAATGGCTGGCATGTAGATGTTCCTGCCATGGATAAAAAACCCGATACGATTAATCCGTTTATTGTGCGCAATGGTATGCTGGTAAGTTTAGGAACGCCAGGCGGACATTTAATAACCGATAAAATTTACAAAAATTATCAGTTGACTGTACAATACCGCTTTGCAGGCAAACCCGGCAACTGTGGCGTTTTGGTGCATGCCTCGACTCCAAGAGCATTGTATGGCATGTTTCCAAAATCACTTGAAGTTCAGATGCAACATAAAGATGCAGGCGATTTCTGGTGTATTGAAGAAGATATTACCGTGCCTGATATGGTTGCCAGACGCGGCCCGAAAGAAAGCTGGGGCATAAATGGAAATAAACTCCGCCGCATTAAAAACTTAACCGATGACAGTGAAAAACCACTTGGCGAATGGAATACCATGGTTATTCAGTGTTTAAATAACGAAGTTAAAGTTTGGGTAAACGATACTTTGGTAAATTATGGCACAAACTGTACTGCAAGTAGCGGTCAGATTGCCCTACAGGCAGAAGGTAGTGAAGTAGAATTTAAACAACTGGATTTAAAACCAATTAAAGCACTCTCTAAATAAGAAAAGTGCTTTAATCCTGATTGTTAATCGGGATTTGTAATCACGTTTTTTGAGCTAAGGATTTTAATCCTTAAAAAATGGATTCATTAAAATAACTGTTAAAGTATATTGCAAAACAACAGGTCCGGATTACAAATCCGGACCAACACCTTATCAATCCTTAAAACACAAACAGATCAGATAGCCAACAAAATAAGCAAGCAAATCGTAAACAGAAAAGTAAGTCCCCAAAACAATACTCCAGAACTTATTGTTCTGCAAGCCCAACCAATTTACATAATGAAGTGCCTGTAAAAATTCGATAATAAAAGAGAAAATCAATACCCCTAAAGCAAGTTTCCTATTATTGGTAATTAAGAATATTCTGAAGAATGCATAAATTAATACGACCACTAAAACATCACCACCAAAAGGCCTGATAAATGCATCGTGAAGATATTTAGCGATTAAAATTTCGGTTAAGAATATCGCTAAAAAAATGAAGAGGAATTTTAAGCTGAACGTTAATTTCATTTTTCGGGTATAAAAAAAGAAGTCAAGTTTTTCCAGCACATTGGCCATTAAAACTTGACTTCTTTATAAATATATAAAGTCCCGATTTATCGGGATTTAGGGTTTAGATACCTAACAATAATCTAGCAGGGTCTTCCAATAATTGTTTTACCCGAACCAGGAAACCAACCGACTCACGTCCGTCAATAATTCTGTGATCGTAAGATAAAGCAACGTACATCATCGGACGGATGACCACCTCACCTTTTTCAGCTACCGGACGCTCAACGATGTTGTGCATACCTAAAATAGCCGATTGTGGCGCATTGATAATCGGAGTCGACATCATTGAACCAAATACACCACCATTAGTAATCGTGAATGTTCCACCAGTCATTTCTTCGATGGTTAATTTGCTATCACGCGCTTTTAAAGCCAATTCTAAAACAGATTTTTCAATCTGCGCTAAAGTCATGCTTTCTGCATTACGGATCACAGGAACCACTAAACCTTTCGGCGCAGAAACAGCGATAGAAATATCGGCGAAATCATTATAAACCAATTCTTCACCTTCAATACGACCATTCACCGCAGGAAAATCTTTTAATGCTTCGGTAACGGCTTTAGTGAAAAAGCTCATAAAACCTAAACCAACACCAAATTTCTCTTTAAACTGATCTTTATATTTTCCGCGTAAATCCATAATTGGCTTCATGTTAACCTCGTTGAAAGTGGTTAACATTGCGGTTTCATTTTTAACGGCAACTAAACGTTTTGCAACGGTTCTACGTAGTGGAGACATTTTCTCACGACGCTCGCCACGGCTACCTGCAGGAGCAGCAGCTACAACCGGAGCACTCGCTTTAGGCGCTTCTGGTTTTTTACCCGCCTCAGCTTTAACCGCATCATCTTTAGTAATACGGCCATCTACACCAGTACCTTTCACAGCGCCAGCATCAATGCCTTTTTCTGCAAGAATTTTACCAGCAGCAGGTGATGGAGTTCCCGTTGCGTAAGAGTCTTTAGTCACAAGTCCTGAGTCTTGAGTCCTTGGAGACTCAGCTACTGCAACTGGAGCTTGTGCATCAGACTTAGGACTTTCGACTTCTGACTTAGGACTAGCAGCTGCACCACCATCTTCAATTTTACAAACTACTGCACCAATGGCTAAAGTATCGCCTTCGGCTGCTATGGTTTTTAAAGTTCCAGCTTGTTCTGCAGTTAATTCGAATGTTGCTTTATCCGATTCTAATTCAGCAATAACTTCATCCATTTCAACAACATCGCCATCGTTTTTTATCCAACGTGATAAAACAACTTCGGTTATCGATTCACCAACAGGTGGAACTTTTATCTCTAAACTCATATTTTTAAAATTGTAATTTTTGTTGTTATTATGTTTTAAGATTGAAAGTTTAAAATTGTAGATTACTTTAATCCTCTACCTTAAACCCTCGAACTTTCTACTTCTAATCCGCTTCTGCCATTTTTTTACTGGCCTTTTTGGTCGCTTCCTTTACTTCTTCTTGTTTAACAGGAAGTTCTAAAGCTTTTGCCAAAATATAAGCCTGTTGGTTAGCATGTTGTTTTGCAAAACCTGTAGCCGTACTGCTGCTCTCTCTTCTCGAAATTACATCAATACCTTTTAATGCGGTTTTGTATAACCTGCGGAACAAATATGGCCATGCACCCATGTTCTCTGGCTCTTCCTGTACCCAGAAAACTTCCTTAGCATTTTTATATTTCTTCTGGATGGCTTCCATCTGATCAACCGGAGTTGGATACAACTGCTCTACACGAACCAGGGCTACATGTTTGATTTTATCAGCCTGCTGTTTCTCCAGCAATTCGTAGTAAATTTTACCGCTACAGAAAACAATACGTGTTACATCTGCAACTTTAACATTTACATCGTCAATTACCTCTTTAAAACCACCTTCAGTAAATTCCTCTAATTTAGAAACACAAGCAGGGTGGCGCAATAAACTTTTTGGCGTAAATACAACCAATGGTTTACGGAAGTCGCGTTTAAACTGACGGCGTAATACGTGGAAGAAGTTTGCCGGAGTAGTACAATTGGTTACCTGCATGTTGTAATCGGCGCAAAGCTCCATAAAACGCTCAATACGTGCTGATGAATGCTCTGGTCCCTGGCCTTCATAACCATGAGGCAGTAACATAACCAAACCGTTTTCGCGTTGCCATTTCGTTTCGGCACTTGCAATATACTGATCGACAACAATTTGTGCTCCATTAAAGAAATCACCAAATTGAGCTTCCCAGATAGTTAATGCATTTGGATTCGCCATGGCATAACCATATTCAAAACCTAAAACGCCGTATTCAGATAAGTGTGAATTGTAAATATCGAATGAGGCCTGTTGATCTGAAATATTGGCTAATGGTACATATTCTTCCTCGCTGTCTTCAAGTGTTAATACCGCATGACGGTGAGAGAAAGTACCACGCTCCACATCCTGACCGCTTAAACGCACACGTTTACCTTCTGATAACAAAGTACCATAAGCCAGCTGCTCGCCCATTGCCCAGTCGAAAACATTGGTCTCGTTAACCATTTTACCACGTTCAGCAAATAACTTTTCGATTTTTTTGAAGAACTTTTTATTTGATGGCAAAGCAGTAATGCGTTTACCAATTTCTAACAAAGTAGATTTTTTAACCGCAGTAACTGGTGAGGATTCGAAATCTTTCGGAGTTGCCATACGCAAATCTGCCCATGCACCACCAAATTTAACTTCGGTACTACCTGCAACAAACTCTTTAGCTTCGTTTAAACGTTCCTGCAAAATACTACGGAAGTCTTTTTCCATTTCTTTTGCCAAACCAGCTTCCAACTTACCTTCTTTAGTTAACTGATCGATATAAATTTCCCTTGGATTAGGGTGTTTTTCGATTGTTTTGTATAATAATGGCTGCGTGAATTTAGGTTCATCAGACTCATTGTGACCGAAACGACGGTAACAAAGAATGTCAATAAAAACATCATTTTTATATTTCTGACGGTATTCCATTGCCAGGTTAATTGCATAAACCAAAGCCTCAGGATCATCACCATTTACGTGGAAAACCGGAGATAAAGTTACTTTAGCAATATCGGTACAATAGGTACTGGTACGGGCATCTTTATAATTGGTGGTAAAACCAATCTGGTTATTAATTACCAGGTGAATAGTTCCACCGGTTTTATAACCTTCAAGACCTGCCATCTGAATCACTTCATAAACAATACCCTGTCCGGCAACTGATGCATCACCGTGAATCAAAATTGGTGCTAAGCGACTGTTATCGCCACCATATTTGAAATCGATTTTCGAGCGGCTCATGCCTTCTACCACACCATCAACCGTTTCTAAGTGTGATGGGTTAGGACATAAACTTAAGTGAACGCTTTTACCAGAAACCGTAGTAACATCTGTAGAATAACCTAAGTGGTATTTTACATCACCACCAAATGGGGTATCGGGATTGTAGCTTTTACCTTCAAACTCAGCAAAAATATCTTTGTATGTTTTTTGCATGATATTGGCCAACACGTTCAAGCGACCGCGGTGAGCCATGCCAATCACAAATTCTTCAATTCCCAGTTCAGCACCTTTTTCAATTACTGAATCCAAAGCGGGAATTAAAGCTTCCGCACCTTCCAGTGAAAAACGTTTTTGACCCAAAAATTTTGTACCTAAGAAATTTTCGAAACTTACCGCTTCGTTTAATTTCCGGAGAATACGTTTTTTCTCATCGATTGAGAAATTAGGCGTATTACGTGCACTTTCCATTTTTTGCTGAATCCAGTTCAACACTTCCGGCGTACGTAAAAATTTATATTCTGCACCGATAGAGTGTGCGTATGTTTGTTTTAAAAAGGCTACAATATCTTTCAATTTTGCGGCACCGATACCAATCTCCACACCAGAGTTAAAAACGGTTTCTAAATCAGCATCAGATAATCCAAAATTTGCCAGATCTAATGTTGGCAAATGTTTACGTCTTTCGCGAACCGGATTGGTGTGCGTAAATAAGTGCCCGCGGCTACGATAACCATCAATCAGGTTTAAAACATTAACTTCTTTTAGAAATTGTTCAGGCGTTTCTGCCGTTACTGCAGGAGCCTCAGATCCTCTTCCAAAATCAAAACCTTCGAAAAATTTCTGCCAGCCAAATTCAACAGACCCGGGATCTTGTTGATATGATTGATATAAAGACTCTATATATTCGGCGTTTGCGCCATTAAGATAAGATAATTTATCCATTATTAACTGTTTACTATAAGCATTACAAAATTAGAATTTTACCTTATATAAATGGCAAAAATCTCGATTAAAATGAGAATTACTGAATGTGAAAATTATTGAATGACCGAATGATAAAAATAGCACTTGTATTAACCGATAAAATTTCAATTCTATCATTCAACACTCCATCATTCAATCCTAACAACTATGATGCCCAAGTTAAGGAGTAATTGCCTTTTGGATCGAGGTTTTTGATATTTTTATCAAGATCGAAAACACTTTTTGATTTCTGATCGTTACCTACACCGGCTACATTAGCCCAGTTTCCCCAATTACTTGCAGGATTATAATCAATCAATTTTTCTTCAAAATACGCTGCACCAAAAACCCAGCTTACTTCTAAATTATTGATCAGATATAAGGCAGCGGTTTGTCTGGCAATATTTGAGATGAAACCGGTCTGATTTAGTTCCGTCATCACCGCATCTACTACAGCAAAACCCGTTTGCGCATTCTTCCACTTGCTAAAGTTATCCTGCTCATTCGCAATATCAATCAAGCCCTGGCTGCCAAAACCATCCGGACTAAAAAACGTATTGCCGTATTTTTTGAACATGAAACGGAAATAATCTCTCCAAAGCAAGCCTAATAGGATATGATTGAACATGGCTTTAGTGTTGGGCACACCTTCCATCTTTTTAATTTCCCAATATACTTTTCGTGGCGATAAACTACCCATGGCTAACCAGGCTGATAATTTCGAAGCCAGGATTAAGTTTTTAGTAGTTGCGGCTTGTTGCATGGCCACAATCACCTTTTGAAGATGAGCCAAACCTTCTGCCTCGCCACCCACAAATTCAAAATCGGAACGTTGATCCTTTTGTTGAGGTGTAAGATCAAGGTCTGCTAAAGAGGATAATGTACCCCAATCAATCACTTCGGCTACATTAATCCGATCAGGTGCTGCAAAACAAGGTTTAATAATAGAATCGCGCTCAATTTTTTTCTTAAACTGATTAAAGGCATCAGGAATATCCTTGATCGGAAATGGTAAATCTTCCTTGTTATATAAGGTATGACCAATAAAATGTTTAAGGTTGACGCGCAATTTCCAAAGTGCATTTTCTACCAAAGTTGAAACATGCGTTTCTTCGCGTGCTACTTCACGGTGATGGTAAACTTCGGTAATCTCATATTCCTGAACAAGCTGAGGAATAATATCTTCAGGATTGCCTTCGGCAATTAGCAAGTTACCACCAATCTGTTTTAAAGCATTGCGTAATCCTAAAACACTTTCTAAAATAAACTGTGCTCTAATGTTACCTGTTTTTAAGGTCCCGTATTTTGTTTCGCCAAAAGAACGGCGATCAAGAATGTAAACAGGCAAAATTGAATCAGATTTAGCAATTGCCTCGACCAGCATTTCGTTATCATGCAAGCGAAGATCATTTCTAAACCAGACTAAAATTTTTTTGGACATCTTTTATCGAAAAGGGTGTAAGAACGCTTTACAAATTTATCTTATTTTTCTTCTTCATCAAACCCCTGAATAATTCTTTACAAATAGGAAACAAAAAAACTATTTTATGGAAAATGAGGTGTAAACACATCTTTCAATCAAATATTGATCTCAACACACCTTAATAAAAAACTATGAAACGAATACTCATCAGCCTGTTATTCCCAATAAGCGTATTTGCGCAGCAACAGATAAAAAGTAAAGCTATACTGGAAAGTGTAACGGTTTACAACAACGGCGCACAACTTTTACATAAAGGAAAAGTAAATCTTCCAGCCGGAACATCAGAAATTGTAGTTAACAATATTTCCGGGCGGGTAAATGAAAATTCGATACAGGTTAGTGTTTCGCCGGGAGTTACCATTCTATCCGTTCAATTCAATAAAGATTTCCTGAATACCGATGCTGCCAATCCCGAAATAAAAAAACTTAGCGATAGCGTTAAAATCGTAAGCAACGAATTAACCAAAACAAAAAATGCAAAAGCCATTGAAGAGCAAACTTTGCTTTTACTCGACGAGAACAGAAAATCGGGTGGCACAGCAAATGGAACAAATGTGGCCGAACTGATTAAATTAGCTGAATATTACCGTACAAAAAATGCAGAAGTTAGGAATGCTATCTCAGCACTCACGCTCATAGAGGATAAACAAAACCAAAAACTAAACGCATTGCAACAGCAAATTTCAGAATTAAGGAACAATCCTAACCAGCAACTTGGGCAATTGGTTCTTCAATTAATGGCAAATGAAAATATAGATGCCAGCTATCATGTTTCGTATGTTACGCCAAATGCAAATTGGCTGGCCAGTTATGATATAAAAGCGGTGGATACCTCAAATCCATTAAGCATAGTGTACAAGGCTGCTATTACACAGAGCACGGGTCTCGATTGGAAAAAAGTTAAACTTTCTTTATCTACCGGTAACCCAAATTATAACATTACTGCACCCAATTTAATTCCTTGGTTTGTATCTAGCTATCAACAACAACTACGGATTAGGGGAATGGCGTTACCAATTGCCGAAAAAAGTGAACTAAGTGAAGTTGTAGTTACGGGCTATGGTGCTGAAAAAAAGAAAAATCTTACTGGTTCAGTTTCTACGGTGAACGATTATACTACTGTTAATGAGACTCAGTTGGGCGTAACGTTTGATATTGACATCCCCTATGATGTGAACAGCGACAACAAACCTCATACCGTTGCATTTAAAGAATACGAAGTGCCTGCCAAATACAAATATTATGCTGCTCCAAAACTTAGTAGCGATGCTTATTTACTGGCTGATGTAACCGACTGGGAAAAACTAAATCTCCAGGCCGGGAATGCGAATATTATTTTTGAAGGCACGTATACCGGAAAATCATATATCAACCCAGCGAACATTTTAGATACACTGAGTTTAAGCATGGGAAAAGATAAAAAGATTATAATCACAAAAGAGAAACAACAGGATTTTAGCAGCACAAGATTTATTGGTTCGAATAAAAAACAGATTTTCACTTATCTGATCAAGATTAGAAACACTAAAAAAGAAACGATAGACCTATCACTTAAGGATCAGTATCCGCTCTCAACAGAAAGTGATATTGAAACCGAATTGTTAGAGAATAGCGGCGCAGAAGTAAACAAAGAAAACGGAATGCTCTCCTGGCAGTTAAAAATTGCCCCTAACGAGACCAAAACGATCAAATTAAGCTATTCGGTTAAAGCTCCTAAAAATAAAATCATTGCGGGACTGTAGTCTTTAGTCTTTAGTCTTTAGTCTTTAGTCTTTAAAAAAAACCCTTTTGTATCTTTAGTGTTTTAAAAAGATGGCTAAGAAAATTCTGATTACCGGGGCTACGGGACTTGTGGGTACTGAACTGAAAAAGCACTTGCTTAGCAAGGGTTATGAGGTGAATACACTTTCCCGAAAGAAAGATAACGATGCGAATAATTTTGTGTGGGATGTTTATAAAGGGACTATTGATGCTGATTGTTTAAATGGAGTAGAAGCCATTATCCATTTAGCAGGAGAACCGGTTGCGGATAAAAAATGGACCGATGAACGCAAAAAACAGATCATTGATAGCCGCGTAAAATCGACAGATTTACTCTTTAAAACCATTAAATCAAAACCTGATCATCAGCTAAAATCTTTCATTTCTGCTTCGGCAGTTGGTTTTTATGGCGATTGTGGCGATGAAATTTTAACAGAAGAAAGTCCAAACGGTTATGGATTTTTAGCTGAATGCTGTAAACTTTGGGAAGATGCCGTAGACCAGGGCAAAAAATTAAGCCTCAGGATTGTAAAACTCCGCGCCGGAATTGTTTTAAGTAATCACGGCGGCGCTTTACCACAACTCGACAAACCTGTTAAGTTATTTGCAGGAGCGGCTTTGAGCACTGGCAAACAATGGACGCCATGGCTACACATTAATGATATGGTAGAAATGTACATTGGAGCCATCGAAAACCTAAAAATGGAAGGCTGCTACAATGCCTGCGCTCCTTTTCCGGTCACCAATAAAGCATTAACCAAAGCTATTGCCAAACAGCTTCATCGTCCGGTCTGGCCGATCAAGGTACCCAAAAAAGCATTGGAATTATTACTGGGAGAACGTGTTGAAGCCGTTTTAATGAGTAATAATACTTCAGCACAAAAGATTTTAGACGCAGGATTCAAATTTAAATTCACACATTTGGAGGACGCTTTGAAAGATTTGTACCCCTAGCCCCTAAAGGGGAATAGTACATCTTTCAAGAACAAAAAACTCAGTAACACAAATCTAATTATGCAAAATAATATAAGCGATGGAAAGCCCCCTTTAGGGGGTTTGGGGGTCTTTTGGTTCCGCCGCGATTTACGTTTAGCAGATAATGCCGCTTTATATCATGCCCTAAAAGGTGATTACCCAGTTTTGCCACTTTTCATTTTTGACAAGAATATATTGGATAAACTGCATAAAGATGATGCCCGTGTCACTTTTATTTATCAGACCATTGAGGATTTAAAAAAAGAACTTCAGCAGCAGGGGTCCGATTTACTGGTAAAATATGGTGAGCCTGAAAAGATATGGCCCGAAGTTTTAAAGGAGTACAACATTAAGGAGGTGTACACCAATCAAGATTATGAACCTTATGCCCGCGAACGTGATGATAACATGGCTGAGTTTTTAACCAGCGAAAAAATAGCCTTCAAAACGTTTAAGGATCAGGTAATTTTTGAAAAAAACGAAATCTTAAAAGCAGATAAAACACCTTATACCGTTTTCACCCCTTTCTACAAACAATGGCATGCCAAACTGAATGATTTTTATGTAAAGGCCTATCCCACTAAAAAATACTTCAAAAATTTATTACAAACCAAACATCTGCCTCTTCCAACTTTAACCGAAATGGGATTTGAGAAGAGTAATTTGGATTTTCCTAAAATCAGTCATAAAAGTAAACTTGATAATTACGCAACAGAACGCGATTTCCCCGCGCTTGATGGCACTACACATATCGGCCTGCATTTACGTTTTGGGACATTAAGCATTCGGGAAGCAGTTAAAGATGCATTGGAAGCAAAATCAAATGTCTGGCTTTCTGAATTGGCATGGCGGGAATTTTATATGACCATCCTTTGGCATTTCCCCTACTCGGCTTTCGATTCGTTTAAAAAACAATACGATAAAATTAAATGGCGCAACGACGAAACCGAATTTAGAGCCTGGTGCGAAGGCAACACTGGTTATCCTATTGTAGATGCCGGGATGAGGCAGCTTAACCAAACCGGCTGGATGCACAACCGCGTACGCATGATTGTGGGCAGTTTTTTAACCAAACATTTACTTATCGATTGGCGCTGGGGAGAAACCTATTTTGCTGAAAAACTATTGGATTATGAAATGGCCAGTAATGTTGGCGGCTGGCAATGGGCCGCAGGATCAGGGAATGATGCGGCACCTTATTTCAGGGTTTTTAATCCTGAACTCCAGACTAAAAAATTCGATCCCAAATTTGAATATATTAAAAAGTGGGTACCAGAATTTGGGACAAAAAAGTATGCCCAACCAATAGTTGAGCATACTTTTGCAAGGGAAAGGGTTTTAAAAGTTTTTAAAGAGGCTTTATCTAATTTGTAACACTTACTATTTCTATGTCAAAATCTAAAGGCGCTCCATTAGTCAAATCAGAAGGTAAAATCAAACGAAGCTTTCCACCAGCAGTTACTTTTCCAGGCAATATTAACTGCCAACCTTTAAACAAATTACTTAAAACATCAGTTATTTGACCAGCCTGCGGTACTACAACACCGTCTAAAGTTCTCAATGTATAATTTGCAACTATTGTAGAGTTTAAATTAATAGCATCAGTTCCTGTACCAGGTGTAGTAATAGAGTAACGTGCCCTTGACGGATCCTTAATCATAGTTAAGTTATTATTGGCTATTAATTTATTAATCTCCAATTCGTCAATTTCATGTCTTTTCGATTCGCTATACATTACTAAGTCAACAAGAATATTTTCGTTTGAACCGATATTTAAAGCGCTCAATCCATTTTTACCAAAAGCTAAGTGTGATGGCATAATTAAAGTAGCTTGACCACCTCGGTTTAATTTCGTTAGTACTTCTCTTACTGGAGCAAAAACATAATTTACAGTATTGCTGTTAATAGCGAATTGATCTGTATATCCTAAATAGGTACCCAGAATCATTAAATCTGATATCTGCTTTAATACTTGTCCCGATAAAGTTTTGAAGGTATAAGTATAATAAACAGAATCTTGATTTGCAACGGCACTACCTGTACCCTGTGTTGTAATTTTATAATAGTATCCTTTTGTTGCATCCTTAGTGAAGCTTAGATTATTCTGCTTCAAATATGTTTGAATAGCTGTATCATCTACGCTTTCTATCGTCTCATATTCCTTTTTGCACGAGCTGAAAACTACAGTAGCCAGTAAAAGTGTAAATAGGCCTAGTTTAGTAAATTTGTTCATTTATTATTGTACGTCTGTAAGTGTTATAGTAAAATCAAGTATTGAATTTGCCGGAATCAAAGATGAGGGTGATTGTGTTCCATAAGCGTAATAAGAAGGTATGATCAATCTGATTTTACCCCCTTTTTGTATTTTTTGAATCCCAAACTGCCATCCTAAAATAACATTTCCAAGTTTAAAAGAGATTGGAGTTCCTTTGGAGCTATCGAAAATAGTACCGTTTAATAATCTACCTTCATAATCTGCAGTAATGACCGTTGAATTTAGATAACTTACGTTACCTGTCCCAGGAGCTATTATCTGATAAAAAATACCACTCGCATCTTTTGTTGCCGGGATATTATTAGTCTTTACAAAAGCACTTATTGCAGCAGTATCCGTTTTAAATTGAGGCGTAGGATCGTAAGAATCATCAATAGACACATTTTTCTTACAAGCTGCAAAGCATCCTGCCAGGCATAGCAATAAAATAATATGTTTAAACTTAACCATCATCCGCAAAAATAAGCTTTTAATACGGATGCTACAATTTTTAACCTATTTTAACAATTTTAAAGAGTATAAAGAGCAAAGAAGTACTTTCAAAAAATTGATAATCCAAATTTTCTTTGAATTCTTTGGTCTTTAACCTTATTGTGTATTAGACAGCTGTATGGTAAAATCTAATACTGAATTGCCTGGAATAGAACCTACGGCTCCGCTTCCATAACCTAAACCTGGTGGAACAATTAACCTGATTTCACCACCTTTTTGGATTTTAGGAATACCTATTCTCCAGCCTTGTATTAATTCTGCCAGATTAAAGGTCTGCTCTTTGCCACCGCCATTATCAAACACAGTTCCGTCTAATAACCTGCCTTCGTATTTAATGGTGATTTTAGTATTGCTGGGATAAGTAAAAGAACCCGAACCAGGTTTAATGATCTGATAATATAAGCCAGAGTTATCTCTAACGGCATTGATATTATTTTGTTTAATAAAATCAGTAATCTGTTTTTCAGGATCCTCATCTTTTTTACAAGATGAAACTGCAACTACACATAAAAAGAGTATGGTGAGGAATCTAAATTTAATCATGCGCGAAAA
The DNA here is from genome assembly GCF_019317285.1 of Pedobacter sp. D749. NCBI lineage: Bacteria > Pseudomonadati > Bacteroidota > Sphingobacteriia > Sphingobacteriales > Sphingobacteriaceae > Pedobacter > Pedobacter sp. D749. The sequence continues at coordinate 4,153,016 of NZ_CP079218.1, forward strand.
TAGGATTTTAATAGCATAAAGCTAAGGACTTATTATTTTTTCAACTTCTGTCATGCTGAGGCACGAAGCATCTGTTTCATCGGCTGCAGATGCTTCGTGCCTCAGCATGACAGCATTATGGATTCTGCAAGAAAAAGGATAACCTTTCAGTCAGAGCTAATTGTTCAGCCTTTGTGGTACTATTAACCCGAATCTCCAAAGCCAAACACAAAAAAAAGGTTTAGCGCTTGAGTAATGGACCCAAACCCCAAACCTTAAACCCTACACCTAAACCTACCTTAAAAAATATATTTATTTGCTTCAATAAGCTGTTGTGCAACTCTTTGACGGGCATCTTTAACATTAAACGGCTCTACTTTTGTAAATCGACGCAAGCCAACCAACATCATCCGTTGCTCATCACCTTCGGCAAAAGCCCAAAGTGCTTCTTTACCTGCTTTGGCAACACCGTCAACCGCTTCTACTAAATAAATTCTTAATAGATCCAATTGGCCTGCAACTGCTTCCTCTCCACGTGTGCTTGCCAATTTTTCTGTTCTCAAGAGTGCAGATTCTAGCACATAAACATAACTCGCCATGTCGGCAATGTTCATTAAAATTTCCTGCTCTTTGCTTAAGGTCATCATTAACTTTTGAACCGCAGCACCAGCCACCATTAAGGTTGCTTTTTTCAAATTCGAGAGTACTTTTTTCTCTGCAGCAAATAAGGTGGTATCTTCTTCACCAAAATCAGGGATGCTCATCAATTCAGCGGCAACTGCGGTAGCTGGCGTCATTAAATCCAACTCGCCTTTCATGGCGCGTTTCAGCATCATGTCAACGGTCAACAAACGGTTAATTTCGTTTGTGCCTTCGAAAATCCGGTTGATACGTGCATCGCGGTAAGCCCTATCCATTGGCGCATCGGCACTAAATCCCATTCCACCGTAAATCTGCACGCCTTCATCTACTGTGTAGTCTAATGCTTCAGAGCCCCATACTTTTAAAATGGCACACTCTACCGCAAATTGCTCTACAGATTTTAACCTGGCTTTGCCCGATTCCATTCCGCCTGCAACCAGTTGATCGTAGGTATCATCAATATTTTGTCCGGCACGATAGTTTGCCGAATCAACAGCATAAAGTTTAGCAGCAATTTCTGCAATTTTGAAACGAATGGCACCATATTTAGAAATTGGGCGACCAAACTGGATCCTTTCATTCGAATAATTAATCGCTGTGTTCAAAGTTGCTTTTGATGCACCAATAGCAGCCGCAGATAATTTGATACGGCCAATGTTTAAAATATTTACCGCGATTTTAAATCCATTTTCCCTGTCACTCAACATATTCTCAACAGGTACCATGCAATCATTAAAGAAAACCTGACGGGTTGAAGATCCTTTGATCCCCATTTTGTGCTCTTCCGGATTCATGGTGATGCCACCGAAATCTTTCTCTACAATAAATGCAGTTAAGTTTTTATCATCATCAATTTTCGCGAAAACGATAAAAATATCGGCAAAACCACCATTGGTAATCCACATTTTCTGACCAGTAATGATATAGTGTTTACTATCTTCACTTAATTTGGCCTTGGTTTTACCAGAGTTCGCATCCGAACCCGAGTTTGGCTCAGTTAAGCAGTAAGCTGCCTTCCATTCGCCCGAACCTAACTTAGGGATATATTTTGCTTTCTGTTCTTCGTTACCATAATATAGAATCGGCAAAGTGCCTATGCCTGTATGAGCAGAAAGTGCTACAGCAAAAGAGTGGCCTGCACCTACCACATCTGCAACCAGCATAGAAGTATTGAAGTTTTTACCAAAACCACCGTACTCTTCCGGTACTGAAACGCCAAGAATACCCAGTTCGCCAGCTTTGGTTAAAAGTGTTGGCATCAATTCAGGATCTTCCTGTTTGTCAATTTTGTCTAAATTGGGATAAACCTCGGCCGCAAGAAAATCGCGACAGGTTTGTGCAATCATCTGCTGCTCTTCATCAAATTCTTCAGGGATAAATACTTCCTGATAAGTGGTATCCTTAATTAAGAATTCACCGCCTTTAATTGTCTTTTTTTCAGTTGTTTCCATTTTAATAGTATCTAGTAATGAGTATCTGGTATCAAGACAAAGCTTAACACCAGATATCACCAAATTTTAATATTGGGCAGCTATTATCAGGTATCAAAACTGCGTTCAAAACTTGATATCGCTTTATTATTTTTTTCTATTATTTCCTTTTATTCAATCCGGACATTTTATACTCAAACCTTAATGCTTACACTTTGATACTTCTATCCAAAGCATAAACCATTTTTTGAATCTCAGTAGTTTTCTCAATCAAATCGGCTGATAATTCATCATCTAGTAATTCAAGTCGATTTGAAATAATCAATTGTGTCTCTAACTCAAAAGCTGAACCTTGGCTTATGTTCAAAAAATATTTGAATTGAGCACCACTTCCTCTACCAGAACCCTCAGCTATATTCGAAGGAATTGATACCGAACATCTTTTCATTTGCGAAATCAATCCAAATCTTTCTTCATTCGGCAAGAGCGATGTCGCTTTATAAACTTCAACAGCTAAGTCGATTGATTTTTTCCAAACTTTTAATTCTTTAAAATTGTGCATATTTATTAGTATTAGTGACTGAGTAATATGTTGGGATGATTTATTAACTGGTTTATTCACCTTGCTATTAAATCTTGATACTACATACTCATATCTCGATACTATCTAAAAAAGTTCAAATATCCCCGCAGCACCTTGCCCTGTTCCTACGCACATGGTTACCATTCCATATTTCTTATTTTGTCTTTTTAATTCGTTCATAATCTGCACGGTAAGTTTTGCGCCGGTACAGCCCAGCGGATGGCCGAGTGCAATTGCACCACCGTTTACATTAATTACCTCTGGATTTAAATCCAATGTTCTGATTACGGCTAACGATTGTGAGGCAAAAGCTTCATTCAGTTCAATTAAATCGATATCTTCTTTTTTCAAACCTGCTTGTTTTAATGCCTTTGGAATCGCCTCAATTGGGCCAATACCCATGATGCGCGGCGGAACACCTGCGACACCATAACTTACCAACCTGGCAATAGGCTCGGCATTCAATTCCTTCATTTTCTTTTCAGAAACCACCAAAACAAAGGCTGCACCATCAGATGTTTGCGATGAATTACCCGCAGTTACACTTCCAACCGCATCGAATACCGGTTTCAGTTTCGCCAACTTTTCTAAAGTAGTATCAGCACGCGGACCTTCATCGGTATCAACCACATAAGAACGGGTTTTCTTTTTTAGGTTGGCATCAAGATAATTTTCATTTACCGTGATTGGCAGAACACCATCTTTTAAATGACCGTTTTTTATCGCATGAATAGCTTTCTCATGAGATTTTAACGAAAATGCATCCTGATCTTCACGACTCACATTATATTCTTTAGCAACAGCCTCAGCGGTTAAGCCCATGCCCCAATACCAATCTGGATTGTTTTTTGCCACCTCTGCATTAGGCACCAGTTTCCAGCCACCGAAAGGCATTCCACTCATTACCTCAACGCCACCTGCAATGATACAATCGGCCATGCCAGCCTTAATTTTAGCAACTGCAGTGGCAATGGTATCTAAACCCGACGCACAGTAGCGGTTCACCGTAACACCAGGAACTTTATCGGTATCTAAACCCATTAGGGAGATCATACGGCCAATATTTAAGCCTTGCTCTGCCTCTGGTGTAGCGTTACCTACTATTACATCATCAATCTGTTCGTTATCTAAATTCGGAACTGATGCCACTAAAGCCCTGATTACCTCTGCGGCTAAATCATCTGCTCTTGTAAAACGGAATACGCCACGGGGTGCTTTACCCACTGCTGTACGATATCCGGCTATAATATATGCTTCCATTGTTTAGTATCTAGTAGTTAGAATCAAGTATCCAGACTTAATTCTAGCATTATTATTTTATTTGTTATTTACTATGAGTAATTTTTTTCGACAATCGTATCTTGATACTTGATACTCTTATCTTGATACTGATATCTTAATATTCAACTCACTAATTCCTCAACGGTTTCCCTTTTGTAATAATACTCTGAATCCTTTCCAAACTCTTCCTTTCACCCGCAAGTGATAGAAAAGCTTCTCTTTCCAGATCCAATAAGTATTGCTCGGTTACTTCTGTTGGCGCAGATAAATCACCACCACACATTACATAACCTAATTTCTCGGATATTTTTTTATCGTGTTCAGAAATAAAATGCCCGGCGTACATGCTGTTTGCACCTGCATAAACAATTCCTAAACCTTGCTTTCCTAATACTTTAATGTCGTTACGCTGAACGGGTTTGGTATATCCTGCATCGGCCAGTTCTATCGCTTTTGCTTTTGCATCAGCCAATAAACGGTTCCGGTTCATTGAGATCGAGAATTTATCTTTTTGCAGATAACCCAGTTCGTAGGCTTCGTAACCCGAAGTGGAAACTTTAGCCATTCCTATGGTTAGAAAGCGATCTTTCAAGGCATTCTGCACAATCTGATCGTCTTTATATTCATCAGATGCACGTAAAGCAAACTCTTTAGTACCGCCGCCGCCAGGGATAACGCCCACGCCAAATTCAACCAAACCCATATAAGTTTCGGCGGATAGCTGCACGTGATCAGCATGCAAGCTAAACTCGCAACCACCGCCTAAGGTTAAATTATGTGGTGCTACTACAACCGGAATAGAAGAATAACGGATGCGCATTGAGGTATTCTGGAACATTCTGATCGCCATGTTCAATTCATCCCACTCCTGCTCCACCGCCATCATAAAAATCATCCCCACATTTGCTCCGGCAGAAAAATTTGCCCCATCGTTCCCGATCACCAAACCGCGGTAATCTTTCTCGGCCATATCAATGGCTTTGTTGATACCTGAAATTACATCACCGCCAATGGTATTCATTTTAGTGTGGAATTCTACATTTAGAATGCCATCGCCCAGATCAATAATGGAAACACCTGAATTTTTCCAAAGGGTTTTATTTTCACGTAGGTTATCTAAAATGATAAATTCATCTGTCCCCGGTAATGCTTTATAGGTTTTAGAAGGAATATCGTAATATTTTTTAACGCCATTTTCTACTTTATAGAATGAAGTATTTCCGGCATCAAGCATTTCGTGTACCCAAGCCGCAGCTTTATTACCATATTGCTCCATTCCTTCGATGGCTTCTTTTACACCAACGGCATCCCACAATTCGAATGGGCCAAGCTCCCAGCCAAAACCAGCTCGCATGGCATCGTCAATACGATACAATTCATCAGAAATTTCAGGGATTCTGTCTGATACATATTCAAATAAACCGAAAGAAGAATGACGGAACAATTCACCTGCCTTATCTTTTCCTTTGGCAAAAATCTTCATCCGCTCACGGAGGTTCTCCACCGGTTTGGTCATTTCTAAAGTCGCCGATTTTACTTTTTGCTGAGGCTTATATTCAAGGGTTTTTAAATCTAACGCCAGGATTTCGGTTTTACCGTCAGCAGATTTGGTTTTTTTATAGAAACCTTGTTTAGTTTTATCGCCAAGCCATTTGTTCTCTTCCATTTTTTGCACGTATGCAGGAAGTTTAAACAAATCGTGTGCTTTATCATCCGGACAGTTATCATAAAGCCCTTTAGCCACCTTAATCATGGTATCTAAACCTACCACATCAGAGGTACGGAAAGTAGCCGATTTTGGTCTGCCCAACGCTGGCCCTGTAAATTTATCAACTTCTTCTACTGTCAGATCTAATTTTTCAACCAAATGCAACAATGCCATAATGGAATAAACACCTACACGGTTTGCAATAAAGGCTGGCGTATCTTTACATAAAACAGTTGTTTTGCCTAAAAATTTATCACCATAATGCATCAGGAAATCAACAATTTCTGGCTGAGTATGCGGCGTAGGAATAACCTCCAATAATTTTAAATAGCGGGGCGGATTGAAAAAGTGTGTTCCGCAGAAATGCGATTTAAAATCTTCACTTCTTCCTTCAGCCATTAAATGAATAGGAATACCAGAAGTATTTGAAGTGATTAAAGTACCTGGTTTACGGAATTGCTCTACCTGCTCGAAAACTTTTTTCTTGATATCAAGATTTTCGACTACGACTTCAATTACCCAATCGTAATCGACAATTTTCGACATATCATCGTCGAAATTTCCAGTCTTGATTTTATTTAATGCTTTTTTGGTATAAACTGGCGATGGATTTGTTTTTACAGCCGTTTGCAAAGCTGTATTTACAATTCGGTTTTTTACAGCTGGGTTATCCAGTGCTAATCCTTTTGCCTGCTCTTCAGGGCTCAAATCTTTAGGGGCAATATCCAGTAGCAAAACCTCAACACCAATATTGGCGAAGTGGCATGCAATACGAGAACCCATAATACCTGAACCTAGAACAGCAACTTTATTAATGCTTCGTTTCATCAGTATATATTTTTCTTTTATGGTCCGATGTAACCTGTTATGTAAAATTACACAGCAGATTTCATGATTATATTTATTAATCTACAGTATAGGCTACTGTGATATCATTTAGTTTGATAAGCAGGTTAATAAAAGTCTCTTTTTCTTTTTTCGAAAAATGCTCATCAAGATATTCATTAAATTTTCGAACAACCCCCTTGGCCAAATGTTTTTTCTCTTTCCCAAAATCAGTCAGAAAAACCTTTACCGAACGTTTATCACCTGCAGATGTTTCACGGTAAATGAGGTTAGCCTCTTCCATATTATTTAACATCCTAGACAAACTGGTTGCCTTAACCCCAAGCAAGCCAGCTAAATTAGAAACTGCAGTTCCTTCAGCATCATCAATATTAATAAGCATGTAACCAATGGCCTGGGTAATCCCAAAACTAGATGCCATTTGATTGTACTTATTAAACATATTTTGCCAGGCAAACTTAACATGGTAATCTATGGTTTGTTGTTGTTTCATTTTCACTAATTTATTATGCTTGCATAACAAAGCTAATGAATGTATTTTGTTAATGCAATAGAAAAATTCAAAATATTTGTCAAATTTTTCTTATCATAGTCATACACAAAATGAAAACACATTATATGTTAAAAATGAAACAAATACTCTTGTTTAGTCTGTTCATATTATGGGCTACAATTTGCCAAAGCCAGGTATCTTATTTCGGAAAAGCCCTGTTAAACAGTCAAAAATTAGAGATTTTTAAAAAAACAACCACCTTATTTACTTTGCAGTATGCTGATTATGCTGAGCTGGAAAAATTTGATCAGGCCATTAAAAAAAACTGGACCATTACACCATATAAAATTATTAAGCCCGAAGAGCTGGCCCGTTATGATACGCTTGCAAATTATTCAGTTTTTCATTTTGATGCTTATGCAGAGGAGTCGGATAGTACATCCAACCTGAATATAATTTATGCACTGAAATTATTAACACCGTCTAAAAAACCAAAAGTAAAGGAAGAAAGTATATTGGCAACAGTTGCGCTTTTTGCTGACCCTAACACCAATCTGCTTGTCAGAACGCAAGACCAACAATATGGAAGCAAAAAAAGTATAAAAAATAATATTTTATCATATTTCTATAACAAGTCTAGTTTCTTTAACTGGTCGCCAGGCTTTTTAACGGGTTATTTAAAACAGATTAATGATGGATTGCTTGCAAATGAAAACTGCAGTATAGATTATCAATTTTATAATAAAGTACGCTTACCTGAATTGGCAAAGGAAACACTTTATATACCCCAATATATTAAGGAAGTGTTTTCTTCAAGATTAACACTTTTACCAGCATCAGGTATTATTGCTGAACCTTATAATTACAAACTTAAATTCATATCGTACAAAGAACTTGATAGTTTAATTCTGAATAAAACTGCCAATGTTAAATATGTAGTTTACACACAGCGATCCAGCGATAAAATAATCAGTATATATGATAGCAAAGACGATAAGATTATTTATCAGCGCTTTTATCCGCAATCAACAAATTTTGAGATGAATGATTTAAGCGAGATTAAAAAGGTAATTGTTTCACTTAAATAAGTTGAATTCAAATAATATCTATTGCGCTGTCATTCTGAACGCAGTGAAGAATCCCTGACAAAAGAGCCACTAGTTTTATTATTTCAAAAGACTGTTGCGTTAGAGTTAGTTTAACAAAGATCCTTCACTGCACTACCATTGACAGACTCCAATAGAGTGGTCGTCATCTCTACCGCAGCAACGCGAAGTGGAGAGATCTCTCAAAACAGATTTCTCGACTGCGTTGCACTCCGCTCGAAAGGACGGTAACACGAGGAATTTTTACATGTAGATTAATTACTGTTATTTATATTGATTTTTATAAAATAAATTACCCCTCAGGATGACAAATTCGTTTTTATGAATACTAAGCAAAAAACAGCTGGTTATTATAAACAAAACCTCTTAAACCAAAAAAGTCCCGATTTTCATCGGGACTTTTTAAATGCTGTTAAAAACAGACTAGTAAAGTGTAAACTCTACACGACGGTTTTGTTGACGGCCTTTTGCTGTTTTATTGGTAGCAATTGGTTGGCCCATACCGTAACCTGTAGCTTCAATACGCGATGCATTTGCACCTTGAGAAACTAAGTAAGCTTTTACAGATTCTGCTCTATCTTTCGATAAACGCAAGTTTAATTCTTTTGAACCTGTATTATCTGTATGACCAGCTAATTTTAAGCTAAAGTTTTTCTGAATCAATAATGCAGCAACTCTGTTTAAAGAGGCATAAGATTTAGAACGGATGGTTGCTTTACCTAAATCGAATTCCAAGTTTTTAATCGCTTCGTTAACCACTTTACGATCTTCTTCAGTTACGATTACTTTTTCTACAACTTTTTCAGGAGTTTTTAATGGACAACCAGCACCATCAACAACAGTTCCTGCTGGTGTATCCGGACATTTATCTAATTTATCAGCAACACCATCTCCATCTGTATCTTTCAGGATGTCGTTCATTTCTGAACGTAGTTTTGCATTCTCAGCTTTTTGAGCATTCAAATCAGATTTTAAACCATCTGCGGTTTGTCTTGCTTTTAATGCTTCATCATAAGTTAAAGCTACCGGATTATGGAAAGCCAATTGTTTTCCGGTACCTAAAGCAAATTCTAAACCAGCATATGCATAGTTGTATTTATCATTACTGCCTCTGTAGTAACCGTCTAAGTTGTCGCCATCAAGGAATGTAATTGTCCAACCTAAATCGAGGTTAACCGCATCAGAGATTTTAAACTTAGCACCTAAACCTACAGGAATAATCAATTCGTTGATATTTTTATCACCTGCATATAAAAAAGTACCAGCTGCTGTGGTAATAGTAGGTTTATAACCTGCAATACCAGCACCGGCAGAAGCATAAAGCTGTAAAGCATTCTCTTTTTTAAACATATCGATATTGAACATGTTTACTACAGCATTTAAACTTCCTGAATAAGATAATTGAGTATCAAAATCTTTTACAGGAGAGTTGTTTACCATACCATTTTCATAAGGCTCGGTATTATCGCCTTTTAATTTACCACGAACTCCATCTAAGCGAAGAGAGAAATAAGGTGTAAATTGTTTTTTAATGTAAAGGCCATAACCGAAACCTGATTTGTTATTACTGAAATCATTTTTTCCACCCAATGGTGATAATGGTGTAAGTACACCGGCGTTTACGCCGACAGACCAGGTTCTGAAAGTTGTTGTTGAAGTTGCAGGGCTATCTTGAGCTGAGGCAACCGACCCAATTAATAAACCAGCAAGTGCAACTGGTAGGGTTTTGAATAATTGTAGTTTCATAATTTTATGTATAACGTTGGATAGCGTCTCTCAGTCTTTACAATTGCCATACCAAAAATACAATTGGGTAAAAATACTTATCAACTTTTCAACACTAATTACCTATGAAGCAAACGTGTAGAAATAAAAAAAATAGTTAAAAAAGTAAGCACACCGCTAAAAGCGCCTCATTTTATGGATTTCCATAAAAAACTTAAGTTTCAGCATTCAAAACCTGTTTAACTGCCATTTTACAGATCAATGCTGATACCGGGGATTTCTGAATAACAGATAAATATTTACAATTCTCTTCTTGGTCGATTATCACCTGATATTGTATCTACTTTATTATATATCAATTGATATCACCGGCAAATTTCCATCTGGTACTAAAATTTTCTGGCAATTGCTGGTTGGTTAATAAGGCTCTTACCATTTCTACGGGCATATTATTTTCGTGCAATATGCGATTATGAAACTCAACATTGGTCATTTTACCGCTTTCTACCAATTCTTTGTGCAACGCCCTAAATTGTAATCCGCCTAACATGTATCCAATTTGATACAACGGCCCATACCCACCGGTAAACGATCTTCGTACTTCAGCCACTGCATTGGCACGCTCAAAACCAACACGATCTACTAAAAAGTCGATACACTGCTGAGGTGTCCATTTACCTAAATGGTAATTCATCGAAAAAACAATACGCGCACAACGGTGCATGCGCCAAAAAAGCATTCCAATTTTATCTCCCGGAGATTTTGCGAAATTCTGGTCCCACAGCAACATCTCCCAGTACAGCGACCAGCCTTCCGTCCAGAAAGGAGTACCAAATACTTTGCGATAAGGCTTGTAGCGGCTTTGCATAAAATATTGAAGGTTGTGTCCCGGAATAAGTTCATGAAAAACTACGGCTCTTGAAAAATGCCTGTTATTACCGCGCAGGGTCATCATTTTCGCATCTTCGCTCATGTCTTCTGTCGGATAAGCAATTAATACGGATTCGCCACCCAGAAAAAACGGAGCAAATAATTGTTCCTTCGGACTTAACATGCGCATGCGCCAGCCTTCTTTGGCCAGGGAAGGAATGGCGATGAGTTTATTTTTTTCTACAAAATTGATGGCTTCATTGGCTAGTTCATAAACAAGTTCAGGCTGTTTACCTAATTCAGGGTAATCGGTTTTTACCTTTTCCAATGCTTTTTTCCAATCGTTACCAAAGCCCATTGATTGGGAGGCTTTTAGCATTTCGGCATCACACCAGGCAAATTCCCTCATTGCAATAGCCTCAATCTGCTCAGGTGTATAAGCAATCATCTCATCGTTTAAACTGCTTAATAGAGCCGTTCTTCCTATCGGATTACCAATAATACCACTTCCATCATCTTTGGCATTAGAGGGTTTAGCTATTTTATCCAGTACAAGAGCGTATTCCTTTAATGCGTCTACTACATCCGGATAAACTGCTTTTGTGGCTTTGGTAAATTGCGGATCGTAACCATCATAAAATTTATAAGCTTCAGTAAATACAGCCAGGTATTGATTCACAGTTTGCTCTGCCCAGGAAGCCTGTACCGGTGTCACAATCAAATCTTTATTTTTTACTGCCTTTGTGGTTTGCTGAATAGCCTCTTTCAGTTGTTCAAACTGTTGTTGAATAATTTTACCGTCTTGTTGTGTACCAATTCTTCGTTTTGCCTCAAAATCTAATACTGTTTTGGCAAAAGGCAAAGTAAAAATATTGCTTTTAAATTCGGCGTATTGCTGTTGCAAAATGGCCGAATCTGATCGGATATTGCGTTTAAGCAAAATATAATCTACCCTTTCGTTTGCAGTTAGCTTTTTAAAAGGCAATGCCCTTAACTGTTTTTGCCATTCGGTATAAAAGCTTTCCATCCGCGTAAAGTATTCATCTGATCGCTTGAGCGTATATTTACGGTTAAGCATGGTCTCGTCTGCTTGGTATTGATTAATCAGTGGACTTACCAGGCTGGCTTCATTAGTTTGAGCGTGTGATTGTACCGCAACGGTTAGAAACAAAAATATAGAAAATAGTTTGCGCATAGCGATCTGGTCATTTTGAATTGGTTGATGCAATATAACTAAACCACTAAGTATTGCTGCAGGGCAGCTATGTAACTTATTTAAAGATATTAGATTAAATTAACTCAGGCAGATCGTACTTTGTTACGCTAAAATGGCTTACCAGCCAATAGCTTTATCATCCCCTCTCGGGTCGGCACCACCCTGATAGTTACCCCAGTTTGTCCTTAAAATGGCATCAACCCTCCCAATTGGGCCTCTTTGCAAGATTTTATAACCTTTAGCTTTTAATTTTTCTATTGATAAGCTATCGATAGCATCTTTTTCTATATACACCTCATCCGGCAGCCATTGATGATGAAACTTTTTAGCAGCCACAGCAGATTGCATAGACATGTCGAAATCGATTACATTAATAATGGTTTGAAATACGGAAGTGATAATGGTTGATCCGCCTGGCGTACCCACCACCATAAATAGTTTTCCATCTTTCTCCACGATGCTCGGCGTCATAGAGCTTAACATTCGTTTATTAGGTGCAATGGCATTTGCTTCTCCCCCTACCAAGCCATACATATTGGGTGCTCCAGGTTTAACAGAAAAATCGTCCATTTCGTTATTCAACAAAAACCCAGCCCCTTTTACGGCAACTAACGATCCGTAAGAACCATTTAAAGTAGTGGTAATGGAAACGGCATTTCCATCGCGGTCTACAATGGAGAAATGTGTGGTTTCTTCGTGTTCTGCACCTTTTATTTCGCCGGCCAAAACAGCACTGCTTGGTGTTGCAGCTACCCAGCTAAAGTTTGCCATACGGTTTTTGTTATAGTCGGCGCTCAACATTTGTTGTTGTGGAACAGCATAAAAATCAGGATCGCCTAAATGTGTTGCCCGATCGGCATACACTCTTCTTTCAGCTTCTACCATTACCTGTACGGTTGAATCGGCATTGTGCCCCCATTTTTTTAAAGGATAAGGCTCTACAGATTGGAGCAATTGGATTAAGGCTATACCTCCACTCGAAGTAGGCGGCATGGTAATAATTTTATAACCTCTATAATTCCCAGTAATGGGCTTGCGCCAGGTAGCGTGATAATTTTTTAAGTCTTCTTTTGTTATAAGTCCTTTGCCACGCTTCATTTCTGCCACAAGCGAATCGGCCACAGCGCCTTCATAAAAACCTACCCTGCCTTTTTCCTGTATCTGTTTTAGGGTATTACCCAATTCTTGTTGAATCAGAAGATCATTTTCCTGCCAGGTTTTTTCTAAATTTACAAAGGCCGTTCCATTTGGATTAAAATCCATAAATTGTCTATGCAAACTATTCAATTCACCAGCCTGCCGTTTGGTAATTTTAAAACCGTTTTGCGCCAGGTCTATTGCTGGCTGCAATACCTGAGCCCAGGAAAGCTTTCCATATTTCTTGTGCGCCTCCACCATACCATCTACTGATCCTGGTACGCCCGCAGCTAAATGTCCATATAAACTTTTATCTACAATTGGATTGCCGGCCGAATCGAGATACATATCTCTGCTTGCTGCTGCGGCTGCTTTTTCTCTAAAATCTAAGGCATTTATTTCGCCGTTTGCACCCCGGTAAACCATAAAACCTCCCCCACCAATATTCCCCGCGTTTGGGTAAACCACAGCCAGCGCAAACTGAACAGCTACAGCTGCATCAACTGCATTTCCTCCCTTTTTCAAAATAGCGATCCCCACCTGTGATGCTTCGGGATGGGCAGAAACCACCATTCCATTTTTATATTCACCACTGTTGTTTTTGCCTAATTGCCCGGTTACACAACCAGCCAATAACAGCACAACACTTAGGTATATTAATGATCTTTTAAAGTTATTGAGGGGCTTTATAGCTTTCTGCATCCTTATATATTTTTTCGATTACCGCATTGTTTTTTTCGGTAATTACCTTTCTTTTTAAACTTAATTTTGGGGTAAGCTCGCCACCATCTATGCTCCACTCTTTAGGTAACAGTGCAAATCTTTTTACCTGTTCCCATTTACCAAAACCTACATTCGCAGCTTCGATAACCTCGTTATATTTAGTGAGTACCTGTTCGTTTTTAATAATCTCTTCATTCGACGTAAAGGTAATGCCTTTTCTGCCTGCCCAGGTTTTTAAGGTTTCGAAATTTGGAACAATAAGTGCAGAAGGGAATTTTCGGTTTTCACCCAGAACCATAATCTGTTCGATAAAAATTGATTCTTTATATTTATTCTCCAGCATTTGTGGGGCAACGTATTTACCGCCTGCTGTTTTAAACATTTCTTTTTTACGGTCGGTGATTTTTAAAAAACGACCATCAACCAATTCTCCAATATCTCCGGTATGGAACCATCCTTCCTGATCAACCGCCTCATCAGTTAAGTCAGGTCGGTTGTAATAGCCTTTCATTACCTGATGTCCTTTGGTTAAAACTTCACCATCTGGCGCTATTTTAACTTCCACACCTTTAATTACTTCACCAACGGTACCAAACATGGTTCCGCCTAAATGGTTAACCGTTATTACTGGTGAGGTTTCGGTTAGTCCATAGCCTTCAAAAACAGGCATACCAGCCGCCCAGAATATTCTGGCTAAACGCGGATTTAGTGCCGCCCCGCCTGATACGATCACTACAATTTCGCCGCCCAATGCTTCCTGCCATTTTTTGAAAACCAGCTTACGGGCAATCCCCAGTTTGAAGTTATACCAGGCACCCGCATCAATAGTATATTTTTCTGCTAAAGCTACCGACCAGAAGAAAATTCCTTTTTTAATTCCTTTTAATGCTTTACCCTTTTCCATTATCTTATCATACACTTTTTCGAGAAGTCTTGGAACGGTAGAGAACACATTAGGTTTTACATGTTGAATATCGGCTACAATAGTTTCCATACTTTCTGCATAGTAAATTTCTGTGTGATTGAACAGATACAAATAAATGATCATCCGCTCAAAAATATGTGATAAAGGCAGAAAACTTAAGCCTTTTTTAACGCCTTCTGGTATAACTACAGCCGAGTTTACAAAATTTGCGACTAAGTTATTATGCGTTAACATTACTCCTTTAGGTGTTCCTGTTGTACCAGAAGTATAAATTAAGGTTAAAATATCTTCGGGTGTTACTTTTGCACGATATTCTTCCAAATTAATATCGGTACTCGCCTTGCCCAGTTCAATTAACGTATTCCAGTTTTCAGTTTCCGTAATTTCGTTAAAGCTATAAATCTTAATATCCGGATTTATGGCATCGGCACAAGGTTTAATTTTTTTATACAATTCTTCATCAGCTACAAAAATAATGGCGACTTCTGCATCTTTTAGAATAAACTGAATATCATGCTCGGCTAAAGTTGGATATAAAGGAATCTGATAAGCTCCGATCTGGTTGGCTGCAAAATCGGCAATATTCCACTCAGGCCGGTTATGAGACATTACCGCAACCCTACCACCTTTGCCTATACCATTTTTAATTAATCCACGACTTAGGTTATCTACAGCATTACAAAAATCGACTGTACTATAATTTATCCATTTTCCGTTAATTTTTCCACTAATGAATTCCTGCTTAGGATTTTCGAGGCTGTATTTCAAAAGATCAAAAACCCGTTTAATTTCTGCCGCCATATGAATTGTATATTATTTGGTTAAGTTAAAAAAATCAAACATAATGATTGCTACCTATTATGCCTTTTTAATGAAAATAACACCTCGTAGTTATTAAAACGCTGTATTTACTTTCTGTTAAAATATTTTAATAAACTTAGTGATTACAAAATTACTATGCAAGCATTGTTTTTGTCCAACTGAATTTTTACCTAAAAAGTATAATCGGCATTAAAGTTGCTAGGGGATATACTTTAATTTAATAAAAAAGTACTATGAGAAAATTATTTACAATTTTAGGATGCATTGCATTATTCGCATTAACAACAACTAACGTTAAAGCGCAGAATTACAAAAACGCAATTGGTGGTCGTTTTGGAAGTTACAACGGTGTTTCTTTTAAAACTGGCCTAAATAAAGGCGCTATGTTAGAGTTAATTGGAAATTTTAGAAGTAACAGCGGTTTTAGCTGGGTACAATTAACAGGATTATATGAAGTTTATAATCCAATTAAAGGTGCTGATGGCTTAAATTGGTACTACGGTGGTGGTGCAAGTGTTGGCTCTGTGAAAAATAAAGTTATTGATGAAAGCGACATTTACTTAGGTTTAAATGGTGTTTTAGGTTTAGATTATAAATTTAAAGGCGCTCCAATTAACTTATCATTAGATTGGATTCCTACTTTAAGATTAACTCCTGATACTGATTTTTACAGTGGAGACGTTGGTTTAGGCGTTCGTTTTACTTTCTAAACATTAGAAAAAACCAAAAAAAACGCTAAGAAAACTTTTCTTGGCGGTTTTTTTACGTAAAACTTTTAATGCTGGAAGATTCGGTTCAGGTTTTGATATACTTCCAGGCTAGCGTATTGCGCTGGGCGCTAAGCGTAAATTAAAAACATAAAAAATCCCGTAGGAAATTAATCTTACGGGATTTTTTATACATACTGTTTTAACTTTAATTGATATTTTAATTATTGATAACACAAGGTAAGCCGTGTTTGGAAACTCATTGCTACATTTTTATTGTTACACCGTGCAGGTACCCAGTTCGGACAGGTTTCTAATAATTTGATCAGGTTACGATCCAATTGCGTATAATCTTTAGGTAGTTTGTTGGAAATACCAACGTTTTTTACACGGCCGGAAGCATCTATTATAAAAGTTGGAAGAACAGTTGATTGTAAACGTCCATTATTTACTCCATTTAATGAAACATTTGACATAAATTTATAAAATTTAGCAATTCCGCCTGGATACTTTGGCATTGTATCTACTTCTGAATACACGAAGAACTTCAATTGTTTGTTATAATAACCCTTACAAGATGCTTGTTGTGCAAAAACTTGATTATCCTTCAAAAATGAAAAGGTTAAAAGGCATAATATAAACAGAAAGAGCTTTATCATATTCGGTATTTGTTAAACAAATATCTTCAATAAAAAATCCTGTAAGAAATTAATCTTACAGGATTTTTTGTGCCTTGACTAAAGACTCAAGACTGAGGACTTAAGACTACGGACTAAATACCCGTCCATTTTTTTAACACTGCTTTTTGTGCTGGAGTCGCATTTTCGCTTACTGTGGTTTTTAAACGCACACTAGGATTTTCTTTCAAGGTTAAAGAGATTTCTTTTTCAAGACCGTCGCGTCTAACCTTAACTTTCAATATATCGCCAATATTCTTTTTACCTACCAATGGGATTGCATCTAAAGAAATCATCGGGCTTTTTAACCTTACCATTGCTAGTGCATCACTTAGTGAGGTATCATCTAAACTGAGTACCACATCATTTACGTTTAACCCGCTGATCCAGGCCGCAGAATTTCTTGTGGTAGAAGTAATCACCAAACCATCGTTGGTCAACTGGCCAGCAGCACCTGTAACTGGTTTGCCTGGAGTAGCATTCTCAGTCGATACATTTACACCCGCATAACCGAAGTATTTTACATATTCAACATCATCTACTCCATTCACATATTTTGCCCAGAAATTGGTAAAACTGATTCCAGCTATTTTCTCTACCATTGCTTTAAACTCTGCATCGGTGTAACCGCGTTTTAGAGTTTTGCATTGCAGGTACATGGCTTTCATTACATCATCTAAGCTTTTAGCACCTTTGGTAGCGTTGATAATTTCGAGATCCATTAAAATGCCAATCACTTCACCTTTATTGTAATAAGAGATTGAATTGTTTTTGGAGTTCTCGTTCGGGCGGTAGCCAATAATCCATGCATCATAACTAGAAGAAGCTGCCGATTGGTATTTCGCACCCGGGGTATTTAAAACTGTACCTATACCACCTGCTAAATCTTTCAAAAATTCGTCCACGTCGGTAAAACCGGCACGGTGCAAATATTTGTTCTCATAATAAGAGGTAAAACCTTCCGCAACCCAAAGATTGGTGGTGTAATTTTCGTTATCGTAATCGAACGGACCTAAAGCGACAGGGCGCAAACGTTTCACATTCCATAAGTGATGATACTCATGTGCAACCAAACTTAAAAAGCCTTTATATCCTTCAGCAGTATTGTAAGCATTTCTTGTAGCGCCTAAAGTGGTAGAGTTTAAGTGCTCTAAACCACCTCCACCTTTTAAGAAATTATGAACAATGAAGAGATAATATTTATTCGGGTTTTCGCCATAAACTGCAGTTTCTTTTTCAACAATTTTAGTCATATCTACTTTTAGCTTCTCTTTATCATAATTACCGCCACCATACATAGCTACTTCGTGGCGAACGCCCGCGGCAGTAAATTCGAAAACATCCTGGTTACCCACTTCAATAGGACTATCGTAAAGAATATCAAAATCTGTGGCTTTATAAGTAAACTGCTCACCGGCAACCGGAGTTAAACCAGTAGAAACTTTGCTCCAGGTATTGAAAGGAATAATTTTTACCGTACTTGGCGATTTGATCATGCCATCAGGATGCATAAAAATACCTGTTGGGGATAAGAAAGCATGAGATTCGTCGATAAATGGTGTACGCACTGAAATTTCAAATGCGTAAACCCGATAATTGATCCGGATATTGGTAGCCTTTGCCGAGAAAATTCTCCAGGTATTTTTCTTTACCTTTTCAACCTTAACGGCTTTACCTGCTGCAGTAGCCTTAAATTCTTCTACACTTTTTTCAAACTCGCGCACCAAATAGGAACCTGGTGTCCAAACGGGCATTTTTACATCTACATAATCTTTTACCAAGCCAGAAATATTCATCTGAACTTCAGCATAATGTGCCTGCGGTTCTTTAAAAGAAACCTCAAAGCCTATTTTTACCTGCGCCTTCGCTGCCATAATACACGTTAGTAGTAAAACTAAACTTAAAATTGATTTTTTATTAAACATATTCACTGTGTTTTGCTGCAAATTTAAATTTATTGATGAGTTTTTAATATAAAATAGCTAAATGTGGTGTAAAATAGTTGTTTCTGTCCGTTTGCGTGAGGTATTCGGCGATTGGCGGAAAATGGCTAGAACTTAGCACGGAACGTCATCAAAACTCAACTTATTGAGTTAGACTTATTATCTTGCACCCTAACTATGGATTTCCGACTTCAGACTTCGAACTAAAATCGGTAACATCCTTAATACAACAAATTTAGGACTAAACTATTTGAATATTTTTACGCTCTAATTCTAACATTAATTCAATTTAATGTTAGGATACGCACAACACAAATCATAAACATGAAGAAAAGATATATTATCTATGCTGTTTTAGCTATAGGCCTGGCCTATCTGGTCTATTACAGAATTAACGCAAATAAAAAACTTGAAGGAAAAGGTGGTGCATCTGCAGGAGCAGGAAAAGGTAAAGACGGTGGTAAAGGAGGTTCTTCTGCGCCTTTGGTGGTTGACGGAATTATAGTTAAGCCGGTATCATTTGACAACGACCTGGAGATAACCGGTGCCATTGATGCAAACGAATCGGTTGTATTGAAAAGTGAAGTATCAGGATTGGTTACCGGAATTTATTTCCAGGAAGGTACAACGGTAAGCAAAGGAAGTGTGCTGGTAAAAGTAAACGACAGAGATATACAGGCGCAATTGCAGGATGCGCTGACCAAACAAAAGCTCTCGGGCACAAACGAGAACCGGGCAAAACAATTGTTGGCCAAAGGAGCAATCAGTCAGGAAGAATACGACACCTCACTTGCAGATTTAAAATCGTTGCAGGCACAAGCGCAATTAATCAGGGCACAATTGGCAAAGACCACTATCAGAGCACCTTTTACCGGCAGAGTGGGTTTACGCAGCATCTCTGCCGGCACTTATTTAACACCTGCAACGGTAATTGCCAACCTGGTGAGTACCAATCCGGTTAAAGTTACCTTTTCTGTTCCGGAGAAATATGCAGGGCAAATTAAAGTGAATTCTGAAATCATATTTACTACCGATGGTTCTTCCAAAGAAAATAAAGGAAAAGTTTATGCGATAGAGCCAGGGATTAATGCCACTACGAGAACATTACAAATCAGGGCATTGGCACCAAATGCAGACAATGCTTTGTTACCCGGTTCTTTTGCGAAAATTAAACTGGCTTTAAGTACGGTACAGAATGCCATATTAATTCCTAATGAAGCTGTTGTCCCGGTTTTAAAAGGCAAGATTGTTTATATCCAAAAGGATGGTAAAGCAAAGGAAGTTAAGGTAGAAGCAGGTACCCGTACCGATGAAAACATTGTGATTACATCAGGATTAAAAGCTGGCGACACGGTGTTAACCACCGGATCGATGGCCTTGAAGAAAGATGCTCCTGTAAAAGTTCATTTGGTTAAAGAATAATTATGAGCATCTCAACCACGAGTATAAAAAGGCCGGTTCTGGCCATTGTGATGAACTTATTGATTGTCCTTTTCGGGATAATCGGGTATACCTTTCTAGGTGTACGGGAATATCCATCTATCGATCCAACGGTGGTTTCGGTAAGAACCTCTTATCCTGGAGCCAACTCCGATATTATCGAATCGCAAATTACCGAACCTTTAGAAAAATCGATCAATTCTATCGATGGGATCAGAAATATCTCTTCATCAAGTAACCAGGGAACAAGTAATATCACCATAGAGTTTAACCTCGATAAAAATATTGAGGAGGCCGCTAATGATGTTCGTGATAAAGTATCGCAAGCTGCAAGAACTTTACCTAAAGATATTGACGGGTTACCTGTTGTAAGTAAGGCAGATGCCAACTCTGATCCGATTTTATCGATGACGATCCAGAGCGATAAACGCAATACACTGGAGTTAAGCGATTTTGCTGAAAACGTAATTGCCGACCGTATCCAAACCATCCCGGGGGTAAGTAGTGTACAAATCCAGGGGCAAAGGAAATATGCCATGCGGATCTGGATGGATCCAAATAAACTAAGTGCTTACGGCTTAACCTCTCAAGATATTGTTACCGCCTTAGACAATGAAAATGTAGAGCTTCCATCAGGAAAAATTACCGGAGCTACTACCGAGCTAACGGTTAAAACTTTAGGAAAACTGACCAACGAAAGCGAGTTTAACAACTTGATCCTGAAAACAGATAGCAACCAGGTAATCAAATTAAAAGATGTGGGTTATGCCGTTTTAGGGCCAGAAAACGAAGAAACCATTTTGCGTGAGTCGGGCAGACCGATGGTGGCCATTGCCATTATCCCACAACCTGGAGCTAACTATCTTGATATCAGTAAAGAGTTTTACAAACGTTTTGATAAATTAAAAGCTGACATTCCACAGGACATTAAGCTAAAAGTAGCTTTAGATAATACTTTGTTTATTAAACGTTCGGTAACAGAGGTAGCCGAAACCATTGGTTTATCACTGGTACTGGTAATCCTGATCATTTACTTGTTTTTTAGGGACTGGGCCATTGCTTTCAGGCCGTTGATCGATATTCCAGTCTCCTTAGTTTTCACTTTCTTCATCATGTATGCCTTTGGCTTCTCCATAAACGTATTAAGTTTACTGGCCATTGTACTGGCTACAGGCCTAGTGGTAGATGATGGTATCGTGGTAACTGAAAATATCTTTAAAAAGGTTGAAGAAGGTATGTCGCCTTTCGAGGCCGCGATAAAAGGATCAAATGAAATCTTTTTTGCCGTAATTTCGATTTCTATTACACTTGCTGCAGTATTCTTACCCGTAATTTTCTTACAGGGTTTTGTTGGCCGTTTATTCAGGGAATTTGGTGTGGTAATTGGCGCTGCCGTATTGGTATCGGCCTTTGTATCCCTCACCTTAACCCCGATGTTGAATGCCTACCTGATGAAAAAAGGCGGACATAAACCATCAAGGTTTTACAATTGGACAGAGCCTTATTTTGTAAAGCTGAACGATGCCTACGAATCGAATTTGAATAAGTTTTTAGATAAAAGATGGCTTTCCATCCCGATTATTCTGGTATGTATGGGCTTAATTTTCTTATTCTGGAAGATCCTACCTAAGGAAACTGCTCCTTATGATGATAGAAGTGCAATCAATATCAACGTAACCACACCAGAAGGTGCATCTTTTACCTATACGGATAAGTTTATCATGAAGCTGAACCAATTGGTGATTGATTCTGTTCCGGAGAAAAATGTGAATATTACCATCACCTCACCGGGTTTTGGTGGCTCGGGTTCTGTAAATTCTGGTTTTGTAAGGATGGGTTTAATCGATCCGGAAGAACGTGAACGTTCGCAAAAAGATATTGCGGATATGCTTACCAGGGTGACTAAAAAATATACCGAAGGTAAAACCATCGTTAACCAGCAGCCTACCATTTCCGTTGGGCGCCGTGGGGGATTACCAATCAGTTATATTATCCAGGCACAGAATTTTGAAAAGCTACGTGAAAAAATCCCGTTGTTCATGGATGCAGTGGCCAAAGACCCTACATTTACGGTTTCGGATGTGAACCTGAAATTTAACAAACCCGAAATTAATCTAACCATAGACCGGGATAAAGCCAAGAATTTAGGGGTTTCTATTTCTGCCATCGCCCAAACCTTAAATCTGGGTTTAAGTGGGCAAAGGTTTTCGTACTTTTTTATGAACGGCAAACAGTATCAGGTAATTGGTCAGTTTGATCGGGGCGACAGAAAAGATCCATTGGATTTGAGCTCGGTTTACGTACGTAACGATAAAGGCGAACTGGTTCAGCTCGACAACGTCGTTACTGCTAAAGAAGAAAGTAGTCCGCCACAACTGTACAGAAACAACCGTTTTATCGCAGCAACTGTTTCGGCAGGTTTAGCACCAGGAAAAAGTATTGGCGAAGGTATAGATGCGATGGATGCCATATCTAAAAAAGTATTGGACGAAACTTTCTCTACTGATTTAAGTGGAGAATCGCGCGATTTTAAAGAAAGTTCATCAAATACTTTCTTTGCCTTCGGTTTAGCCCTCCTATTGGTTTATTTAATCCTTTCGGCACAGTTTGAGAGTTTTAAAGACCCGATTATCATTATTTTAACGGTACCAATGGCCGTTGCCGGTGCATTTTTATCACTGTGGCTCTGCGGACAGAGCTGGAATATTTTTAGCCAGATCGGAACCATTATGCTAATTGGCCTGGTAACCAAAAATGGTATTTTAATTGTCGAATTTGCCAACCAATTAAAAGAAAAAGGCACTCCGATACCAGAAGCCATCCGTGAAGCTGCTGTTTCGCGTTTACGTCCAATTTTAATGACCAGTTTGGCCATTGCAATTGGTGCTTTGCCTATTGCCTTAGCTTTAGGTGCCGCTGCAAAAAGCAGGATGAGTATGGGAACCGTAATTGTAGGTGGAACATTGTTTTCACTGGTATTAACCTTATTTGTAATCCCGGCTATTTACTCTTATTGGGCAAAGCCATACAAACCAAACAAAGAATTAAAAGAAGCCCATCGTTTTGAACAAGAAGCTTTACACACAGAAGAATAAGATGAGCAAGAAATTAAAAATATTGATCCTGTTGTTAAGCCTATCGCTTTCGGGCTTCGCACAAGAGCAACTGAGCTTACAAGAGGCCATCACCATTGCCTTACAGAATAATTACGACATCAAAATCAGCAAAAACCAGATCGATATTGCAAAGAACAACGCCAATATTGGTAATGCGGGGATGTTGCCCAATTTAACCGGAAGTTATACTAATGGTGGAAGTATCCAAAACACCCGTCAAACGCCTGCTACAGGCCCTGACCGGGTAATTACAGGTGCAAAAAGTACCAATAACAGCTATGGTGCTGATTTAAACTGGACCATTTTTGATGGTTTTAGCATGTTTGCCAATTATGACCGTTTGAAAGAATTGCAGAAGCAGGGCGAATTAAACTCCCGCTTAACCATTTTAACCACCGTTGCCGATGTAATTAATGCATATTATGATGTGGTGAGGCAACAACAACTGGTTATTGCTGCTGATAGTGCTATGGATGTTTCGGTATTGCGCACCAGTATCGCCAAAACCAAATTACAGCTTGGTCGTGGTTCTAAACTGGATGTATTAACTGCACAGGTTGATTACAATACGGATACTTCAAATTACCTGCAAACCAAAAATGCTTTACAGGTAGCTAAAATTCGTTTAAACCAATTAATGGTTCGTGATATTGGAACAACATTCTCTGTAGAGCCTAATATAGATGTAGATAAAGGCATCTTATATAGTAAAATGGCCGAAATGGCCGGGCAGCAAAACCCAAATGTGCAAAATGCATTTATTAATCAACGTATTGCTTCCTTAAATTTAAAATCTATACGTGGGGCTCGTTACCCGTCAGTTAGCCTAAACTCTGGTTACAGCAGGGCAAACAGTACAAGCCCAACAGGTTTTAACCAGAAATTTGCTGCTAATGGATTTACTTATGGCGTAACGGCAAGTATCAACTTATTTAATGGTTTTTTACAAAGGCAAAATGAGCGAAATGCCAAGATAGATATTGAAAACTCGAGTTTAACCTTAAGCAAAACCAAACTCGATGTAAACTCGCAATTGCTCACAGCTTATCAAAACTACAGCACTTACCTTGATCTGATTAAATTAGAACAGCGCAATGTGGATATTGCAAAAGAAAACTTAGATATCACTTTAGCAAAATACCGTTTAGGTAGCATAGCCCCTTTAGAACTAAGAGAAGCGCAGCGTAATGCCATCGATGCGCAAAACCGTTTCATTGAAATGCAGTATCAGGCCAAAATAGCCGAAACGAACTTAAAAGCAATTAGTGGAAATATAGATTTATCTAAATAGTTTACTGGTTTATATGTTCATTTGTTCAATAGTCATTAGCTCATTGGTACTTGTCCATTCCTTAGTCAATGGCTGACTGTTGCACAAATCAAATGGTTCGCTGTACTAATTATTTTATTGTAAAATGGATCCGTGTGCCGAGCACTAAACCCAACTGGTTCATTGGTAATTGATTGATCATTTTTTACTACTGACTGGTTATTTATTCACCTAAATAAAGTGGTTTAACAGAAGTAACGAAATTATTTCAAGTATAAAATTTCTATAATTAATTTTTATATTTAGTGCCATGATACTTGTTGCAGATAGTGGCTCATCAAAAACCGATTGGATGGGCTATCACAATGGCGAAACCATTAAATTTAGCACTCCTGGAATAAACCCTTATTTCTTAAGTGAGCAAGAAATAACCAAGCTGATTTCTAAAAATGAATCTTTATTACAATATGCCGATGAGGTAAAAGAAATCTACTTTTTTGGAGCCGGTTGTTCTTCTCCCGACAAACATGAAGTAGTCTCAAATGGTCTGTCAGCCGTTTTTGGTAATGCTTTTATTTCGGTAGACCACGATCTTCTGGGTTCGGTATATGCTACCTGCGGAAATGCCGAAGGTTTAAACTGTATTTTAGGTACGGGATCGAATATCTGTTATTTCGATGGAAAAAAAATCCATGATGGACACCATGGCCTGGGCTATGTTCTTGGCGATGAAGGTTCTGGTACTTTTTTTGGAAAAAAAGTGCTTTTAAGTTATTTGTACGATAAAATGCCATTAACGTTAGCTGCAGAATTTAAAAAGTCTTTCCCTGCAGAAAAAGAGCAAATTATTACGAATGTATATCAAAAACCTTTCCCTAATATCTATCTGGCAGGCTTTAGCCGCTTCATGGCTGATCATAAGGACCATCCATTTATTCAGGACATTTTAAGAAGCGGATTTCAGGAGTTTGTAGATACGAATGTTAAAGACTATCCCAAACACAAAAATGTACCTTGCCACTTTGTAGGCTCTATTGCCTATTATTATCAGGATGCGCTTATTTCGGTATTGGTAGAAAATGGTATCGAGCCAGGTAAAATTTTACAAAAACCGATAGATGAACTGTTTAATTTCATTTTACATAAAGAGGGCATCATACAGCAGGCCAGCTAAACCAAAATATACTTTGCCATAATAAATTGTTAAAATATGTTTAAGATTGTAAACATATCCACGAAAACTTTTGTTATACTTTTAACAGCATATAATTGCACACACATATGAAGAGAATACTGGTAGTAGATGACGATATTGAGGTTTTAGAAACCATACAATTAATACTGGAAATCGGAGGGTTTAAAGTATCAGCACTGAATGATGGTGAAGAGATTTTTAACAGAATTGAAAAATTCAATCCAGATTTAATCTTACTTGATATTTCCCTCGGGCATATTGATGGGCGTGTATTATGCGAACAATTAAAATCCATTGAAAGCACTTCTAAAATTCCAATTTTACTTATTTCTGGCTTATACGATCAAAAAGATTTTACAACCTTAAACTACGGTCAGGACGATTTCTTATCAAAACCATTCCAAATGGATGTGTTGCTTAAAAAGATTAGTAAAATCCTATCATTGGAAGAAGATAAACCAAGTTTTCATTTAAATTAATTTCCATTCGGATCCAAAATATTAGCCAGAAAGACTTTAATCTTCCTGGCTTTTTTATTTTATCTTGTATCTATCTTAAAACAAAAAACTGCATATCATGAAACCAAGTGAAGAATGGTTAAAGACCTGGAATGAAAAGCGTAACCTGCTGGCTTGCCCAAACAACCTTAACGATTATTTCGAAGAAACAACTGTAGGAGGAAAAAAAATCGATCATCTTGAACTTGGTAGCGTATCCATTCCAACAGGAGAGATTTTGGTACGCGATCCATTGGTTTATATTCAAAAAGATGCCGAGCCTTATCTGATCAAAGTACCAACGGGCGAATTCCCCGTTACTGCCGCTGTAGTGGTGCCTGATGATGATGATTGTGCCCGTTATGCCGCGGTTAAGGTGCAGTTTACCGCTCATGATGCCATCAGGTTTGAAGAAGCATTAATCGGAACGGAAGACCTTGTTGATTTTAATGAAGGCGAATTTTTCGGGTTTAATGTGGATGCGGGTTTAGGATGTGTTTTAGATAAAGAAACACTAAAACATTTCTGTGCTTTTCAGGATAAATTTCACAACGAAAATCCAGGTAAAAATCTATACGATGATCATTTCGCGATACTTTTTGCCGCTAACTACGCCGAAAATCCTATTTATCAACGCGAAGCCGGCGACTGGATCAACTGGAAAATCCCAGAAACAGATTATCACATCCCATTTTTCCAGAGTGGCTTTGGTGATGGCACCTACCCTGTTTATTATGGTTTTGATGTTGAAGATAAGGTGTGCTCGCTAATTATCCAGTTTATTGATATTGAATTGGCTTATGGTGAGGAAGAGTAAATTACGATTACTAATGATGATCTGTGCGGCAATATTATTAAGTTAAGCCAAAAATGATTTAACCACAGATAGGAAGGATACACACAGATATGAAATCTGTGTGTATCTGCGGTTAAAAACCCTTATCTTTTTAACTTAAGTACATTGGTCTGTGAGGACACAGACCTCGGAATCGACTACAGAAGAAAAGGTCTTCGACTCCGCTCAGACTGACAACGACTGTGATTAACTTAACAACATAGTGGAAATAAAGACTATGGAATAGGCGCTATGAATGGAAACCCCTCCTACTGGCACAGCACTAACGGATCTAAACCCGATGGCACTAATGCCCCCGATTTTCATCGGGGCAGAAGGTACAGCGGGGCTAATATTGATTGAAATACCGGCTTTGCTTTCCAAATGATTATAAAACTATGAAATAAAAAGAGTGGCAAGAGTAAATAATGATATTTGTAGCGGTCTGTGAGGACACAGGACCAAGGATTAGATTTCTCGGCTGCGTTGCACTGCGCTCGAAATGACGATCGCTTTTGAATCTTTACCAAAAAAATAATCATTCCTCTACATCCATTCTTTCTCCATCTTACGTTTTCCATCTTACATTTCCCATCGCACCTTCCTACTGTCATTT
The DNA here is from genome assembly GCF_019317285.1 of Pedobacter sp. D749. Taxonomy (NCBI): domain Bacteria; kingdom Pseudomonadati; phylum Bacteroidota; class Sphingobacteriia; order Sphingobacteriales; family Sphingobacteriaceae; genus Pedobacter; species Pedobacter sp. D749. Next base: position 4,180,798 of record NZ_CP079218.1, read on the forward strand.
TGGCAAACAAATTCTTTTGGAACAACCCTTGTTATGCTCGATATAGATTTAAACAATTTATTTACATATGAGCATACAGGAAAAAGGAAATATTTCGATACATACCGAAAATATTTTCCCGATAATTAAGAAGTTTTTATACTCTGATAACGAAATTTTTCTTCGTGAGTTGGTTTCTAATGCAGTAGATGCTGTCCAGAAAATTAAAAGACTAGGTTCATTAGGCCAGTTTAATGGCGAGGTTGGTACACCATTGGTACAAGTTTCGGTTGATAAGGATGCTAAAACCATTACCATTAGTGATAATGGTTTGGGAATGACGGCCGAAGAGATTAAAAAGTACATTAACCAGGTTGCATTTTCTGGCGCAAGTGAGTTTGTAGAGAAATTTAAAGATGCTAAAGATGCCAATGAAATCATCGGTAAATTCGGTTTAGGTTTCTATTCGGCCTTTATGGTTGCAGATTTAGTGGAAATTCAAACTTTATCATACCAGGATGGCGCCGAGCCTGCACGCTGGGTTTGTGATGGAAGTACAGAATTTGAAATTACTGAAGGCACTAAAACTACCCGCGGTACCGATATTATCCTCCATGTAAACAAAGATTCGGAAGAGTTTTTAGAAGAAAGCAAACTGCAGGAAATCCTTAATAAATACGCTAAATTTTTACCAGTTCCAATTAAGTTTGGTACTAAAACAGAATCGGTTGAAGATGGCGTAGATGAAGAGGGTAAAGCTAAATATAATGATGTTGAAGTTGATAATATTATCAATACCACTAACCCGATCTGGACAAAAGCTCCTGCAGATTTGTCAGATGAGGATTATTTAAACTTTTACCGCGAATTATATCCATTTAGTGAAGAACCATTGTTCTGGATCCACTTAAATGTTGATTATCCTTTTAATTTAACAGGCGTATTGTATTTCCCTAAGTTGAAAAACGATTTTGAAATGCAACGTAACAAAATCAAATTGTACTCGCGCCAGGTATTTATTACCGATGAAGTAAAAGATATTGTTCCTGAATTCTTAATGTTATTGCATGGGGTAATCGACTCGCCAGATATTCCTTTAAATGTATCGCGTAGTTTCTTGCAGGCCGATAGCAATGTTAAAAAGATCAATAACTATATTACCAAAAAGGTTGCCGATAAATTAGGTGAGTTGTTTGCTAAAGACCGTAAAGCGTATGAAGATAAATGGAAAGACATTGGTCTTTTTGTAAAATACGGTATGATTAGCGAAGAGAAGTTTTACGACAAAGCCAAAGATTTTGCTTTGGTGGGAAATACTAAAAAAGAACTTTTCACGCTTCCTGAATATAAAGAAAAGGTATCTCCTTTGCAGACTGATAAAAACGGAACAGTAGTGTATTTATATACCAATGATGCCGCGAAACAAGATGCGTTTATCCAGTCAGTCAATAAAAAAGATTATGATGTTTTAGTGCTGGACTCGCCAATCGACAATCACTTTATTAATCAGTTAGAGCAAAAATTAGAAAAAACATCGATTAAACGTGTTGATTCGAGCGTTGCAGATAAATTAATTGAGAAAGACGAGCAGAACGAGCATGTTTTAACTGAAGACCAGGTAAAAGAAGTAACGGCTATTTTTGAAAAAGCCATAACCAAACCAGGGATGCAGGTAGAAATTGTGGCTTTACATCCTGAAGAATTACCCGTAACCATCACTATGGATGAGTTTATGCGCCGGATGAAAGATATGGCTGCTATGGGCGGTGGAATGGGCTTCTATGGCCAGATGCCAGACAATTACAAGGTTGCCATTAATGGAAACCACAAGTTGATCAGCAAGATTTTAAATGCTGATGAAGCAGAACAAAGCACCTTGGCTAAACAAGCAGTAGATTTAGCGCTATTGGCTCAAGGTATGTTAACCGGAGCAGAGTTAACCGCCTTTGTAAGCAGAAGTGTAGAATTAATTTAATCAGGAAGTCCTGTCATTATTTAGAGGGAGAAACTGAATCAGTTTCTCCCTTTTCTTTTGCTAAAACGCATAAAAAAAAGTCCTGATCAGATCAGGACTTTTAGATGGAATTTTTTGGGAACTCTTAGATTAAATTAATGTGGTTACCTTTTGGCTACTACTTTAGTTTTCTGATCTACATTGAAATAGTCTTTATGATCTTCTATCATTTTAGCAATAATAGCTGCTTTGGTATCCGTTATTTTAAACTCAAACAATGGCTCTTGATTTTTCTTTGATCTCACCATTTTCTCTGTATAAAAGCGATAAACCAAGCCATTCGTTAGTAAGCCATATTTTGCTTTTGTTTTACGGAAGTATTTGGATAGGCGTGAATCGTGAATATCCAAATTATCGTTGTGGTGTTTACATTCTACGAGAATTGCAGGCTCACCATCTTTCATAATAGTATAATCAACTTTTTTACTTTTTTTAACCCCGAAGTCTAGAACAGCTTCAGATTGAACCTCAGAGGGGTCAAATCCCAAGATTTGGATAAAAGGCATAACTAACGCATTCCGTGTTAAATCCTCAGATTGAACTTGTGGAAGCATTTTCTTAATTCTTACGGCAAACTGCCCGATTTCGTCTTTCAATTCCATATTGTTATCTATTTTAGGTAGTTAATTTTTTAAATTATATTGGTTAAATACCGAATTTGCAGTGATAATAATTTGGTCTAAACTTTGTTTGTCAAAAAAGTTTCTGTTCAACATATCAACCATATAGGTTAATTTGTTGATGTCATTTGCCTGCATCGTAAACTGAAAACTTTTCATACCGTCTTTTATAGCTTGTTGTACGTAATTACGTACAACCAAAAAAGATTTCCTGAACGCATATTCGCCATCTAACTGGCCCTTAGCAGGCTTCTGTCCATCAAGATTACTATATTCATTTTGCATTCTCTGATACATATCTGAATTGATTCCTTGATTTTTCAGAACCCCCTTGTAGTAGACTTTATTCAGTAAATACTCGTATTCGTTGTTTTTCATGTGGATGCTTGGTAGATGTAGGGAATATGTCTTTGCTTTTTGGTATTTCTTTTTTTCTTTAATCTAACCCAGTATTGTATGGCCTGTTTTTAATTTTATTATCTACAGGCTACACAAGATTGGGCAGGCAGATGTTTTCATAATTAGTAGTTTTCACCGCTAATTATTTTGTTTTTGGCAAACAGTTTAAAGATTATAAAAAGAACGGGTGCAGATAATTTTTTTACATCAACCCCGTAGAATATTACACGAAACCCTGGTTTTTTTTAGACAAAACCGGATATGAGTTTTTTTTGGGTGCAATTGTTAATTCAATTCATTTTTATTTAACTTGCATTCAAATCAAATAAACCCACATATTTATACTCATGAATCTAAAATGCGTTGTTATAGACGACGAGCAACATGCAATTGAAGTATTAACTGACCACATTGCAGAAATGCCTGGTTTAACAGTTTTTAAAACTTTTACCAGCCCTGTCCAGGCACTTACTGAGATAAGTATTGAGGACGAAATTGATTTATTATTTATGGATATTGATATGCCGGGAATCAACGGATTGGAACTGGCCAAAAATATCAGAGAAAAAGCAAAATATTTAATTTTTACAACCGCTCATCCTGATTATGCTTTGCAAGCATTTGATGTACAATCAGATCAGTACTTATTAAAACCTATTTCTTTTGCAAAATTTGCATTAGGTATTGATAGGATTTTAAAAAAGGAATCCACTAACAGTAGTAAAACTACTACGAAAGAAGCTGATCAGGTTGCGGCCCTTTACATCAAGGGCGACCATAAATATGCTTTTTCCAACATCGCTATTGACGAAATACTTTATATCAAAGCACTCCAGAACTATATACAGATTATTACTAAGTCTGAAATCCACACGACCTATCTTACACTTAAGGAAATTGAAAAGGCCTTAGAAAGCCATCCTTTTATCCGCGTTAATAAATCGAACATTGTGGCTAAATCGGCAATCAAAAAAGTAGATGGAAATATAATCCGTTTGGTAAATAATGAGATGATCCAAATTGGCGAAGGTTACAAAGAAGCTTTCTTCGGTTATGTACAAAGTAGTTTGTTAAAATCTAATCGAAATCAATAAACTACTAAAGGTCCACAATCCAGCTAGTCATTACTATTGTGTGGCTTTGGTCACCTGTAGGGTTAGTAGTAAAGTTATTTTGACCTTTAACATTCTTATAAACGAAAATAGTTTTTTTTGCAAGTTTAGTAGTGTGTTGTGCTTTCATGATATTATATATTAATAAATATTTATTGTTGTAATTAATTTCTGTAAAGATGCAGCCTAAAATTAACCACAACCATTTTTTTACACAAAACCCCAATTTTAGGAGATAAAAACCCTATTTTAATAGATTTAAAGCGAAAAAATGACTTTTTCAACCCTCAAAACATTATATAAAAAATATAAACTTCACCTGCTTATCTGGAGTATTTACATCATATATGAAGTATTTATTTTGGGTTATGCATCTAAACAATTCAAACCGCCTGGTATCTATCTTCTTATATATATCACTAATATTTCTGTTTTTTATTCACATTCATTTTTATTAAAAAAAGTATTAAATAAAAAGAATCGAGCCTTCAAATTCATCAAGGTTTCAATACTAATATTTTCCATGTTAATAGCTTATATTTTAATAAGTTATGTACTTGTATTGTTATTTGGAAAAATTGGGATAATAGAAAGTGAAAATTGGGACTTTATTGGCCGAAATTTTATATTATCATGTATTTATAGGGCATTATTATTTATAGGTTTTTCTACTGGCTACGTTTATATCATTAAATCATTTCAAGACCAAAAGAAAGTAGAAGCACTGGAACGTCAGAACCTGGTTACCCAAATAGAAAAACAGGCATTAGAGAACGATCTGGTTCAATCGCAAAACAATTATCTGCGCAGTCAAATCAATCCACACTTTCTATTTAACACGTTAAACTTTATCTATAACGATGCCCGCAAAAAGGCACCCATGGCAGCAGATGCCATTATGAATCTGTCAGAAATGATGCGTTATGCCCTAAAACGCCCTGAAGCTTCAGAGATGGTTCCGCTGAGTGAAGAAATTGAGCAGATTGAACACCTGATCAATCTCCATAAACTGCGAACGGCTAATACCATCAACCTGGAACTTGAAGTAACGGGCGATATGTTTGGATTAAGATTTCCTCCGCTTATCTTATTAACTTTGGTTGAAAATATATTTAAGCACGGAAATATTTCACACTCTACCCAACAGGCGATCATTAAAATCACTTACGAAGGAGACAAGCTGAATATCAGCACCATAAACATGATTAATGATAATAAAGGCAAACAGACAGAAAGCCATCATGTAGGGATTGACAATGTTGGCAAGCGCCTGAGCAGTTTTTATGGTAATGATTATATATTCAGGTATTATAAGGATCCACTTAACCGCTTCATTACAGAAATAGATGTGACTGTGGTTAATCCGTTGGCCAGGTTAAACCGCTAAATTTTTGTTGCATTCTGACGCTGAATATCTTTTAGTAAAAAATAGTATATCACCATTTCATGTGTTCGCTGATCTTTGTTAAAGAGTCTGTTTACGTGCATGTGTATTAAATCGGTTAACAACTTTAACACATTTTCAGGCGCACATTGTGTAAGAATCCTGATAAAAGAGTCTGAAAACACACTAAAGCCCTGCTCCTGTTCTACTGTTAACGCTGTCCATTCTGTTTTTCGAAACTCCTGATAATGAACATTTAATTGTTTAAAATCGGTTGCGTCTAACCGATGCTCTTCATTAAAGTTATCAGACATTAATCTCACAACCCTATTGATGGCGGCCTTATCTATAAGATTAGCTCCGATAATTTTTGCGACCAAAAGGCTGCACAATTTATATTTGTTAAAATCATCTGTCTGGGTTTCTAAAAGCGATACTACAAATGCACTATCTACAGCGAAGTGCCGTTCAACATCTTCAATCATATTACTGCCATAACGTTCTAGCTCACGCTTGTAGGTTTTAATCTGTACATCAGACACCAAACCTGAGTTTAAAAGCGATTCGAGATCATCCATAAGCCTTGATATTAACAGCTGCCCATCTATAGGATTGTTTAGTTGAATCCTAAACCGGATGTGGTTTCCGTTTTCATTGTAACGGATAAAAAACCACGATTTTACCTGATCTGAATGAGTGGTCAGGAATGGTGCTATGACTTCCGTCAAAATCTGATCGCTACGTTGCTGATGGCAATAAATTTCAAAATAAAGCCATTCTTTACCTGGCAGGAAAAATCGGGTTACCCCGGCATTTACTGATATTTCTACCAAGCCACGATAAATTTGCTCATCATGACTTATACTCAGAACAAACTGTGCCAGATAGGGCTTAGCTGCTTCATCAACCACGATACTATTTTGAGGGATTAGTATTTCTTCAATATAAGTACTGCCTTGTTTTTGTACGTATTGTAGAAAAGCATTGATATCATCGTCGTTTTGCAGGGCAAAGCATAAAGTTTGATCGGACATACCGGCTTTAAAATATTCGCTAACGCCTAAATTGTTTAGGTATGATCTACATTCTGCGATGGGTAGCAACTTTTGATCGGGCCCTAACAGGACTTCTTTTTTAATTTTCCATTTATTACTGCTTAAAACTATATTCTGATATTGTAACCTTGGGTAATAATCCAAATCAGGGTAAATGGTATCGAGCGGAAAGGAAAGATTTGTTTGCAAGCCTTGATGTTGCAAATCGCACAATAACCTAAATACAGAAAGATCTGAACGGATGTAGTTGTAGGCAGAAGCCATTCTTGGCACCAGCCGTTTATTTAACTGCTTAGAGCGAAGGATAATCTCTGTACCCCGAACTGAGATTTGTATATCATTTAAAGCAAGTGGCGCGGTTGAGGTATCAAAATTTAATATCGACAATTGATGCCCGTAGATTAACTTCCGCCGGTTTACATTATCTACATTGGCTTCTACCATATAGGCCACATCAAAAAACAACACCCCGGGATTTGCTTGTTGTTCTGCGGATGCAATGTCTTTAGCGTACTGCTCTACCTCCCCGGATGCCATGGTAAACCTTCCATTTAGCGCATTTGAGGTTACTCCACCGATCTGTTCTATAAAAATCAAATCATCATGAACAGACATTACCATACTGAATGAATTCGGTAAAGGTGCTGTTTTTTGATTCGGTGTCAAGACAAGTTTGTTCAGATAAACTGTTTTGCCTTTCTCAAATTTTTGTTTAGTCAGGTAGGGTTTTAGTGCCGTTCTAATATTTTCCGTCCCTACTTTTTTGGGTGGCTTATTGTTAAAGCGCGTGATAAACCCGCTATTTTGCCCAGATTGCTCCAACTCATCGTATCCTACACCCATTTCAGGATCAAGCGCCAATAAAAGCGGTACCTCCCGATCTTCGAATTTTTTCTTAAACCGAACCTGGAACTGGCTAAGGGCATCACGATCTTTAGCAGGCATTATATTATGAAGCATACTGATCAAACCTGGAATGGCCTGAAGCGAACGTTCATTAATAACACCAGATAAAGCTATGCGTTCCGCGATAAGGTATTTTGGTAACTCAGCCGTATTAGCAAGCCCTAATCGCTTAAAATAATCATCTCCGATAATATTGGGATCGTAGTTGGTAAAGACAAGCTGTAAATCGTGCATATCCTGCAGCAACCCAAACAGTGCCTTTACCTCAGTATCACTTAAATTTAATTGTTTTGCCAGGTCATTAAACCTGAGTGGCTTCAGGCAAGCCGTTAATATTTGTATTACAAAATCGTCCTGATCCAGCTCGGCCAGTTCGAAAACACCATCAGTACATGCTATATAGCGGATACTATTAGGTGTTAAATAATAACTGCTGTTACTAAATATGAGGCAGTTCTTTTGCAACAGATCTGCCAAAGGCAATTGAATATTATTTTTGTGAGGCCAATCAATCAGTTCTCGGACCTTTAAAGCTTCTTCAACTACTATTCTGCTTTCGGATGGTTTAATGGCATTACTTAACAGACTAAAACTAGCAAAAGTGCCATAAGGGGTGGCTCTGAATTTCGCACGGTTAAAATATTTCCAGATGGTAAAATAAACCTTAGGTGGAAGATCTTTGAGTTCATTTGCCTTTACTTCTTTTATGGTTTCGTAAAAGGCTGCGGAAGATATTGAAATGGCCAGTTTTAATTCCTCCCAACAATCTGCCAGTTCGGATTGATATGAAAATTTAGGTGTTCTAAAAATTACGGTTGGTTGGATATTCAGCTTCATTGTATTTAAATGATGCGTGAAAATTACAAAGATTAATTTAAAAAGTTATCAATTGACAGTTTTCAGTTTACATCTAACTGCAAATTGCCAACTGAAAACTTTTTATGCGGTTAGTATGGATTTACACCCCTTCATTAACCAAGGATCTTTCATTTTAGTGGATTGAAATCCACAGCACAATAGGTCGGGATTACAAATCCCAACCAGCCCGATAAAAAAAGCCATCTTCTTTTTAGGAAGATGGCTCGCCATGCAATGTCATTAAGTTAAGTACTGTAGTCGCTAGTCTAAGGTGTAATTTATTGTATAAAAATCAATATGAGTGACGTACAATCGTTTCCCTTGTCCTACGGCTCAGTCTTGCCTCGGCTCGCCGCCGCCGAAGGGCTCTTTCTTTTTGGCATCAAAAAGAAACAAAAACTGCCGGCTGAAAATTTTTCTTTTAAAGCCGCTTGTTCGGCCAGAAAAGTGCAGCCCGAAAAATTTGTTAGGCCGGATTTAAGTAGAACGGGAATACCGTGCTCTGGCCTAGCTGGATGGAAATGCAAAAGCAATTAAAATACTGATTAATAATAGCTTACAAAACAACGTCAACGATAGCATAGTCGAAGACTTCTTAAGATTGATAATTCGCAAATAAATACCCTTCGACTACGCTCAGGGTGACATCTTTTTGCGCTTTATCCTTTAACTTAATGACATTTATCGCAGAGCTGTTAGTATATCTTATTTTTTAGTTACTTTAAATTCTGTTCTTCTGTTTTTAGCTCTTCCTTCAGGATTATCCTTTTTCTTGCGTTTTACAACAATTTCGTTTGGCGCAATCGGCATCGATTCTCCATATCCTTTAGAAGTCATTCTGGCAGCGGCAACTCCTTTACTTTCCAAATAATCTGTACAAGATTTAGCTCTTCTGTTCGATAGGTCTAAGTTGTACTCATCTGTACCAATATTATCAGTATGAGAACCTAGTTCTATTTCCATTTCGGGATTATCTTCCATAATCGGGATCAGGAAATCTAATACTTTTTTAGAAGGTTCAGTAAGTTCTGTACTGTTAAATTCGTAATAAACATTATCCAAAGTTATCGGGATACCCAATTTGAAAGGGCTTAAACAATAATCTTTATAAATCAAGGTATCTGCCTTTGCCAGTTCTTCGTAAACGTAGTTTTTAGTAATTGAGAAATAATTATCTTTTGCAAAAAGCAATTTGACCGGTCTTTTCGAATCTACTTTAAAACTGTAAATTCCATCGGTACCTGTAGTTATTTTCTGTGATCCTTCTGCATTTGTTAAAGTTACAATGGTACCTGCCAAAGGCAATTTAGTTTTACAATCGGTTAAAAGGCCTGCAACAGAAAGGTATTCTTTTTTCACTTCAAACACCTCCAAACAACAAGATGATTCGCGATCAGAACTAATGTATCCTTTTGTTCCTTTATCATCAGTTGCGGTAAAGTAAAGATCATCTTTTGAAGAGTTGAACGGATAACCGAGATTTTTAGGCTCAGACCAATTTACCAGATCGCCCTCTGACTCAAAAAAATCAAGGCCACCGAAACCAATACGTCCATCGGTACTGAACAATAATTTTTTGGTTAATGAATTATAATACGGTGCACGTTCGTCATCTCCGGTATTAATGGTTGATCCAAAATTTACAGCCTGCCCTAATGACCCATCTTCACGTAAAGCACAATACCAAAGGTCGAATTTACCATAACCACCACTTCTATCAGACGAGAAAAGAAGGAATTTACCATCGCTGGTCACAAAAGGTTGTGAAGAATTAAAATCTCTACTGTTTACCTGTAAACCAACGGGTTGTGGATCTGCCCATTTATCACCAGTTTTTTTAGAAGAGTAAATAGCATATTTTTCTTTATCCTTCCAGGCGGTAAAGTACATTGTATTTCCGTCAGGGGTAAAAGTAACCGCAGCAATTTCCATGTTTTTAGGAAAATTGATATCGATTTTTCTTACTGCTATATCTGCCGAAGTTAATTCGCCTTTAGCTGCATAGATATTGTTGATGAATGGATTGGTTTTAGTTGATACCTGAATTTCTCCGGCATCTGTTTTAACCATATCTTTTTTACTACCCACAGCAACCGGACGTGATGAAGTGAAATATAATTCGTTATTGATTATAACGGGCGCATAGTTAGATCCTAAACCATTTACATTGCCAGGTACTTTTTTAACCTGCACTATGCGTGGAAAGCGCATTTCTTCGATTGCAAACTTACACGACTCAATTTCCTTTTGTGCTTCTTTAGCCAAAGCATCGCCAGGATTTTTCTGGATAAACTGCTGAAAAGCATCAATAGCCGGATTAAATTTTTTATTTGCCCTTAAGCTTTCAGCATAATAATACAGCGCCTTTCTAAAACGAGTATTCGTAAAGGTTATCGCTATAGCATAATATTTTTCAGCCTCATTAAATTCCCTATACAGCCTGCTGGATTCTGCAAGGTTATAAATTGATCCTTCATAATCTTCTATCACTTTATCATCAGAGGCTAATTTTCTTTCTTTACCATAAGGTAAAATGGCCTGGGTACTATCGCCGGTAATTTTTAAGGCCTTTTTATAAAAGGTAGATGCTGCATAATAATCCTTATTTTCGAAATAGGTATCTGCAACCTTTTTATAATTTACCACATACTGTGCGTTTGCAAAACCGCCAAATGCCACTAACAAAAAGAGTAATATTTTTTTCATCTTTCTAAACTTGTTTTCAATGGTGCTGAAACGATCATGGTTTTAAAGCATAATAGTTTCATTTGAATAATTATAATCTTGGGCAAAAGAAGTTTGGACCAATGATACCATTACGGCCAATTAACGAGATGGAAAGCTCTAAACCACCGTTACTGTTAGAGGCACGGTTAAAAGTAGAGGTATTTACATCATAACTTAAGCCGAAAACCATGTTATTTAATTGTAAGCCAACAAAGGCAATTGCTGCATCTTTATTGCGGTAGTTACCACCAAATAAAATATTTGCAGATGGATTAACATTAAGCTGTGCATAAGCACCCAACGAAACTTCGTTTGTATTACCCTGGTACATAAACAATGCATTGGGTACAATATCCAACAACTCCGAAGCCTTGATTCTTGCCCCACCATGAGCAGTAAAACGAATCGGAATACGTGAATTTGAGCCAGAGAAACGATCCATGGGGCGGTTTAAGTGTGCTGCACTTGCGCCTAAGAAAACGTTTACACTTTTGTTCGGGTTACCATCGAAGAACATAATACCTGCGTTTATATCAGGAACCAGCGATGATTGAGAAGAAAGCGTTTCGCCATTCATACCACCATCATAACCTGAAACTGGATTAAACTGATTGCCAAACCTGGCCTGAGAGAAATCGAAACTACGGTTAATTATACCTGCCTGTAAGCCAAAGCTCACCATCTGCAAGCCCTCGGCACCAAACCGCAAACGGTATGAGCCTGATACCAGGGCAGAGAGGTAGTTAAAATCCAGCTCTCCAGCCCTTTGATTTAAAATGGTTGCACCAAATGCCAGGTTCTTTTTGGGAGCCATATCGAAAGATGCTCCACCTGTTAAAAAAGAACTATTTAGCGCACTCCATTGTTGTTTAAAGTTTACGGTTGCACGGTAATCGCCATCTATTACACCCGTTAATGCCGGGTTAAGGTATAACGGATTTGCATAGTATTGTGAAAAATGCGGATCAGTTTGCGCAAAGGACTTGGCTGTACACAGCAGCAATCCTAGCACTGCAACATATATTTTTAAAGCCGATAGTATTTTCATGGTCTTTGATTTTATCTGTTTATTATTAATCCTCTTCTTATCTAATCAGCGTAACTGTACCTTTTCTCATTGATGTTGTTCCATTAGTGAATGTAATATCAACCATGTACACATACACACCGATTGGCTGATTTACACCTTTAAAGGTTCCATCCCATCCGTTTGCTACATTGTCTGATTGGAATATCAACTGACCCCATTGCGTGTAAATATTCATTTTCGCGCTTGATATGGTATTACCGTAGATTAAGAATATATCGTTTTTACCGTCGTTATTTGGTGTAAATGCATTTGGTATATAAACCTGATCTTCAAAAGGATTAGCTGCTTTACCAGTTGCTGAACCGTTCTGACTGGTTTCACACTCGGTCTGACCTTTTGCCCTTACCAGGATACTTACATTTTGATCTGGTTTCAAGCCCGATACCAGGTAAGTTGTTCCGGTTGCCCCACTTGTAGGATTAATCCAGGTTAAACCATTATCTAATGAAACCTGATATGATATAGCACCTGCAACCGCAGCCCATCCGAACGTAACACTGTTTGATGTAGTACTTTGTACAACGACTACTGGTTTATCTAATACCGGCAGTACCGTTACTGTAACTGCTGTTCTTGCTGGACTTGCACAGCCACCTACTGCTACTGCTTCTACATAATAAATTGTAGTAGCACTTAAGTTTGGTGGGGTAAAAGTTATACCTTCTGCCAATACCGCTCCGCCTGAACTTGCAGCGTACCATCTGTAAACTAATCCTGTTACCGGGTTATTTACAGTTAATATCGTTGAGCTACCTGAACAAAGTGTTCCATTTGCGGCTGTTACTGATGCTGGCGCAACTGGTACTGGTAAGGCAATTACATTTACCGGTGTTCTTGATGATGAGATACAGGCGCCATTTGCTCCTTCAACATAGTAAGTGATGTTTGCATTAACCGCAGGTGTTGTAAAGTTTACACCTGTTCCTGCCAATGTTCCACCTACCGCTGCTGTATACCAGTTATACATTACACCTGTTTGAGGGCTTGTAACGGTTAATGTAGCTGAGCTTCCTATACATACATTAACTAATGTTGATGCTACTGTTGGTATAGTTGGTTTTACGTTAACTGCTACTGTTACTTTAACACGGCCTCCGTTGTTGTTACACCCACCTGTTCCGATTGCTGAAATATAGTAATCTGTTGTTGTAGCTAAAGCTGTTACATTGAATGTAGTACCAGTAAATAATAAATTACCTCCAACTGCTTCATCGTACCATTCGTAAGTAACACCTGCCTCTGCATTGGCTATTGTTAGTGTGGCTCCATCTCCTGAGCATATGCCTCCGTTTGGAGCAGATACTACCGGGCTGTTTGGTAAAGCATTTACAGTAATGGCTACCACTCTTACTGTAGCTGCAGTATTTTCACATTTATTATCGCCTTTAACCGTTACATAATATGTTGTGCTTGCAGCTAATACCGGGGTAGTAAATACCGGGCCGGTAAATACTACTGTGTTTAGTGCCGCATCGCTATACCATGTAAATATTGGATTGGTTACTGTTGTACTTGTAGCAGCCAATGTTGCTGTTGAGCTAGCACATATTGATGTTGATCCGTTTACAGCTATATCTGTTGCCGCAGCAATTGGATTAACAGTAATGGTTACTGTTTTCGCATTAGCTGCAGTATTCTCACATTTATTATCGCCTTTAACCGTTACATAATACGTTGTTGTAGTGGTTAATACCGGCGTTGTAAATATAGGTCCGGTAAAGGCAACACTTGTTAATGAAGCATCGTTGTACCAGGTAAATACAGGGTTGGTTACTGTTGTCGAACTGGCATTGATTACAGCAGTTCCGGAACCACATACACTCGCTGGTGTAGATAAGGTAATATCTGCCGTTGTTGCGCCAGCATTAACATTTACGGTAACCACTTTTGCATTTGCCGCAGAACTTTCACATCTGTTATCACCTTTCACTGTGAGGTAATATTTAGTGGTTGCGGTTAACGCTGGTGTATTAAAGGTTGCGCCTGTAAATACTGGTGTTGTTAAAGCAGCATCGCTGTACCAGGTAAATACCGGGTTAGTTACAGTTGTGGTGCCCGCCACTAAGCTAGCCGACGATCCTGCACAAATGGTTGCATCAGCCGCAGTAACATCAGTTGCAGAAGCTACAGGGTTAACTACAATGTTAACAGACTTAGCTGTGACTGCACTGTTTTCGCATTTATTATCACCTTTAACCGTTACATAATAGGTGGTATTGGCAGTTAATGTTGGTGTAGTAAATACTGCTCCTACATAAGCCACGTCAGTTAAAGTTGCGTTGGTGTACCAGGTAAATACCGGATTGGTAATTGTTGTGCTACTTGCCGTTAGTACTGTTGCAGATCCTCCGCATATGTTGCTTGATCCATTTACCATAACATCACTTGCGACAGCTATTGGGTTAACTTTTATGGTAACTGTTGCTGCATTTGCTGCAATGTTTTCACATCTGTTAGTTCCTTTTACGGTTACATAATAAGTGGTTGTAGTGGTTAATACCGGCGTAGTAAATATTGGTCCGGTAAAGGCAACGCTTGTTAATGAAGCATCATTATACCAGGTAAATATTGGATTGGTTACTGTTGTTGAGCTTGCATTAATTACAGCAGTACCCGATCCACACAATAAAGTTGGTGTAGATAAAGTAATGTCTGCGGCAGTTGCAATCTGATTCACATTTACAGTTACCACTTTTGCAGTAATACCTGAGTTTTCACATTTGTTATCACCTTTAACTGTAACATAGTATTTAGTTGTTGCCGTTAATACCGGGGTAACGAATGATGTACCCACGTAAGCTACTGAAGCCAGGGTCGCATCATTGTACCAGGTGAAAACTGGGTTAGTTACTGTTGTAGTACTAGCTACCAAAGTAGTAGCCGATCCTGAACAGATGGTTGCATCATCAGCTGTAATATCCGAAGCAGTTGCAACAGGATTAACCGTAATGGTAATTACCCTTGCAGTACCAGGTGCATTTTCACATTTATTATCACCTTTTACAGTTACATAATAAGTGGTTGTGCTGGTTAATGCCGGCGTAGCATAAGTTGCCCCCATGAAACTTACATTGGTTAAGGCGGCATCACTGTACCAGGTAAATACCGGGTTAGTTACTGTTGGCGATGTTGCACTTAATACAGCAGATGATCCCGCACAAACTGATGTGCTTCCACTAAGGATAATATCAGTAGTAGTGGCCAATGGATTAACCGCTACAATTACTGCTTTAGCATCTGCAGCATTGTTTTCACATTTGTTAGCACCTTTAACAGTTACATAATACGTAGTTGTGGCTGTTAATCCGGTTACGGTAAACGTTGGGCCGGTAAATAACACGCTGGTTAACGAAGCATCGCTGTACCAGGTAAACACTGGCTGCGTTACCGTGGTGCTCGAAGCCATTAACATTACGGTAGAACCTGAACAGATTTGTGCATTGCTCACTGCAATGTCAGCAGCGGTAGCAAAATTCTTAACGGTTACGGTAACTACCTGAGCGTTGGCTGGTGAATTTTCACATTTGTTATCACCCTTAACAGTTACATAATAAGTAGTGTTTGCATTAAGTGCAGGTGTAGTAAAACTAGCGCCAACATAGGCTACTGTAGTTAAAGCAGCATTACTATACCAGGTAAATACCGGGTTAATTACTGTTGTGGTTGAAGCAGACAGTGCCGCTGTAGATCCTTTACAGATTGGGGTAATTCCGCTAATGGCAATGTCTCCATCAGTTGCCGCCGAATTAACCGTAATGGTTATCGTTTTAGCGTTTGCTGCAGTATTCTCACATTTATTATCGCCTTTAACCGTTACATAATAAGTGGTTGTGGCATTAAGCGTTGGCGTAACAAAGCTAGCCCCAGTAAATGCTACAGTAGTTAAAGCTGCATCACTGTACCAGGTAAATACCGGGTTGATTACGGTTGTACTTGTTGCATTTAAAGTAACTGAAGCGCCACCGCATATGGTACTCGTTCCCGCTAAGTTTATATCAGCTAAAGTGGCAACAGGGTTTACTGTTATCGTAACCTCTTTTGCATTACCAGCTGTGTTTGCACATTTATTTGTTCCACTAACAGTAACATAATATTTGGTAGTTACACTAATGGCTGGTGTATTAAATACTGCACCTACAAAAGCTACCTGGGTTAAAGCAGCATCGCTATACCAGGTAAACACCGGACTGGTTACTGTTGTACTGGCCGCAGTAAGTACTGCTGTTCCAGAAGCACACAACGATGTAGTTCCGCTTATTGTTACATCGGCAGCAACTGCTGATGGATTAACGGTTATAGAAATTTTAGCACGTGTAGAGTTTGAACAACCCGCTCCACTTACGGCTTCAACATAATAATCGTATGTTCCTGCTGCGAGGGATGCAGATGTAGTAAAGCTACTGTTGTTGGTTACCAACATATTTCCGGCTACAGCCGCATCATACCAGTTATAAGTTACTCCTGCAACGGCTTGCACACTTAAAGTAGCAGGTGAGCCGATACAAGTTGTAGTTGGGTTATTAGTTGATGGAATCGGCGCTACTGGTGGAGTTAAAATAGTTACTGTTACTTTGGTTCCTGGAGTCTCGCAACCATTAGCAGTTGCCGTTACTGAATAAGTATAAGTTCCGGCAGTTAGGCCCGGATCTGTTGTGAAAGTTGCCCCATCTTTTCCTGTTTGATAGGTTGAGCCTAAGTACCATTTGTACACTACGCCTGCTTGTGGGTTCTGCACACTTAATGTTGCGGATGAACCTTGACAAGCACTTGCTGTAGCAGCATTAACTGTTGGTGTGGTGATTACACGTTGTGCATAATCTAAATTAACAGATGTTAATGCCCCTAACAAACCTGAACCTAACCTCAGTTCTGCTCCATCAAATTTACTGGTTGGAACGAAAGTTAATATTGCAGATGTACCGCCAGATAATAATTTTAAGCTAATTAACGGGTTAGCAATAGAAACTGCATCGTTATTGCTGGTTGTACCCTGGAAAGTAGTTACGGTTAAGTTATTTAACACTCCTGCCGAAAGCAATGTCCCTGGAGTGGTAATTTTCACTCTTAAGGTATCGCCTACATTTGATAATCCTGTAAAGCCAACCTGGTGATAAACAGATGCACCAAGTAATCCCACTGGGATAACCAAACTGGATCCTGTATTAATATCATTATCAACCGCAAAAGTAGGGTTAAAAACACCGGCTAGTAAAGCTATCCCAGTTACGCCACTTGTAACTGTTGTTGTAGCTGCTCCACAAGGCGTAGTTATCGGTGTACCGTTAGGAATTACAGTAACCGTTACGGTTGCCCTGCTTGTTGCAGTACAGCCTCCAGGTATGGTAGCCTCTACATAATAAGTTGTTGTTGCACTTAATTGTGGTGTTACATACGTTTCACCAGTATGTACCGGAACTGTACCGTTTGCAGTAGTGTACCAGTTAATGGTTGCACCTGCTGTACCAGAAGTTGCCTTTAATACCGCAACAGCACCTTCACTGATAGTGATAGAAGGTGGTGTAATTATCGGAACATCAATAGTTCCTAAAATAACTTTACCTTCTGTTCTTGCTGATGAAGAACCACAGCCATTAACTGCTGCAACAAAATAACTGGTATTTGCAGTAATTAAAGGTGTTGTAAAGTTATCGCCGGTGAATACTAAGTTTCCCCCTACCGCAGCATCGTACCAGTTATAGGTTGTACCTGCAATTGGATCTTTAACCTGGAAGGTAGCTGATGTATTCGGACAGGTATTAACTGATGCCGAAAGCAGATCAGGTGTTACCGGTGCAGGGTTTGTAGTTACGTTTACAATTGTTTTATAGCTTACACAGCCTGTTGCAGAAACTGCTGCAACATAGAATTTGGTATCGCCTGTTAAAGCCGGAGTAGTAAATGTGATACCATCTTTTCCACTTATGTAATTACCGGCAGCATCATACCACCTGTAGGTTAAACCTGCTGATGGATTACTTACCTGCAATTGAGCGGTTGAGCCTAAACAAGCAGTAACGTTAGCAGCTGTTACTGTTGGTGCAAGCAAAATGCGTTGTGCGTAATTTAAGTTGATTGAAGTTAATGCACCCAATACACCTGAGTTTAATCTTACTTCTACTCCATCAAAAACGTTCGTTGGAACAAAAGTGATTAAGGCCTGTGTATTACCGCTCAACAACTGAACATTTAATAAGCTATTGTTTAAAAATTGCGAATCACCATTGCTGTTCGTTCCAACATAAGTGGTGATGGCCGCATTAGCTAATAATGAAAGCGACAATAATTTTCCTGGCGATGATACCAATACACGCACGGTATCACCAACAGTAGATAGTGACCCAAAACCAACTCTTTGATAAACTGATGCCCCAAGCGCTCCAACAGGCATGACCAGTGAAGATGCGGTTTCAGTATCGTTGTCAATCGCTAAAACTGGATTAAATACACCTGATAATAATGCTACGCCTGTAACACCACCAACTTGTGTTGTTGCGGCTTCGCATGGTACTGGATTTGGCGATCCATTTCCATCAACGGTAATGGTTACCTGAACACGGCTTGCCGAAGTACAACCATTGGTAGAAACCGATTCTACATAATAAGTTGTAGTAGCCAACAGCGGCGGTGTAACATAAGTAGCACCCACATAAACAGGTATAGTTGAAGTATTAGAAGTATACCAATTGAAAGTATTGGTTGGATCTGCAGAACTAGCCGTTAAAATTGCAGTTTGTCCTGCACCCACTGTTGATGAATTGGCAGTTACCACAGGTAAAACCGGACGAGGATTTACTGATACCGCAGCTGCTGCACGTGCAGCACTTGTACAGTTTCCTTGAGAAGCTTCTACATAATAAGTAGTGGCGGCTGTTAAGGCCGGAGTTTGGAATACTGCACCTGTGAAAACCAGGTTTCCACCTACCGCTGCATCGTACCATTTATAGGTTACTGCAGCATCTGGATTGGCAACTGATAAAGTTGCTGATGATCCCTCACAAACATTGGCAATTGTTGCCAATACTGGTGTTGGTAATGCTGGTGTAACGGTTACAGTTACCGGAACTCTCGTTGTGTTTGGACAACCGGCTTTGCTTACCTGAATATAATAAGTTGTAGTAGCCGTTAATGCTGTTGTAGTAAATGTTTCGCCAGTGGCTAATTGTGTGCCACCAGTTGCGGCATCGTACCACGCTAATGCCGTACCACCGTTTGCTGTTGCAGTTAAAGTTGCTGTACTTCCTGCACAAATGGTTTGTGCACCTGCTGTTACCGTTGGGTTAGGATAAATTACAGTAGCACCATAAATATCTAAACTGGTTAATGCCGATACTAATGCCCCAAAGCTTACCTGTACCCTATCGTAAACACCTCCGGCTAAAATGGTAGCCGCGAAACGAGAACCTGAAAGTAATTGAAGATTTAATAATGATGAATTTAATTGAACTGATCTAACCACTGTTGATCCGTTCAATACGTTTACAGTAACATTACCCAGTGCCGTTAAATCTAATAAACCACCTGGTAAAGCTAAATCTAAACGGATGCTATCAGTTGCAGTTCCAGCGTTAGGGAAAATTAATTGCTGGTAACCTGATGAACCAACACCTACTGACAACGATATCCGGGTAAAATTAGACGGATCCGCATCAGTAGAATTTCCGGCTCCGGTTATTCCGCACAATAAACAAATTCCGTTTATACCTGTGTTTTGCAAATTAGCAGCGTTACAGGCGGTACTACCACCGTTGTTTAATACAGTAACAGTTACTGGTACTCGGCTTGCACTTTTACAACCGCTGGCATTTGTAGTCTCTACATAATAAGTAGTAGTTGCCGATAATGTTGGGGTGGTAAATGAATTACCAGCACCTACCTGTGTTCCACCTGTAGCAGCATCGTACCATTGAATGGTATTTCCAGCGTCTGCTGTTGCCAATAAGGTAGTAGATTGACCTGCATTTATTACCTGGTTATTCGTAGTTACGGTTGCGGCAGTTGCTGGAGGGTTAACAGAAACGTTAACCGCGGTTCTTGAACTTACTGCAGTTCCTGATACTGCCTCAACATAAAATACGGTTGGAGCGGTAACTGCAGGAGTTACAAAAACACCTGTGTTATTAGTAACCAATGGTGTACTGCCGGTAGAAGCATACCAGCTATAGGTTACACCAGCTTGCAAATTGCTTACACTTAGTGTAGCCGGACTTCCAGCACAAACAGTTGCTGCAGCAACCACTGGCGCATCAACCGTTACAGTTAAGCTATAAGTTGTTGTTGCTTTGTTTCCGTTTGCGTCTGTTGCAGTTAAAGAAATTGAAAAGGTTCCACCTAAAGTTGGTGTTCCTGTAATTTCTCTTGTTGCGGTATTAAAACTTAATCCCGGAGGAAGGTTTGTAGCTAAATAAGTATATGGTGCTGTTCCACCGGTTACCGCTGGTAAAGTTTGTGTTGGGTAAGGTGTGCCTACAATACCATTAGGTAAAGTAGCACCTGGTAATGACAACACACCTATTACTTTAAGCGCGTAGGTATTACTTGCTGTTCTGCCCTCACTATCTGTAGCGGTAACACTAATCGAATAATTTCCGGCCTGTGCAGGCGTTCCGGAAACCGCTCTTGTTGCTGGATTAAAAGTTAACCCTGCCGGAAGATTGTTTGCTACATAAGTATATGGCCCAACGCCACCGGTTGCCGATGGCAAGGTTTGCGTGGCATAAACTGTTCCTTCTGTTCCATCAGGCAAAGTTGCTGCAGGTAACAATAAAGGATCAACTACTACAATTGTATAGTTATTGGTTGTTGTTTTTCCATCGGCATCTGTAACTGTTACCGGTATGGTGAAAGTTCCGGATTGCGTAGGTGTTCCGGTAATTTCTCTTGTTGCCGGGTTAAAAGCTAATCCCGGAGGAAGACCCGTTGCAGCATAAGTATATGATGTTGAACCACCTGTTGCAGACGGAATAGTTTGGATAGGATAAACTGTGCCAGTTGTTCCATTAGCTAAAGTAGCCGCCGGTAAAACCAACGGATCGGTTACTTTAAGCGTATAGTTAGCTGTAATCGTATTGCCATTAGCATCGGTTACTGTTACCGGAATCGTAAATGTTCCGATTTGAGTAGGCGTGCCCGTAATTTCTCTGGTGGCCGGATTAAAAGTCAATCCCGGAGGAAGCGCAGTAGCTGTATATGTATAAGGCCCGGTTCCACCTGTTGCAGCTGGAATTCCGTTTGTTGTATATGGTGTGCCTGTTACACCGTTAGGCAATGCTCCGGGAGCTAAAGCTAAGGCTGGCGTTACCGTTAAAGTGAATGTTGCAGTTGTACTACAAGCCTTTGTATCAGTTACTACAACATCAAATGTTGGATTACCTGCGGCAGTTGGCGTTCCACTTATCAGGCCACTTGGCGATAAAGTTAAACCAGCTGGTAAGGTACTACCTGCAGCTAAGGCATAAGTATAACCTGGTGTTCCGCCAGAAGCAACAGGAAGCTGCTTATTGTATGGAGAGGCAATTGTTGCATTTGTTAAAGTTGTACCTGCAAATACAATTGCCGGATTAACGGTAATACCTACCGGAACCCTTGTTGTATTTGAACAGGTCCCTTTAGTTACCTGAACATAATACGTAGTAGTTGTTGTTAATGCCGGAGTAGTAAAGTTTGCGCCTGTTCCCACTTGTGTTCCACCTGTTGGCGCATCGAACCAGGTTAAGGTCGTACCACCATTTGCAGTTGCACTTAATGTTGCAGCGCTGCCTGAACAGATCGATTGTGCACCAGCTATAAATGTTGGGTTTGGATAAACTACCGTTGCGCCATAAATATCTAAGCTCGTTAAAGCGGAAACCAGTGCACCAAAGCTTACCTGAACTCTATCATAAGCGCCACCCGCTAAAACAGTTGCTGCAAAACGATTGCCTGATAATAGTTGAAGACTTAATAATGCACCGTCTAATTGAACTGTTTTTACAACCGTAGTACCATTTAATACCGTAATGGTTACATTATTTAAAAGACCAACATCGGCTAAACCGGTTGGTAAAGCCAGGTCTAAACGGATGCTATCTGTAGCAACACCTGTAGAAGGGAAAATTAATTGTTGATAACCCGTTGCGGTAACGCCTACAGCAAGAGAAATCCGGGTGAAGTTGTTTGCATTGGCATCAGTAGAGTTACCTGCACCATTTATAGCACATAATAAACAGATCCCATTAATACCGGTATTCTGATTGTTTGCTGCATTGCAAGCTGTTGCGCCGCCGCCATTAATTACAGTTACAGTTACCGGAACGCGGCTTGCACTTTTACAGCCATTGCTGCTTGTGGTTTCTATATAATAAGTTTTGGTTGCAGATAAGGCTGGCGTAGTGAACGAAGTCCCTGTTCCAACCTGCGTTCCCGCTGATGGAGCATCAAACCAGGCAATGGTATTTCCAGCATCAGCAATAGCGGTTAAAGTTGTAGTTTGTCCGGAGTTGATTACCTGGTTATTAGTAGTAACTGTGGCTAAAGTTGCAGGTGGATTAACTGAAACCGTAACCGATGTTCTCGAACTGATTGCTGTTCCGGAAACAGCTTCTACATAAAATACAGTTGTTGAACTTACTGCAGGCGTTACAAAAGTACCGTTATTGCCAGTTACTAATGGTGTACTTCCTGTAGAAGCATACCAGTTATACGTAACGCCAGTTTGAAGATTGCTTACAGTTAAAGTAGCCGTACTTCCGGTACATACCGTAGCTGAAGCCACAACTGGTGCATTTACCGTTACGGTTATGGCATAAGTCGTTGTTGCTTTATTATTGTTAGCATCTGTAGCTGTTAAAGCAACATTATAAGTACCACCTTGCGTCGGTGTTCCGGTAATTTCTCTTGTTGTCGGATTAAACGACAATCCCGGAGGAAGGTTTGTTGCTGCGTATGTATACGGAGACGTTCCACCTGTTACAGCCGGTAATGTTTGCGGTAAGTAAGAAGAACCAACAATACCGTTAGGTAAAGTTTTTGTTGGTAAAATTAAGGTACCATTTACTTTTATTGGATAAGTGTTACTTACTGTTTTACCCTGACTATCGGTAACTGTAACACCAATTACATAATTACCTGCCTGGGTTGGTGTACCAGTAACCTCTCTTGTAGCTGGATTAAACGATAATCCGGCAGGGAGATTAGCACCTGCATAAGTATAAGGACCAACACCACCTGTTGCAGCCGGGAGAACTTGTGTAGCATAAGCAACGCCCTCTGTTCCATCTGGCAAAGTTGCCGCTGGTAATACCAATGGGCTATTTATAATAACACTATAATTTGTAGTTACCGTTTTTCCATCAGCATCTGTTACTGTAACGGGCACTGTATAAGTGCCAATAGTTGTTGGTGTACCGGTAATGGCTCTGGTTGATGGATTAAAAGTTAAACCTGGAGGAACACCTGTTGCCGAATAAGTATAAGGCGTAGTTCCTCCGGTTGCACCTGGAATAATCTGTGTAGTATAAACCGTTCCTGCAGTACCATCAGCTAATGTTGCTGCAGGTAAAAATAAAGGATCAGTAATTTTTACGGTATAATTAGAAGTAATGGTATTACCGTTTACATCAACAACCGTAACTGGTATCGTATATATTCCAGGTTGGGTCGGCGTTCCGGTAATTTCTCTTGTTGTTGGATTAAAAGTTAAGCCAGGAGGAATACCTGTTGCGGTATAAGTGTACGGCCCTGTTCCACCAGTTGCGGCTGGGATAGTCTGTGTTGGATAAACAGTTCCTGTTAAACCATCAGGTAATGCGCCTGGTATAAGTACCAATGCTGTGGTAACCGTTAAATTATAATTCGCGGTTGCCTTACAACCTTTGGCATCAGTTGCAACTACAGAAAAAGTGTAAGCATTGGCTACGGTTGGTGTTCCGGTAATTACGCCAGTTGATGACAAACTTAAGCCTGTTGGCAGTGTACTTCCTGCAGCCAGGGCATAAGTATAACCCGCTGTTCCACCTGTAGCTACATCTAACTGTTTAGCATAGGCAAAACCTGGAGTGGCATTTATTAATGTTGCCCCATTAAAAATAATTTGTGGATTTACGGTAATTACAACAGGTATTCTTGCCGATTCAGTTGTACAGCCTACTCTTCTTGCAGCAACATAATAAGTTTTAGTAGCCGTTAATGCTGGTGTAGTAAAAGTACCATTAAAAGCAACTGTTTGTAATGCTGTCCCTCCTTCTATTGCTTCATACCATCTTAATTCGTTGGCATTTGGAGTAGTAGCGTTTAAAGCTACTGTAGTATTATAACATGCAGCAATTGCTGTACTTGCTGGCGTTGGCCTGCCCGCAGAGCGGATTACTCCATAAACATTGATAGTTTGTGTAAGGTTTAGCGCAACTACAGAACCCAATGTAACCTTCACCCTGTCGTACACTACATTTGTACCTGGAGAAAAAGGTATCGATACTGGTTGCCCGCTATTTAGTAAGCCTAATAAATCCAGATTTAAAGTATTTGGGAATGAGCCTGTATATACCTGGGTACCGCCATTATATGCGGTTATAGAAATGTTTTGTAAAAGCCCTGCTGTTAGTAACGCAGGAGAAGCACTAAGTCGCAGGTTAATATCCTCACCAGGATTTGATGCTGTTGCAAAATAGAAATTTTGGCTAATGGATGATCCCACGCCAAGTACCCCTAAACTAAGTTGAGAAAAATTATTTGGATCTGAATCTATTGCCCTTTCACTATTTGTTACGCCAGAACTTCCCAGCTGTAAGGCATCAAGCGTAATCCCTGTTCCTTCATAACCTGTAGCAAATGCCTGGGCACAAGGATCAGTACCAGAAGTATAAAAAGAATAATAAACCTTTGTACTATTAGCAACTGAAACCAAAAGTGCATTGGTTACATCTTTTATAAATACCCTATCATAAGCCTGTGTAGGAGTTATCGCGATATAAAAAAAACCATTTGCATCTTTTACCAAACGCAGATTATCTGAAGAAAATCCGTTAACACTGTTACCGCCAATTGGGGGAACTGCAGAAGCACCGTTTCTGGCGCCCACCTGAAATGAATGGTTTCCAAGAACTACTGTTCCGCCTACATTGGCCAGCAAGGTACCCAAACTTCCACCTAATAAACTGTTCAGTACATCTCCGTCAAAATCTATTCTGATATAAGATGTTATTCCCCCAGCTACAGCTGCCGGATATTTTAATTCCAGTTCGCCACTATAAGAGCCTATACCAACGGCAATTCCGCCATACGAATTAACCGTAGCAAACGTATTGTCGTTTAAAGTTGCATTTAGTGCATTGTCCACTCTGCTCTGAGCAGATACAGTATTTGCAAAAATTTTAGTTTGAGCATACGATTTAGTATAGAAGAGCGTTAATAGAACGATGAATGCAACACAAGTATTGCGAATTATCCCTATTCGGGATGAGAAAGTACGGGTTTTCATCATGTCAGGCGTTATTTAGAAGACTTACTATGTACTACTGTTTGGTATTTTTTTTAGGTGGCATTATATTATCATGACAAATCTAAATCTACAATAGCTACCTATCCTATCCATTACTATTCATTTTTATCTGGTTGCATTTCATTCATTTTATTCATACACGGCTTTCTTAATGAATAGATTTCTTCAATTGTGAAATTATGATGACATTAGCTGAAGTCATCCCATCTGTTAATTAATGAACGCTAACGACCTCCTTATAGAACTCCGGAAGTTTGTCCTTTTAAAATCAGGTTTGAGAAATATCGACCCGGCTCATTGTAAGATTATATCTGAATATGTATATCAGGAAACCAAAAACTACGTAAGTGAAACTACGATCAAACGATTCTTTGGCTTTGCAAACACACTACATAAATTTTCCTTATTTACTTTAAATAGCCTGTCGCAGTATATAGGTTATAACGACTGGGACTCCTTTTGTAAGGATAAGAAAAACCAAACTACCTCTGTTCAAAGCATCTGGCAGGATTTAAAGCTTAAAGCACATGCCCTTACAGAAGTATCGTTAATTGCTAAAAAAAATAATTCAGGTGTCCCATTTAATGCTACTGCGAACAGAAGTTTTTTTTATCCTGACTTTGATTATTTCTTAAAAAACAATTATCAGTTTACAACCATAAGTGCCCAACCGGGTCAGGGGAAATCAATACTGCTTGCACACATGGTAGAGCATTTTTTCTTTTCAGAAA
Organism: Pedobacter sp. D749; assembly: GCF_019317285.1. Lineage (NCBI taxonomy): Bacteria > Pseudomonadati > Bacteroidota > Sphingobacteriia > Sphingobacteriales > Sphingobacteriaceae > Pedobacter > Pedobacter sp. D749. Next base: position 4,207,147 of record NZ_CP079218.1, read on the forward strand.
ATGCCCCTTATAAAAACGATATTGTTTTACTAATTAACTCTGCTAGCCTTAATACCATTATTCAAAATGGAGGTACTGTAAAAGAGTGGTTTTTAAAAGAATTTAAATTTGGAAGCCTAAGCGAATTAATCAGTTTTTTTAAAAAAAATCCTGAAAAAAAGGAAGGTCGTTTTATTATTATTGTTGACGGTATTGATGGACATTTAGCCAAAAGTCATTATTTTAAAGCATTTATAGACTTCTTATATAGCATAGAAGAAAATAATTTTGTTAAGCTCATATTTGGATTGCGAACGGATAGCTGGATTAATCTTCAGCCTGCTATTTATGGTTCTGCATCTTTAACTAAGGCCTGGTATATGGGCTTATTTTATGATGAAGACACGCTAAGTAATGTACCATCGTTAAATGTTGAGGAGGTACTCTACACCTTAAGCCAAATAGAAAACAGGATTATCAATCGGGCAGACGTGAGTTTACCCCTGTTAATACAATTTAAAACACCATTCTGGTTACAGGTGTATTTCAAACTCAAAGATGAGCAACAGCACCTTGAGCTGAATAACCCCTTGTTATGTTATGAATTAATTAGTTATTTTTTAGAGCGGCGCGTATTTATGGCAAAAAAAAGCACCGAAAAAATATTTCTCCTCAAAAAAATAAGTGATTGCATTTCAGAAGGAAATAAGAAATTAAGGGTTGCTAAAGAAAAAATTCTGAGCTACATCAATTGTTATCCCGATGCATACGCAGAGCTTTTAAATGCTGGGATTATCATCGAAGAAAAAAGGTTAAGTACAACCATTCCTACAGAAATTGTCCGCTTTTTAAACGACGATATTTATACCTATTTTCTATTTATACAGATTACCGATAAATTTGAATATAAACCAGGGAAAGTATTTTTCGAACACATCTTAAACAGTTTCCCTGGTCAACCCCCCCAAAGAGATCATATCCTTAACTGGTCGATCAGATTCGCGATCAACCGTAACGAAATTGCTGCTTTAAAAAACATCTTTAAACTGCCATTTTCAAACCGTGAAAAGAACAGTGCTTTTGATTTTATTTGCTCTGTATCGAAATACGAACTCAGCAAACCCAATTCTAACTTCAACAAGTTGAGCATTGGTATCGATTTTATCGACCTTATGACTACAGGGCGGACGATGAGCAACCTGTATAAAGAAACCATCAGAAACATATCGGAAAATGTACTGAATGAAGACGTTCAGATTATGTTGCATGTAATAGAATGCAACCTTAATCTTATTGATGTAGATAAAGTTGGTTTAGCCAATACCATGCAACTGTTAAAGAGAAATTATAAAAGATTAAACGAACTGTTTCCGATTAATCCTTACGATTTAATCCTTTATTTTTATAACAACCTGATTAATAAACCTAACGAAAGCAAAAGTCTCGAAGATAAAATTGTAAAACTTTGCCAGGAGATAGATCAAAGTAAACCACGGAGAAATGAAGAGATCACCTCTGCCGAAATACTCTCTTACAGATTGGTATTGAATGCGTTATTTTCTCAGAAAAATTATGCAGGATGCCACCGTTTTATTATGGCCATATTGAATAAATATCCCAATATTTTTTACGTAAGACATTCGGTATTTTCTCCTTTTTTATTGCTTCATTTAGGGCAAACCTACATCAAGCTCAACTATTTTAAAAAAGCGCAGCGCATTATGCAATTCGTAGATAAAATCATCAGCAGCGATTATACTTATTATACCAACTTTATATTGGCCAGCTTTAATGTTTTTAAAGCCAGCTTTTATAATGCCACGCATCATTACGAACAAGCGCTTATAGAAACTAATACTGGCTTGAGTATTACCAGAAAGAATAATTTTAAGATGTTGCAAATAACCTTACTGTTAAGTAAGATCGATACCCTAAAACATACCGAAGAATCAGAAGAAGTATCAAGCGTTATTAAAGAACTCCTAAACTTTTTAAATACTCATAAACTCTCCATGCCCGATTATTCTAACCTAAGCAGTCATGAGTTCGATCATACCTTTAAGATTTTAAAATCTTACCGCAGGCACCAGAACCAATAAAAGAGGCCTTCTTCTCCAAAAACTATATTCTCTTAATTCCTAATTAAAAACTTTTCCCGGTTTGGAGCGCAAGGCCTGTACGAAATACTAAATTTCTTCCCGTTTTTCGCGTTTACGCTTCGCTTCCTCGTACCTCGTTGCTGCAGGGTAAATGCTTCAACCGGGGCTAATGTGGCTAATACAGTTTTTCATTTTTGAGGCTTTAGCGTGTACAAACCCTTGTGCCTAAACCCGACAGCAGCGAAAATACTTTTTGTTACAGCAACCCTGAATCTGCTGTCATGCTGAGGTACGAAGCATCTGTAACCTATGAACAGATGCTTCGTACCTACCATTGACGTTGTTTTAAAAACTATTATTAATCAGCCCTTTAGCTGCTTTAGTATTTCCCTCTAGCTAGGCCATAGCACAATATCCCCGTTCTGCTTAATCCGGCCTAACAAATTTTTCGGATTGCACTGCCTAAGCCAACCCACTAACTTCGAAAGAAAACGGCGAAGCCCTCATGAATGCAGCTGAAAGTTATAACCAACAAATGAATAAATTTTCAGCCGGTGTTTTTTGTTTTTTCATGTGTATTTATGTTTTTATTTGCATTCAAGCTAGCTTCGCTGGTCTTTTTAACACCAAAAAGAAAGAGCCCTTCGGCGGCGGCGAGCCGAGGCAAGACCGAGCTGTAGGACAAGGGAAAACGATTATACGTCACTCATATTGATTTCTATACAATAAATTACCCTTCAGCATAACAGTAGCACAAGAAGATTGAAGTGAATGGCGGGACAGCAAAATGCCAGGAACTGCTGCACCTTCATTTCCTGATCATAAAAACATGATTATTCTAATATCCTGAGTTAGATAATTATTTGCTAAAAATTTATCGTCCTGCTGAATTTATTTCAGCATCTTTTAGCGTGAAAGACCCTGAAATAAATCCGATAGCTATCGGATCAGGGTGACGACCGCTTTAACAGAAAACTTGAATGCCACAAAATGAGATTTAATAATAGAACTCAGGTTAATAGGTTCTTCTTTAGTTATTGTTATCTTATTTAATCAAATTATAAAGTTCATCCAGTTTAGGAGAAAGCACGATCTCTATCCTTCTATTTTTGCTTCTTCCATCTGCATTTGCATTTGTACCTAAGGGCTGAAATTCACCTTTACCAGTTGCCGTCATCCTTACACTTTCTACTTTTTCGTTCTCTGTTAAATAACGTACAACAGAAGTAGCCCTCAACACACTTAAATCCCAGTTGTCTTTAATCTGCCCCAGATTATTTATTTTCTGATTATCGGTATGCCCCTCAACTGCAATGTTAATTTCAGGCTGCTGTTTTAATACATTGGCCAATTGCGTTAATGCCTGTTTACCCTTTTCATCAATGATGATACTTCCAGAGGGGAATAAGAGTTTATCGGTTAGCGAAACATATACTTTTCCATTTTTAATTTCAACAGTTAAACCGCTTTTAGTAAAGCCCAATAAGGCCTGCTGTAGTTTCTCTTTGAGTGAGTTGGTGGCTTCATCACGTTTGCGCAGCACCTCTTCCACTTCTTTTAAACGTTTCTCGCGGGCAGCTAAATCGCCCGATAGCTTGGTGATCTCACTTGAAGAATTATTTTTAAGTTTTTTATAGTTCGCATCAACGGTGTTGTAATTACTTTGCAAATCGCGAAGCTCTTCAGCCATTAAAGTCGTATCCTTTTTCAATTTTGCTACTTCTTTTTCAAGGTTTTCGATTTTGATTAAACCTTCATTAAATGCGGTATATAGTGAGTCTTTGGTTCCCAACAAAGCTTTATACTTTTTTGGAGATAATACAACACAAGAAGTAAAGGAAGAAAGAAAGAGGAGAACGGCAAAGGCAAAAAAGGTATTTTTCATGTTTAAAGTTTCAAGAGTTTAGTATGTGGTATTCAGTAATAAGTATTTAGTAACAAGTATCAAGAAGGTATTCTGTTTGATCATTGCTAATTGGTTATTGGTTATTTTTAATTAGTTATTGTTCTATAGCATTTCGTAAAAATGCAACTAATGGCTGTACTGTTTTAAAAGAACTTATCAACTTATTAACGAGGTTCGGTTTTAAAAATTCTTCATCATCGATTTTTGTGGTGGCTTCGAAGCTTTTCAGCTTTAAAAATTCGATGTTTGGATCTGCAGGATCATAGCCTTTCGGTGCATTTTTAAGTGCATTATCCACACCTAGTTTAAAGTTTTTCTTAAAATCCTTGCCGTTGATAATTTCTTTAAAATCGCCAATATTATAATCAATCTCCTGTCTGATCAATTTTAAATGCGATGCTTCAGGCATCCAGTATCCACCGGCAATAAAGCTTTTTCCTGGCTGGATGTGCAGGTAATAGCCTGGTTCGTTCCCTCCTTTGCTTTTGGCCGAAAACCAGATACCGAAATTATTTTTATAGGGATCTTTATTTTTGCTGAAACGCACATCGCGGTAAATGCGCAAAAGGCTTTTTTTAGGATCAGCCTCAGCCGACAGCAATGGATCTACCTTAGCCAGTTCAGGGATTAATTTTGCTACAAGTTCGAGTACATCGACTTTTGCAGCTTCATAAACATCTTTATTGGCAGCAAACCACTCGCGGTTGTTGTTTTCGGCAACGTCTTTTATAAAGTTTAGGGTTTCTTTTTTTAACATTGCTAAAAATTGAAAGATTATATTAAAATGGTTGATCGTTCATGGTCAATAGGCTAAATGCCCATCAAATACTCCCAACAATCAACTTTTACTTATTGACTTCTGGCTCCCGACTTACTTATCGTAATATGGCTTATACTTAATGTTCGGCGATAACACATGGAGCAGTATAATTCGTGAATACCGATAGTTAAACGGGTACAGAATAAAACAGCCGGCAAAAATAACAATCAGGTAAGGCCAGAAAGTTTCATCAGTAAGCGGACCAAAAACTAAATAGGTGAGAAAACTGGCAAACAGCATTTCGATTACATTCATGGCATAACTAACGTACATGGCTGCATAAAAGTAACCGGGTTCAATTTCTATCCGTTGTGCACAATGCCCGCAAATTTCTTTGGTATGCTGAATGTTCCAGCCGTACATACTGCCTGTAAAAATAGCTCCTCTGCGGCAATGCGGACATTTACAATGTACAATGGCGTAAAGTTTCGAGGTAGTTTGCTCAGACATACTTTTAATTTAAATTAAAAGGTTCCTTTTTCATATTAAGTTGAACGTTCTTTTTACGATACTTTTTATACCAAACCACACCAACAATTACGGCCATTAAATAGGGAACAGACAAAAGATACAAAACACCCGTATTCAAACCCGCCGTTTGTGTATTGCCGTTTTTAACACCTTGTTCGGCATTAATGGTACACATCGAACACTGGGCATTAACATTTTGGCTTACCGCAAAGGTAAATACCAAAACAAACAGGATAAAAATTGCTTTCTTCTTCATGGTTTACAAATATAGGAATAAACGGGTGGAGGGGTTTAAAAATTATGTCATAAAAAAACCTCACTTTTTAGGGTGAGGTTTTCGAGAGGCAGCTATTTTACGAATTTTATCCCTTAATGATTTTAACTCCATACTCTTGGATAGAATATTTCCCATTAATATCTAAAACGGTAGGGCCAAATATATTAGGTTGAAGAACTAATGGATAGATTGATGCTTCCCAACTATTTGGGATACCAAAATATTTACCATAAACGAAATCTACATATGGAATAATTCCACTAGGTAATATTCCACCGTAGCTCAACAATTTATTCCCTCTCTCGGATCTATCCTCAGGAATTACTAGTTCACCATTTACCGTATATACAGACAATATGGTCGTACCATAAACAGCTATCTTATTCCTTACTCTTTCGAAGTCAAGAGCTGACACTGGGGTTTGCTCTCCAAGTAATCCAAAAAAATACTCCATCAAATCTTTCTTCATATCAGCGGGAACTATACATGGCAGACATTCAGTTGCAGGATAAATTGGCTTACCAGGCCCAGTACTTATATTTCCCATGAGATTTGTACCCGCCAACATTTCATCCATACACGAATCATAAGCATCATTACTACCATATGATGTGTTAAGTGGATCTGTAAAGCCAATAAAACATCCTATTGTTCCACCAACTTCGTAATTCACCTCAGAAAAGTTTTTCTCCGATTTAATTTTCTTACTAGAAACAATTGGTTTAGCACTAATTTGTTTTACTTCCTCTTTTTTGCAGGAAAGTGATAAACCTAAAAAGGTGATCATTAAGATCATTTTAATCTTTTTCATAAAATATCTTTAGATATGTTTAAAACTAATTAAGAAGGGGTTCAGGGTAAGAAAACCCTCACCAAAAGGCAAGGGTTTACAAGATTTAGCTAACGCCCTATTGAAATGTGATCCAACTTCTTGCATCTTTTACTGACACCAAATCGAAACCACTTCCTACCCGGATTACGTAAAAACCTTTAGGATCAACAAAATTTTGAGTTGTTTTATCAATAATTGTCTTCGCCGATGCATTTCCTGTAGAACCGACAATCGAAGTTACCGTGTTTAACAAAAAGCCGTTAGCTGTTATTGTAGATGTAATTTTTGATGAATAAGGAAAATTGCCAGCAGTAAAACAAACAAAATTTCCTTTGTTAGCTCCAGTAACATAATAATCTAAATCTGTAAAATCCGGAATCGTATTTATCCCGTATGCGTCTATAATGCCATCAACTGTGAAGCCGTTGTACGACTCCCACCAACTACTCCTAGGCCTTCCCGTTGCAAGAAAGCTTAATGCATCGTTTTTGTTATAGTCAATAGGAGAAATGGCTTCTTTGATTTGTAACGAGACTCCTCCATTTGTACTCGCACTAATAAACCCGGTAGATGCATCAAAAGTTACTCCACTTAATCCTGTAATTGTTGTGGATCCGATCATGATTGGATCAAACAAAACCAGTGAAGTGCCTGAAACAAAATAATTACTTGATGATGATTTTAACACACCTGCTTTATCAAGATAATTAAAACCAAAGATTCTTCGGTTGGGGTCAATCTTCACTTCGCAGTTAATCCCGCCAATTGTAGCTTGCTTAAAATAAGTTCTTAATTTAGAAAAGGTAGTAAGTACAGCCTCAGGTGCGGTAAATGCCGAAGCATTATCGGCAGCAGATTTTGACCTTACCAAAATCAGCTTGCTTTTATTAAAAGTGCCTTCCAATTTTATGGTATCGGCACTTGCTGAAAGAAAGGCAAATTCGAAATCTGAATAATAGCCTTCGCCTGTTTCGCCTCCAATAACGTCTGGTGTTGGGTCTGCTATCAAATGTAATGTTGAATAGGTATCAAACAATAAAGTTGGTCTTTGCAGAGCCTTTAAGCGGTAAGAACTTTCGTTTGGTGTTGGCTCATAATCTGCCGACATTGTGGTCCTGTTCTTATCCGTAAAACTGAATAAGAATGTAGCAAGGACTTTAGTATCTGTTAATAAATAACCTTTCCAACCAAATTGCGCTCCAGCCAACTGAGTTTTATATGCCGTTAGCGTTTCAGACAAACGGTCATCAACGTTGCCAAGTATCGGATCCGTTTTGTCTTTTTTACAAGAGCCTAAGGCCAATGCAAACAAGAATAAATATAATAAATGCTTTTTCATCAATTTTATTTTAAATTATTACAATGTGCCAAATAGGTAAGATGTAGGGTCGTTTGTTTTCACAAGTCCACCGAATATACTTTTCGATTGAGGAACGATATCATCAACCCAACGTATTGTAAATTGCTGCCCCTTAAAGTAGTTTAGTAAAGTTGGGATAGCAGCCTCTATTGCCCTTGCGTTGGCATAAGTTACGGTTGTTGGCTGCGGATTTGAATAGGCTAATGTAATGTTTCCATTAATATTGGCTATATTAAAATTAAAATCAGCATTAAAACCCACGCCTAAAGCAGCAGTAGGATCCATAAAATTCACCCTTAAAATTACTTTATTGGCCGAAGTAAAAATTAAAGAAATGTTATCGATATAATAACCAACGCCAGTTTGTAAGCCCGTATTTGCTGTGTTATAAGCCGCTAGAAACTTTGTTGACAAACCTGTTAATTTTTGAGGATTTACCGTAATTGTACTATAAGTTTTGGCTGGGCCCAATAAACTATTAAAATCTGCGGTTGGAGATTGCGATTCTATAGCAGCCTGGGTTCTGGTCTGTAGGTCAGCAATGTCGATACCCCAGCTATCTTTCATATAAGATGTTACAATAGCTTTCTTTCTTAATAACTTCGCTCTTCCATCAGCATTTTGTTCGTAAATTCCCTTGCCGTTTCTTTTAATGTATACACCATCATAGACAAATAGATTGTTTACAATATTGTCGAAATTAGCTTGCCCACCCTCTAACAAGGTTGATAGCGTTTCAACAAAATCATCATCTTTATTTGATCTTGAATAGGGTGTAATAAAGCCCTTACCCCAAAAATCTGCCTCGTACATAATTTTATCTAAAGCGGCATTTGTTGAATATGCTCCTCTAAAAATATTAAACCATGTTGCAGTATAATCGCCTGGAGTTATTCTTTGGTAATCAGGAGTTACCGCAATGTTTTGGTTAAGGATGTGACCAAATTCGTGATGCATGGTATGCAAAATTTGTCTAACTGCGGCCTTATTGTCCTGATCAAAAGTATTTAAATCAAGTAATACAATTTTTCTTCCCGATTCTGCTGTACCAAGGGTAATAGTGCCATTGCTGTTATAAGAAGGGCTACCTGCCAGATAAAACTGTTTCTGGCAATACTCTTTCATGAAATCTCCGCCTTTTACAGCTACATAAGGGTCGATCCAAGTTTTCTTAATGATATTCATTACCGGTATCACAAGATCTTCCTGAATTGGGACTACGTTTTTATAAATCTCACCTAGCTCAGATCTATCCCATTTATATTTAACCTCTATATTATATGGAGTAGTATAATTTGTACTGATCCACTCATCTATTGGTCCTTTGGTCCATGTATCTCCACCCAAACCAACTATATTCGTACTTAAATCATCTTTTTTGCTACATCCTGCCAAAAAGATTGTGGTCAATGCAACTAATGATATGCTTAATAATTTCTTTTTCATAATATTCTTATATTATAATTAACGAGGATTGGCAGCTAATCCAGCTGCAACTGCATCTTGAGGAATTTGAACTAATCTACGCGGGTCATCTGCACCCAATGAAATTTTAGTTTTTCCATCAAGGCTATTGTGTTCAATCGGGATTTTTAGCCTTAATACGTCAAGCCATCTCAAACCTTCGTGCATAAATTCCTGACGTTTAAAGTTCAAGATTGTAGCCACCAATGCGTCCTTAATAGATAATGCTGGAAAAAATGCTGTTGCTTTAGTTTCGGTAAATTTATCGGCAGTTGCAGAATAGCCTACAATTCTTTTTGATAAATAAGCATCAATATCTGCAATTGTTAACGCATTATTATTACCTAACATCGCGCTGGCCTCTGCTCTGTTAAATAAAACCTCTTCAGTTGTGAATAAAGGAACCATATTATAACCGTCGCCAAAATTGGCGCTGATGGTTTCTTTCACAAAATGTTCTCTGAATTTTGGAATGTTATACACTACATCTGTACCACCAAAAATTTTATTTGAAAATGCAAAAGCCTTTTTACTTGGATTATTTGCTGCTGTAAAAATTGGTAGAATAGAAGAACTTAAACCATAATTATAGCCTGCATAACTACGCCCCCAATACGAACTTGCTTCTTGCAACAATAAATTAGCGGGCTCTGTAGAATTGGTATACAAGGCCTGCAATTCATAATAACCTAATGCATTATAAGTGGTATTCCAAGCTCTTAAATTATCAGAGATTGTTGTTTCAGGAAAAACTGCATTAGCGTGATCGATTACTTTTTGATAATTTTTTTTAAATAAATAAAAACGTGTAGCAAAAGCATGGGCTGCCTGCGTAGTAAAGTGGTATTTAGGTACTCTATATGAATTGTTTTTAATTAAAGGTAAACCCTCCAATAAATCCTTTTCTATGTTAGCATACACGCCAGCAACAGTTCCTCTAGTGTAGTTACCTTCAACTATTTTCTGTGGTAATGTTACGTATGGAATTCCTGGATCAGAATCTGCAGTTGCCGGATCGTAAGCTTTAGCAAAAAACGTTACTAACATAAAATGTACATAAGCCCTGGCAACTAATGCTTCTCCCCTACTTGCAGAATATTCTGCAGTATTTCCAGCCTTATCAATGGCCTCCAATGCATAATTTGCAGCAGCAATAGCTTTATAACAAGAGTTCCAATAAAATGGTGGTGTATCTACCGATGTAGCATCTATTTGATCTATATAATTCCATGGAGAAGAATTTGGTAAATCTCTACCTGTTGTACCTTTATCACCGGCATTGTCGCTCATTGCCTCTGCAAAGGCAAGATAATTGCCGTGTGGATATGCATTTGCTAATAATTCGGCTACTTTAACAGAACTGTTTAACTCTGTTCGATCATCTGGTTGATGCTCTAAAAATTTCTTACAGCTCGAAGATAACAGTAAGCATGAGCATGCGATATATATGAATATTTTATTCTTTTTCATTTCTTTTCAATTTAATTAGAAGCCAACTTTTAGAGAAAGTGTATACTGTTTTGGAATTGGTAACGCTACACCACCTGAGGCAAAAAATTCTGGATCCTGTCCCTTAAGTTTTTTATCAGAATAAATCAACCAAAAATTATTTGCCACTGCACTTATTGATGCGTTGTTTGCGCCAATAGTTTTTAGGATTCTTGCAGGCAATGCGTACGACAGCGATAATTGTTTTAAACGAATAAAACCTCCATCTGCCACCCTGGCTGTTGAGTAGTTATAAGTATTATAGGGATACGTTCCATCAATATTAGCTGCTGCTTCAACATCAGGGATAGATGGGACGTTTGTTTTTAATTCATCACCTGGTAATGTCCATCTATCTTTAAACTCATTAGGCAAGGCATCTAAATCTGAATATGAAGTGGCAAAAACTGGGTTTAGCCTAATTTTATTTCCTGCAGAGAAGGTAAATAAAGAGCTAAAAGTAAATCCTTTATAACTCACACTATTGTAAAAACCACCTGTCAATTTTGGGTCTGTTGGACCTTCATATTTTAGGTATTTAGTTTCAAGGCTTTGCATATAAACATCACCACTTTTCTCACCTTTTTCATTGATAAATTCAGGAATTCCCGTATCATGATTTAAACCGGTAAAATCAACAGAGTATAAGCCACGGTATGGAAAGCCTTGCTGAGGTCCACCATCTGCAGTTACCAAACTGAATATACTCTGAGGGCTCGAAAGTTTAGTAACCTTGTTTTTATTATAGCCAAAGTTAAAATTACTTCTCCAGCTCCATTCAGTAGTTTTAATAATTGGCCCACTTAATGTCACCTCGATACCTTTAGTATTCATATCAGCATAATTCGCAGTAGTTAAATACTGTCCGCCAATCCCTGAAGTTCTTAATGGACTGATTAAATCGAACCCATTCCTGTTATATAAATCAACAGTTAGATTTAATTTATCTTTAAAAAAGCCCAGATCAAGACCAATGTTAGTTTCATATTGCTTTTCCCATGTTAAATCGCGGTTCTCAATATATTCAATATTCATAACAGATTCGTTTTCACTCGTATACGGCCTTAAGGCACTTCCATTCCTTAAAACTAATGCTGAGTTGGTAGCACTACCCAAACTTGCTGTTAAACCATATGTGGCTCTAATAGTAGCGCGGTTTAAGATTTTCTTCAATCTTTCATTTTCGAAAAATTTCTCTCTATCTATATTCCAGGCACCAGAAATATTCCAGGTAGGTAACCACCTAGCCGTAGCTGAACTTCCCAATTGGTTTGAGCCATCATATCTACCTGTAGCATTAAATGAATATTTACCATCGTAAGAATAGGCGGCCCTTGTCATAAATGCGGCGAAACGATCGTATCTGTGATTCATTGAATAATAATTCAAATTATTCAAAGTAGCCTGTTTCACAATATTTGGATCAATAAATGGAACTCCACCTTTATCGTATTGATAACCGTAACCAATCATGCTCCTGGTTTGACGATCAGCCATTCTCATTTCCTGAAAAGCATAAACATTAATTAAGTGCTTCTCATTGATAGTATTATCATACTCTATAGAGTTCCTAACCATATACGATTTAAGAAAATCGTCAGTTGTATTGTAAAATCCACCATAAGGAAGCACGACAACTGGTTGTAATTCCGGATGTTCAGGATCACGAAACAAGAATCGATTATTATCTTGAATATAAGAATCACCATTCGCTCTATAGGCGTTTGCCATATTAGAGTTTTCTTTTACTTTATGCTCATTACCACTTTTTACATATCGCATCGATGCTAAGAAATCGTACTTAAAGTGCTTTACAAACCTATAGCCTAAACCACCTTGGAGTTTAAAATCCAACATACTTAAGTCCAACGAATTATTATCCAGTTCATTCAGGATATTAAAATTGGCGAAATTTCTTGTAAAGTTTTCCCTGTTCCCGTTTTGATCAAATGCTGTTAAAGTTCTACTCGTATTTAAAGCATAACTAAAAGGATTAATATCAAAATCTCTGGAGTATGTTCCTTCAACGGGATTGCTAACACGTCCCACAGTGCCAGGTGCTTTTTGGTTACGGATTGATCCTGTAGTAATAAAATTAACTGAAAGTTTATCTGAAAGATTAAATACAGCGTTAACATTTGCAGTATAACGTTCCACATCATTTCCAATAGCCCAACCATTATCGTTTAAATAACTGGTTGAAAAATATAGTTGGGATTTTTCAGTTCCTGATGAAACACTAATGGCATGCTCTTGCATTAAAGAGTTTTTGAAAAGTACATCAAACCAATCTGTATTTGCAGTTGCATAGCGAGATAAGAATGAATTTCTTGCTTCAGGGGTATTTGCTAAAGCAAATGTACCTGAACTTGCATCGTACGTATTAATTAATTGATACATTTTGGTAAAAACACCACCGTCTGCTGCTCTCGAAGCACTAGAATGATTTAACCATCCTTTGCGGGCCAGCTCTGAATAAACAGACATTTGATCAGAAGAATTCATAATGTTATAACTGTCATACGTCGGCTTTAAATAGGTAGAAAAGTTACCTGTATAAGAGATTAGCGGTTTACCAATACGTCCTTTCTTTGTTGTGATAACCACAACACCATTCATTGCGCGTGCACCATATTGTGCAGTCGCAGCCGCATCTTTTAAGATATTGAATGATTCAATATCGTCAGCGTTTATACCAGCTACAGAAGATCCAATCAACGTACTTACATCTCCTGATGATAACTGTTCATTGGAGATATTAACAACATCCTCCAAAATCACACCATCAACTACCCATAAAGGTTTATTATCTCCAGTAATTGAGGTTGCACCGCGAACACGGATTTTTGGTGCAGCTCCAAAAGTACCAGATACATTTTGTACTGAAACCCCAGCTACACGACCTTCGAGCATACGACTTACGTCTGTAATACCATCTTGTTTAACATCAGCTCCTTTTAGTGCTGTGGCAGCTCCGGTAAATAATTTCTTGTTTAAATTCTGATAACCTGTTGAAATAATATTTACATCTTTAAGTTCATTTGCATCTTCTTCTAATACTACATTTATAGATGTTTTAGATCCAACCTCAACCTCTATTGTTTTATATCCAATAAAGCTAAAAACCAAGGTAGCACCTTCTTTAACCGAAATAGCAAAATCTCCGTTACTGCTGGTAGATACCGCATTTGCTACCCCTTTTTCCTTTACACTCACTCCAGGCAGTGCGGCTCCGTTTTTATCCTTCACTCTTCCGGTTACCTTTACAGCAACAAAATAGCTCAGCACTTTATCAAATACTGATTTTTCTTTTACTGTAATCAGAACCGTCCTATCCTCAATAGCATAGCTAAGGTCTCTGCCTGAAACAATTTTGTTCATTACTTCTTCAACCGTTAAGCTGTTAAAGTCAACATTTAAAGTGGTTGAGGTTTTAATTTTATTGGTTGATAAAAGAACATCATAACCAGATTGTTTTCTGATCTCTTTAAAAACCTTTTCTAAGGTTACATTTTTTTCTTTTAACGTAACCAGCTGGCCAAATGAAGCTGCGCTTACCTGCATTAAAGAGGCAAGCAGTATGACCGTAACTAACTTCATAATCAATAGCAATTTAGGTATGTAGCGTCGGTGCGTACATAAAATTTCAATATAAATTTTGTACATTTAATAGTCTGTTTTTTTTGCGAAGCGCAATGAAGTTTGGACGCCAAAAAGCGTTTCGCGGATTATCCAAGAAATAATTGATTTTTAATCGATTCCGGTTTACGGAATAGCTAAACAGATAATAAAGGGGTGTTGCAAGCACTCCTTTTTTTATTCATTTATCTTCGAATCGTCAGGAGGTTTGTTGAGGTCTATTCATAATTTGTAAGGTTTAGGTTAAGGTTGATTAAGTTGTTTTATTTTTAGAGATAAAGGTTAGTTATGGCTTCATCTGTTATCATTTATTCTTTGTGAACAATTAATTTATTGCCCTTAATATCAAAATGCACTTCCCCTGTTTGTTCAAACTTGGTCAGCACTTTTGATATTTTTTCGAAACGGCTTACCGTTCCATAATACATCACATCTTTGGCCTCAGGATCGGCATATTCTATTTCTACATTATACCAACGGGCAACTTTACGTAAAATGCTTTCCTGCCTTTCGTTATTAAACATAAAATAGCCCTTTTTCCACGCTATTGCTTCTTCAACATCCACTTCTTTTATGGCAATACCCGAAACAGATACCAGGGATTGTTCTCCAGGTTTAAGTATTTCGCTCTCATTGGTATTTTTATGCAAAACACGCACACTTCCTTCCAATAAAGTAGTTTTAGTTACCATTTCATCTTTATAGCTGTTAATGTTAAAGTGTGTTCCCAATACCTCAACAGCCTGTTTATCGGTCTCTACAATAAAAGGATGTGATGCATTTTTAGCGACTTCAAAATAAGCTTCACCATCTAATTTAACTACACGCTGTTTTGCGGTTCCAATGTTTAATGAGTATTGAATTGAAGAGGCTGCATTTAGCCAAACCGTAGAACCATCAGGTAGCTGGATTTGCCATTCACCTCCATTTGGGGTCGAAATGGTATTTAATCTGGTATCATTTACATTTTCTGATCCGGCAACATTATACACCAATTGGCCATCTGCAGTTTTAGTGATAGAGAAACCAGCTTCTTTTGCTATATCGCCTTTCATCGCATCTGAAAGTGAAATTTTCTTTCCGTCAGCCAGTGTAAGAATAGCTTTATTTTTTCCAGGCGCTACATCAGTTGCAAAAACATGCTCTTTCTTTTTCTGCAGAGAGAGATAAGCCGTTAAAGAAAATGCAATAAAAACAACAGCAGCGGCAGCCCATTTTAAACTATTCATTAAAATTCGCTTAGGCGACCGGGTTGGCTTGTCTATCGTCAGAATTTTATGGAGAACAGGATTCCATTTTCCCTCATCAACATGAACTGCATGCACTTCTTCTGCGATAATCATTTTCACGATTTCGTCAGAAAGTAGTGATGTGCTGTTTTCGGCCAAAACTAAAAGTTCTTCCTTTTCGGACTGACTTAAGGCCTTAGCTGTAAACTGTTGTAATAGATAATGTATACGTTCCATAAAGATTCTGATACTAAGAAGCAGCAAAACAAAATTAGGACTATCGGAATATTAATTTTTTCTATTTTATTCTCAAAAAGAAAAAAACAATTGGAAAAAAGAACACAATTCCGTGTTGATCGAGGTGTATACGTATCGATTTTAAGGCAATTACGAGTGCATTTTTAACTGTATTAGGAGAAATATTAAGTATTTCTGCTATTTCAGGGATAGTTTTACCATCGCGCCTACTCAATTGGTATATATTTTTTCGCTGATCAGGCAATTTATCAACTGCAACAGCAATAATCTTAGTTACCTCATTTAAATTAATAGCTTCCACAGTGTTATTATGGCTATTTTGTTGCTTAGCCGTAAATGCATCAACAACCCTATCTTCTTTTAATTTTTTACGCAGGTAGCTTAAACATTCATTAGAAACATATTTATATAAATAGGCTTTAACATGATCTACTTCCGCTAATTTATCGCGATTAAGCCAGACTCTTAAAAATGCATCCTGAATAATTTCTTCGGCAGCATCATCAGACTTGGTGAACTTAGCAGCAAAAATATGGAGTACAGGAAGATATTTGAAGAATAAAACAGAAAAGGCCTGCTCATCTCCCTCTACGATTTTTTCTATAAGCTTACGTTCATCTTCTATCCTTCCTTGCGCCATAAATTAGTCGATTGGTTATTCATATACAAAGTATATGAATACCTCTGTGTGATATGATATACATAAAAGTGAAAAAAAAATTGGGTTAAAGCAAATATCTTCTGCAGGCAAAACTCCTATAACCAAAAAAACCTTACGTTTTTAAGTAAGGTTTTTTAAATTTTTCATTATTAATATATCTCTAGTATTGATAATATGGCGAAATCATTAGATAAACTACCACACCAGTTATAGCAACATACAGCCATAACGGAAATGTTATCCGTGCAATTTTTCTGTGACGATCAAAACGCTCGGCTAAAGCCCTCACGTAGGTAACCAAAACCAGAGGAATAATTGCAATTGACAATAAGATATGTGTTAATAAAATAAAGAAGTAAGCATATTTTATTGCACCATCCCCCCCAAACTTAGTAGAGGGCGTAGTCATATGGTATGCGATATACATTACTAAAAACAATAAAGAACAACCTATAGCTGTTTTCATTAAATTTTGGTGCAATTGTATCTTTCCATTTTTTATTGCCCAAACAGCAATAACTAATAGTATAGCTGTAATCCCATTTATGGTAGCGTATATTGGTGGTAAAAAAGGCAAGGTTGGCGCATCAATACCTAAATCTTTTAACTTTACTACAAATAAAAAGGCTACAGCTACTGGTATTAGAATTGAAAGAATAATGATCCACTTATTATATTTTTTCTCAATCGGACTATTTTCCATGAATATTAAATCTTTTTATTATTATTATTTTGCTTCGAACCCGGACTAGAGGCTTCGGACTCTTGACTAAAGACTGCAGACTAAACTACCTACCATCTTTAACGTTCCTTAGGTATTCGGCAATAAGTACTTTTATTTCATCCTCCAGCTTAGCATTTGCTTCAGCACTATCTGCATCATAAATACCCCGTATACGGTGTAAATTATCAATCAGCACTATCTTATTGCTAAATATAAAGCTGTTCTTTCCATCGGACTCATTTGCTATTACATCAAGTAACAGGCCTTGCCTGATCAGTGGATAGGTTTGTGCAGTATCGCCAGCTAAAAAGTCCCACTTACCTTCTTTTGCTTTAAAATTAGCTGCAAAATTTTTGATTAAACCTATATCAGCCGGATCAACAGATAGGCTTACAAATTTAACCAGGGGCTTCTGTTCATAGCCATCAGATAGTTGTTTGATGTATTTACTTGCCTGCTGTTTCTTCGCTCCGGCATGAAATAAATTTAATACCACAATCTTGTTCTCAAACGATTTCCAGCTCACCGTGTCGCTATGCTGGTTTACGAGTTTAAAATCAGGAACCAGGTGGTAAATGGTATCTGGTATCTTCTTGCCCTTTACAGTATGAAAAGTTGTAGCAACAACCTTTTCACCAAAGATGGGTAAACTCTTATACCTGTTTTTTGCGAAGTGCGGCAATAAGTAAAAAAACAAAAATCCCGGTATAGCTAAAATGCTTACCAGGATTATTACCTTTTTTATAGGGTTTCTTTTCATTAATGGTTCATCATGTGGATGTTTAAAAACCCACCTTCTATCAGCATTAAAACAATAAAGTAACCAATAAAAATAAATGAAACGGTTAATGCAAGCTGCAAGCCTAATTTCTCATATTTTAAGTGCATAAAGTAAGCAACAATATAAAAAGCCTTTACAAGTGTTAAAGCAATATAAATATAGTTACCTACATGTTGAGGAATATGATGACCAGGAATTGCCCATAGTGCTATGATAAACTCAATTGCAGTAATTAAAGTTAAAATACCGGCTACTTTCCAGATTTTAGCTTTATCCAATCCTGCATGTTCTCCATGCTCGTGTCCTTCTGTTGTATGTGAGTGATCTGACATATTAAATATTTTATATAATTGAAATTAAACCAAATAGAAGAATGTAAATACAAACACCCAAACTAAATCTACGAAGTGCCAGTATAAACCAACTTTTTCTACCATTAAATAATGGCCTCTTTTTTCGAAAGTTCCATTAATCGTCATGATTAAAATAATCACATTGATCATTACCCCACTAAATACGTGGAAACCGTGGAAACCTGTAATGGTAAAGAATAAGTTTGCAAATTGTTGCGCAGCAACCAAAGAAACTGGCCCATCAAATAAATGTTTTAACTCTTCAGCAGATGGAATTGTACCCCACCAGAAACCTTCATGGTGTAAATGGGTCCACTCTAATGCCTGACAGCCTAAGAACATAAATCCTAAAACAATTGTAGGAATTAACCACGCAATTACTTCTTTTTTAGAACGACGATGTCCGGCCTCTACAGCCATAACCATAGTTACTGAGCTTAAAATCAGGATAAAAGTCATGATACCCACAAAAACTAGTGGAGCACCTGTATCTTTAATACCAGGGATAGATTGGAAAACCAAATCCGGATCTGGCCATGTTAATTTAGAAAAACGCTGAGCGCCGTAGTAGATCAATAAAGATGAAAAGGTAAAAGCATCTGATAATAGGAAAAACCACATCATGATTTTACCATATTCTACCGACCACGGAGAACGACCACCATTCCATGGTCCGGTTTTAACTTGATCTAATTGTGATACTGCATTCATTTGGAAATAGTATAATAGTTTGTTAACAAATTTAACGGTTCAAAAGTAAAAAAACATACAGATATATCCATAATATATCTATAAAATGCCAAAAAATAGAAGCAATTTCCATTCTGTACTGGACTTTCGCAATGGGCAGGCTTTTGTAGCTACCAGCTAGTGCATTAATAATAAGGCCTACTCCAGCAATAATATGCAAAAGGTGCATCCCGGATACCACATATATAAATGATATTGCAGCATTATTTCCTACCAGGGTAGCTCCGGTTCTCACCATACTTCCCCAGGCATTAAACTGCATTACACCAAAGGCGATGGCCAATATTACGGTAATACAGAGCATGTTGCGCTGTAAGCTAAAATTTAGTTTTTTTAACGCTCGCGAAGCTAACACTAAAGTGATGCTGCTTGCAATAATAACCAAACTAGAGTAAATAAAGGCATCGGGCAACACCAAACCGTGTCCCTTTCCTTTTGAAGCCGCAAATACCAGATAATAACTGGTAAAGCCTCCAAACATGATTGTTGACGATACGACAAATAACCAAACAATAAATTTCCTTGGTTTAGGGTCAAACGTATCCTGCATCTTTTCCATTGTTAGCACCATAAATTATTTTGCTATAAAATTTAATAATAAGCCCAACTGTACAGCCGGGATGTAAAAAAACGAACAGAACATCACTTTCTTCGCGTCGATCAGTTCTCTGTTCATTAAAAGTTTAAAAGCCAGCCAGCTAAATATAAGCCCGGCTACTAATGATAAGCCAGCAATGTAATAACCACCAAAACCATAAATGGTTGGCAATAAACTTACCGGGATTAAAATCAAGGTGCTTAAAAAAGTAAGCAGTGCTGATGTTTTATCTCTTTTCTTTGTTGGTAGTAGCCTAAAACCAGCTTTTTTGTAATCATCATCCAGCACCCAGGCAATGGCCCAGAAGTGTGGAAACTGCCATACAAACTGGATTAAAAATAAGATAACAGCAATGTAATAATCAATTTCGTGGAACATCTCTGCCTTTAAACTACCAAAAGCAGCTAAATAACCAATAAGCGGTGGCAATGCGCCTGGAATTGCTCCTACAAAAACAGCAATAGGCGATTTTCTCTTTAACGGTGTATAGGCAAAAGCGTATAGCAAAATTGAAAATACAGATAACAAACCTGTTTCAAGATTTAAATGACCCAATAACCAGGTACCTAGAAAAGCCATAAATACCCCCAAAATCAGTCCCTGTCCGGTTGTCATCCTACCAGCAGGCATCGGGCGGTCTTTGGTTCTCGACATTAATTTATCTAAATCTTTCTCAATAATTTCGTTAAAGCAGTTTGCCGCTGCTGTAACCAAAAATCCGCCGGCTATTAAAATTAACCAGTTTCCCCAATTGATAGTAGGAATAAGATGTCTACCCACCTGCATTTTCTGCCCAATCAAAAAAGAGATCGACGCCGAAAACACCACCGTAAACGATAGTCTGAATTTGATAAGCTTAGAAAAATCTGAAAGATATTGCTTCAATTTTCTTAAATATTATTGTTTATATGTACTTGTTCTGTAAACCAATAAGTACAGGTAAAACTGTAAACTAAATAGCAGCGTAGAAAACAAAATATGTAATGCCTGCGCTACCGGCGGGAAAGCAATGTATGCTAAAGCTAAACCACTTAATAACTGAACTAAAAGCGTAATTAAAATAAATCTGGCTGTTAACAACGGAGCAGCTTTACCACTAAAACGATCAATAACCATTTTATAAACCACACCATTGGTGATTATTACCAATATAGCCAAATCGCGGTGATAAGAAAAAACACTTCCTACTTTCGATATCCATAATGCTTTACCACTATAAGCCAGAGACTTTGCAATTACATCAACAGCTTCCCTCACATCAGTACCCAAAACGATCTGAACAATACTGACTACCAATGTAAAGAACAAAAACCCTTTCAGCCATAGTATCCTATACATAATTACCGAAGGTGCTTTATTCAGCTGTTTCGCATAATTGTAGGTATATATAGATATCGCTAAAATAACCAGTGCTAAAAGCATGTGTACCGTTACTACCCATTGTGCCAGATTGGTTGATACCACTATGGAACCTAACCAAGCCTGATAACCTACTACAAAAATGTTCAGGATACTTAGCAAAATAATCCGTTTTGCTGTTTTACGGTAAGTAAAAGAATAAACGGCTGTTAAAAACAGGAATATTCCAGCTGCTACCCCAGCTAATCTGTTTAAGTACTCCGTCCAGGTTTTAGCCGGATTAAACTCTTCGGGTACAGTAATGCTCTGATCGTGCCTGATACTATCAGCTAAGGCTACTTTACCCATACTTTCTAAATACCTGGCAAACTTTTCATTCTTTTTTAACCTGCCTGCAACATATTTTTCTTTATAGTTGGCAGGAAGCTGAGATACATCAGTTGGCGGAATGTAACGATCGAAACATTTTGGCCAATCCGGGCATCCCATGCCTGATCCGGTACTGCGGACAATACCACCGGCAAGTATAACCAATAGTGTAACTATGATGGTTATAAGATTAATTCGAATGAAACGTTGTTCTGATCTGCTGACCATATATCTATTAAGATGAAAAGGGTATCCGGATAAGCAGAAACTTAATCAGATACCCCTTTTAAAATTGTTTTTAAGCTTAAACTAGCCTTTGTTTTCTTCAACAGGATTGGCTAGTTCCCAATCTTGCTGTATTTTTTCTGCTTCTTGATTTCCTTCAAAATCGTGAGGTAAATTAGAGCTCATGGTTTGCGAGAAAGGAACAGTTTGAGGAATAAAGTCCGCATCATGTCCTGGTTTGCTATAATCGTATGGCCATCTGTAAACAGTTGGGATTTCTCCTGGCCAGTTACCATGTAAGTGCTCAACAGGTGCAGTCCATTCTAATGTGTTGGATTCCCATGGATTTTGAGGTGCAACTTTTCCTTTAAAGATTGAATAAAAGAAGTTAAACAAGAACGCTACCTGAGCAAGTGCGGCCATAATAGCTGCCCATGTTACAAAAACGTTAACAGTTAACCATTTCTTCATGAATTCGAACTCAGTAAATGCATAGTAACGACGAGGTACACCATCCAAACCTAAGAAGTGAAGCGGGAAGAATACCAGGTAAGCTGCAATAAAAGTTAACCAGAAGTGTAAATATCCCAATTTAGGGTTCATCATTCTACCGAACATTCTTGGGAACCAGTGATAAACACCTGCAAGCATACCAAAGATTGCTGCAGATCCCATTACCAGGTGGAAGTGGGCAACAACAAAATAAGTATCGTGTAAGTTAATATCCAACGAAGCATTTCCTAAGAAAATACCGGTTAAACCACCAGAGATAAAGAATGAAACTAAACCAATAGCAAATAACATTGCCGGAGTGAAACGGATATTACCACGCCATAATGTAGCCAGATAGTTGAATGTTTTTACTGCTGATGGTACCGCAATGATCAACGTGGTAATCATAAACACACCACCTAACAATGGGTTCATACCGGTTACAAACATGTGGTGACCCCAAACGATGAATGATAATACGGTAATACCAATTAACGAGTAAACCATTGCATGGTAACCGAAGATCGGTTTACGTGAGTTTACAGAGATAACTTCAGATGAGATACCCAATGCAGGCATAATTACAATATATACCTCAGGGTGACCTAAGAACCAGAATAAGTGTTGCCATAAAATTGGAGAACCACCTTCATTTGGCAAAATATCAGTACCCATTACGATATCTGATAAGTAGAAACTTGTACCAAAACTACGGTCAAATACCATTAACACTACTCCAGCCACAAGAACAGGGAATGATAAGATACCTAAAATAGCGGTTAAAAAGAAAGCCCAGATGGTTAATGGCATTTTCCAAAGGTCCATACCTTTAGTACGCATGTTTAAAATTGTACTTACGTAGTTAATACCACCCATTAAAGATGATGCTACGAAAAGTACCATACTAATTAACCACAAAGTCATACCCATTCCTGAACCTGGCATTGCCTTGGCAACAACAGAAAGCGGTGGATAAACTGTCCAACCACCTGATGCAGGACCTGTTTGGATAAAGAATGATGACATCATGATCACACAGGCCATAAAGAAGAACCAGTATGAAAGCATGTTTAAGAATGGCGAAGCCATATCTCTTGCACCGATCTGAAGTGGGATCAATAAGTTACTAAAGGTACCACTTAGTCCGGCAGTTAATACAAAGAATACCATAATGGTACCGTGAATGGTTACCAAAGCCAGGTAAAAATCTGGTTTAATACGACCGCCTGCAGCCCATTTACCTAAAAATGTTTCTAAGAAAGGGAAGTTTTGATCTGGCCATGCCAATTGAATACGGAATAAAATGGATAAGCCCATTGCTATTACCGCCATAATAATACCGGTAATCAAAAATTGCTTGGCAATCATTTTATGATCCATACTAAAGATGTACTTTGAAATCAAAGTCTCTTTATGATGCCCATGATCAGCGTGATCGTGATTGTGTTCGTCGTGTAATGCTATTGTTGACATAATTCTTTCGCTCCTGCTTAATATTATTTCTTTAAAGCCATTTGGTTAGTTTTCACAGCTGCTGAATCTTTAGCTGCTGAATCTGCTACTGATTTTACAGGTGCAGGTGCCACTGGCAAATTAAATTGTTTTCTTAAATCGTCGTTTAAGTATGTTTTCTGCTCTGCAATCCAGGTTTTGTACTCGGCCTCAGAAACTACCCGTACCACTTTCTGCATATTGTAGTGACCGGCACCACAAATTTTAGCACATAAGAAAAGGTAGTTAAAGTTAGGATCGTTAGTCTCTTGCTGCATTTCTGCAGTAGTTTTTGTCGGCGTAAACTCAAAGAAAACGCGCATACCCGGTACGGTGTTTAACTGTACCCTGAAGTGTGGCATATAAAAACTGTGAATTACATCCTTACTGGTCAAAATAAGTTTAACTGGTTTACCTACAGGCAGCACCATCTCATCTGCCATTTCATCATCACGAGAGTTGATATCTTTAAAATCGATACCCAATGTATTGCTAGCTGTAGTTAACTTGTAATTTTTGTTACCAACTATTCCATCAGCACCCGGGTAACGGATAGACCATTTAAACTGCTCAGAAGTAACTTCAATTTGTAATGGCTTGTGGTTTGGATCTTCAACTTTAAAGAAAATAGATCTCCAGGTTAAGAAACCCATTAATACCAAAACGGTTAATACTAGAGCCGGAACGATTGTCCAGATTTTTTCGATTGTATTATTGTGTGGGTAGTAGTAAGCTTTTCTTTTAGCAGAGTATTTATAGATATAAGAAAATCCGAATAATAAGATGTGTGTAGCTACAAATACAATAGTGGTAATGATTAATGTTAAATTAAACATTTCATCAATTTTCTTTCCGTGCTCAGATGCTGCAGCCGGAAGTAACATTGATCCATGCACTGTATATTCCCAATATACACCATACAAACCGATCACTAAAAACAACGCAAATAAACTTGCGTGTACCCCGTTCCAGTTAATACCAACAGGTTTACCTTGTGCTTCGCGGCTTAACTCATATACTTTTATTGCTTTACCAATAATGGCAATGAACAAGCATACAGCAAGGAAAACCAGAATATAAAATATTACCGATTTATAAACCTCGCCCATATCAACCTTCGGTGCCGCGGCAGCACCTGCTGCTGCATCTTGCGCAAATACGCTAGTGTTTGCAAAAGCAGTAATCAATACTGCTAAAGCTGCGGTCGTTTTATTCGTTATAAACTTTCTTAAACTCATTTTCTTAAAAGTAGTACGCTGTACTGCTAATTATAATAATAATTAAATATTTGCTTTATCCTATCACCACTATAGTTGATGATGCAAACTTTCTTGT
Source organism: Pedobacter sp. D749 (assembly GCF_019317285.1). NCBI lineage: Bacteria > Pseudomonadati > Bacteroidota > Sphingobacteriia > Sphingobacteriales > Sphingobacteriaceae > Pedobacter > Pedobacter sp. D749. Next base: position 4,232,107 of record NZ_CP079218.1, read on the forward strand.
AATAATGGGTGATTCTTTGCAATTAAAGGTTTTTTACTTAATGATGTAAGAACCGTAAAGGTAAACAATCCTACGAAACCTATTGCAGTACCAATTTCTACAATTCCGAAACCATTATGTCCTTCTTCTACTGCACCCGGCATAATCATTTGGTAATAATCTACCCAGTGACCTAATAATACCACGATAGAAACGAATAATAATTTTGCATCCGTCCTTTTGTTATCTCTATCCATTAACAATAATACCGGCGCTAAGAAATTCATGGCCAGATTTAAGAAAAACCAGAATTTATAATATTCAAAACGTTTGTAGAAGTATACAGTCTCCTCAGGCATGTTTGCATAGTAGATCAATAAGAATTGAGCAAACCATACATAAGTCCAGAAGATAGAGAAACCAAAAATAAACTGACCTAAATTGTGTAAGTGGCTATTGTTAACCCATTGCATATAACCTGCTCTTCTCAATAAGATAATGATAATAGCAATAGTAGCTAAACTGCTTACCCACATTGCGGCAAAGTTATACCAACCAAACATGGTTGAGAACCAGTGTGCTTCTAATGACATGATGGTATCGAAAGCAAAAATCGGTGTTGTAAAACCGTAAATTACCAGGAATACACAAGCATTTTTAAAGCTCTTTCTGTATGAATTTAAGCCACCAGTTAAATCTTCATTATATGAAAACTTAACAAACATCATTGCGAAAATACTGTAAACACCTAAAAACAATAATTGACGACCTAAAAAGAAAGGCTTATTTAAAAACACAGACTTACCGGCAATAATCGCATCATAATGTTCAGAACCTTTTTCTGCTAAACCCTGAGTTGCCCAGTGCTTATAAAGATAAGGTACGCTAATACTTTGTCCGTGTTCTACAATTGTATGCTCCATAAATAAACCTGCAGATACGATAGCAATAAGTATGACTGCTGCAATTGGCAATGTTTTGGCCATTGCCTGCGGTACACGTAAAATTGATGCAGACCAACCTGCCTGAGCAACAAATTGAACAGCTAAGAAAAACATTCCCGACATACAAACGCATGCGAAGTAATATCCCATAAGCAACAGGTTGGCGAAAGTGCGCTCTTGAATGCCACTTAAGAAACCAAAAGCAACAGCTGCAACACCTAAAGCGATACCAACTATACTTAATGTTTTTACTTTACCTGTAAACTCAAACTGTTCACTAAAATTAATATTGTGAGTTCCCATTTATATTCTGCTTTACTTATTGTTGTTTTTGTAATTCCTGAACATACATCACCACTTTCCAACGATCTGTTGGTGAGATTTGCGAAGCATGCGAGCCCATATTATTTACACCGTATGTAATGGTGTGGTAGATTTTACCGGCAGTAAGTGCTTTCATATCTCCACCTCTTGATGAACTTCCTGAGAAGTACGAAGGTACACCACTAAATTTCTCAATTTTAACCAAGTGTCCTTGTCCATCGCCTTTTTCTCCGTGGCAAGGACTACAGAAAACGGTAAATAAGTGTTTACCCTGAGCTAAATTAACAGTATCTACTGGTAAAGGGTTAACCATGCTCACTCCTGCTGCTTCGTAACCTTCTTTTGTATTAGGATACTCATCATATTCGGTAAAACCTACCGGTTTAGTATGTGCAGGTGGCAACTGAGCTGTTTTACCATCTTTAAAATTTTTGTTCGGCTGATCCGGATTGTAAGCAATCGGATCATACATGTTTCTGGCATATTCTAAACCAGTACTGCGTTTATCTTTACAAGCAGAAAAGGTAGCTGCAAAAGCGATAGCTAAAAACGCCGTGTAAACAAATTTATTCTTATTCATAGCTAATGTACTTCCTTTCATTATACTTTATTTCTAAAGCACCTGCATCTTTTAATAATCCATCAATTACAGTATGTTCTATATTGTCTTTTGCATCAACTGCAATCACAAAACGATCATCAGTAGCACGTAAATCCATCACTCTTGGTGCTCTTCCCGGAAATAAGTGAGTAGATGCATAATAAGTTAACACCATACCGAAAGCACAGAACAATACTGTAAGCTCGAACATTATCGGAATAAAATCCGGTAATGCAAATGATGGTTTACCACCTATGTTTACTCTCCAATCGATTACTGCGCAGAAATAAATCAAAGCGAACGCACAGCAAGTACCGGTAATACCAAAGCAAAATGCTGCGATATCGATTCTAGATCTTTTAATTCCTAATTTGGCTTCTATTCCGTGTATAGGCATCGGTGTATATACATCATGGATACTGATGTTATTTTCCTGAAGTTTTTCGATGCCGTGCATCATTTCATCAGGATCGCCAAAGCTGCCTAAAATATATTTGATATCACTCATTGTTATATTTTTGCGTAATCTTCTTGTTTAACACTATCAAATTTTTCTAAAGACTCTATGTACTCAGCTACATATTCTTTATTCTCATGCCCTTCTTTAATCTGTTTCATTTTGGCTTGCTCACTTGCAGTTTTCAATAATAATTTAACCTCTGCTATAGCGATTGATGGCAATACTCTTAAGAACAATAAGAATAAAGTAAAGAACAAACCAATTGAACCTACGAATACACTGATATCAACCCAGGTTGGATAAAACATTGCCCAACTTGATGGAATATAATCACGGTGTAATGAAGTAACGATAATTACGAAACGCTCGAACCACATACCCACGTTTACCACGATTGATAAAATCCAGGTCGCTTTAATGCTTAAACGGATCTTTTTGAACCATAACAACTGTGGAGAGATTACGTTGCAGGTCATCATCATCCAGTACGACCACCAGTATGGACCAGTAGATCTGTTGATAAATGCATATTGCTCGTACTCTGAACCTGAATACCAGGCGATGAAGAACTCAGTTAAATAAGCCACACCTACGATTGATCCGGTTAAGATGATGATTTTATTCATCGACTCAATGTGGAACATGGTGATGTAGTTTTCTAAGCCTAATACTTTACGTGCAACCAATAATAAGGTTAATACCATCGCAAAGCCTGAGAAGATCGCCCCAGCCACGAAGTATGGAGGGAAGATGGTGGTGTGCCATCCTGGAATTACCGATGTTGCAAAGTCCATTGATACAATCGTGTGTACCGAAAGTACCAGTGGTGTAGAGATACCTGCTAAAATTAACGACACCGCTTCGAAACGCTGCCATGTTTTAACGCTTCCACTCCATCCAAAAGAGAAGATAGAATAGATTTTTCTACGTGTACCCACTGCACGGTCGCGGATGGTAGCAATATCTGGTAATAAACCTGTGTACCAGAATAATAATGATACAGAGAAGTAAGTAGAGATCGCAAACATATCCCACACCAATGGTGAGTTAAAGTTTACCCAAAGTGATCCGAATTGGTTTGGTAAAGGTAAAACCCAATAGGCTAACCAAGGACGGCCCATGTGTGATACAACATAAGTTGCGGCACAGATTACGGCGAAAATGGTCATCGCCTCTGCCGAGCGGTTGATGGAGTTACGCCAGTTCTGACGGAAAAGTAATAGTACAGCTGAAATTAGTGTTCCAGCGTGACCGATACCTACCCACCATACGAAACCGGTGATATCCCAAGCCCAACCAACTGTTTTATTTAAGCCCCATGCACCGATACCGTTCCAGAAAGTATAGCTTACCGCTACTACCCAAAGTAAAGCACCTAATGAGGCAACGATGAAACCAATCCACCAGGCCTTGTTCGGCTTGTTTTCTACCGGGCCTAAAATATCATCCGTAATTTTTGCATACGTGATGTTATCGCCGGTAATTAATGGTTCTCTAAGTATTGATTCGTTATGTCCTGACATAATTTGTATTTTCTTTATACTAAAGCTTACGCTTGTACTGTTGTATCTGTATTTCTAATTTTTGTCATGTAGCCGATACCCGGTTTCACATTGATCTCTTCTAATACGTAGTAGATACGCTCAGAACGTAATGCTTTTGAAACCTCTGAATTTGGATCGTTTGCATCACCAAATACAATTGCATTTGCTGAACAAGCTTCCTGACAAGCCATTTTAATATCGCCATCTTTTAATGGACGTTTCTCCAGCTTAGCTTGTAATTTGCCACCTTGTATACGTTGAATACACATAGAGCATTTTTCCATTACCCCTCTTGAACGTGTAGTTACATCAGGGTTTAAAACCAATTGGGTAAACTCGTTATTTAAATAGTTATCGAAACGTGAATCGTTCCAGTAGTTAAACCAGTTGAAACGACGTACTTTATACGGACAGTTATTTGCACAGTAACGGGTACCTACGCAACGGTTGTATGCCATGTGGTTTAAACCATCACTTGAGTGTACAGTTGCCAATACTGGACAAACTGTTTCGCAAGGTGCGTGATCACAGTGTTGGCACAACATTGGTTGGTGAACCACAGAAACATGATCCAGGTCTTCTAACTTGGCAATTTCTTTCTCTTTGGTTACATCACCATCTTTAGTTTCGTAGCTGTAATAACGATCGATACGAATCCAATGCATTTCACGACGACGGCGAACCTCATCACGACCTACAACAGGAATGTTATTTTCTACGTTACAAGCAACAATACAAGAACCACAACCTGTACAAGCATTCAAATCGATTGCCATAACCCAGTTGTTACCTGGTTTTTCGTATTGATCCCAAAGATCGTAATCTTTATGCTCGCCTTTTTCGTTACCAGCACCAGGATTTTTTAAGTACTCTTTGAAAGTAGCTTCTTTAATCACTGCACGGCCCTCGAAAGAGTGGTGAGTTTGTGTTTGAGCCAATTCATAGTAACCGCCTGTTGGGGTAATGGTTACCGAAGTAGCATATTGGAATGTTCCATTTGCAAAAGAAACAAAAGGGAAAGCATTTTTACCCACATCGTTACCTGCTTTACCAACTTTGGTACGGCCATAACCTAATGCGATAGATGCAGTTCCTTGCGCTTGTCCTGGCTGGATCAATACCGGAAGATCTACTGAATATCCGTTGCTACCTTTAACCGTTACAACGTCAAATTCTTTAACTTTTAATTTCTCAGCAAATTTTGGTGCAAGTGCAACATAGTTATCCCAGGTTACTTTCGATACCGGATCAGGCAATTCTTGTAAGAATGCGTTGTTTGCATTTTTACCATCACGCATTGGGATGTTTTCGTAAACCTGCAACTGAACATCTTTATCTAAAGCTTTGCTGCTATTTACAATTGAAGTAGCAACTTGTGCTAACGATTGTGTGAATGAATAAGCACCAGCAGCTTTAGCTGTTGAAGTAACTACACCCTTTTCTAAAACCTCTTCCCATTTCAAACCAACAGCTGGTAGCATTTTAGCTTCCCAGTTGCTGCGTACAAACTGATAGTAGTCTTTAACAGGAGCATCAGCCCAGGTTAATAAACTCTCTTCAGCCTGGCGGCTATTGAAAACAGGATTGATGGTTGGCTGAACGATTGAATAATACCCTTCGTAAGCGTTTGCATCACCCCATGATTCTAAGTAGTTATGGTTAATCGCAATAGCATCACAAGCAGTAGCCGTTTCATCTGCACGATCAGAGAATGAAATTTTAGCAGGAACCTTAGCTAATGCCTCAATAAATGCTTTTGTATTTGCAGCATCGTAAACCGGGTTACTGTTCAAGAATAAAACAGCGCCAACTTCTCCACGGTTCATTTCAGCAACTAAGCCATTAAATTCGGCATCGTTACCTGCATATAAATAACAAGGGTTATCTAAATCAATAGTAGTACCATAACTTCCGATAGCGGCGTTAATGGCATTTACTAAAATCTGAGTAGAAACATCGTTCGAACCGCAAACCACAAGGCCTTTACCTTTAGCTTGTACCAATTCTTTAGCTACCAGTTTAATTACTTTATCGGCAGTAGTATTGTTACCTAACGTTCCGCCAGGTAAAGCACCACCGGTAATTGCATTATATAAAGCAATTAAAGCAGGTCCTTCTTCCGATAATTTAACCGGAACACGGGTATCTGCATTGGTACCTGTTAAGCTCATTCCACTTTCGAACTGAATGTGGCGGCTCATTTTTTTATTTTCTAACGATTTGTAGTTACGGTTAGCAGTATATTGAGCAGTAAACTCTTCTCCGCTAATCCAGGTACCTAAGAAATCGGCACTGAAACTTACAATTAAATCAGCCTTATCAAAGTTGTATTTAGGTAAAACTGCTTTACCGAAACTGTTTTGGTTAGCCTGAATAATACCTGTATAAGAAACCGCATCATACTGAACCAATTTAGCAGCAGGATATTTTGTAATAAACTGTGCAATAACGGCATTAGTTGACGGGCTGTTTACAGTTGACGCTACAATGCGGATTTTCTTTCCACCTGCCTGTGCTTTTGCCAACTCACCTTTAACAAAGCTGTCGATTTTTGCCCAGGTAGTTTCTTCAACTTTTCCATCTTTTACCAAAGCAGGTGCTTTTAGTTTAGATACATCATATAAATCTAAAACCGAAGCTTGCGCTCTCGCATCTGTACCACAGTTAAACTGACCCGCGTTTGGATTTGGTTCAATTTTAATTGGGCGTCCTTCTCTGGTTTTAACTAAAATACTCTGGCCATTAAAGCTCGAAGTATAATAGTTAGGAATACCCGGAGTAACCTCTTCAGGTTTTACCAGGTAAGGAATAGATTTATGAACAGGGGCAGTTTGACAGGCTGCTAAAGTTACTGCACCTAAACCAAAACCCAACGCCTTTAAAAAGTCGCGGCGTGGGGTAACGGTACTTAACCCTGCTTCATTTAAAACATCTTCTATTGGAAGTGGCTCGGCGAATTCGTTTTTGTTATTCTTAACAAAATCGGGTGTATTGTTATACTCCTCTAAGCCTTTCCAGTATTTTTTGTTGCTTTCCATTTAAGCTATATTACTGTTTATTCGAACGTTCTTACTAAACTCTATCTATTAATAGTGGCATTTACCACACTCTAAACCACCCAATAACGCTGGTGTAATTTTCTCGCCTTTTTTAATCTTTTCGTGCGCTTCGATCACCTTAGCGTAGAAAGCATTATTTTTCTGACCAGAAATATCTGTTTCTTTATGGCAGTTAATACACCATTTCATGGTTAATGGAGAATATTGGTAAATTTCTTCCATAGTATTAACCGGACCGTGACAAGCGAAACATACAGGTTCTGTTGGTTGCAATCCTTTTGCTTTACGAATGGCATCTTCTGCAACAACTACGTGCTGAGAGTGATTGAAATATGCAAAATCAGGAAGGTTGTGTACACGTACCCACTCCATTGGTTTAGCTTTACTTTCATCGTACTTCTGAGTTTCAGGATCGTAACCTAAAGCATTGTAGATCTTTTTAATCTCAGGAGAAATCTCACCTTCATATTTATCTCTTGCCTGAACAGCTTTATGGCAGTTCATACAAACGTTTAATGATGGGATAGTTGCATTTTTAGATTTAAATGCTCCATTGTGGCAATACTGACAATCGATCTGATTGATACCCGCATGCAATTCGTGTGAGAATTTAATTGGCTGAACTGGTTGGTAACCGGTATGAACACCAGTATTCCACATGCCCATCCAACCGAATGAACCTAAACAGATGATTAAACACAAGATAAAGAACATCACAAATTTCTTGTTCTTGAACATCTTGCGCACACCAACCTTTAATGGCACATCTTCTTCAATCTCGATACCTTGTTTTTGCAGGATCAAACGTTCTAATAATTTAGAAGCGCGACCTAAGATTACTAAAATAACAATCGCCAATACAACGATAGCTACAATACCTGCAATTGATAAACCTGAAGTTGATTCGTCTTTTGCTGCAACAGCACCACCCGGAGGATTAGCCACTTTTGGCTCACCTTCTTTAATGTATTGTAAGATGTCTTTAACTTTCGTTTCGTCTAACTCAGGAAAAGAAGTCATTGCAATTTTTCCGTTTTCGTTAAAAAGTTTAACAGCATCAGGGTTACCAGAAGCAACTAAGCCTTGCGAATTTGGAATCCATTTTAAAAGGAACTCTTCAGAGTGACGATCGCTTACACCAGTTAAGGCCGGACCAACCAATTTAGAATCTAACGCGTGGCACGAAGAACATTTTGCTTTGAAAAGCGTTCTTCCCTCTTTAGCATCCTGCGCATTTACGGTAGAAACCGCTATTACGGAAATTGCTGAAAACACGAATAACGACTTCCAAACGCTTTTTAAAATCATCGAGATATCTCTCATAATGAACACTTTATACTTATTTAATTTACTTTTTGTTGTGAAATTGATGCTGAACTAGGGGTAGCCCCACCAAAACTTGAACAAAAGTATAACTTATTAATAAATCCCATGACATAATAGTGACTTGAAATACAATTTATAATCATTCTAAACAAATGCCAATTCAAGCCACTCAGGCAATAAAAATGCCCATTTTTGATAGATTATCTCCAATGGGCATACCATAAACCAATTTGGTTTATTTATTTTTTCTGATTATTGTTTTAATATCCAGGCAAACATTAACGGTGCAACAATTGTCGCATCACTTTCTACGATAAATTTTGGCGTGTGGATATCCAGTTTACCCCAGGTAATCTTTTCGTTCGGTACGGCACCAGAATAAGAGCCATAAGAAGTGGTCGAATCGGAGATCTGGCAGAAATAACTCCAGAAAGGAATATTTTCCATTTCCATATCCTGATAAAGCATTGGTACCACACAGATCGGGAAATCGCCGGCAATACCACCACCAATCTGGAAGAAGCCAATTCCTTTACCACCACTGTTTGCAATATACCAATCGGCTAACCAGCCCATATATTCAATACCACCTTTTACTGTGGTTGCAGTAAGTTCCTTTTTCATTACATAAGAGGCGAAGATGTTACCCATAGTAGAATCTTCCCATCCTGGTACCACAATTGGCAAATTCTTTTCTGCCGCAGCTAACATCCATGAATTTTTAGGATCAATTTCATAGTATTGCTCCAAATCGCCACTTAAAAGCATTTTGTACATAAATTCATGCGGAAAATAACGCTCACCTGCAGCTTCAGCATCCATCCAGATTTTATGGATGTGCTTCTGCAAACGGCGGAAAGCTTCTTCTTCAGGAATACAGGTATCGGTAACGCGGTTATAATGGTTCTCTAAAAGATCCCATTCGTCCTGCGGACTTAAATCGCGATAGTTTGGTACACGTTTATAATGGGAGTGTGCTACCAGGTTCATAATATCTTCTTCAAGGTTTGCACCTGTACAAGAAATAATAGCCACTTTATCCTGGCGGATCATCTCTGCAAGTGAAATTCCCAATTCTGCAGTACTCATTGCACCAGCAAGTGTGATCATCATTTTACCACCTTCATCTAAATGCGTTTCGTATCCTTTAGCCGCATCCATCATTGCCGCAGCATTAAAATGGAGGTAATTACGCTCCATAAACTGAGATATTGGTCCTCTTGTATTGCTCATTTCGTTTTGTATTGTTTGCCGCAAAAATAGGTATTTAGGCCGAAAGGTGAAAACGTAAAAGCGTTTAGCGTTTGGGGCATGGCGTTTGGCGCATAGCACTTAGGGCACAGAGCCTATTTACTTATAAAAATTAGAGTTGATCATCCCCTCACGGTTTGGCATCCTGAGCGTAGTCGAAGGATCTTTTATTTGAAAAGCAGTTTTAGTGTAACTATTAAAGTTAGTCCGGCTTTCCAGTACAAGTCCTCGGTTCGTACCTCACCTGTGGGCTTTCCCCTACAATCCGGTTTAGGTGGCGGCTAGGAGAGGTAATAATACAGGTTCCAATTTCCAATGATAAATTTCAATAAAAGTGTCGTCATCTCGACTGAAACGCAGTGAAATGGAGAGATCTATCTATACAGATTTCTCGACTGCGTTGCACTCCGCTCGAAATGACGTTTTGGGTGTTTGGAATTGGGATTGAGCAGTTGCCAGATACAATTAAACAATTAACCAGTTAACCAACTTCTTACTAAATTTCCTTTTCTTTGCAGTAATGAAACCATCATGAGCAAACCACTTACAATACGAGGATATGCTCATGATAGCTTCATCGCCTATAAAATCAAAAAAACTTGATGAAAAAATATTATCTGATTATTTTCCTGGCGCTCGTTTCAGGAAGTTCATTCGCACAAATGAAACTGATCAAAAAGATGCTCTCAAACGAAAAAGATACTACCCGTAAAGCAAGCTTTTTACCTTTACCAGCCTTTGGCTATAGTCAGGAAACAGGATTTGAGTTTGGCGTGGGTGCGATTTATTCTTTTTATGTAGACCGTAAAGACACACTGAACCGCAGTTCCAATTTCGCGTTGAATACCACCTACTCCACTAAAAAGACAGCTAATTTTATGCTAAAAGGTGATATGTGGACAAAAGGAAACAAATATCACTTTATTGGCGATATCCGTTTTAAAAACCAGCCCTTTAACTTTTATGGTATCGGCAACAACGCTAAAAAGATAGATGAAGACAAACTAGACCAAAGGGTTTTTAAAACACTTTTTGATGCCGAAATGAACACTTTACCCAAAGCTTATACAGGTGTTTCATTAGGTTTTGAGAATTATCATTTTATAGACAAGCAAGCCGGAGGCATTTATACCACTAACCCACAAATTTTAGATAAAGATGGTGGTTCGGTCGCATGGATCGGCGCATCGCAGAGTTACGATACCCGAAACAGCAACAACTACCCTACCAAAGGTTTTTTCGGGAGGGCAACCTACCAATATGCACCTGATTTTTTTGGTGGAGAAAGTTTCAATGGATCACAGATCAAACTAGACCTCCGAGGTTTCTTTAGTTTGGCACCAAAAGTGGTTTTGGGCGTACAGGGCATTTATTACACCATTCAAAGCAAAAGCACGCCATTTTATTTATTACAACAGTTAGGCAACGACCAAATGATGCGTGGTTACTACAGTGGCCGCTATCGTGATGAAAACCTTATGGCGGCACAAGCCGAAATCCGCTACCGTTTTATGAACCGTTTTGGGATCGTGGCTTTCGCCGGTACGGGTAAAGTATTTGCTAACGGCCAATTTAATACCGATGGATTAAAACCAAATTTTGGTGTTGGTGGCCGTTACTTTTTCGATCCGGCTAAAGGTTTGAGCGTTAGGCTAGATTATGGTATAGGAGAAAAATTGCCAAATGAAAAACGCCAGGCCGGGTTTTATATCAGTTTGGCAGAAGCGTTTTAGGGATGGGTAATGTAAGAGGGAAAATGGATGATGGCATTTTGAGTTCTTCCCATCTGTCTTGTCATCCTGTGGGATAATTTATTGTATAAAATCAATATAAATGATAAAGAAGCTTTAGGAGATAACTACCTCAAGTAATCGTCATTTCGAGCGGAGTGCAACGCAGTTGAGAACCACGAAGTGCTCAGCGAAGCTAAATCTGCCTAGATAGATCTCTCCATTCCGCTGCGCTTCAGTCGAGATGACGACTTTTCTTTGTATCTATCATTCATAACGCAATCGAAAAATTTTAATCATAGATACACACGGATCAACACAAATCCCTTCCATCATCCATATTACATCTTCCATAATTAATTATTTCTCCTCCGCTCCTCTTCATTCCCTAACTTCCTATCCTGCTGTTTAATCTTTTCATTGCCAAAATTATAACGGAAGGTGATCCGAAGCTGACGGCTATCGTAATAGTTATTGTACTCTTGCTTGATGTCATTTACCAGACTATTAAAACGGTACCGGTTTGTTTTTAAGACATCACTTGCCGTTATCGCCAATTGTATTTTTTTATTAACGAATAAAGCTTTAATTCCCAGATCAAGGTTATATTGAGTTTTATTTTGATTCAATCCCTCAATTGTTGGGAATTGGTGCCAGAAACTGGCTTCGCCCAAAATGGTTTTAGATTGGTTAAACACAAATTGATTGAGCGTAGAAAAATAAACACCAAATCCGTTCAGGCTACTTTGGGTTTGCGCGATGCCAGAATGGGATATTGTGTAAAAAACATCCGCTTGATTGATACTCTCCCACCATTTCAAAGGATTTAGCGTAATGGCATTGCTGAATTGATAATGATACCCTGTAATAAAGTTAACGGGTTTGGCAGCCTGAATATTCGTACCAGCATCAATAAAATTGACATCATTAAAGCCGTTTGTGGTATGGCTAAAAGATAGTGTCGTGGTGAAGATATTATTGTAAGTATGAGAAATTTCGATGTTGTCGTTATACGATGGCTGTAAAAAAGGGTTTCCTTCGGTATAAGCATATTGGTTGCTGTACCAGCGGAAAGGATTTAGTTTGCGATAAGCAGGCCGGTTGATCCGGCGGCCATAATTAGCAGAAAAAGTGCTTTTGTTATTTACAAGGTAACCGATGTAAAGCGTAGGAAAAAGCCTGAAATACTCACTTCGATTTTGTTCATTAACCGAAACGCCATCAATCTGTGTGTATTCTCCTCTCAGACCAGCCTGAAAATCCCAGCGCTTTAGGCTTTTATTATAGTTAATGTAGAGGGCCTGTGTGTTTTCCTGATAATTAAAGAGATTGGTTTGGCCGGGTTCCAGCTCATAAACCGTATTGCGGACTTTATAAAAAGCAAGATCACTCTCGTTATGGATAAAACTCAATTTTGCACCAAAAGATAGCTTAAAGGTTTTATGAGGCAAATCTATATCAGCCTTTACGGTAAATAAATCTATATTTTGTTTACTGGCAGATAGATATTCGGCAAAAGAATTCGGGCTCATTATTCCATTTTGAAAATAACTGGTATTGTTAAAAAACCTTTCTTTATCATCCATGTATTTAAACCAATCGCCATTTATAAGCAGCTGTTTTCCTGCAGAATCTAAGGCTTTTTTAAAATACACATTGGCGGAATTATAATGAGATCTGATTTTGGCATTGGCATCAGAATTCAGCACTGAATCTAAACTACCTGTTTTATTATAAACAGTGGTTTTAATATTTTCTTCAGAATGGAAGTTGGTTAACCCACCGTTGTACGATAATCCTAATACCGTTTTTGGAGAAGTCTGATAATCCATTCCGATCTGTCCACTGGGCACCGTCCTAAAATTCCGGTCTTTATTTACAATGTTCCAGGTTTGGTTGGGATAAAAAACATCACTCTGCTCAAAAGGAACCAGAGATCCTTTCCGGATATTAAAGTTTGTGGAAAGCGTAATTTTATTTTTCCTGTAACTTAAACTCCCACCTGCAGATACCGTTGGATGAATAGCTTTTGTAAAAGCGGTATTTATCGACCCCTTAAATCCTTCGGCAGCAACTTTCTTTAGTACAATATTGATCAAGCCATTATTTCCCTGTGCGTCGTATTTTGCCGGGGGATTGGTAATCACTTCAATCCTGACGATGTTATCTGATGAAATTGACTTTAAATAATTAGACAGCTCATCATCAGATAAGAGCACCAATTTATCATTAATCATAATATTAACAGCACCTTTGCCCACCAATGAAACCCTATCATTCAAAACCCTAACTCCTGGCACTTTAGAAAGCAGTTCCAAAGCATCTGTTCCGATGGCAGAAACACTGTTCTCCACATTAAAAACGGTCCTATCGATCTGTTTTTCTATTAACGCTTTTCTGGCACTGATTTGAACGTCAGGAAGCTTATTTGTATTTTCCTGGAGTTGAATGTTAATCAGCGTATCTCTGCTTAAGCTCAGTAACCTGTTCTCAACTTTGAAATTGAGTGCAGCATAAGTGATCTCATATTTTCCAGACTGCAAATTGCTGAACTGGTAAAACCCGAGGCTGTCTGTTTGTGTATAATTGACCTGATTTTTAGCGTCTGAAATTTTAACAGTAATGAATGGCAAAGTTTCATGCACCTGGTCAGTTACCTTCCCTGAGAGTTTAAGTTGAGCATCGCAATTGATGATGATAAAAAATAAAACAAGAAAGCCTAATGTTCTTATCATTCAAACTATTTGTTGCCCTGCCAAACTTCAACTTTACCATTAATATCAAATTCACCATAAGAACCAATCGCTGTTATTCCGGTTAGTTTGTTTCGAAGGATAAGATTTTTAGCCGTTATTTTTTCCGTATTCTTGTTATAGGTAGCTGCCTCGGCTGATATGGTAAAATTTTTATAATCCAATTTTGCTTTCCCATAAAGCGTAACAATTGATTTGTCTCTACTCATCTTTACAGAATCCCGGGCACTATAAGCTACATCTGAATTGTCGATATTATCAATAAAAGCAATAGAATTAATCAATTTTTCAAGATCATTGCCTTTTTTAGTTTCATCACCGATATCAATACGATAATCTCCTTTTTTTAGGTCAAACGTCATGAGGTTAGACTTTACCATAACGCTTTGTTTAGAATTTTTAATCGATGCATTTTTGGCGATCATTTTATTGTTAGCCTGATCCAACTCAACATACCTGGCTTCTAACCTGCAGTTGCTAATGTCGATAACCACATTTTCCAGATAAGAAACTTTGAACTGCACATCACCGGTTATTTTAGAAAACGAGATGATTTTAGGCGTAACTGGTTTGGCAACTTCAGTTGGTTGATTTTTTACTACAGCTACTTTCTGTTTCCCATCGTTAAAGTAAAACCGATTATAAAGTGCTTCATTTTTGATTGTATATTTTTTAGGCTCAGAATACAGCACAATCATTTTATCGGTAGCATAAATATTTTTTGCCACCAATGTTTCGCCGATAAATTTAACCAATACCTCGTCGCCTACTTTAAAGTTATCATCCTTTATATTTTGAGCCTTAAGATTTAAGTTGATGGTAAAAAGGCCATCATTCAGAACGATCTTTTCAATCTTACCATTAATGTCTTTTTCTATCGTTTTAATTTTAGATGAGGCAGAACGCGCTTTATTGGCTTCATATAAAAAGGCATAATGTTCTATTTTTTGCTCGTAAATTAAACTTCCGTCAAAAGTGGTAATCTTTGTTGCATTATATATAGGTCTATTAGTCTCTGCGATAACTTTTCCATTTTTATCCATTTTTCGCATATTAAAGCCTTTAACTGATGTATAAACGATAATTTCATCTCCAACTTTAATCTTTTCTTTAAAAGTGGTGGCTTCAATCGGGTAAATCTTTCCATCCGATAATAAATGGAATGTATAAAGACCTATAGTTTCTTTTTTAATGTTAAGGACTTTCCCCTTCAAGGCTCCTTCGTAAAAGTCTTTCGAAGGTTTGCTTTTATCTTTTATATTTTGTGCATACACTACCTGAACGGCAAATAGCCAGACCAATCCCACAGCAACGGGGATGGCCAATAAGTAAATTAATTTTTTCATGTTTTTAGATTTAGCGTGGAACAACATTTTAATACGGGCTTTAATCGGGCTCTTCACAAAGTTGTGGATCAGCGGCATATTACTTTTGCTTATCGCCAGTTTTAAGAGTAGGTTGGCATATGCCTCACTGCCACAATCTGCTGAAGTAATATCATCTGCCTCATATTCATGCACCTGCTCTAAAGCTTTATCATATAGGTAAACTATGGGATTAAACCATAAAACGGATTTGAAAACCATTAAAATAATTTTATCTATCGAATGATATTGCCTGGCGTGTACCTGCTCGTGTTTAAGCAGAACCGATAAATCCGTTGCACTTAAATCCGCATCATTTATAAAAACATAGTTAAAGAAGGAGCAGTTGGTAAAACCCTCTGTTTTGGTAATCAGCTTTAGTCCACTACTATTTTTGGTATAATTCCCTGTATGTTTAAGCAAAACGAATAAGCGCCATAGGCAAAGGAGCAATAAAAGCAAAGCGATGCCACTATAAGCATAAGCCATTATGCCCACCCAATCAGTTTTAGATGTCACCTCTGGCTGGTATTCGACCATAACAGGCTGAATAAGTTGCACAGGGGCAGGTTGAATTGGTTTTAAATCAGGCATGTCTACAAGCTCAGTTTCTAACATGGGCATTTCACGTTTAACCTCAAACTGCAAAGCAGGAATAATAAAACTCAGGAACAAAGAAGCCAGCAAATAAAAACGGTTGATTTTAAAGAAGGTGAGCTTTCTTAAAACCACCAGGTAAAAACCAAAAAACAATGCCGTACAGGCAGTAACTTTAAGCAGATAGGTTAACCATTCCATAACTATAATTATTAACAGCCCCGTTTAGAAAAAGCTATAAATCCGTCCAAAATCAAATTACTGATTCTCCGGATATTTTTTTCCTGATTAATATAATTTAATGTTTTACTGTCGGATATATTGCCGAGTTCAATTAAAACTGCCGGCGCCTTTGATTCTCTCAATAAAAATAAACTTCCGTTTTTTAAAGAATCTCTTACTTCCATTCCGTTAAGCTGCTTTAACTTGTTTAAAATGCCAGCTCCCAGATCTTCCGCAAGTTTTATATTGCTGTTCTGTTTCGAAACATACACCTCAATACCATCGAAAGGTACAGGTGCATCTACCTGTGTTACATTATGATGAATAGATATAAATGCTGTAGCTTCTCCCTTAGGCAAACGGTCTCTAAGTGATAAAAATTTATCGGTACTCCTGGTTAATATTATTTTTATTCCTCTTTTTCCGGCTTCTTCCTGCAGTATTTTCACCGCCCTTAAGTTCAGGTCTTTTTCTTTTTGTCCATCAAGTGCAGAACCAGCTCCGTCTTTCCCTCCATGACCAGCATCAAGAACCAAAACAGGTTCTACTTCATTAAAAGCAGGATTTGGATTAACCTTAATGTTGCTGTTTAAGTAGTTCATAGCATAAACATTCGGCTTTACAGGTGCATCTGCAGAAGCCTGATTCCCTGTCGATTTTTTCTCAATAATAATTTCTTT
This sequence comes from Pedobacter sp. D749, assembly GCF_019317285.1. Taxonomy (NCBI): domain Bacteria; kingdom Pseudomonadati; phylum Bacteroidota; class Sphingobacteriia; order Sphingobacteriales; family Sphingobacteriaceae; genus Pedobacter; species Pedobacter sp. D749. The sequence continues at coordinate 4,248,941 of NZ_CP079218.1, forward strand.
TCGGTTTATAAATGCCATACAGCAAATCATTAATACCGGAATAATGGCTACATAGGCAAGCTTTTGCAGTTTTGCGTTTGGTTCTTTGTACAACATCATGATCCTGTTTTTTAGTGGAAGTTTACTAAAACTATTCATCGCTAAATTTTGGGCTGGCATAGCCAGGTTTAAAAGTAAAGAAGCATAAACCTTCTTATCTGCAACTTTAGCGGTTTCACGGTCGGCCAGAAATTCGTGGTTATGATCAATGGCATTCCGCCAGAAATAAATAATGGGGTTAAACCAAAGGATTGCCGCAACGAAATTGACTAAAAGTTTGTCGACGACATGCAGTTGCTTCACATGGACCGATTCATGTTTTATCACCAGATTCCTTTCTTCATGTTGTAAAGAGGAGTCTATAATAATCTGGTTAAAAAATGAACAGTTTTTTATGGTAGATTTCTCATTAACCAGGATAACGGCCCCGCTTCTGTTAATAGCATGTTTACGCAGCTGGATATGAATAATTACCATCACAAACAGCATTCTAAAAACAAAAAAGACTAAAATTGAGCAATAACCATACATAAGCACTTGATCCCAGTTTAGGCTATTATTGGTGGCGCTACCTTCGTCCAGAAAATCCTGCTCAACAACACCATCATTGCTATAGGCTATTTTTGATGGAATCTCCTGGTTAATTATCATTATTTCATGGCGGTTTTCGATAGTAAGCGCCGGGATACCAAAACTCAACACCAACATCAATAATAAATAAACACGGTTCAGGTTAAAAAACGTGAGCCTGGCCAGCAATAACTGATAAGCGGCAAAGAATATGAATGTACAGGCCGAAACCTTCAATAAATAAATTAAAATCATGGTTTCGAATCCTGGTTAATGATTTTCTTAATTTCTTCTATATCTTTTTCACTTAGTTTTTCCTCTTTTACCATAAATGATAACAGGCTGGTTGGAGAATTATTAAAATAGCCGGCAAAAAGCTTAGAGAAAGTAGTTTTGGCATACTCATCTTTTGTAATGGCCGGAAAATACTCGTATGTTTTCCCATAAGCCTTATAGTTAACATAGCCTTTCTTCTCTAAAAGCCTGACAATTGATGAGATGGTATTATAAGGCGGTTTAGGTTCGTCTTCAAGTTCATCAATAATATCTTTCACAAATGCCTTCTGCAGTTTCCATAAAACCTGCATAATGCGCTCTTCTGCTTTGGTTAATTCTTCCATACTCAAATCTATAACTTACTTTTCAGTTTTACAACTAAAAAACAAGTTATATTACTGAAAAATCAGTTTAAAATCATAATAATCTGATATACAGTGTTATAAAATTAAAATATACACCTATTTGAAAATGAATGACCTGTGGCTCTTGGCTATTGGAGTCCTGCCATTCGCTTTACTTCGTTACACTACGTGTTCGCTGCTGTCAGGTTTATGACCGAACGGCTTGCCCCTGGTATGGAGCCAAAAGCATTTAACTGTTGTTTCTAAACCCGATCGAAGCGGGATGCCGATTCTTCATCGGCAGAAGCGGGAGCGGGACCGAAACCTGCTAAAAAAACCGGACTGCTCATTTCCTAATCCTAAGCATTAACACTTTTTATTTGAAAATGAACGGACTGTGGTTCTTGGCTCTTGTAGCCCTGCCATTCGCTTTATCCCGATGAAGAATCGGGATGCTCGCTTCTGTCAGGTTTATGACCGAACGGCTTGCCCTGGTATGGAGCCAAAAGCATTTAACTGTTGTTTCTAAACCCGATCGAAGCGGGATGCCGATTCTTCATCGGCAGAAGCGGGAGCGGGACCGAAACCTGCTAAAAGAACCGGACTGCTCATTTCCAAAAAAACTGCTATTACTAAGAATCAGCTAAGGCCAGACCAAACTGACGAAGTTCTCCTTCGCTCAGGCATTTCTAAACTTCGTAAGTTTTCCCAGAAAGAAATTACTTGCTTAGCCCTGCCAGTGCATTAATGGTTAATGCTACAATAACAGTATTGAAAATAAAGGCGATTAAACTGTGCAAAAGGGATAGTCGTCTGATCTCCCTATTCGAAATTTCGACATCAGAAACCTGGAAAGTCATGCCCAGAACAAAAGAAAAGTAAGCAAAGTCGATAAAATCAGGTTCATCATTGCCTGGAAACTCCAACCCCGAACCATCTTTTTCCGATTTTTCCTTCTGCTTGCCGCCATAATACAAATGGGCATAACGCATGGTAAAAGTAGTATGCACTAAAAACCACGATAAAAACATGCCAAGTATGGCAATGATTAAATCTAGCGGTTCAATATCCTTGTTAATTAGCAACAGAATTACCGCCAGTAAACCTGCAAAGGTAGAAACCACTACAATAACAAAAATTTCGCCACGGGTTTCATCCTGCATTTTGGCTTTTAAATGAGTTTCGGCAGAAGAGGTATGAAAAAACATATACCAATGGAGGGTATTTAACACCACACAAAAAACATCCCACCCAAACATAATATGCGTAAGGGTATCCATTTTACAAAGAAACGAAAGCAGGTAAGCTGCGATTCCTGAGAAAAGGCTAAGCAGCAAAACAAAAAGTGCTGATCGTTTTTGAATGCCTGCTAATTTCGGTTCCTGCATGGGTTTAAAACTTAAGTTTAAAATGTTCTTTAACCTGCCCCTTTTTAAAATAAACCAATCCAATCCAAAATAAATCGATGGTTACCGTAACATCAGGGTGATTTTTAATTTCAGTCCAGGCTTCTTTCATTCCTTCGCTCCAATAAATATCGTCAAAAATGAGTAACGAATTTTCGGTAACTTTTGGCAGGCACCATTTAAAATAATTCAAAGTAGCATCTTTCCGGTGGTTTCCGTCGATATATACAAAATCGAGGCTGGGCTGGCGGGCAATAATATCGGGTAAAATCAAATCAAAGTTGCCCACATGGAGTTCGATATTCTCTAAATCTAAATCCTGGAAATTTTTCCTGGCTACCTCTGCAGTCTGCGGACAACCTTCTATGGTAATGACTTCGGTCTGTGGATCTGTCTTAGCAAGATAAGCAGTGGTAATGCCTAAACAGGTACCCAATTCAATTGCACTTTTTGCCTCGGTATTTTTAGCTAACCGATAAATAAGCTTGGCTAACTTTGGGCTTTTTAACGCATTCTTGGCAATTTGACTTACCTTCTTGGTACGGCTCTTATTAAGGTGAGAACCCGCTCCAAGATCTGTAACGTTGATTATTGAATCGTCATTAAAAAGTTTTTTTCGTTGCTCTTCTATATTTTTGTATTCAGATTTGTCGTTAAAGTCGTAAATTACCTCATCAGCGAGCTTGTACACAAATGGCGAATGCGTTCCGTGTCTGCTCTTAGCTGTTAAACGGTGTTTAAGGTAATCTTTAATAAATTGAAATAGCATAATATTGCAAAAGTAATTAAACGCCGCAAACGTATGTATGTTTTATGGAAAATATCGCAGAGATAAGTGCTTTAGTAAAACTGTTGGATGATCCGGACGAGGAAGTATTCCAGCATGTAGAAAAGAAACTGCTTGAATATGGCGGTGAAGTAATCCACTATTTAGAAAATGCCTGGGAACAATCTTTCGATGGCTTGATGCAGGAACGCATTGAAAATATTGTCCATCAAATCCAGTTCAAAACCGTTAAAGAAGACCTAAACCTTTGGTATTTAAGTGGTGCTTTTGATTTATTACAAGGCGCCCTGATTATAAACCGTTACCAATATCCTGATTTAGATGAGCAAAAAGTAATTAACCAAATTGAAGAGATAAAAAGGGATATCTGGTTGGGGCTGCAGTACGAAATGAGTTCGGTTGAGAAAGTAAAACTAATTAACCACGTGTTATACCAGCAATATGGCTTTGGCGGCAACACCAAAAACCATCACGATCCTCAAAACTCTTACTTAAATCAGGTTTTAGAAAGCAAAAAAGGCAACCAGATTTCGTTGGCCATTATTTACTCTACCCTGGCCCAAAAATTAGATCTGCCAGTATATGGGATTAATTTGCCACAGCATTTTATTTTAGGTTACATTGATGATAGTAAGCAAGAGGGCGCTGAGTATGGTGTGCTATTTTATATCAATGCCTTTAACCGTGGTAATATTTTTGGCAAACATGATGTGGATCAGTTTTTGCGTCAACTTAACTTAGAAGCTTTACCTGAATATTATAAACCCTGCAGTAATACCGATATCATCCGCCGCGTAATCAGAAACCTGATTTCGGCTTATGAAAATGCCGGAGCAACCGAAAAAGTAGCTGAATTAAACGAACTCCAAAACATTTTAGCAGAGAACAGCATTTAAATTCCCCCACCCTGTGTACAAAAATATTTATAATTTACCTAGAATTTGCCTGATGGCTTTAATGCTTTTCGCTGGTAGCCTAAAAGCGCAAACAGTAAAACCCAACGTAATTGCCTATTATAGCGGACAAAACACGGTAATAGATCGCTTCCCGATTGAAAAACTGAGCCACCTGATTTACAGCTTTGGACATTTAAAAGGTGATAGTTTAAACATCACATCTGCTGAAGATTCGGCTTTGATTTCGAAAATGGTTAAGCTCAAAAAACGTAACCCCAATTTAAAGGTTATGATTGCCATGGGGGGCTGGGGTGCCTGCGCTAATTGTTCAGAAGTATTTAGCAGAGCTGATGGGCGAAAAACATTTGCTGAAACAACTAAAGCACTTTTAGATTTCTTCAAGGCCGATGGTATAGATCTCGACTGGGAATACCCGGCTATTTCGGGTTATCCCGGGCACAGGTATACGCCTGATGATAAGCATAACTTTACTTTATTGATTAAAGAACTGAGAGAAAAGCTCGGCAAAGAAGCAGAGATTAGTTTCGCAGCCGGAGGATCTCAAAACAGCATCGATTCTTGCTTTGAATGGGATAAGGTAATGCCACTGGTAAACCGGGTAAATGTAATGAGTTACGATCTGGTAGGTGGATATGCATCGCAAAGTGGACATCATTCGCCTTTATATTCTACCCCACAACAAACTTTATCCGCCGATTATGCTGTAAAAGCTTTAATTGGTTTGGGTGTACCTGCGCAAAAAATTGCTTTAGGAGCAGCATTCTACGCCCGTATTTTTGAAAACACAACCAATGCGAACCAGGGATTATACCAGCCTACAAAATTTTTAAGCAGCCTTGCCTTTAAGGATTTCAACAAAAAGTTCTCAACGAAAAATGGCTATACCTATTATTGGGATGAGGTAGCGAAAGCTCCTTATTATTATAATCCGAAAACCCGGTATTTCGTCACTTTTGATGATCCAAAATCAATTTCATTAAAAACCAAATATGTAATTGATCAAAAATTAAATGGCATTATGTTTTGGGAATTAGCTAATGATTTGTATAGCAATGGCTTACTTAATGTAATTGATAAAACGATAAAAGATTATAAGGAACTGCCGAAGGTTACCACCCAATAATTTTGTGCCATACCTACACCAGCTTCACTACTTTTAGCATCCATCATGGCTTTACAATGGCTTACACTATTTTTCCACGCGGCAATCACCTGATCCACATCAGAATATCCTTTGGCTAAATTTTCTGTCCTAAAATGGCCTTTATAACCTGCATTTAATGTACGTTCGGCGGGAGTACCGCCATCTGGAGATAAATGATCAAAATAGTTTTGTTCTGCCATGTCTTTTGCATGCATTATTGCCGCATTTTGCAACTGGTTATTTGAAGATAAGCTGGGTACCGGGGGCATATATTCAGCACCACAATTACATCCGCTCTGTCTTAGCAGATTAATCCTGTTAATCAATAAAGCAACATTGTTTTGTGGCGTTGTTATTTCATCCTTTTTGCACTGCGTTAGTAAAACACAGAGCAATATACCGCCAAGAAAGAATAAATATTTGTTCATATTTTATTTATGATACAATGGAGGCAGCTGCAATGCTGCCTCCAAATTAATTTTTATTTAAGCAATTAGAAAGCTCTTTCTCTACCCAGGTAAATATTTTTGCCAGTGTACAAAGTATTACCAGACGGACCAGGAGCGCCACTATCTCCTTCCATTTGCATGTTGATGATTAGCCACATGGGCTTATTTACCGAATTACTCATGGTATGCTTGGCCACCCAAACATTATCAATGTAATAATGGCAATCTACATCCGTTGCACTTACTTTATTGTACCAGCATTTATAATTGTGGTAAGAGCCTGCGTTAGAAACTGCAGTAAGTTTATTTTCCCAACCACCATCATAAGTGTTTTGCCAATTGGTATTATTGCCTTTAAATTCCATAATATCGCTTTCTGGTGGCCACGAATTAACGCCCGTAATCCAGAATGCAGGCCAGGTACCTTTACTAGTTGGCACGGCAAAATCTCCTGAAATGGTATAACTGGGAAACTGATCGTTAATAAGCACCTGTTGCTTGGCATGGCATGCGCCAGAGTTATACCAAATGGCCACATTGGTAAAGCCATTAGCTGTACTGTTTCCAGGTGACGTGGCTAAACGGGTAGCTTTAATTGTTAATACGCCTCCGCTTAAAGAGATTTGATTGTGGTTAGAAGAACTACCCACCATGCGTGCCGAACCATTATGATCAGTACCCCAGGGATAGTTGTAATTCCATTGTGCCTCAAAATTAGCGTAGCTGGCAAAAGAATTGCCATCAATTAATGTTTCCCAGGCTTTAACCTGACCATTTTCGGATTTAATTTCAGCCTTATCTTTTTTGCAAGATAAAAGCCCGGTAAACAAGCATACCAATAGCAGGCACCATTTCGTTGTTTCTTTTCTCATTTTTTTTGAATTAGGTAAATATTTGGTTAATTGTAAAAGCATTACGTTTGACCTAACTTCATAAAAACTGAATACAAGCATATTAAATTCAAAACTGTAAATCTGCTTATATATTTTTACGTATGTGGTTAGATCATTTGCAGCATCAAAGTCAAAAATGACATATACGTAAGCAAATTTATACAAACCATAACTAAAAAATAAGGGGTTAAATCGTAAAAATAGAGTGGTAAAATGGGATTTATAGCTTGTTTACTGAAGAATGTAAAAACGATATAAAAGCAAAAGCCTGACCACAAATCATGATCAGGCTTTATTTAAATGTTTAAATTTCTATTTGAGTGATCAAATAAGTTTAAAGTGGCTTAAATTAAATCAGGTGAAGAGGTTAAAAATCATTGAGGATATCAAAATTTCTCTTTCTTCATCCAGGTAGCCAATAAGTTAAACCAGTCTACATCTGAAGTTTTATTAATCAGACCAAAGCCATGTCCACCTTTTTCATATAGATAAATATCAGTATCTACCTTATTCTGCTTTAGTGCCTCATTCATTAAAACACTATTTTCATAAGGAACGGTTTTATCATCTTTAGCATGTACAAAGAAAACAGGGGGTGTTTTTTTGTTCACATTTTTATTTGCCGAGAAATAATGTTTTAAACTGTCAGCAGGATTTGGCCCCAATAAATTCTTCATGGTACCAGTATGTACTGATTCTTCGAAACTAATTACAGGATAAATTAATGCAGCAAAATTTGGTCTCAGACTTACCTTTTCAGGATCAGAAATTTTAAGATCGTTATAATGAGCAACCAAAGTTGATGCAAAATGTCCACCTGCAGAAAAGCCCATAATTCCAATCTTACTGGTCTTAATCCTATATTTTTTCGCATTTTTTCTAACCAGGTAAATGGCTTGCTGTGCATCTTGCAACGGCCCATAGGTTTTATCAACCATAATTTCATCGCTCGGCAAACGGTATTTCAATACAAAGGCAGTTACTCCAATGGCATTAAAGCGTTTAGCTACATCAGTACCTTCATGACTAAAGGCCAAAGCCCCATACCCCCCACCCGGGCAGATGATTACCGCTGTACCAGTGGCAATGTCTTTAGGTGCTTCGAAAACAGTTAATGTAGGTATTGATACTTTGGTAATACTTAAAGTGCCATTTGAGCGGACTTCGGTATTTTCTACATAGGTTGCTGGCGTAGGTTTTGCACCTGGAATGTCGCCAGTATACAACGGGATTACTTCTTGTGCTTTCACATCCATCACTAAAATGGCTAGAATTAACAGGGTTAAACAAAATTTCATATCTATTTTATTTCTTTTTTAGTAGATCTAAGATAAAACAATAGCGATTTAAATTCCTCATCAGTCATTAAATGGATTGGAATAAAAAATGACGTATGCATCATCACATTTGTTATGCTGATGTATTGATCATAAACTTTGAACGATGTGAGGATATTCCATTTTGCGAAAGATCGATAATTATCGGTAATACCTTCTATGCCTTCATCAGTAATTATCAACTTACGCGTGTTTGAAGGAAATGCCAGATTCGTAGTATTTTCAAACTTAATCCAAAAACTACGTTTTGCCCTTAATAGCCTAATAAAAGCACTTAAAGCAACAACCCAACAGAAAATTAATACACTTAAATCCGTCTCTTCATTCCTTACAATGTAGTGCAAATAGCCGTACATAACAATTCCTAACACGAAGAAGACTAATGAAACAATTTTAAGTCTCTTGCTAAACGTCTTCCAGATTATCTGGTTTGACTCTAATAAGCTTTTTTTTACATTAAAGTCTTCGATAATGATATCCATATCTAATTCCTTTGCTTATATCTGATCGAAATACATTTGTTAGAACTCCATTAAATAAGCCTTTAAAAAGTCGTTAATATCACCGTTTAAAACTGCATCAGGATTGGAGGTCTGGTAATTGGTACGGTGGTCTTTCACGCGCCTGTCGTCTAAAACATAACTCCTGATTTGCGAACCCCACTCTATCTTTTTCTTCGATCCTTCTACCGCAGCAATGGCTTCATTCCGTTTACGTTCTTCGATCTCATACAATTGAGATTTAAGCAACCGAATCGCATTCTCTTTATTCTGTAATTGCGATCGCGACTCCTGGTTTTTAATAATGATACCAGATGGTTTGTGATATAAACGCACAGCTGTCTCAACTTTGTTCACATTTTGTCCGCCGGCACCGCCTGCCCTGAAAGTTTCGAACTCGATATCAGCTGGGTTAATATCAATCTGAATGGTATCATCCACTAAAGGATAAACATATACCGAGGCAAAAGAAGTATGTCTACGGGCATTCGAGTCGAAGGGAGAAATACGCACTAAACGATGTACCCCATTTTCGCCTTTCAGGTAGCCGTAAGAAAAATCGCCATCGAATTGAAGCGTTACTGATTTTATCCCTGCAACCTCCCCTTCCTGGCTATCCTGTTCGGTAATTTTGTAACCGTTCTTTTCACCCCACATCATATACATCCGCATCAGCATGTAAGCCCAATCGCAGCTTTCAGTTCCTCCAGCTCCGGCAGTAATTTGTAATACTGCAGAAAGCTGGTCTTCTTTGCTGCGCAGCATATTTTTAAGTTCGAGTTCTTCTACAGCAGTTTTGGCGATCTCGAACTGATCCTGAAGCTCAGCTTCTGAAGCATCTCCCGATTGAAAAAACTCAAACATCACCACTGCATCCTCAACCGCGTTGCTGGTTTGGTTAAAGCCATCTGTCCATTTTTTCTTTGAACTGATTTCGGCAAGAATTTTTTCTGCTTTTTTAGGGTCGTCCCAGAAATCGGGCGCCATTGTTAATTTTTCTTCTTCGCGGATAGCGTAAAGTAGCTCATCAACGTCAAAGATACCTCCTCAGCGACGTTACTCTGTCCCTTAAATCCTGAATATTTTCTTTGGTCATGGAACAAATATATAAAATCGCTTTGAGCATAGCGCATGGCGGAAAGCAATTTCAATTAAAACTGATCCTTTACTATTTGTTAAACCAATTTATTTTCTTTATTCATGCACCATGACTAATAAACCAATGACAAATGAACTAATGAACCTCTTATTTTTTCATCGACATATAATCCAGCGTTAGATTAGAGAGTAATTTAACCCCTAAAACGAAACCGCTTTCATCAAGGTAAAAATCTGGTGTGTGGTGCGATGCTGCTTTCAAAGGATCTTTGCCTTTTGGCATTCCTCCTAAAAACACAAATAAACCAGGTACTTTTTCCTGGAAAAAAGAGAAATCTTCTGCACCGGTAACCGGTGGTTTTAATTTCACGTGATTTTTACCTGCTGTTAATTCCATGCTTGGCAACATCTTTTCGGTTAGTGCAATATTATTAAAGGTAACCGGATAATGATTACTGTAAGGAATTTTCACTTCGGCTGTTGCGCCACCTGCCTCAGCTGTTTTCGTAGCGATGGTTTTAATCCTTTCGATAAACATGGCTTCATCTTCCTTACTAAAGTTGCGCACTGTACCTAACATCTCAACCTTTTCGGGGATAATGTTCGATCGCACACCACCATTAATGGCACCAATGGTAACCACTCCGGGGTTTTCGGTCACGTTTAAATTCCTACTTACAATGGTTTGAAGGCTATTGATAATCTGAGCGGAAACCACCACGGGATCGATACTGCTCCATGGGTATGCCCCATGTGCCTGCCTTCCGGTAACAGTAATCTTCATATCGTTAACTGCAGCCATTGTTCCACCCGGGCGATAAGTTACATCACCAACTTCAGTTTGAGAATTGATGTGTAAACCGAAAATCACATCAACTTTAGGATTTTCGAGCACACCTTCCTTAATCATTAATGCTGCGCCACCTTCATCTCCCACAGGCACGCCTTCCTCGGCAGGCTGAAATATAAATTTCACAGTCCCTTGAATATCTTTTTGCATAGATGCCAGCACTTCTGCTACCCCCATTAAAATAGCCACATGACTATCATGTCCACAGGCATGCATTACACCAACCTCTTGACCGTTATACTGGGTTTTCACTTTCGAGGCAAACGGAACATCTACCCGCTCGGTAACCGGTAAGCCATCCATATCAGCACGTAAAGCCACCACAGAACCTGGCTTCCCTCCTTTTAGCACACCAACTACTCCTGTTTTGGCTACGCTGGTGGTTACTTTTATCCCTAAAGATTCTAAATGTTTTGCAATAATACCGGCTGTTCTTACTTCGGTATTTCCCAACTCTGGGTGTTCGTGAAAATCGCGCCGCCAGGCAATTACTTTTTGTTCAATGGCATCCGCTTTTTTTGAAACCAATGGCCTTAAATCTGATTTTTGTGCAAAAGAATTTAACGCCAGTAGCGAAAAACCGATCAGGGATATTTTCTTCATAAATGAATGGTTTAGTTTAGGTTGCCCTAAGCTAAACAATTTTAGGGAGAGATGGAATTTGGTTTTATCTGAACAGGTAACAACAGGAGTCTGCAAGTATCGGCACTAAGGTTTCCAAAATGGATTTTAGAGTTGTCAACTTTAATGGCAGGTTTGCTATTAAAGTTGACAACTCTTCTTAGTTTAATCAACATTAAAAATTCTTATTGATTTAGAACAATAAAAAGACAATTTTAAATTTTTGCTTTATTACTTTTACAAAAAACAAAGATTATGTTACCTAAAATAAATTTCACAGAAACTGAGGCATATAAGTATTTAGCCGATCATTTTATAGATATTAATCAAAAAAGCATTAAAGATCTTTTTGCTGAAGATGCAGATCGTTTCAATAAATTTTCTGTTTTTTTTGAGGATATTCTACTGGACTACAGCAAAAACCGTATCAGCGATGAAACATTAGCACTATTGATTCAATTGGCACGCGAGTGTAAACTGGATGAAGCGATAAAATCAATGTATAACGGTGATAAGATTAATGAAACCGAAGACCGTTCGGTACTTCACATCGCCTTACGTAATTTAAGCAATACACCAATTTTAGTTGATGGCAAAGATGTAATGCCTGAAGTAAATGCAGTATTGGCTAAAATGGAGAAATTTAGTAATAGCATCATCAGTGGTGAATGGAAAGGTTATACTGGCAAAGCCATTACTGATGTGGTAAATATTGGAATCGGTGGATCGGATTTGGGGCCTGTAATGGTCACCGAAGCTTTGAAACATTATAAAAACCACTTAAATATTCACTTTGTTTCGAATATTGATGGTACACACATCGCTGAAACATTAGCGGGTCTGAATGCCGAAACAACGTTATTCCTGGTAGCATCGAAAACTTTTACCACGCAAGAAACCATGACGAATGCACACTCTGCCCGTACCTGGTTTTTAGATAAAGGTGGCAAAGAAAGTGATATTGCTAAACACTTCGCAGCATTATCTACCAATGCCAAAGATGTTTCTGCTTTTGGCATCGATACCGAAAACATGTTTGAGTTTTGGGATTGGGTTGGCGGTCGTTACTCTTTATGGAGTGCTATCGGCTTATCGATCTCATTAAGCATAGGCTTCGATAATTTTAAACAATTATTGGCTGGTGCACATGCAACTGATAACCATTTTAAAACTGCCGAATTTGAAAGTAACCTACCGGTAATATTAGGTTTGTTAGGCGTTTGGTATATCAATTTCTATAATGCAGAAACGCAGGTTATCTTACCTTACGACCAATATATGCATCGTTTTGCTGCTTATTTTCAACAGGGAGATATGGAGAGTAATGGCAAACATGTTGATAGAAACGGCAACGAGGTTGATTATGAAACCGGGCCGATTATCTGGGGCGAACCAGGTACAAATGGTCAGCATGCCTTTTATCAGTTAATTCATCAGGGTACGCGGATTATTCCTGCAGATTTTATTGCTCCGGCGCAGAGTTTAAACCCACTAGGCGATCATCACCCTATCTTACTATCGAACTTTTTTGCGCAAACAGAAGCATTAATGAACGGTAAAACCGAAGAAGAAGTAACAGCCGAGTTGAAGAAAGAAGGTAAACCTGATTCAGAAATTGAAAAAATTGCACCGTTTAAAGTATTCGAAGGCAATCGTCCAACAAACTCAATATTGTTGAAAAAAGTAACGCCATATACTTTAGGTAGCTTAGTAGCCATTTACGAACATAAAATATTTGTTCAGGGAATTATCTGGAACATCTTTAGTTTCGATCAGTGGGGAGTAGAACTTGGCAAACAATTGGCCAAAAAGATTCTTCCTGAACTGGCTGACAACGAAAAAGTTTCGAGCCATGATAGTTCTACCAACGGATTAATTAACCAATACAAAACCTGGAGAAATTAAAGCTGCAGTACGGCAAAAGTAGGTGTACTGATGTTTTTAAATAAACAAATATCACTTCCGACAAAAAGAAAATTGATTATACAACACCAAATTGGGTTTACTTGTGAAAGATAAGCGTACCATTACCAAATGGTGCGTCTGAAATTAGGCAAATTACAAGAAAGTTGGCAATATGCTATTTCCACTTACTTTAACTCAATCGGTGGTGAGTCCACAAGGTTTTCAGCTGTAATTAAAGACATTAAAATCAATCCACCCTTAAAGGCCGAAGATTTTAGCTAGGTTTTAGATAAATTTATCACGAAAGCCGTTCCGATGTAAAATCGGAACGGCTTTTTTTTGTTTTTTTTATTCCCGCAGGCAACCAATTCTTAGAAAGCTACGTAACGATTAAGATTTCAGCAGAAATTACATAAAACCATGCTTATTATAAATAACAATTATACTTTTCAAACAAACAGAACATAAATTTTAAAAAAACGGCCGTTCCTGTAAAATTTCATTGAGCGCAATCATACATGAATATATAGAAATGAATCTTCCACCAATTTTAATCTTAAATAAACACCTATGAAAAAACAAAATTCAATCTTTTTATTAGCCGTAATTACGGCCTTACTATTTGCCTGCTCAAAAAGGCAGGCTGAGGAATTAAAACCAGCAGCTCCTACAGGTCCAACAGCGGTAACCACTGCCAATGTAACCTACAACAATTTTGCAGGCGCACTATTTCAAACTAAATGTAATAGCTGCCATGGCCCTAATGGGGGATTGAAAGGCGTATGGGCATTAAATGGTTTAGCCTCTATAAAAAATGATGCGCGAGTAGCTAATGCTGTTCTGGTTACCAAAACAATGCCACAAGGTGGATCTCTAACAGCCAATGAAAGAGAGTTATTACAAGCCTGGGTTGATAAAGGTATGCCAGAATAACAAATAAACATTAACGCTAAATCAAGATGTTTCCATTAAAAATTTAAACAAAACACCGATGCAAAAACTATTTTTCACCTTAATAGCCTTGTTATTATGCACAGGCATAAAAGCGCAGATCTGGGTAAGTAAAAGCGTAACTTCTTCATTTTTTTCTTCCACACCTGTAGAAGATATCGATGCACAGAGTAAAACAGGTGCTTCGGCACTTAATACCAAAACCAACGATATCATTTTCAAAATCAACAATACTTCTTTTCAGTTTAAGAAAAAACTGATGCAGGAGCATTTTAACGAAAATTATATGGAGAGTGATAAGTTCCCAACTTCTGATTTTAAAGGAAAAATTGTAGAACAGATCGATTTTTCAAAACCGGGTACTTATCCCGTTACGGTTAAGGGTAACCTGCAGATCCATGGCATAACCAAAGAATATACAACAAAAGGATCGTTAGTAATTACCGGCGATGAGGCAAAAGCTACATCTACATTTAATGTAAAACTGGCCGATCATGGTATCAAAATCCCAACGATCGTTTTTAAACAGATTGCAGAAACCATACAGGTAAAAATGACCGCTATTTATCAACCCAAAAAATAAAACTTATGAAATTTCGTCTAAAATCTCTTTTATATCTATCTATTACCCTCTTGCCTACCTTAGCTTTTGCACAAGATTCGCTCGAAAAAGCATTGCAAATGCCTGCTGAAAAAAAGAATGTACAGGCTACTTTTAAGGCAACCAAACTGATCAACATCCAAACCAATGAAACCATTTATAAAAATGAACTGGATTTTAGGGTAGATCACCGTTTTGGCGATATTGCAGGCAGTGCAGGTGGTACCAAAAACTTTTTTGGGCTGGATCAATCAACAGATATCCGAATTGGCTTTGAATACGGAATCAGCGATAGGCTTTCCGTTGGTTTATCAAGGGCAAAAGGAGCCGGTGTGGTAACACAGCTTTACGAAGGGAATTTAAAATACCGTTTGCTGGAGCAAACCGCCGATGATAAAGTACCTGTTGCAGTAACCTTATTCGGCAGCACTACCGTTTCTGCAGCGAAAGCTTCAACCGACCCCACCGCTGCAAATGCATTTAGCGAATTCCAGGATCGCTTAACTTATGTGGTTCAAGCCGTAATTGCCCGTAAGTTTAATTCAAACTTTTCAATGCTGATAATGCCATCGTATGTACACCGCAATTTTACCGTTTTTGGTGATCAAAACGATATGCTTGCCTTGTCGGTTGGTGGCCGTATCAAAATTACCAAACGCATGGCTTTTGTAGCCGATTATACCATTCCATTCAGGGATAAAAATAAAGAGGCTTATCTCGAAAGTACATTGGGAACGAAATATTACAAAACACTTGGTGCCGGACTTGAGTTTGAAACCGGAGGGCATATTTTTCACCTCAATTTCACTAATGCTACCGCAATACAGGAATCGCAGTTTATTACCGATACGAATACTTCGTGGCTTAAAGGGCAATACCGCTGGGGCTTTAGTATAGCACGTAGGTTTTCTTTTGATAAGAAAAAAGCAAAATAGATCAGATTCAAGCAAAGTTTATCCGCTTACTGTTTTAGTAAACACATTGACCGCAACAGCTTAAGCTTTTGTTTTTGAGGATAAAGCAGTGCCAATTGGTACTGCTTTATTATGATTAAACGGTCACGCTCTGGCCTTTTACATCAAAAGCATCGCGTAAACCTATGGCAAGTACATTAAAGGCATATACCGTAAACATAATGGCTAAACCGGGCAAAACGGCGAGGTAAGCTGCGTCCATAATGATATAACCATAATGTTCTTTAATCATGCTCCCCCAGCTTGGCATGGGTGGTTGCGCACCAAAGCCTAAAAAGCTCAAGCCGGTTTCTAACAATATAGCAGATGCAAAATTGGATGAGGCAACCACTAAAATCGGACCGGCGATGTTTGGCAGTATGTGTTTGATAATGGTTCGGCTAGTGCTAAAACCTAAGGCTCTGGCAGCTTCAACAAACTCTACTTCTTTTAAAGCCATCACCTGCCCACGTACCAATCGGGCCACATCTACCCAGGTTGATAAACCGACTGCAATAAAGATCTGCCAAAAGCCTTTCCCCAAAGCGAAAGATATCGCAATAACGAGCAGCAATGATGGTAACGACCAAACCACATTCATAAACCAACTGATGGCTGCATCTATCCTGCCACCAAAATAACCCGCAATGGCTCCTAAACTCACGCCAATAAAAAGAGAGATCAGAACAGCCATTAAACCTACAGATAACGAAACTCTTATACCTAAAATCAACCGGCTTAATAAATCCCGGCCATAAATATCAGTCCCTAAAATATAGGTGCGTGTATAGATGTTATTTTCTTCGAAGAGCGCTTGTGGTGTTCCTATTTTTGAAGGTAAAACACAATTTGAACATAAATCTTTTAGTTCATACCTGGTTTCTTTGGCTTTTTCATCCTCACCAATATATTCCTGTACAAAAACATCTTTATCTTTTATCTGGTAAGAAGTAATCGGGATACTTTTAAAGCTTGGTGTCTGCCCATTCAGCATCCGCTCAAAAAAGTTAAGCTTTTCTATTTTAGGGTTCCGGCTGATAATTAAAAATGTAAATGTACTCCCCGGTTTCTTTTTATTTAATTGAAGAATCTGAATATTTGCATTTGGAGAATCGTCTGGCATAATCAGGTAGCCTAAAATGCCCATTATCATTAACAGTAAAATAAAAACCAATCCGCCGAAGGCAAATTTATTCCGTTTAAACTTTAACCATACTTTTTTTGATGGGCTATTATCCATTATCTAACCATTCTGCCTTTCCAATTGTATTTTCCGCTATTTCCGGCAATGCCGATGTACACCATGTAAATTACATGAAGCACATTTAAAACAGGTATTAAAATGAGTAAACTGCGCCTTTTAGCAAAGCCCGTTACATCCCATAAAAATAATGTTTCTAAAACCATTTTAACCAATAATTGATAAAATGTGACGGTTAAAAACCCCGGAATAAAAAGTCCGGTGATAAAATTTGCAAGAATGGATAGATTGAAGATCCAAATCAACACTCCCAAAACGATAATCGCCTTGTTTTTATAACGGGTACTCTTTGAAGCCCAACGTTTGCGCTGCTGTATAAACGAGCCTAAGGTTTCTTTTGCATGGGTGTACACAATGGCTTCTCTATTTTTAAGGAAACCAATCTGATCTGGATATTTGGCCGCAATTTTATGCAACAGCAGCTCATCATCGCCTGATGCCAGATCATCTATTCCCTGAAAGCCACCAACTTCATAAAAAGTTGTTTTTTCATAGGCCAAATTTGCACCATTACAAGTAGATGGCTGTTTGTTTCCTATGGTAGATGCGCCTAAGCCAATAAGATAAAGAAATTCTAAGGACTGTAATCGCTCAAAGAAACTTTTCTCCTGAAAATAAGCTACAGGCGAAGAGATCATTTTATAGTTCTTTTGCTCGTATAAGTTTACAATGGTAACCAGCCAATTATGTCCCATCCTGCAATCCGCATCAGTGGTAATGATCAGATCGCCGGAGCAGGTGCCGATAGCTGTTTGTATGGCTTTCTTCTTATACGAGTTTAATGCCCTATCCTCATTTAACTTAATTAGTTTCACATTACTGTCGGCATAGCTCAACACAATTTCCGCTGTTCTGTCAGTAGAATGGTCATCAATAATAATAATCTCTGTTAGAGCTTTAGGATATTGCTGAGCAATCAGGTCATTAATCGTTTTGGCAATATTCTCTTCCTCATCCCTTGCCGCAACTATAATAGAAACTTTGGTTCGGGGATCAGATTTTTGTGGTATAAAATAGACCAGGTTATGCCATCCTCTGATAAAATTAAGCACTAAAAAACCATAAATTAAGGTTAAAGCAGCAGATATAAGACTAATTAGATTTAAGATTTCCAAAAAAATTGAGTTTAAAAACGAAATAAGTGCCTAAGATAGCAGGAATTATAATATTTATGAGCCAGATACTTGCGGTACATGCAATAACAGCCACGTGTTGATCGGTTACATGTTTAAACAGCTCAACTGCAGTGACACTTCTAATACCAACATCGAAAAGATCCAGTGAAGGCAGTGCCGATTGTACCAAAAATAGCAAACAGGTCATCATCACAATATCTGTATAGTGCAATCCAGGCACAAGCCAGATAAATAGAATAAAATATTGCGAACTGAATATCAGGTAACGGGCAAAACAATAAGTAATAATCTTTAATAGTTCCCTTTTTTTGTACCTGGCCAAAATGCTATAAAATTTCTTATATTTTCTGGTGAATTTGAAAGATAATAAAATCCCGTTTAACCAACGGATGTTAAAGTAAAAAACCAGAAAAAACAGGCAAAAAATTATCACGAAAAAAACCAAAGCAATAAATATTACCCTATCAATTGGGATAAAGCGGTATACGAAAAAGCAGGCTGCAATGGCTCCGAAAACATTGGTTAGCACCAATTGACCAATGCTGCCCACACTCATGGCCACTATCCCGACAATTCTTCTTCGGGGAGAGAGGAAAAATACACGACCTCCATATTCTCCTAGTCTGTTGGGTGTAAAAATAGCAAGTGTTAAACCACAGAAAACAGATTCGATGGCCCTGTAAAAACTGATGGGTTCGATATGGCTCATTAAGTATTTCCATTTACCGGCCTCTAAAAACCAATTTACAAACATCAGAAATACCACTATCCCGATTACGGTGATTATTTCTATCTGAGGGATATCTTTTAATAGTGTACTGAAATCGTGAAGATTTTTATTTGCAACGAGCTTATGGTAAATAAACCAAAAGGCAAACATTACAATTGCAACTTTGATAAAAAGCGATAATATTTTTTTGTTCTTGCCTGTCAAGATTATCTTTTTAGTTTGCAAATATGCTTAATATTGCTGTAATGTTGAACGAAAAAAAGGAACGGGTGATTATGGGCATTGATCCAGGAACGGCGGTGATGGGTTATGGCGTAATTTTAGAAAAGGGAAATAAAACGGAATTGATCAGTTTGGGAGTGGTTAAAATGACCCACTTAGACGATCCATTCCTCAAACTTCAACGGATATTCGAAAAAACAGTGGTTTTAATCGATCAATATAAACCTGATGTTCTGGCTATCGAGGCACCATTTTATGGTAAAAATATTCAGGTGTTATTAAAACTCGGCCGTGCGCAGGGCATTGCTATTGCAGCCGCGTTGTCCAGAAATATTTCAGTTACCGAATATTCTCCACGTAAGATCAAACAATCCATTACCGGTAGTGGTAATGCCACGAAAGAACAGGTAGCAGCCATGCTGCAACGCTTATTAAATTTTAAGGAAACACCCGAATTTTTAGATGCTACCGATGGTTTGGCTGTTGCTGTTTGCCATTCTTTTCAGAAAATTACCACAGGTGGTAAATCAAAAACCTATTCGGGCTGGGAATCTTTTGTAAGTGATAATAAAACTAAGGTTAAAGGTTTAGTGGTTAAGGCAAAGAAGTAATCTTAAATGAATTCGTGGTTCGTGAGTCTCCGATCATAAGAGTGAAGCAATCTTTCTTGGTAGAGAATAAAATGGTCCGTACCGACACGGACCATGGCGCGGTAATGAAATAGCTATTTATTGTTGGGGGCCTGACCAATCCTATTTTTAGTCGCTTCTTCCATTATTAATTTATTCCTGCGAATAAAATATTTTATAGTGAAGAAGACTGCAAAACCAACCAATATTAACATCCATAAATTAGAAATTGCGATAATGATTTCTTTAAAAATCGTCCATCCGTTTACAATACCCAACCAAAGCCTGTTTACAAATGCCGGGCGGTAGTCGTACAGATTGTCATTGGCCACAATCATGGTTTTTACTGTATTGTCCTGGTAAAAATTAAGGGTAATGGTACTAAATTTCACACGGCTATCGATCTGCATGTTCTCAATTTTCTTATCTACATAATCATCTTTTATATAAAGAGACGATTCGACGTTGGCACTTTTTTTCGAGGCTACTTTATTAATTTTTTCAATCGCATCTACTCTGTTCTGCGCCTTTAATTTATTGGCTAAATAAACAATACTTTGATCATCCATCTTCATCGATTGGTGATCGACAAAAACAGCCATTCTTGCAATGGTATTGGTAAATTCATCCAGCTTCTCTGACGGAACTTTTGCCACCAGATAACCCTGGGTGCGATAGGAAGTAATTTCTTTTAGTGAATCGGTAGATTGTTTAACCTTATCGGTTTCCTGGATGGTACTTTCGATCGAGAACTCTGCAACAGTTCCCCCTTCTGATCTAATGGTTTTGCTAAGCTGTTCTTTCGTGTTTTGAACATCTTTCACCCTAAACCGCATATCAGCGGTTTTGATGATTTTCTCAGCGGCAGTACTATCTGCAGATTCTTTGCTCAACGGCTCCAGCACCGCGGTATCAGCGCTTGCATACTTTTCATTCGATTTCTGGCAGCCAAAAATTGTTAAAACTATGGCTATAGCAATAATATTCCTTTTCATGATTGTGTGGGTCAAAATAAATAATCATTTTAAATATTTGCTTCAAATGGCCATAAGAAGTGTAGCGTAATTGGTTAGTTTTAACGCTGTATTTACCCTTAATACGAAAATTATGTTTAGGTAACCCAATGTTGGGTTTAGTGACATGAGAAGGGTGTTTTAGCGGTTTTCCAGCTAGTATAAAACTCCTCAGGTTTAAAGAAGTTTTATGGTGTTTTTTTTGAAAAGCAGGTTACTGTGTATATCGGTTCCGAAAGCCCTGCCATCCGCTTTATCCCGATGAAAAATCGGGATGTCCGCTCCTGTCAGGTTTAGATTACACGGGTCTACTTCTAACCCCCTACTATTGCTCTAATTTTATTTAAACCTATCAGGTTCTAAAAACCTGATAAGTTTGGAAGGTAAACAAAAAAGCCGGTCATGTTCATTCATGACCGGCTTTATATTTTGATAGTAGAACGCTTATGCGTCTAATATTTTGAATACACCTTTAATAGCAATAATTGCACCAATGAACAAAACAATCCAGGATGCTAACGACACTTGCCATGAATCGTAAGCGAAACGTGCGTAAGTACCCACCATGCAAACCAGTACACCAAAAATCATTAATTTATAAATTCCTGGCTGGTTAGCCGTTTTCATACTTTCTGTATTGTGCTTTAATTCGTTGTTCTCCATAATGTTTATTTTTATGATGCTGCAAAAGTAATACTTATTGCTGAATAATTATAAAACTTAGTAACTTTTTAATCGTTCTAACCTTTGTTTCGCTTTATCTTTATCACTAAGTTTTTCTCCCTGATACAAAGGCTTTTCCCAATCCCCGTACATTGGGTTGGGCAACACGATATACTTTGTTCCAAACAGGTGCTGATTTGTGTTTACCTGCTCAAAGGTATTTTTATTTTCCCGATAAAAAATATTACTGAAATCGCTTAAATTATCGCCACATAGCAATAGAATATTGTGCGTTTCTGTAATTTTTTGGCGGCGCGGTTCTTTATTTGAAGTTCCTTTTGAAACCACTAAATGCGCATCATCTGCATAAGGAAAGCCAAAATGTTGAAGATTTTTCAATGTTGCAGTATAATCCTTTTCATCGCGATTACTCACATAAAAGGTTTCGATGTTTTTTGATGCTGCAAACTTTAAAAAAGCCAATGCACCCGGAACAGTATCGGCTTGGGCCAGATTGGTCCATTCTGTCCAGTCTTCAGATACATAACTTAGTCCTTTTTTAATTTCGTGCCCCTGAAAAGCAGAATTATCTAAAACGGTTTCATCAATATCGACAATTACACAATTTGGTTTTTTACTGGTATCGGCCCATAAAGCTTCTTTTAACGATAAACTGGCAAAGTTATAAGCTTGAAAGCATAATGCCCTATATTCGCCCGAGGTTTGCTGCCAAAGTACCGCATTGGTATAATCCCGTGCAGGATTTTGGGCTTTAACAAAAAACGGAACAGTTAATAAGATAATGAGGATGTGTTTTTTCATGAATTGATATTAGGCTACAAAGATATTAAAAGCCAATAATTAACCGAACCAAAAAAAATCTATAAAATTTGAAACAAAATACATTTCCGTCATAGAATAACTACTAACCTTAGCCAATAATCAGAATAATTTTCCTATGAATTAAATTTTTAGTTATAAAAATAACTATTTTTGGGTACACACAAATAAAACCAATTTAATATGAAATCTAAAAGCTTACTCGGGGTAGCTATTGCCCTATTTTTTCTTGCCGCCTGCAAGAAGAACGATCCAATTGATCCAACTATAGAAAAACCCGATCCTATAGAGTCTTTAAGAGATTCAGCTTCTTATACCATTGACGGGAAAACCTATAAGTCTATTGGTATTGAAAAAGGAGGTACATTTACAACCCAATCAAATCTCAAAATTACTTCAGGAGTAAACTTCAATTATGAATTAGAAGGAGACAAAGATTCTCTACTATTTGTAAGAGAATTTACTATTAGAGCAAGCTATACTAATATTACGATTTCATTTATTAAAATATATAATAAAAATGAAACCGAAAATACAAATGAAAATAATGGTGGATATTTAAATTATCCAAAAAATAAAACAGAGATATTCGCTCCTGGTTTTTATAAATATTCAACAGACTTTTTTAGAAAAAATTCTACATCTGGAATTGCATTTACAGTCATCAATCAACAAGGTGTATATAAATCGTATGGCCAATCAGATTTAGGTAAACCTGCATCTGTATTACAAACTGATCAAAATGGTTCGAAATTTGAAATTATAAGTTTGAAAAAACGAAAATCAGGATATCTATTAGAAGTTAAATTCAATGTAAATATTTTTGACGAAAATAAAAAACAGCTGAGAATAGAAGATGGATATTTAAGATTAAGCGTATTAAAATAACTGATATTCATTTATAAAGCAAAAGTCCCAATTCAATTTAGAAATGGGACTTTTTTTTTTGCAAAAACATTTAACGGTTCAAAAAAGTTCCCCTATCAGCTTTCGATATTAATGATGTTTCCGCATCTGGGTAAGCATGTGTAAAAGTTGCAGGAATTTTATTTTTCCCTCTTTCGCTCCATTTAAACTCGACAGCCAAAAGTTTTTCTTTTGTTTTTTCTATATAATCAATTTCCTGTTGTTGCGTGGTACGCCAGAAAAAGCATTCAGCTTCTATCTGGTGCTGGTGTAAAAACTTCATCCGTTCAGCAATCATATAATTTTCAAATAGTGCACCAACATCATTCCTGTTTGCTATCGGATTAAAATTCCGTGTAATGGCATTTACAATACCTGTATCATAAAAATAGATCTTTTTATTTTTTTTAATTTCGTTGCGCACATTACCTGCAAAGGCAGGTAAGCTAAAAACCACGAAAGATTTTTCGAGTAGGCTGATGTACTTATCAACGGTTTTCTGATCTGCCTTTACCAATTGTGCGAGTTCAGAAAAGTTAACTTCGCTCCCAACCTGCAAAGCCAGGGCCTTTACAATTTTTTCGAAGAGTAGCGGCTTTTTAACATCTTCCAAAGTAAAAAGGTCTTTATATAGATAACTATCTGCAAGTAATTTTAAGTGCTCTTCTGCGTTCTGCGGATCGTTAATAATCTCGGGATAGGAACCATAAATTAAACGTCGCTCCAGCGATCTTTCTTCGGTAATAAAGTCAGTATCATTTACCAGCTCTGCGTATGAAAATGGCAAAAGCATCATTTCATATTTTCTACCGGTTAAGGGCTCGTTTATTTTCCCTGATAACTCAAATGCTGATGAACCCGTAGCAATAACCTGAACAGGCTTAAAGCGATCCACAATAATTTTAATGAGCAAACCTACATCATTGATTCTTTGAGCCTCGTCTATAAAAAGTACTTCGTAGCCAGCGAGCATTTGTGCTATTTGTGCCGCATTGGGTTTAGCCAAAGCTTCGCGTACGTCAGCATCATCCCCGTTAAGGTACAGGGTCTTTTTAGCCACCTTAGCTAATAACTGTTCAACAAAAGTTGTTTTACCGGTTTGGCGTGGCCCAAAGATGATAAAGGCTTTCCCTTTAAAAAGCCTTGCAAAAGCATAATCCAACTGTTTACGAACAATCATAATAAAAGATTCTTATACAAAAGTATAATAATTTTGGATTACAATCCATAAAAAACATAATAATTTTGGATTACAATCCATAAAAAACATAATAATTTTGGATTTTGATTTAATTACTTATAAAAAAGCCCATCTCAATTAAGAAATGGGCTTTGTATTATTTGACTGAAGACTAAAGACTTCCGACTATAGACTAACTTATCCGTTCAATGCGGCTGCACCACTTACAATCTCAGTTAACTCAGTTGTAATTGCTGCCTGACGTGCCTGGTTGTATGAAAGTTTTAAAGCTTTCAATAACTCACCTGCGTTTTCAGTTGCTTTATCCATTGATGTCATACGTGCACCATGCTCAGAAGCATGAGAATCTAACACGGCTTTGTATAACTGGATTTTAATTGATTTAGGAATTAACTGCTCTACAATTTCTTCCTGAGAAGGCTCTAAAATGTAATCAACATTTGTTGTTTTCTTATCGACTTTTAGATCCACTGGTGCTTCTTCTGCTTTTGGCAAAGGTAATAACTGCTCAGTAGTAATAAACTGTACTGCTGCGTTTCTAAAACGGTTATAAACCACTTCTACTTTGTCAAACTCACCTTTAATAAAACCAGCCATAATCGCATCCGTAATTTTAGTTACGTTTTCGAAAGTTAAGGCCGAATATACTTCGTTATTGTTACCGATAACATTGTATTTACGTTTTTCGTAAAAATCCTGGGTTTTCTTACCGATAGAAATAATGCTAACATTACCGTTTTTCAACTGTTCGCTATATTTCTCAGCAATTAAATTGTTGGCCGCTTTAATTACGTTCATGTTAAAAGCACCAGCCAAACCGCGGTTTGATGATACCGTAACAATTAAAACCTTATTGGGCTCACGCTCCTGGATAAAAGGCGATGACGATCCCTCTAAACTTGCTGACAGATTACCTAAAATCTCTTTCAGTTTAGTTGCATAAGGACGTAAAGCGATAATTGCATTAGTAGCACGTTTCAACTTTGCTGCCGAAACCATTTTCATAGCTTTGGTAATCTGCTGTGTTGATTGTACCGATGCAATCCGGTTTCTTACTTCTTTTAAATTAGCCATTCTTTATTTCGTGAGTATCAAGAATCGAGTATCAAGTATCAAGATTAAGTTGAACTTCGTCTTGATACTTGATACTAACTACTCGATACTTATTAATATTTACTTGAAATCTCTTTTGCCACTGTATCTAAAACACCAGTAATGGTATCATCAAATTTACCAGCTTTTAATGCTGCTAAAGTTTCAGGGTGACGCATTTCCAATTGAGTTAAGAATTCGGTTTCAAATTCTTTTACTTTATTGATTGGAACACTACGCATTAAGTTTTTAGTACCAGCGTAAACAATTGCAACTTGTTTCTCAACAGTAAATGGAGAGAATTGTGCTTGTTTCAACATTTCTACGTTACGTGCACCTTTATCCAATACTGATTTTGTTGCTGCATCTAAGTCAGAACCGAATTTCGAGAAAGCCTCTAACTCGCGGTATTGAGCCTGATCTAACTTTAAAGTACCTGCTACTTTTTTCATCGATTTGATCTGTGCATTACCACCCACACGTGATACCGAGATACCTACGTTAATTGCCGGACGGATACCTGAGTTAAACAAGTTCGACTCTAAGAAGATCTGACCATCAGTAATCGAAATTACGTTGGTTGGGATATACGCTGATACGTCACCTGCCTGAGTTTCGATAATTGGTAAAGCTGTTAATGAACCACCACCTTTAACGATATGTCTGATTGATTCAGGTAAATCGTTCATAGCTTTAGCGATATCATCGTTAGCATTGATTTTTGCCGCTCTTTCTAACAAACGACTGTGTAAGTAGAAAACGTCACCTGGATATGCCTCACGGCCCGGTGGACGACGAAGTAATAAAGATACCTCACGGTAAGCAACTGCCTGTTTAGATAAATCATCATAAACAATTAAAGCTGGTCTACCTGTATCACGGAAAAACTCACCAATTGCAGCACCTGCAAACGGAGCATAAAACTGCATTGGAGCAGGATCTGCAGCCGAAGCAGCAACAACAACTGTATATGGTAAAGCGCCATTTTCTTCTAATGTACGTACAATGTTAGCTACAGTAGAGTTTTTCTGACCGATAGCAACATAAATACAGAACACTGGCTGGCCTGCTTCATAAAATTCTTTTTGATTGATAATGGTATCAATACAAACGGCAGTTTTACCAATCTGACGATCGCCAATAACCAACTCACGTTGACCACGACCGATTGGAATCATTGCATCGATTGCTTTAATACCTGTTTGTAAAGGCTCGTTTACCGGCTGACGGTAAATTACACCTGGTGCTTTACGCTCTAAAGGCATTTCGTAAGTTTCACCCAAGATTGGACCTTTACCATCTAAAGGCTCACCTAAAGTATTCACTACGCGGCCAAGCATACCTTCACCAACTTTAATAGAGGCAATTTTTTTGGTACGTTTAATCGTATCACCTTCTTTGATCTCGTCTGAAGCACCCAAAAGTACCACACCAACGTTATCTTCTTCAAGGTTTAATACAATACCTTGTAAGCCGTTTGCAAATTCAACTAACTCTCCCGATTGAACTTTAGTTAAACCGTAAACACGGGCAATACCGTCGCCCACTTGCAACACGGTACCAACTTCTTCCAGTTCGGTTTCTGATTTGAAGCCCGCCAATTGCTGTCTGATAATTGCCGATACTTCGTCTGGTCTTACCTCTACCATAATTTTACTTTATATCTTTTTGTAAATGTTTAGTGCTTAGCGCATGGCGCTTGGCATTTATTCGCCATCCGCTTATCGCAATATTTTTTTTGTTTGGCGTTTGGCGCATGGCGTTTTACGCTATACGCTTATCGCCTCGCGCTTACTGCGCAAATTCTTTTTTAAGTTTACTTAAACCGCTGGCAATACTTGCATCAAATTGCTTATCGCCAACTTTTAATATAAAACCACCAATTAGCTTCTCGTTAATTTTTTCGTTAACAATCACCTGGTTGGCACCTAATTCTTTTTTTACAATCGCTATAATCTGTTCTTTAGCCTCCGGGCTTAAAGTAGATGCAGTAGTTACATCAGCAGTAACAATACCCTTAATTAAATTATATTGTTGTATAAACTGTTTTGCTGTGGCAAATAAAATCGCAGAACGACCTTTGCTCACCACAATCTTGAAAAACGAGATGGTTAGTTTGCTTACTTTATCTGCAAAAATTCCGTTTAAAATACCAGTTTTCTTATCTAAAGGTACAATCGGGTTTTTTAATATTGCTTCTAGTTCAGGGGTTTCATCAACCACTTTTTCAAACAAAACCATATCATTATAAGAAGTTTCTAAGTCGTTGTTTTCAACGGCTAAGTCTATTAATGATTTGGCGTATCTGCCTGCAACTTTAATTTCTGACATATCTTTTGGGTTGGCGTTTAGTGTTTGGCGTTTGGTACGCTTACCGCTTTACGCAATACGCTTAGTTTAATTCAACGTCTTTTAACAAGTTTGCAACTAAAGCTTCCTGCTTGGTTTTATCATCTAACTGAGTACGTAAAACACGTTCTGCAATTTCTAATGATAAAGAAGAAACCTGGTCTTTAACTTCAGCTAAAGCGGCTTTCTTTTGGTTTTCGATTTCGATTTTAGCTTTCTCAATCAATTTAGCACCTTCTACCTGAGCTTGTTTTTTAGCTTCGTTCAAGATACCATCTTTCAAGGTTTTAGCTTCCTTTAAAATCTCATCACGTTCAGCACGTGCCTGTTGCATCAAATCCTGATTCTGACTGGTTAATCGTGCCATTTCCTGCTTCGCTAATTCAGCTTTGTTAAGGGCCTCATCAATGCTTTGCTCACGTTCGTGAATGGCACCTAAAATAGGTTTCCATGCGAATTTTCTAAGTAATATTAATAGGCAGATGAATGCTAAAGCGGTCCAAAAAACCAAACCTATGCTCGGGGTTACTAAATCCATTTTATCTAATTTTTTATTCTTAATACTTTAATAAGGCAGGGTAAATAACCAATCGTTAAATACCCTACCGAAATTTTTCAGTTTGAATTATTGAGGATTGTTACCTAATAATGCAACTACTACACCGAATAAAGCAGCACCCTCAATAAGGGCAGCAGCGATAATCATTGCAGTCTGAATTTTTGATGCAGCTTCTGGTTGACGAGCAATACCTTCCATTGCTTTACCACCTACTTGACCGATACCGATACCTGCACCGATTACTGCTAAACCGGCACCAATTGCCGCGATTGAACCTACCATAACTAATTTAATTTATATTAATTTGTAAAAAATAGTTTTCTATTAATGATGCTCTTCCACTGCCATACCAATAAACAAGGCAGTTAATAATGTAAAAATAAAGGCTTGTAAAAATGCCACCAACAATTCCAACACATCCATAAACAATACGAATGCAACTGAAACCGGAGCAATAGCCAATGTTTCGAAAATAAAGATTAAGGAAATTAAACTCAATACGATAATGTGACCGGCAGTAATGTTTGCAAACAAACGCACCATTAAAGCGAACGGTTTTGAAATGATACCGATTACCTCTACAACAACCATTAAAGGCCATAACCAAAACGGAACATCAGGTAAAAAGATGTGTTTCCAATAGTATTTGTTACCATTGATATTCACAATAATCATAGTACCCAAAGCCATCACAAAAGTTAAAGCGATATTACCGGTTACGTTAGCACCGCCTGGAAAAATTGGCACTAAACCTAATAAGTTGTTAAATAAGATAAAGAAAAACGTAGTCAACAGGTAAGGCATAAATTTAGCGTATTTATGTCCGATGTTTGGTTTAGCAATATCATCTCTTACGAAAATAATGATCGGCTCAAAGAATGACTGCAAACCTTTTGGGGCTTTACCTACACGTTTTTTATAAGCTCTCGCCACAGCAGCAAACACAATCACAATTACAAATATAGCTACAAACATTGCTGCTATATTTTTTGTAATAGATAAATCGATTACTGTATCAGATGCGTTTTCATCAATCTGACCGTCTGCACCAACAACTTTAATGTTTTTATTAAACATATCTTTCGACATGCTCTGTTTTAAACCTGTTACCAAACGGTATTTATTGTATTTACCTTGATAATCTTCTTCGCCATGATGAAAATGAGCTGAAGAAAATACCTCCAAACCATTAGCTGTATATAAAATTACCGGAAGAGGCAATGAAGTATGCCCCCAAAGATGCCACATATGCGAATCGGCAATGTGTTCCATAATTACTTTGGTAGGCTCGAATTTTTCCTCACCATGTTTAGCATCAGCTCCGTGCTCACCAGAAGTTGCATGTGCAGATTCAGCTACAACACTATCAACAGGTACAACAGCGCTATCAACCTGAGCGAAAGTATCAATTTTGATAGATAAAAACGCGATTAAAAGCGTAAAAACAATAGTTAGCCTTTTAACTTTAGACACAAAAACTCGGTTACAATCCATTTATTGGCAGTTTTTTACTTTAAATTTTGGTGGCGCAAGTTACGTAACAAACAGTAAATTTCAAAGGCCGTAAACAATAAATATAAAGAAAAAAAATTAAGCAGAAATACTAGCCCAATTCCCTTTGCTTTTATACTGTAAATCAGCACAAAAGCCATACAAAAAATCATCTTCACTGCAATTGATCCCATAATGGCCATTATACCCACTTCAGGATCTCGTTTTACACCGATATCAACCAACATGTATGCGATGTATGTGACACCTGCCAAAAAGCCAAACATCACCCAAAAATTGTTTACCAATAACTGTTTATCGGGAAATAATAAAGGTAAAACGGCAACAACGCCTATTAATAAGCCTACAAAAATGAAATAGATACTGGTAAATTTGGCTAGAGTCAAGGTATAAATTCTTAGCAGATAAAAACTTTTGCAAAGATAAGGTTTTTAGTATCAAGTAACTAGTGAGAAAAGAATTATTGTTAGATTGGTGAAGTGTTTAAATTGGTTAATCGGTTAACTGAGGTAAATACCCTATTGCTGAATTGTTAAATTGATTAATTGTTGGCTGCATCTTGTTCAACAATCTAACAATACAGCCATTTAGCAATTATTTTGTCGCCTGCCTGATGGCCTGATATAAAGCAATCCCTACACCTGCCAAAGCAAAAGCAGCAGTAATTAAGTTAGTTTTACTGTTTCTATGTTCATCGATCTTATAACCAATAAAAGTAAGCAGACCAATGGTAGCAATCATTTGGAAACCAATGGCAGAATATTTGGCGGCTGCATTTACCTTTTTCTTTGCATCTTCTTTCCGATTTTCCATTTTTTAATGCAATAATTAAATTAACTTTGAATAATTAAAATTTGTTGACAAATAAAATGTTTTTCTGCATATATTGTTAATTGTATATTAACCTAAGAGATTATCATACTTGAAAAATTACGCTAGCAAAAACCTAAATCCCTTTTTCATCTTTTTTAGTGTCCTCCTTATTTATGGCTGTGTCGCAAATAAAGATACAGCGGTAGATCGCAGGTTTCAGAACTTAACTGCAAGGTATAACTATATCTACAATGCTAATGTTTTACTAAGCGAGTATAATGAGGGTATGTTACAAAGTTATGCCGATAATTACGAAAAAACCCTATCCGTCTACCTCGATCCTGAGCCACAAATAAATTTGGTTTTAACACCTGGCGTTGCCAATAAACAATTGGACGATGTGATCACAAAAGGACAAACCATCATAAACGATAAAAGTTTTAGCAACTATATTGACGATGCCTATATGCTTTTAGGTAAGGCAAATTACCTGAAAGGCAATTATTTTATCGCTTCTGAATATTTCGATTATACGGCAAAAACCTATAATAATGATTTAAAAACATTCATTATGGCGATGAACTGGAAAGCGCGTAGCCAAATGCAATTGAACAATATGGTGCTGGCCGATAAAATTATCGACACCATGTTGCGTGCTTCTGATGAATTAAAAAAAGATCTGGCAGAACCTTTAGCTACTGCCGCTCAAATGCGTATTTATAAGAAACGCAATAAAGAAGCCATCTTATTTTTAGAATCGGCAATTGCGCTACCGGCCGAACAACAGCTTCGTATCCGCTGGCGTTTTATATTGGCGCAATTGCAGGAAAAAGAAAAAAATCTTCAGGATGCCTACGCTAACTTCACCAAGGTAGAGAAAAGCAATGCCCCTTTTGAAATGTATTTTCATGCCAATTTAAACCGCATTAAGCTGAAAGCATTATTAAGTGGCGTTAAGCTAAATAAAGAGGAACAGCTTTTAGCATTACTTAAAGACGATAAAAATTCTGACTATACCGATCAGATCTATTATCAGGTTGGAGAGCTTTTTTCTGCTGAAGGAAACTTTGTAAAGGCTGAAGAGAATTACCATAAGTCAGTTTTAAAAAGCACAAGAAACCAAACTCAGAAGGCCTTATCTTACTTAAGAATTGCAGATTTAAACTTTAAAGAGTTCAATAACTACATTAAAGCAAAACTGTATTACGACAGTACGGTAATGATTTTACCTAAAAACTTTCCTGATTACGATAATATTGTTAAAAAGGCCGATAATCTTCAATATTTAACAGATAGGTACACAATTATTACTAAAGAAGATACCGCTCAGGCCATTGCCAAACTTCCTGCCGACCAACGCGAGGCAAAGGTAAAGGCTTACTTAACACCAAAAGTAGAGGTGGTAAATACCGGGGCTGTAATTAACAACCAGTTTTTAAACGACCCAGATTTTCCTAATCAATCGCTAAATGCTTCGAATAATGTTGCTGGAAATACCTTTTATTTCAATAATAATGCAGCAATAAGCAATGGCTTTGGTGACTTCAAAAAACGTTGGGGTAACAGGCAACTGGAAGACAACTGGCGCCAGAGTGTACGTTCATCTGCACAGGAAACCAACCAGGTTTTAGCTGGCGGAAAGGTAGCTACAGAAATTATACCTGCAAATGGGCAAACGAATGCGGCTGCCACCGACCAAACTTCATTAGAAAAGCAGTTTTTGGATGCTTTACCTACTACACAGCCGCTATTGGCAATATCCAATCAAAAAATTATTGATGCCTATTTCGAAATTGCCAGTTTTTACCAACAGGAACTGAACGATAAACCAGAGGCCAATAAAATATACCTGGAACTAATTAAAAGATATCCTGAAAACAATCACCTCGTAGCTATTTATTACAGTCTTTACCTCAATTATAAAGGTTTAGATGAAGCAAAATCTGATCAGTACAAACAATTGGTGCTTACAAAATTCCCTGAATCTAATTTTGCGAAAAATATTTTAGACCCAACCTATTCTGCAAAGCAAACACAGATGGAAAACATTGCCATCAACAATTACAATGCAGCTTTTGATGCTTATGCAAGAAAAGATTATGCCAATGTAGTAAAGCAGGCTGATGATAATATTTCAGCTTTCCCAAATAACGATCTGGCACCGCAGTATGCTTATTTAAAGGCAATAGCAGTTGGCCGTACCGCAAAAGTTGATGCCTTATTGACTGAATTTAACCTGATCACCACCAATTATCCAAATGATAAAATTATTACGCCATTGGTTCGTGATCATTTAAAATACATCGAGGCCAATCTGGATGAATTTAAACAAAGGCCGGTTGCCCTTATTGATTTTGATGCAAATGAACCCCGTTTTGTAAGTCAGGCCGCCCCGGTTGCTGTTCCAACAAAGCCTTTGGTAGTTGAAAATTCTGTAGCAAAAAAGGCTGAACCAACTACGGTGGCCAAACCTGTAGAGGTTAAACCAGTTGATACAACCAAACCTGTCAGTATTTTCAGTGCTGCAAAATCAGAAGAGTATTATTATGTAATCGATGTAGCTGATGCCACTTTAACCTTAAGTTCATCGCGTTTCGGGATCGGTCAGTTCAACCGCGGAAATTATCCCGACAATGATTTGGAACATAAATTGGTAGAACTGGATAACGATCAGTTGATTTACATTACAAGTTTTATCGACCTTGAAGATGCTAAACTTTACGAATCGAGCATTACAGGCCAGCTAAAGAACATTATGAAGGTTCCGGCCAACCTGTATAAAGCTTTTATCATTAGTAAAGAGAATTTTAGTAAGCTTACCGATAGACAGCGGATTAATGAATATCTGGAGTTTTTAAAAGACAATTACTAAAAAAACAACATGAAACTGTTTTTTATTTCAGTGCTGTTCATTACGGTTGTTTGCGCTTGTAAGTTTGCTGAAGATGGAAAAAACAGCGGGAATAAAAGTGTAAAACCAACATTAAAGATTAGGTATCTCCACGAAAAAGACCCGGATTTTGACCTGCTTAATAATTACATTGTAAATATTGGCAAAGGAAAAACAAAATTATTGATCGATGTTAGGACTAAGTCTTTGGAGCATTATATTTTTGCATTCAAAGAAAACATCATCAAAATAAGTAATTACGGTGGCGATAGTGTGGATGTATATGGTTTAGATGATAAACCGGTGAGAAAGGATTACGTTGAGCCGGTTTCCGATACCACAAAAATGCTAAGTGCATTTATAATTAAAGAACAAAACAATAAATATATAAAAAAGTGCACTTTCCAAGATTCGGGTAGCGAACTTTATTATCCTACCTTTGAATATAAATATTGCCTGGCAGATGATATAGATAATGACGGACAACCCGAATTCTATTTAACTTATTTTGGTGAAAGCGACGGATTAGATGCAAAACCATTAAAAGTGATTACCTATTATCATTTCGAAAAGGTAAAAGCAACAGCATATTATCCGGCAGGGAATGAAGAAGATGAATATTATATAGATTACGACAAAAACTGGAAAACACTGCCAAAAATAATTCAGAAAAAAGTAAACCATATTTTGGAATCGCGGAAGAGTGAAACAAAACTATGACTTAATGAATTATAACAACAAATATATTAACCTGATTTATTAAAATGAACAAATCCCTTTCTGCACAAGAAACAAAAAGATATAGTTTACTCATCTGGAAAATACTGATCGGCGGAATTGCGCTCTTCGCTATTTTCATTTCTATGATCGGTTTAGGTCTGTTTGGTGCCCTACCCTCTTTCAGGGATATTGAACACCCAAAAAGTAACCAGGCATCCGAAATTATTGCCGAAGATGGCCGCCCACTAGGTACTTATTTTGTTCAGAACAGATCGAATGTTACTTATAAAGACATTTCAGAAAATGTAATTAACGGTTTAATCGCAACAGAGGATACGCGTTTTAAAGAACACTCCGGCATAGATTTTAAGCGTACGTTCACCATTATCGGTTATAATTTAATCGGCAAAAAACAAGGTGCAAGTACCATTACTCAACAATTGGCTAAAAATCTTTTTCCACGCGAATCTAACCTTAATTTTTTCTCCCTGGTATTAACAAAATTCAAAGAGTGGATTGTTGCCGTTAAACTGGAACGCAATTATACCAAAGAAGAAATTATAACCATGTATTTAAATACGGTTGATTTTGGTAACCAGGCTTATGGTATTAAATCGGCAGCCAGGGTTTATTTCAATACCACTCCTGATAAGTTAACCTTAACACAGGCCGCAACTTTAGTTGGGATGCAAAAAGGAATTACCATGTATTCACCAACCCGCCATCCTGAGCGTTCAAGAGACCGTAGAAATACTGTAATGGCTTTGATGGTTAAGGCTGAACTCTTAACCCAGGCGGAATTTGATGAACAAAAAGATAAACCGCTAAACCTGCATTTTAATGCCGCCACTGTTAATGATGGTATTGCACCATACTTCCGTTCGGTATTGAAAAATGATATCAGAAACATTTTTCAGGAGCAATCGATTACCAAACCGGATGGTACACCTTACGATTTAGACCGTGATGGTTTGAAAATTTATACCACATTAAATTATGATATGCAGGTATACGCCGAGGAAGCACAAAAAGAATATATGAAAGTGCTACAAGCACAGTTTATCGCCAGCTGGAAAGGCAGAAATCCTTTTAAGGATAAAGCTTTACAGATTGAGCAGGGCGTTAAAAGATCAGATCGTTATAAATCCTTAAAACTGGAAGGTAAATCAGACGATGAAATTAAAGATGATTTCAACACCAAAACAGAAATGACCATTTTTACCTGGAAGGGTAACATTGATACGGTAATGAAACCGATCGATTCTGTACGTTATTACAAAATGCTTTTGAGGAATGCCATGATGACGATGGACCCAACCAATGGACATGTGAAAGCATGGGTTGGTGGAATTAATTACGAACACTTTAAATACGATCAGGTTAAAATGGGAACCCGTCAGGTAGGTTCAACAGCAAAACCATTTACCTATGCGGTAGCCATTGAAAATGGTTATTCACCTTGTTACACCGTACCAAATGTACCGGTAACTATAGATGGTTACGGTGAACCATGGACGCCAAGAAATTCAGGCAAACCACTACCGGGTAGTATTACTTTGCAAAAAGCATTGGCTTACTCGCAAAACTTTGTTACCGCTTATTTAATGAAACAGGTTGGTCCTGTTGCGGTATCTACATTAGCCACAAAAATGGGAATCCCTAATGTTCCGGCATTTCCATCTATTTGTTTAGGTACGTTCGATTCTTCTGTTTATAATATGGTAGGCGCTTACGGTGCTTTTGCCAATAAAGGCACTTATACCAAGCCGATTTATTTATTAAGAATTGAAGATAAAAATGGTGTGGTACTATTTTCTCAAAAGGAAATACCAAAACCTGTAATGAGTGAAGAGGTTGCTTATGTAATGACCAGAATGCTGAAAGGTGTGGTTACCAACGGAACCGGATCAAGATTGAATTATAAATACAAGGTAAATGCACCGATCGGAGCAAAAACAGGTACTACGCAAAATAACTCTGACGGTTGGTTTATGGCCATTACCCCACAATTGGTAACTGGTATCTGGACAGGTTGCGAGGACAGGGCTTTCCACTTCATTAGCACCAGCCAAGGTGAGGGTGCAAATACTGCTTTGCCAATTTTTGCAGGTTTTATCAAAAGAGTATATGCTAATCCGGCCTTAAAAATTAGTCATGCTGATTTTGAGGCGCCAAAATCTGGTGTTTCGATTACCTACGATTGCAACCAATACCAGCAACAGGAGGAAGGTGCAACCGAATTGGATGAGAAGTTGGGTTTTTAACGTTTGGCGGTTGCGTGAAGGATAGCAGTGAAAATCCTTTTGTTGCCGACTCGGGCGTGGCCGAAGGCAACAAAAGATTGTAACGGATAGACTGACCCTTTGCGCAGCTTAGGGACACGCCCAAATTGTAAAATGTTTCACTTTGGTTCATTTTAATCAAAATTATCCCTCTCGAATCCTATTTTTGTAAATAATGAGCAGTTTCGACCATAAAACAGCATTAACAGCTATTCCACATAAACCCGGTGTTTACCAGTATTGGGACGCAGATGGAAAGCTCATGTACATTGGTAAAGCTAAAGACCTGCGCAACCGTGTAGGTTCATATTTTAATAGTGACAGAAATCAGTTTAATGGCAAAACAAGGGTACTCGTTTCCAAAATCCGGAAAATTACCTTTACCATTGTTGATACAGAGATTGATGCCTGGCTACTGGAGAACAGTCTGATTAAAAAACATCAGCCGAAATTCAACATTAACTTAAAAGACGATAAAACCTATCCGTGGATCATCGTTAAAAATGAGAACTTTCCCCGCATTTACTGGACACGTAAGGTAATAAAAGATGGCTCCACCTATTTCGGTCCTTACGGCTCGATAGGCATGATGCACACAATTTTGGACCTGATTAAGGAAACCTATCCGCTTCGTACCTGCAGTTTGCCCTTAACAGAGAAAAATATAGCTGAAGGAAAATTTAAAGTTTGTTTAGAGTATCAGATCGGTAACTGTAAGGGGCCATGCCAAAATTACCAGACTGAAACCGACTACGATAAAAACATCGGTGAGATTAAAGAAATCCTGAATGGCAAAATCGGGAATGTAATCCGGGATGTTAAAGGAGTCATTAAATCGGCATCAGAAAATCTGAACTTCGAACTGGCGCATCAATATGCAAGGAGATTAGAAGTACTGGAGAAATACCAGAGTAAATCTACCGTGGTAAATAGTGCCATTACCAATGTAGATGTGGTGAGCATTGCTTCTGATGAACGTTATGCTTTTGTGAACTACCTAAAGGTGATGAACGGAACTATTATCCAAACACAAACCATTGAGGTTAAAAAGCAGTTGGATGAAAGCGACGACGAGATTTTAACCTTGGCGATGTTAGAGTTCAGGACAAAATTTAACAGCACCTCGAAAGAAATTATTGTTCCTTTCGAACCCTCATTAGAAGATGAAAGTTTAAAATTCACCGTTCCTAAACTGGGCGAAAAGAAGAAACTTTTAGAACTCTCGCAAAAGAATGTACTGTTCTTTAAAAAAGAGAAGCTTAACCAATATGAAAAGCTGAATCCAGATTTACGTACTGACCGGATTTTAAGCACCATGCAGAAGGACCTGCGTTTGACGCAGCTTCCAAAACATATTGAATGTTTTGATAACTCCAACTTTCAGGGGAAGTATCCGGTTTCGGCAATTGTGGTATTTAAAGATGCCAAGCCATCTAAAAAAGACTATCGCCATTTTAATGTAAAAACGGTTGAAGGCCCTAACGATTTTGCGACGATGGAAGAAGCTGTTTTCCGTCGCTACAGGCGAATGTTGGACGAAAACCAGACTTTGCCACAACTCATCATTATTGATGGCGGCAAAGGCCAGCTTTCGTCGGCTGTTAAGAGCTTAAAGTTATTGGGAATAGAAAATAAAGTGACGGTGATCGGTATTGCGAAACGTTTGGAGGAACTGTTCTATCCAGGTGATTCTTACCCTTTGTATTTAGATAAAAAATCGGAAACACTGAAAATCATTCAACAACTCCGTGATGAAGCCCACCGCTTCGGAATTACCTTTCACCGCAAGAAACGCGATCAGGGTACACTTAAAACTGAACTTGAACAGATTGAAGGTATTGGAAAAACAACTGCCGATAAGTTATTGACTCATTTTAAATCAGTGAAAAAGATTAAAGAAGCTACTGAAAAAGAACTGGCAGAAGTGTTGAACAAAAAACAGATGATTACCCTTCAGGCCTATTTTAATCAGGAATAGACGCTTTAAATCTGATTCCGTAAAAGAAGAATTAAGATTTTTCCTGCTACGGCCGAAATAACAATTTATATCTGCAATTCTATGATCGATCTCCACCACACAAATCCGTCATCTCGACTAAAGCGCAGCGAAACGGAGAGATATATATGAGTAGGTTTTCTTAAAATTTAAAATCCTCCACTATATTGAAACCATTATAAACAAAAAAGCTCCGATTTTCATCGAAGCTTTTTGTAAAATTTTAATATTCCCAAAGACCTTGTTCGTAATCGAGAACAGATTTTTTAATTCTTTCTGATTCGTACAACCTTTCCCTTGGATCGCTAATAATGTCTCTGATTTTATTGTCTCCGGGGTTTGACTCTTTTACAATATAACTGCTGAATAAGCGGCGAATAAAGAAATCATCGAAACTTAATGATGAAGCATCATTATTGGTATTAATCAAACGTTTCTTTGTTAAAATCTCTCTGGCTTCCGGATAGTATACCCAAAATACAGGTTGCCATTGTTTGGAAACCTCGTTGTATTTTAATGGTGCTATACCCACAATACGCGGTTCGAAAATAGAACGTTTGGTATCGAAAATCCAGTCTTCTTTTATTCTGAATTTTAGGAATAACTCCGGGTTAAAATCATTAACAACCGTAGTAACCATTCCGGTTTTATTGTTCGAAACCTCTGCTGTTCCTAAAGCTGATTTAGCTGCAGAATCTGCAGACATTGGATTAAGGAAAGCATCATCTTCGTTTAAGGCACTATCAATTGGCGAGTATGCTGTTAGTTCATCTTTTTTAATTGCGGCAATCAAAACATCAATTAGTCGTGATTTAGGCGATTTTAAGGCCGAGTTAACTGTATCACGTAAGTCAATTTCTCTCCAGATCCGTTTTGCATAAAAAACATCCTCTTCCCTCACATCAGCCAAAGGAACCATTTCAGTACTATCAATGTCCTTACGGGCATAGAAACCATCTTTAGGTGGTACCTTTAGTTTCTTTTTAGCTGTTTTAACGGGAGCTTTCACCGTATCTGCTGCAGGAGCAGCAACTACTGGCGCAGCCTTCTTTGGCGCTAATTTGGTTGGCTTTTTTTGTGCAAAAGCAAACGCGGTTAACAAAACTAAAACAGCAATACTTAAAGTCCTTTTCATCTTCTTTTTATTTTACACTAAACGCTAATGAAGGCAAAATTCTTTGACGACCATCTGGTCCCACAGAAACAATATCTTCAAAAAACACCCTTGTTCCAGGGGTAATTGAGTTTATAGCACCTTTAACAGCACCAGCGAAATTTCCACCACTACCAGCAATGGTAACAGCATCGGAACGTGGTTTAATAATTGTTAATTTATAACGTTGTATTTTAAACTTAACATCGAAAGGAAAATCATCCAGATCTGCTTCAATTTCAGTTTCGCTTTTTAACTGTACCGAAGCGATATCACCTCCAGCGCGGCCACCAACTTTAGCAACAGGAGCTGGAATGGCTTTCACCCTGAATTTTTGTGAACCTAAGCTAACTGTTTTGCCAGCGTTATTTGCAGATACATTAATGGATACTTCCTGACCAACCATGCTACCTGGAACGTTTACATTAAAGTTCCCGTTGCCTCCACTCATCGAACCTCCGGAAATGGAAGCGCGCACACTTTCTAATGGGAAGCCAGCGGCTGAAACCGTAAATGGATTGGCAATACCTGCATAAATTACATTCAATTTGGTTGAAGAAACGGACGCTGATGGTTTTGCCACCTGATAGGTTTGCGGTTGAGTTTTGTATTCCTTTACCTGGCCATCAGTTTGACGAACGCGAACAGTACCGACCCAGGTGAACTGACCAACACTACTGGTACCGCCTGTATAAGTTCCTTTACCATCTTTAACGGATAATTTACTTCCATTAACGGTAATATCAGGATTCGATCTCGAATCACTAGCTGTTAAAAATACTTCAGCAGTATAGGGTTGACCCTGGATTACATAAGAAGTAGGTGCTACTGCAACTGCTGCAAACTGATCCAGATTAACCTGTGCTTTATCCATATTTCCGAACAATTTCTTTACAACTTCAGCTTCAGCATTTTTAGTATCTGTTTGCAGTTTGGTTAAAATTGTCATGGCGGCGGTTAATGGCGTTCCTTCACCGAAGTAAGTTTCTTGCCAGTTGCCCTTTCTTTTTCTTGCCGGATCTTTAGCTTCAAGAGAGAAAGAAACATTCGCTCTATCTGCAGGATCTAATAAAGAGATTAATTTCTCTCTGGTCGCATTGATTCTCTTCTTTAGCTCATCGGCTTTCTTTTGATTAATCATGATATTTTGTGCAATATCCTGATTAGATCTATTTACCAAATCCTCAGTTTCAGGGTCAATTCCGTCACCTGCCTGAGTAAATTCTTTTTTAATACTTTCAATATAATTATTTAAGTCATCAGCGGCTTTCTGAGCTTCTTTAGCCTTATCATAGATAGGCTGAGCACGTGCCGGCTCTTCTTTTAACTTCGAATTTTCGAAGGCAGAAAACAGCTGATTAATACTTGTATTTACATTATTTTTAGATGTATCCAAACTATCGTTGATATTCTTGAATGCATCTAAAATGGTATCTGATACGTTTAAGGCGAGCATGGCTAACAATACCAAATACATGATATTGATCATCCGCTGCCTTGTTGTTTCTTTTCCGCCTGCCATATTTGATGTAGCTTTTCTTTAAAAATTAAAAACTAAACAAATTATACACGAGGGCTATTCATAGCCGATAACATATTGCCATAAATTGCATTAAGCGATGACAGGTTTTTAGCCAGCTTATTCACCTCTTCTTTAAACTGTTTAGAATCTTCCATCGATTCGCTAAAGTTCTGCATGGTTAATGATAAGTTTGAATAGAATTCGTTCATCGATTTTAGATGTGCACTCGAATCTTTTAATTCCACTTCGTAAACAGCATTTAAAGCCGATAAGTTCTTAGCCAAATTGTTAACCTGATCGTGGTAAGCCTGAGAATCTACATTGCTTTCGCCCATTGCTTTTAAATTAGCCGTAGCTTTTTCAAAAGATGCACTTAAATTATCAAAACCAGCTGAAGCTGTTTTAATCTTACCTGTAAATTCATTTGTTGCAGTAGATGCATCTGCAACATTAGAAATCGTTGCTACCTTATCACCAAAAGTACGCAAGCCAGCACCCAGGCTTTCAATCAATTCCGGACCAATTTTAGCATCAGACAACATTTTATCTAAAGCTGCTGTATTGGCTGGAGCAACTGCTGCAACAGGCCTGGCTGAAGCTGTTGGTAATTCTCCTTTAAAATCTGCTTGTAGTTCAGGATAAACTCTTTCCCATGCTGGTTCTGGCTCTGGCGGGAAGAAACCTGTTAAAAAGAATAAAAGCGCTTCTATACCAAGACCAATACCAATCATATAGTTACCCATAATTCCACCAATATGTAGAATTTTAAATAACGCTCCGATAATTACAATACTTGCTCCCC
Source organism: Pedobacter sp. D749 (assembly GCF_019317285.1). Taxonomy (NCBI): domain Bacteria; kingdom Pseudomonadati; phylum Bacteroidota; class Sphingobacteriia; order Sphingobacteriales; family Sphingobacteriaceae; genus Pedobacter; species Pedobacter sp. D749. The sequence continues at coordinate 4,290,873 of NZ_CP079218.1, forward strand.
ATGAAATCGCTACGTGTAACCAGCCTGGTTGTTTCTTTGCTGCCATAAATTTTGAAGTTTTTCTTTAGTTTTTTTTTGTTCGGTTTAACGTCTTAAATCGGTGCCAGGGTAAGATGAAACGCACCTGAAACCTATATATGACCTTTGTGTATCCTGATATTCGTATGTTGCTACAGCGTTTTGAAGAAAATAGCCTGTATCTTTCCAGGAACCGCCTTTAACAACTTTACGTTTTTTGTATTTGCTGTCGTTTGCACCAGCATCATAAGTAAAGTTCGGGTTCAGGTCATGCAATAATGGACTAGCCCCTTTATTATATGCAGTTAAAGTCCATTCGGAAACGTTACCTGCCATGTTATACAAACCATAATCATTAGGAAAATATGATCTCACGCCTACGGTATAAATACCACCATCGCTCGAATAATCACCACGACCTGGTTTAAAGTTAGCCTGCAAACATCCTTTTGTATTCCTGATGTAAGGACCTCCCCAAGGATATTTGGTTTTGGTATTACCGCCTCTTGCAGCATATTCGAATTCTGTTTCAGCGGGTAATCTATAGTCTGACCTTGATCCTGCTGGCAATTTTCTTGCTGTAGCAACTCCATCGTACAATCTTGTTCTCCAGTGAGAGAATGCTTTTGCCTGCTCCCAGCTTACACCAACTACAGGATAATTATCGTAAGAAGGGTGGTTGTAGTAACCACGTACCATAGGATCGTTTTGTGAATAAGAATAATCTGTTTTCCATACCATTGTATCAGGGTAAATAGCAACGGTATAACGATCAATATAATCCTGGCGCTTGCTGTTTGGATCTTTATGTCCAATAGCAGCTTTCTCCATATTTAACTCAGCATAAGAATATTCGAATTTACGAACATCTAATTCTTTCTTGCCCGGAAGCGCATCCAAACCTGAGTAATACATACCATCCAATTGGCTGACTTGGGCTGCTGCTGCGCCCCTGCCTTTATTACGCCAAATGTTGGCACCGTTTGGTCCAACTTTTTTCCAATCGATATATTTTTCTCCACCTAAAGCAGCTGCAGCATTTCCCCTTGGGGTAATCATAAATTGTTGCGGGTTGCCCATCATCACAATTGCAATCGAATCGCGTACCCAGTTGGTAAACTGGCGGTATTCTGCATTGGAAATTTCAGTCTGATCCATGAAGAATGCACTAATGGTAACCATTTTACTTGGTCCATTCTGAGAGAAAGTAATATCTTCATCCGAACCTCCTAGCGGGGTATGTCCTGGTGGTACATAAACCATTCCTAATGGGATTCTATCGTTTTTAAATTTTCGGTTATAAGCACCAACCAGCTCACCTTGACCACCCTGGCCACAGCTTGCTAGCATTACAGTTATACCTACAATAGCTAGAAGGTAGATTTTCTTCATATGTTTATAGTGTGCATAGCACGATTAGGAGCAATTTTATCAAAAATCACTGAAATTATCTATAAAAACAAATTTTAAATAAAATGAACAACTTTATACGTTTCCTACAGTATGCGTAACCCTCTTATTAACAATTAAGTTACGCATTTAATGTGTCGACTTATAATAAATTGCTTATCGTATTATTTATTAGATATTTTAATATAATTTTCAATGGCCATTGTCATTGATGGAACGCCTGGGGTTGGCGCAGCAATATCCACTATCAAATCCATATCGGTACAAGCTTTACTGGTATTGGTTCCAAAAGCTGCAATCCGGGTGTTATTCTGTTTAAAATCGGGGAAATTTTTAAACAAAGACTGAATACTTGATGGACTAAAAAAAGCGATAACATCGTAGAATACTTCAGCTAAATCAGATAGATCGCTTACTACGGTCTTAAATAAAACTGCAGGTGTAAAATTATACCCACTTTTTTCCAAAAACTTCATAGTGTCTTCGGTAGCCATATCAGAACAAGGATATAAAAACTTTTCGTTTGCATGCTTTTTTAACACCTCTGCTAAATCAGCTGCAGTTTGTTTACCAAAAAAGATTTTACGCTTTCTATATTGGATATACTTTTGCAAATACAAAGCAATGGTTTCAGAAAGACAGAAATATTTTAATTCTGCCGGCACCTCATAACGCATTTCTTCACAGATTCTAAAAAAATGATCTGCGGCATTACGGCTGGTAAAAATCACTGCCGTAAAATCGGCCAGGTTAATCTTATCCTTTCTAAAGTCTCTTGCTGGTACACCTTCAACATGAATAAAAGACCTGAAATCAACTTTTAAGTTGTGTTTTTTGGCCAAATCGTAGTAAGGAGATTTTTCTGTTTCAGGTTTTGGTAAAGTAACCAAAATACTTTTTACTTTGCGGATTCTAGAGTCGTTCTTTTCTTGCATTTTCCTTTTCCTGCTACAGTCCTATCGTTTTAATTAGTATTAAGACGGGACATATTTCGAGGGCGCAAAAGTACAAAAATAAATGCATTTTAGAAAACTTATTGTTAGAAAGTATCGTTATGCCAGCCCGCAAAAGCTGAAATGTAAAAATGATGCCTAATAACAAGAATGCCAATACGATATAAACTGAACCATATTTAAGTGGTGATAGGGCAAAAGCAACCACCAAAGGAATAAACAGTAATGAGGCATTGAAGTAGCTGAGGTATAAAATTGAGATATATTCGCCTACCGGTTTCTGTACATTAAATAAGTAACCTAAAAAGCGCAGGAGGATTAATTTTAGCGCATAAAAAACAATAATAGTGACAGATATACTAAAGAAAAATTTAAATCCATCTTTTGCCTGGTACATATCATTCCACTGGGCCACCAGAAAAAAGAACATCCCAAAAACGAAACCAAACTGCACAAAAAGCAACAAAAATGGCCACGAACTGAACAGGTTATCTTCTTTGTTAATATTATTCAGAATCCTGTTACTGAAAAACGATTGAACGATTGCCGATAGTTGCTTCGAAAAAGCATTTTTTAGAATCGCAAAGATAATGAGCATACCAAAAATAAAGCCCAGCAAACCTACATTTCCCTTGGGAATTTTTGTACCCAACTGGTAAGGATTAGCTTTTTTCTTTAAGTGCTGGTATTTCTTGTGCCATGCCCATAAATCCAGTTTTGGAGAAAGATATTCCTTTTCAATAGTATCTAAAAGTGCGCTTTTATTAATTAAACTCTCAGGAAGTACCCAGGTGTGGCGAATTAAAGAATCGGTAGCAAACTTCTGTTTGGCCAATGTTGCAGAATCGGGCCGATATCTTTTATATTGGTATTGATTTGCAGCTATACTATCACTTTGAACAGGATTTTTTTGTGCTGCTACAAAATTAGCAACGCATACAAACGCAAATAAAAAGAAAATAAATTTCGGCATGCTGTAAATCAAAACTTAATGATGCAAAAGTAGTCGAATAATCATGGTTTACCTAAAGAAAATAAATGGATTGATGAAGAACTTATTTAGGAACTATGACTACACATCTAAAAAGTAAAGCTATTACTTGACAAAAACAATCCAAAAGTAAAGCTATTACCTTACTTTTTATGAATTAGTAATTTTATAGCCCTAATCACCGATCATATATTTATGACAATAAAGAAAATTTAACTTCACTATCTTTGCATCAATGTCTGGTATCTATATTCATATCCCTTTCTGTAAAAAGGCTTGCCACTATTGCGATTTCCATTTTAGCACCTCACTAAAATATGCTGACGAAATGGTGGAGGCTATTTGCAAGGAAATCAGAATGAAAAAAGACCGGATTAGCGGTCAGGTTGGAAGCATCTATTTGGGTGGTGGCACTCCCTCAATTTTATCTCAGGTGGCTTTGCAAAAAATTTTTGACGCCATTAACCACACTTTTTCGGTTGATGCAAGCGCTGAAATTACCATCGAAACCAATCCTGATGATTTAACCGCGCAGAAGTTAAAAGAGCTAAAGCAATTACCGGTTAACCGCTTTAGTGTGGGAATTCAATCTTTTTATGATGAAGACCTGATTTGGATGAACAGGGCACACCAGGCCCAAGAAGCAGAAGACTGCATCAGGAGAAGTCAGGATGCTGGTTTTGAAAACTTAACACTTGATCTGATTTACGGATATCCCTTATTAACGGATCAAAAATGGCTGAATAATATCCAAAAGGCAATTGAGCTTGAGGTTCCGCATATTTCGGCCTATTCGCTCACGGTTGAACCCCGGACAGCTTTAGCTCATGCCATAAAAAGCAAAAAACAAACGCCCGTAAGCGATAACCAAAGTGCAGCTCAGTTTGTAATTTTAATGGATAAACTGATTGACGCCGGATTTGAACACTACGAAATTTCAAATTTTGCTAGGCCAAACCACTATGCCGTGCACAACACCAATTACTGGAAAGGCGTAGATTATATTGGCATCGGTCCATCGGCACATGGCTTTAACGGACAGAACCGGTATATGAACCCTGCTAATAATGCCTTGTACATGGAAACATTGGGTAAAGGCAAGCTTCCTGAAATTGTTGAAGAACTGAGCTTAAACGACAGGTTTAATGAATACATCATGACTTCGCTCAGAACCATGTGGGGAACTGATTTACAAAAAATAAATGCCGATTTCGGTAAAGATTTTTTAGAAGAGACAAAACATAATCTTAAAAATTTCGAAGATAAAGACTGGCTGGTGATTGATGGCGATAAGATTTGTTTGAGTCAGAACGGAAAATTGTTTGCCGATCATATTGCTTCGGAATTATTTATTGTAGGAGATGAATGAGTGAATTGAGAAGGATTGAATTAGAGAATAACTGATTAGTGATCAAAACATTCACTCATTCAAAACTCAATCATTCAATAATTAATTAAAATATATGTCAAAAATTGTATGGATTACAGGCGCATCATCAGGTATTGGCGAAGCCCTGGTATATGAATATTTTAAAGCAGGCAACAAACTGATTATTTCAGGAAGAAACCGCGACGAATTGTTCCGCGTTAAAGGAAACTGCCAAAATTCCTTTAATGTCCACGTTCTACCATTTGATTTAAGCGAAACGACTACACTCGAAAACAAAGCTGCCGATGCCATCCGCATTTTTGGAAAAATAGATTTATTAATCAATAGTGGCGGTGTAAGTCAGCGAAGTTTAGCCTTAGAAACCAACCTGGAAACTGAACAACAAATTATGAATACCAATTTTTGGGGAACAGTTGTACTCAGTAAAGCGGTTTTACCCTTAATGATAGCCAACGGCGGTGGACAGATCGCTGTAATCAGTAGTCTTGTTGGGAAATTCGGCACGAAATTGCGTTCTAGCTACGCAGCATCAAAACATGCCTTACATGGTTATTTTGACTCACTCCGATCGGAGATTTACGACAAAAATATTGATATCACGATAATTTGTCCAGGCTTTATCAAAACAAATGTGACCTATAATGCACTTACCGCAGATGGTAAACCTTTAAATGAAATGGGCGATGCTCATGAAAATGCCATGACACCTGCTGAATGTGCCAAACAAATTGTACAGGCTGTCAGCAACAAAAAAGAAGAAGTTTACATTGGTGGAAAAGAAACAAGAGCGGTTTTATTGAAACGCTTTTTTCCAAAGATTTTTTCTAAAAAGGTGAGAACAGCGAAGGTGAATTAGGGAAGCGATTGGCGGTTAGCGTGACTAGCAAAATTTACAAAGAAGCTGACTTTAGTATGAACCAAACTACCTAAACCCAATTGCAGCGATATCCTTTTTTGGCTATTATTCTGAGGAGTAATTAATTTTATAAATCAATATGAATGACAGATTTTTTAGCGAATATAGGCTGCGAGAAATCGTCATTCCCAACTCGATTGGGAATCGTAATGCTCATGAATGCCGATAAAAAAATAATGAATAAGTAATGCAAGCGCTATAGATTAAAACATGCACGGGAACGACGACCATTTTATTGAAGATTGAGTAGTAGAAAAACAGCCGAAAGATTAAGCGAAAAATGGGATTAGTCTACCTAAAGAACCATTACCACAACTTTACAAATCAAAAAAAACAAAAATTAAAAACCTAATAACCAATAGATTAAATAATAATTTTAATTTCTAAAAACCAAGCATCTGTAAGCCGTCGTAAATGGAATCAAATAACAGAAACTTAAAATTAGAAATAATGAAAAATTTAATCTTATCAGTATTCGCCGTAATTACAATGGCTTTCACAACACAAGTTTACGCTCAAAAAAATCCAATGGTTGGTGGCGCAGCTATGTATGCAACTAAGGATATTGTAGACAATGCTGTAAACTCAAAAGACCATACTACACTGGTAGCGGCAGTTAAAGCAGCTGGCTTGGTAGAAACTTTAAAAAGTGCTGGTCCTTTTACTGTTTTTGCACCAACAAACGCCGCATTTGATAAACTTCCTGCAGGCACTGTAAACAACCTGGTTAAACCAGAAAACAAAGCAACCCTGACTAAAATTTTAACTTATCACGTTGTTGCCGGTAAAATGGATAGCAAAGCAATTGCAAAAGCAATTAAAGCAGGCGGTGGCAAAGCCGAACTTACAACAGTACAGGGTGGTAAACTTTGGGCCTGGATGGAAGGCAAAAAATTAGTTCTAAAAGACGAAAAAGGTGGTATGAGCACTGTAACCATTGCAGATGTTTACCAGAAAAATGGCGTGATACATGTTGTTGATACTGTTTTAATGCCGAAATAAATTTCAGACATCCTTATAATCAGTGTAAAACGTTCTGACTTTTGTTAGAACGTTTTTTTCTTTTATAAAAAACCTTTAAATAACTAGTTGTTTTCATAAACGCTAATAAAACACAAAAATATTTCCTTTTCCACATCATAATTTTGACTTTTTTTGATGAATTGTCAGTTTTTTTTCAAGTTTTTGTATTTGTAATATTTAGTGTTTTTTAACTATTTAATTTTGCTGCATTAATAGTTTTTTAACATGAAATTCAATTTATCTCCGATAGATGTAGTTGAAGACATATCTAAATCAGATTTCGAGCTGAACTACCTTAAACCACGTAAACCTCTGGTGATAAAAAATATGGCAAAAAAATGGCCGGCTTATCACAAATGGACGTTGGAATATATGAAAGAAGTTGTTGGCGATAAAACTGTTCCGCTATACGACAGCTCTAAAGCTGATCCTTCTAAACCGATAAATGCATCTGCTGCCGAAATGAAATTCGGCGATTATATAGATCTGATTAAAGAAACACCAACCGATCTGCGTATCTTTTTATTCGATCCGATAAAATTTGCACCGAAGCTTTTGCAAGATTACATTGCACCGAAGGATTTAATGGGCGGTTTTTTGGATAGTTACCCCAATATGTTCTTTGGCGGTAAAGGATCCGTAACATTTTTACACTACGATATTGATTTAGCACACATTTTCCATACCCACTTTAATGGCCGAAAGCATGTGATCTTGTTCGATTATAAATGGAAAGAACGTTTGTATCAGATTCCTTATGCCACTTATGCACTAGAGGATTATAATGTAGAGAACCCCGATTTTGATAAATTTCCGGCATTAAAAGGTGTTCAGGGAGTTGAAGCTTTTTTGGAACATGGCGACACCCTATTTATGCCAACCGGATACTGGCACTGGATGAAATACCTTGACGGATCTTTCTCCATTAGTTTACGGGCATGGGACAAAAGCTGGGCGGTAAAAGCAAAAAGCTTGTATAACTTAACTTTACAGCGTAAATTTGACGACTTTATGAAAGCCAACTACCGCGAAAAGTACATGCACTGGAAAGAAGAGCTCGCGGTTAAAAGAGCAAGTAGAGCACTAGAAAAGAATTTACCGAAATAAAAATCATAGAATTATTGAATGATGGAATGAGAGAACGATCTCCCCACCTAAAACATTCACTCATTCAAACATTCAACTATTAAATAGATGCATCCTAATATTATAAAAATCCAGGAAAGAATTGAGCCACTAAGGCAAGAAATCATTAACCATAAAGTTTATTCGGCCATTAGCGAACTGGAAGATCTCAGGATTTTTATGGAGCACCACATCTTTGCCGTTTGGGATTTTATGTCTCTGCTTAAGGCTTTACAAATTAATTTAACCTGTACTACCTTACCCTGGTTCCCGGTAGGCGATCCTGTTACCAGGCAACTAATTAATGAAATTGTAGCAGGTGAAGAATCGGATGTTGATGCAAATGGAGCTATTAAAAGTCATTTCGAGCTTTACTTAGATGCAATGAATCAATGTGGTGCCAATACCAAACCGATCAATACCTTCCTGGATGGGTTAAAAAATGGAAAAAGCTTTAATGATGCTTTCGAAATTGCCGGAGTACCTGCAACTGCAAAGGATTTTGTTAATGCCACTTTCGAAACCATTAACAGTGGAAAAACACATTTACAAGCTGCCAGCTTTACCTTTGGCCGTGAAGACTTGATTCCAAACATGTTTTTTAGCATGGTAAACGACCTGAACAGTACACAGGCAGATAAAGTTTCGATTTTTAAATATTACTTAGAGCGTCATATTGAAGTAGATGGCGACCACCATAGCCATTTGGCACTTTCCATGACGGAGAAACTTTGTGAAAAAGATGAAGCTTTCTGGATTGAAGCAGAAAAAACCACAAAACAAGCCTTACAAAAAAGGATCGACTTGTGGAACGCTGCCTATGCCGAGATTGTTAAAAATAAAGTTGAAGCGTAATTATTAAATTGTTAAGTATTTGCTAATTTAGATTACGTGATTTTAGTCACATTTACCTGTTAACATCAATTTTGTAAAATAAAATTTACACATTTGTTGTTCGGCACAAATAACCGATTTTAAGCGCATGAGTTTCATTTTAAAACCTGTTGATATCGTTGAGAGCATCACTCCCGAAGATTTTAAGAAAAATTATCTGAAAACCAAACGTCCGTTAGTAATCAAAGGCCTAACTAAAGATTGGCCTGCCAGAGAAAAATGGACGACTGAATATCTAAAAGAAATTGGTGGCGAGCTTGAAGTTCCACTTTACGACAACTCCAAAGCCGATCCGTCAAAACCAATTAACGCCGCTACGGCACACATGAAATTTGGCGATTACCTTGACTTAATCAAACGTGAGCCAACCGAACTGCGGATATTCTTTTTTAACCTGTTTAAAAAAGTACCTAGCTTAATCAATGATGTAAAAATCCCTAAAGATTTAATGGGTGGCTTTATTGAAAGTATGCCTGCGATGTTTTTTGGTGGTTCTAACTCGGTAACGTTCTTACATTACGATATCGATTTACCACATATTTTTCATACCCACTTCGGCGGCAGGAAACATATTGTCTTATTCGATAATAAATGGAAAGACAGATTGTATTGCCTGCCAAATGCAACCTATGCTTTGGAAGATTATGATGTGGCCAACCCTGATTTCGAAAAATTTCCGGCACTAAATGGTGTTGAAGGTTATGAAGTTTTCTTAGAGCATGGCGATACTTTATTTATGCCAACCGGAATGTGGCACTGGATGAAATATCTTGATGGTTCATTCTCACTAAGTTTAAGGGCTTGGGACCAATCGATTACACGTAAGGTAGCCAGTGTTTGGAGTTTATTTACACATGGTGCAATTGACAGTTTGATTAAAATGACTTTCAAAGAAAAATACGCCCATTGGAGAGAGAAAAAAGCTGTTAAAATAGCTGAAAAGGCTTTAGCCAAAGGCAGACCATAAAAACACTAAAAATTAAAATACAACGGGGCATTGGTAACGATAGCCCCGTTTTTGTTATCATTGCAACTCACAGTGCAAATTAAAAATCAGATTACGAATGGATACCAATATACTTACTGAAAAACAAAAAATGCTGGCAGGCAAAGCTTATCAGGCAGGAGGCGAAGAACTATCAAAAGAAAGATTAAAAGCACGTGAAATTGTTTTCGAGTTTAATAACCTCGCACCAAAATTTATCAAGCAGCGAAAAGAATTATTAAAAAGGTTATTCGGAAAAACAGAAAGAATGTTTTATGTAGAACCTCCGTTCAGGTGTGATTATGGCTATAATATCGAAATTGGTGATAATTTTTATGCAAACTTTAACCTTGTTATTTTAGATTGTGCTAAGGTAAATATTGGTAACAGCGTTTTTATTGCACCAAATGTAGCCATTTATACTGCCGGCCATCCAATGCATGGGCATTTAAGAGATCAGGAATATGAATGGGCACAAGAAGTTACTATAGGCAACAGCGTTTGGATCGGTGGAAACGTAGTAATTAATCCAGGTGTCAAAATTGGATCTAATGTGGTTATCGGATCAGGAAGTGTGGTTACAAGGGATATCCCGGATAATGTTTTTGCTGCAGGAAACCCATGTAGGGTAATCCGCCAGTTAACAGATGAGGATAAAGATTATTATTATAAGGATTTTAAACTGGGTGAATAAATTCATCATCTCCTAACTTTAGAGACGTTAATAAAAACGGCGTCATCTCGATCCGATAACTATCTGATGAAACGTAGTGGAATGGAGAGATCCATCTAAACAGATTTCTCGACTTCGTTGCACTCCGCTCGAAATGACGACCCGGGGGAGCTTCGTTACCGATGTAACCTGTAAACAGGTAAGCATACCATGAGTGAAAAATAGATAATTAAATCGGTACAAGATGCACTCAGTTTATAATGAATTCATTTAAATAGCTGAAATTTTAGGTGTTTTTTTTACCATATAAGACATTTAAGGTCACATAAGATTACATGTTCTTATATAATCTTAAATGGCAAATTTTATGCACAACCCTGCAAATGGAAGTTTAACAACTTAGATGTTCTCAGGTGCCTGAGGTGGTTAATTAAATAACGGAGCCTTTATTTTTATCACCACCTGAGCCACCTTAGTTCACCTGAGTATTGCTATCTGCACAGTATAAATCTCATAGTATGCAGCAGGCACGAAACTAAACGTCACCCCAATTTTTTCAGGTAAGGGCTTTGATTATCACTCCAAATGATGACACGAGGGGGAAATTCGTTACCAACACAACTTTGTCTCCCTCATCCATTTCCCATCCAACATCATCCATCCTTAGCTGCTATGATCGGCAACTACTTTCCATTCGCCTTTAATCTTTTTAATTAAGAGGGTAAAATAACCTTTAAGTTCGTCTTTTTCGCGTTTAACATTCCAGCTGCCTAATACAAAAGCCAGATCAGGATTTAAAAAATCGACTTTTTTAATTCCAAACACTAAAAAACCCATTGCCGATTTATCCGGATAGCCTTTTTTATAATTATCAAGCGTTTTTTGCCAGCCGTAAGTTGGTCCGCTTTTACCTACAAAAAGTAAACTATCTGATTTTTCATAACCCTGCATAAAAGATTCCACATCTCCTTTGTTCCAGTCTGTACGTTGCTTTTCGAGCAAATTAAGTATGGCCTGTTTATCTTTGTCATTTTGAGCAAAAGCGCTAAAGGAAACTAAAAACAATGCAATTACAAGTATTTTTTTCATGGTTAATTGAGTTGAGGTAAAAATTAAAGATATGAAACAAATTATTTTGTTCAATGCGTAAAAATTCTTTATTTACGTATCTATAAATCTTCTATGCAAAATAAAGTAATCACAATTGGCGAAATACTATGGGATGTTTTTCCAGAAGGCAAAAAAGCTGGCGGCTCGAGCATGAACGTTGCGCTTAATTTACACAAACAAGGGATAGAGAGCCGCTTTATTAGTGCCATAGGAAATGATGAAAACGGCAAAGAACTATTCAATTTTCTAGCCGGCAATCATTTTGCAACAGATTTGATCCAAGTTAACCATGAATTACCAACCAGTACAGTGGTGGTACAGCTGGACGAAAATCATCAGGCTACTTATACCATTAAACAACCCGTAGCATGGGATGAGATCAAAATCACAGAGGAAAACACATTAGCTGTAAAACAGGCAGATGCATTAGTATATTGTAGTTTAACCTGCAGGGAAGAAAAATCTAAAAAAACCATTCTGGCACTTTTAGAAAATGCCAGGACCAAAATATTCGACATCAATCTCCGGGCTCCTTTTTATTCAAAAGAATTAATTGAGGAGCTGTTGGCAAAAGCAGATATCCTTAAAATAAACGAGGATGAAATTGTTTGGGTAAAAGAAACATTTGGTTTAACGGGAAATACTGATGAACAGTTGTTAAAACAGCTTTCCAGTCAGTTCAATATTGAAATCATCTGCCTGACATTAGGTGATAAAGGTGCTTGTGTTTTAAAAGAAGGCAAACTGTTTAAACACCCTGGTTACAAGGTACAGGTGGCCGATACTGTTGGTGCAGGAGATGCCTTTTTAGCCACATTTATTGCCTGCTACCTGCAAGGTTACCCCATGGAAACCACTTTGGATAATGCCTGCAAAGTTGGCGCATTTGTAGCATCGCAGCCTGGTGCAAATCCTGAATATAATAAAAAGATTTACCACATGGCGCTGGGATAAGATCTTTAGGTTTTTGAAAAAGGTCAGATCAGCTGGCAATTTTTAGTTTAGACCTCGCAGGTTTTAAAAACCTGCGAGGTCTTTGCGTCGCACCAAATATGACACCGCGCTTAAATTAATGCAAATCGAAACTTTTATCTTCGATAAATCGTTAATATAAGCACATGAGAGGTTTTCGTTTTTCTGATTATAAGCCGGGCGACGCGCCAAAGGGTGGGTTTGATGAGTTGCTGAAATTATTCAGCGAACTGCTGAATTATACAGCCGGAGATGCGGCGGAGGCTTTAAGCTGGCTGAACGAGCTCGACAAACAATATAAATTAACCAATAATGATTATGGCATCGGTAATTTTATAGACGATCTTAAAGACAAAGGTTATCTTACGGAAGACAATCAATCCGGAGAGTTTAAAATTACGGCCAAAACCGAGCAGACCATCCGCAAGTCTGCCCTAGACGAAATTTTTGGCAAACTGAAAAAATCTGGTCGCGGTAACCACAACAGTAACCAATCTGGTATTGGCGAAGAGAAAAATGCGGATAGGCGGGAGTATAGTTTTGGCGATAGTTTAGACCAAATTGATATGACAGCCTCTATCCAAAATGCTCAAATAAACCATGGAATAGGCGATTTCACATTAACCGACAGAGATTTGGAGGTAGAGGAAAAGGATTTTAAAACTTTAACTTCTACGGTATTGATGATAGACATTTCGCATTCCATGATATTATATGGCGAAGACCGCATTACCCCAGCAAAAAAGGTTGCCATGGCTTTAGCCGAGCTGATTAAAACGAAGTATCCTAAAGATACTTTAGATATTGTAGTTTTCGGAAATGACGCCTGGCCGATTAGTGTTAAAGACCTGCCTTATTTACAGGTTGGCCCTTACCACACCAATACTTATGCAGGATTAGAATTGGCTGCAGATTTACTCCGCAGAAGAAAAACCCATAATAAACAGATTTTCATGATTACGGACGGAAAACCAACCTGTTTAAAGGAAAATGGCAAATACTATAAAAACAGTATGGGTTTGGATAGAAAGGTAATTAACAAAACCCTGAACATGGCGGCGCAATGTAAGCGTTTAAAGATTCCAATTACGACATTTATGATTGCGAAAGACCCTTACCTGCAACAGTTTGTGCGCCAGTTTACAGAAATTAATGGTGGCAGGGCTTTTTATAGCTCGTTAAATGGCTTGGGAGAGTACATCTTTGAAGATTACATTAAAAATAGAAGAAAAACTGTAAAATAGTCGAAATTCTTTATTCCGAAGTCGGAAGATATAGTGCAATCGCTAATTATCCAAGCCTCGGACCTCAGACTTTTCGGACTTTCAGATAAATAAAAAAAAATGCAAGAAAAAACATTAGGCGAATTAAAAACTACAGGATATAAATCAAGATCGGTAAAAGAAGAGCTCAGAGAAAATCTGATTAAAGTCCTGCGTGATAAAAAAACAGAATTCGAAGGCATTATTGGTTATGATGAAACGGTAATTCCTGAGCTACAAACGGCCATTTTATCGCGTCATAATATTTTACTTTTGGGCTTACGCGGACAGGCAAAAACACGTATTGCCCGTTTAATGGTAAACTTACTGGACGAATATGTACCATATGTTGCCGGAAGTGAAATTTTTGATGATCCGTTGAACCCAATTTCATGGTATGCTAAAAACGAAATTGCCACAAAAGGTGACGACACCGAAATTGCCTGGTTGCACCGCAGCGAAAGGTATACTGAAAAACTGGCAACACCAGATGTTACGGTTGCCGATTTAATTGGAGATGTTGACCCCATAAAGGCCGCTACCCTAAAGTTAACCTATAATGATGAACGTGTAATCCACTTTGGTTTAATTCCACGTGCACACCGCAGCATTTTCGTAATTAATGAGCTTCCAGATTTACAAGCACGAATCCAGGTGGCATTATTTAATATGTTACAGGAAAAAGATATCCAGATCCGCGGTTTCAAATTGCGTTTGCCTTTGGATATCCAGTTTGTATTTACAGCAAACCCTGAGGATTATACCAACCGTGGAAGTATTGTTACGCCGCTAAAAGATAGGATTGAAAGTCAGATTTTAACCCACTACCCAAAGACGGTCGAAATTTCGCGCAAAATCACCTTCCAGGAAGCCAAATTAACGGCTGACCAGAAAGCCAATATCGAGGCTGATGGGTTGGTAAAAGATTTGATAGAGCAGATTGCTTTCGAAGCACGTAAAAGTGAATATATCGACCAAAAATCAGGTGTATCGGCAAGATTAACGATCTCTGCTTATGAAAATTTAATCAGCACCGCCGAGAGAAGAATGCTGATTTCAGGCGAGAAAAATACTTTTGTACGTTTATCTGATCTTGCAGGAATTATCCCGGCTATAACGGGTAAAATAGAATTGGTGTACGAGGGAGAACTTGAAGGACCAGCGCACGTAGCAACAACCTTAATAGGCAAGGCAGTTAAAACGTTATTTGCACGTTATTTCCCCGACCCTGAAAAGGCAAAGAAAAGTAAAACGGCAAATCCTTATACTGAAGTAACAGAATGGTTTACCGAAGGTAATAATGTTGATGTTACGGATACTTTAACCAATTCGCAATATAAAAAGGCATTGATGCTGGTACCAGGCTTATATGATCTGGTAAAGAAGTTTCATCCTAAATTAAGCGAAAATCAAACGCTGCTCTTAATGGAATTTGTATTACATGGTTTAGCCGAATATTCACAACTAAGCAAAAACTTTTTGAATGGTGGCTTCGGCTTTTCGGATATGTTTGGCAGTTTATTTAATGCCGAATTTGACGAAGAAGAAGATGAAGACGATTTCAGATAATATTGAATTTCTCTAATTTGATTAGCTTTGACAAATTCTTCCACTAAAGAAGAATCTGTCGAAGCTTTTTTATTTACAAACCCAAATATATAATGGGAAGATTACCTTTTATTATTGCCGCCTGCATTTTTATTATTGCATTTGATATTTACTGCTTTAAAGCCATAATTGCTGTTTTTAAAAAATGGAAACCTGGCACAAAAAAAGCATTTGGCATTGCCTACTGGACATATAGCGCATTGTTGATTATTGGCGTTTTCGCAGGAATTTACCTTAATCTTTTCCTTACGCTTAGAGCCATCATTCTAGTCGCTTTCTTTTTAACAGTAGCCTGTAAAATGGCGATGCTGCCATTTCTGATTCTGGATGATTTACGAAGATTATTCATCAAACTTTTTAGAAAAAAACAAATCATAGAAGATCAGCCAATTAGCGAGGCAGAACCCATATCACGTTCACAATTTTTGGTAAAAGCAGGCTTAGTTGCCGCTGCCGTTCCTTTAACCTCTTTAAGCTGGGGCATTATTTCTGGTGCTTATGATTACCAGGTGAGAAGAGTTAACTTAATTCTTCCTAATCTGCCAAAGGCATTTGACGGCATTACTATGGGGCAAATTTCTGACATTCATTCGGGCAGTTTCTACAACAAAACCGCAGTAAAAGGCGGTGTGGAAATGTTATTGGGAGAAAAGCCTGATTTTATCTTTTTTACCGGCGATTTAGTAAACAACCTCACCAACGAAGTAAGGGATTACCAGGATATATTTTCGAAAGTTAAAGCACCACTTGGTGTATATTCATCATTAGGAAACCACGATTATGGTGACTATTATTTTGGGAAGGAATCATCGCCAGCCAAAGTAAAAAACCTGAAAGATATGGTTGATGTTCACAAAATAATGGGTTACGACTTATTGATGAACGAAAACCGGAGACTAAAAGTAGATGGAGAAGAAATCGGCATTTTAGGTATCGAAAACTGGGGAATGGGCCGGTTTCCAAAATATGGAAAAATGGAACTTGCTGTTCAAGATACAGATGATTTACCTGTCAAACTTTTGTTAAGTCACGACCCATCGCACTGGCGCGGAGAGGTTTTGCAGAAGTACCCGCAAATTGACGCCATGTTCAGTGGCCACACGCACGGCATGCAATTTGGTGTTCGTTTAAAAGAATATCAATGGAGCCCGGTGCAATACATTTACAAAGAATGGGCAGGTTTATATCAGGAGCAAAAACAACAGCTTTACGTTAACGTTGGCTACGGCTTCCTGGGTTATCCAGGTAGAGTTGGAGTTTTACCAGAGATAACTATTTTTACTTTGAAAAGAGCTTAGACTAAAAATGATTGAATTTCGAATGAGTGAATGATTGAATATTTTGGTATGACGCCTAAACATTCTCTCATTCAAAACTCAATCATTCAATCTTTTTCTTATCCCGCGTTAAAGCGATAGCCTACCCCTCTAACAGTTTGTAGCAACTGTGGATTGTCAGGATTTAATTCTATCTTTTTACGCAAGCGCACAATATGCATATCAAGCGTACGGGTGTTTACATCAGAGTTGTAGCCCCACACCACCAACATTAGTTCATCACGGTTGATTACTTTGCCCGGGTTGCGCAGGAAATAAAGGAGGATGCGGTTTTCCAATATCGTTAATTCGATCTTTTTTCCATCCCTAAACAATGTATGGATGTTAGGATGATGTTCCATATTGCCAAAACGATGAATTTCGGCAGAATCTTTATTTACAATAAATTTCACCTTGCTCTCTAACATGGCTACCAAAACATCCATATTAAATGGCTTGGTGATGTAATCAGATGCACCAAAATTATAAGCATCAATTTTATCTACATCCTGAGCCTTTGCGGTCATCATAATCACCAGGTTTTCGAAACCTTGCTTGCGCACATTCTCACAAACCTCTGCACCCTGTTTGCCAGGCATCATCCAATCTAATAAAACAATATCAGGCTGATCGGCTAAAATCATTCTTTCACCAGCTTCGCCATCATTTGCTTCAAGCATAGTATAACCTTCAGCCTTTAAACGGTGGGCGACCAGAAAGCGAAGATTTTCATCATCTTCTACGATTAATATTTTTACTTCTTTAGACATTTATGTGTGTTTATATTGTAATATTGAAATGTTGCCATGCTTGAAGGTTAATTCAACTTCACAACCTTCCAACCTTTAACTTTTCAACCTCTAAAATTTAACTATTGTATGGCAGCACGATTTTAAACTCCGTACCGCTCCCTACTTTACTTTTTACAGAGATTTCTCCCTCCATAAAGTTAACCAGTTCTTTGCAAAATGCCAAACCCAGACCTACGCTACCCATTTGGTTATATTCATTCTGTATCCTGAAAAACTTCTTAAATATATTGTTTAATTCTGACGATGCGATGCCTATCCCTTTATCGGCAAACCTGAAAACCAGTACCCCTTTAATCAGTTTTGCACTGATGTGTAATTTTTTCTGTTCTGGTTTTGAATATTTGTAGGCATTCTCTGCCAGGTTATCGAACAAACTCCCTAATAACACCGGGTCGGTGATAAAGGTTTTAAAGCCAACCACCTCGTATGTTATTTTAAAATCGGGGTGTTTTAACGTATGCGATTCGATCGTACTTTCAATAAAATCAACAATATTAACTTCTTCCTGGTTCAATTTAATGGCCTTATTTTCAATTTGCGTAAAGGCCAGTAATTTATTCATTAAACCATTCAGTTTATCGGCTTCTTCGTCCAGTATCTTACCATAGAGCTGCTGCTCCTTTTGGCTTAATGTGGCAGCACTTTTAATGTTGTTTCCTGCAATCTTAATTACGCTAACGGGTGTTTTAAACTCATGCGTTAGGTTATTCACAAAATCGTACTGCAACTTAAACATTTTACTATTGATGTTCAGATTACGGTAAATCAAAAAAGCAACCAATAAAAGCACCCCATATACCAGCAATAGCACCAGGGCAATTGGCATGAAGTAAATAAAAATTTCTTTCTTGATATAAGATTTTGATGAAATGAGGTATAACTTGAAATCAGAAAATGCACCCGGCAGCGCTATTTCTGTATTAATATTTTCGTCTGAGGTATCAATCGGATCATACGTTAGGGGTTCAATCCTGATCGTTTGGTACAACAATGGTCTGGTATTGATGATTTTAATTTTATGCGCATCAAGATTAAAAACCAGTACATCCTGTTGATAAACAGGTGCCGGATTTAACTTCCGCCTGATCATCTCTTTATAAACCCTTAAATCTTCACGTCGGGGAATATTTAAGTAAGTGATTTTATTTTCATTAGAATTAACAATAGAAAAGTTGGTAAACAGTTCTTCTTGTGTAGGTACTGATACGGTATCAAGATCCTCCACAAAAGTAGCAAGTTTAATCGCGATTGCATTAAAATCACTTCCCACATTAAAAGATCTAGTATCATCTTCTGAATACAACTTTACCGAATCGGGCTTTACCCCTTTCCCAAACTGGAAAATAGCTTTTGGACCAATACCCAGGTGATTTGCATTGATCCCATCTTTAACAGGAATGTTCTTTACTTCTGTATCGTAAAAAGTAACCTTCGAGATAAAAGGATATTTTAACATCACAGTATCTACAAATTTTGCTGCAGTGGAAGAATCCAGATAGCCATTGTAATAAGAAATCTCAGGCATTTTATTCTGGAAAAAATCATTATAAGGCTTAATACTCTGTTCCAGCACATTTACCTTTTCGGAAACAAAATCATTCTCTATCGATTTTTTGCTATAGTTGAACGCAAGAAAAAGCGATAGGATAAAAAGAATGGAGATGAGTACAATGAAGGTTACACCTAAGGAGAAATTTTTACGGTAACTGCTTTTCTTATCTAAGGCCATACCTATTTCTTACCTAGATTTTCTTTTAAAAACTCTTCCAGGGCTTTGTACAAAGCCGTTCTGCTTTGCTGGCGCACTACAGGATCAGGGCCTTCCTCTTTTTCGATATAAGTAACCTGAACATTTCTTTTTTTAAGTTCTTTGATAAACTGTACGCCTTCTGCTACATTAACACTTGGATCTTTAGGGTTTTGGGCAATAAAAACAGGAGATTTAAACCGGTCTGCATGAAAAACAGGTGAAGCAAAACGCATATAATCGGTTTCGGTTATCGGATTGCCTACAATTTCATAGTACATCTGTAATTTGGCCTTTAAAAACGGAGGAAAGGTTTTCAGGTAACTAAAAAGGTTAATCACACCAGAATTTGATCCGCCACATTTATAAAGATCGGGATTTTTATACAAACAATTTAAAGCAATATAGCCCCCAAAACCATTACCGTAAATGGCAATTTTTTTAGGATTGGCAATTTTTTCTGTAACCAGCCATTTAACACCATCGTTAACATCCTCCTGTATTTTATCGCTCCATTGTTTAAAACCTGCCGCAAAAAATGATTTTCCATAACCGGTAGAACCGCGGTAATTTACCTGCAAAACGGCATACCCTCTGTTAGCTAAAAATTGTACTTCAGCATTGTAACCCCAGCTATTTCTCGATTTAGGACCATTGTGTGGCAGCACCACTACAGGTAAGTTAAGGGCCTTTTTATTTTTAGGCAGGGTTAAATAGCCATTAATGGTTAAACCATCGCGGCTTTTGAAACTGATCGGCTTCATGGCATTCATATCTTCCGGTTTAATGGAAGGACTTACATCGGTAAGCTTTTTAAGCCTTTTATCAGCGGCCGTGTACAAATAATAAGACCCAGGATTTTTATCGGTAAAGGTGCGTATCACAAAAACTTTATCCGTTTTATCCCTATCCATAATTACCCATTCGGTACCAGGTAAAAGTTTATCAATCTTTGAGTAAGCTACTTTTGTACTGTCATCAAGGTAGAATTTTTCTCTTTTCCAGGTTTCGCAGGTTGCAAACAGCATTTTTTTCCGGAAACGGGAGTAGGTTGCATCTACCACGTTTAAGGTATCGTTTGCAAAAAGAACCTGTTTTTCTTTACCGTTTTTTAAATCAAGCGCTACCAGTGCATTTTTATCGCGGTTAACGCTTGAGATCGCATAAAGTACATTGGGTTGATCTTCTGAAAAGGCAATTGGCTGAAAAGTAGTTTCGAAATTATTGGTAATTACGGGTGCAAAAGCCTGATTTTCCTTTTCGCGGTACATCAAAGTTTCGTTCACTCCATCGCTGGCAATGGCAATTTTAAGAACACCTTTACTATCGGTCATCCATTTAGTAATATTACCAGGATTTTTTGCTGCGATCTCCATTTTTCCATCACGCACGTTTAAGCGGTACACATCAAAAACGGTCGAATCGCGTTTATTGGAAGCTACAATAATATATTTATCGTCAATCAGCTGATCCTCTATCACCCTCAGCCTGTTTTTTTCATTGGCACTCAACTGAACCTGCTTGCTCCCATCTTTATTGATCACAAAAATATCAGACCTGCGTTCTTTAGATCCATCCTCGGTATAATAAATCAGTTCATTATTGCTGGTCCAGAAATGGAAACTGATATTCTTCCCATTCAGATGGGTTAACTGAATGCTATTTCCGGTGGCAAGATCCTCAGCAAAAAGATCAAGTTTTTTATCATGAAGCTTTAAATAAGATAAACTTTTCCCATCTGGAGAAATGCGATAGTAAGCTTTATCCTGCGTTTTAAAAAAATCGTCTACAGGAATAGTATCATGGTTTGTGCCTTTACAAGCGCAAATCAATGCAACCATTAACAAGAGAAAAATCCTTTTTAGCATAAATAAATTCTTTATGGGATGGCAAAAATAAGCATCACAACTACTTAACCCCGATTTACACCAACAATGTTACCTTATGCAATCAATAATAAGTCGTGGTTCAATTTAGTATTTATAAAATATCTACAAAATAAAATACAGGTAACATTTAAAATACGTTTAATATCAATTGGCGGTTTGGCGAAAGAAGTATTAAAATGTTACATTTAAAACTTATAATTTAGGGTTTATGAACCGCTTGTTTTTCATCGTAGTCTTATTTCTATCGCTTGGGGCCAATGCGCAGATCTTTCGTCCAAATCAGCAGGTTGCACCAGATGAAAGTAGTCTGGCTATTCAATATTATCAGGATGGAGAATATGAAAAGGCCATTGTGTTACTGGAAAAACTCTATGCTATCCCCAATAACGAAGCTTATTTCGACATTTATTTCAATGCCTTGTTAAAATTGAAACGTTATGATGTTGCAGAGAAGGTGGTTAAAAGGGAAATTAAAAAAAATCCACAAAGCGAGCTTTATCCCATAGCCCTGGGCAAACTTTACCAGGAAAAAGGTGATGTACAGGCGGCCAATAAAATTTTTAATGAAGTAATTGCGAAACTCCCAAAAGAAGAATTTAGGATCAGAAACCTCGCCAACAGCTTTTATCGTTTCGAAAATTATGATTTTGCTGTTCAAACCTTTAAACAAGGGCGAAAATTGCTGGGTAACGAGCAGGCTTTCACTTTCGAACTCTTGAACATCTATCGTTTTAAAAAGGATAAACCCATGCTCATGCAAGAGTATCTTGATGTACTTGCAGCAATGCCACAGCTTTTACCACAGGCAGAAGCTGTACTATCTTCTATTTTTGAAGATAAAAACGATTATCAAATTTTTCAGATAGCTATTTTAAAAAAAGTACAGAAAGAGCCTGATGCTGAAATTTATATCCAGTTACTTACCTGGAACTATATTCAACAACAGGAATTTGACATGGCCCTGCGCCAGCTTATCGCATACGATAAACGTACCAAAGCTGACGGGGGTACCCTATTTAACGCCATTTATACCTTTGTTGATAATGGCGCTTATGAAACAGCGATTAAAGCCTACGACTATCTGCTAACCAAAGGGAAAGATAATCAGTATTATCTTCCTTCAAAAATAGAAATGCTGAATACCAGGTATAACTTACGTACTATAGGGAAATATACAGTCGCGGATCTTGATCTTCTGGCGAAAGATTATCAGGCATTGTTAAGCGAAAACGGCAAGAACAGGAACACACTTTTTGCCATTAAAAAACTGGCAAACTTGCAGGCTTATTATTTAAATCAACCTGGCAGTGCTGAAAAAGAACTGGAAGAAGCAATAAAAATGCCTGGGATTAACGATCAGGACTTAGGCCAGCTAAAACTCGATTTAGGCGACATTTACATTTTAACCAACCAACCCTGGGAAGCTTTTTTAGTGTACGAGCAGGTAAGCAAACAGTTCGAAGGTCAGCCTGTAGGCAACGAAGCCCGTTTCCGCAGCGCCAAACTCTCCTTTTATCAGGGCAATTTCGAATACAGCAATGGTCAGTGTTTGGTTTTAAAGGCCGCTACTTCACAACTGATTGCCAATGATGCATTAAACCTGAGTTTATTGATTAGCGATAATATCCAAACACCAGCTGATAGCAATGCCTTAAAAATGTATGCTGATGCAGAAATGCTTTTATTTAGAAATCTACCCGAAAAAGCGGTAAAAAAAATGGATAGCATTGCAATTGCCTATCCTCAAAATAGCTTAACTGATGCAATAATGATGAGTAAAGCGCGAATTTTTATTAAAGCGAACGATTTTCAAAAAGCTGCTGATATCCTTAAAAAAGTAACCGAAGATTTTAAAGAAGGAATCTGGACAGATGATGCACTATTTACACTGGGTGATCTTTACGAAAAGAAACTGAACGATATTGCACAAGCGAAAATATATTTCCAGAAATTAATTACAGATTATCCCGGAAGCATGTTCAGCGCTGAGGCCAGAAAAAGATTCAGGAATTTAAGGGGAGATGGGGTTTAGTTAGTTCAGTGGTTCATTAGTCATTGGTTCATTCGTAATGGTTAATGAACGCCAACACCTATCTCTATTAGTGTTTCCAATCCCAAACCACTACATTCCATTCTACATCGCTACTATCTGTATAAGTATAAATCACTTCAAATCCGATACGCTTGTGTGCATTCATCGATCTTAAATTAATACTGGCAATTTCGGTGATGGCGAAATCGTACTTCTTTTTAAAGTAATCTTTATAGACATTGTAGCATTTATCAAATAAGCCTTTCCCTCTGTAATCGTGCGCTACGCAAACCTGCCCAACTACAATATAATGATAATTAGAAATGGATTTCCCCTGATACATGATGTGATCGAAACTTTCGTACATTTCAACCAGTCTTGGAATGTCATTTTTAGATTGTTCGGTCATGGCCAACACATAAGCAACAAGCAATTCACCATCTTTTGCAATAATATTGGGTTCATGCTGATGCATTTTTTCCAGATCATCAAGCGAGTGCGAAACCGTAACAAAGCCTTGCGCTTTAATTTGCTCTGGTGTTAAATCCTGTTTTAGGTTTTGCTTTTGAAGTTCAAGAATTCCTTGAAGATCTTTAGTTAAAGATGTGGTGATGGTAATCATTATGATACTGCAGATAACTTATGCTTCCATTACAATGATAGTTAACATTAACAACAAAATGAAGCAATTATCCTACTAAAATTAAAACCTTGGCAAGGTGATTAGCCCATAAATGTAATTACGTGTGGAGTTATCTGTTTTTGAGTGGCGTTATTTTGTATCACTAAATAAAAGGTACCATGAATTTAACTGGATAATAACATTTGAAGAATAAAATCTGCTTTACTCAATTTTTTAACATTTATATATTATTTACCTTTGTTGCATGTTTTTATATAATGTTACGCTCATCCTCGAAGATGCAGCAGCCGAAGAATGGTTACAATGGATGCAGGATATTCACATCCCTGAAGTGATGGCAACAGGTCTGTTTGTTTCTAACCGTTTATTAAAAGTTGTTGATTCACCTAATGAAGGGGTTACTTACTGTACACAGTACGTTGTAGAAACATTAGATAACTACAACAAATACCAGGAAACATTTGCACCAGCTTTACAAGCCGAATTAAACGAAAAGTTTAAAAACCGTTTTGTAGCCTATAGAAGTTTGATGGAGTTCGTATCCCCAACCCCCTAAAGGGGGCTTGAATAACTAGAAATATAAGTCCCCTTCAGGGGATTTAGGGGTTTAGCTTCTCGTTATTTTTATGCCTGTCGGCATCTCGAATACTCTTTTTCTCCAGGTTCTTTTCTAAAGCATCGGTAAGGTTGATACCCGTTTGATTAGCCAGACAGATTAAAACAAACATTACATCAGCCATTTCATCGGCCAGGTTTACAGTTTCATCACTCTTTTTAAACGACTGTTCGCCATATTTACGGGCCATAATCCGTGCAACCTCCCCAACTTCTTCCATTAAAATGGCGGTATTGGTTAATTCGTTAAAATAACGGATACCTGTAGTATTAATCCAACGGTCTACCGTTTCCTGTGCTTCGTTAATGGTCATTTTTTTCTTCTTCTATTTCTGATTTTATGATACCTGTAACTTCTTTTTTAGCGCCTTCCAGTAAAAAAACTGTCGCACCTTTTTCCCTGGCATAAGGATTTTTCAATTCGCCAATTTTTGTAATTTTATCAAATAATGGCTGCTCTCTCTTCCTTTGAGGGTCTTCATCACCAGCCCATTCTATTAAAATTAAATTTTTAACCGGCTTATCCATGTTAAACCAATACAGGTAATCGGCATTGTACGATACCGCATTGATATTTTTATATTTCGAATAATAGTTAATTGCGCCGGCCTGTCCATAATTATCGGCACGTATCAACAGAGTAGATTTATCTTTAACTTTTCCGTAAGCGGAATCAACAAGTGCAGCCAATTCTTTCCAGCCCTGCATATCGGCATAATCCTGCGGCAACTCGTGATTTTTTCCATCTTCCCAGCGCAATGCCCCTACCCGCTCGAACCTTTTATGGTGCGCAATAATTTCGTCAGGACTATAAACCGGCATCAAAAGTGGTAACAGGTAAATAAACGTACCTATATTAAAAGCGAACAGCAAACCCGTAAGTATAGGTTTCTTCGCTAAAACCCGACATAAATAAACAGCACCAAAAGCCAATAAAACCGGGTATAAACCCAGGGCATAATAATCTTTTGCTTTAAAATAGCTAAATACGATTAGGGTAATGATGTAGGTCAAAATAATCCAGCTGTATTTCCTGAAATCTTTATAAAAAATCAAACTTCCGAGCCCTGCCAGAAGGATAAAAATCGAACTGATAAAAAAGAGAAACTGTCCGGTAAAAAAATCGATCCGGTTTACATGTACCAATTGCGTGGCCCGCAAAAGTTTCATGTGGGTTAACACAGGGAAGTGATGGTTAATCTGCCAGATTATATTGGGAGAAATAATTAAAAGTGCCAGTAAAACTGATAGGTAAAGGTGTTTATCGGCAAATATTTTCCGATTTGAAGTAATAATGATAGCTGGTAACAATCCAATAACCAGAAAAAGGACATTATACTTGTTTAGAAACCCCAAAGCCACAGAAACAGCAAAAGCATACAGATATTTGGTTTCTTTTTGATCGAAATATCTCAGCAAATAATAGAATATCGCAGTCCACGATAAAACATCGAAAGAGTTAGGCTGGTAAAGGGTATTTAGCCTAAGCAGAGAAGAACATATACAGGCTACGGCAACCAAACATTTGGCCAATAAATTCCCTTTTAAAAAATCGACAATTTTCCAGCAATACAATATGGTTATGGCCCCCATTAATGCAGGCACGAGTTTTACCATAAAAATACCATTGCCAAAAGCTTTAATCAGCCATGAAAAAAGCGAGGTTAGAGGCGGAACTGAGGTAAAACCTGCAGCTAAGTGGTTGGCCTGATCTAAATGCAGGAATTCATCACGTTGTAATTCGTAAACCGAATTAACCAATACAAAAGATAAAATTAGTTTTAGCCCTAAAAAAATTACCAGACAACCATATTCAGTTAAACGGCTCGGGTTTTTATCCTTCATATTCGCTTAGGTTAAAAGTTTTGGAATAAATTAATATTGTTTTTTGACCATTCAAGGCTTAATAAGTTACGCCATAATGTTCAAAATTATTCCTTATTTTTTGTATCAATCAAAATCGTAACCGGACCATCATTTAACAAAGCTATTTTCATATCGGCACCAAAAATTCCGGTTTTTACTTTTTTACCCAATAAAGCTGATAGTTTTTCGATCATTTTCTCATATAGCGGAATGGCTACATCTGGCCGCGCGGCCCTTGTAAAACCTGGACGGTTCCCTTTTTTGGTTGCGGCGAATAATGTAAACTGGCTGATCAGTAAAATATCTCCGCTCACGTTGGCAAGTGCTTTGTTCATCATGCCATTTTCATCACCAAAAACACGCATGCCGATAATTTTCTGTGCTAACCAATCCAGATCTTCTAAAGTATCGGCATCCTCAATTCCCAATAACACTAAAAATCCAGTTTCAATTGCTCCTGTAATCTCACCACTAACGGTGCAACTTGCTTGTGTAACTCTTTGTAAAACTGCCCGCATTTTATAGTACTTTTGCTAATAAAATTGATATGCGCAAGATAAGTATTTTAGTTATTTTTATATTTCTCTTGTTTGGCTGCAAACAAAAAACAGTTGTTAACCCTACATTTTATTATTGGAAAACAGATTACCAGGATAAGAAGGCAGAAACGGCTTACCTCAATCAGTTTAAATCAAAATCTTTGTATGTACGGATCATGGATGTAGATTTTAATCCGGACCTGCAACTTCCCGTACCTGTTTCGCCCATTAAATTTTCGGATCCCATACCTAAAGAAACCGATATTATACCTGTAGTATTTATTGTTAACCAGGTTTTTAATAAGATTGACACTCTGCAAACTATCGTAATGGCCGATCGAATTGCCAAATTTGTAGCTGCAAAGGTAAAACAGGCCGGAAAGCCAGGTTATCGTGAACTTCAGATTGATTGCGATTGGACCAAAGGCACCAGAAACAGGTATTTTAAATTTCTCGAACAATTAAAGGCAAATCCGCTTTTAAAGGGAAAGACCATTTCGGTAACCCTGCGCCTGCATCAGGTTAAAAATATTGTATCAAGCGGTGTGCCGCCAGTAGAAAAGGCTATTTTAATGTGTTACAACATGGGTAACCTGCGTAAATACGGTGATCAAAATTCGATATTGGATCAGCATGAAATGGATCTATACCTCAAAGATTACCTTGAACAATACCCCTTGCCACTTGATGTTGCCTTACCTCTTTTTGAATGGGCGGTGGTATTCAGGAACGGAAAATATGCAGGTATTTCTAAGCGGATTGGCAAAACTCAGATCGGTGACAAGAAGCTTTTTAAACAGCGTGAAAATTCCATTCTATACGACTTACTGACTGATTATCCTGCCGCTGGGCTGAAAAAAGGAGATGTGGTAAGATGGGAACAGGTTTCCGCTAAAGATTTACTTGCTACCTCCAAATTTTTATCCCGATATTTGGGTCCAAGAGACCGGAATCTCGTTTTCTACCATTTAGACACCGACCTTTTAAAACATTTTACCAATGAAAACCTTCAAAAAGTTATCGCTAGTTTTTAGTGTATTCCTGATTACCTTTTTCGGCGAAATTGCCGTAAATCTTGCCTGTGGCGGTGAAATAGATCCTTACGATTATTATATCACTTATTTTCACAACAATGTTGAAGGAGATGAATATTCTCCTTTTGCCTACAACCAGATGGCTTACCTGAATAGCGAAACGGATGTAGAAAGTGAGCCAGATATCAATAGCCGCGAATGGGCTAAATACCTTAATGTTAAAAAAGAGGATGTATTAAAGGTAATGTATAAAACAGACAGTGCCACTGATGTAAAGCTGGTAAATTTTGACGGCAACATTTCACAACTACCCGATAGTTTACAACAAAACAGTTTTATTCAAGCGTTAAGCAAGCGCAAGGAGCCCTTAAAGTATTATCTTTTCGCCAAGAGCTGCGAACCTTTAGCCAATGTAAATTTCGACCTTTGGGATCCAAAACCACGCGATACAGCCGCAATGACTGACAAAGCCAAAGAAGCTTTAAAATTAACGGAAGCTGCAAAAGACGATTTTCTAAAATTACGTTATGCTTACCAGTCTGAACGTATGTTCCATTTTGCAGGCCTACATACGGAGAGCAAATCAACTTACGAAACGTATATTAAAACAAGTAAGGTAAACAGTGCAATTAAGGGTTGGGCATTGGCATTATATGCCGGATCGATTCGCAGGTTGGGTAATCCGGAAGAATCGGCCTTTTTATTTTCAAAGGTTTTCGCCAGCAATCCGGAGCGAAGGATACAAGCTTATAAAAATTATTACTATACAAGTTCGCCCGTTCAAGGTGCTTTAAAATATGCCAAAACCAATAACGAAAAAGCCAATATCTGGGCCATTAACGGATTCGGAAATGCCGATTCGGGAATAGAAAGTTTGAATAAAGTGTATCAGTACGAACCGAAAAGCCAGCTGAACGGAACATTACTGGTACGCGAAGTAAATAAGTTAGAGCAAGATCTTATTGAAGCAAACGACATTGCCAAAATTGGTTATAACTATTACTTTTCTGATAATGGCAATCCTAAATATAGAGACAGTTTAAAAAATATCAACTTAAAACACCTGAATGAAATCAGGAATTTTGCCGTAAAACTGGCCACGGAGAAGAAATATCCACAGCCAGAATTGGGTACATTAACAGCTGCCTACTTATCGTGGATGGAGAATAAAGATTTCATGGCTTCAAATTACCTTGCGCTATTAAAACCTGATAAATTACCTGAAAGATTGCGCGACCAATATCGCATTACCGATTTATTAATTAAGGCTAAAAACATCAAAAAAGGCAATCCTTTTAATGAAAATGACCTATTGCCTACTTTAAAATGGCTGGACGAAAAACGTTTCGCAGAAAATAAAAGTCAGTCAAACGGACAGTATTATGATAACGATCAGGCTGAAAAGCGCTTTAGCAGAACGACCAGGAATTTCTACCAACAAATATTGGCACCAGCTTATTTGAATATGGGCGATACTGCAAAAGCAGCACTAGCAATGGTTAAAGGTGATCTAACATTTAAAACCCTGAAAGAGAACTCTCTTTTCCAGAATATGAGCTACCAGAGCATTGCTTTTTGGCAGAAAAACTTAAGTCCGAAAAGTATGCAAGGCTTAGCTGTTTATAAAACCAAATCCACCGGTAACGATGTTACCGGTTTATTGGCTTCGGCTTTAAATCAGCTTAAAAACGATGATTTTTATGAGCTTTATGGCACTACTTATCTGCGTACGCATCAATATGATAAAGCGGTGCAAATGTTTGCAAAGGTTTCGCCAGCTTATAAATACTTCAATCCGGAGAACTGGTACGGAGATGAATCCAACGCAAAACTTTATGCCAATCCTTTTATTGAGACTATTAACGATTTCCCTAAAAAGTATGTAACAGCCAAAGCATCTATTACCAAAAAGGCTTTTGCTGCAGAAATGCTCCGCTTGCAGAAATTAACCATTAGCGATAAAAAGAATGCTGCGCTTTACTATTATAAAATGGCTAATGCCGTTTACCAAACCGGTTACTATGGCAACAGTTGGTTTTTAATCAGTTACGATTGGTCATCATACGACAATAGTAACCCGTCAAAATATGTATACGATGGCGATTACAAAAAAGCGCAAACCGCAAAAGCATGGTATTTAAAGGCCAGGGCACTAAGTACCAATGTCGATTTTAAAGCAAAATGCACCTTTATGCTGGCAAAATGTTTGCAAAAACAAATCATCATGAATGCAAACCCACTTTCATTTTATTATTACGATAAAAAAGATGTGAAATGGAGAAACTTCATCAAGGCAAATTATAATAACCCTTATCTTAAAGAATTAAGATTTAATTATGCAAAAACGCCTTTTTATGCTATTGCAGCAGGAGAGTGCAGTTATCTAGGAGATTTTATTAAGCCAAAAACACAAAACTAGGCCGTTCGACAATACTCTGGGTGACAAACGAGTGCTTTAACTGAATTAAGTACGAAAGATTATTGCTGTTTCGTTTCTTGCACACTTAGGTACTTAGACCTGAAGCCAGATGGTGGTTCGCCGGTTTTAATCAAAAACAACCTGCTAAAGTATGCAGGATCGTCATAGCCTAAGCTATAAGCGATCTCTTTTGCAGATTTATCGGTATGTACCAGAAGCCGCTTTGCCTCTAATATTATCCTGTTCTTAATGATTTCGTTCGGTTGAGGAAGTCCCAGCCGCTTAAATCTATGGGTGAGGGTTTTTGGTGCGATCAATAACAAGTCGGCATAGTCGGCAACATTATGCTTTTGTTTATAGTGAGCTTCAACCAATTGTGTAAATTTCCTAAAAAACTCAAGGTCATTATTGGGCCTGGCCGCCATCACCCCTTCTAAGTGCTGTACTTTCCATAACCGGGTCGACTTGATCAACAGCTGTTTAAGATATGTTCTGATCATTTCTTCCAGCGAGCCATCCTTCAATTCAAATTCGTCTTCCATCCTAGAAAACAGGTATTCAATAAAAGTAGCATCCTGCTCGGGTATCACCGTCATTGGCATATTGTTGATATTATTAAACAAGAGCCCATCGCAGGCAACTTCTTCATCATGCAACTGTATGCAATAAAAGTCGCGGTTATAAAAAACTAAGCGACCAGGTTGCCCGCCAAGTGTTTCGATGCTCAGTACCTGATTTGGACTGATAAAGAATAGTGTCGGACCAGAAGTGTTATATATATTGAAATCTACTTTTATTTCAAATCCTTCGTTAAGATAAAGCACCTTGATATAGGATTTATATGCTTCAGAATTAATGACTTCGAGACTTTGTAAATCAACACTTAACATGCCGATGGTTTTAAGGTTTTCGTCAAAAATGCTTTGGTTCATAATATCGCTAATCAGGTGAGTTAAAGATAAAATATTCTTTGTGATGATTTTAATACTGGCTAAAACAAAAATTCCCTGCAGGTAATTACAAACCTACAGGGAACCATTGTGACTATTTTTTCGCAAATTTCTCAAGTTCATTATTAAATTTATCCATTTCCTCTACAAAAAGTGCATGTCCGCTATTCTCGAATTTTACAATGTATGAGTTTTTCAAACCTTTGTGTAATTGCTCTGCCAGGGTAAAATCAATCAATTGATCTTTTGTACCCTGGAAAATGGCTACAGGGATAGTGATATTTTTAAGTACAGGACGAAGGTCAAGGTCGCCTAGAGCAGAAATAGATTCGGTAACTACATAAGGGCTTGCTGATAGATTGATATTCTCTAACCATTTCTCTGTATTTTTTGGAAGTGTTGTGCCTTTGGCCGCAAATGCAGCACCTAATCCACCTATCATGTCTTCTCTGTTGGTCAAAGTTTGTTTGATCAGTCCGGCAGCACCTTCTTCAGATATTCCGTAGTTGTAATCTGCACGTTGTTTCCATGATGGTGCCGCTGCTGCAAATAGTGCCAGCTTGCTTACATGCGCGGATTTATATTTATTTACATAATGGATGGTAACGGCACCCCCCATAGAGAAACCACCTAAGACAGCATTTTCTATTTTTAAGGTATGAAGAACCGCATAAATATCATCAGAAAAAACATCAAAATTGTATTTTCCATAAGGCTTATCAGATTTACCGAAACCACGTAATGTAATACCGATTACCCTGAAACCTTTTCTTACCAGGTACTGATATTGATATTCGTACATTTCATCGCTAAGTGGCCATCCGTGAATCAGTACAATTGGTTGTCCTACGCCAAGATCGGTTACATGAAGTTTCACACCTGGTTCAACTTCTATATATTCTGCTCTTCCGGCAGAGGCAGGGGTTCTTTTGGTTTGTGAAAAAGCGAATTGGCTTGTAATTAAAGTAATGATCAGGCTTGTTGTTAAGATTAGATTTTTCATTGTTGCTTTTTTTAAATTAATGTTTGAAATATTTGTTGTTTGTTGACAATACAAAGGTGGGGAGAATGCTGGCCCCAGGGAATGGACATAAAGACAAGTGTCTTGTACATTTTTCCCATCACAAATATTTTTCACACTAATCAGGCTATTTATCTATACCATAGTATGGATTTTTAGCAATCAATTATGCTACCTTTTTCAGCTTTCCAAATAAATATTTGCAATATATTACAACTAAAACAAGTAAACTACAGAGATTAAAAAAAGCCCATGCTGTTTACCAGATGGGCTTTTAGTAATTTTATAAATTAGACATTCTAAATCAAAACTATCTTGATCTTAGAATTACGATTGGATGAATTCTAAAATATCTTTGTTAATTGTTGCTGCTTCCGTAGTTGGCATACCGTGAGGAAATCCCGGATAGGTAATCAGTTTACCATTTTTTAGCAATTTAGCAGACTTAACGCCGGCATTTTGATAAGGAACAATCTGGTCATCTTCCCCATGTAATACCAAAACCGGAATATCAACAGCTTTCAAATCCTCATTAAAATCAGTTTCTGAAAACGCTTTAATACCTTCGTAATGTGCCACTATACCGCCCATCATGCCCTGTCTCCACCAGTTTCTTTGCACACCTTCTTTTACAACTGCACCCTCCCTGTTGTAACCGTAGAATGGGAAAGTTAAATCGATGTAAAACTGCTGTCTGTTATTAAGCGTTTGATCTCTGATGCCATCGAAAACAGACATTGGTACGCCATCCGGGTTGCTTTCACTCTGCACCATTATTGGTGGAACTGCACTGATTAATACTGCTTTTTTAGCTCTTTCATTGGCATATTTATTCACATAGCGGATTACTTCGCCACCACCTGTAGAATGCCCGATGTGAACAACGTCCTGTAAATCCAGAAATTCGACCAACTCAGCGGCATCAGCAGCATATGTTTCTATATCATGGCCATAAATATTCTGGCTGGAACGGCCGTGACCTCTTCTATCATGCGTGATCACTCTGAAGCCTCTTTGCAGGAAAAAAATAACTTGTGCGTCCCAGTCATCTGATGATAAAGGCCATCCATGGTGAAACATTAAAGTCGGTCCCTGACCTTGATCTTTGTAAAAAATCTCTGTTCCGTCTTTTAATTTTAGCGTACTCATAATCTTAAGTTTTTAGTTTTTGTAAATTAATTTATTTTGAAGGTTTTATTTTATTCTTTGTCAAAAGTAGTCTGGTAAAAGTCTATAAATCTTGACCTATGATATAATTGTCTGATGTTATTGAGCTAATTTAAATTTCTTTAGATTTGACTCGGTTATTTTATATCTGCACCAACCAGTTGAAATAAGTCCTCAGCACCGCCTTCAAACTTTTTACCATTAACATAGAATGAAGGTGTTCCATTTACTCCGCTTACCACTCCACTTTCAAAATCTTCATCAACTTTGGCTTTCAATACTGAACTTTTCAGATCACTTTTGAATTGAGGAATATCCAGTTTCAATTCTTCTGCCAACTCTAACAGTAAATGCTCATTCAAATTTTGCTGATTTTCGTAAATGGCATCATGCATCTCCCAAAATTTATTCTGTAAAGCCGCTGCTTCCGCAGCTAGTGCCGCAGCTCTTGCATATTCGTGCATCTCAGATAGTGGGAAGTTCCTGAAAACGAATTTAATCTGACTTCCAAACTGATTCATTAATTCTTTAAGAACAGGATAAGCGGCGCCACAATAAGGGCATTGGTAATCTCCGTATTCTACGATAACAAGATCCGCATTTAAATTGCCTTGTGCATGGTCGGTATTGCTGACCGCTGGTTTTAGTGACATATTATTTTGTTTTACTAAGGTTTTGTATTTAATAATTGGATTGGAATGAACACTGAACTGATGAGCAATAAAGATGCGGGAAGAATCAGTGTCCAGTTCGCCAAAACGGGAAGTAGAAAAGTAGCACCAGCTGCACCCGATAAAAACCCAGCCCATAAAAGCAGTAAAAGGATTGAACTGGATTTGCTTTGTTTTCTTTCGATTTCGTTATTGGTCATACTCCATATCGCTGTATTTCTAGCCAAACTGTTCAATGTACCTGTAACAAAATCCGTGTTTATCTTCTGGTTTCCCACTGAAGTTACGATCGTATTCATAATTCCCATTGAAAAAGTAATGATCGCTATGGATTGGCCAACGTTGATGGTATGATAAAAAGTAAATATTGTATAAGAAGCCAATACCCCTGAAACGATAAAAACAGGCAATCTTTTCATTTTGTTTCTTTTCCAGAAAGCCAGGCAGGTACCCGCATAAACTCCAAGGAGAAAAAACGCAATTGCAGTCAGCGATGTGAATACAATACCCGAATTTCCTTTAGCCAGAGCGGCACCTAATTGTGTCGTGTTCCCACTCATAAAGGATACATAGGTTTTCCACTTGATCAGCCCCGTTGCATCAATATATCCAGCAATCAGGGCAAGAAATATCGCGAAACGCTCCTGCATCCTCGCAGTGTCTAAGGAAGCGTACAAGCCCGATGTGGGAATTATTGACTGTTCCATCTGTAAGAAATTGGACAATTAGTTAATGCTACTGACGAACAATTAATTATTAAAAGCTGCAATTGCTTTCGTGATTCCTTCACCGGCGGTAACGAAGAAAGCGGGGCCAGCCAATAAAGTTATTTTCTTTATGGGTTTCAGGTTCGACATCTTTTTATTCTTCAGGTAAACCTGGGTCCGGTAGGCATTGATTGCTCCGGTAACACCATATCCTGCAACTTCTGCAGTTGGTGAATCTATCCCGGCATCTTTCAGATCAGATGCAAAGGCATATTCTGTAACGCCAAGGCGCAATGCTTCTTCCATTCCAACGGTGGCAACCTGCTGCATTAGTGTGGGAGTGAACTTGTTCCGGTCGCCCAATCCGATAAGCAATAATTTTTTCGCGCCAATGGTTCCTGAAGGTGGTGTGATTAATATAGTTTCTAATGAATGACCTGCGAATTTGCCGGATTTCCTGAGGTCTGTGATAAGTCCATTTAAACTTTTATCCAGATGAACCATTCCATTAACAGCTTCTGGTAAAGCGGGTGGCGAATTAAAGATATCACCTTCCGTATATTCAAAAACACATGCGATTTGCAATTGGGTATTTTCGGTTGAAGGTCCCTGCACCATTCCTTCGATGGCAATGCCGTCAACTTTTCCCCAGATTTTCGAGGTGTTTACAGCTGCTGTTTGTGTGGTTGTCTGTGCAAATGATAATTGTGGTGCTGTAATAAGCATCGATACATATAAACCAATGTAAGCTGCTTTTTTAAGGGTTCTGATAATCATAACAAGAGATTTAATGGATTAATAAATGATTGAATTACTTTTTAGGTTGAATGAATATTTTATCAGTCGGAAATTTTTCTATTTCAGATGCTTTCAAACCGAAATTGGTAACAACCACATCTTTGGGATTTCCGGAAAGCCATTGGCTTAAATCAATTGATTCGTAATGACCGCTGTTGAACCCAATCAGAATCTTGCAAACTGTGTCGCCTGTATTTTTGATATAATGCCCTGCGCCCATCGGAACATAACCTACATCGCCAGCGCTAAATTGATCGGTAACAATGGTACTTTCTGCCAGGAAAACAGACATCTCTGCTTGTCCGGAAATATAATATTGCCACTCATCTGCATTGGGGTGCCAGTGCATTTCCCTAAGTGCACCTGGTTGAAGCTCTAAAACAGAACCGGCCATAGTGGTACTGATCGAAAATTCCTTACTCGAAACCAATCGCTGTAACCCGCCTCCAGGCACAATTCTTGGCTGTTGAGCATGTAAAGGGTAACGATGGAAACTTGTTAACTGAATATCTGATTCGTCAGGACGGGCAGAAGCATTGAATGACAATTCATCAGGAACCAAACCTGCTGCGAAATAGGCTTCTTTTTGTGGTAATGCGGCAACTTCTTCTAATGTTAAACCCAAATTCTGGGCAACTATCTCAGGAGGAACAGATGAAACAAAATCTGTAACACTGAAGGTATGGTCTTCAGAAAAATTACCATTATCAAAAATCAAGATAAAGTGGCATTCTTCCGTTCCGGTCGCCTGGATCGAGTGACCGTATCCTTTTGGGAAATACCATACATCACCCGGTTCAAAATTATCAATATAACTATGGCCATCAGGATGAATAATCGTTGTACGAACAGTTCCCGAAATTACGTAGGCCCATTCTGCAGCATTGGCATGCCAGTGTAATTCACGCATACTGCCCGGTTGCAATCTCATTGAAACTCCTGCAATGCCGATTGAAGCAGGAAAGTCTGTAACTGACGCACCTCGTGTTGTTCCACCATCATTGGTGCGGGGTACTTTTTTTTCCAGTTCGTATTTAAAGTTAAGTGATGCTGTATTCATAACGGTCTTTTTGGTTGATTAAATATTTTTTTTGTTTTCCTGCTGTAAATCTATCGCAGAATCAAAGCCTTTTAATTCTTAATTCGGTGAACAGGCAAAAAGAATCGTTGGAATATGAGATGTTGCTTGCTAACTGCGCTAAAAACAAAAATCACCGCCATACAGCAGTGATTCTTTAGATCTAATGATAAATAAATTGGACTTTAGCTATTATCAGCTCATTTAAACAGCCATTTCTTAATCAGCCTGGTATAATTTGGCATCACCACATAAACCATCAGCAAAACAATACAACCAGAATTTATAAAGGCATCAAAATAATGGTTAAGCGGAATGCCCAGCCATCTTAAAATTGGCAGCAACAAAACCGGAATAATTAGGGATAAGGGATAAATTGCCGACCAGGTGACCAGATACTGTTTCCAGCGAACGGGTACCTTATGACCTTCATTTTCTGCATTGAAAAGAAAATCCAGGCCGGATTTTATTTGATATCTGTCATTCTTTCTGAAGAAAGGGCTTGCCTTTTCAATGAGGTGCTTCCGGTCTTGTGATTCCATCCAGCTTTTTAGGTTTTCAATGGTATCAAAGCGGATAATAACAGTATAAACAAATGTCAATTTGGGAATAGGCCTTACGATCTGCAAATCGATAAAGCCTGTTGCGTGTTTAGAAACAGGTAAGATTTCATCTAACCATTTTTCGTATTCTTTTTGTTTACATTCCAGTATATGGTGGGTAATTACGACAGAGGCACCTGAATTTTCCATAGGAAGACGCGTTGATAAATCTAATTGAAAGCCCTTTTATATTGCCATGGCACTTCGATGTCCATTTCCAACTCCTTAGCCGAATGGATAGCAAAATAAGGATCCCGCAAATGTTCCCTGGCAATGACAACGAGATCAGCCTTGCCATCAGCAATAATCTCATTTGCTTGTTTTGCATCGGTAATCATGCCTACAGCGCCTGTGGCAATGCCCACTTGTTCCCTGATGGCGGTTGCAAAAGGAACCTGATAGCCCGGAAAAACCTTATCCCGACTTACATTTGTAAATCCTCCGCCAGATGCGGTAATAAAATCCACCCCGTTTTCTTTCAGTATTTTGGAAAGGGCAACGCTATCTTCCAAAGTCCAGGCATCTGCAGTATCTATGTAATCTACTGCGGAGATTCTAACCAGTAACGGCATGCCCTCTGGAATTGCTTTTCTTACTTCCGTTACGGTATCTACCAAAAGACGGATCCGGTTTTCAAAAGTCCCGCCATATTCATCCTGCCTTTTGTTAATAACTGCTGAATAGAACTGATGAAACAAATAACCGTGGCCGGCGTGAATTTCAATTGTATCAAAACCAGCTTCGACAGCACGACGTGCGGCATCAACAAATTTTACTTTTAATTCATCAATCTCGGCAATTGTTAGCTCCTGCGAGCGTACACCATTCAGCTCTGTTGCAGAACAGGTTTTTACAACCCAACCCCCTTCTTCCACGCTTAAGGGTTTCATACCTTCATTGGGGTGTTTCAGGCTGCCCTTTCCTCCGGCATGCCAAAGCTGAATACCGATTTTACTATCCTGTTCGTGAACAAAATCCACAATGGTTTTCCAGGCATTTTTTTGCTCATCATTCCAAATACCTACATCGCTTAAGGTCGCCAGTCCTTCAGGAGATACTGCCGTACATTCGGTAATGATTAAACCTGCACCACCAACGGCACGGCTGCCCAAATGTACCAGATGCCAGTTTCCCGGGATTCCGTTCTGTGCACTGTATTGCTGCATAGGGGATAATACGATCCTATTTTTTAAAGTGAGATTGCGAAAGGTTATGGGTGAAAATAGATCCATTTTATTTTTCTTTTATAACTGTTGTAAAAAATTTTTAGCTTCAGCAACTGCAATGGTTAAAATACTTTTTAAATCTTCTAAAACCTGCTGTAATGATGCCTTTTGTTCGGCCGCAACTTCAAGCACATCCAGTTTCTCTTCTAAGATTGTCAATAATCCCATCATGGCAATGCTGGTTTTAAAATCATGGGCCCTATGGTTTACTGTTACAAAATCATGGCTTTGATAGGCGCTTAAAAGCTCCTGCAAATGAAGTGGTACGTTATCAATAAATTGTTGGGTAACGGTTTTTTCGAAATCTGTATCTCCACCGCTTATGGAACGCATATAAGCAAGATCGAGATACTGAAAGCGGATGGTGATTTCTACCGCTTTTTTTTCTTTTTGTTGTGCATTTTCAAGGCCAAATTCGGATATAAACTTAAACAATTTTTCCTCATTAATCGGCTTGGAAAGGTATTCGTTCATCCCGCGACTGAGGCATTTTTCTCTTTCTCCAGCCATTGCATGTGCCGTCATAGCGATGATGGGAATGTCTGATTTCAGCACATCGCGTATGTGCTGCGTGGCTGCATATCCATCCATCTTTGGCATTTGGATATCCATCAACACCAGGTCGTAGGTTTGAGCGGAGAGTTGTTCAACTGCTTCCAGACCATTGGATACAATATCAAAATCGATATTCCATTGCAATAATAAGTGCTGCATTAA
Organism: Pedobacter sp. D749; assembly: GCF_019317285.1. Lineage (NCBI taxonomy): Bacteria > Pseudomonadati > Bacteroidota > Sphingobacteriia > Sphingobacteriales > Sphingobacteriaceae > Pedobacter > Pedobacter sp. D749. The sequence goes on from NZ_CP079218.1 coordinate 4,330,052, forward strand.
ACTTTGATTGATGGCATTATCATCGACAACCAAAACCCGCAATGGCGCATTTGATTTATCCTTAAAATAACTGGTATTTACAGCCGGTATTACAGGGAGTTGATGCTCAGCAATGTCATAAGGAATATGAAAATTAAAGGTCGTTCCTTTTCCCTGTTCGCTGCTTACTTCAATATTTCCATTTTGTAACAAAATCAGATTTTTCACAATAGATAAACCCAAACCTGTACCTCCGTAATTTCGGGTTATCGAATCTTCGCCCTGGTTAAACCGTTCGAAAACCTCGTTTAATTTTTCCTTATCAATGCCTATTCCAGTATCAGCAACCTTGAAACCGACCGTTATTTTACTTCCTGTTTGTTCTTTTTTATATACTTCAATATCGATTTTCCCGTGCTGGGTAAACTTAATAGCATTACCTATCAAATTAACCAATATTTGAGTCAATCTTGTGGCATCGCCGATTAGTGTATCTGCAACGGATGAATCTATTTTGCTTGATATGGTCAAACCCTTTTCTCTTGCTCGCTCCTGAAAAAGCGTTTCCAAAGAATTGATTAAACCATTGATACTAAATGTTCCCGGCGTGATGCGCATCATGCCTGCTTCAATTTTGGAAAGGTCTAAAATATCATTGATGATAGCCATTAAATTTTCTCCTGAACGCTGGATAGAAGAAACAAATTCGGCAGAAGTCGTATCCATAGGTCTCTTTTGCAGTAAGTTGGTAAACCCTAAAATACCGCTTAAAGGTGTTCTGATTTCGTGGCTCATGTTGGCCAGAAAATTTTCTTTTGTCTGCGCAGCCACCGATGCTTTTTCCTCAGAAATGGCCAGTTCTTCAATCAATAAATGTTGACGGCGAAACTGGCGGACGATATGGTATCCGATGATGGCGCCACTTACAACAAGCAATGCCAGGATGGAAATGTCATAGAGCCTTGCCTTTCTCCCCATTTCTTCGCTCTGTCTGCTCAGTTTTACCATATTCAATTGCCGGCTTTCATAAATTTTCGCCGTAATTGATGTGATTTCATTGGAAATTCTTCTCGCCCGCGGATTGGCGATGGAACTTCGATCGTCCATGTTTCCAATAGAAAGATAGCGACGTAAAAGTTTCTCCTTGATTATTTTTTTGTCCAATGCCAGAACGCTTAGCCGATGGATCAGCGCTTCTTCCCTTGTATCAACATTATCTTTTGAAAGCGAATCGAGAAAGTTTTCTACCTGGTCTACCTTCTGGTCTACCCCTTCCAGGTGTGTCGTGTCATTTGTAGCTATAGAGGCCCTTATTCTACTTTCCACACCTAAAATATCTCTGTCAATCTCCCTCAGGTGATTGCTGGAACGCAATTCCTTTAAGAGTATGTTGTTGTTGTTGATCAGGGCCCTGGTATTCCGGGCCGAATTAATTTGCAACGCGATGAGGAGAATCGAATCAGCAATGAATGTAAACACAATCAGGTAAGCAAAACGTTTATTGCCCATCACTGTAGAGATATTGATCATAAACTAATGTATAAATTGATGATAGGAATGCCTCAGATCAAACGCATTTCACGGCTAAACAAATGAACACCTCAATTAAAAAACATTCATTTTTGCATTGAGTGTTTTTCGATAGGCATCGGCAACAGGAATAAATTTTCCATTGATCACGACCCCGCCATCCTGCAATGTGTCTATTTTGCCAACCGCTACAATATAAGAGCGGTGAACCCTGATAAAATTATTTTTCAGCAGGCGTTCTTCAGCAGCTTTCATTGTACCATGTATGGCAAACATTTTTTCTGAAGTATAGAACTTTACGTAATCACCCATTGCTTCCGCATAAAAAATATCATCCAGGCTCAATCGTCTCGTAATATTTGAATCTCTGACGAAGATGAACTCTTCCTTATCAAACTGCACATGCTCTTTTTTACTGTCTAATATAATCTGGGCTTTACTAACGGCCTGTAAAAACCGGGCCGGCGTAAAAGGTTTCAACAGGTAATCAGCAATATTCAGTTCGAAAGCTTCAAGCGCATATTCCTTTTTTGAAGATGTAAAAATGATAATAATATCCTTGCTTACCAGGTTTCTGGTCAATTCTATTCCTGTCATTTCGGGCATTTCAATATCCAGGAAGATCAAATCGACCTGATTGTTCTGCAAATGGTGATAGGCTTCTATAGCATTATTGTATTCATTTACAATAACAAGATTTGGGATTTGTTTCGCCAAATGGGCCAAAGTGGTTCTTGCAATATCATTGTCGTCAACAATCAGCGCTTTCATAGAGATAGTTTATTTGTAATTCAAATATAACTATTCCATTTATTTTATTCTTTTCAGAATCAATTATCTGAAGTAAGAACGGATCATCCAGGCCATTTCCTCGTGTGTTTCCATTAGTCCGGTAATAAAATCGCTGGTGCCATAATCTTTATATTTTTCCGCAAAAGGAACGATATTGCCACGCAAAAATTCGATGATGCTTTCGTGGTCCCTTAAGAGGTCTGCCATATAACCTAAACCATCATTAGTTCTTTCGCTGTATTCTGTAAGGTGAGTAAGTTCTAAATAAGTTTTCATTGTTGCAGGTGCAAAATGACCGATTTTACGCATACGTTCGGCTACACTGTCGGTTAATTCATCGAGTTGTTTGTATTGATTTTCAAAGAAAATATGGTTTGCGTGAAAATTATCACCTGTAACATTCCAATGTGCGTTTCTTGTTTTGGTGTACAATACAAATTCATCTGCCAATAATTTAGCTAATTCTACAGCAACTGCATCTGTGTTTTTTTCAGTAATTCCAATGTTAGTTTTCATGATTCAAAGTTTTTTATTTAAGCGATATTGCTCTTTTCATGGTTTAAAGATGCAGCAGGATCGGCTTAAAATCATTTGGCTTTCGATAAACAGGCAAAATGAATCGTTGAATGGTTGGTTAAAAATGTTGGTACTATTAGCTCATGCTTGCCTTTTATTTTATTTATTCGATTAAAAAAGATAAACTGAAAATTATTAAAGACTGATTATATTAACCTATCATCTAATAGATTTAGCTAAATAAAAAACATCGTACTTATTTATTGGCTGGGCTGTAGCGTCAGCCGACTATCGTCCGTTTAAGTAGCAAAACCAACTAAACATGAAATTTCTAACCAACACACTAACCTTATTTATTTGCCTAAGCTTTGCGTCTATCCTGTTGTTTTCTGGCTGTAAAAAAGAAGAAGTCACCGCTGCCCAATGGGGAGAGCGTGCTATAGCCAAACATAACGAGATCCTGGCGCTATCGGCTAATATACCATGTAGCCAAAAAGCCCAAACAGCAGTACAAACCATCCAACGCGATTGCTCGGTCCAGTTTTTCCCTGTTTTATCTTCCGACCTGCAAAAATATGAAAGGCTTAAAAAGGAATACCTCGATCTGATTGACAAACAATATGCAGCCTGGTACAAAGAGGGACTTATTGTCGAACCTTGCTTTGAAATCCTGTGGTCCACCGACCAGCCAATCAGGCTCGACTGTAAAGATGATAAAGTTTACCTGATTACCGCGGAAAACCTACCGGTTGAAGAAGCAAAATCACTAATCACCACCACCAAAAACCAAATAGACAACCTGACCGCCGCATTAACCTGTACCAGTGATGCAAACTGGAGTTTTACCAGATTGATCAATCAACAGACCATGAGCATGGAATATATTCCCTTTTCCCGCACAACAGACTTTAAAGAACTTCAGGCAAAAGTCTCTTTATATAACAGGCTAAACCTCAATGTGATCAAAGCCGAAAATAAGGGGAATAACTTCACAAATGTAAAAACGGTAGAGAAAATTGATTGCGTGGACGGCAAACCGGTAATTAAATTCAAAAATTAGCATTATAGCAAGTTTAGAGGACATCCTAGTTCAGACACTAACTTATGAGATCTAACTTGTGTTTAGCAGGCAAAGTAGAGAGAAAGCCTCCCCTTTCTATTTGCCTTTTTATAAGTAAGATCAATGAATTGTAAGGGTGTCTTTATGGAACTTTCTGACCAAACTCAATAGTAAGTTTGATCTACTAAGCAACAATTCTAATAATTGGGAAGCAGGTTAAAAAAAAAGAATGTCAGATGATATGGAGGTAAGTGCATCCCTGGAAATTTTACAGGTACGCCAATCAATAAGAAATCTTTTATTGGAACCATATTTGTACAAGTAAAGAAAAATTAATCATGAGCGTTAAACAAAATTTATTTGCCCTATCCATATTGCTAACCGGTCTGTACAGCTGTACGCAATCTAAACAAGATAGTTCCGCTAGCAACCAAGCCGCAGCAGACAGCACCGAAACCTCTATAAAAGGTTGTTACCTTCACACGGTCAACAAAGACACTTTTCAACTCGCCATTACCGCCGTTAATAAAAATGATATAGAAGGATCAATTATTTATAATTTTTCAGAGAAAGATGATTCTAAAGGCACTTTCAATGGTCATTTTGACGGAAAGATCTTAAAAGGTGACTATACTTTTCAGTCTGAAGGAAGCACATCTGTACGTGAGGTGATATTCAAAAAAACACAAACGGGTTTTGTTGAAGGAACCGGCGAAGTTAAAGTTGTAGACAACAAAGCGGTATTCTCTAAACCTGACTCGATATCTTATGAAAATGGTATAGCCTTTACAAAAAGTGAAACTTGCCTGCCTTAAATTTTGATAACTGGTTTGTTTGTGCAAAGATTGGTGCCGAATAAACTCTTATTTACAAAATTAAGATATCCGACCTTACTTACATTTCCGTTTAGTATATCTCCATGCAGCATTATTACCTGGAACTCGGTTTTTCATGAGCTATACAGGCATGTATTATGAGCCGTGCAGGCAAATTGCACATGATTTAAATTCAGAACTTTAAATCATGAAAAATAGCACAACAATTCAATTAGGCCAAAATGGGCCTTTAGTATCCAAACTTGGTTTGGGCTGTATGCGCATGTCCTCTATCTGGGGTGGATCTACCCCTAACGAGACGGAAAGCATTGCTACGATCCATGAAGCATTGGATAATGGCATTAATTTGTTGAACACCGGCGACTTTTACGGAGCTGGTCATAATGAGATCCTGGTGGGCAAAGCCATCAAAGGAAGACGTGACGAGGCGTTTATCAGCGTAAAATTCGGAGCGATCTTTCATAATGGACATTGGCTGGGACTAGATCTGCGTCCCATCGCCATTAAGAATTTTATAAACTACTCACTAACCCGTTTAGGGATCGAAACCATTGATTTATACCAACCCAGCCGGATGGATGACAGTGTACCTGTAGAAGACATCATCGGCACAGTCGCTGATCTGGTTAAAGAAGGTAAAGTTCGCCACATTGGTGTATCAGAGATCACGGCAGACCAGCTTCGCAAAGCCAATAGCGTCTACCCAATAAGTGCACTGGAGATCGGGTATTCACTGGCCGAGCGTGGGATTGAAAGCGACTTGCTTCCGGCGGCTAAAGCATTAGGTATTGGTGTGGTGGCTTTCGCTAATACAGCCGAAGGTTTATTAACTGGCGACATGAAAGCTCCGCTTGCCGAAAATGATTATCGTAATCACTTCTCTCGTTTTCAGGGCGAAAATTTAGTTCATAACCTGGAAAAAGTGGAAGTTTTAAAGCAACTGTCTGCCGATAAAGGTTATACACCAACGCAGGTGGCGATAGCCTGGGTAAAAGAGCAGGGTGACAACATTATGCCCTTAGTAAGCATGAGCCGCAGATCGCGCTTGCCTGAAAATATTGCAGCGATGGAAATTGTATTTACGCCGGAAGAAATGAATACTTTAAATGCTACTTTTGCAACAGGCGCTATCCAGGGCGGCACTTATTTACAACGCTAAATGATTAGTCCAGCAGAAATTCTTCCCGGTGTAATATTCTATTCTTACCTTTCTGCAGAGCGGAAGGAGAAAGCATGTTTTTGGAATCACCATACCTTGATCCTACAGGTCTCTGGACAGTTTACGTTAGAAACCTCTACGCAAACCATTTCAATGACCGCCGGGGAAATGCTGCTGATCGGAAAAAATCAACTGGGTACAATTACCAAAACACCGCTGCCAGGTGCAAACTACGAAACCATCGTGATATCCCTGCAGGAAGATCTGTTGCGCAGAATCGTGTTAGAAGAAAGGCTTAAAGCAGACCAGAAATATGTTGGTCCGCCAAATATTTTAATTCCTTCTAATGAATTCCTGCAAGGTTATTTTCAATCCATTGTTCCCTATGCACGTAGTTCAGGTGCAGAGATGACCGACGAAATGGGCATCCTGAAGGTAAAGGAAGGCGTCAAATTGCTGATGCTTGCCATGCCGGTGTTACTTAATTTTTTATTTGATTTTTCAGAACCATATAAGATCGACCTGGAAAAATTTATGCTGCATAATTTTCATTTCAATGTCCCTGTCGAAAAGTTTGCGCAATTAACAGGTCGCAGCCTTGCAGCCTTTAAAAGGGATTTTATGAAGACATTCGGTGCTCCACCCCGTCACTGGCTTCAGGAAAAACGGCTAAATGAGGCTAAACACCTCATCGAAGCTAAACATCAAAAGCCATCAGCTATATACCTCGACCTGGGCTTTGAAAGTTTATCGCACTTCTCCCATTCTTTTAAGAAAAAGTTCGGAAAGGCCCCAACTGAGTTCATGTAGAAATAAACACAACCTGTTAAATAAGGAAAAACAATTCAGTCCATCTTAACAACAGCCAAAATGTTGCACAATGGCCCCGCTTATTTCACTAGCTTTGGCTCAGAGATACCATACACATGAAGAAGATCCTGATCGCTTTAGCCCTTTTTACCACTACCTTCACAATGGCCAGGACACCCGTAAGATCGACCATCGATGAGCGCGTGGAACTGTTCAGTATCATCTTCCGGCTTGCGGGAAACCCCGAGTACAACATGAAGTTCGCAAAGCACTATATCGCCGACATCAATGCACATTTTGCCCCTTACAAGAACGAACCCGTAATTAGCTTTGCAAAGGAACTTGCAACGGAAAAGAACATGGGCTTCTCAAAGGTGATGTTCCTTGCCGTTCACTTAAAAAAGTCGAAAAACGGCTTCGCCATGATCCCTGAGCAAAACAGTAACCTCATTGGAAAATGGGATCCTGCTGATGCCGAAAAGTTCGTCGGGCTCGTGAACAGCTTTTACCGCCGCTCCGGTTTCAACCTGTTCTTTAGAGCCCATAAAAAACGCTACACCCAGGCCACGAAAGACTTCGACCAATCCATCGATGGATTCGACCAGCAATGGTACCTCAACTATTATGGTGACCACCAGGTCGATTATAGGGTAGCCATCGGACTTGGCAACGGCGGTGCGAACTACGGCCCCAGCGTTACCCCAATCGGAAGCAAGCGAAGGGTCTACGCCATCATGGGCTCATGGACCTTCGCCGCTGACGGCACCCCGATTTTCGCAAGGGAAACCTATCTTAGCTACCTTATCCATGAGTTCAATCATTCCTTCGTCGACCATATCCTTGAGCAAAGCCCAAAGATCGATTCTATGCTTATTGCATCAGGAGAAATTCTATTGGCAGCTAGACGCAAAGAAATGAAATTAGAGGGCTACGAGGACTGGCACAGCCTGATCAATGAATCACTTGTACGCGCCTCCGTCGTTCGTTATATGATAGACCATAAACAAAGTCAGAAGGAAATCAATAACGAGATCGCCAAACAAAGAGAAAAAGGTTTTACATGGATGGAAGACCTGGTACAATTGCTTGGTGAATATGAAACCTCAAGAGTAGACTACCCGACCTTTGAGCGTTTCTACCCACGGCTGACCACTTTTTTCGAAAAGACCGCAAAGAACATCAGCCGCTAACGAAAATCGACAAAACTTTTTGAGGGTTAAGAGAAATATGATAAGCAAACAAAACCCGACTATTTTCGAGAACAAATCTATCCGCTTTTTACTCGGCAATAAATATTTTCTTTTTGGCAATGTCAATGGTCAAAACATTTCCCAACCAATCTATACTGGTTTTACCTTCGTAAATCAGTCCGTCAACAAATGCAACATCAAGCCCTTCTACCCTACGCAGGTTATTCACTGTATTTAATTTGGAAAGCTTACCGATATAATAATTATTCTCCTTCTTAAAATCGCTTTTTACAGGGACTACTTTAAAATCTGCTTTATCTAGAGTTAAGGGTTCCATTAACTTCGAACTGAACCAAAATGATTTTTTTCCGGCTCCACTATCCAATAATGTCTGGATTTTCAAAGTATTATTCAATTTTATATAGGTAAAAATATCTAAGGCCCTGCCTGCATAATCTGCTATCTGAATATCGATGCTTTTTTCATTTTTTGTTGCTTTATCAAAAACAATCTTTTTGTTGAGATAATCAATCGTAAGCGGTGTGTTGATGAAGGGTTGCAGCGAAATAATTCCATCAATATCCCCAAAATCTAAATCGACAATTGCGTATTGCTGATCTTTAAATTTTTTGTTATTCATTTCAAACCCCGTCGCATTGTACAAATCAAGGTTCAACTCTTCTCCTGTCGCTCTGTGCCCGACAAAAAAGTTGCCTGTTTTTTCATTCTTGAGTTTTTGAGAAAATTTAGTAAAAATAGCATTAAGCCCTGCTCCGGTATCCAGAATAAAATTCCCCTCCACATTATTTATTTTTGCCTTAATGATAATATGCCCGCTGGTATTCATGGTAAAAGGCATTTGTGCATTAATTTTTAAAGAAAGAAATAGTAAGATAGAAAGGATGGTTACCGTAAATAGTCTTTTTCTCATTGTTATTTTTTTAATGATTTGTTAGCTTGTTGCGATGGCTTTATTTGCTTAAAACAAATATACTTTATTTCTAAGCAATCAGCTCAGTACAAAAAGAGCCGGATCAGGCAAAAAAATTGGGGAGTTTGAGAAGTTTATGCCAAACAAAAAGCGTAATGCATCAAATAATCCATGATCTACGCTGATTTACAGCGAAATAAGTGATAAAAAAGAAGGGCAAGCGACCGTTTTACCGTGCTTGCCCTATTGGCTCCCTCTGCTGGGCTCGAACCAGCGACCCTCTGATTAACAGTCAGATGCTCTAACCAGCTGAGCTAAGAAGGAGTGCTGGTTGTTTCCTAAAACGGGGTTATTTACACTTTTCAGTACAACTACCCTTGTTCGTTTTGGGAATGCAATATTAGGGCTTTTAAATTATTTATGCAATATTTGCAGTGAAAAATTTTAAAAAAAAATTAATACATATATATGAGCCTGATAATCATAGGTACTGTAGCTTTTGATGCTATTGAAACTCCATTCGGAAAAACAGATAAAATTGTTGGTGGTGCTGCAACGTACGCAAGTTTAGCCGCTTCTTACTTTTATAATAAAGCAAAAATTGTAGCGGTAGTGGGGGATGACTTTCATCAATCAGACATCGACATCTTAACCAAACACGGTATTGATACCGAAGGACTACAGGTTAAAACAGGTGAAAAATCATTTTTCTGGTCAGGTAAATACCACAACGACATGAACAGCCGCGATACTTTAATTACGGAATTGAATGTATTGGAAAATTTCGACCCGATTATCCCAGAGAGTTATCAGGACTGCGAATACCTGATGTTAGGCAACCTAACCCCACAGGTGCAGCAAACGGTAATTAAACGTCTTAAAAACCGCCCGAAATTAATCGTAATGGACACCATGAACTTTTGGATGGATATTATGATGGATGATTTATTGGAAACCATTAAAATGGTAGATGTATTAACCATCAATGATGCCGAAGCACGTCAGTTGTCGGGCGAATATTCATTGGTAAAAGCAGCGAAGAAAATCCTTACCATGGGTCCAAAATATTTGATCATTAAAAAAGGTGAGCATGGCGCATTATTATTCCATGAAGATCAGATTTTCTCAGCCCCAGCCTTGCCTTTGGCAGAAGTATTTGATCCTACAGGTGCTGGCGATACCTTCGCAGGAGGTTTTATCGGTTATTTGGCTAAGGTGGGCACAATCAACTTCAATAACATGAAAAATGCAATCATTTACGGTTCTGCACTGGCTTCTTTCTGTGTAGAGAAATTTGGAACAGAAAAGTTATTAAATTTAACCGATGAGGAAGTTGCAGCGAGAATACAAGAATTTGTAAGCTTAAGTGCTTTCACTATAGAAGTTTAACATAAATTAATTGTCATCCTGAGCCTGTCGAAGGACTTAACACGAGTTGTTCGACAGGCTCAACATGACATATCTTAATTGTAACGTTAAATCTACACCAACAAAAATCAACTTAGTGTAGCCAATATTGCTATCGGAACAAATTTTTCAAAAACAGCTTCGGTGTGCGGTGCATCAGGCAGCTCGTCAGTTAAATCTTGTCCGGCCCAGTGCTCATAATGTTTACCGTTCCGCCACAGCCTGCTATCGGTCATATCGTAGATCAAACCTTTATAAGCCACCCAAATCTGAGGTTTGTCCTGTCCGTTGCGCAAAGCAAGTTGTTGTTTGGTATAGCTGGGTAAATCCATTTAAATTAATTTCGGGCTGAAGATAATCAAAAAGCTTTTTAAGCATATAAGATTATGTTTTCTTTAATGTCTTATATGGTTAGTAGCTATTATTTTTAATGCAAAAAGTCAATGCAAAGTTCTCTGTCCCAATATTCATAAATCAATTTTCATATTTTGGAGCGCAATGCTTGTACAAAGCAATAAGTGTGTTCCCGTTTACGCTTATACGCTTCGCTGCCTCGTACCTCGTTGCTGCAGGGTATCGGCTTCAACCGGGGCTAGTTGGCTACGACAGCATTTCATTTTTGCTATTGCAGTGTGCAGAAACCTCGTTAATAAACCCGATTGCAATGGAAAGCCCACAGCGCAGCGAGGACTTGGAATGAAAAGCGGGACTAAACCCAGCCAAGAACTACTGAATATTTGTTTTCCAAAAAAATACAATCTTATCTTACGCCTGGCTTTTATCGCCCTTACTTTTAAAAACTTCGTACAGGTAGATATTCATCAATAATAGTCCCATTAAATAAAAATGGTCTTCGAAAGGAATGGTCCCCACTCTAAAACCAAGATTTTGCTTATCGTTGTACATCACCACAGGTATAGAAGTTAAAAATCCATTTACAATATAGAAAGGAATAAGCGAAATCAGGTAAGCCCTGTAGAACTTGTACATAAACCGAAAATCGACATTTACATACTCTACATAAGCCAGTACTATAAATAAAAAGCCAAAATTGATCAGCGTATACCACCTGTTATAACCAAAAAATAAAATGGCCACACAAAGCCCCAGGAACAGATTACTTATTGCGAAGCTATACTTCTGCAGTTCGTTTTTTGGAAAATAAGCATTCAGACATTCGTAAATAAACACACAGGCATAAGGAACCGTTAAAAAGAATAGAATTTCTTCTAAAGGTAGCCCCAAAAAGTTTACCCCAATAAGGTAATCAGGATTAAAAGACCATACCGCAAGCTTGGTAAACAGGATATCCCAAATTAAAAATATAATACCAGTAAGCAATATTGCGGGAAATACAAACTTCCATTTGCTAAAAAAATGAACCTTTTTATCGAATGATAAAACCAGTGGAAAAAAAATTACAGCAATATTAATAAGTAAATAGATATACTTCATTCTAAAGGTGTTTGGTCAAAATTTTAACTTCAGCAGAACTGCATTTTTTACTGTCTATCATAAATTTAGCTACGTTTTTAACCAGTTCACGATCGGCAAGACCAAAGTTTTCATTTTGATAATGTTTAACGATCTCTTTTTTATCCTGAACCAAATCTTTACTGAAACCGAGAAAGGAAGGTGTATAAAATTCAATTGAAAACCGCATAAAACGGATCTCCAGATTTTCCTTGTCCATATCTATAGCTTTTTGCATTGTTTTTAGCGATTGGCTCACATACTTGATCTTGTTATACGGATTCCAGGAATGTTTGGCTTTGAGCGCCTCCAGGGTTCCGGTGTAGCCGGTTATCAGGGCTGTTTTATTAGGTAGTTTGTTCAAGTTGGCAAATAACGAGTCGGTTAGCTTTGGGTTTTCCACCGCCTTAACCATATTAATTTTTAATATCGCAATTTCTTTAGTGGATAACTGAGCATAAGTAACATGGCTTGCTGCAAAGAGCAGTAAAAATATAATGCGTATTTTAATCATGGTTATGGGCAAAGGTAAGAAAAGCTAAGCGCTTTTGCTTCCACTGTCATCCTGTGGCGCAAAGGATCTACAACCTATGAAATACAACACTTAAACGATCAATCAAGGTTACATAATATTACTACTACTACAAAAGAAAGATTCTTCACTGCGTTCAGAATGGCAAATACAGAATGACAAAAAACCAAAACAAAACCCAATAAAATTCCTTTATTTACATCATGGAGAAAAAAACCACAGTTACCATCATAGGTGCCGGTTTTGCAGGCTTGGCTGCGGCAGCTTTATTGGCCAAAGATGGTTGTGATGTTACTGTTATAGAAAAGAACGAAATGGCCGGTGGCAGGGCCAGAACCTGGGAAAAAGATGGCTTTCTGTTTGACATGGGGCCGAGCTGGTATTGGATGCCAGATGTTTTCGAAAACTACTACCAGATCTTTGATAAAGCAGCGTCCGATTTTTATGAACTGAAAAGGCTAAATCCTTCTTACCGCATTTATTTTGGTAAAAGTGATACTATTGATGTTCCAGCAACATTAGATGACCTATATGCTTTATTTGAAAAATTAGAGCCCGGCAGCAGCGACAACCTAAAACATTTCCTCGATCAGGCGAAGTATAAATACGATGTAGGCATGAACGAATATGTTTTCAAGCCCTCGCATAGTGTAATGGAATATTTCGACCCACGTTTAGCTGTTAGCGGAATCAAACTGCAGCTTTTGGGCAATATGCGCAAGCACGTACACCAGTTGTTCAAAAACGAGCGTTTAAGGAAACTGTTAGAATTCCCAGTCCTATTTTTAGGTGCCACACCACAGAACACACCTGCGCTGTATAGTTTAATGAACTATGCCGATCTTGTTTTAGGTACCTGGTACCCTATGGGCGGCATGCACAAAATTGTGAATGCCATGCAGAAAATTGCCGAAGAGCAGGGTGTGAAATTTATTTTCGATACAGAAGTAACCAAAATTGAAGTAAAAAACAACCTTGCAGAATACGTAATTACGGATAAAGGAAATTTTAAAAGCGATTTTGTAGTGGGTAATGCAGATTATCAGCACATCGATCAACATCTTTTTGAACAACCTTACCGTAATTACAGTAAAAAGTATTGGGAGGAGAGAACAATGGCGCCTTCCTGTCTATTATTCTATATCGGCCTAGATAAAAAACTAGACAATATATTGCACCATAATTTATTCTTCGATGAGAATTTTGATCAACATGCTGAAGAAATCTACAGCAATCCACAATGGCCAACAAAACCATTGTTTTATGCCTGCTGTCCATCGGTTACCGACCCGGGCGTAGCGCCAGAGGGTTGCGAAAACCTTTTCTTTTTGGTTCCGCTTGCACCCGATTTAAAAGATAGCGAAAGCAAAAGGGAAGAATATTTTAATTTATTGTTAAACCGCTTCAAAAATTTAACCGGAAACGACATTAGTGGTAACATTCTGTTTAAACGGAGTTACGCCATGAACGATTTTGTTGAAGATTACCACGCTTTTAAAGGAAATGCGTATGGATTAGCAAACACTTTGAAACAAACTGCTTTCTTAAAACCCAAAATGAAAAGTAAAGTAACAAATTTTTTATATACCGGACAATTAACCGTTCCAGGCCCCGGAGTGCCACCTGCAATCATCTCCGGACAAGTGGTAGCAAAAGAAATAAAAAAAAAGTTAAAAAAAGCTTGACAAATTTAAAATTTCCCCTATCTTTATAACCACAAAACAAAAACACTGCAATAACGCTTCAAAACACATAATCACTTGAGGTTTGCATTTGTTTCGAAATAAGAGAGAAGGCAATTTGTTGAAAGAAAAAATAAGAATCAACTAACCAAATATATGATAAGTAAAAAGGCCTGGATTTTCCAGGCCTTTTGCTTTTTAGGGTATTTTGGAAAACTTTGCTCAAAAGTTCAGGCTTCATCACTGAGTTTCAAATTTATTGCAACGCTTCCTATACCCGTCAGTTCGAGCGAAATGCAACGCAGTCGAGAGCAACGTAGCACTCAGCAAAACTAAATCTGTTAGGATAGATCTCTCCATTCCGCTGCGCTTCAGTCGAGATGACGTTTCTTTTTGAAGTGATAATAAAAAAGGCCCAGATAAATCTGAGCCCCTGGTTTTTCAATAGATGTATCTTAAACCAATTCTACACTGGCAATTTCTTTTGAGTAAGTTTTAAGGTATTTTTTTAATATACCTCTTGCTACATGGATACGTGTTTTAACTGTTCCAATTGGAATTTCTAACATATCTGCAATTTCATGGTATTTATAACCTTCAAAATAGCGGATAAACGGCACATAATATTCTTCAGGTAATTGAGATAATGCTTTATCAATATCGCCTAAAACAAATTTACTTTCTGCCTGATTTTTGGTTGCACTATATGAAAGGTTTGCAGAAGAGATGTCTTCGCTCTGCGTAATTAAAGTATTTGTTTTAACTAGTCGGCGATAGTTGTTAATGAAAGTATTTTTCATGATGGTAAACAACCAGCCTTTTAAATTCGTACCCTCTTTAAACTTATTGTAATAAGTGATCGCTTTCAGCATCGTATCCTGAACCAAATCATTTGCGTCTTCTGCGTCTTTCGTAAAATTTAAAGCATAAGATCTAAGTGATACCGAGTGATGATTAACCAGATGATTGAATTCAAATTTTGTCATGATATTTAGCTTTAGGAGATTAAAAACAAATCAATTATTGTTCATTCGCTTAAACTCAAACAAACTTAATACCAAACTTTTCTGGCACGGTGTTAAAAGCGTCCAACTACCTAATAGTCAGCCTTCGTCACAGAATATTTACTTCTCTTTCTAAAGCGACTCCAAAAGTAGTCTTTACACTGTCTATTATTTGTTCAGAAAAATTATACACTTCTGTACCAGTTGCGTGCCCGTGGTTAACTAAAACCAAAGCCTGGTTTTTCCAGGTACCTGTTTGCCCAACTACTTTACCCTTCCAGCCACACTGTTCAATTAACCAGCCTGCCGCCAGTTTAATTTTATCATCAGCTGTAGGATAATGCACCACATCGGGGTGTTTAGCCACAATATCTGCAAATTCATGTTTTTCGATCACCGGATTTTTGAAGAAACTACCAGCGTTACCAATAGTTGATGGATCGGGCAGTTTACTCACACGGATATGCGATACAGCAGACGAAACATCTGCAATATTTGGATTTTCGATTCCCCTGTTCAACAGTTCGGTTTCAATTGCACCGTAAGAAGTATTAATTTTTGCCTCGGAAGACAAACGGAAAGTAACAGATATAATAATATACTGCCCCTTCAACTCGCCTTTGAAGAGACTTTCACGATAGCCGAAATGACAATCGGCATAACCGAAGGTTTTCATTTTTCCGGTTTTAATTTCAAATGCGATACAGCTTTCGAAAACGTCTTTCAACTCTACGCCATAAGCACCAATATTCTGTATGGGCGAAGCACCAACTGTACCCGGAATCAGGCTTAAATTTTCTACCCCCGCAAAATGATGTTCAACACAATAGTTTACAAAATCGTTCCAAACCTCACCCGCACCAGCAGTTACCAAAACTTTATTATCAATAACTTTAGATTGGATGCCCTTGATGCTGATTTTAATCACTAAACCATCGTAATCCTTTGTAAATAATACATTGCTACCTCCGCCTATCACTAACAGCTGCTGAGATTTTACAAGCTCGTTTTTAAATAAACTAACCAGATCTGCTTCAGAGGATATCTCAGCAAAATAACTAGCCTTAACATCTATACCAAATGAGTTATATGGTTTTAGAGAAATATTTTCCTGGATTTGAAGCATATTGATTTTGGGTTATGCTGCAAAAGTAAAATAAAAAATAATTAAGGAACGATTTTGGTAATCTCCTTATCAAAATTAAAGCTTAAAATTTCAGGCTTATCTCCGGCTACAGCTACACCAGAAAGTTTCCAGCCAATAAAAGCAGGTTTAGTTTTAGCCAACTCCAACAAATGGTATCGCTCTTTAGTTAATCTGGCACTGATTAACCCTACGCTATCCGACTCTGCCTGACTCAAATGCTCAATCTGGCTTTCTAATTCAGCCAGGGTAATATCCAACTCGTTTCCCTTTTTGATACTATCGGCATAAGCCTGGGGAGAAATATTGTACAGACTGTCCAATTTTGAACCGTCAAAATTCAAATCCTGGTTACTGGTTTCGTATTTCGATTCCACAAGTGCAATGGCGCGGTCTTTATTCGTCTTTTTGCCACAAGAATATAAGGTTGAAGAAATAATTACAAGAAGAATGAACTGATAATAATTTTTCATTTAGTATAATTTAGCTTTTTAATACTGCTTTCCGCACAAACAACAATCCAAAAGCCTTTCCCTTCTCTTTACTCCTGTTTTTATGATGAATTTTGTGTGCCTTCCGGACAGCCTGCAAATAAGCATTATTACTTTTAAAGGTTTTAAAACGACGGTGTACAAACCAATCATGCACTACAAAATAAATCAGGCCATATAAAGTAATGCCTAAGCCCACAAAAAACCGGTAGCCAAAGCCATCCCGATCGACGTACATTAAATAAAGTGATAGTCCGGCAAATAACACCGCAAACAGATCGTTCCATTCAAAAAATGATTTTGCCTTTTGGTGATGGCTTTTATGCATAAACCAGAGTGGCCCATGGAATAAATACTTGTGTATAAACCACGATAAACACTCCATAAAAATAATGGTAAATAGTAAAATAAGGATGTTAATGAATACAGACAATTTTTCTAAATTATTGGTTTTTAAAGATATAAACAGTCAAAGATGCAAAATTATGTCATTACACTGTAAGCTTAATATTGTTTTTAACAAACTTTTCATGACAAATCATTTTTTAGCACTATTTTTGACTAAAATATTAAAAAAGTCAGAAAGTAGAAAAGTAAAATGATTGTAGCTGATAAAAAGAGAGAGCAAATTATTGATGGTGCTATAAAACGCTTTATCCATTTTGGTATTGGTAAAACCACGATGAATGATATTGCAGAAGATCTATCCGTATCGAAACCATCTCTTTATTATTATTTTCCGGATAAAAAGCATTTGATTGTGGGAGTCATCGAAAGAGTCTTTAACGATTTCTTTGAATTGATTAAAAAGAAATACAACCCTGATTTGCCTGTCCAGGAAATTCTTTTTAATACCATTGATGTGCGGAACACATTTTTCCAAAAATATTACATGCTCCGCATTACGGAGGGCATTCCGGATTTATTAAACGATGAGGTGATTAAAGGCAAACTGCATTCGCTAAAAGAATCGGAAAAGGAATTTTTCGCAGAGATTTTTAGCCAGGCTAAATCAAAAGGAGAAATTGAGCATGATGATACAGCGCATGTTGCCGAATTATACCTGGAAAGTTTGATGGGCCTTTGTACCATGTGTATTATGGAAACCGGCAAGGACCTTTTCCCCGAAAAAAAAGCATTAAATAAAATGACGTTAAAGCAAAAAAATCTGACAACCATATTTATAAGAGGTTTAAGGTGTGTAGACTAAAAGCGTGACGTTAGCATCAATAAACAGCCTAAAATTAACAAGGCTGAAAAAACAGAGAAGAACCCAAAAACAAAAAAACAATACATTATGCTTAGAGTAAAAATGGTAAAATTAATGCTCATACTTATTATCGGCTCGGCTTTACCGCAGTTGGTAGTTGCTCAGCAGCAAATTACCTTAAAAGATGCGCTCACCTTTGCGCTCCAAAACAACACCAAGGTTCGGAATGCGAAACTGGATATTGAAGGCGGGCGGTATAAGGTAGAAGAAGTTAGGGCTCAGGCCTTACCTCAGCTTACAGGAAACGTAGGCTTAACCTATAACCCAATTATCGGCCAATTGGTTGCTAACTTTGGCGGCCAAACACAGGCAATTAAATTAGGTCAGAACTGGAATTCGACTGCAGGTGTTCAGCTTTCGCAGCAATTGTTTAACCAACAGGTTTTTACCGGCCTGCAAGCTGCACGTTCCAGCGAGGAATATTACAACCTTACTTCGCAATACACAGAAGAGCAGATTATCGAATTGGTTGCCAACAATTATTACCAGGTTTTGGTAAACAGACAGCAGCTAAACGTAATTGATACGAACATTAAAAATGTTAACATTGTAGAGAAAATTGTTTCAAACCAATATAAAAACGGTTTGGCCAGAAAAATCGATGTAGACAGGATTAATGTTAATTTAACCAACCTGAACACCCAACGTGAACAGGTGATTAATGCGATTACCCAATTGGAAAATCAGTTAAAATTTTCGATGGGGATGCCGGTTTCTACACCGATCAGTTTACCTGATACCGAATTAACTGAAGTAACTACTTTACCTGTTTTTACAGATTCTATTGATTTGGCGAACAGAACTGAGGTAAAACTTTTGGATAACCAGGATAAACTTTTATCGCTGCAAAGAAAAGCCTATGTTGCCGAATATTATCCATCGCTGGCTTTAACGGGCAATTATACTTACTCCAGTCAGAGCGATAGTTTCGACTTTTTAAAATCTAATGCAGCAGCAATTGGTTACGGGGCATCAGCAATTGGCTTAACCTTAAAAATTCCTATTTTCAATGGCTTTTTAACACGCTCGAAAATCCGCCAGGCAGATGTTGATATCAGAAAAGCAAAAGAAAGCAGAAAAGAATCTGTAAACTCTTTAAACCTTGCCTATGAAAATGCAAAGATTCAATTGCGCAACAACATCAATACTATAAAATCGCAGCGTAAAAATGCTGATTTAGCTCAGGAAATTTACACAAGCACCCAAAATAACTATAATAATGGTTTAGCTTCATTAACCGATCTTTTGGACACGGAAAATGCGCTTACATCGGCACAAAACAGCTATACACAGGCTTTATTAAATTATAAAATCGCCGAAATACAATTAATCAAATCAAACGGAAATATTAAATCGCTAGTACAATAGAAATGAAAAGAGTAATTACCATAATCATCGTAGTTGTTGTTGCACTTGGTGCAATAGCTTATGTTTTAAGTAACAATAAAAAGAAGAACGAAGAAAAAACTGCTTTCATTGCTAAAGGTGGTGGTGCCGTTGCCGTTCGTGTTGCTCAGGTAGAGCGTAAAGCTGTAAATTTAGATTTCAGTGCAAACGGAAACTTTATCCCTAAACAAGAACTTAACTTCTTATCAGAAAATGCTGGTCGTGTTAAGGCTATTTATGTAGATGAAGGCGACCGCGTAAGTAAGGGACAGGTTTTAGCCCGCGTTGACGCTGAAATCATCAATACAGATAGGGAAACTGCTGAAGCGACCTACCAGAATGCAGTAAGAGATGAGGCCAGATACCAAAGTTCATTCTCAACTGGTGGCGTTACACAACAACAGTTAGATCAGGCTAAATTGGCCACGAGAAATGCAAAATTGCGTTTACAGGCTTCGCAAAGAAGACTAAGTGACGCAAACATTAAATCGCCAATTAACGGCATTGTAAACAAAAGATACATCGAAGTTGGTGCTTTCGTAAATACCCAGGGTACACAATTGTTTGAGTTAGTTGATGTTTCCAAATTAAAGCTGAAAGTAAACGTTAACGAATCCCAGGTTGCCAACCTTAAAATCGGCGATCAGATCGAGATCAAATCTTCGGTTTTCCCAACTGATAATTTCTCTGGTAAAGTAACTTTCATTGCTGCTAAAGCTGATGCAACCCTAAACTTCCCTATTGAAATTGAAGTAGAGAACAGCCATAAAAACACTTTAAAAGCCGGTATGTACGGAACTGCAATATTTAAGTTCCCTAAACAAGCGCCTAGCATCCTTATTCCACGCACATCATTTGTGGGCAGTGTAAGCAGCAACCAGGTTTTCGTATTGGATAAAGCTAGCAATACTGCTAAAATCCGCAATGTTGTAGCAGGCCGTATTTTAGGAGATAATGTTGAAATTCTTGATGGCTTAAAAGAAGGTGAAACTGTAATTACCAGCGGTCAGATTAATTTAGCTGAAGGTACTGCAGTAAGTATCGTAAAATAAGTTAGAGAGATTTTTCGGCTTTTAAAACGCGGTACATCAATCGCAAAACGCAATACTAATTAAAATGAAGATAACAGACATATCTATAAAAAGGCCTTCGCTGGTTATTGTGGTGTTTACCGCACTTACCTTGCTTGGGCTACTAAGTTACTTTTCGTTGGGTTATGAATTACTTCCAAAATTCTCTAACAACGTAGTATCTATTTCAACCATCTACCCTGGTGCATCGCCAAATGAGGTTGAAAATACCGTAACCAAAAAAATTGAGGATGCGGTATCATCGATGGAAAATATTAAAAAGATCAACTCTGTATCATTTGAGAGTTTATCAACAGTTACCATCACCTTAACAGATAAGGCCAACATCGATATCTCAATGAATGATGCTCAACGTAAGGTAAATGCCATTCTTTCTCAATTGCCAGAGGATGTAAAAACACCATCGTTAAGTAAATTCTCGTTAGATGATTTACCGGTAATCACCATGACAGCTTCGGCAAATATGGATGATATTACTTTTTACGATTTAATTGATAAACGTATAGCCCCGGTAATTTCGAGGGTAACGGGTGTTGCTCAGGTAAATTTAATCGGCGGTTCGGAACGTGAAATTCAGGTTTCATTAGATGCTGATAAATTACAGGGCTATAACCTTTCTGTTCCACAGGTTCAGCAACTGATTTTAACTTCAAACTTAGATTTCCCTACCGGAAGTGTTAAAACACAAAATCAGGATGTTTTAATTCGTTTATCAGGTAAATACAGAAGCATTGAAGAATTAAGAAATCTGGTTTTAACCACCTCGAAAGATGGTGCGCAAATTCGTTTAGGCGATGTAGCAGATGTTCAGGATTCGAAAAAAGAAACCGAAAAACTGGCACGTGTTGATCGTAAAGCATCTATTGCAATTCAGATCATTAAACAAAGTGATGCAAATGCGGTAGAGGTGAGTAAAGGTACCCATGCCATTATTGCTAAACTTAAGGATGAATATAAAGCCAACAACCTTGATATTAAAATTGTTAATGATAGCTCGATTTTTACTTTAGAATCTGCAGATGCCGTTATCCACGATTTAATCCTGGCAGTTGTTTTGGTGGCCTTTGTAATGCTTTTCTTCCTGCACAGTTTACGTAATGCGTTAATTGTAATGGTATCAATCCCAGCATCATTAATTGCAACATTTATTGGTATCAACTTATTTGGTTTTACGCTGAATTTAATGTCGTTACTTGGACTTTCCCTCGTGGTAGGTATCCTGGTGGATGATGCGATTGTGGTACTGGAAAATATCCAGCGACACATGGAGATGGGTAAAAACAAAGTAAGGGCAGCTTCTGATGCAACAAGAGAAATTGGATTTACCGTAGTATCGATTACTCTGGTAATTGTGGTGGTATTCTTCCCTATTGCAATCAGTTCTGGTTTGGTATCTAACATCTTACGTCAGTTTTGTGTAGTGGTAATCATTGCAACATTGCTATCGTTAGTGGCTTCATTTACCATTGTTCCATTACTTTTCTCACGTTTTGGAAAGTTAGAGCATATAGAAGGCAAAAACATATTCGGCCGTTTTATCCTTTGGTTTGAGAAACAGCTTAAGAAATTTACGATCTGGATTACCAGCATCTTAACATGGTCTTTAAATCATAAAAGACGTACCATTGCAGCGGTAGTAGTATTATTTATTGCGGCAATGTGGTTGGCTGGAGCAGGTTTTATCGGATCGGAGTTTTTCCCTAAATCAGACAAAGGTGAGTTCCTGATTCAAATTGAATTACCTAAGGATGCTCCTTTAGAACAAACCAACTTCTTCACCCAAAGAGCAGAAGCTTACTTAGATAAACAGCCAGAAATTGTACAGTTAATTACAACAGTTGGTCAGGCCAGTGGTGACTTTGGAGGAACCCAGGCAACAGCATACAAATCAGAAATAAATGTTAAGCTGGTAGAGCGTGATAAACGCAAAGGCATGTCTTCAGATATTTTCGCAACAAAAATGAGCCGTGCTTTAGCAAAAGAACTTGTTGGTGCGAAAGTTAAAACGGTACCGATTAGTATTTTGGGTATTGCAGAAAATGCACCTATCAGTTTGGTGGTAATGGGCTCTAACCTGGATAGTGCTTTAAAATATGCAGAAGGTGCTCAAAAGCTACTTAAAACAATTCCAGGAGCAACAGAGATTAAATTATCGGTAGAAAAAGGAACGCCAGAGATTAACGTTCAGGTAGACCGCGATAAGATGTCGGCAGTTGGCCTAACGCTACAAACTGTAGGTTCTACCATGCAAACCGCTTTTGCAGGCAACACCGACGGTAAATACAGAAAAGGTGAATACGAATATGACATCAACATTCAATATCAGGATTTTAACAGAAAAAATATTGACGATGTGCGTAACCTCATTTTTGTAAATGCTGATGGCAAACAGATTAAGCTATCGCAATTTGCAACCATTACCGAAGGTTCAGGACCAAGTCAGCTAGAGCGTTTAAACAAATCTACTTCGGTATCCGTTCAGGCACAATCAATCGGTAGGCCAACAGGAACCGTGGTTGCTGAGTTTCAAACGAAACTTCAGGAAATGCAAAAAAATGGTAAGCTAAAAGCACCAATTGGTGTAAGTTATACCTGGGCTGGAGATCAGGAAAACCAGAGTGAAGGTTTCGGTACCTTAGGTATTGCTTTATTGGCCTCGATTATTTTGGTTTACCTGATTATGGTTGCGCTTTATGATAGTTTTGTTTATCCATTTGTGGTGATGTTCTCGCTACCACTGGCTTTAATTGGAGCTTTCTTAGCACTAGCCTTAACTAATAACTCTATCGGTATCTTTACTATTTTAGGTTTTATTATGCTAATGGGATTGGTGGCGAAGAATGCAATCATTCTGGTCGATTTTACCAACCATATGAAGGCAGAAGGTAAACCCACCATAGAAGCGTTAATCTTAGCTAACCATGCACGTTTACGTCCAATTTTGATGACTACGATCGCCATGATCTTTGGTATGCTTCCTATTGCATTGGCAAGTGGTGCAGGTGCTGAATGGAAAAACGGTTTGGCATGGGTTATTGTTGGTGGATTAACCAGTTCGCTATTCTTAACCTTGATCGTTGTGCCAGTTGTTTACTTAATTTTCGATATTATATTGGAGAAACTAGGTTTCAACAAAAAAGGAAAAACGATTGATGAGCTAATGGTAGAACCATACGATCATAAAGATGTACTTGAATATGATGTAGATCTAAAACATTAATAAACATCCATATTAACAATCAATTTAGCCCCGATCCCAAATCGGGGCTTTTTTGTGGAGTTTCAAACGTAACGCCGCCATGGTTCGTGTCCTCACGCACCATTTCTTTTTTGCCACGGAAACGCAGAGACACGGAAAATTTTGCCAATCCAATACCTCGCCATAAATTTGTGACTCTACGAACCACTTTATCTTTTACCACCCAATACTTAGAAGTTTTCATGCGCAGATAATTCTACAATACCGTATCCAAACAAATTATGCAACAACATTGTATATTAGGGATTATGTTCAAAATCATTCTTAGCCTTTTTCTCAGTTGCTTCACTTTTCTGCTTAAAGCTCAACACCCTCCTGTTTTCCAGGCCATGACTACAGATTCGAGCTTTGTTAAGGTATCAAACTTAGATATCACCCTGGTAAAATACAGTTACAAACCTAATGGTATTAAATTTTTAGTCGTACATGACAATGAAGATACTGGTGTAAAAGCAGGATTTGATTATATCCGTTGGAGTGGCGGCGAACTCATCGATAGTCAATATGGTGGTGTAAGAGATTATTATTTTACCTATATGGATGATCAATATCGTATAGACCCTAACGCTATTTATACCGAAATAGGTGTAAAAACAAGATTAAAAAAAGATTTTTTCAGCTCTAACGAAGCAGAAAAAGTAATACTTAATGCAGGCAAACAAATTGTCGATTTTTACGATCCAAAAGCCACTGGTTATTTTTTAACCCTCCATAACAATGCCGATGGTGGTTTTGGTATTTCTTCTTATTTACCAGGTTACGATTTAGCCAGCACCGCTGATTCTGTTTACATCAACTTCCAGATGGATGGTGATGATCTGATTTACGTAACCGAGCCAAGATTATTCAGTAGCTTAAAAAAGGCCAATGTGAATGTAATTCTTCAATCTAAATTTGTTTCCAATGATGGCTCCCTTTCAGTTTATGCCATGCAAAATAATATTCCTTATATTAATGTAGAAGTGCAACACGGGCATCTGGAAGAAAACTTGAGGCTGATCGAGCTCGCAGTTGCCACACTGAAGGAACATGGATTGGTGAAGAAAGAATAGCTTACTAAGCATTTCCATATTCCCTTACTAACTTATTTAGGTAAACGTCGTGCGCTCCAAATGAAAATGATTGTTTTAAAATTAGGAAATGATTGGCCTGTGGTTATTGGAGTGCAACGGTCCCGCCTTATGCTTTACTCCGTTGCACTTCGTATTCGCTCCAGTCGGGTTTAGAAACAAAGGTTTCTGCACCCTGCAACCCTGAAAATGAAACACCGTTTTGGCCAATTAGCCCCGGTTGAAGCGGTACCCTGCAGCAACGAGGCACGAGGAAGCGAAGCGTACAAGCGTAAAACGGGAAGGAGCCTTCTACTATGCACAAGCAGCGCGCTCCAAATAATGAATACATTGTTATTTAAAAATGAAAGCCCTATTTTATTTCTCTGTTAATCCATTCAAATTGTTAAGCCGATTACAGTCTAGTTTATCTCCTTCATTTTTGTTATAAGGAAAGTTATTAACAAACCAAATACTGAAATAATCCCGAAAGAATAACGCAGGCTGGATAATTGCGAAACATAACCAATTAATGGTGGGCCAAACAAAAAAGCAAAATAACCAATACTCGAAACCATGGTTATGGCTTTACCAGCAGGTACTTTTTTATTGTTGCCCGCTATGCTATATACCATGGGTACAATACTAGAAACACCAAGACCAATAAGCATAAAGCCAAAAATGGCAACAATCAGATTCGGGAATATTACGGCAAGTGCCATACCTATGGATATAATGGCACCACTGATCTGCAACAGGTTTTTCCGTCCAAATTTACCGATCAAATATACACCCAAAAACCTTCCGCTTGCCATCATAAACATGAACGATGCATAACCAATGATAGCCCTATTATGAGGCAACTTTACCACATCTTCGAAATAAATAGCGCTCCAATCGAACATTGTACCTTCTGTAGCCATACTACAAAATGCAATAACCCCCAATAACACTAAAATACCTTGTGGCATGGTAAAAAACCTGGTCTTCTCCATCACGGCATCTGGTTTATTATAGTTTAGCAACTTTTTCCAGTTAAGAGTTACATTGGTTAAAGATATCAGAGCAATAATCCAGAAATGGGTATACATGCCTAATTTTAGGTTAACCAAACCGAGCGCAATTAATGCACCGGTTAAATTCCCCATACTCCAGGCGCCATGAAAAGAACTCATAATGGGTTTGCCGTAATAGTTTTCGCCGGCAACACCCTGTGTATTTAAAGCGATGTTACAAAGATTACCAGTGATCCCAAATAAAACCAAAAAAGCAGCCAATTGCCAACCAGTGGTGGCTAATGCTAAAAAAGTTAAGGCAATTGCATATAATGGAGCAGTTGCCATGAGCATTTTCTTACTGCCAAAATGTGTGGTCAGTTTTGCAGAAAAAAACATGGTAATGATCTGTCCTGCAGGCAATGCAAAAAGGATAGAGCCTAATTCTGCATCGTTTAAACCCATTAAAGCTTTAAAAGTTGGAATCCTACTTGCCCAACTTGCAAAACAGACCCCTTGCATAAAGTAAAAGGCTGATATGGCTAAACGGACTTGTTTTGGAGAGCTTTGTGCTATTACAGGTTTGTCTTCTTGTTTGCTTATAATTTCCTGTTCTTGCGTACTTTCTTCCAAAATGATGTTTTAAATTATAGATTAAACTACAAAGTTCTTTAAATCTATTGGAAATACCGACTATTTTTTGACTTTATATCAAAATATTTGCACCACACAGGGTTAAAATATTAGACTTTCCATTTTTCGAGTTCATATGCACTGTCCCAAAACATCCATTCTAAGCGGGTCGCCATTTCGAAAACATCCAGCATTTTTTGTTGAGTTGCGGCATTGGCCTGTGCTGCCAGTTGATTTGTAATATCAATTGCTTGTTCTACTGCAGCAGCAAATTCGATTCCGGCATACATATCAATCCATCTTTTATAGGGATTTTGATCGTTGGTCTGTTGTGCGAAAATATGATCGCCTACTGCTTTATAAATCCAAAAGCATGGCAAAACAGCCGCTACTGCTATTTCTACATTGGCATACGCAGCCTGACTAAGAATATAATTGGTGTACAAAAGTGTAGATGGAGTAGGTTTCACTTCTTTTGCCAAACCAAATTCTATAAAGTAACTTTCGTGCAAACTACGCTCGGCAAAAATAGCACCTGTAGAAAACCCGGCAAAAGCCATTACCGAATCTGCATTTTGCATACGCCCACTAATGGCGCTTAACGTCCGCCCAAATTCTAAAAGGTAATAGGCATCCTGTGCTAAATAGAAGATAAATTTTTCTTTTGGTAAGGTACCATTGCTCAGCTCCGTATTAAAGGGCATGGTTAAAATTTTATTATAGATAGGTTTAACCCGTTCCCAGGCATCGTCGCTCCACTTCATTGGATAATTAATTTTAAAGGTTCGAAAAAGTGGTTTAACGGCCCATTACCTTCACCTGTTTTTACTTCACTACCAGTTTGTAAGGCCTGGCTGATGTAGTTTTTTGCATTTTTAATTGCGGATAATAAATTGTTGCCCTTCGCCATTTCGGCAGCTATAGCTGAAGAAAGTGTGCAACCCGTTCCGTGTAGATTTTTAGAAGCAATAAAAGCACTTTCCAATACAATAGGTGCATCTTTTCCATAAATAAAAACATCATAAATCACTGGCCCTGTTAAATGTCCTCCTTTAATCAGCACAGCATTTGCTCCTTTTTCGATGATTTTCTCCCCTGCCGCAATCATATCATCGAGGTTATTGATTTCTTGTCCCGAAAGGATTATGGCCTCATCTATATTTGGTGTAACCAAACTAACGATGGGGAATAATTTTTCTACCAATTGGTTAACGGTATCAGGTTCGATTAAGCGGTGACCGCTGGTAGCGACCATTACCGGATCTAAAATAACAGGAACAGATTGATTGTAAGCTTTTAGTTCTTTTTCAATCACCTGTACCACTTCGGCACGGTTAATCATCCCAATTTTAATGGCCACTGGCACTATATCATCCAATACAGCCTGTAACTGATCTTTAATCATTTCCGCGGGAATACCATGTACTGAACGCACCCCTAGCGTATTCTGTGCAGTTACCGCCGTAATTACCGATGTACCAAAACAGCCCAGGGCCGAAAAGGTCTTCAAATCGGCCTGAATACCAGCCCCGCCCCCACTATCTGAGCCGGCTATTGTTAATACATGAATATAATTCATTGCTAAGACTTCATTTTTGTTGTACAACTTCAGGAGTCTTCAAATGCAGAGGCATTTTATGCAATTATTGCAGACAAACTAATTTCCTACGCCGGCATGATCCGGATCAAGTTCATTTGAGATTGAAGGCTGGAGGGATTTAAGGCTAAAGGGCATTACCCTCTACCTTTTTACCTTCTACCTTTAACCTCAAAATGGGTATATTCTCAGCCAACTTATTTGAAGGCACCCCTAAAGTTTTATTTTGTAGCGCAATATAGGGCTTAGTTTTTATTCTTTGTTTATAGAAATGAATTATATGCAAAGAGATGCCTACTTAACAGCGAAAGGCCTGGTAAAGTTGACAACAAAAAAAATCCCGATATAAATACCGGGATTAATAATATATGTTTACCAATCAGCTACTGAAACAAGTTCAGTATGATGGTTGGATAATAATTAAATATGTATCGCTCTGTTATCAGTTGCCGCAAGTGCAGCTTCTTTTAAGGCTTCGGTATAAGTTGGGTGCGCATGGCAGGTACGTGCAATATCTTCTGCAGATGCGCGGAACTCCATTGCAATAACAGCTTCAGCAATCATATCCGCAGCACGCGGGCCAATCATATGTACACCTAAAACCTCATCAGTTGAAGCATCAGCCAAAACTTTAATGAAACCATCAGTATCCATACTTGCTTTCGCACGTCCGCTGGCTTTGAAAGGGAAAGATCCTGCTTTATATTTAGTTCCTTTTTCTTTCAGTTGCTCTTCTGTTAAACCAACAGATGCAACTTCAGGCCAGGTATAAACAACCCCCGGAATTAAGTTATAGTTGATATGTGGTTTTTGTCCTGCGATGGTTTCTGCCACATAAGTACCTTCATCTTCGGCTTTGTGCGCTAACATTGCACCGGTAATTACATCTCCAATGGCGTAAACACCATCAACCGAAGTCTCTAAATGCTCATTTACAGGGACTTTTTTTCCTCTTTCTTCTACTGTGATTCCTATTTTATCTAAACCCAAACCTTCGGTATATGCCGTACGGCCAACAGCCACGATGCAATAATCCGCGTCGAAATTTACGGCTTCACCTTTCGCATTTTCTGCAGTAACCGTTACTGTTTTACCATTATTTGTAGCACCGGTAACTTTATGATTCATAAAGAATTCCATGCCCAGGTTTTTCTTCAATACGCGTTGAAGTTCTTTACCTAAACTTGCATCCATTGTGGCAATGATGGATGGCAAAAACTCAATTACTGAAACTTTTGTGCCTAAACGGGCGTAAACAGAACCTAACTCCAAACCAATAACACCGCCACCAATTACAACCATCGACTTTGGAACTTCTTTAATATTTAAAGCCT
Source organism: Pedobacter sp. D749 (assembly GCF_019317285.1). Lineage (NCBI taxonomy): Bacteria > Pseudomonadati > Bacteroidota > Sphingobacteriia > Sphingobacteriales > Sphingobacteriaceae > Pedobacter > Pedobacter sp. D749. The sequence goes on from NZ_CP079218.1 coordinate 4,359,202, forward strand.
CTGTTGAAGTAATGATACGTTTTTTATCAACTGGCAAAAATGGCAAGGCTGTAGGCTTAGAACCCGTAGCAATGATTACATTTTTAGCGGTTAAGGTCTCCGTAGAACCATCAGCCTTCGTGATTAAAACTGTGTTTTTATCTACAAATGAACCAACGCCTTCATAAGAATCGATTTTATTTTTCTTGAACAAATAAGTAATACCGGCCGTATTTTGTGCAACAACATCGTCTTTACGGGCGATCATTTGTGGCATATTTACTTTAAGGCTTTTTAAATCGATACCGTGAGTAGTAAATGTATGAGCAGCATTATGAAAATGCTCTGATGAATCTAACAAAGCTTTAGATGGGATACAACCAACGTTTAAGCAAGTACCTCCAAAAGTTTTATATTTTTCTACTACTGCAGTTTTTAAACCTAACTGAGCACAACGGATTGCGCCTACATAACCGCCCGGCCCTGAACCGATAACAACGACATCGTATTGCATAATTTCTTGAGAATTTTGATTAGCCAAATGTAGGGAAAAAAGGCGGAAAGCTGAAAGTCGATTAGGCTATAGAAATTGCTTATTAGTCATTTGTTTATCAGTTATGGCTTATAACATTAGCTCATGGTTCAATATAAGGCTCAATAGGATATTCTTTAAAAGTTCAGAAGTCTATAGGCTGTCTAGCATAGACAAACATTTTACTTTAAAAGGATAAAATGTTTAATCTAACCCAATGAAACTAATACCCCCTCTTAAACCGATTGCCCAAAAGTGAGTAAATTGCAATCCGGATCGAGCATAGCAAATTCCTTTTGCCCCCATGGTTTTGTTTGCAAATGCCCATTCGGATGAATGCTTTGTTTAGTATCCAGCATCCATTTGTATAAACCCTCTATATCATCTGTACGGATATAAACCTGACCATAGTTTTCTTTCGGGTCAAGTGTTTCGAATAAAAAAAAGTGAATCTGAACATGATCTTTTTGCACCATGAGGTAATCCTTAAAATTGTCGACCCCAATATCTTTAAAGCCTAATTTATTCACATAAAAATCTCTGGTGATTTCTTTATCACGCATTGGAAGTTTCGGATTGATTTCTGTTAGCATATTTTTTTATTTCAAAAATGAGGAATTTCCTCAAAAGCAGCACTTGATCGAAATCATGAAATTCAATAGTTCGCTCTAACCCTGCTTAGTGTTTCGGGAGTTATTTTGAGATAGGAAGCAATCATTTTAACCGGAAAAACCTGTACAATGAGCGGCTTTGCATTTTTTATATAATTATATTTTTGAACAGGGCTTAATGCATTATCAAAAAGGTAAGTCCGGTGATGAGCTTGATCAAAAACTCTACCCAGGCTTAAGAAAGACTGCGACCTGGCTATCAACTCGTGCAGGTTGATTAAGCTCAATTCAATGACCTCCGCATCCTCAAAAGCTTTAATCGTAGTGCCTGATGGTATTTGTCCTATCAAACTCGGGTGATTAAACATCCATTCATTGGGTAAGTGAAGATCAATGATTTTCTCAGTTTCATAATCAGACAGAAATTGAACAAAAGATCCGGACAGGATGAAATAGACAGATTGGCAAATCTCACCCTGGCCCAATACCACATCGTTTTTCTTAACTATTTTTCGCAGGACTTTTTCTTCAAAAAGAAGCAAATCATGAGATGAAAATGTTCCGACACTGACTAAAATCTCTTGGGCTGACAGCATAAACTAAATTATTCAGAGGATGGAGTACCAAAACAACTTATTGATGAGCGGTTTTTCTGATAATTAAATAACCAACAATCAAATTTGGAATCCAGCACAGCCAGGCAACCACCAGATAAGCTTTTGAAAAATCACCATAAATAATGGTCAAAATTGGTAGCCAGATTCTTAATGTTACCGCAGCAAAACAAGCGGCATAACTATAAATCATCATCTTTTGATGTTTTTCAACTTCTCCTTCTTTAATATGTAAATAAGCTTTTAAAGTAGTGTAAAACCAAATGATACCTAAACAAATAAATCCAGCGGATGAAATCCATCCACCTGTTGCAAAAAAACCAATATAAATACCAGCTAATGCACTAAGCAGCACAGCAACCACATAAACCTTACCCAGTTTTCGGTGTAATGCCATTCGCCTGTTTCGCATTTTCGAACTGAATTGTGTCCAACCGATTAATAAAGCTATTCCTCCAAAAATGATATGCGTATAAAAACCAATGTTCCAGAAAGTATTGCTTAACAACTCAACCGTCTTTGAATTTAATAAGCCAAATTTTCTATCGATCAAAAAGTAAATCATTGGATAGAGCCCAATTAGCAACGCGAAAGTTGCAAATAAAATCCATAATCCTTTTTTTACCATATTAAGTTCTTTTGCTTTATGCTAAGCTAGTTAATTTTCAAGAACTAAATCAATTCCCTCTTCTGCATAAATTCTTTGGCATTTGCAAAACTGAGGAAAAGCTCATCAGCAATTTTTAGTTTTTGGTGTGCCTGTACATTGTTCTGAATGGCGTAACAGGTTATGCCCGCTGCAAGAGCAGATTTTACTCCATTCACGGTATCTTCAAAAACGATGCATTCTTCTTTTTCTACACCTAAGCGCTCTACACAAAGGTTGTAACTTTCGGGATCAGGTTTTGATTTGCTAACATCTGTTCTGGTAATAAACAAACTGAAATATTTAGCCAAACCATTTCGTTCAAAAACAGCTTCAACATCAATTTTCGGACTAGCCGTAACCACAGCAAGTGTAAGCCCTTTTTCATAGGCAAATTGAATAAATTCTAAGGCATACGGCATTAATTCAATATCAGTCGTTCTAAAACCATCAAAAGTTATCTTTTCTCTTTTATTGATAAAGTCTTCTAACTCTTCTTTGATTTTATACCGGTCTATAATCGTTTTTGCATTTTTCGGCAGCGGAATCCCCGCATAATTGCTTAACCAATCTTTAAATTCGATATTCACATTATAGGGACATAAAAATGTATTCCAACAATCGAAATGAAATTTCTCCGAATCAATTAATGTACCATCTAAATCGAAAAGCAGGGCTTTTATTTTACGCATTATAAATTTTTAACTGAAATTAGTTTATGGGATGATCTCGAAAAGGAAAAACTGCTGCACCTGCGATTTTCCAAAATTATTATCTACACAAAATATTAAAGAATGGTGTCCGTTTGCAAGTTTTGGACCAAAAGTTACTCCTTCAAAATTATCGATGTGCCTGTTTAAGGTATCAAAATCGAAAAGTAGTTTTTTGCTAAGTGGTTTTGGTGGATTTTTAAGGAAAGATGCATTATCAATCTCATTTTCTGCATCATTCAAATCAACCAGGTAAAGTTTTAAAAAAGCATGGTCATCGTGCCCTTTTGCCCAGGCCCTTTCCATAACCAAAAGTGTATGATTGTTAATGGCTAGTATTTCAGAAATCCCATTTACATTCCAATCGTTTTCAACAGTAGGTTTAACTGGCAATGCGCCCAGGTTATAAGCATATTGGGCGATATTCTTTTTAGTTCCTACATCAAACTTTAAAATCCGGGTTAAGGCTTTATCATATTCAAAAGCAGCTTGAGGGCCATCCTGGTAAAGTGGCTCTTCTAAGCTGGCATATAATGTTTTGTACTGATCAGCATAAGTTAAGCCTTCAAACAATGCATTTTTTCGTGGGCCGCTCTCTGTTTTAGTAAAGTGAAAACCCTTAGGTATTGGAATGGTATCTAAAAATTTTCCGGTGGTAGAAATAAAAGTTAAACCGGGTTGAACAATGGTAGTATCACCGTTTTTAAACAACCTCTCCCCTTCGCTGCTCCAGATCAATTGTTTGGTAACCGGATTATAACGGACGGATTCTCCATCTGGCTTTACACTTTTATCCGTGCCATATTTGGGATATTGTTTCCCGTTTTCCTGTAAGAGGTACGTAACTCCTGTAATTCTGATGGTATCGATTTTATTTTCTTTGAGATCAATCTGTGCAGTGTAAATCCTTGCCGGACTAAATTGCGACGGATCATCACTGATCAGATAATACTGGTTCTTTTTTGCATCATAATCAATCCCCGACAAACCACCAACAACCGTATTTTGGAAAATCGGATTTAAGGGCATAATGTATTCATCCAGAAACTTTATAGACGAAATACTGGTTTCATGTTGCTTAACCTCCACATGTTTGGCTATTGAGCAGGAGGAGAATACAACAGCAAAAAGGCCATAAAAAAAGATGAGTGGGCGTCTGGGTTTCAAATCGAAATGTTTAAGCCGTAAAAATATAGAATTTTGGCTATTCACAATATTTCATACTGAATTTATTTCAATACGTGGCTTTTCACTCACTACGGGTCAGAGTCTTCTCGTAAGCAATTTTCCCCAATTAGAAACTCAGTGGCGTTGGATATTCCGATCTGACAAAAATTGAATTATAGATACTGAAACAAGTTCAGTATGACGTACAGCGAGAATTAAACGAAACAGTCGGATGATATCATCCGACTGCACATTTATATCCTGCAACCTTAATCATCTAACTCCTTAATGATAAAAACAAACTCATCATTTAGAAATAAAAAATGCTGATCCCATTTTAATAATGACCAGCATTTAATTTATAATATTGAATAGTTCTAAAACAGCTTACCAATTACACGGTAAGTAATATTTGTTCCGTCAACTACTTCTTCGTAATAAACATCATCAGGTGAAACAAAATATTTTTCATTTTTAATTGTCACTTCTCTGCATCCTTCAGGCAACTGGTTAATAATATCACCAATGTTATGTGCATCAACCGAACCTTCTGTCGTATTTAAAACGCCATCTTTTCCAGCCACGATATAAACTGTTTTACCATCGGCATTTTCTTTTTGGGTATAATAAACGCCTTTGTATTCGTAATAATCAATCCCATTAATGGTTACCTGATTTGCTTCAGATGGTAAATTCGGAACTTCAGCACCAACCGGTGGAGTTACCACTTCGTATTGATCGTTATTTTGCTGATAGAACAATCCTCCGGAATAATAAAACTGTGTTGGGCCATACCAGAATGGATAATAGCCGTAAGGTAGTACACCAATCCGGACACCTAAAAACGGCCTGTAAAAGTTGTAATAACGGTAATATGGTCTATAATAAGGCCTTCCATAACCAAATCTGTAACCATAACCTGGCCTACCATATCCCGGACGATAACCTGGCCGGTTATAAGCATAACCTGGTCTGCCAGAACGGATACCTGCAGAAAAGCTCCCTCTGCCTGGCACGCGCATAGCTGGCTGACGGGAAAAAGAGCCACCACCTCTTGACGAGCCAATTGAGCCCGATCTGCCTCCGCCGAAAGAGCCTCCTCCACCTCCGCTCCTGCTTGGCCGCTGCGCAGAAACACTTTCGATACTCAAGGTTGCGATCATCGCTGCTGCAGCGAAAACAACCAATCCTTTATTTAATAACCTGTTCATTGTTTTGTGTTTATGTCGATTGTCTATATGACGGTGAAAACTCCTAAAAGATTACCCCTTAACACTATTTAACTAAATTTTGATAAAGTGATGACGAAAACAGCTTTATAAATATCAGTAGTATGAAATTTGCAAACGAAAAAACAAAATACCTTATCCATCCCACATTTTTGATTATTTAACCACAAAGACACAAAGTTCTTTTTGCACAGCAGGCTTCTGACTTAGGTCTTCCGACTTTCGAACTATTCCATTATTCATCACACATCTTACATCGTTTACCGCTAAGACACAACGTTTTTTGCATACTTAGCTTCTGACCTCAGTCTTACGACTTTCGGACTACTCCCATTATCCATCACACATCTTCCATTATACATCTTTAACAAACCTTTTACGAGCTATTTTTTCTTATCAATCGTTAATCACCTATATTTAAATTTTATTCCTAAAAACCAGCTTAAATGAACCTTACCAGAATTTTCAGTCTTTTATTTTGTCTGTTTATTTCTAATGAATTGATGGCTCAACAAACCGATTCAGCTTATGTTAGAGAAAACTACACCAAAATAGAACGCCAGATCCCCATGCGGGATGGGGTTAAGTTGTTCACTTCAATTTACATACCTAAAAACCAGTCCAAAAAATATCCATTTTTAATAAACCGTACGCCTTATACTGTTGCCCCTTACGGCGAGGATAAATATAAGCTTAGCCTCGGCAATTTTCCAGCCATGATGCGCGAAGGATTTATTTTTGTTTACCAGGATGTACGCGGCCGTTGGATGAGTGAGGGGACTTTTGCCGATATCCGCCCTCAACTAACTGGTAAAAAGTCTAAAACCGCTATTGATGAGAGTACAGATACTTACGACACCATTGATTGGTTGATTAAAAACGTAAAAGGCAACAATGGCAATGCCGGTATTTATGGTATTTCTTACCCCGGTTTTTATTCTACCACTTCATTGCCAAATGCTCACCCGGCGTTAAAGGCCGTTTCTCCACAGGCGCCAGTTACTGATTGGCTTATGGGTGATGATTTTCACCACCGTGGTACATTATTCCTAATGGATGCTTTCAGTTTTATGGGCAGTTTTGGTGTGCCGAGGCCTAAACCGATTACACCAGATAAAGGACCTAAAGGATTTCAATTCCCCATTCAAGACAATTATCGTTTTTATTTAGAAGCCGGATCAATTAAAAACCTTAAAGACCGCTATTTTGCAGACAGCATTAAATTCTGGAACGATTTATTTAAACACCCCAACTTAGATACTTTCTGGAAAGCACGTTTAATTACCCCGCATTTAACCAATGTAAAACCTGCGGTAATGGTTGTGGGTGGCTTTTTCGATGCTGAAGATGCTTATGGAACATTTGCCACTTACAAAGCCATCGAGAAACAGAATCCTGGCGCCAATAATATCCTGGTTGCAGGTCCATGGTTCCATGGCGGCTGGGTGCGTAGTGATGGTTCTTACTTCGGCGACATCCCTTTCGGCAGAACCACCAGCACCGATTATCAGCAACAGTACGAGCTGCCTTTCTTTAAACATTATTTAAAAAACGAAGGCGACTTTAATGCTGCAGAAGCCAATATCTTTGTAACCGGAAGCAACGAATGGACAAAATTCAACACCTGGCCTCCACAAGAGGCTGAAAGCAAAAACCTGTATTTACAGCCAAACGGAAAACTCAGTTTTGAGAAAGTGGGCAGAACCGATAGCTGGGACGAATATGTGAGCGACCCGAATAATCCTGTACCTTACCAGGATGGGATTCAGGCCAAACGTACCCGCGAGTACATGATCGACGATCAGCGTTTTGCTGCACGACGCCCGGACGTTAAAACCTATCAGACTGATGCCTTAACTGAAGACATTACCTTAACTGGTCCTGTTTTAGCTAATTTAGTGGTTTCTACTACCGGAACAGATGCCGATTATGTAGTTAAACTGATTGATGTTTATCCTGAAGATGCGCCAAATCCAGAGCCTAACCCTAAAAACCTGATAATGGGCGGGTATGAAATGTTGGTGCGCGGAGAAATTATGCGTGGTAAATACCGCAACAGTTTCGAAAAACCTGAAGCTCTTGTTCCTGGCGCAATCACCAAAGTAAATTATCCGCTGCCAGATATCGCGCATACCTTTAAAAAAGGACATAAAATCATGATCCAGATCCAAAATTCATGGTTCCCTTTGGCTGATCGTAATCCGCAGAAATTTATGGATATTTACCAAGCAGAGCCACAGGACTTTCAAAAAGCAACACACAAAATTTATCACGATGTACACAACAGCTCGTTCATTACCGTTTCTGTGTTAAAATAAATGTTCAGTGCGTCGTTATGCGGTTCGTCATTCCCAACTTGATTGGGAATCTTAATGCATTACGATTCCCGCCTGCGCGGGAATGACGCCTAACATTAAAAACAAATTCTTAGCTTATTATTGTAAAAAATGAAATACTTTAAATTCATCATCATCCTGCTTTCAGCCTCTTCAGCTTTTGCGCAAAGCGATTCAGGGTATCCAGAAACAAATTATACCAAAAAAGAAGTATATATCCCCATGCGAGATGGCACCAAACTTTTTACGGCCATTTATACCCCAAAAGATGCCTCAAAGGATAAAAAATATCCGATGATGATGCAGCGCACCTGTTATAGTGTTGCCCCTTATGGCGAAGACAAATTTCCGGCACGTTTAGGTCCATCCGAACTGATGATGAAAGAAGGTTATATCGTGGTGATGCAGGATGTACGCGGCCGCTGGAAAAGTGAAGGTACATGGACCAACATGACACCCGTAATCGACAATAAAAAATCGAAAAAGGATGTTGATGAAGGTTCTGATACGTATGACACAATAGATTGGTTGGTTAAAAATGTGGCCAATAACAATGGCAAAGTGGGTCAGTGGGGCATTTCTTATCCAGGTTTTTATACCGCAGCCGGGATTTTAAGCAATCATCCTGCACTAAAAGCATCCTCGCCGCAGGCACCAATTTCCGATTTCTTTTTTGATGATTTCCACCACAACGGATCATTTTTGCAAAGTTATTTTATGACCTTTCCGGTATTTGGTGTGCAGAAAACGGATACAACTTCTAAAGCCTGGTACAACAACCAGTTAATCCTACCAAAAACAAAAGACGGCTATCAGTTTGCTTTAGATCTAGGCCCTTTAAGCAATGCAGACAAATATTATAAGGATAATTTCTTCTGGCAAGAAACTGTTAACCATCCAAACTACGATGAGTTTTGGCAAAAACGTGGATTGTTAAAACATTATAATACCGTTAAACCTGCAGTGATGTTAGTTGGCGGCTGGTACGATGCAGAAGATTTATCAGGACCGTTAAATATTTACAAAACCATCGAAAAGAAAAACCCTAACGCTTATAATACCATTGTGATGGGGCCATTCGGACACGGCAGATGGAGCCGCGAAACCGGCCACACGATGCACAGCAATGTATATTTCGGAGATAGCATTGCCACTTTTTACCAAAAAGAAATTGAAGCTAAATTTTTTAACCATTTCTTAAAGGGCAATGGAGATAAAAACTCAGGCCTGCCAGAAGCGTATATGTTTGATACCGGAAAAAAGCAATGGGAAACTTTTAGCAAATGGCCAACAGAAAAAGCAAGCAAACAAAAATTATACCTGGGTGCCGATGGTAAACTAAGCATGACCTCTCCTACAGCTGCAGGTTCTGTTAACTACATTAGTGATCCTTTAAAACCAGTTCCTTATACAGAAGATTTAACCACTACACTGGGTTTTACCCCGCATAATTACATGAGCGAAGATCAACGTTTTGCAGGCAGAAGACCAGATGTTTTGGTGTACCAAACTGATGTATTGGATAACGATATTACATTGGGTGGCGAAATCATGTCGCACCTTAAAATTGCCTCTACTGGCACAGATGCCGATTTTATTGTGAAACTGATCGATGTATATCCAGCCGATGAACCTAACAATCCTTATATGCCAAACAAGAACATTACCCTGAGCAATTACTGGCAAATGGTACGTTCGGAAGTAATGCCGGCCCGTTTCCGCAATAGTTTTGAAAAACCGGAGGCTTTAGTAGCCAATCAAAAAACAGAAGTAAACTTCCAGTTGCAGGATGTATTGCACACCTTTAAAAAAGGCCACAGGATTATGATCCAGGTGCAGAGCACAGCTTTCCCCTTATTTGCCCGTAATCCACAAAAATTTGTAGAAAATCCCTATAAAGCAACTGAAGCAGATTATATTAAAGCCACACAAACGGTTTTTAATGATAGTTTTATCGAAGTTGACGTAATAAAATAAATTTAATCGCTCACGCTCGTTTCCAAACGAGCGTGTAATAACCAATCGTTTTTAACGATTCATAAAAAACTTCCATGCCTCGGTTCATGCCCCCACGAACCGAAGGCCAACGGTCAATAACGAAACAAATGAAAAAACTATTTATCCTTTTCGCGCTTGCTTTCAGCCTTCCAGCCGCAAAGGCACAAATGCTGGCTAAAAACCAGGTAAACTCCAGTGCTGATAGCCTCCGTGGAGCACTTACCCCTTTACGTACCTGTTACGATATTAACTATTACCACTTAGACGTAAAAATCGATATTGATCAGAAATCCATCTCCGGAAGCAATGAATTTGCTTTTACCGCTACGCAAGATTTTAATAAATTACAGTTCGACCTTTTTGACAACCTCAAAGTAGAAAAAGTAGTATATAAGGGTACTGTTTTACCTTTCAAAAGGGAATATAATGCTGTTTTTGTAACCTTCCCAAAAGCGGTAAAAAAAGGAAGCAAAGATAAATTCACGGTTTTTTATTCTGGTAACCCTACTGTGGCCAAAACTCCACCATGGGATGGTGGCCTTATTTTCAAAAAAGATGCTACAGGTAATCCATTTGTTTCTGTAGCCTGTCAGGGGCTGGGCGCAAGTGTTTGGTGGCCAAATAAAGATCACCAAAGTGATGAGGTAGACAGCATGTTGATCAGCATTACTGTTCCTAAAGCTTTACAGGAAATATCTAACGGGAGACTGAGAAATACGGTAGATAAACCTGATGGTTACAAACAATATAATTGGTTTGTCTCTAACCCCATCAACAACTATGATGTAACCTTTTACATTGGCAAATACGCCCACTGGCAAGACAGTTATAATGGCGAAAACGGCAAACTGAGTATCGATTACTGGGCGCTACAAACGGATAGCGCCAAAGCCCGCCCGCATTGGGATGCTGATGTTAAACCCATGCTAAAATGTTTCGAATATTGGTTCGGTCCTTACCCATGGTACAAAGATGGCTACAAGCTCGTTCAGGCACCACATTTAGGTATGGAACATCAAAGTGCAGTAGCTTATGGCAATCAATTTAAACCGGGTTATCTGGGTAAAGATTTAAGCGGCACCGGCCACGGCTTAAAATGGGATTTCATCACCATTCACGAGAGCGGACACGAATGGTTCGGGAATAGCATCACCTCAAAAGATATTGCCGATATGTGGATTCATGAAGGTTTTACCAATTATTCGGAAGTTTTGTTTACCGAATGTAGCGAGAACAAAACTGCTGCCGACGAATATGTAATCGGATTACAGAAAATCATTCAAAACGATATTCCAGTGATTGGCCCTTACGGCGTAAACAAAGAAGGTTCTGGCGATATGTATCCAAAAGGTGCAAATCTGGTCAGCATCATCCGTCAGCTCATTAACAACGACGAGAAATTCAGACAGGTTCTCCGCGGATTAAACAAAACTTTTTATCATCAAACCGTAACTTCTGCCCAGATCGAAAATTACATTGCTAAACAAAGTGGTTTAAAACTGGATAAGATTTTCGACCAGTATTTACGTTATACAAAAATCCCGGTTCTGGAATATAAAATTGATAATGGCAACCTCTCTTACCGTTGGGTAACCGATGTTAAAGGTTTCGATATGCCTGTACGTGTAACCTTAAAAACTGGCGCCTTTACTTTAATTAAACCCACAAACGATTGGAAAACCATTAAAGTAGATGCCAATATAAATACAGATAACTTTAAACAAGATCCGCTGTTTTATATTAACCTCAAAAAAAGTTAATCCTCGTCCAGACTTACGAAGTTTCCCTGGCCCGATAGCTCGGCTAACTTCGTAAGTCGGCCACCAAAGATAATTTTCAACTTGTGCAACTTTTCTTAAATTCAACCGTCTTATAAGAAAAAGACCACTTAATTTAAAAAAATAAAATCTATAACCATGAAAAAAGTATTTGCAATATTATTGGCATCATTAACCTTAACCGCTAGCATTAATGTAATTGCGAAAGATCAGATCAGCATCAGTACTTCAAAAAATAATGGTGACGACAGAGAGGTGAAAAATTTCAACGGTGTTGCTGCAGCCGGCCCCATAAATGTAATTGTAACTTTGGGAAATAGCGAAAGTTGTCGTTTAGAAGGCGATGCAGAGGCAATTGCTTCAATCGTTACCGAAGTAAAAGGCCGTGTTTTGGTCATCCGTCCGCAAACCAGCATTACCAGCTGGTCCAGAAAATACGAAGGTAAAAAAATCACAGCCTATGTATCAGCCAGAGAATTGGCAAGTTTAACGGTTAGTGGTGATGGAAGTTTAACCGTGAATGGAAAAATCAGCACGGGTAGCCTAACCACAACCGTAAGCGGTTCAGGTAACATCAAAGCAACAGCCGATATAGATGATTATAGTGGTGTAATTAGCGGTTCAGGATCCATAAACATCACTGGCGGTGCCGATCGCGCTAAAGTGGTAATCAGCAGTTCAGGTACATTTGCCGGTAAATCTTTTTCAACAAAAACATTAAATAGTACCATTAGCGGATCAGGAACCGTAAATATTGCCGTTAGTGAAAGCATCAGGGCTGTAATAAGCGGATCAGGAAACGTAAATTATTCTGGTAATCCAACTGTCGACAAAACCATTATTGGCTCAGGTGGGGTAAGGAAAATGTAAAATCAGATTCATCATCATACAAGGAATGCCCCGAAGAAATTTGGGGCATTTTTTATATCTCTTTAACCACCACCATGGTTTATGTCTTCACGAACCACAATTCTTAGTGTATAATCTATATATACAGAAAATGACCGTTAACAGCATTTGGCGGTCTTCAGCCCTGTTTTTCATTCCAAGTCCTCGCTACGCTGTGGGCTTTCCATTCCAATCAGGTTTAGGAACAGAGGCTTGTGCTCCGCAACCTTAAAAATGAATTATTGCTCTGCCTACCTAGCCCCGGTTGAAGCGGTACCTAACATCATTAAGTTAAGAGTTTTAACCAAAGATGCACACAGATAAACACGGATTTTAATATCTGTGTGCATCCTTTCCATCTGTGATTAAATTATTTTGCTTGTGCAGAATGAAGTAAAGCAATAGTTTTACATCTCTTTACAATACCTCCACAGCCATGGTTTGTGTCCTCACGAACCATATTTTTTCGCATTAACTTACCCCCAAATATAAAATACTACTCCAGCCAGCTAGCCAAGGTTGAAGCGGTACACTGCAGCAACGAGGTACGAGGAGGCGAAGTGTACAAGCACAAAACGGGACGAAACTTATTGCACAAGCACTACGCACCAAAAAAAATGTTTTCTTTATCCCACAAAAAACATATTGATCTGTTTTTGATTTGAAACGATTATCTTCGTTTATCTACACCTCAACCATGAAAAAAATATTTTTAGCCTTTCTATTAGTCAATAGCATTAGCCTTGCTTACGCGCAGGATAAAATGCTCGATAAAAAATACCGTCCGCTAGTGATCGGTTTTACCAATGCTGTCAAAAGCGGAAATATGGAAAAGCTGAGTAGCAAAATCAAATACCCTTTAAACAGAACATATCCTATTCCGCCGATTAAAAACAAACAGGAATTTGTAAAGCGTTACAAAGAAGTTTTTGATGATAATTTAACCAAAAAGATCATTAGTGCTAAAATAGAAACCGATTGGAATGACGTTGGCTGGCGTGGCATTATGTTGTTACACGGAGAATTATGGCTTGATACCGATGGGAAATTAATTGCCGTTAATCACCAATCGAGGTTAGAAGCCAAAGAACAGGCCAGATTGATAAATATTGAAAAAAGCAGTCTTCACCCCTCAATCAGCAATTTTGTACAACCGGTTCTTGTTTTCGAAACAGCCCAGTACCGAATCAGGATTGATGACATTGGCAACAACAATTACCGCTATGCCGCATGGCCGGTAAAAAGTAAAATGAGCGATAAGCCCAAATTAATTTTAACCAATGGCAAATTTACACCTGATGGCAGTGGTGGAAACCACAATTACCAATTTAAAAGCGGCGACAATTTATATACCTGTTTCATTACCGTGATGGGCGAAAAAGGCGCTCCTCCTGCTCAATTGGTGATTAGTAAAGATGGGAAAGAAATACTATCACAACCTGCGAAAAAAATCACTCTTTAATTGAAATAGATGCTTACCGAAACACTAAAAAAACTTTTTAACCGTGATCTTACCAGGCTAAAATCCGAAATCGAAGCTTACCAAAACGAGGCGAATCTTTGGCGTATAGATTGCAACATTGCAAACTCGGCCGGGAACCTTTGCCTCCACCTCGTGGGTAACCTAAATACTTACATCGGTGTGACCTTAGGCGGTACCGATTATATCCGGAACCGAGAACTGGAATTTTCTTTAAAAGATATTCCGAAAAAAGAGTTGATTAAAATGATTGAAGCAACTATAAGCGTTGTTAACGAAGCTTTGGATCGGGTAAGCAACGAACAGATGGAGGGCGAGTATCCAATACTGGTATTTGAAGAAAAAACATCTACTGAATTTTTACTCGTTCACCTCACCACACATTTAACTTATCACCTGGGGCAAGTTAATTACCACAGAAGGTTGTTGGATGCTTAATTCGATCCGTCATTGCGAACAGAAGCGTAGGACCGAGCGTAAGAGTGAAGCAATCTTTCATACTAGTGATCCTTGCTATAAAGATTGCTTCCCCGATAATCGGGGCAGGCTGTTGGCTGAAAAAGCCTTCTCCGTGTCTCCCGTGTTTCCGTGGCAATTTTAAATGGCGCCCAAAACAAAAAAGGAGGCTTAAGCCTCCTTCCATATCTTTTTAAAACTGAACCCCAATCAGCCACATATTCTCAATGTAATTAATCTTCTGACTGGCATGATCATACTCATCCCATCCTGTGGTATGTACATTGGTTAAATTGGTAGCGCCAAATTTGGTTGTATTCTGTAAATAAACGTTTTTCCAAACATAAAACTTAAGTCCGATTTTAGCCGAAACGCCATATCCAGAAATGTTCCAATGATTGTTTCTGCCCAAACCAAATAAACGTACATCAGAACGTGGCACCATAATTCCACCACCTAAACCCGTTTCTAAAGTTAACGAAGTATTTCCACCGGGTGCTACCCAGATATCATCATAACGTTCTACCTCAATATTGGCATAGTTAAAACCATCAGTATGCTCATAAGTGAGCATGCTTTCTTTAACATTTACAAGTTGTCCATTATAATCGTCTGCCAATGCACCAGTAGCCACATTTTCAGGAGTAATATTAGCTCCTATATGTCCGGTAATGGCTACAGTTTGTGGAATATCCATTACATATTTCATGTGGTCCCAGCCAATAGAAATACTATAATTATCTTTGATAAAATACCCTACACGGATATTGTACTGTGGTACAGTGATTAAACCCGGATTTAAATAAGCCCAGCTTAGCTTCGATTGTCTATCATGTGCGACTACGTCTTTTAAAGTAAAATCGTAGTTGGGTCCCTGAAACCTGATATCACTTTTTCCATACCATGAACTGTTGTATCCCCAGTGAAAAAAGAAATCACCTTTACGCGAAAAATTCCTTTTATGTTCAGGGTTGAATAAGCTTTTTGAAGTTGGTATATGGTCTGTTGTTGAGCTTTGAGCCTCTTGTGCCTGCATCCGCTTGCCAAACAAGAGTGCTAAAAATAGAATGGTAAATCTTTTCACCTGGCAAAGTGAGTAAAAAGACCAATCATTTACAACAGGTTTAACATTTTGCAAGAGTTGTTATACAAAAAATGACTTTAAAACATTAAAACCTGGTGTAAATGGCCAGCTGAATAATGTTATTTACCGTATTATTGGAAACACCATGTGTAGCCTGGTTCATATACCCGGCTTCCAGATCAAACTGCTTCGAAAAACGATAACCCGCAGCCAGGTATAACCTGTTTTGATCGAAAACACTATTGTTGATTTTATCCTTATTTTGAAGATTTAAAAACACCTCGTTCTGCAAAGCCAAAAATGGACCTTTTGTAAACGTTGGCTGAGTTTTTTGCAATGGCTGGACTAACCTTAAGAAATAACGGAAACGCTGCGAAAAAACATCTTCAGCCGAACGACCTATAAAACGTTGTTCTAACCTAACCCTGTGACTGGCAAATGCCGAGCTGATTTTATGACTGTAAATGTACTGTTCAAAGATACGGTGTTCGTGAAACAGATTGTTATTGCCACCTGTCAGATTCATATCAGTAGTTTGCCACAAATAACCTAAAGCTACATTATGTTTATCATTAATAAAATATTGCAATGCAGGCCGCACCAAAGTATTTCTCACATAACTCCAATCATCGGCTGAACGAACCTGAACATCAAATTGCAATCCCCATTTATCATTAAATTTGGTGTTATTTAAAAACATAAACCAACCCGAATTTTGATGTTGAGTTTGTGCATATAGCTTTCCAGCAGCCATGATGAGAACCAACGTGGCAGATAATAATATTTTTTTCATAAAAAGATAAACCGGTTTTACCTGTGTGTCGCTAAATTAATAGAATTATAGCAAAATTAAAGAAGAGTTGTTAAATAGTTAGAAAGTCGGAGGTCCGGAGCCCGAAGTCTCATTTAATAATCTCTATAAGCCCAACTTGTATTTTTGTGGTTAATTAGCCCGAAAGTCAGAGGTCCGGAGTCCGAAGTCTAATCACCAAATAAATATGCTTAGTAACTATACCTCTGTGTTCTCTGCG
The DNA here is from genome assembly GCF_019317285.1 of Pedobacter sp. D749. Taxonomy (NCBI): domain Bacteria; kingdom Pseudomonadati; phylum Bacteroidota; class Sphingobacteriia; order Sphingobacteriales; family Sphingobacteriaceae; genus Pedobacter; species Pedobacter sp. D749. The sequence continues at coordinate 4,375,741 of NZ_CP079218.1, forward strand.
CCTTTTCTCCGTTAACTCGGTGTTAAAAATGACACCAATCTCATCTACTTCTTTGCAAAAACCTTTGCGATCATTGCAGTTAAAAACAAATTTCATTTAACGTTAAGCGATTAAAAATTTATCTTCGTTAAAGATTTGAGCATTAAGACATCTTAATTGCGCTTATTTTTAACATTACAAAACGTAAAATAGAACAAAAATGATTATCGAACCTAGAATGAGGGGCTTTATCTGTTTGACCGCACACCCTGATGGTTGTGCGCAAAACGTAAAGAATCAAATTGAATATGTAAAATCTAAAGGAGCTATAGATGGTCCTAAAAAAGTATTGGTAATTGGTGCATCAACCGGTTTTGGTTTAGCATCGCGTATTACTGCTGCTTATGGATCAGGGGCTGCTACAATTGGCGTATTTTTCGAAAAGGCACCTTCCGAAGGTAAAACAGCATCACCAGGCTGGTACAATAGTGCGGCTTTTGAAAAAGAAGCACATGCAGCTGGTTTATATGCAAAAAGTATAAATGGTGATGCATTTTCTAAAGAAATAAAAGAAAAAACTTTAGCAACGATTAAAGCCGATTTAGGTCAGGTTGATTTAGTGATTTATAGCCTTGCCTCTCCGGTAAGAAAACATCCCGACACAGAAGTATTACACCGTTCAACTTTAAAACCTATCGGAGGCACTTACACCAATAAAACGGTCGATTTCCACACGGGTAACGTAACCGAGATTTCTATCGAACCTGCTACGGAAGAAGATATTGCCAATACAGTTGCCGTAATGGGTGGCGAAGATTGGGCCATGTGGATTGATGCCTTAAAAGCAGAAAACCTGCTTGCAGAAGGTGCAACAACAGTAGCATATTCGTACATAGGCCCGGCTTTAACCGAGCCGGTATACCGTAAAGGAACTATTGGCCGGGCTAAAGATGATTTAGAAGCAACTGCATTTACAATAGCCGATAAATTAAAGGATATTGATGGTAAAGCTTATGTATCAGTTAATAAAGCATTGGTTACACAGGCGAGTTCTGCAATTCCGGTTATTCCGCTTTACATTTCATTGTTATATAAAGTAATGAAGGCTGAAGGCGTTCATGAAGGTACTATTGAGCAGATCCAACGTTTATATGCTGACCGCTTATATACCGGCAATCCTGTTCCTGTTGATGAAAAAGGAAGAATCAGAATTGATGATTGGGAAATGCGTGAAGATATCCAGGCTAAAGTTGCCGAACTCTGGAAAGAAGCTACTACCGAAACGCTACCAGCAATAGGTGATTTACCAGGTTACAGAGCTGATTTCTTAAGCCTATTTGGCTTCGAAATTGATAAAGTAGACTATCAAAAAGATGCTCAGGAAGTGGTAGAAATTGAAGGTTTAGTAAATTAAGTTTCAAGAGATGCGTCATTCCCAACTTGATTGGGAATCGTAATGCAATCTTTAAGATTTCCACGTGCGTGGAAATGACGAATTTAAAACACACTTACAAACGGCTGGCTTTAAAGCCAGCCGTTTTTTATTCCCTAATAAAATGAATTTCGACTTACAGCCCACACTAGAAAACGATTTAATTAAAGTAGTTCCGTTAAAAGAGACTGACTTCGAAGCGCTTTTTGCAGTAGCTTCCGATCCGTTAATCTGGGAACAACACCCCAATAAAGACCGCTATAAAAGAGACGTTTTCGAAAATTTCTTTAAAGGCGCTATAGAATCGAAGGGTGCTTTTATTGTATATGAAAAAGAAACCAATAAAGTTGTGGGCAGTTCCAGATACTACGAATTAGATGAAACAGAAAATTTTGTTGCCGTTGGCTACACTTTTATATCCCGCGAGTTTTGGGGAAAAGGACATAATAAGGCTTTAAAATCTTTAATGTTTGATCATGCTTTTCAATTTGTGGATAAAGTAATTTTACATATCGGTGCTACTAATTTCCGTTCACAAAAAGCGACAGAAAAATTAGGTGCCGTTAAAATCGCTGAATTAGAGGTAGCCTATTATGGTGAGCCCTTAAAATGGAATTTTGTTTATCAGGCAGATAAAGAAAAATGGCGAAACCGGGCATCATAAAAATAAACTACAGATTTATTTTCCCTATCTGTGTTCATCCTTTTTATCTGTGGTAGAAAAATTGAGAAACAATTGCCACGGATGTTAATCTTCTTGAGGTGCCGTCCTTTCGAGCGGAGTGCAACGCAGTCGAGAAATCTAAAAATATCGATCAATCCGCTTTTTTCTGGCAAACATCTTGTCTAATTATCTGTTGTTACCATAATGACAAGCGCATAACCGAATAAAATCGTGTTTGTGCTTTAGTATTGTTATCTTTGTATAATTCTCCATTCCACTCACCTTTCAAAACAAACAATTAAATAAAATATGGCTAAATCTCAGGCAACATACAGTAAAAAAGAGAACGAAAAAAAACGGTTAAAAAAACAAAAAGACAAACAAGAGAAAAAAGAAGAGCGTCAGGCTAATGCCAAAAAAGGTTTAGCACTTGAAGATATGATGGCTTACGTTGACGAAAACGGAAACATCTCTTCTACTCCACCAGATCCGAAGAAAAAGAAAGTAATTAATACAGAAGATATTCAGATTGGTATTTCAAGACAAGAGGATATCATCGATGAAAATCCTGTTAAAAAAGGAACAGTTACTTTCTTTAACGACAGTAAAGGTTACGGTTTTATTAAAAACACTGAAACACAAGACAGTATTTTCGTTCACGCAAACGGTTTAATCACCCAGATTAAAGAAGGTGATAAAGTTACGTTTGAAGTAGAAATGGGTCAAAAAGGACCAACTGCTGTTAAAGTATCAAAGGTTTAACAGCCAACAATTCAATTCTTTTGCAATTCCTAATTGCAAAACATGATTAAAATTCTGCAGAAAACTCTGCTGCGCCAGGTTTTATAATCCTATATAATTCCGTCTATTTAAGCATAAAACCTAGCGCATAATTTTCTTCATTCTTATTTCTACCCTTAATAGAGGCTGATAAATTTTGCCAGAATTCGCTTCTAAAAATAGAATCTTAGAATTATTCCAAAATTTATACATCTAATTGCATTCTAATTTATTTTTCCCCAGCACGACAGAGGATAATTTATAGTGCTGTAAATAAACCGAATAGGCTTATTAAAAGGAAAAACTGTAGCCTTTGGGTAAGGATAAACGTTTATGAAATAAAAAATATATAATCCCGGTGTGGAATTTGTGTACGCTTTACATCATTACAGTACACACAAAGAAAAATAGATATGAAAAAGTTAATAACACTTGCACTGGTTGCATTTTTAGGTTTATCGTCAGCGATGGCTCAACAAGTAGATTTACGCAGAAAAATTAATGTTAGCGGAACTGCAGAAACAGAAGTAACACCAGATATTATTTATATCGGTATTTCACTAAAAGAATATTTAAACGGAAAGAAAAAAGTAGACATTACGGAACTGGAAAAACAACTGTTTGCCGCTGTACAAAAAGCGGGCATTGCAAAAGAAAACTTAACCATCAGCAATTTAAGCAGCTGGAACTATGAAACAGAGAAAAAGAAAAATCCTGATTTTTTAGCCAGCAAACAATACCGTTTAAAAGTGAGCGACCTGAACAAATTCAATGCAATATTAGAAGCAATTGATGCCAAAGGAATTGCCAATACAAACATTGAAAGCTACGATTATTCTAAAATTGAGAGTTTGAAAAAAGAACTTAAAATTAAAGCTTTATTGGCGGCAAAAGAGAAGGCAACTTACATGGTAGAAGCATTAGGCGATAAATTAGGCAGTGTAATTGAAATACAGGATGGCGGAGATAATGTAATACAACCGGTTTATAGAACTTTTGCGATGAAAGCTGAAATGTCGGATGCTGCTGGCGCTCCTGAAATTGATTTCAAAAAAATCAAGCTGAATTTCACAGTAAATGCTGTTTTCGAGATTAAATAAGAATTTTAATAGTTTAAATTAATGCTTTTCAAAACCTACCAGAACATTTTGGTAGTTTTTTTGTTAAGTATTGGTTGAACACTAAAAAAATTAGATATTATGAAAAAATTCATTTACACGTTAGCCTTGGTATTCTCGTTAGGTATTAGTTTTAATTCAGCTCAGGCTGCTGATAAACCTGCGAAAAACCCAACAGAATTAACTGCAGAACAAGCAGTGAAACTGGAAAGAATCAAAACCCGTGTTGAAGAGATCAGAGACATGGATAAATCAAACTTAACAAGAGCAGAACGTAAAGCTTTACGTAGCGAGTTAAGAGAATTAAAAGGTCAGGCTCGTGCTGTTTCTGGAGGTGTTTATCTTTCAGTTGGTGCAATCATTATCATCATTTTATTGTTGATCCTGATTTTATAATCATACAAAAAACACATCTATCTATAAAAACAAAAAGCTTTGCATTAATGCAAAGCTTTTTTTATTAGAAATATCGTCATTGCGAGAAGGCTTTTTCAGCCGACGAAGCAATCTTACTACAAGAGAAACTTCGTTTTCTTTAATTAATCGCCAAATACCAAAAGGTTTTGCTACAGTATTAAGATTGCTTCGTGCCTCGCAATGACGATTTATCTAAGATTAATCAATCATATCAAACCCAGTATACTTCACCAAAGCTTCCGGAATTTTAATTCCATTCTCAGTTTGGTAGTTTTCTAAAATCGAAGCCACTATACGTGGTAAAGCCAACGCACTTCCGTTTAATGAATGTGCCAGTTGCGCCTTACCTTCTTTTCCTTTAAAACGCAGTTTTAAACGATTACTCTGGTAAGTTTCGAAATTTGAAACAGAAGAAACTTCCAACCAGCGTTCTTGCGCTGCACTCCATACTTCCATGTCATATGTCATAGCAGAAGTAAAGCCCATATCGCCGCCACATAAACGCAATACGCGATAGTGCAAACCAAGTTCTTTCAATAAAGACTGAACATATTGGCTCATCTCTTCTAAAGTTTCGTAAGATTTATCCGGATGCGTAATCTGCACTACTTCAACCTTATCAAACTGGTGTAAACGGTTTAAACCACGTACATGAGCACCATATGAACCCGCTTCTCTACGGAAACAAGGGGTATAAGCAGTATTTTTAATTGGGAGATCTTCTTCTTTAACAATTACATCACGGTATAAATTGGTTACCGGAACTTCGGCAGTTGGGATTAAATATAAATCATCAACAGTTGAATGATACATCTGTCCTTCTTTATCAGGTAACTGTCCGGTACCAAAACCTGAAGCCGCATTAACCAAATGAGGAACCTGCATTTCTTTATAACCTGCCGCAGTAGCATGATCTAAAAAGAAATTGATCAATGCACGTTGTAATCTTGCTCCTTTTCCTTTATAAACCGGAAAACCAGCACCAGTAATTTTTACGCCCAATTCGAAATCGATAATATCATATTTCGCGGCAAGTTCCCAATGCGGCAAAGCTTTACTTGGTAACTGGGCAGGTTCGCCATGCGTTAAAACTACCTCATTTTCTTCTGCAGTAGAGCCTTGTTTTACCAAATGATAAGGCAAATTAGGCAATTGAACAATTAAATTGTGTTGAGCAGCTTCCAACTCATTCAATTTATCGCTTAGGTTTTTGATATTTTCTTTGTGAGAAGCAGTTTTTGCTTTAATCGCCTCGGCTTCTTCTTTTTTACCAGTACGCATTAAATCGCCAATCTGTTTGGCAGCTGCATTCGCTTCAGCAGAAATATTATCCAGGGAAGTTTGTGTAGAACGGCGGTCCTCATCAATTTTAATGATTTCATCTACCAGTTCTGGTTGTTTAAAATTACGGATACTTAAACGTTCTAAAACTTTCTCTCTATTTTCGCGGATATAGTTAACTTGCAGCATTATTTAATTTTTTAAGCAAAGATAATAATTAAGTCGTCATTGCGAACGTAGTGCGGCAATCTCTCCACAAAAAGATTGCTTCGTCGTTCCTTCTCGCAATGACGGACACAGAAAAATATGGATGGCAAACTATTTCTCGTACCAACGCCTATAGGCAATTTGGAGGATATGACCTTCAGGGCAATCCGTATATTAAAAGAATGCGATCTGATTCTCGCTGAAGATACCCGTACCAGTGCCCCAATGCTGAAACATTTTGGCATCGATAAAAGAGTTTTCTCGCACCACCAGCACAATGAACATAAGGCCACTTCAGAAATTATCAGGTTTTTAAACGAAGGACAAAAAATTGCCCTGATATCTGACGCCGGAACACCAGCCATTTCCGATCCAGGTTTTTTCCTGGTACGCGAGGCCATTAAAAATGATATTGCCGTAGAGTGTTTACCTGGCGCAACAGCTTTTGTACCTGCTTTGGTTAATTCAGGCCTACCAGCCGATGCATTCTGTTTTGAAGGTTTTTTGCCGGTAAAAAAAGGCAGACAAACAAAATTTAAAAAATTGGCAGAAGAAGACCGCACCATTATACTTTACGAAAGTCCGCACCGTTTATTAAAAACTTTAGAGGAGTTTGCGCAGTATTTGGGTGCCGACAGGCAGGCGTCGGTAAGCAGAGAACTGACCAAGATGTTCGAAGAAACCGTGAGAGGCACTTTGGTAGAAATAAAATCACATTTTGAAAACAATACTTTAAAAGGAGAATTTGTAATTTGCATAGCGGGGAAACCCAATGTTAAAAGCAAAAACAAATATGAAGATGCTGAAGAATAGCAT